>NZ_VCJR02000001.1:0-805000 GCF_009712425.2 Aquisalinus luteolus
GTGCGGGCAAGATCCTCCGCCGAGACGCTGGCAAGATATTCTGCCTTGAGATCAGCCAGTTCTCGGCTTGAGATGACTGCTAGGGGCTGACCGGCGGTGACGCGATCACCCTCGCTGACCATCAGCTTCGTAACAATGCCGGAGACAGGACTTGAGAGATTCGCAACCCGATCCGGGTTGGTCCGTATTTCGGCTGGCAGCTCCAGATCGTCACTGGTCTTCTGCAATTCAGCTTTCGCCAAACTTATGCCCGCTGCCTTCGCAGCACTTTGCGACATTTCAACGATATCGGCCTCATCCTCATGGCCATGTTCATCATCATCTTCTTCATGTGAGTCTTCTTCATGCGCGGCATGGTCGGCTTGTGCGCCGGTCTCAGCAGTTTCTTCACCGCACGAGCTGAGCAATGGTATGCCAAAGACCAGCACCATCATCAGTATCAATATGTTTTTCATTGGATGTCTCCCTCGGAGAATGGTGCCGCGCCGATCAGGCTCTGCAGCTGCACATTTTCCGCATTCAGTTTTCGGTTGGATTCTATGACGGCGATCTGCGTATCGATCAGCGCTTGCCTGGCGTCGAGCGTTGCAGTCAGGTCGAACTTGCCTGCCTGATACCCTCTAATGGCCGCATCATGGGCGGATTGAGCTTCCGGCAAGGCACTTGATTGCAGCAGGTCGAGCTGTCGTCTCGCAGCCTGTTGCTGGGCTATAGAAGACTGCAGGCGAGCGCGCAGGCGTGCCTCTGTCGCCTCGGCATCGATAGCGCTTGCCTGCGCCCGAAACGCGGCGGCATCGACAGCATCCCGGTTGCGGTCAAACAGCGGCAAAGGCACTTCAAGCCCCGCAACAAGCGCGCTTTCACCAGTTGCCTCGAATTCCCTCACACCAGCAGATACCGTGATATCAGGAATGATCCGTGCCCGTTCCAGCTGTACCTGAGCCCGGCTGGCCTCAAGCGATGCGGCAGCCGCTACGATCGCCGGATGAGTCGAAACCTCCCCTTGCGACGGTGAAGCCTGTGTTGCGGTAATGATCGGATTACCGAACCGGGCGGTGTCAGCGCCCCAGAGCGCGGCCAGTGCCAGTTTTTCCACTATGATTTGAGCCTGCAGATCGGCTGCGGCGGCCTGGAGACGCGCCGCTTCGGTTTTGGCGCGTGAGACGTCGGGTGGTGCCGCCGCGCCGGCCTCATATCGCTTAATGACCGTATCCCGGAACCGGGCCGCCAGATCGGCGGCACTGTCCGCCATCTCGGCAAGCTGGATGGTGGCATGAAGATCGTAAAAGCTGAGCGCCGCTTCCAGTTCTGCCTCGCGCAGGATGGTTTCGCATTGTGCACTGCCTAGTGCCTCAAGCGCGCGGGCAGCACGCACCTGCTTCTGGCGCTTGCCGCCGAGTTGCAAGGTCTGGGAAATGGCATAGGTTCGATCCGACTGATCGAAGCCATTAAAGGCACCATCCCCGCCAAAATTCTCTACCTCGAGAGACAGGGAAGGGTTCAGCCATCGACCCGCCTGCCGTACTTCGGCAGCCCGTGCTCTCGTCTCGAGCGCCGCGGCTCTGACTTCCGGCGAGGCAAGCCGGATTTGCGTCAGCACCTGATCAAGTGTCAGTGGTTCGTTTTCTTCTATCATTCCGGCCTGAACAGATGTCAGGCGTGGCTGATAAGTGCCGCCGCACGAAGCCCCAGCATAGGCCTGGATCGGCATTGCAAGAATGCCAAGGGCGCACAGGCCGCCCCATAAGTGTCGTTTCATGAGATAAATTCTCCACGTAGATTAACCGGAAAAACGCCCCGCGAAGGGCGAGAAAGGCCGGTTAGCCACGAGGAGGGCGGAACAATCCGTATACGAGCGGCGGCGGCAGGCGAAGCATCGCTTCGGATACCTGCTTTTCCGCTATCAGGGTCTGTTCAACGAGATGTTGGGACGTGCTGAGCATGTGCCCGTGACACGGACCGCAATGATGCACATGCTTGTTGTGAGCCGGTTTTTCATCGCCTGACGTATCGTCGACATCAGATGCTGAGCCGGTTTCGCATTCATGAGAAAGTTCGGCAAGCTCATGCGCTTCGGCCACAATAGGGGTGGCGACGAAAGCCATCAGGGCCATCATCAGCACGATTTTTACCAGTCCATGCACATTGCGAAGCATCATTACCTTATACGGATATCACATATATCTCAGTATTTCATTACCACTATCGCGGATATCCACAAATGCGACTGTAAGACCTATAGTGGCTATAGATGCAAGCCTATTTTTTTATCCCTCCAACAGACCGTTCAACCGTCCATGTTCATCTTCCCTGCAATTGTTGTGATCTGACAGACAGGCAAGAACGGTACAATTCTCGACACTACCACCTTCGCAAGCAGCGATCATGCGCTTCAATTCCGCTTCCAGGGCTTCCAGTTGATTCAAACGATAGCGCACATTTGCAAGCTGGCGTCGAGCAATCGCGTCGACCGAAGCGCAGTCTTGATCAGGCTTTGACTGGAGATCGATCAGGTCCCGAATTGACTCTACAGGAAAGCCGAGATCACGTGCGTGCCGAATAAAACTTAGTCGCTCTACGGAGGTTTCGTCATATATTCTTTGGCCGCTTTCACTGCGGTGCGGCTGAGGCATCAGATCGATCGATTCATAGTATCTGATAGTAGTGACCTTTACGCCCGCTCTAGATGAAAGTTTACCGATCGTCATGGCCTTGAGTTCCATAGAAAACCTCCTTGCCTCTACAGCCGCTGTAGAGAGTAATGTGGAGGGGTGAAAGGAGTTTTCAATGGCTGATTGCTGTAACGACCGTCGATTTGATGGCGTCTCCGCTGGGTACAAGCGTGCGCTCGTCGCCGTCATTTTCGTCAACGCCACGATGTTCTTGATTGAAATGATGGCGGGATTTTCGGCGAACTCGCAGGCTCTGAAGGCCGATGCACTCGATTTCATCGGTGATGCTGCCACCTATACGATCAGCCTGTGGGTGATCGGTGCAGCGCTGGTTGTTCGGGCGAGAGCGGCACTATTCAAGGGGATTCTGCTTGCCGTTATGACGCTTGCTGTTCTCACCATGTCTGTCCTGCGGCTGTTTGGTGGCGAGGTACCCGATGCATCGACTATTGGTTTGATCGGTATCCTTGCGCTCACCGCGAACTTGCTCAGTGTCCTTATCTTAATGAAATGGCGCGATGGAGACGCCAATGTCCGCTCCGTCTGGTTATGCTCACGAAACGACGCCATCGGGAATATCGGTGTCGTCACTGCGGGGCTTCTGGTGGGCGTGACAGGAAGCTTCTGGCCGGACGTTATCATGTCCATTGCACTTGCCGGGCTTTTCCTTCGCTCGGCAGTATCCATAATTCGACAGGCGAGGTCGGAAATGGATCAAACCAAAACTGCCGGCGGAACTTCACCAGCGTGATTCCGTTGGATTTAATGTTTGCAGAGAGACAAAATGACTCATTCACATGATCATATTGAGGCTGGCGCGGGAGATCGCCGTGTCTTCGGAGCAATTCTCGTCAACCTGCTTCTGACGGTGGCGCAGATTATCGGCGGGATTGTTTCCGGCAGTCTCGCTCTTGTTGCTGATGCTATTCACAATTTATCCGATGCTCTCGCCCTGGTTATTGCCTTTGGTGCGCGCCGCATAGCGCGCAAACCGGCCGACGCACGTATGACTTTCGGTTATGGCCGGGCCGAAACAGTCGCGGCCCTCATCAACTACACGACACTGATCGTCATTGGACTTTATCTCGTATACGAAGCAATCCTGCGCTTTATCGAACCACAGGGTATCGATGGCTGGATTGTCGTTATCATCGCCGCTATTGCCCTCGTCGTCGACCTTTTGACTGTCCTGCTGACCTATACGCTCTCGAAAGAGAGCATCAATATCCGGGCCGCCTTCCTGCACAATCTGGCCGACGCGCTTGGATCGGTGGGGGTCATTATTGCTGGTACGGTCATCATCATCTATGACTGGCGGCTTATCGATCCTCTCATCACCTTAGCCATTGCCGGCTATATCCTGTGGCAATCTTTTTCGGAGATCGGTCAGGTCATTCGCATCCTAATGCTCGGCAGTCCAACAGATATTGACGGACCCGCTGTGATCGAAGAGATGACCGCTGTAAAAGGTGTCGCTGACGTGCACCATGTTCACCTTTGGCAAATGAATGAACGCCAAACCGCAATCGACGCTCATGTCCTTGTCCTGAGTGATAGCGAACCAGCTCAGATCAAAACAGCGCTTAAGTCTGTACTAGCCAGCAAATTCGGTGTTTCTCATGTCACGCTGGAAATAGAATGGAGAGGAGAACATGAAGGCGATCTTTCCGTATTTGGATCGGAAAATTGAATGATCTTTCTAGTCCTCAAATCGTTCATCACGCCCACGGTCTCGTTCGGCTTCCCATTTTCTCTCATTTGCAATTTCAATCTGGTAATCCTTAAGCCGCTCAGCAGCCCATTGCGCAAGCGCAACCTCTTCATGATCCGAAAGCATTTCTAATAGAGGTGTATATCGCGCCATTATATCTGCGCGGGATCCGCTCCAGGACATTGGGCGGAATCTCATTGCCAGTTGTTCAGCCATACCAATCTTATCAGGCGCGGCATTGATCAACTCCATTGCTAACTCAGTCCAATTATACGATGCCCCTTCTTCACCTCCTTCCCTGAAGTGAATGACTTTCGCCAATGCTCTGAACCGGTCCATAGAGCCACTTACGGCCCAATCTAAAATAGTATCCAACGGTATCTTCCCGACAATATTTTTGTCGGAATCACGCAAATCTTCGTAATAGCTCAGGCTGCGCACATCATCCTTCGATGGGTTGCCAATGAGACGATCGAGGACAACTAGCGGATGATATTCTGAAATCAATCGAACGAGATTGCCATATCCGTTACAGTATGCTCGATAGCTATATAACGAAGATGCGATTTTCTCGCATAAACGCTCCGCCAATTCCTCAGTATCTTGATCCTCGAATGCCACGGAAGCGATTTTCATGAGCTCGTAATCATGTTTCCGAGACTTCGACTCGTAATTTGTTTTGAGAAGTATGAGCCTGCAGAGGTCACGTTCAATCTGTGTACTTGAGAGGCTGTCATCAGCGATAAAATGAGCACGCATATTCATAATATCTTTAGCGATTGCTATCCCGTCATCCCCTTTTCCGATCAAAAACTGGATAACGTCATATAGCAGTCTATCGCTTGTTTCCGTGCGACGCATCGCAAACTGGAAGTTGGCATAGGTCCATAGAGGAATGTGTTCGCGCTCGAATGATTGCCTGACCCGATCATCGTCATTTGGTCGGCCTAAGTGCCGTATCTGGAAATCGACGAACATGTCACCCCGTTCTGGATTTTCAAGTAAGTCATCTAGGAATCTGCTCGTGAGGTTGCGGTCTCTATTGGCAACAGCCTGGATATACCCCCTTAGAAAAGCATACTGTTTTTGCTTGGATGAGGCTACAATAGCTGACAATGCCTCCTCCCAGAGATTTGCAGCTTCACCTAAATCTACAACCTCTCCGACACCCTTACCGAAATACCAGATGTGGTAAACATCACTAGTAATGATCTCCGGTAGCAGACGACGCAGAGTTTCCGGTTCGGCCATCGCTTCCTTGCCAAGTTCGTAACTCTGTTCCTCGGCAAGCTTATGAGCTGCACTGTAATCATCATCTACGGCTAAAATCTCGACCATGTCTAACAGACCGTGCCTCGAGCTAGCTGTATACGTACGGATGCGATCCTCAAGCGAAATCGGTTTCAGTTCTTCGGACAGCGCCTCCAAACGATTATGAAATTCAGTATCCTGTTCTTCTTTTTTGTCCAAACGAATGATCGAAATTGTTGCCAACCAAATCTCAGGCCAAAACTCGTCACCTTTGAGGGCAAATAGGTATTTCTCAAGTTCGTCTCGCATATCGGTACTCGTCCATAACCAGCGAAACTTGCGGGAAAAGAGTTTTTTGAGATCATCTCTTAGTGACGGAGATTTGTTCGCAAGCTCAACAACCAGTTGCAGACTTTGATCGAGCCAGTCTCGAATTTCTGATCCAACGGGCTCCCAGCCATAACGCCTTGCTCTGGCACCAAACTCAAAACCAAGAAAACTTGAAAACATCGAAGTTTTGAGCATGGAGCGAAGCAGCAACAAGCCTATTTCCCGTTCTTGTGAATCTTTGCTGAGCAATAACGAACGCACAATACCAATACGCTGGTCCGTTTTTGCCTCGGTGCCTGATAGGTACATCCAGAACAATTCGCGAAGGTTGTTCAAAATCGAATTGTTGTGGTCCTCAAAGTCCGTGTCCTTGCAAAGATCTATAAGAATACGGACTGATTCATCGAACAGTAACGGCTCATATGCTAGATGTCGAAGTGTCTCTGTTACAAGCGATCTATTTTTTTCGCCGCAGTTGTCGAAACCATCCTTCGCCACAAAACTCCTTGCGATTGCATCGAGAGTCGCTTTGGTGTGAATGGGAGCAATACTCCGAAACATTGTGAGGCCGAGATCATTGAAATCACCGACAGATTCGAGGAACCCGTTCTCGCCGAGCCAAAACTGTGCGATTTGTTGCGCTTCGCAATTGTCGTGAAGATAGCTCAATCTTCTTGAGAATGACTTGAGCAACCTTTCAGAGCTTTCTTCGCGGAAATATCTCTCTATCTTCAGCCCACCGTAGTTTTCTAATGCTCTTTTAGCGAGCCGATTTGCAATGGCATGGGGTAAAACAGCACGCCAATGACTGCGACTCTGAACAAGCTGTCTTCGCGACAATTCCGCCACGGCTTCACTCATCACCGGTTCGCCAAGACCTCCCAGATCTCCAAGAAGCGCGATCTCCGATTCGTCCTTCTGTGAAGGATCAATGTCAAAAGAATAGACCAGCGACAAGAGCGACGATGCCCTTAAGAGTTCATTATTATTGCCTTTGCGTTGCGAGAAGAGGCGTTCGAATAATTCACTGTCCTTTAAGCTTCCAATATCCTCACCAGATCGCAGGGTCGCTGCCAAAGCAAGGGCTACTCGCGCATTTCCACTTGAAAATTTCACGATAGAATCTGCATTTGGATGACCGATATGCGGATACTTCTCAAGGACGATTTTATTGAGTGTTTCATCCGATGAGGGCTCAAGCTTAAAAACACTCGTGCCTTCAGGTTCATCATCGGTAATATCGTACTCTATCGTAATGAGAGACAGGTTTGAGTTCGCCTGCCGTAGTTTTTGAACGAGTTCTTGGTGTAGCTTTGGCGTACAATTATCGACTATTAGAACTGCAGATTGCTTCAATACTATAATGCGGGCTATCAACTCCAGAGGTACAGGCTCAGGCCCATGAGTAATATCCGTATAAAGAGCGAGATGTTGCGGTAGCGCGCCTTTGCCAATACGTTCGTCAAACAACGCCTGCACTAGCCTCGTTTTGCCGACTCCCGATAGTCCGACCAGCCGAACGGCTGCACCTTTGCGAGTAAGGATTTCTCGGAGAACATTGATACCTTCTTCGCTTGAAAGGCCCTTATCTTTATCGATGTCTGGCCCATGCAGCCGGGTAGAGTCGTCTAGCACATACTCGTCATCAATCTCACCAGGCTTGCTGGACCAATCATCATAAGAGCGCCAGCCACTTATGCTGCGGCCTCCCAGAACCCGGACCCATGATGCTACTGGAGGATACCGATTAACCCAATCAGTCAGGCGCCTGCGGTCATAGAAGTCCACATGCGGGCGTTCCTCCGGTGGCAATATTGCAAGGCAGTCTTCCATCGCTTTCAAGCGATTTTTCAGTGGTTTGTCGCTTACGGAGCCTTTCGAACTGACGATTACATAGCTTCCGCGCCGTTTGCCAATATCTATGATACTTTCCAGCAATTCGCCGTTGGGTGACATTTCTGCTTGAATCGCAGAAGCGGGCATATCCTGCGCTTTCGCTTGGAAGCCAGTTTCACTTCGCGGAATGAAGTCGCCTTTGAAGTCCGCTAAAGCGAAGCTCGCTCTAACATCGATACCACCATCGCCAGAGTTTTGATGACCTCCCCAGCTGATCGCTGAATAGGGCAAATCATTCTGTGTACATTCGCTTTGACAAAGCTTGGCAATCAGCTCTCGTAACTGCTCATCATTGAGAGAGGCAATCTCGTCGGGGGTTACATCAAAGATGGTGTTGCTCATTCACTATGGTTTTTTCGATTCGGTGAATTTTCGTCTGATACTTTACCACAAACAATAGCTATTAGGGCTAGCGAACCCTTCGGGCCGGGCTCTCGTGAACCGGGCCCGCCTGTTGCGGTCCCGGCCATGCGGCGTCGATCCCTCGCGCATTCGGGGGCCAGCCCCCCGGTCGCTTCGACAAAAATAGAACGCAGATTTTCCTGCTTTCCGGCGTGCCTTGGAAAGACAAGAAAATTGCGCCGATTTTTGCCTTCCGCTCCCACCCCCCGTTCTCGGCGAAGGCCAGAGGGTTGCATGCGCAACCCTTATCCCTACGGGAGGTTTTTATGTCGATCACACTTTTTGCCCAGCCCTATGACCTTGCGGCCAGCGGCTTCTATTTCACATCCGCCGCTGAATTTTCGGACAAGGCGGCGGCGCTCAGGAACGATTGCGGCCAAAGGGTCGAGGAGTTCGAGATACAGTTCATCGACGGTGAGGCCATCGATGCGGCCCTTGCCGAGGCGTGGAGCCTGAGCCAGGGCACTCTGGTGCGGTTCTTCGCGCTTGCGGAAGAATTGGACGAACAGGAGAAGCAGCGTTTCATCATCGCGGTGGGCGAAGTCGGCTATTCCTTCGATCCCGACACTGTCGGGCTGGAGGATTTCGAGATCGATATTTATCATCTCGGCAGCCTGAAAGAGCTGGCTGAGGAGTTCATCGCCGAAGGGCTGTTCGGTGAGATTCCAGATCATCTTGCGAACTACATTGATATGGACGCCATCGCCCGTGATCTGTCCTTCGACTACACCGAGACCGATATCGCCGGGACGCGGCTGATCTATCGGTCGAGTTAGGGGAGGCGGTCATGAGCATTTCCCTTCCCCCGAACGAGACAGGATATTGCCCCAGTCATCCTTGGTATTATGTCCTTGGCGGTAAAGTCCTGAGCCTGAAGCAAATCAGGTTTGAAGCCGAGCATAACAATTATCGCGGCTATATGCCGGACAGGCTAGACGAGATCGATGCCAAGTCTGAGCCGAAGCGCTCCCAGAGCCTGCGTCAGCTTCGCTCGAAAATCCGTGAAGACCTGAAACGCGATGTCTCCCGCTATAAGGAACTGGCCAATCAGCTGCGCCGCAACCGCCATCAGGGTTCAACGAAAACAGGCAACGCTTGCGAGGCTGTCCATACGGCCATCAGTCTCAAGCACAATCATCTCTATAATGACTTCGCGAT
The DNA here is from genome assembly GCF_009712425.2 of Aquisalinus luteolus. Lineage (GTDB taxonomy): Bacteria > Pseudomonadota > Alphaproteobacteria > Caulobacterales > Parvularculaceae > Aquisalinus > Aquisalinus luteolus. Next base: position 9,421 of record NZ_VCJR02000001.1, read on the forward strand.
CCTGCGTGAGATCGAGACGATGCTGACGAAGCAGCGCGATCTGTTCGACCTGTAGGCCGGTTTACCCGCTACTCTCGCTTCAACGCTCAAAATCCGGGCCGCTGCGATTGCGCGGCGGCGAGGCTCGAGCGGGCGCAGTGTCTCGCATTTCCCGATAGTGCTTCCAATCATCGCGCAGGCTTTGCCTTCGAGTATTCAATAACTCGATCTGTTCGCGCTGCCGGTCTCTAAGGGCGCGACGGTCGGAGAGTTGCGCGAAGACGAGCCGGTCTTTTTCTTCGCGGTCGCGGCTCTCGCAGGCGAGTGTTTCGCGTTCATTGCGCTTAGCGATCGACCTGTGTTCGCCGCGCAGGCGATCCCATAAGCCGCGCAGGCCTTTGCGGAAACGCGCCTGCCGGGCCTTGGCTTCCTCGATCCGGCGTTGATCCAGCTTTTCTCTGAGCGCGGCGCGTTCCTGCCTCTGCTTCGTGATGAGCGCTTGGCGCTGCTTGTCCTGTACGGCCTTGAGCGTCGCGGCTTGGCCTTTCAACTCGCCAGACCAGCGGTCGAAAGCGGGTTTCATCTCGTTTACATGGAGCTTCATGGCCTCTTCGATGCTGGGCAGGCCGTCGGCGTCGCCGAGCTTCTCGCGGACGGCTTTGGTTTTCACCCCGACCCAGCGGGCAATAGCGTAGGGCTCGCCGTGGCGATCTACGGCTACGAAGCCGCGACGGTCCCCGCGCGCAAGGATGAGGCCATGTTCCTTCAGGGCATGGGAGAAGGACGCTTTTGTATCCGAGATCGCCCAGCTTTCCTGAAAGACAGCCTTCATTTGCCGGGCATCCTGACCCCGGCGCTTGGCCTGCTGCCATTCCTCCAGCGTGAAATTCTTCGGATCGCTGGGTTCTTCGCGGATGAACCCGCGAGGCATCTGCCAGCCATGTTCAAGGTATAGTTCGCGGGCGACTGCCTGGAGCTTCTTCTTGTGGAAGTCCATCGGGATAACCTTCAGCGCTTCGCCATCGACCCGGCTCCAGACGGCATGGCAGTGTCGGCGGCCCTCCTTTTCGTGGAAGACGATAGCGCGAGGCTGACCTGTCAGGCCCAGTTCCTTTTCGACGCAGGCGATTGCGCTCTCAAACGCCTCTGTTCGCACCTGTTCATTTTCAGGCGGATTCAGGCTGAGACTGAACAGGTACTTCTTCGCTTTGGTGGCCTGTGACATGGCATGGGCCTCCTTGAACGCGGCATGCAAATCACTGCTGGCAAAGCCGCGCAGCTCATGCACCTCAACATGGTCGTTTTCTTCCTTGAGGAGGTGGCGGGCGAGTTCCTGCCCGCCGCCGCGTGAGTTACCGACGAGGATCATTTACGCCTCCCGGATTGGCCGAGCGCCTGAACGAGAACCGCCCGTATCTGGACGACCTCGGTGCAGGCCTCCCTCAGGCAGGATGTCGTCTCATCATCAATAGGCAGCGTGCCCATATGTGTCGCTTTGGCCAGCTGGTTGAGATTGTTCGCGATGTTCGAATGCATGAAATGATGCAGGACCAGCGCCAGGGCTTCATGGTCCTTGATCACCTTCGTGCCACGCGTCCGGTGTTTCGGGACACTGTCGCCGAAAAGGCAAAGCCTGATATAGGCGCTCAGGGTGAGTTGCCCGGCATCTCGCTCCAGCCGTTCGCGTTCATTAGGCGTCAGGCGCAGTGAGAGGGGCGGGGGATACTTCGGCTTGGATTTCGATGGCTTGCTGGCGGCTTCTTCGAAGGCGTTAGATACCGGGGCCGTCATGGTTGCGGCCCCAGGTCGTCATGCTCCAGTGTCTTCAAGACCTCGTTCCAACGCTCCAATTCCTCGAATAATTCAGGCCCGCAGGAGTTGGAACATTCTCCTGTGAGGCGCGCCATTTTCACTTCGTTCGAACACCGAACCCGACTTTTTAAAAAGTTTGGACTTCGTCCCTTGGGTGCCCCATTTTCAATATCCGCCTTCCCATTCACCGTTTTCCCAAAAACTCACTTCCGTGCAGGCGAATGTAGCGATGGCTTCGCTTGCGTCGATTTCTGCAACCGGCCAACGGACATCCGGCGAGAGAGCCACACATCCGTATCCGACCCATTTGCGTGGAGCATCTGTCCATTCCCCAAACGGTCTGGTTGCGATAAAAGTTATCTTGGCCGTTTCTGGATTCAGCTTCGCAAATCCCGATTTTGCGTTCATGTAGCCATAGGCGCCATCGGGATGAGCGTATAATTCGCGCAGATCAGCCAGGCGTTCCTCGCTGACATCGCGATCGTCTTCTTGTTCCTTCTGGATAGCCGCCCCTGCACCCAACTGAACACGGCGAATCCAGCCCCTGACAAGAGTGAATGCGGCATCCGGCAATCCTTCGACAGTGTGAAGCGGCTGGAATTTCTTCTGGTTTGCCGACGGATAGCGAAGGGCAGCATCGTCTGCGGACATTTCAAGCACGTCTGAAAGGTCCGGGCGGCTTGCGATAATCTTCTCGGGCGACAGGACCTCAATCACCTCGACGTCAGTCAGGATCATGCCGGTATTCTCGCCATAATGGCAGGCTCCCCCGAAGCGGAACAAATTCTCCTTCTGCTGACGGTCATACTGCAGAATGGCAAGGCACTGATCATGAACGCGAGCTCTGATCCGCAATCGTCGATTGTGAAGCTCATGGCTGCTGATATTGTCTTCAGCCCAATTGAACACCCAGAAATGGGGTATCAACATGCCGATCGGAGACCCTCCCAGATAATGATCGCGCACGTCTGACAGCATTTGCCCGCGATAATCATGATATCGGATAGGCCGGAAATATCCTTCCAGCTCTACCCACTGACAATTTGGTGACAATGTTTCCTTTGGCAGAGGCGGCGGCAGGGCGTCATCACGACCGTAATTCAGGTTATCATAAGTATCTGCGACAGCATCAATATCCGTAAACAGATCAGTTAAGTCTACCTTGCGGGCAGTCTCTCTCGAACCAGCGGGTGCATCCGGTTCAATCTCCGCACACACCAGAGGTTCCCACCAGGCGGGCTCTTCGGCCACGGCCGTGCCGCTGAGCATGATGAGAAAAGCCGTGAGCCCAGATGCAAGACTATTTCTCAATTGGTTCATGGTAGCGCTCCTCATGCTCCTGTAAATGATAACAGGGGTTGCACTATCGAAAAGGTTTCATTTCTCTTTGCAATCTTACCGACCTGAAGGTCAGGGACAGGCGCCGGGTGCGTTGAAGGCGCACGCCACCCACTACATCAGATCTGCGCGGTCGGATCGTGTGCCGCCAGTGATACCGTGCGGGGCCAGAGAGGACAAGCAGACTGCCCGGTTCAAGATAAAGTGCTTCTCGTTGTCCCGTGGGCGGGTGAAGAAACTCCATCTCGCATGCGGATAACAGGCTGACTGAGGCAATGGTGTCGCCAAAACATAGGATGCAATCCGTGTGCGGTGCAATGCCCTGACCGGGCATATATTCATTGACGATAACCTGGTCCGGCAGGCGGGCGAAATGTCCGCCTGCGACAAGTCGTTGTGCCAGCGTTGCGAATGGCGCTGGTATTTCCCCGAGATACATGTCGGGACGGATCTGGCGCGTCCGATAGTCATAGACATAGCCATGATGCTGCACGCGTCTCGCCAGGTCATTGCGCCATGGTTGCTGATCGATAAAATTCACCAAGGCTGCTTCGGTATCCGTGTCGAGATAATCCGGAACGTACTGCAATCCCTCGACCACGCTGCTGGATACGAAATCAAATTGTCCCTGACCGGTCACAGTTCAGTAATGCCTCGCAAAGCAGATAACGCCCTTCCGGTATCTCCCGTATACCTTCTGGTCACTTCTTCCGGCCACCAAGGATGGCAACGAGTTCCTCGACCTTTTCCCGGCGGTCATCGAGGTTGTCGCTTGCCAGCGCATGCTCGACGCAGGTACCGAGGTGATCGTCCAGAACGACGCGTTCGAGGCCGGACAGGGCCGCCTTGATCGCCTGCACCTGCCGCACGACATCGATACAGTAGCGATCCTCGGCGATCATCTTCGAGACGCCGCGCACCTGCCCCTCGATCCGGGCGAGGCGCTTCAGCGAGGCATCCTTGGTTTCGGATTTCATGACTCACTCCTCACAGGATGGACGACGATCCTCGCTATCACATCGCGCCAGACAGGAAAATCATCTTGACCGGCATCCACAGACCCATCGCCATCATGACGAGGTTTTCCGTCAGCGACACAAAGCCGAGCGGTACGTTGGAATCGCCGCCGACGCAGGCGCATTTCAGCTCTCGCTTGTCGATATAGACCGCCTTGTAGACGGAGATCGCACCGACGGTCCCGATGAAAAGGGCGATTGGCGCGCCAAGAAGACCCGCCGTACCCCCGACTATCATCAACAGGCCGGCGGCGGCCTCCGCAAACGGATAAATGTATCCATATTCCACACGTCTCCGGGCGAGCAAGTCGTAATTCAGGAACATGGTCGAAAAGCTCTCTACGTCCTTCAGCTTCTGCAGGGCGAGCAGGGTCATCGCAAAGGCAGCAAAAAGTTCGATCGTCCGCAGGGTGAGTATCGCGCCGATGAAGGTTCCGGCAATCGCGAGGGCCAGCAGGGCACTGATCGCGAAGATCATCAGGACCGGCGTGAAGGTCTTCCTGGTTTTGTCATAGCCGGTGAAGCGTTCGCGCAGGGCATCATAGCCACCGATGCGCTCGCCATCGATGAAGGTCTGCGGCGTCGTCTTCACATCGTGCTCGGCCTTGAATGCGTCGGTCTCCTCGCGTGTTGTCAGGTGGTGGTCCTCGACCTCATAGCCTTTGCGGCGCAATAGCCAGCGCGACTTCAGGCCATAGGGACAGACATGCTTGTCCATGACCATGCGATAAAGCACTGCATGCCCAGCGCCATCGCGGAGGGAAGAATTTTCCTTGTCAGAGTCATATTCCATGATGGCCTCCTATACCCTATGGGGGTATATGTGGCATGAAATCCTTTTGTCAACCACAGGCAACCGACATCCCGTATTTCGGGTCGTCAGCCTTTCGCAATCCATTTCATGAGATTTGTATCTTTGGCGGCTGCCCTTAATATGACAGGCTGAAAACATATAACAGGAAACGACAGGTCAGGTTCGATGCCGTCAGGCAGCAAAACCAGCAATAAAGGCGGGAAGGCGCGCGAGCGTGTGTGGACACGGCGTCAGCTGCTGGCTGGCTTCGGCGCAGCCTATGGTGTGGCGCTTGCCGGTTGTTCCGGTGAGGACAGGGCGGCCCGTTCAGCGACTGCTCCAGCGCATCCCCCGGTCCTGCCGATCCGCGGCGATGAGGTATTTTTCCGTGCCCGCGCCCTGCATATTCTGGAAATCGTCTCCGATATCTTGATCCCGCGTACATCAACGCCGGGCGCGGCCGATGCGGGCGTTTCAGGGGTCATTGACGAAATGATGGTCAGCTGGGCGAGTGCCGATACGCAACAACAATTCATCACTGCACTGACGGATTTCGACATGAGGGCGCATGAGACTTACCAGCGCTACTTCCTCAAGCTGACAGGTGAAGAGCAGTTCGCAGTCGTCGATGCGATAGACGCGGAGGCTTTTGGGCAGGATGGCCACAATCAGCCCTATCGGCGGCTGAAGTCGCTCATCTTTCATGTGTACGACACATCGGAACCAGCAAACCCGGACTACCGGCTCGTGCCCGGCGCGTATCGGGGGAACCTGTCATGGCAGGACTATCAGGCCATGCTGGCGGCGACGGAATAGGAAACAGTTTAAGTCATGGATTTTGATGCAATCGTAGTCGGGTCAGGCATGACGGGCGGTATCGCGGCGAAGGAGCTGTGCGAGCGCGGTCTGAAAGTGCTGGTGATCGAGCGCGGGCGTCATCTGGACCATCCGAGTCCGGAATACACCGATGACCAGAATCCGTGGGAGATCGAGAATAGAGGCCTCGTCTCGGAGATTTATGACGAACAGGGCCGCTATCGCATGTTGAAGGCCAAGGGCTGGACGTACAGGCCGGAGGTGATGCAGTTCTTCGTCGACGAGAAGGAACATCCCTATTCCTTCCCGCCGGAGCGACCCTTCATGTGGACGCGGGGCTATCATCTCGGCGGGCGCTCGCTGACATGGTCGCGGCAAGTCTATCGCTGGTCAGCCCGCGATTTCGAGGCGAATGCCAGAGACGGTTACGGGGTGGACTGGCCAATCCGCTATGACGATCTCGCGCCGTGGTATGATCATGTCGAGAATTTCGTCGGCATTGCGGGTAATCGGGATGGTGTCGACAGCCTGCCCGACGGGGATTTCCTGCCTCCGTGGGAATTGAGCGCGGCGGAGCGCAAGGTTATCGAGACGCTGCGCGAGACGATGCCGGACTGGCCGATGGTGGGCGGACGGTGCGCGAACCTGTCGGAGCCGCGAGATCATCATTCTGCGCTGGGGCGGGGCAGGTGCCAGGCCCGTGACCTGTGCATGCGCGGGTGCAGCTATGGCGCTTATTTTTCATCGCTTTCGGCGAGTCTGCCGGCGGCGCGCAGGACGGGTCTCCTGACCGTCGAGTCGGACCAGGTCGTCCATTCGGTCGAGGTCGATCCCGCAACCGGCCGGGCCAGTGGTGTGAATGTGATCGGCGCTGGCGACAAGTCAACACGCCGGTTCGAGGCACCGATCATTTTCTTGTGCGCCTCCGCCGTCGCAAGCACGCAGATCATGCTCAATTCAGTATCCGAGCGCCATCCGCGCGGGCTTGGCAACCAGTCCGATGCGCTCGGGCGATATGTCATGGATCATTTCTCCGGCGCGGGTGCCAGCGGCCATGTGCCGGGTATCGATGAGCTGTATGCCTACGGACGAAAGCCCAACGGTATTCTCATGCCGAATTACATGCACCGTCATGACGAGGATCTGGATTTCGTCCGTGGGTATTGTTTCCAGGGTGGGGCCAGAGAGCGCGGGACGACCGGCAGCTCAGGCAATCGCCGCGGCATTGGGCGCGAGGCAAAGGAGCGGGACAGGCAGACACTGCCATGGCGGTTCGGCTTCTTCATGTCCGGTGAAACCCTGCCTTATAAGGAAAACAGGATCACCCTGCACCCGACTGAGAAAGACAAATGGGGTATCCCGGTCGTCCATGTCGATGCGCAGGTGCGCGAGAATGAGCGCCGCATGATCGTGCAGGCCGAGAAAGATGCACGGCGCATTCTGGAAGCGGCAGGCTGCACTGATATCGACACATGGCGGGTCCCCGAGGATGAGCACATCATGCTTGGCGGCAAGACCCACGAGATGGGCGGCGCCCCGATGGGCAGGGACCCCGGGACATCGGTCCTGAATGGCTGGAACCAGGTGCACAGCGTGCCGAACCTGTTCGTGACCGATGGCGCCTGCATGGCGTCCTGCGGCAGCGTTAACCCGTCTTTGACTTACATGGCTATCACCGCAAGGGCTGCGCATCATGCAGCCGATCTGAGGAGCGAGGGAAGATTATGACACGGATGATATCGAGAACAGTACTTGTGTCTGCCGGGCTGGCACTGGCAGCCTGCAGCGCATCGCAGGATGATGCGTCTGGAGATGCCCTGCCATCGGATGACGCCGCGCAAGTAGATCCCGGTACGGATCAGCCCGGCATTTCCCTTTTTGACGGCGAGACACTGGATGGCTGGGAGCAGACATCGGGCGTTGCATCCTACCATGTAGAGGATGGGTCGATTGTCGGCACGACGGCTGTCGGCTGGCCGAACAGTTTCCTTGTTGTGGATGGGAAGTATGGCGATTTTATCCTGACCATGGAAACGCGCTCCGACGGTGTCGTGAACTCGGGTGTGCAGTTCCGGTCAGGATTCTTCGAGGACCCGGCAGACGGCATGGTCGGCTATCAGGTCGACTTCGATCCGTCAGCACGGCGATGGAGCGGCGGCATTTATCATGAGGGGGTCGATATCTGGCGCTACAGCCTGATCCGCAATCCCGATTGTATCGGTGCATGGCATGATACGGACTGGAACGACCTGCGCATCCAGGCCATCGGCGATAATATCAAGACATGGGTCAACGGCACCCCATGCGTGGACATGTATGACCGCTCCCATGCCGCCGGTCGCATTGGCCTGCAGGTTCATGGCATCGTGGAAGAGGCCGAGGCAGGCAGCATCACCGAGTGGCGCAATATCCGGCTGATCAGCGGTGATGAGCTGGAGGCGGCGATGAGTACCGCCCATGAGGCCCCGGTGGAGGGCTGGTTAGCGAACGAGTTGTCGCCCGGTGAAATCGAGCAGGGTTGGCAACTGCACTGGGATGGTGCGTCCACCGTTGAGGCTGGTGGCTGGAGCGTCGATGACGGCAAGCTCGTCGCCAGTGCCGGTGCAGCGCCGGTGGAGTTCAGCGCTCAGGCGGGGGCGCAGACGATTTCCTTTGATTTCGGATTGATGCCGCAAACATCCGGCGAGGCGGTCTACCGCATCACGGCGGCTGGTGGCGATGCCAGTTGCGAGGGCAGTTTCGCCTTGAGATATGAGGGCGAGGGAGTTGGCGAAACTCTTCCGCGCACGGCATGGACGGGGGCGCTGACCGGCGATCTGCCGTCTGAAAACCTGTCAAACGACACGCGCTTTCGCCGGATCTATGATGGCGACAAGATGAACAGGGGACGCATCGTCCTCCGGGACGGCCAGGTCGAACACTGGTTGAATGGTGTACAGACGGTGATCTATCCGTTGTCACGGTGTGAGGCTTTTGCAGCTACGCAGGCTGACTATTCGATCGCGTCCCTTTCCATGGCTGCGCAGGAAGGCGATCTGGCGATTCAATCCGTCAAATCGCAGTAACGAGTTCAAAAGCAAAGTGCGCGATTGACGTCCTGATAGATAAAGATTCCCCGGCTTATTGTAAAAACATGCAATACGGCGCAAACTTGTGCCAAAGGGTGGAGACTGAAAACCAGGGTGTTCCGTGTCCAAGAAGAAGAATGATAGTGACATGGCAGGCAATGAAGTCACCGCAGGGGTGACGATCTATGACCTTGCCGAGAATCTGGGTGTTTCCGCATCGACGGTTTCGCGTGCACTTTCCGGCTCGCCCAAGGTTGGCGAGAAGACGCGCCAGCGCGTGCTGGAGGCTGCCCGCGCTGCCAATTACATGGTCAATACCGCAGCGCGCACCTTGCGTCAGGGCAAGGCGCGCACGGTCGAGGTGGTGTTTCCGTTGGCCGCGGTCGGGCGCCGTCAGATTTCAGAGCCTTTCTATGTCGATATGCTCGCCGTCATTTCGGAGGAGCTGACCCGGCGCAATTACGATCTCCTGCTGTTCAACACTGTGCCGTGGATGCGCGACAATGCCTCCCAGAGTAACCGTGTCGACGGCATGATCATGATTGGCGGGCAGGGGCATGAACATGAGGCGATCAACAAGTTCGCCGCGTCATATCAGAACCTTGTGGTCTGGGGTGCCAAGGTGAAGGGCCAGCAATATCTGACAGTCGGCTCCGACAACATTACCGGTGGCCGGATTGCGGCGGAGCATATCATCAGCCTGGGTCACAAGAAGATCGCCTATTTCGGCGATCCGATGGAGCCGGAGATGGAACAGCGCCGCGAGGGCTTTTTCCAGGTAATGGCCGAGGCGGGGCTGAAGGTCGATCCGTCCCTGTTGTTCCGCGTACCTTTCGATGCGCGCGGCGCCAAGATTGCGGCGCAGGCAGCAGTTGCCAGCGGCCGCCATTTCGATGCTGCCATCTGTGGCAGCGATGTCATCGCGCTGAATGTCATGGACGTGCTCAAATCCGCTGGGCGCAAGGTGCCGGACGATGTGTCGGTGATCGGCTATGACGATATTTCCCTCGCCTATTCCTATGGGCAAAAGCTGACGACGATCTGTCAGCACATTCCTGTCGGGGGCAGCTTGCTGGTGGACATGCTGTTTTCCCTTATCAGTGGTGAGGATATCGCCCCCGTGACAATCCCGCCGACCCTTAAGATCCGCGAGAGCTGCGGCGTACAGCGTCGCCGTCAATAGCAATGGCGGCATAGGCAATCGATTGCAATTTGCTTGCGCCTGACCGGGTCTTGATGATATGTGTGAAAAATAACATCGATTGCCCTCCCTTACGGTGTCGATGGTAGGGGCTTTGCCCCTTTGGAATATCTCAAGCCGCCATTGTACATGGCGGCTTTTTTTTGATCAGATGATTGCTGGGAAAAACGCGTCCCGCAGAACGACATCGGCATTAGTTCGCGGGGATGTGATTGCACTCCCGGGCACTTTCAATTAGCTTGGGGCAATCGATGTCACAGCCGGTTTGCTGCAAGAAACAGAGGAAACACCATGAAGCCAATGCTGCCTGCCCTTGCGGGCGTCCTGACCCTCGTTACCACCGTCTCGACAGGTGCCATGACGGCGGCCCTGGCGGAGGATTGCAACGACCAGGCGTCGGTCTGCTTCACTGCCCAGGGCGGTGACATGGACCTGATCGTCGATGGCAAGCCTGCCGCAGTTCTGGTCGATGGCGATGCCGATCAGGCCGTCCTGCGTGTTGCCCGGGATTTCGCTACGGACCTTGAGCGCGTCAGCGGTCGAGAAGCGCTTTTCACCGCCGACTATAATGAGGTCGATGGTCCTGTTGTCATCATCGGCGTTGCCGGGCAGAGCACGCTGATCGACGGCTTTGCCGAAGCCGGCCTGATCGACCTGTCGGCCATTGAAGGTGGCTGGGAGGCCTATTCCATCACCGTGGTCGAAAACCCGTTGCCGAATGTGCCCGAGGCACTGGTCATCGCCGGGTCCGACCGGCGCGGCGCAGTCTTCGGCACCTATGATATCTCAGAAGATATCGGCGTGTCCCCCTGGCACTATTTTGCGGATGTGCCAGCCGAAGAGCATGAGAATGTCTTCATCACCGCCGGTACCCGTGACGACCGGCCGGTGGTGAAATATCGCGGCCTTTTCATCAACGATGAGGATCCTGCTCTTGGCAGCTGGGCCCGTGAGAAGTTCGGCGGTGTCAATTCCGGCATGTACGAGCATGTCTTCGAACTCATGCTGCGCCTGAAGAGCAACTATATCTGGCCGGCGATGTGGGGGAAGTCACTCTACGATGACGATCCGCTCAGTGGTCAGCTGGCCCATGACATGGGTATCGTTGTCGGCATGTCACACCACGAGCCGCTGATGCGCGCCCATGTAGAATGGGGCCGTCATGGCGAGGGCGAGTGGAACTACAACACCAATCCGGAAGGCCTTCAGGCATTCTGGCGTGACGGCATGGAACGGTCGAAGGATTTCGACAAGGTCGTCACCATCGGCATGCGCGGCGATGGCGATGAGGCGATGTCAGAAGACACGGCCATCGGACTGCTGGAACAGGTTGTTGCCGACCAGCGCGAAATCATCGCCGATGTCACCGGCAAGCCGGTGGAGGAGACCCCGCAGGTCTGGGCGCTATACAAGGAAGTGCAGGATTATTACGATCAGGGCATGTCCGTGCCTGACGATGTCACGCTTCTGTTCGCCGATGACAATTGGGGGCAGAACCGCCGCCTGCCGACGAAGGATCTCGATCGTGAGGGCGGATTTGGCGTCTATTACCACTTCGATTATGTCGGTGCGCCGCGCAGCTACAAATGGACGAATACCAACCAGATCGAGAAGACCTGGCAGCAGATGGACCTTGCCTACCGCCGCGGTGTCGAGGATATCTGGATCGTCAATGTCGGCGATATCAAGCCGATGGAGTTTCCGCTCGACTTCTTCCTCGCCCATGCCTGGGACCCGGAAGAAATGACACCGGATGCCGTGGAGGCCTTCCCTGCTGAATGGGCTGCGGAAACCTTTGGTGACGAACATGCCGATGCTATCGGCGAGCTGATGACCCGCTACAGCCAGTATGCGGCGCGCCGCAAGCCTGAGCTTATGAACGCCGAGACGTGGCCGATAGGGACCATGAATGGCGACAGCCTGACGCGGGGCGAATACGACATATATGTGGACGAATGGCAGGCGCTGATAGCCGAGCTGGAGGCTGTCAAAGGCGATCTCGACGAGGACCAGCTCAGTGCGTTCTTCCAGCTGGTCGAATATCCGATCCTGTCCATGGCCAATATTTACGAGCTGTATCGGGCGACTGCCTGGAACCGGGTTCTCGCCGCAGCGGACGATCCGCGAGCAAACTATTTCGCTGACAAGGCCGAGGCGGCCTTCACCCGCGATGCCGCGCTGGCCGATGCCTATCACCAGCTTGAGGGCGGCAAGTGGAACCACATGATGGCCCAGCCTAATATTGGCTTTGTGGACTGGCGCGGGCCCGATGAAGACGTCATGCCTGAAATCATCCGTGTTGCTGGTGATACGCCTGACGCTGTTCGCTTCGATGGCAAGGTTGAGCCGGCGGCAATGCTGATCGATGCGACTGCCTATGACCGGGCTGTGCCTGCGGGCGAGCTGGAGTGGGCCGCCATTGCAAATCTCGGCCAGTTCGGCGGCGGCGCGATGATCGCCACCCCGCAGGGCCGGCCGGCAACGACTGTCGAGGACGGCATGCGCCTTGAGTACGACATCAATGTCGAAACTGCCGTTGACGTGACGGTCGGTGTCAGGATGTCCCCGACGCTGGACACGATTGGCGAGGAAGGGGTTCGCGTTGGCGTTTCGCTGAATGACAGCCCGGTACAGGTGCTAAATCTCGACCTGATCCCCCATTGCTGCGGGGCTGAGCGTCAGGAGCAGGTGGACTGGGATGCCGCTGTCCGCGACAATGGCTTTACCCTCAGCGCAAAGTTTGAGGATGTCGGTGCCGGTACGCATACGCTGAAGCTCTGGCGCCTCGATGACAATATCATCATCGAGCATCTGGAGATTGCCTCGAACTAGTCTGAGGGCAACGACCCGTAAGCTCTGAAAAGGGCAATCTGTTGTATTTATCCTAGATTGACCCGGCGGTAGACCCCTCCCGCCGGGTCAATGCCGTTCTGGCGCAATATAGGGCAATCGGTAGCGTAAAAGAGCTTTTATACAGAAAAGCTCCCCTCGAAGTTATGTATTTTAGCCAGTTTTTGATTGAGATCGATTGTCAAAATCACCCAAATTTTTGTTGCATTCATGTAACTGCGTCTTGCGAACTGACCAAATTTCATTTATGCAATCGATTACAAAGCGTTCACGCCATAAGCCCCCATTCCGGTGTCCGAATGAGTGTGATAGCAATTGATAGCGGTCTCAAAGCTATTTGAGCTGCCAAGTAAAAATAAAAAATACCGGGAAAGACGTTCAGGAAATGATGCTGAGTGCTGCAGTACAGAAATAGTTTTATTGCAGTTTGAGTTCAATTTCTGGATTTTTCTAGAAAGAAAAGTCAGGCTCTTCCCGGTCGTAAAATGGTTGGTTTGCGTGACATCGGTTGCAATCGGTGCTGCGAAACCCGGTGTCGCGATGAGCGCGCCGGCGCTGTGGAAATAAAGGCCTTCAGGGAGGAAGAACATGAAGAGAATGACTCAAAAATCTAACGATACCAGGCTGTGGGCGATGGCAGGTGCCTCCACGCTGGTACTGGGTGTCATGGGGGCCGGCTTTGTGCCGACCATGGCCTATGCCCAGGATGACCAGGTTGCCACCGAGGTCGAGGATGACGAAGACGAGGGTGATGTGCTTGTCATCACCGGCCAGCGCCAGGCGCTGGAAACGGCAGCCGACCTGAAGCGTGAATCCGACACGATCGGTGATTCGCTGGTTCTCGACGAAGCCGGCAAGATTCCGAGCACGTCGCTCCTCGAAATCCTGGAGCGCGCGCCGGGCGTGACCATGAACCGGATCCGCGCGGGCAGCGAAGGCTCACCGGACGGTTTCGCGTTCGAGGGCTCCGGCGTACAGGTTCGTGGTCTGAACAAGACCAAGACGCTGATCAACGGCCGTGAAGTCTTTTCCGCAAACGGCGGGTCCGGCTTGAGCTGGGCGGATGTCGGGCCGGAACTTCTCAAGACGGTTACGATCTACAAGGCAAGCCGTGCCGACCTTATCGAGGGCGGCGTCTCCGGTACAGTCAACCTCGTGACCGCGATGCCGTTCGACCATGACGGCTTCAAGGGCAGTGCCGCCGTTACGGCCGACTATGGCGATTATTCGGAAGAGATCACGCCAGCCGGCTCGATCATGCTGTCGAACCGCTGGGACACCGGCATCGGTGAGATCGGTGTTCTGGTCGACTTGGCCTATTCCAAGATCGCATCCCACGACAGCAACATCATCATTCCGCCGTTCTATGCGACTGAATTCGAGGGCGAGCGCGTCTATGTCCCGGGCGGTGTCCGCTATACGCAAGACCAGTTCGAGCGTACCCGGAATGGTTACTATGGTGCCATCCAGTGGCGTCCGACCGACAATCTGGAATTCTTCCACACGACCTTCATTTCCGAACGCGAAAGCAATCGTGAAAGCCAGATCATGGGCCCGGAACCAGGCACGCCATGGGGTGTTTTCCCGGGCGCTGTTTTCGATGAAAACAATGTGTTCGTCAGCGGCTCCATTGGCAGCACCAACCTGACCTCCGGTCAGGCGGTTGCCATGAACTCCAGCTTTACACCGGGCTTCAGCAAGACAGCCGACTACAGCACCGGCTTCAAATATGAAGGCGAAGGCTGGGACCTGAGCGGTAGCTATCAGTATGTCGACGCGGAATCCCGTTCCGGCAAGTACAGCATCGGCCTGGCCGTTATCCCGCAGATCGTCGAGACCGAAGTCGACCTGACCGGTGACGTTCCGTACTTCAACTTTGTTGACGAACTGTCGACGGACCCTGCACAGGCCGGTGGCTCGCGGATCAACTGGCTGGACACCAGTAACGAAGGCAATGCGCATGCATTCCAGCTGGATGCAAGCTTCGACCTGAGCGACGATGGCTTCTTCCGCAAGGCGCAGATCGGCGGCCGGATTGCTGACCGTGAAGAGTCCGACAGCTTCGTTGGTACATGGTGGTCTCCGACCGGCCGCGGCTGGAACGGTGTCCCCCGTGCCTTTGCCAGCACGGCGCCTGACGGCGACTTCTATCTTGAAGATTTCGACGATTTCTTCAAAGGCGATGTCGAGCCGCTCGGGTCCGTCTGGATCCCGACCCGCCAGGTCAACTCCTCCGATCAGTTCGATCGTGTGTATGATACGTACACGGCTTGCGGTCCGGACCTGTACTATCAGTGTTCCAACCCTGACACGACAACATATCTGTATGGCAGCGATCCGAGAAACCGGAACTTCGACCAGCTTCCGTCCATGTATACGACTGAAGCCGACACGCAATCGGCCTATGCCATGGTCGGTTTTGCCAATGATGGTGCAGGCTGGATGAACTTCAGCGGTAACCTCGGCGTACGCTGGGTAAACTACGATGTCTCCAGCATGGGTAACTTCAACTTCAACGGAGGCGCGACCTTCTTTGAATCGGAAGCTGACCAGCAGGCCTTCATCGACTCGATAGGCGGGATTGAAAACCTTGTCGACTGGGAAGAGGCAAATGAAAACACGCCTTATCCTGGCACTCTGGAGACGATTGGTTTCTCCGACGACATCTCCGGCAGCTTCGAGAAGGACTATTTCCTCCCGTCCTTCAACGTAAAGTTCGAGCCGCAGGATGGCTGGATTGCACGCTATGCGCTGACCCAGACGCTGACACCGCCGCGCTACCCGGATATTCGTGCCCAGGGTATCGCCTCAGCCCAGACGGTGGACTCAACGCTTAACGATGAGATCCGTGAATACTGGCTGGCTAATGGCGCCGATACCGATGAGCAAGCCACGTCCATTCCGGGTGTCTTCAATGGCTACACCAACACGTCCGGCAACCCGACGCTGGAGCCGGAAGTGTCGCTGAACCATGACGTTTCGGTCGAGTGGTACCCGCGACGTGGCTCGACGGTGTATCTGTCGCTCTTCCACAAGACGATCGACAACTACATCACCTTCGACAACGCCTCGTTTGCGGCAAGCTCCCTGTTCTCTGGCGGCACGACACCCCAGACAGCACCGTTGGTCGTCAATTCCGATCCAACCCAGCCGCCGGTCGTCGATCCGTCCCAGTCCTTCTTCCTTGATGGCGCGGTTACCTCACGCCAGAACACGAACGCGGACTCCGACACGATCATCCGTGGCTTCGAGCTTGGCGGCCGGACGTACTTCGACAACCTGCCGGGTGCCTGGAGTGGCTTCGGTGTCACCGGTAACGTGACCTATATCGACAATGATGCGCCGGACGCTTTCGCCCGTGACATCAATGGCGATGTGCTCAATGTGCCGGTGGTTGGTCTGTCGAAATGGGCATACTCTGCAACGCTTCTCTATGATTATGAGAAGGTCAGTGCCCGTCTTGCCTATAACTGGCGTGACCGTTACCTGGCGACGACCAACGATTCCGGTACGACGAACACCTATACGGACTATACCGGCGAAGTCATCCAGTTCGGCCTGCCGGTATACTCCGCCGAGCAGGAGCGTCTCGACGGTAGTGTCTCCTATCAGCTGACTGACCGCATGAACATCAAGTTCAACGTTCAGAACATCCTCGATCAGGAACAGCGTACCGAGACAGAGCTTCTCGACAATGTCTTCGTCGATCGCGCTGTCTTCGTGACAGATCGCCGCTACAGCCTGCACTTGGGCTTTGACTTCTAAGTGCGTTATAAGGGACGCTCCTGAGCATACTTGCCTGACTTTATAGAGGTGTAGAATGAGCAAGAGCGTCCTGATCGTCGGGGGAGGAACCGCAGGCTGGATCAGCGCCGCCTATATGGCGCGGATGTTGTCGGCTGACACTCCCGGCGGTGTCTCTATCACACTGGTAGAATCCGATGAGATAGGTATCCTCGGCGTTGGCGAGGGTACCTTTCCCATTATCCGCAAGACGATGGGCCGCATCGGCCTCGACGAGAGCGATCTGATCCGCCATGCGGATGCGACGTTCAAGCAAGGTATTCGCTTCCGCAACTGGAAGACCAATCCCGCGGATGATCCCACCGATTCCTATTTCCACCCCTTCCAGGTCATGTCCCAGCACACGGACATGGACCTGTTGCCGTACTGGTTGCTCGGTGTCGCCGGGGACAGGCCGTGGGCAGAGGTCTGTACGGTGCAGGAACGCGTGGTCGACGCCATGCTTGCGCCGAAACTCATTACCCACCCCAATTACGATGCGCCACTGAATTACGCCTACCATTTCGATGCCGGCAAGCTTGCCATGGTCGTGCGCCAGCGTGCCGAAGCCATGGGCGTCAAGCGGCTGGTCGATACGATCGACGATGTGACGCTCGATGAAAACGGCGCCATCGCCTCGGTGACGGCGCGCGTCCATGGCGAGTTGAAGGCTGACCTCTATATTGACTGCACCGGTTTCCGGGCGCGGCTGATCGGCCAGGCGATGGGCCAGGAGTTTACCTCTTACCGCGAGCAGCTGTTCTGCAATCGCGCCGTGACCATGCAGGTGCCCTATGAACGGCCTGATGTGCCGATTCCGTCCTGTACCTATACGACGGCGCAGGACGCTGGCTGGATATGGGATATCGGCCTGCACGCCCGCCGCGGTGTCGGTTATGTCTACTCATCCGATCATTGTACGGATGACGAGGCACTGGCGACCCTGCAGCGCTATGTCGGTGCGGCAGCGCAGGAACTGCCACATCGTAACCTGAAATTCGAGGCGGGGTTCCGGGAGGTGCAATGGCACAAGAACTGTGTCGGGATCGGCCTGTCCGGCGGATTTGTCGAGCCGCTGGAGGCGACCGGTATCAGCTTTGCCGAAATCGCCGCGCTGATCCTGTGCAACTTGTTCCCCTGGTCAGGCGATTATGAACGCTCGGCCCAGCAGTTCAACGCGATCATGAAGAAGCGTTTCCTGCACGTCATCGACTTCATCAAGCTGCATTATTACCTCAGTGAGCGGACGGACACCGATTTCTGGCGCGACAATCGTGCGGACTCTTCTGTCTCGGATTATCTGGTCGGCAAGCTGGAGCAGTGGCGTCACCGCCCGCCAACCTTCCTCGATATCGATGCTGGCGTTGATATTTTTGACGAGAACAGCTGGCAGT
This sequence comes from Aquisalinus luteolus, assembly GCF_009712425.2. Classification (GTDB taxonomy): domain Bacteria; phylum Pseudomonadota; class Alphaproteobacteria; order Caulobacterales; family Parvularculaceae; genus Aquisalinus; species Aquisalinus luteolus. The sequence continues at coordinate 27,471 of NZ_VCJR02000001.1, forward strand.
ACATTCTCTATGGCATGGGCTTCAAGACCGATATCGGTGCCCGTGCCGGGGCCCTGCGTTTTTATGATGACGCCAGGCGCGAATTCGAGAGCATCCGCCGGCAGAGCCAGAACGCCATGTCCGCAGTACCGACGCATCGCGATCTTGTCAGCGAGGTCGTGGCAAACGGGTTCCGGCCAAAGGCCCGTGCGCGTGCATGATGTCTGACGCACGCAACATCATCAGCAATGTGGTCATCGTCGGTGGCGGTACCTCCGGCTGGATGTGTGCCGCGGCGATTGCCCGTGCCGCGCCGCCGGGCGTTTCGGTTACGCTCGTCGAATCCGACGATATCGGCATCATCGGTGTGGGCGAGGCGACCATCCCCACGCTGACGGAGTTCAACGAGTTTCTCGGCATCAGCGAGAACGAGATGCTGCGCCAGAGCCAGGGTACGTTCAAGCTGGGCATCGAGTTTGTCGACTGGCTGCGCAAGGGTGACAGCTATTTCCATCCATTCGGCTTTTATGGCCGCGACACGCCTGAGTTTGCCTTCCACCAGCTCTGGCTGCGGCTGAGGGACATGGCCGCGAACGGGAATGCCCCCGCAGGCGCGGCAGGCGAGATCAGCGACTATAATCTCTGCACCCTTGCCGCCTATCAGGGGCGCTTTTCCCCGCCGCAGGGCGGGAATAACGCCATCCTGTCGACCATGCGCCATGCCTATCACATCGATTCAACGCTCTATGGCCAGATGCTGCGGCGCTATGCCGAGGAGCGGGGCGTGCGCCGGGTCGAGGGCTTGATCGTCAGTGTGCAGCAGGATGCAGGGCAGGGCGATATCGAATCTGTTACCTTGAAAGATGGGCAGGTAATAGAAGGCGACCTGTTCTTCGATTGCAGCGGTTTCAGGGCGCTTCTGCATGAGGGCGCTCTCGGGGTCGACTATGTCGACTGGAGCAAATACCTGCCTTGCGATCGTGCCCTTGCCGTGCCGACTGCCAGTAACGGCCCGCCTGTGCCTTATACCCGCGCAAGTGCCGACAGGGCGGGCTGGCGCTGGCGTATCCCGCTGCAGCATCGCACCGGCAATGGGCATGTCTATTCCAGCAGCTTCATGGAACAGGACGAGGCCCATGCACAACTCGTTGCCGGCCTTGACGGCGAGATGCAGGCAGAGCCGCGGCCCTTGCGCTTCCGCACCGGCCACCGACGAGTGTTCTGGGAAAAGAACTGCGTTGCCATTGGCCTTGCCGGCGGGTTCATCGAGCCGATGGAATCGACCAGCATCCACCTCGCGCAGATGGGTGTGCAAAGGGTTTTCACCCTGTGGCCCGGCAACGGCTTCAGTGACGCCGAGCGGGCGCATTACAATCGCCAGATGACAGCCGATTACGAGCGCACCCGAGATTTCATCGTCCTGCATTACAATGCAACGCAGCGCGACGATACCAAGTTCTGGCGCTATGTCGCCAACATGGATATTCCCGACACGCTGAAAGAGCAGATGGAGATTTTCCGGGCGAGCGGGCGTATCTTTCCCCACCCGGACGATCTGTTCACGACTCATAGCTGGCTTGCCGTGATGCTCGGTCAGGGCATCGATCCGCAACGCTATGATGCGCTGGTCGACCGACTGCCGGCCGATGCGCTGGTCCAGAATATGGGCCGCCTGAAAGAGGCCGTTGCCAGAACCGCCACCAGCCTGCCGACCCATCAGGACTATATCGCGCGCAATTGCGCCGCCTCTGGCTGACAGGTTGCTAGCGCTTCAGGGCGATTTGTTCATGCGCCAGTGCGGCCAGCCGCTCGTCATGGGTGACATAGACGACGATCCGGTTCCGGCATTCCGCCAACAGTTTCTGCATGATGCGCTTTGCCTGAGCCGCATCGAGATGCTCACCCGGCTCGTCCAGCAGCAATACTGGCTGTGTCGACAGGATGGCGCGGGCAAGGGCGATACGTCGTGCCTCGCCGAGCGACAGGCTGGCCTGCCGGTCCAGCATGCTGTCCAAGCCGCCATTCTCCCTGACCCGGTCGGTCATCTCCACGATTTCAAGTGCATGCCACAGGCGGGTGTCGTCGGCAGCGGAGAACAGGTTGTCGCGCACGCTGCCTGCCATGATGGCTGCATCATGCAGGCTAAGGTGGCACATCCTCCGGACGGTGGGCATGTCTGTGCCGAGGGGATAAGGCGTACTTGCTTGCCACGGTATCCACCCGGCGATTTCCTTCATCAGTGAAGTCTTGCCGCACCCGGACGGTCCGGTGATCGCCACAGCGCTGTCTCGCTCTGCAGTGAAGCCCGAAACATGGCCGAGCTTTGTTCCGATCGGTGAGTATACGTGCCGTTGCTCGACCCTCAGGCGTAATGGCGTGGTTTGCATGTCTATTGCTTCATCCGTACCCTGCCAGGCTTGAAGGGACTGCCCGGCATGGCGCGCCTGTGCCCGCGCGAGGAACAACCGGGGCAGGCCGGAAATCACCTCACCGGCGGCAAGCCACAGGAATCCGCCAAAGACAGTGGGCAACAGGGCCTCGGCGCGCAAACCGGAAAGCCACGCCGTGCCGATGGTGAGGATCATGAGGGCCGGGGCGAGGATACCCGCGACCAGTTCAACGCCAGCAAGCAGGCGGGCCTGGTCTGCCCGTGCATCGGCGCTCTGATCAATCGCAGCGAAAGGAGCGGTCAGCACCGTCTCACGCTCGCTGTTACCAGCCAGCGGCACGAGGGCGTGGATCTGTCTGCCAAGCATGCGGGACCAGTCGGCTTCGGCCTCGCGATCTTCCTGCCAGCGCAATGCAGCCTGATCCGCCATGCGGTGTGACAGGAAAGCGGTAAGCACAAGAAGGATGACCGCCACAGGCAAGGCCAGGGGCGCAGTGACGGCAGTGGCGATGAGACAGGCTGCGATAATCACAGCACCCGTCAGCCCCGGCAGGCCAGCGCGCAGGCTCGCGAACTCCACCTGCTCGACATCGTCCATGAACGCGCCGATCTGGTCGTCGCGCGACAACTGCCATCCATCTTCATGAACCGCACGTGCTTGCGCCATACCCCGGAACAGCCGTGTGCGGTGTTTTATCTGGTCACCCATGGCCGCTGCATGGCCGGTCAGGCGTTCTGCATATTTTCCGACCGTCCGGGTGATCGCGAACAGCCTGATCAGACCCGCCGGCAGGTGATAGTTATAGGCAAAGGCCGCAGCGCCAGCCATGATCCCGACGCCGGCCGCCGCGCCTGCAAGGGCGACGGATGACAGGAACCAGCCTGAAACGCCGACCAGCAGCAGGCCACTGAATGCCGTTACAAGGCTGATTATCAGGGCCGGGCGCCAGCGCCTGTCCGTCCAGATATGACTTTCGCGAAACTGTTTCATGATGCCACTTCTTTCAGCCGCCGGTCGAAGGAGACGACTTTGTCAGCTGCGGCAATCAGCGCCGGGTCATGGCTGGCGACAACCAGAAGCCGATGGCGTGCCTCAGCCTTCAGCGTGTTGCGAATTCGGCTGGCGCAGGCCGGGTCGAGCTTGGCTGTCGGCTCGTCGATGAACAGGATGTGTGCATCGCTGCCAAGCGCTGCCGCGAGGGAGAGGCGCATGCGTTGACCACCGGACAGCGTTTCCGGCTCGATCCCGCTCTCGATAAAACGGGGATCCCCGAGGAAAAGGGCAGGCCGATTGCGGCGGAGATCATCGATCATCGGCGCCGTCAGGAACACATCGCTGCTGCTCCATGCCTGTCTGGATGCCTGTCTGGATGAACTTCCCGCGCCTTCAGGAAGGAAAACCTGCCCTGCAGTCTGGGGCTCAATCCCGGCTAGCGCTTGCAGTAGGGTCGTCTTGCCGCTGCCGCTTGCCCCGCTGATGATGACGAGACCGGCACGAGGCAGCGTGTCGTCAGGAATGATACCGACATGGGGCAGCACCAGGTTGCGCCAGCCAATAGGGTCATGAAGACCCTTGGCAGGCGTGCGCATTTCCTCTGCCAGTGGTGTCTCTTCGATGTCAGCGAGGGCCGCCAAAGCTGCCTTGCCCTCGGCAGCAGCATGATAAAGCTCCGCATACCGGCGTAACGGATTGAAGAATTCAGGTGCCAGCATCAGGACGGCGAGGGAGGAGCCGAGCGGCAGGCCGGAAAAGCCGGGAATGTGAACGAGCCCGAGGTGACCAAGCCCGAAGAAGATCGCCAGCATGGCGATGCTGAGGGATGAGAAGAAATCAAGGACCGCCGAGTTCAGGAAGGCAACCTTCAACACGTCCATGCTGACCCGGCGGTGGTCTTCCAGCGCAGCCCCGATCATGCCGGCCTGTCCGTCTATGTCGTGATTGGCGGCGATGGTGGGCAGGCAGCGGATACGATCGCCGAACATACCGGACAGGCGCGACAGGGCGGCCTCCTGGCGTTCGGCTCGGGATTTCGTCAGTCCACCAACGAGAATGAAGAAGACGATCATCACTGGCAGTGACGCAATCAGCAGCCCTGCGGCAAGGGGTGAAAAGAAGAAGATAAATGCGGCAGCTATCAATGGCCCTGCGGCCATCAGGCTGCGGGCGTTTTTTACCGTGATCACGCCGCTGGCTATGGCGCTGGGGTGGCGGGAAATGCGGCTGATGAGGTCGCCTGTGCCGTAATCATGTACGGTCGATGGCGTGCGGTTCTGCAGGAAATCGCGATAAATGCCCGCGACCTGTTTCGCGACATCGCGCTCTGCCTGTCTCGTCGATCGCGCTGCGACAAACTGAAGGGTGAGAAACCCGGCTGTACTGGCCAGCGCCGCAACAGTGATCCACAGCCCGGTTTTGCCATCCATGACCAGCGACCCGATCAGAACGGCGAGGCTTGCCAGCATGGAAATGCGCAAGGCGTAGCCCGCGCTGCTCGCCAACAGGCTGAGGCGGGCGGCCGCACCGGCCTGCCCGCGCAGGCGCCGTTCCAGCGCCGTTTCGCGTGTCGTCTTTCTCTTCATGGCCGGAACCTACCCTGAAAGGGACGCGGGGATTTTGAGCTAGGTCAAAAACTGCACAGGACAGTCATGGCAAAGGGCATGCAAGAAACCGGAAAATCTAACAGGAGCTTTCCATGCCTGATCCGTTAATCGTTGACCTGTCGCGGCTGCAATTTGCGCTGACCGCGATGTATCACTTCCTCTTCGTGCCGCTGACCCTTGGTCTGTCCATCCTGATCGCCATGATGGAGACGGTCTATGTCATGACCGGCAAGACGGTCTGGCGGGAGATGACGAAATTCTGGGGTGTCCTGTTCGGCATCAACTTCGCCCTCGGCGTTGCCACCGGCATCACCATGGAATTCCAGTTCGGCATGAACTGGGCGTTCTACTCGCATTATGTCGGTGACGTGTTCGGCGCGCCGCTGGCGATCGAGGGACTGATGGCCTTCTTCCTCGAGGCGACCTTCGTCGGCCTGTTCTTCTTTGGCTGGGACCGCCTGAAGCCCGTCGCCCACATGACCGTCACCTGGCTGATGGCGCTGGGCACGAACTTCTCGGCCCTGTGGATCCTGATCGCCAATGGCTGGATGCAGAATCCTGTCGGCTCGGCCTTCAACCCGGACACGATGCGTATGGAAGTGACCGACTTCATGGCCGTATTGTTTAACCCGGTCGCGCAAGCCAAGTTCGTACACACCGTCAGTGCAGGCTATGTCACCGGCGCGGTCTTCGTGCTCGGCATCTCGGCCTTTTACATGCTGCGCGGTCGGCACATGGAACTGGCCAAGCGCTCCTTTGCCATCGCTGCCGCCTTTGGCGTTGCCTCGACCCTGTCGGTGCTCGTCCTTGGCGACGAAAGCGGCTATGCCATTACCGACCATCAGAAGATGAAGCTCGCCGCCATGGAAGCGATGTGGGAGACGGAAGATGCGCCCGCCGCCTTCACCCTCGTCGGCCTGCCCGACCAGGAAGCGCGGGAGACACATTTCGCCATTCATGTGCCATGGGTCATGGGCCTGATCGGCACACGCTCCTTCGACACCCAGATCCCCGGCATTTACGACCTTGTCGATCATGCAGAGGAGCGGATCCGCAACGGGCTCTATGCCTGGGACGCATTGGAGGCGATCAAGGCCGACCGGGCCAGCCCCGCTGCGCGCGAACAGTTTGCGCAGTATCAGGACGATCTTGGCTATGCCAAGCTGCTGTTGAAATATACGCAGAACCCGATGGAGGCGACGGACCAGGAAATCCGCGCGGCTGCGTGGGATACGGTGCCGCACGTGCCGTCTCTGTTCTTTACCTTCCGCTTCATGGTGTTGTGCGGCGTCATCCTGCTTGGTCTGTTCGCCGTCGCGCTGTGGAAGATTTCGCGCGAAGACGCCTTGCCACGCTGGCTTCTGCACCTGTGCGTCTGGTCGATTGCCGTGCCGTGGATCGCCATGGAGCTTGGCTGGTTCGTCGCCGAGTTTGGCCGCCAGCCCTGGGTGATCGAGGGCGTCTTGCCAACCTTCCTTGCCGCCTCAAACCTGACCCTGCTTGATATCGCCATCACCATCATCGGCTTCACGCTCGTCTATGGCATCCTTGCCGTGATCGAAGTGCGCCTGATGCTGGCAGCCATCAGCAAGGGCCCGGCTGTTGTCGATGCCATCGACGACCTGGTTCCCGGCATGGGTGAGGGTGGCAATACCGCGCCAGCCCCGGCCCCTGCAGAATAATCTTTGAGAGGACAAGACAATGCTGTTCGATTATGAAGTACTCAGACTGATCTGGTGGGCACTGCTTGGCATCCTGCTGATCGGGTTCGCCGTTACAGACGGCTTCGACATGGGCGCAGCGGCGCTGATGCCCATCATCGGCAAGAAGGATGAAGAGCGCCGGGTCATCATCAACACGGTCGGTCCGGTGTGGGAAGGTAACCAGGTCTGGTTCATTCTCGGCGGTGGCGCGATCTTCGCTGCCTGGCCGGCGCTCTATGCCCTGTCTTTCTCGGGCTTCTACCTTGCCATGTTCATCGTCCTGTTCGCCCTCATCCTGCGGCCCGTCGCGTTCAAATACCGCTCCAAGCGGGAAGGGAAAGCATGGCGGCGCAATTGGGACTGGGCGCTGTTCATCTCTGGTGCCGTGCCGCCCGTCATCTTCGGTGTTGCTGTCGGCAATGCCATGATCGGCGTGCCGTTTCACTATACGGACGAACTGCGCCCGATCTATGAAGGCAACCTCTTCGGCCTCTTGAACCCTGCGGCCCTGTTCTGCGGCATCGTCTCCATCGCGATGATCCTGATGCATGGCGCGGCGTGGATCGTGCTGAAAACGCAAGGCGATATTGCCACCCGCGCACGCAAGATCGGCTTTTATGCTGCCCTTGTCAGCATCGCGCTGTTCGCCCTTGGCGGGGTCATCCTGTCGCTCGGATGGTTCGGCGGCTATGCCCTGACCAGCACGGCGGACTGGGCTGGCCCGAGCTTCCCGCTCGCCAAGTCGGTCGAGGTCGCCCGTGGCGCATGGCTGGCCAACTACATCAACGTGCCGCTGCTCGCGATCGTGCCAGCGCTTGGGTTCGTCGGTCTGGCCGGTGCCGCGTTCGGCTTCAAGGCCGGGGGCGTTGAGCGGTTGACGCTGCTGGCATCGGGTACGGGTGTTGCTTTCATCATCGCCACGGTGGGCGTGACCATGTTCCCGTTCATCCTGCCCTCGACGATCATGCCTGATCACTCGCTGATGGTCTTTGATGCCTCCAGCAGCCGCAACACCCTGCGCAACATGCTGATCGCCGTTATCATCTTCCTGCCGCTGATCCTTGGGTACACCGCCTGGGTGTTCCACGTCATGCGCGGCAAGGTGACCGAAGACGGCATCGCCAAATCCTCACACGCTTACTGAAAGGACGACCCCCATGTGGTATTTTGCCTGGATACTGGGCCTCGGTCTCGCCGCAACGGTCGGCATCCTCAACGCGCTCTGGTTCGAGCTGAAATCAACGCGTGACGATGAAAAGCCGGGCCCGGATATAGCCCCTCAACCGGAATAGGAAGTTTCCCTCCGAAAAGAGCCGGTCAACCGGCCAGTTCGAATGCCTCTCCCAACTCCACATACCGGCCGGACACTGTCTTCAGGTGTCCGGTCTTTTTCAGTTTGGCGAAGGTGCGGCTGAGGGTTTCCATGCGCAGGCCCAGATAGTCGGCAATGTCCTGGCGTGGCATGGACAGGTAAATGCGCGGCGAGAACCGGTCCTCCCCGCGCCGGGCGCGCCCGACCAGCTTCAGGAAGCTCAGTACCCGTTCCTCCGCCGTGTTCTTGCCCAGCAGGACGATATGGTCCTGCGCCTTGGCAAGCTCGCTGGAGCCGCGGGCGATCAGGCGGTCCTTGATGCCGGGGTGCTTCTCGCTCATCTGGTCGAGGAAGTTATGGGCAAAGCTGCAGACGAGCGAGGGCTCCAGCGCTTCTGCCGTATAGGAACTGTCGGTCCGGCTCATGCCGACGAAATCGCCCGGGAACATGAACCCGGTAATCTGGCGGCGGCCATCTTCCAGCATCCGCACGAGGCGGAAGGTGCCGCTGACGATGACGTTGAGATGGGTGACGGGCTCGCCCTCGGTGGCGATGGCATGGCCTTCCTTGACCGAATGATGGGCCATGGTCCTGGAGATGGAACGGATTTCCTCCTCGCTCATCTCCGCGCAGATCGACTGCGGGCGCACATCACACAGCGAGCAGAAATTCATCGCCCCTATATTCTTGCCGCAATGTATCTCTGGTTTGTCTGTCCCTTGCATTGGGGCAGGTTAGGCAATTCGGACCACAATTGCCAGAGCGGCAAAATCACACGGCTGTTGAAAGTCGCGAGCCGCTTTCCTGCACTGCCGGATCGAATATGGCGGCGACAACCCGCGATAACAGCCGCGCTTCGGGCTCTATGGTCAGACGGTCGCCTGACAGGTGCACCAGCCCGTCGCGATGCAAGGGGGCGAGCCGGTCCATCAGGCTTTCCATCGCCGCTTCGTCGCTGTCGGTGATATTGAAATAGTCGGCGAGACAGGCCGCGTGGCGGCACAACAGGCCATGAATCCAGTCGCCGACAAGGCGCTGTTCCGGCGTGCTGACAATGCCCCGGCTCGTCGCCCACTGGCTGTCGCGCAGCTTTTTCGAGTAGGTGGTGATCGACTTGTCGTTCTGGGCATGGACGCCGTGGACGGAGCTGATGGCACTGGGGCCAAGGCCGATGACGCTGCGTGCGGGGTCCTCGGTGAAGCCCTGGAAATTCCGGTTCAGGCGCGCAGTGCTGTCCGCTCGCGCGATTGCAGTGTGCGGCAGGGCGAAATGATCGAACCCGATCCGGCGATAGCCTGCGGCGGCCAGCGTTTCCGCGCCAAGCTCTGCAAGGGCGGAGCGTTCGGCCCGACCCGGCAATTCAGCGTCATCAATCAGCCGCTGATGGCGCAGCCGCTCCGGCAGGTGGGCATAGCCGAACAGCGAAACCCGGTCGGGGGCGAGGCTGAGGGTCTTGCGCAGGGTTTCCCTGAAAGTGCGCTCGTCCTGGCGCGGCAAGCCGTATAGCAGGTCGAAGCTGATATCGCCGATCCCGCTCTGGCGCATCGCGGCGACGCAGTCATGCACCAGCTCATAGGGCTGGATGCGGTTGATTGCGGCCTGCACGAACGGGTCGAAATCCTGAACGCCAATGCTCATCCGGGTTATGCCGATGCGGGCGAGGTTCGCGATGCTGTCGGGCGAGGAAAGCCGTGGGTCCAGCTCGATCGCGACGGGTGTACCGTCGGTCAGGCCAAAGGCGTTCTCGATCTCGTCGAGGATGGTGATGAGGTCTTCCGCGTGGAGGAAATTCGGGGTGCCGCCGCCGAAATGCAGCTGCGAGGTGCGCCCGCGCCCGCCAAGCTCCGCTGCGACCTGATGGATTTCGGTTTTCAGGGCATCCATGTATGGCTTCGTGCGCTCATACCGGTTTTCGACCCGCATATTGCAGCCGCAATACCAGCACAGCTGCTTGCAGAAGGGCACATGGATATAGAGCGAGACCGGCTCATAGGGGGCTATCTCACGCAGGGCATGGCGATAGGGCGCGGCGTCCATCGGCCCGAAGAACAGCGCCGAGGGATAGCTGGTATAGCGCGGGACGGATTGGTCCAGATATTTCTTCCAGGCTTCCTTCATGGTGCGACCATGGCAGCCGCGATGGCAAGCGGAATGACCTAGGTCAAAATCCTTGTTGTGGTGGGGTGTGCGGTCTATCCCTGACAGGCAAGGAGATGGAAGCATGGGCGATAAACTGTATGGCGGGATAGAGGCTGGCGGCACGAAATTTGTCTGTGCCGCAGGTTCGGGGCCGGACGACATCCGGCATACGCTCAACATCCCCACTACCGCACCCGAAGAGACCTTCGCTGCCTGCCGCGCATTTTTCGATCGTGTAATCGATGAGGAGGGGCCGATGGCAGGTCTCGGCATCGCCGCTTTCGGGCCGGTGAATGTCGACGCGGCATCGGCTCAGTACGGCATCGTTGGCCGCACGCCAAAGCCCGGCTGGCCAGGCGCGAGCTACCTGCAGGCCTTTTCCGGCTATGGCGTGCCGGTGAAGGTCAGCTCCGATGTCAGCGGCGCGGCGCTGGGTGAATATCTTGCCCAAGTCCGGGTGGGTGCGGGGCAGGGTGCCCGGTCACTGGCCTATGTCACCGTGGGCACCGGCATAGGTGCCGGGCTGGTGGCGGAAGGCAAGGTCCTTCAGGGCACGTCCCATTACGAGTTCGGCCACATCTATCCGCCGCGCCATGCGGATGACCCGTTCGCCGGGCGCTGTCCCTATCATGGGGCGTGCCTGGAAGGTCTTGCCAGCGGCCCGGCGATAATGGACCGCTGGGGCAAGTCGCTGTCGGAATTGCCGGACGATCACGTCGCCCACGAGATCGAGGCGTTCTATCTCGCCCATCTCGCCGTGGTCATCACGCTGACCCACATGCCGGAAAAGATCATCTATGGCGGCGGTGTGATGAAAACGCCGGGCCTGATCGACCGTGTGCGGCGGAAAACGGTTGAGCTGCTGAACGCTTATGCCGACGGGCCATCAGCGGGGGACATGGATGTCTATATCGTGCCGCCGGGCCTGCCGGATGTGTCGGGCATTGCCGGGGCGCTGGCGCTGGCCCGTCAGGCGGTTGAAAACGCAGGCTGAATTACTGCAGCACCAGTTCCGCGTGGAGGGCGCCGGCCGTCTTCATCGTCTTCAGGATGTCGATCATCTCGCGCGGGGAGACGCCGAGCGCATTGAGGCCGGAGACGAGGTCGGACAGGGTCACGTTCTGCTGCACCGTCGCGATATTGCCGGGGCCGGTCTCGAACACGTCAACCGTGGTACGCGGGACCACGATGGTCTCGCCATTGCGCGAGAACGGGTTCGGCTGGGAGACGACCGGCGTCTCGGTAATGCGGATCGACAAATTCCCCTGGCTGACGGCGACGGTGGAAACCGTGACGTCCGCCCCCAGAACGATGGTGCCGGAGCGCTGGTCGATGACGACGCGGGCCTTCTGGGCCGGCTGCAGGGTAATGTTCTCGATACGGCTGATCAGGCGCGCCGGGTCGACACCGTCTGCCAGCGACAGCTCGACCGTACCGGCATCCATCATCCGCGCGATGGGCGCGCCGGAAGACTGGTTGATCGCGGTCTCGACACGTTCTGCGGTGGTGAAGTCCGGATCGCGCAGGGCGAGACGAATGCGCGGCATCTGGGCGAAATTGAACTCGATTTCCTTTTCCACGAAGGCGCCGCCCGGGATCGTGCCTGCGGTCGGCACGCCCTCGACGACTGACTCTGCATCGCCCTCTGCCTTGAAGCCTGAGACGAGGACCGAGCCTTGGGCAACCGCATAGATCTGGTTGTCGGCGGCGTTAAGCGGCGTCATGACCAGCGTGCCGCCCGACAGCGACTTGGCATCGCCGATGGAGGAAACGGTGACGTCGATGCGCGAACCCCGGCGGGAAAACGGCGGCAGCTCTGCGGTGACCAGCACGGCAGCGACGTTGTTCGGACGGAAATCCTCGCCTTGTACGTTGACGCCGAGGCGTTCAAGAATGTTGGCGAGAGCCTCTTCCGTATAGGGAGAGTTGCGCAGCGTATCGCCCGTGCCGTTGAGACCGATGACAAGGCCATAACCGACGAGGTCGTTGCCGCGCACGCCTTCCACATCCACGAGATCCTTCAGCCGCACATCGGCGCTGGCGGGCGACAGGGCTGTAATGCACGCGCCAATCGCGAGGGTGAGGGCGGCTGCTGCTCTTTTCATCATGGTGATGCTCATATTGTGGTTCGTGTGCCGGTTAAAGTTGGCTAGCGGATAAAGTTGGTCAGGTTCAGGGCGGAGAGGCGGGAGGTGAGCAGGTAGCTAGTCTCCAGCTGTGTCTCCAGCTGTTTCAGTTCAGTAGCCGCTTCATACTGGTCGCGGCCGACAAGGGTCTGGTAGACGGCGCTGAGAACCGTGCGCTCATGGCTGTCATTGTCGACACTCTTCTCAATGGCGCCGAGTGTAACGCCGAGCCTGGCTTCCATATCGAGAATACCGGCGCGGCCGACCTCAAGGCTGTCGATCCCTGCCGTGACCACGGTGCGATAATCAGTGCCAGGCTGCGCCATCGGCAGCGACTTGTTGGCCGCCAGCACGGCGAGGCCGCGGATCGTGTCTTTAATCGCCTGATCATCCGCCTTCACCGTATAATCGACACGGGTACCGTTGCCGAGCACGAGGCTGGAGGCGTTGTTCGCGCCGCCCTGATAGATATTGGTCTGGAACCCGCCTGCCGGATCGTTGAAATAGGTATCGAGCGCGGCGTTGACGACCGCCGGATCGCTGGACGACATGATGATCGCCTCGACATCGGCGAGCAGGTCCTGCGCGGAGGAAAGCGGCGCAGTCTGTGCCGCATCACCGGAGAAGAGGGTGCGATTTCCCTGGCTGACATTGAGCATGGAGAAGACGCTTTCCAGCGCTACTTCAGCCTCGCTGGCGATTGTCCGCATACCGGTTGAATCGCCGGAATCGACCATAGTCAGCGCCCGCGCGCCGATATCGTCGAACGCGCCGCGCACATTGCCGAGGGAGGTGACCATCGTCTCGACACGGGCCGAGACGAGCCCGTAGAGCCCGATGCGGCTGTCGATGTCGTTGAGGCCTTTCTTGATCAGGTTCGCCTCGCCGATCTTTGCGCCGGTGGCGGCGGGGATGTCGGCGTGCTTGCCGGTCACGGCTTCGAGCGAAGCATCCTGCATGCGCGCACGCATCTCTGTCGTCGCCTGGTTCATGCGCGTATAGGTCAGAAGATTAGGCACGCCCTTGATCATCTTATATCTCCATCAGGCTGCGCATCATGTCGTTGACCGCCTGGATGACGCGCGCATTGGCAGCGTAAGCCTGTTCGATCATCAACAGCGCCTGCATTTCCTGGTCGGTATCAACGGCGCTGACCTTCAGTTCCGCCTGCGCGAGGATGTCGGCACGGGCCATGGCGGAAGCGGTGGTTGCCTCTGCCCGTGTGCGAGCTTCGCCAACGGCGCCGTTCACTTCGGCAATGGACTCCGCCATAGAGAAATTCCCCGGCAGGCCAGCGCCGCCGAGGGATGAATTCTTGGTCGTCAGCGCATCGATCATGTTGTTGAAGATCGCGCCATTGCCGGTCGGGCCTTCGGCGGTAGCATTGATGCCATCGCGCAGCCGCCACAGGTCGCCGCCTAGGGCCGGGTCGACGGCGGCATTGATCGACAGGCGGCCTGCAAGGCCGGCAATGTCCGCCGGATTGAGCGCGGCCCCGTCATCGGTGAAGAGGCCTGCGTCGCCAGCCGTCAGCGTCGGGTCGATGCCTGCGCTTTCGAACCGGCTGACGAGATCGGCGGCGAGGGCATCGACCTGTGTCTGGAATTCCGGCGCGATGCGGTCGCGGATATCGAAATAGCCAGCCATGCCCCCGGACTGGATCGCCATCTGGCTTGATCCGCCGGGCGTGATATCGACCCCATTGACGCTGAGGCCGGAAAGCCCTGTCGTCGGATAGCTGTCCCCGGCAGTGATTGCAGAGGTGCGGGTGAATTCGACCTCGTGGACTTTCTCCGACAGCAGGTAAACGCCTTCGCGCGTCATCAGGTGGACCTGGTCATTATCGCTGCGGATCACCTTGACGGGGACAAGTCTCGAGACGTCGTCGATCAGCGCTTCGCGCTGGTCCTGCAGGTTGGCAGCGGCCTCGCTCGCCGGATCGGCGCTCATCAGGCTCTTGTTGATCGTGCGAATATCCTCAAGCGCCTTGTTGATCGTTTCGACACCGGCGGCGATTGCCTCGTCTGCGGCAACGCGCTCCTGGATGATCATGTCGTTGAGGTTGTTGAATTCTGCGGTCAGGTCGTTCCCTGCAAGGAGGAGCGCATTCTGCAGCGCTGCAGACTCCGGCGTGACCGACAAATCGGTCAGGGTCGATTCGAAATTCTGGAAGACGGAAAAAAGTCCGTAGCCGGTCTCAGGGTCGCCAAGGGCCTGGCTGAACTGGATGCGGCTGTTCGCCGTGACATCGGCGCGGGTATAGGAGGCTTCGGCGATGCGCCGGTCGGCGGTCAGGACAAGGTCCTGCGCCCGGTTGACGCCGGAGGATATCACGCCGCCATAGGCACGCTCCGCAACGGACAAATCCCGGCGTGCATAGCCGGGATTGTTTGCGTTGGCGACGTTGTTCGACGCGATCGAGGCTCTCAGCGCTGTCGCTGAGAGCCCGGATGTCGCGTTCGAAAGGGCACGTGATATACTCATTGTATCGCCTGTTGATGCGGATCGGGACGATCCATCAGTTTACGTCAGGAACCTTTTACCGTTTCAGGTTGGTGGTTTCCTGCAGCATCTCGTCAACAGTCTGGACGATCTTGGCGTTGGTCGAGTAGGCCCGCTGGGTCTCGATCAGGTCGGTCAGTTCGGCAGCAATATCGGTCGTCGATTCCATCAGGGTGAAGCCCTGTGTGGTGCCGACGGCGCCTGTGCCGGAATCCCAGAAGTAGACCTCACCGGAATCGCGCGACAGGGAATAGGCTTGGTCGCCCTGCGAGGTCAGGCCGTTCATGTTCGGCACATCGGCTACCGGGATCTGGTAAAGGGTGCGCCGCAGGCCGCTTTCATAGACGGCTTCGAGCATGCCCTTGTCGTCGATCTCGATCGACTGCAGTTCGCTTATGGGCGAGCCGTTCTTGGTCACGCTTGTCGGCGAGAAGGCAGCATCGAGCTGGGTCAGGCCATCGCGGCTGCCGGCGGTACCGACATAGAGGCTGACCGGTCCGTGTGCGGCGTTGATGGTAATCTCGCCGCTGGTCGCGTCATAGGTCGCGCCGGCACCGCCGGTGACCGTGTTCACCGTGCCGCCATTGGCAAGGCCGGTGTTGAAGTCGATGTCGAAGGTCGCGATCGGCGCACCGGGGTTGGCGCTGTCGCTGACCGAAACGGTCCAGGCGTTGCTGGCACCTGCACCCGGCACGGTCGGCGAGAAGCTGAGCGTCAGCGTCTCGGAAGAACCGAGGCTGTTGAAATATTCGACCGGCAGGTCGAACGGGGCGCCGGTAGCACCGGCCTCTGTCGCGGCAGAAGGCAGGTTGACGCCGAGATTGATGGTGGTCGTCGGCGAGGCGACGAACTGGTTCGCGGCAACGTTCACCGGCTGAAGGCCGGTGGCGGAGTTGCGGCTGACAGAAGGAATATTGCCGCTGGCATCGGCCGGCCAGCCGAGCAGGTAAAGGCCACTCAGCGTCGTCATGAAGCCCTGGTCGTTCGGGGTGAACGAGCCGGTCGGCGTCAGCATCAGCGTGCGGCCCGCAGCAGAGGCGGTAACGCCATTGCTGTCCGTGACCGGCAGCATGCCGCGGCCATCGACGGCGATGTCGGTGGAGTTGCCGGTATTGATCAGGGCGCCCTCGGCATCGACATTCTTGTAGGAACGGGAGGAGACGCCACCGGCGCTGTAGCCGGTCTGGCCCTGGTTGAGCACCATGGCGGAGAAATCGACTTCGCTCTGCTTGTAGCCGATCGTTGCGGAGTTGGCGATGTTGTCTGAGATGGAAGCAAGGCGCGAGGCATTGGCCGCAAGGCCCATTACCCCCGCATTGAGGGAAGAAGAAATACTCATAGCAAAATCCTATCGCTGTATGATGCGTCAAGGATTGTGCACTGTGGTTAACAAAGGGCTAACGGATTGTTTTCAATCCATTGATACCTGTCTGCGGGGCCGGAAGGATGATCTGCCTACTGCAGGATGGTGATCGAGATCCGGCGGTTCTGTGGGGCGTAGATATCCTCTGCGATCAACGGATCGGTCGCGGCCTTTCCGGCAACTTCCGTGATCTGCCCTGCCGGGAAACCGGCGTCGATCAGCAGGCGGCGGGAAACGTTTGCGCGATCGGTCGACAGCTCCCAGTTCGAATAGCCATTGGTCGAGCGATAGGGGCGCGCATCGGTGTGACCGACCAGCTTGATGTCATTGCTGATCTTGCCGAACGAACCGGCGACCAGCACCAGCAGGTCTTCCAGCAAGGGCGACGCGTTGGCGTTGCCACTGGCAAACAGCGGCGAGCCGTCTGACTCGACAAGTTCGATCACCAGGCCCTCGGCTGTCATCTTCATCATGATATGCTCGGAAATCTGCGCGGCTTCACCGGCAAGCTTTTCCTTCAGGCTCGCAACGCTGTTCGCGGTAACGCCGTCAACTTCGGTTTTGGCTGTCTCACCGGCATCCGTGGCGGAATATTCCAGCCCCAGATCGGCGACATCGACCTTGCTGTTGCCGTCGTAATATTTGATTTCCTTGGAGCCGATCCCGTCTTGCGCCATCTGCTTGTCGCTGAAGACAGACGAGCCATTGAGCGCGTCGGAACCGCCGCCGGAAATCCGGCTGATCGGGATCGACGGGTTGAAATAGTCGGCGATACCCTTGCGCTGGTCTTCGGTCGTGGCGTTAAGCAGCCACATCAGCAGGAAGAAAGCCATCATTGCGGTGACGAAGTCGGCATAGGCCACCTTCCACGCGCCACCATGGTGGCCAGCGGCGATGACCTTCTTCTTACGCTTGATGATTGGTTGAACCTGGTTTGACAACGCCCCGATACCCATACGCAACTACACGATAACAGGGTGAACACTAACCGATTGGCGTAAATACTCATTTACACGGATAGTCGGCATTTCCGCATGGCTGTTAACCTTTCCTAAACCGGTGAATGAAGACAATCGCGGCTTCAGGTGTCACGCAAATCAGAGCATGCCGGAAACATGGGTTCCATCCTGCGCCAGAAACTGACGGCACAGCCGGCTGTCACAGACGAGACCAAGGGGTTGCAGCCCCTGTGGGACGGTTTTGCGCGCCTCGTCACCCGCCGCCTCGAGGAGGAGGAAATCGGCGCTGTGATGGTCAAGTCGATTTCATCCAGGCGCGTAACGTTCGAGGAATATCGCACAGGCAATGATGGGGCGCAGGCCGTGTTCCTGATGGCGTCGAAAAATGTGCCCGCCGCCTGCATCGGCCATGTGTCGAGGGAGCTGAGCGCCATTATTCTCGGCCACAAGACTGGCGATGACAGCCTGTCCGGTGAAGATGCCCAGAGCCATGAGCCGGGCATGCTCGATGTGCTGTTGCTGCAGCCGATCATGACGGCGCTGTTCGATGGCTTCAAGCAATCCTGCGATGGCCTTGAAAAGGCGAGCCCGTTTTCCGGTGCGGCCTATCGCAACGGCATGACCAGGCTTTCCGCCATCGCGATCGAGGATGAAAAGGCACCGCTGCTGGCGCTGACTTTCGATCTTACCATCGGCCTCGACAAGAGCGCGCCGATGACTTTCCTGATGCCATACCAGCCGATCGAGAAACTCTCGATCCTGCTCGCCAATGCGCCGTCGAAATCCGTCGATGATCCGGAAGATCCGTGGCCGCCGCATATGCTGAGTGCGGCCATGTCCGCCCGCGTCCAGCTGCGCGCCGTCTTGGAGCGCTGCCCGATGACGATTGCCGAATGCGCGCGCCTTGAGGTCGGCCAGGTCATTCCGCTGCCGGGCGTCAGCCTGAACGAGCTTTGCCTCGCAGCCTGGGCCGATCAGGGGCATCTGCCGGTGGCGACGGCGGCACTGGGCGTGATGAAACAGTTCAAGGCGGTCAAGCTGATGAGCGATCCGTGCGAGGAATTCATTGCCGATTTCGCCAACGCGTCCTGAGGAACTGGGCGCCGAGAGGCGAGGGGGATGACAACAAGAGTGTGGCCGGCAAGGGACAGGTAAGGTTTCTTAAGGCAATCCGGCTTTCGTTAAGAAGTGTTTACGCTTTGTAAACCATCAAAAGGTTAATGCAGTACCATGAACGCAATGCTGGGCCTTTTCATTACTCTGGTCATGGTCTTCGGCGGCTACATGCTCGCCGGCGGCAAACTGGGTATTATTCTGCACTCGCTGCCATACGAGATGATGATGATCGGTGGCGCGGCGATGGGCGCCTTCGTCGCCGGCAACTCCTTTGGCACGATCAAGCATGTCGGCGGCGACATCATGGCCGTGTTCAAGGGCCCGAAATGGAAGAAGAACGACTACCGCGACCTGCTCTGCCTGATGCACGACCTCGTCAACGTGCTGCGCCAGAGCCCGGTTGATGTCGAAGCCCATATCGAAGCGCCGCAGGAATCCTCGATCTTCCAGAAATATCCGAAGATCCAGAAGGACCATCACGCGGTCGAGCTGATCTGCGACACGATCCGCTCCATGATCATGAATTTCGACAATGTCTATCAGGTCGAGGAGCTGCTGGAAAAGCAGCTCGAGACGATGGAAGAAGAGGCGCTGCACGGCGCCCATGCCCTGCAGAACATGGCGGATGCTCTGCCGGCCCTCGGCATCGTCGCTGCCGTTCTCGGCGTCATCAAGACGATGGCCTCGATCGACAAGCCGCCAGAGGTTCTCGGCCAGATGATCGGCGGCGCGCTCGTCGGTACCTTCCTTGGCGTTTTCCTCGCCTATGGTATCGTCGGCCCGTTTGCTGCCTATGTGAAACATGTGCGCGAAGAGGAGCACAGCTTCTATGCGCTGATCCGTGAAGTGCTCGTCGCCTCCCTGCACCAGCACCCTGCCAATATCTGTATTGAGGTTGCACGCCGAAACGCTCCAAAAAGGGTTCGTCCAAGCTTTGTCGAGATCGACGAGGCATTGAAAGAATCCAAGAAGGCGGCTGCATGACGCGGATATTTGCATCGCTACTCCTCTCCACGACCATCAGCCTCGGCCTCACCGCCGGGGCATTGGCGCAGGATGAGGGCGAGAACCAGGATAATGGCGAACAGGCCGGTAGCAACCTGACGCGTACTGAAGATGCGCTGGAGCGCATCCTGCAGGACGCACTGGAAGAGGGCTATGTGTCCCTGCGAGGAGAAGAGGGCGAGGCGCAAGACGCTGGTGCATCCGAACCATCCCCCGTGAGTGCACCTCAGGGCCAGACGGTTGTCCTCACGCCCCCCTCCAATGACGGCTATGCCGATATCGGCGCCATCCTTCAGGAAACAGGCTATACCTCATCCGATGAAGCGCGCCCTGTCGAAACGCTTGCTGCCACGTGCCAGGATAATGACCTTTTTGCCTTCCGTGAACGTGCCTACTCCTGGGAAGAAGCTTCCCGCATGCAGGTTGCGATTGCGGGCTCGGCCGCTGCACCGGACGCGGAATCCTCGATCCGGCTGGCCAAGCAGTATCTGGCCCTCGGATTTGCCGAGGAGGCGATGTCCCTCGTCAAGCCGTTTGCCACAAATGACCGTGCGCGGACGATCCTCTATATGGGCGAGACTGTGGCCGGGCGTATCAGCGATTCCAATATCCTGAAGTCCGTCGACGCTGCCTGTTCCGGTCCGGCCCGTCTGTGGCGGGCGGTTGCCCTGATCGATTTCCAGCCCTCCACGGCCGTTTTTCTCTCGGGCTCGCTCGATAACGAGCTGAAACAGCTGCCGCCGCATCTGCGGGTCGACTTCGCGACGCGTCTTGGCGTCACCGCCGCTGAAAACGGCCAGTGGCTTCTCGCGCAGAAACTCTATGATATCGCAACGGAAGAAAGCCTGCCGAGTACCACGCAGGTCATCTATCTTCGTGCGCTCATCAGTGCCCATAACGGCGTTGATGTCGATATCGCCCTCAACACGGTAGAGCGCTTCGCCCAGCAGGAAGGTCCACTGCAGGCACAGGCTATCCTGATGCTGAGCGAACTGCAGCCGCAACAGGAAGGCGAGCATTACCCGGGCTATTACCGCGACCTGGAGAATGTCGCCGTACGCAGGAATGGTGCACCGCAGAGCTTCCCGGAGGCTTTCATGGAGGTGCGTCTTGCTGCTGAGACCGGCAAATACTCCCGTGCCGTCGATATCGCCGCAGAATATCAGTACCCGACGATTGCCGACCGCAACACGATGAAGTCGACCCTTGCAGGCTTGTTCGAAACGGCGTTGTCGCGCACCAGCGCCTCGACGCGCTTTTCTGCGCTCAATGGCTATCTGGCCCATCGCCCTTTCTTCGATGGCATTGATCGCGAGGCCGCTTTGAACATTGCAGCAGCAAAGGCCGCGCTGGACCTTGGCTTGCCCGAGCATGCGATATCCCTGATGCAGCATCTGCCGTTCGAGACACTGGGCGAGGAAGAGCGGAAGCTTCTCGCGCAGGCCTATGTCGAAGACCGCCGGTATAGCGAGGCGCTGTCGCTGGCGCGCGGCAGCGACGATCCGGTGATGATGGCCGTGTCTGCCACGGCCCTGCACCGGCTGGGGCGTGACCGTGAGGCCATCGAGGTTCTGCGCCGCGGGCCGGGCACCATGCGCAATCTTGACCGGCAGGCCAGCATTGCCTGGGCTTCCGGCCAGTGGGCGCAGGCGCGCGATGCCTATGCAGCCATGCTCGTCGAAAATGCTGATAGCGAGATCGAGGCACGTCATGCCCTTGCCAGCTACATGTCCGGGCAGAAAGGGGCACTCACCCAGTTGCCGACCCGCTCCAGCATACAGGCGCTGGAGAAGATCCTTTCAACGCATCCGGACGATATGATGATATTAGGGGAGGTGCTGACCAGTGGATAGCGCAGCCTATATGACCGTATCGCGGCAATCTTCCCTGTTGCGGGAGATGTCGTCGATTGCCAACAACATCGCCAACGTCAACACGACCGGCTACAAGAAAAGCGGCTTCCTGTTCACGGAAGTCGTAGATCGCCTGTCGGCCGCCGACAATGAGGGCAATGTGGACAATGACTTGTCCGAAGGCAGTGTCGGCACGCAATTTTATTCAACCGAACAGGGCTTTCTCGACCAGACGGGCGGTGTGCTGGACCTGGCGATCGAAGGCGATGGCTATTTCGTCGTACAGGGACTGAACGGCGAGCGCCTGACACGCGCCGGTGTTTTCATGCTCAACAACCAGCGCCAGATCGTCAATCCGGAAGGCATGCCCCTGCTCAGCGCCGAGGGTGAGCCGTTCCAGATCCCGATCGATGTTGCCCAGATCGCTATCGCCCAGGACGGTACGATCAGTACGGATGGTGATCCGGTCGGGCAGATCGTTGTAGTCGATACGCCGCCGGGCATGATCACGCGCGAAGGTTCGAACCTCTGGCGCCCCCTTGACGGTTTCGATCCTGTCGAGGGCGAAGTCCGCATCATGCAGGGCTATCTCGAGGGATCAAACGTGCAGCCTATCATGGAAATATCCCGCCTCATCGAGGTGCAACGCAATTACGAGATGAACCAGAAGATTCTGGATCAGGAAGACCAGCGTGTCAGTGATGTCGCAAGGACGATGCGTCAGGGCTGATAGGCGAAAAGACAGCAGGCTGCGAGGATAGCGCTTGCGAACAGGGCATACGGATCAATCGATCCGCAGACTAGTGAAGGGTACAGGACGTACCGGCAGTAGAGGCAGGAGGCCTTCATGAACTCACTGAAGATTGCCGCAACCGGCATGGCCGCGCAGCAGATGCGCGTCGAGGTCATCTCCAACAACATCGCGAACATGAGCACCACGGCCTATGCGCCGCGTTCGGCACAGTTTGCGGACCTGCATTACCAGCAATTGCTGCCGCCGGGTGCGGTCTCTTCGGAAACAGGCACAACCGTGCCTGCGGGCATCCAGCTGGGCATGGGTGTGCGTCCGTCCGTCGTCTCCATGGAGATGATCCAGGGTGTTCTGGAAAACACCGGCGGCGATCTTGACCTTGCCATCGAAGGGCGCGGCTTCTTCGAGGTCGAGCTGCCGAGTGGCGAGAGCGGCTATACGCGCGACGGCAAGTTCAACCGTTCCGCTGACGGTCTTGTCGTTACCGCCGATGGTTATCCGCTAGCGGACAATATCGTCATACCCAACGATGCACGGGAGATTACGATCAGCGCCGATGGCACTGTCACTGCCTTTTTCGATGACATACCGGCAGGCCAGCAGATCGGCCAGATCACCATGACCGTCTTTGCCAACGAAAAAGGCCTGGAGGCGATGGGCTCCAACCTCTATCGCGAAACCGCTGCTTCCGGCGCGCCGATCACCGCAGCGGCGGGCACGCAGGGCATCGGCGTCATGCGTCAGGGCTATCTTGAGGAATCCGGCGTCGATGTCGTCGCCGAGATTTCGGAACTGATCGAAGCCCAGCGCGGATACGAGCTGAATTCAAAGGTCATCTCCGCTGCCGACGAGATGCTCGCCGCCGCGACACGGGTGCGCTGATGAAAAAGCTTGTTGCCATCATTGCCCTCATCGCCGGGACCGGGTCACCAGCCATCGCCGCCGACGTGATGGCGGTGACAACGCTGGAGCGCGGTCGCATCCTGTCCGTTTCGGACATCGACATATATCCGGCCGCAGGCGAAGATCCGTATATGGTGCACCAGGCCTATGTCGGTAAACAGCTCAAGCGCACGGTCTATGCCGGCAGCGAGATCTCGCCGATGCACCTGCAGGAACCGGTACTGGTCCAGCGTAACGCCATGGTCACCATGACCTACAAGTTTGGTACACTGACCATCGTTACATCGGGCCGGGCGCTGGGGAATGGCTCGACGGGGGAGCTGGTCGACGTGATGAACCTTGAATCCCGAAAGACGGTCCGGGCGCTGGTAACAGGTCCCGACCAGGTGATCGTACAATGACGAATAAATCCATCCTCGCTCTCGCCCTCCTTGCGCTCGGCACCGCTGCCTGTGCGTCAGGCTCACCGGCCTATTACCCGGCACAGGCGCCGATTACGGCGCCGGGCCCGTCCTATGCGCCGCTGGCTGTCTCCTATGCCGAGCCGCCGCGTGATGGCGCATCTGCGACGTCGCTGTGGAGCAGCGGGCCGACATCGCTGTTCGGTGACCGCCGCGCTTCGAAGCTTGGCGATATCGTGACCGTGGTCATCGAACTGGACGAGGAAGCAGAGTTCCAGAATTCCATGACCGCCGGTCGTGCCAATGAGGAAAACTTTTCCGTAGGCGCCCTGTTCGGTCTGCCGGAATGGGCAAATGGGGTGCTGCCGAATGGCGCGACCGTCAATCCTGCAGTCGACCTGACCCGTGAGCGATCGGCCTCCGGAAATGGCGCGATCAGCCGGCAGGAGAAACTGACCCTGCGCCTCGCCGCCCAGGTCATCGAGGTTCTGCCGAATGATTATCTTTTCGTGGTCGGAACCCAGGAAATCCGGGTCAATCACGAAACCCGCCAGTTGCAGGTCACGGGCCTGATCCGGCCGGAAGATATCACCCGGCTCAATACGATCACTTATGACAAGATTGCCGAGGCACGGATTGCCTATGGCGGTGTCGGTCAGCTGAACGATGTCGTGTCGCGCAGCAATGGCTCGAAAATCCTGAACAAGGTCATCCCGTTCTAGGGGAACAGTCATGATAAAGAATCTTGTCGGCGGTATCATCATGGTGATCTTCGTGATCGGCGGGGCAATTGCCGCCGATGCCCTGAAGCCGGGTGAAAAGCGCTTTTTCGAGAATGCAGAAACCGGTGGCGGACACGGCGACGAAGCTGAAGCCTCCGCCGATGCTCACGGCGAGCCGGCCAAGGAGAAGAAGACAGCGAAGAAGGATGCCCATGGCGGCGGTCACGGTGAGCCAGCAATGACCGGCTCAACGGCCTATTACAAGTTCTCTCGCCAGTTCATCGTGCCGGTCGTCAGTGACAGCAATGTCCAGTCATTGGTCATTCTCGACCTGAACCTGGAGATCGAGCCGAACCTTGCTGAAGACCTCTATGCCATGGACCCGAAGCTTCGCGATGTCATCATGACGGAGTTGATCGCCCTGTCGAATGAAGGGCGCTTTGATCGTCGCATGACCGATCCGGCAAACTATGCAGAAATCCGTACACGGCTGCTTGCCGCTGTCCAGACCATCCAGCAAAAGGGTGTCAGGGATGTGCTGATCCTCGACATGGCGCGGCAGGATCAGTAGTCGATAGCTGCTTATTCCCCGGCAATGCGGGTCACTTTCGCAGCACTCTGGGTCATGCGGTTTTCGAAACCGAGCATGACCTCGCCATTCTCGATCGAGGCCTGGGTTACCTTGGAGATTATCTTCGGCTCCATCATGCCGAGCGGCTGGCCGCCCTGATAAAGCTCGATCACCATCTGATACAGGCCATGATCGGCATCCGCGTTGTTGGCGGTCTTGCCATCCCAGCTCCATGGTGATTGCGCCGGATCGAGAGATTGTGTGTCGATTACCTCACCTGATGTGTCACGAATGACCATCAGCGCCTGGTCGGCTTCCATTGGAATATCGGCTGTGAAGTCGACCTCACCACCCTGATAGGGTAGCCACGACGTCGTCACGGCTGCGTCCTGACCAACCCACTCGCCAGCGGCGTTCGAATACATCTCTGCGATCATCAGCGAGATGCTTTCAAGCTGGTCGTTCGTGCGCACCTGCTGTTCGAGGGAAGAGAATGTCGCCAGCTGCTCGACGAACTGGGTGGAGTCCAGCGGTGCCAGCGGGTCCTGGTTGCGGATCTGCGCAGTCAGCAGTGTAAGGAATGTATTGAAATCTTCAGAGACGGGGTTCGAACTCTGTTTCATCGCCTCGACGCTGGTTTGCGACGAAGTTGACGTTGCACCTGTTACATCCATGCCAGTCTCCTTCCTAGAGCCTGATGTCTATTGTATCCGCAGACCATGCCGGCCTGTATGCCTGCGGCGCATTCTGCGCCTTTGTTTCGCTGTCCCGGGTGGAAGGGTATTGTCCACCTGAATGATGATGCCGTTCGGCCTGTTGCTGGCCAGTGTTCTGTTGACCCAGCTGCTGCTGTCCAGCATGTCCGGTGTCGCGCCCGCCACTGCCCATGGTGACATTGACGTCGGTAAAGCCGGCAGAGGCCAGGTCGCGCATCAGGACATCGAGGCTGCGGCGCATCAGCGTGGCCGTCTCCGGTTGGTCCGCATGCAGAATGGCGGTTACGCGGTTGTCGCCATCGAACCGGAAATCGATGCTGACACGGCCCAATTCCGGCGGGTCAAGGCGCAGTTCCATCCGACCCGATCCCTTGTGGGATGTTTCGATGGCAGTGGCAACCTGCTGCAGGGCCTGGCCCTGGGTCGCCGGGTCAGCAATCATCCGTGCAAGGCTACCCGCATTGGACGCAGAGGCCTGTGTCGCAGCCGTGCTGCCGGGTGTGAACAGGGCCTGTTGCGCCTCTGACTGGCCTGTCGCCTGACCCGGTATTGATTGCTGTACGGTCTTTGCCGGCGCATCGGCTGTCTCGACTGGCGTGGCTGCATTATCAGACTTGGGCGCAATCTCGCCCTGTACTAGAGCGCTGGCTGGCATTCTTGCCGAGCTCGCCGGCGCAAGTGTCGCGGCAGGGGCGTCAGCCAGTGCACTCGTGTTCGCGGACGGGGTCGGTATGACCGTTGACGATGACAATGTCTGCTGCGTGGCGCCCTGTACTGCAGATGACTGGTTCGCAACCTGCTGACCTGACGCAGACTGCGATCCTGCCTGCGAGGTTGACTGCGCAAAAGATGCCCGTACCTCGGCGACCTGGCTGCCCTGCGGTCCAGCTGGCGCTGCATTGGCAGCAGGAGTGGCTGATGCCAATGGTGCACTGAAATCAACCGGTACTGAGAGCTGCGATTGCGTACCAGGACTGACTTGCGCAGCGGGTGCTATCTTGGCTGCTTCATCCGCATGCGGTGTGTAACTGGCGATAGTAATGTTGAAGGCAACGCTCGGCAGTCTCACGCCTTGAGGGTGTGAAATATGCCGGGCATGGGCAGGGGATTGTGCTGCAACCTGTTCCTGCAAGGACCCTGTCAGCAAGATGCGCGAGGAAGTCTCAGCCCTGGAGAGCGTGGTCGCAGCATCGCCAGTGTTTTCAGTCGGGATGGCTGCACCCGTCTTCAGGGGAGGTGTCGTGACAGATGAGCCTGCAGCCGTTTGTGTGGCCTGGCCCGGATTGATACTCGCCTTGTCCGGACCTTTCGACAGCGGCAGCGCAGTCTCCGCGGGCCTTGCCATGTTGGCGTCGACCCGGCCCTCGCCATAGCTGGTTGAGCGGCTGGTGTTCGCCCCGCCCTCAATCCTGGTGGCAGGCGCGAACCCTTCGGCAGGATCTGTCATGGTCGGCACGGATCCAGGTGCCATCGTCCCCATATTGCCGGGTTTGTCTTCCGCAAGGGTGAGGGCAGACCTCGCTGTCAACGCAGTATCCAGTGTGGCGTTCGGCGAGCCGGCTGCTGCAGCCTTGTCGGCCTTCATTATCGGCAGCGTCTCAGGGCTTGACGCCTCATCGGCTGCCGTAGACGTATAGACATCAGCGACCAGGACAGATGCGGCGTTTGGCACGCGCAGCGTATCGGGTGCGATGGGTGTCGCTGCTGGCGATATATCGGCGATGGCAAGTTCAGCGTTGTTCGTCGTCATATCCGCAACGGCCAGACCCTGGCTGTTCAGGCCACGGCTTTCATTGCGTTCTACAGTAGTATTAACAGTCGGGGATATCCGGTTTCCGGTTACGGCATAGCGCTGCAATATGTCTTGCGGGATTTCAGCCGTACCTGCTGTGGCAGTGGACATTTCGTCTGTTAACGGTTCAGCGGAAATTTCCGTCCGGGAAGCTGTGTCAAAGGCACTCGCAAAGGCGCGGCTTTCCTGTTGCTGGTGAAGGGAGATGCGGGTTTCCCCACGCGCGCCAAAGCCTTTGGCGGCGGGTGCTGCGGACGCCTGCAGCGGGTCTTCCCCGGAGTACAACAGGTCAGACAGGAGTTGCATCTACTACCTTTCAAACTCTACGAACCTTGTTAACCTTCAAATAGTTTACCAATCCTTTACGAACTGGCGTTTAGAAATTGGTAAGAGAAGTAAACAGACGGTTTTTCGTGATGACCGACACAGCATCGATCAACGCCATTTCGACCAATGTCCTGACCGGCAAAGGCAGGGATGTGCAGGATGCTGACGCTGCTGAACAGAACGAAGCGCGCCTGCGCGATGCTGCGAAACGCTTCGAGCAGAGCTTCATTGCCCAGATGCTGACCTATAGCGGGCTTGCCGAGTCGCTGACGAGCGGGGATGGCGAGGGGGCTGAAGCCTTCACGACTTTCTATATCGACCAGCTGGCGGAACGCCTGTCGGACCAGGGCGGTTTTGGTCTCGCTGACACGATTTACAAGCGGCTTGCGGTCTATCAGGGTCGTGGCGATGCACAGCCCGATCTCGACAAGGGTCTCTGATATGCAAAATCCTGATGCCGTAAAACAATCCCTGTCCGAACTGAACGGCTTGCTGGAGCAGGAAAATATCATCCTCCTGTCCGGCGAGTATACCGGCCTGCGCGATATTGCAGAGCGCAAGACAGCCCTCGTAAGGGACGTCGAAACTTTCATTGCACAGGCCCGGCCGGATGAAATCGATGACAGTCTGAGGCGTGGTCTCGCGGCTCTTCAGAAACTGACCCGGCATAATGGCGTGCTCCTGAAAGCCGCCTATAACGGCTCGAAGGCCGCACAGTCCCGTCTTGCCCAGATCGCAGGCGAGCAATCCAATGTCGGTGCCTATTCGGTAACCGGCAAAAGCATCATCTCAACCGAGGCGATTATCTCCCGTCAGAAAACAGTTTAGACGATTAACTAAAATTTATCGTTTGATTGTCTAAAGTCTGATCATACAGCCCGGATTGGCTGTGCCGGTGTACCCCGGAAACGTCAGGAAGACGTAGGTTACTGACCACAAAATTTGTCAGTTCGAAATGGCTGTCCATTTGGGCAGGCAAACGCAAATAAGCGTCTTCAAGGCGCATTATGAGGGATCAAACCTATGTCCAGCATCAATTTCAACCAGAGTGCGCTCGTCGCTCTCGACACGCTTAAAGGGATCAACAAGAACCTCGGCACGATCCAGTCGCAAATCTCGACCGGTAAATCCGTTGGTTCGGCCAAGGACAACGCCGCTATCTGGGCGATCTCCAAGGTCATGGAATCCGACGTTGGCGGTTTCGCCAAGATCAATGAATCACTGAACCTCGGTTCTTCTACCGTCGCCGTCGCCCGCGCTGGCGCCGAGCAGATCGAAGGCCTTCTGGAAGACATGAAGGGCCTCATCATCTCCTCGCAGGAAGAAGGTCAGGACCAGGACAAGATCCAGACGGATATCGACCGCCTGAACGACCAGATCGGTTCCATCATCGACGCTGCCCAGTTCAACGGCGTCAACATGCTGAAAGGCCAGGACACCCTGTCTGTCCTGTCTTCGCTCGACCGTTCGTCCACCGGCGTTGCCACATCGACGATCTCCGTCAACCGCCAAGACCTGAAAGCAACGCAATCCGTCGACACTGCCGCTGGCGTCTATGCCGCTGGTACAGGTGGTTCGGCTGCAACGCTGAACGCGACGCAAACCCAGACCATCACTGTCGGCACCCCTACAGCAGGTGTTGCCTACTCTATCGGTCTGACGGGTACGGACGCTGACTCTTCCGCATTCGTTCCGGCGACCTACACGACCGCGGGTACTGCCACAGGTGCTGCCAACATCTCTTATGTCGCCCGCGAAGGTGACACAGCTGCTGATGTTGCTGCTGGCCTTGCTGCTGCTTACGCTACCTATGCCGCTGACAACTCGCTCAGCACATCGGTTCTGAACGTCACCGCTGACGGCGCTGACCTCGACTTCACGTCCGGTGTTACCGACGGTACGGACACGATCGCCGTTCGCCTCGACACGGTAACGTCCGATGACAACGTCGCTGCCGGTGTACTGACCGATGTCGCTTCTATCGACGTCACCACCACAGAAGGCGCAACTGCCGCCTTGGCGACCATCGAAACTGCCATTCAGGGTGTGGTCAATGCCGCTGCCGAATTCGGTTCTGCCGAGAAGCGCATCGACAACCAGATGGAATTCGTCGGCAAGCTGATGGACTCCATGAAGGCCGGCATCTCGGCCCTCACCGACACCAATATGGAAGAGGCCTCGGCCCGTCTTCAGTCCCTGCAGGTCCAGCAACAGCTGGGCGTCCAGGCGCTGTCGATCGCCAACGGCTCGTCGCAGACGATCCTGTCGCTCTTCCGCGGCTAATGAAGAAATGGCGGCCCCCAAGCGGGGCCGCCGCTCTCTCTCAGTCTACCTGAATTAAGGAATTAGTGTTATGTCCAGTATCAATTTCAATCAAAGCTCGCTCGTCGCTCTCGATACCCTGAAAGGGATCAACAAGAACCTCGGCAACATCCAATCGCAAATTTCTACCGGCAAGTCCGTTGGTTCCGCTAAAGATAACGCCGCTATCTGGGCGATCTCCAAGGTCATGGAATCCGATGTCGGTGGCTTCTCCAAGATCAATGAATCCCTGAACCTCGGTTCTTCCTCCGTTGCTGTCGCGCGCGCTGGCGCCGAGCAGATCGAAGGCCTTCTGGGTGACATGAAGGACCTCATCATCTCCGCACAGGAAGAAGGTCAGGACCAGGAAAAGATCCAGACGGATATCGATCGCCTGAACGAGCAGATGACGTCCATCGTCAATGCTGCCCAGTTCAACGGTGTCAACCTGCTGAAAGGTGGCACGGAAAGCCTTTCCGTCCTGTCTTCGCTTGACCGTTCGTCCACGGGTGTTTCCACCTCGACGATCTCTATCACGCGTCAGGACTTCACGACGAATGCCCAGTCCGTCGACACTTCCGGCACCTATGCTGCCGGCACGGGTACGGATACGGCTACACTCGACGCTACCCAGTCCCGTACGCTGACTGTTGGCACCCCGACCGCCGGTGTGGCCTACTCCATCGGCCTGACGGGTACGGACGCTGACTCATCGACATTCGTTCCGGCGACCTACACGACTGCCGGTTCTGCAACAGGTGCCGCCAACATCGCCTATGTTGCGAAAGATGGCGATACTGCCGCTGACGTTGCTGCCGGTCTGGCCGCTGCTTACGCAACCTACGCCGCGGACAACTCGCTCGATACGGACCTGCTGAACGTTACGGCAAGCGGTGCCGACCTGACCTTCACGTCAGACTCCACCGATGGTACGGACACGATCGCCGTTCGCCTCGACACGGTGACCTCTGACGACAACGTCGCCAAGGGCCTCCTGTCCGACGTAAACTCGATTGACGTCACCACCACCGAAGGCGCAACTGCCGCCCTCGCCACGATCGAAACTGCCATTCAGGGCACTGTCGATGCCGCTGCCGAATTCGGTTCTGCCGAGAAGCGCATCGACAACCAGATGGAATTCGTCGGCAAGCTGATGGACTCCATGAAAGCCGGTATCTCGGCCCTGACCGACACCAATATGGAAGAGGCTTCGGCCCGTCTTCAGTCCCTGCAGGTCCAGCAGCAGCTGGGTGTCCAGGCCCTGTCGATCGCCAACGGCTCGTCGCAGACGATCCTGTCGCTCTTCCGCGGCTAATAGACTATCCGGAGGCGGACCTTACCCGGTCCGCCTCTTTTTCGGCGCCGGATTTATGGTTAACCCCGGTTAACCGCAGCTGAGGACCAGCTTCCGCCGATACTTCTCATACCAAGAAGCATCACCCCTACGGGAGCCTGTCATGTCCAGTATAAACTTCAACCATAGTGCCCTTGTCGCCCTTGATACCCTGAAAGGGATCAACAACGATCTCGGTACGATCCAGTCGCAGATTTCCACCGGCAAGTCCGTTGGTTCGGCCAAGGATAATGCCGCCATCTGGGCGATTTCCAAGGTCATGGAATCCGACGTTGGCGGTTTCGCCAAGATCAGTGAATCCCTGAACCTCGGTTCTTCCTCCGTCGCCGTCGCCCGCGCCGGTGCCGAGCAGATCGAAGGCCTGCTTCAGGACATGAAGGGGCTGATCATTTCTTCGCAGGAGGAAGGGCAGGACCAGGAAAAGATCCAGACCGATATCGATCGCCTGAAAGAACAGATTTCTTCCGTTACCAACGCTGCCCAGTTCAATGGGGTCAACCTGTTGAAGGATGGTGCTGAGATGAACGTGCTGTCATCGCTGGACAGAAGCTCGACAGGTGTCGGTACCTCAAATATCATGATCAATCGCCAGGATCTGAGCACCGCCACGCAATATGTCGATACGAGTGGGGACTTCGCCTTCGGCGATACCGTGCTCTATCTCGACGCGACCCAGTCCCGCACGCTGACGCTGGACGATCCAGTCGCAGGCGTCGCCTACTCGATCGGGTTCCACGGTCTCGACGCTGACGATTCTTCGTTTACGCAGGCGACTTACCAGAGCGGTAACACGGCCGCTGCGTCTGAGCCGCTCGCCTATGTTGCCAAGAGTACCGACACGAAGGCTGATGTCGCAACTGCCCTTGCGGCGGCCTATGCCCAATATGCGGTGGACAATGGTCTCGATACGAACGTCCTGAATTTCACCGCATCAGGCGATGACATTATCGCCACGTCTACCGTCACCGATGGTACAGACACGATCGACGTGCACATCGATACCATCGTCAGCGACAATAACGTTGCGCGGGGCGTCCTTGCCGATGTCGATGCGATTGATGTGACATCCGTTGCCGGTGCGACGGCGGCACTCGATACGATCGAAACCGCCATACAATCGACCGTCGATGCGGCAGCCGCCTTTGGTTCGGCCGAGAAGCGCATCGATAACCAGATCGAGTTCGTCGGCAAGCTGATGGACTCCATGAAGGCCGGCATCTCGGCCCTCACCGACACCAATATGGAAGAGGCCTCGGCCCGTCTTCAGTCCCTGCAGGTCCAGCAACAGCTGGGCGTCCAGGCGCTGTCGATCGCCAATGGCTCCTCGCAGTCAATTCTGTCGCTGTTCCGCGGCTAGACGAATGAAGGGGCGGGCGCCTTGAAGCCCGTCCCGGCCCCCGGTTTTGCCGGGTAAAACCAAGCGCAGGCAGGCCGCCAGCCCTGTCAGGCCTTCTGGTCCGTTAAGAATTGTTGACGGAGCTTGAGGCTTTTTTGCGTTTCTTAAGGTTGTGTTTACCAAATGCGTTAAGAAATGTGTCCCAAAGCGGCACTTAACGATGAGGGAGCCCATCCTATGTCCAGTATCAACTTCAACAAGAGCGCGCTGGTCGCGCTGGATACGCTGAAGGGGATCAGCAAGAACCTCAGCGAGATCCAGTCGCAGATCGCGACCGGCAAGAAGGTCGATTCCGCCAAGGACAACGCAGCGATCTGGGCCATCTCCAAGGTCATGGAATCCGATGTCGACGGCTTCGCCAAGATCAACGAGTCCCTCAATCTCGGGGCTTCATCGGTTGCGGTTGCCCGGGCGGGTTCGGAACAGATCGAAGGCCTGCTGGAAGACATGAAGGGCCTGATCATCGCCGCCCAGGAAGAGGGCCAGGACCGCGACAAGCTGCAGACCGATATCGACCGCCTGAACGAACAGATAACCTCCATTATCGACGCGGCACAGTTCAACGGCGTCAACCTGTTGAAAGGTGGCGACGCGGTCAACATCCTCGCATCGCTCGACCGCTCCGCATCGGGCCTCGCCACCTCCAGCATCCGCGTCGACCGTCAGGACATGAAGGCAGAACAGGTTGTCGACACCGCCGCTGGTGTCTATGCCGCCGGTACCGGCGCATCCGCCGCGACGCTGAACGCCACGCAGACGCAGGACATCACCGTCGGTACACCGACCGCCGGGGTTGCCTATTCCATCGGCCTGACGGGCACGGACGCGGATTCCTCTGCCTTTGTCCCGGCTACCTATACAACGGCAGGCACGGCAACGGGCGCCGCCAATATCGCCTATGTCGCCCGCGAAGGTGATACGGCCGCTGATGTGGCCGCCGGCCTTGCCGCAGCCTATGCCGACTATGTCGCTGATAACGGGCTGGATACGGACGTCCTGAATGTCTCCGCCGATGGCGCGACGCTGACCTTTACCTCCGGCGTCACGGATGGCACGGACACGATCGCGGTACGGCTCGATACGGTTACCTCAGACGACAACGTTGCAAGCGGTGCCGTAACCGACGCAGCCAATATCGACGTCACAACCACGGAAGGTGCCGCGCGTGCCCTCGCGACTATCGAACGCGCCATCCAGGCGACTGTCGATGTCGCTGCCGAATTCGGTTCCGCCGAAAAGCGGATTTCCAACCAGATGGAATTCGTCGGCAGACTGATGGATGCGATGAAGGCGGGTATCTCCGCCCTGACGGATACAGACATGGAAGAGGCCTCGGCCCGTCTTCAATCCCTGCAGGTACAGCAACAGCTCGGTGTCCAGGCGCTGTCGATCGCAAACGCGTCGCCGCAGCAGCTGCTATCCCTGTTCCGCAGTTAACCAATTCTTATCCACGCCAGCGATATTATCGGCTCAGGGCGTCCGGATATTAAATGAGACGGCCAGGGCAAAGGGTTATTCGAATGTATAATAGTGGACTAGCTGCAAAGGCCTACGCGACCAGCAACCGGGAAACGGCTTCGGGCAAACAGATCGAGTTGAAGGTATTCTCCTCAATTACTGCCCGCATCGCTGCTGCAGATACCGATACCGTCGGCGGTTTTGCCGAACTTGCCGAAGCCATGCACGAAAATGTCCGTCTGTGGAACATCATCGCCGTCGATGTCGTCGACAGCGATAACCAGCTCTCCCAGGACCTGCGCGGCATGCTGTTGCAGCTTGCAGACTTCACCAGCCGGCACACGATGAAAGTGCTGCGCGGCGAGGCATCGCGCGACGTGCTGGTCGACATCAACAAGGCAATGATCGGCGGACTTTCCGGGATCGTGCCTGACGCGGAGGAGGCGGCGTAACATGGCTGGACTGGTACTGAACCTGCGACCGAACGAGAAGTTCATCATCAACGGCGTTGTCGTGCAGAACGGTGCCAAGCGCGCCCAGATCCGCATCGAGAATGAAGACGCCAACGTGCTGCGGGTTCGTGATGCCATCCATCCAAAGGACGTCAACACGCCGGTCAAGCGCGCCTATTACATCGCGCAGCTGCTCATCTCCTGCGATATCGAGGAAGCCGAAGGCCGCAGGAAACTGGCCGGTGCCCTTGAGGACCTGCTCGGCGTTTTCCGCATGGGCGAGCCGGCAGAGCGCCTGGCCAAGGCCGTGGAATCCCTGCAGGAGCGTCGCTACTATTCGATCATCTGCCATCTGAAGGCGATCCTGCCGGCAGAAGAAGCGCTGCTGAATTATGCCCATTCGCGTCACACGATGGGCGAGCCCCTGCTGAAACAGGCCGTGTAATGAGCTACACGCCGGTCATTCCCCTGAACGGTTATACCGGCTGGAAATTCGTGCAGCGGACTTATGACCGCCAGTTCGAGAGCTTTACCAAGTCGCCTGAAGTTGCGCGCAATATCGACTATTTCAAGGAAAACATTCGCAACGCAACGACGGTGCAGGACCTGGTCACCGACCGCCGCCTGCTGACCGTCGCGCTGGAGGCGTTTGGCCTGGGCGAAGACATCAACAAGGGCGCCTGGGTGCGCAAGATCCTCGAGGAAGGGACGCTGGACGAGGATGCCTTTGCCAACAGGCTCGGCAATCCTCAGTATCAGGAGTTTGCCCGCACTTTCGGCTATGGCAATGGCGGGTTCGACCCGACCGACAAGCAGATCGAGCGCATCATCGAGAATTACCGCACCCGCGCCTTCGAGCAGGCGGTCGGCAATGTCGACAATGACATGCGTCTTGCCCTGAACTTCGAGCGTGAAATCGGCGCCATCGCCAATAACGAGAACCTGTCAGAGGTTGGCGGCTGGCTGAAGATCACGGCATCGCTTCCCTTGCGTGAAGTGGTCGAGGCGGCGTTCAACCTGCCCAAGGAATTTGCCCAGCTCGATCTCGACCGGCAGACTGAAATCCTTGCCGACAAGTCGTTCCAGATCTTCGGCGATAAATCCGTGTCCGCCCTGGCCGATCCGGAAAATGTCGAGACCATGATCCGCCGGTTCCAGCTACGCCGTCAGGCGGAAAACGGACCATCGGCCCTGACACCGGGCTATAGCGCGCTGCAGGTTCTGCAGGGCGGTGGCGGGCTCGGCTCGGTCGGCATCGCAAACCTTCTGCTTTCCAATATCTGATCGGGCCAATATCTGATCAGGCTTTGCCTTTGGCAGCCTCTTCAACCGCTTGCGGCTGCATGGCCAGAATCTGCATCAGCTTTTCATAGCTTTCATGGGTCGTCGCCGGGGATTTCTCCCCGATGAACTTGTCGAGCTGCGGCCAGATCCTGACCGCCTCGTCGAGCAACGGGTCGGTGCCGGGGGAATACAAACCTGCACGGATCATCGGCGCTGCCTCCTCATAGGCGCCGAGCAGCGACCGTCCACGCGAGAGGACTGCGTTCTCGGCAGCGCTCGCCGCATGGGGCAGGGAACGGGAGACGGACCGGCGCACATCGATGGCCGGGTAGCGCCCGCGTTCGGCGATCTGGCGGTCGAGCACGACATGGCCGTCGAGTATACCGCGCACCATGTCGGCGACCGGCTCTTCCATGTTCGATCCCGCGACCAGCACAGAGAAGACGGCGGTGATATCGCCTGAACCTTCCAGGCCCGGACCCGCGCGCTCGCATAATCCGGCAACGGCGCGGAAAGTCGATGGCGGGAAGGCGCGCAAGGACGGCGTCTCGCCCGCAGACAGGGCGACCTCGCGATGGGATTCGGCAAAGCGGGTCAGGGAATCGAACAGCAAGAGCACATGCTTGCCCTGGTCGCGGAAATATTCCGCCGTCGCCATCGCCATATAGGCGGCGCGTTTTTTCAAAGGCGCCGGATCGGAAGAGGTCGCGGCAAAGACGACAGAGCGTTTCAGGCCTTCAGGGCCCAGCGCCTCCTCGGCGAAGGCGCGCACTTCGCGGCCACGCTCGCCGATCAGAGCGAGGACGACGATGTCCGCCTCCATGTGTCTGGCGAGCTCCGACAGCATGACCGACTTGCCGACGCCCGAACCCGCAAACAGGCCGAGGCGCTGGCCCTTGCACAGGGGCAGGAAGGTGTCGAGGGCACACAGGCCTGTATTCAGCCGGGTGCCCAGCGCCTTGCGTCGCGGAGCGGGCGGCGGCGGGTTCTTCAGCGGCATTTCCAGCGGACCCGCTGGTGGGCTGTTGCCCTCCGCCGTCAGGCCGAAAGGGTTGAGGATGTGCCCGGTCCAGAAGGGCGAAGGTTTCGGGCCGACCTGGCGGCCGAAGCTCGCCTTCGCCCCGACGCGGATGGCGCTTGCCTCGTCATAGAGGATGGCGACGGCGCTTTCCTCGTCCATGGAGATGACTTCGCCGCCGATCTGGTGACCATTGCCGTTCTCGATGGTAACCCGGTCACCCAGATGGGCGACGCCGGACAGGCCGGTAATATGCGCGACATCGCCCTTCACCGCGCTGACATGGCCCCAGAAGGGCTGGTCCGCGGCGGTCGACAGGGAGGAGAGGGCTGATTCCAGTCGGGTGACGCGCATAAATAAGTTAACCGCTGTTAGGATTTATTAACCATTTGATAACGATATCGCGGCATTTTTTACTGAATCGTTAACCTTGGTAAACAAATCGCGAATTGCCTCATGAAAATTCTCGACGATCTTTCCGCCCTGTCCCGCTATTCCGCCCAGCGCCATTCGGTGCTGTCGGACAATATAGCGAATGCCAACACCCCCGGGTATAAAGCGCAGGACCTTCAGCCATTTGACGAATTCTACAGCAAGGCGCGCCAGCTCAACGCCGTCGACACCATGGATGCTCCCATCGTTCGGATGGAAACGAAAGCCGTGGTTTCGCCGAATG
Source organism: Aquisalinus luteolus (assembly GCF_009712425.2). Classification (GTDB taxonomy): domain Bacteria; phylum Pseudomonadota; class Alphaproteobacteria; order Caulobacterales; family Parvularculaceae; genus Aquisalinus; species Aquisalinus luteolus. Next base: position 64,640 of record NZ_VCJR02000001.1, read on the forward strand.
GCAACAACGTCTCGCTCGACGAACAGATGCTGAAGACGGCAGAGGCCAAGGGCCAGCACGACATGGCGCTGGCGGTCTACAGGAAGACGATCGACATTTTCCGCCTCGCGCTGGGTCGCAACGTTTAGGCCAGGAGGGATAGAAGATGGACTCACTCGGTAAATCCATGAGCGCTGCGGCGAGCGGCATGAGCACCCAGTCTTTCCGCATGCGCATCGTCAGCGAAAACCTGTCGAACGCCGACACCAATGACTATCAGCGCAAGCTCGTCTCCTTCGCTACCGTTTATGACACGGAGACCGGCGAGGAGACCCTGACCGTCGGACCGGTGCGCACCGACAAGACACCAGGTGACAAGGTCTACGAACCGTTCCACCCTCTCGCCGATGCAGAGGGCTATGTCACCAAATCGAATGTGGACATGATGATCGAAATGGCCGACGCGAAAGAAGCGGGCCGTTCGTATGAAGCAAACCTGACGGCGTTCCAGCAGGCGCGGGACATGTATTCCAGCCTGATCGCGCTGCTCAGGCGGTAACTGAAAAGGGAGGTATTGAGACATGGAAGCGTCTTCTCTTGGTGCCTTAAAGAATTATGCCAGCGCCCGCCAGGCGCTGACGCCGGATTCCAAACAGGCCTCCGGCCCTGACCTTGGCGGTGCCAAGCCATCGGGCGCGAGCGACAATATTGCCGACGCGGCGAAACAGTTTGCCGATGTTTTCGAACACGCCGAGACTTCCGCAGAAGCGATGACAACCGGCAATGCCGATGCGCACTCCGTCGTGGAGGCGCTGGCCCGGGCCGAAGTCGCGCTGGAAACCGCAGTAACGATCCGTAACCGCGTCGTGGAAGCGTATCAGGAACTGCTCAGAATGCCGGTCTGATACCGGTATGACGCCGGTTTTGGACCGGAGCAGGGCACTTATATGAGCGAGCTAGAAATCCTCTCCATCCTGCGGGAATTCCTGTGGGCGGCAGCACTGATCTCCATGCCGTTGCTGGTCGCCGCGCTGCTAGCCGGTGTGATCGTCGGCCTGTTGCAGGCGCTGACGTCGATCCAGGAGATGACGCTGACCTTCGTGCCGAAGCTCGCCATCATGCTGATCGTGTTTTTCGCTTCGTCGGGTTTCATGGCGCGGGTGATGCTGTCGCTGTTCGATGAACGGGTCCTGCCCGTCATCTCGCAATAAACACAACAACAAGAAGGGCTGCCCTTGCAGGGTTTATGACGGGGATCAATGCCTGAGCTGAGTATCCGGTCACTCTATCAACCGACAGTGCTGCTGGCGCTGGCGCTGATGGTGGTCATCGTCATGATGGTCCTGCCGATACCGGCCTGGATGCTCGATATCGGGCTGACGGCGTCGTTTGCCTTCGCGATCCTGATCTTCACCATCACCCTGTTCATCGAGAAGCCGCTGGATTTCTCGTCCTTCCCGTCGATCCTGCTGGCCTCGCTGCTGCTGCGCCTGTCGCTCAACATCTCCTCGACCAAGCTGATCATCGGGGAGGGGCATACGGGCACCGATGCGGCGGGCGGCGTGATCGAGGGGTTTGCGAACTTCATCATGGGCGGGAACATGTTCCTCGGCCTGATCGTCTTCTGCGTGCTGATCATCGTCAACTTCATGGTCATCACCAAGGGCGCGGGCCGTATGGCGGAGGTTGGCGCACGCTTCGCCCTCGATGCCATGCCGGGCCGCCAGCTCGCCATCGACTCCGATGTCGCCGCCGGCGCGATCAGCCATGACGAGGCCAAGCGCCGGCGCGAGATCGAACAGGAGGAGGCATCCTTCCTCGGCTCGCTCGACGGTGTGTCGAAATTCGTCAAGGGCGACGCGATTGCCGGTCTCCTCATCACGCTCCTGAACCTGATCGCCGGCATGGCGATCGGGCTTGGTGTGCACCAGCTGTCCTTCGGCGAAGCGGTGCAGAACTATTCGATCCTGACGGTCGGCGACGGTCTCGTCTCGCAGATCCCGGCAGTCATCATCTCGATCTCTGCCGCGCTGCTGCTGTCCAAGGGCCGGGGCGAGGGGTCTGTCGACCTTGCGCTTTTCGACCAGCTCGGCAAGCATCCGGCGGCGCTGTATACGGTTTCTGCGATCCTCCTGATCTTCGGCCTGATGCCGGGCCTGCCCTTCCTGCCGTTCACCGTCGGGGCGGGGCTGATGGCGTTCGTTGCGTGGAACGAGCAGCAGAAGCGCAAGAAGGCTGCCGAGGCGGAAGAGAAGCGCCAGAAGGAAGAAGACGCGATCGAGCCGGAGAAGCTGCTGGGCGACGTGCTCGATCTCGATGACATTCATATCGAGCTGGCCAAGGACCTCGTGCCGGTGACGATGGACCCGGAATTCGGCTTCGACCAGAGGATCGAGAAGATCCGCAAGTACATCGCCGAGGAATATGGCTTCATCGTTCCGGCGATAAGGCTGACGGATTCGGCGACGCTTGAGTCCGGCAAGTACCGGATCAAGATTCAGGGCACGGAAGTTGCCGCGAACAAGATCGTGCCGAACCACCTGCTCGCCCTGATGGAGGACAATGCCCATCCGGAGATCCGCGGCGACAAGGTGAAGGAACCGGTCTATGGCGCGTCAGCGCGGTGGGTCGCGACGGGCCAGCGCGAGGAATTGCTGATGAACGGCGTGCCGGTCGTCGAGGCGCCGGAAGTGCTGGCGACGCATATACTGGAGACGATCCAGGCGAATTTCGGCAAGCTGATGACCCGCCGGGCGCTGCGCGAAATCCTCGATGCGTTTACCCATCTGACCAACCCCGAGCGCTCCAAGAACAACCAGCGCATCCTCGATGAATTCGTGCCGGATAAAGTGCCGGAAGACACGCTGCAGTCCGTGCTGCGATTGCTGCTGGAGGAGCGGGTGTCGATCCGCAACCTCGCGGTGATCCTCGAGACGATCTCGGAAGTGAAAGGCTCCCTCAACTCGGCGGAACAGATCGCCGAGTTCGTGCGCCAGCGCCTGTCCTTCCAGTTCATCTTCAAGCTGCGTGACGATGCAGGCAAGCTGCCGCTGGTTCAGCTGGGGCCGAAATGGGAGGAGCTGTTCTCAGAGCACGAGCTGACCGGCAAGAACGGCCAGACGGATATTGCGCTGCCGCCCGGCGAGTTCAACCGGCTTGCCGGCGCCATACAGGAGAAGCTGAACCATTCCGCCTCGCGCGGCACCTATGCGGCGATCGCCACCTCGACCCGACGTCGCCGTTTCCTGAAGACCGTGCTGGCGGCCAAGGGCATCCGCAACCCGGTCATCGCCTATGAGGAAATTCCGCCCTCCGAACAGCCCGCGATCGTGGGAATCGCTTGATAATAAACAGTCCTCGTCCTTCGAGGGCGACTTGCGTCGCCACCTCAGGATTAGGACTTTGGTATGGGGCTGCCTCACCCTGAGGTGGCCAGCTTGCTGGCCCACGAAGGGCGGCAGCCAGTGGGATGAAAAATGGAGTTTCTCGAACCCGTCAACCAGATGATCCTCGACAATGGCGATTATATTGCCAGTGTCATGGCGATCTTCGTGCGGGTGTCGGTGCTGGCCTTCTTCCTGCCCGGTATTGGCGAGACGCAGATCCCTGTACGGGGGCGGCTGATCGCGGCTTTCGTCATCACCTGGATGATCGTGCCGCCGGTGCTCGCCCGCTATGATGTCGACACGACCAGTGCGGCGACGATCACGGCGGCGTTCTTTGCCGAGGCGTTCAGCGGGTTCATCCTGGGGTTTGCCTTCCGCGTGATGATCTGGGTCCTGCAGATGGCCGGCACGATCATCGCCCAGGCGATGTCGCTGTCACAGCTGCTGGGCTCCACCTCCGAAGAACCCAACACGACGATCTCCTCGATCCTGATCCTTGCGGGCACGGCGCTGGCGGTGAGCATGGACCTGCATATCGAGGCAATCCGTGTGCTGATCCAGTCCTATGACACTTTCGCCCTCGGCCAGTTTGCCGATACGGATACGGCCGCTTACTGGTCGCTGCAGCGCTGTGCGGAGGCTTTCTCCTTTGCGCTTGCCCTGTCGCTGCCCTTCGTGATCCTGAATTTCATCTACAACGTCATGCTCGGCGCGATCAGCCGGGCGATGCCGCAGCTGATGGTCGCCTTCGTCGGTATCCCGGCGATCACCGGGGCGGGCCTCCTCCTGTTCTTCCTGTGCGCGACGACGATCCTGACGGTCTGGGCCGGCGGCTTCTCCAGCGTGCTCGACGACATCATCGCGATGGGGAGATAGGCCGTGGCGGAGGGACAGGACGAAGGCCAGGAAAAGTCATTTGACGCAACCCCGCACAAGATTGCCGAGGCGCGCAAGAAGGGCGACGTGCCCCAGTCGCGCGAGGCGAACACTTTCATGCTCTATGCCGGGTTTGCGATCATGGTCATGCTGGTCGGCGCCAGCACGGCGACATCCCTCGCCAGCCGCCTGACGAGCTTCCTCGCCAAGCCCGACGCCTATGCCTATGAGCTGCTGTTCAACCCGGACAAGAAGCTGTTCGCCGACCTGATGATGACGTTTGGCTCGCTGCTGGCACCGGTCTTCGTCATTCCGGCGGCGTTCATCATCTCCTCGGTCGTGGCGCAGCAATCGGTCGTGTTTGCGACCGACAAGATCAAGCCGAAGATGAGCAAGATCAATCCGATCTCCAACGCCAAGCAGAAATACGGGCCGGACGGGATCGGCGAGTTCGTGAAGAGCGGCGTGAAGATGCTGACCGTTGCGGTCATCACCGGTCTGTACCTGTGGCAGCAATATTTCGACCTGCCCGGCTATTCGCAACTGCAGGCCGGGCTGCTGCCGGGCGAGCTGCGCGAGCAGATCCTGATGCTGCTGATCTATATCATCATCGCGTCGGGCGCGATTGCCGCCGTCGACCTGCCCTGGCAGCGCCACCGCCATGCGGAAAAGCTGAAGATGACCTTCGAGGAAGTTCGCAAGGAACAGAAGGAACAGGAAGGCGACCCGCACCAGAAGCAGGAACGGCGCAAGCGGGCCCAGATGATCGCCACCTCGACCATGCTGCAGGACGTGAAGAGCGCCGATGTCGTTATCGTCAACCCGGAGCACTATGCCGTTGCGCTGAAATGGTCGCGCAAGAAGGATTCCCTGCCGGAATGTGTCGCAAAGGGTGTCGATGAACTGGCCCAGCGGATCAAGGAAAATGCAGCAGAGGCAGGCGTGCCGATCCGCTCCGACCCGCCGACGGCGCGCTCTCTCTATGCCGGTGTCGAAATCGGAGAGGTGATCCAGCCCGACCATTACGCCGCCGTCGCCGCCGCCATCCACTTCGCCGACACGATGCGCAAGAAGATGAAAGCGCGGGGACGTTAAGGGGGGCGATAGATGAAGGAACTGGAGAAATATCACGAAATCCTCCGACTGCTGAAAATCCGCGAAACGGCAGCCGAGAAGGCGCTTGCCTCGGTGCTGGCTGACAGACGCAAGTTGACGGAGCAGGCGGACAGGTTTCGCGCGCAGGCGCTGGCGGCGGTGGCTGAAGGGGAGGTGCCGAGCGCCGGGGCGATGCTGGCCGCAGACCGCACAGGGCTCGTCCTTCGCAAGAAGGCGAGCGAGAGCCTGCAACAGGCGCAAAGGCTTCAGCCCGAAATCGAGGCGCGCGAAAATGCGCTACGGGAAATCATCGGCAAGGTGACAGCGATGAAGGATGTGATCGAGCGGCTGGAGTTCGTCGCCGGACAGCAGGAAGAGGAACGCCAGGACGAGGCGAGCCTGAGTGCGCTGCAACAGCGCCGCTACTGACCCTGTAAAACCAGCCTTGTGATAAAGTATCGTCGTGAAATTTTAACTAGGTTAATAGTTAAGCTAAAAATAGCGACGCTGGTAGCATATTGTCGCCCGTTTATCGCTTGGTTCTGGTAAACGTCGCGCGCCTCCCCACATACTGGATACGTTCAGTCGCACCCTCGTGCGGTTTGAGCGAATCTTGGAAACCTGCGGTCTTACCAGCCGCGTGCCCGGGCGCTACCCACGCCCGGGTCTTTTTTCGCCTGCGATTACTGGCTGCCTTTGCGCGTCTCTTCGATCTCGGCGAGGATCTGCTTCTTGTACGACCGGCCGACCGGCACGCTGTCGCCATTGCGCAGGTGCAGGGTGTAGGCACCGGTCGAAGAGTGGCTGAGGCTCTCTATCTGGCGGCGATTGACGATGGCCGAGCGGTGGACGCGCAGGAAGGCACTTTCGGGCAGTTTCTCCTCTACCGATGTCAGGGTCGAGCGCATCAGATGGGTGCGCCCGTCCAGGTGCAGGCGGACATAGTCGCGCTCCGCCTCGATCCAGATGATACTCGCTGCAGTGACGCGGGTGATAACATCCCTGTCCTTGATCCAGAAATCGGCGATTTCGGGTTTTGCGGTTTCGTCCCTGCCGCTGTTGAGCGTGGCAAGGGTCTTCTGCAGGTCTTTCACTCTCTCTATTGCCGAGACCTGCTCCAGCCGCTCCCGCGCCCGGGCAATGGCGCTTTTCAGCCGGGCGAAGGCGACGGGCTTGAGCAGGTAGTCGATGGCGTCGCGTTCGAAGGCGCGCACGGCGTAATTGTCAAAGGCGGTGACGAAGATGATGGCAGGGGCGCAGTCACGCTCCGTCAGCATGCTGACAAGGTCAAAGCCGTTCATGCGCGGCATCTTTATGTCGAGAAGGATGATGTCTGGTGTTTCATCCTCGATCATGTGCAGCGCCTCGGCACCGTCGCGAGCCTCGCTGATGGCGCCGATGCCCTCTATGCCGTCAAGGCCGTGGCGCAGGCGCCGGCGGGCGAGGGGTTCATCATCGACGATGAGAACGGAATGGGGTTTCATTGGGCGGCCTCGATTCTTGGCATTGTTATTGTGGCTGCGGTTCCCCCTTCGTCCCGTGTTGTCAGCGTCAGGTCGCTGTCCCTGCCGAACAGCAGCGACAGGCGCATGCGGATATTGCCGAGGCCCACGCCCTCCTTCAGCGCGCCTTCTTTCAGGTCCCCCTCTTTCAGGCTGACATCTGGCAGGCCGGGCCCATTATCGGCGACGGAGAGCACGAGATATCCGTCTACGATCCGGGCACTGATCTCTATGTGAATGGCATCGGTCGCGCCGGAGACGGCATGCTTGATCGTGTTCTCGATCAGCGGCTGCAGGATCAGCGGCGGCAGCAGCAGGTTTCGTGCGTCCGGACTGGCGCTGACATGGACCGTCAGCCGATCGCTGAACCGGTTCTGCTCGATGGAAAGATAACGGTCGATGGCTTCCAGCTCTGCCTCGACCGTGATCAGGTCGGTCGGGTCTGTATCCAGACTGCGGCGCAGGAACTGCGACAGCTTCATGATCATGTCTTCTGCATCGTCATTGCGCTTTTCGACGACTAGGCTGGAGATCGAGTTCAGCGTGTTGAACAGGAAATGCGGGTTGAGCTGGTAGCGCAGCATTTCCAGCTGGGCCGACTGGGCGAGATTCTCGGCTTTGGCGGCGCGGTGCTCGTTGTCGATCGCCTTTCGTGCCATGACCCAGGTAACGATGATCAGCTGCCAGACACCGGCGAGGGTGCAGTTGACGAGCGTGACCGACAGGGTCAGCTGCCAGAAGCTCATGGAGCGGAAATAGTCCAGCGGTACGGCATATTTGTACATCAGCGTATACAACGCGCCGTGGAGGAAGGACGTGAGCGCAAAGGCGAGGATGAAGAACGGCCAGCGCGCCGCATGGCGCGCGGTGAACATGGCATAGATGACAATGCCGGTGAGATAGGCCGGAATGATCGACAGGCTGTAGGCACCGAAGCGCTGCCACAGGAACCGCCACTCGCCGCTATCCAGCAGAACACCGAGAGAAACGATGAAGAAGGACAGGAGCCAGTAGACGATGGCAGCGACCAGGAGGCCGATATAAATGCGCGGACGCAGACGAAACATGCGTGAGGGCCCAGATATTTGGTGCAATGATGCACTGTCAGTTGTCGCCGAGCCATGGGGGCCGGTCAAAACCGTTCGTCGCAGTCTGCTCGCCATTGGTCGCAATTGTCCAGCGGCAGGACGGATATTCCGGGGGGAGGCGGTGGATGGTACCCCGTTTACATGGCGGCTGTTCATCCCCCTTTTTCGCGGTTATAGTTAACCCTTGAGGGGCTTGGGGAAAGTGCCCCCTCAGGGGAAGGGGTTTACGACATGCGGCTGATACCAGTTCTTTTTATCGCCTTTGCGGTGGCGATCAGCGTCGGGGCGATCAACGCGATTGCACAGATGTTCGGCGTTGGCGTCGATACATGGTACGGGCCGCTGGCGGTCTTCAACCGGGTTTACATGGACCTGCTGGGCAACGCCTTTGGCGGTGCCATGAACATGCTCGACGAGCGTTTCGGCATATCGATTCCCGGCTGGAGTACCCATGCTGCGGTCCTGTATCTGGGCGCGGCGCTTGCCTTCGTTTCCGGTACGACCGGTGTCGCCCATCGCGAAAGGATCATGGAGAACATCAAGGCGACGGCGCTCGGCGCGATCGTGCCGCTGGCGATCCCGGTCTTCGTCTGGCATGTGTTCCGGATGGGGCTCGTCTCGCGCTTTGCCCGCGACAATTCCCTGTCCTTCATGGCCTATGCACTGCTGGTCGCCGGTGCCTATTTCGGTTCGGTCATCGCCAATAACCGGATTTACGCACCGGATCCGGAGAGCCAGGTGCAGGAAGCCAGCCTGAGCGCGCAAGAGATTTCGGCGATGGGCCGCATGGACGCCATGGCGGCTGAAGGTCCCCGGACGAACACCGTCAAACGCATCGACAACATCGTCGCGACGAACGATCTTTCGACCAATGCCCTCTCATCCAGCGATCTGGCACAAACGGCGAGCTTCACCGTCGAAGATGACCAGCTGAGCCCGGAATATGCCCGTGTGCTGGGCGAGACCCTCGGCCGCAACCTGCTTGAGCGGGCAGAGGCGACACCCCGGCCCAGCGGTGAGATCATTGTCGGTACTGTCCCGACGGGTATGGTCCGCCCTGTCGAGCCGATAACCGAGTAACCAGCTTCCAATCGCCGCTCACCGGCGCAATCCCATTTCGCATCCGCAATGAATCAGGCCACATAGATAGGCCTGTTTCCAGTCTGCGAAGTGAGTGCTGATGCAATCGACCGACATTCTCCTGCCCTGGCGCGACATCATGGTCGATTCCGTGCGCCGCGATGTGCCGGACCTGTCGATGCGCCAATGGGCGATCCTGCTGTCGGTCTATCTCACGCCGGGACCCCACACCGTGCGCAAGATGTCTGCCGATTTCGGTATTCCGAAACCGGCGATATCCCGCGCGCTCGATGCCCTGTCGATCCTTGGCTTCATCCAGCGGGTCCGCGACCCGAACGACAAGCGTATCGTGCTGGTGCGCAAGACAGCCGATGGCGCGCTGTTCGTCGACGAGTTTGCCCGCCGGGTGGAAGAGCGCACGCGCCTGTCCGACCTTGGCGGCGGTTTCTAGAAACGCCCCCCTTAACCTTACCGTTTTTTCGTGTGGCAACCCTCGCGTGTCGTTCGTATGATGACTGTCATGGATAGACGACTGACACCAGCACGGCCCGACCTTGCGGCCAGCCACCTTGAGGGGCAGGTCGAGGCGGCCGCTTTCGTTGACGGCAGGAAGCATCAGGTCGTCCTGCCGGTCTGTGGCCTGCGCCGCGCGCCGGACCCGAAGGGCAGCCTGGAAACGCAGCTGCTGTTCGGCGAGACTTTCACCGTTTACGAGACGAAAGACGGCTGGTGCTGGGGCCAGGCCGAATTCGATGATTATGTCGGCTATGTCGAGGCGGCGGCGCTGAGCGCGTCGCCCGTCAGGAACACCCACCGTGTCACCGCGTTGACGACATGGCGCTATAGCGAGCCGGACCTGAAATCACCCACGCTCGGCCCGCTGCCGATGAATGCAAAGCTACAGGCTGGCACCGATGCCGGGGATAAATATGTGCGCGAGGCGCAGGGCGGCTGGGTGTTCTCCGGCCATATCGCACCACTGGCGCAGTCCACGGGCGACATGGTCAGGCTGGCGAAGACATTCCTCGGCGTGCCCTATCTGTGGGGCGGCCGGTCGAGCGCGGGGCTTGATTGCTCTGGGCTGACACAGAACGTGCTGGAACGGCGCGGCATTCCGGTGCCGCGCGATACCGACCAGCAGGAAGCGTGGTGCCGCGAGAATGGCGCGGCGGAGATTTTCCTGCGCAAGAAGGAGCGCGATGACTGGACCGGGCTGGCGCTGCATCCGGGTGATCTCGTTTTCTGGAAAGGCCATGTCGCGATGATGGTCGACAGCGAAGACATGATCCACGCCAATGCAACGGCGATGCAGGTCTCGATCGACGAGGCGCGTGAGTTTTCCGGGCGTGTCGCCACGGAATCAGGACTGGTGCAGGCGATCTACCGGATCTGATCAGTCTTCGGACTTATCGGGGGACTTGTCTGATTGATCGAGGCGGGCGCCATCAAGATGGCGCCGGGACTGATCGGCTTCCAGCGCGTCTCTTTGCTTTTCGGATTTTGTGCGGCCATGGCGGCGGCGGTTCTCGTCAGCCGCCGCATCGGCATCGGCCCGTTTGCGGGCCTTGCGGAAGCGGCGGAGATTGACGATGTCGGCCATGGCTTGAGCGGCTCCCGCTGAGGGACAAGGGCAGGTGTTCTATTCCTGAATTTCGCCCTGATTGGTCTCGCCATCGCTTTGCGTGGCGTCATCAGCCGGTTCGCCGGTTTCGGCTTCGGCTTCATCGGCGAGCTGCCCGGCTTCTTCCAGAGCTTCCTGACCGGACTCGGTCATGGTCTCTTCCGAAGCGGTGTCCTCAACCGTGATATCGGCGCCTTCTGCTTCAGCCATTTCCTCAGCCGGTTCTGCGGCCGGGGCCGGTTCCGGGAAAGGGACAGGCTCGCCGCTGGTCAGGGTGGCGAGATAAGCGAGGATGTCGGCGCGCTTCTCTTCGCGGCCGATGCGCTGGGCCATCTGGGTGCCCGGAACATAGGCTTGAGAGTTTTCCAGATAGGCATCGAGCTTCTCATAGGTCCAGGTACCTCCCAGACCGGACAGGGCGCCGGTGTAGGAGAAGCCGGCATGGGACGCCACGTCTGCCCCGACGACGCCCCACAGGTTCGGGCCTGTGCCATTGGCACCACCCTGCTCGAAGGTGTGGCAGGCCTGGCAGATGGCAATGCCGCGCTCGCCGGCAGCGGCGCTGGCATTGGCGAGCAGCGTGCCGAGATCGACTTCCGCTTCGGCAACGGCAGGGCCGCCTTCGAGCGTAAACTCGATCGGATAGGCGAGACCCAGCGGGTTGCTCTCGTCATGTTCTCCGTCATGGGCTGCGGAGCCATGGTGGCCGCCACCGCCGTAAAACACATTCACCAGGATCGGCAGGCCGAAGAACATGAGCGCGACCGACAGGCCGGCGGCTGCGAATTTATTGAAAAAGAGTTCATCCTTCATGGATACTTTTCCCGGGAATCTGGGTCACGCGGAACGGCAGCCCCGCGCGAAGGCTTGATTGACATTTTGGCGGTAATAGCGGCCTTCTTGCTGCCTTGCAACGGTGCACTTGCATCATTTGGCGCGTCGTTTAAGCACGGTCTGCCGCAGAAGGGCATCAGACAGGGATATCGAGGATCATGGGCGCAGGAAAAATAGCATTTCAGGGCGAAAGTGGTGCCTATTCGCAGGTCGCCTGCGGGCTTTATGCGCCGGGGCTGGAGCCGCTGGCCTGCGCCACGTTCGAGGAAGCATTCGACGCCGTCTCCCGCGGGCTGGCCGACAAGGCGATGGTGGCGGTGGAGAACTCCCTCGCGGGGCGGGTCTCCGACGTCTATCACCTGCTGCCCGATACCGACCTGTCGATCGTCGATGAACACTTCCTGCCGGTCCATCACCAGCTGATGGTGGTCAAAGGCACTGACCCGGCCGGGATAAGGACCGTGCGCAGCCATGCCATGGCGCTCGGCCAGTGCAGGGGCGTGATCGCCCGGCGGGGCCTGAAGCCGGAAATCGCCGGCGACACGGCAGGCGCGGCACGACAATTGTCGGAGACCGGCGAGCGGGATGTGGCGGTCATCGCCTCGGCACTCGCGGCAGACCTCTACGGGCTTGAAATCATCGAGGCCGATGTCGAGGATGCCGGGCACAACACGACCCGCTTCATGACCATGAGCCGCGAGCCGGAATTTGCAACGCGAGGCGACGGCAAGGTTATCACCAGCTTCGTCTTTCAGGTGCGCAACATCCCGGCGGCTCTCTACAAGGCGATGGGCGGGTTTGCGACCAATGCGGTCAACATGACCAAGCTGGAAAGCTACATGCGCGATGGCGAGTTCACCGCGACCATGTTCTATGCCGATATCGAGGGCCACCCGGACGAGGAACCGGTGCGGCTGGCGCTGGAGGAGTTGAGCTTTTTCTCTTCAACGCTGAAAATACTCGGCGTCTACAAGGCCGACCCGTATCGCGAGAAGGCGGGGCGGTAGTTCCTCTCAAAATATCCACTTTGCGCTTTCCCCGCCGGTGATATTATCAGCCGGTTTCGGGGTAGGATTTTTCAGTGGAAATTATAGCGCCTTACGCTTCGTGGATCGTCGGTCTGCTTCTTGTCGTGCTGTTCGTCGCCTTTGCGCGGGAATGGCGCCCGCCGGAAGTCAGCGCGGGAATGATCGTCGCGATCCTTCTGCTGCTCGGTCTGCTGACGGAGAAGGAATTCTTAAGCGTTTTTTCCAACTCGGCCCCGGTGACCATCGCGGCGATGTTCGTCATCTCTGCCGCGCTGGTGCGTACCGGCGCACTCGACCGGCTGGCGGAGGCGATGACCGGACCCGCCCAGCGCTATCCGGTGCTGGCGGTGGCTGTCTTCCTGCTTGTCGTCGCCGTGCTGTCAGCCTTCATGAACAATACACCGCTCGTCATGCTGATGATCCCGGTCGGGGTGAAACTGGCGGGCGAGATCAATGGCAAGGCGTCGGGCATCCTTATTCCGCTGTCCTATGCGGCAATCATGGGTGGCACCTGCACGCTGATCGGCACGTCCACCAATATCCTGGTCGATTCCGTTGCCCGCCAGCAGGGGCTGGCGCCTTTTCATATCTTCGAGATCGCGCCCTTGGGCGTGACCAGCGCAATCGTCGGCCTGACGGTGCTGATCGTGCTGCGGCGGCTGATGCCTGACCGGGAAAGCCGGCAGGACCTGGGCGCACGGGCAGCCTCATCGCGCTTCATGGTCGAGGCCGCGATCGAGGAAGGCTCGCCCCATATCGGCCGGAAGGCGCTGGAGGTTCCTTTCTTCAATCGCGGCAACACACGGCTGATCGACGTGCTGCGCGGCAGTGAATCCCTGCGCCGGGAAATGGACGCGGTGGTGCTGCAGGCAGGTGACGTCGTCGTGTTGCGCAGCCCGGTGCAGGATATCCTGTCGATGAAGGAATCAGGCGAGATGACAGCCGTCGACGATCACTTCCAGAAACTCGGCACGCGGGAATCGACCATCGTCGAAATCCTGCTGGTGCCAGGGGCAAAGATCCTGGGCAAGACGTTGCGGCATTTGCGCCTGCGCCGGCGCTATGGCGTCTATCCCATCGCGCTGCATCGCAGCGGGGAGAATTTTGCCGACCGGTTCGAACATGTGCCGCTCGCCGTCGGCGATACGATGCTGATCGAGGGCTCACCCACGGACCTGAAGCGCCTCGTCGATGACAATGATCTCGTCAACGTGGCCGAGCCGCGGGCGACGGGTTTCCGGCGGACAAAGGCGCCGATTGCGATTGCGGTGATCATCGGCGTTGTGCTGGCCGCATCCTTCGGTGTACTGCCGATTTCGATTGCGGCCATCGTCGGGGCGGTGACTGTGCTGGCGACACGGTGCCTGGAAGCCGACGAGGCGTTCCAGGCGATCGACTGGCGCGTGCTGATGCTGATCCTTGCCATGCTTGCCATCGGCGCGGCGCTAGATAAGACAGGGCTGATCTCTGACATCGTCGTGGCGCTGGAGCCGCTGATGGCCGGGTTGCCGCCGCTGGTCGCGCTTGCCGTCGTCTACCTGATCTGCACGATGCTGACGGAGATCGTGACCAATAATGCGGTGGCGATCATCATGACGCCGATTGCCATCGCACTGGCCGAGGGGCTGGGCGTCGATGCGCGGCCTTTCGTAGTAGCGGTGATGTTTGCCGCCAGCGCCAGCTTCCTGACGCCCATCGGCTACCAGACCAATACGCTGGTCTACAATGCCGGCGGTTATCGGTTCACGGACTATCTGCGCCTCGGCCTGCCCTTGTCGCTGTCGATGTTCATCGTGGCGATGGTGATGATCCCGCTGATATGGCCATTCTGATCTGGCCATTCTAGGTGACGCGCTGCTCACCGGAAAACCGGTGTCCACTTTTCCGGCAGCGCGTGCTGGCCGTTCCAGACTGAATATCTAGACCGTTGCTTCGCGCGGGATGAAGAAGTGGAATATCGTGTAGGCGATGCCGATCAGGCCAGGTATGAAGGCGATGCCGATGACAATCGGGCCTGAATAGTCGTCGGGCAGGAAGTATCCGCAAATGCCGAGACCGAGGGCCAGGGCAATCAGCAGGATGCCCCGGCGCAGGTCGGCATTGGGACCGATATTCTCCGTCGTCAACGCAGCGACAAGGGCCGGATCGACCGTGCCGTCCTTCTCTATCGTCGTCTTGATCGCCTCATAGACCAGCCGACGGTTGCGATGCCTGAAATAGAACGGCAGCGCGATGATCATCACGATGGCGGTGAAGAAGATCAGCGGGACGAGAATGGCGACTTCCATGACGGGCCTTCTTTGCGAGGGTTGGTCCTTTGGGGACTCATATCACGGTTTTTGCCAGCGGCGACAATGGCACTCTATTCTTTCACCCAGACTTCCATGAGCTGTCGTGCGATGGCGTATTTGGGTGGCACCCAGAGGTCTTCGCGCCGTTCGCCGCCGAGGAGGGTCGCAAGCTCGTCTTTCTCGACCCAGCGGGCGGCCTCGATTTCCTGCGGATCGAGCAGGATTTCCCAGTCTTCGGCCTGTGCGATGAAACCGACCATCAGCGAGGACGGGAACGGCCATGGCTGGGAGAAGACATAGCGCACATCGGTCAGGATGATGCCGACCTCCTCGCGGATCTCGCGGATGGCGCATTCCTCCAGCGTTTCGCCGGGTTCGAGGAAACCGGCGAGCGCGGAATACATGTTCGGCGGAAAGTGGGCGCCGCGGGCGAGCAGGCAATGGTCCTGCTTGACCGGCAATACGATGGCGACCGGGTCGACGCGGGGGTAATGCTCCGTACCCGACTCTGGCTCGATACGGCTGACGCCGCCGCCACGGATTTGTGTTGGCTTGCCGGTGCGGGCGCAGAACCGGTGACGGCGGTGCCAGTCGAGCATCCATGCCGCGTGGCCGAGGATCGCCAGCTCTTCCCGGCCGAGGAGGCCACCGGTTTCCCGCAAGGGGATGTAGGTGCCAAGGTCAGAGAAAGGCTGGTCCGGCGCGGCTGAGGCGTCGATAGCGGAATAGGGCACGTCATTCCACCAGCCGAGCAGGATGTGGGTGGCGTCCGACGGTAGCTCGCTGCGCGCTGCAGGGGACAGCCAGAGCGGTTCTTTCCGATCCGTGTCGATCAGCGGCTGGCCCTTGTGAAACACGACCATGCGGCCGTTTTCGGCGGTCAGCTGGGCGGCGACCCAGGCCTCGTCCTTGCGGTTTTCGGACAGGCGGTCGAGCGGGTTGCCGGTAAAGGCATTCGGGTTGATCACTGGCATGGAGCGCTATCTAGCATGGAATGGCGGGAAGGGGAGTGCGGCATGCAGGGAACGGCAGACACGTTTATTTGACCTGGTTTTGGTGCCGTAACGCCGATTTTCCTTTATGGACGGCATTTTTGCTGTATGGAGTGCCTTTCTGGCGCTGGCGACATGAGGTCCCGCGCCCGGGCCGCGCGATCAATCGTGATATACTGCGCCTGCCCGCCACCCCCTGAAAGAACAACGATGCCTGCCGATTTCAATACCGCGCTGCCGATTGCAGCCCCCCTCGCCGACGCCCTGAAACAGAAGGGGTATGACACGCTGACCCCGGTGCAGGAGGCAGTGATGGCGGCAGATGTCGGCACGCGCGACCTGCTGGTTTCCGCGCAGACCGGCTCCGGCAAGACGGTCGCATTCGGGCTGGCGCTGGCATCGTCGCTGCTGGAAGATGGTGAAAGCCTGCCGCGGGCCGATGCGCCGCTGGCGCTGATCATCGCACCGACCCGAGAGCTTGCCCTGCAGGTGAGCAAGGAACTTCAATGGCTCTATGCCGGGGCGGGCGGGCGCATCGCGACCTGTGTCGGTGGCATGGATGTGCGCACCGAGCGCCGGGCACTGGAGCGGGGCGCGCATATCGTCGTCGGCACGCCGGGGCGCCTGGTCGACCACATCAAGCGCCGGGCGCTGAACATGGACTACCTCAAGGCCGTGGTGCTGGACGAGGCCGACGAGATGCTGAAGCTGGGCTTCCGCGAGGAGCTGGAAGAGATATTGCAGGCGGCCCCGGAAAGCCGCCGTACACTGATGTTCTCGGCGACCGTGTCGAAACAGATCGCGCACCTGGCTGAGAGCTATCAGGACAAGGCGCTGCGCCTGAACACCATTTCCCGCCGCGAACAGCATGTCGATATCGACTATGTCGTGCACCCGGTCGGGCACAAGGACGTGGAGAAGGCGGTCATCAATTTGCTGCTCTATCACGATGCGCCGACGACGCTGGTCTTCTGCGCGCGGCGCGAGGGCGTGAACAAGCTGACGGCGCGGCTGACCAATCGCGGTTTTTCCGTCGTCGCGCTGTCCGGCGAGTTCAGCCAGAAGGAGCGCAGCAATTCCCTGCTGGCAATCCGCGATGGGCGGGCGCGCGTGTGTGTGGCGACGGACGTTGCCGCTCGGGGCATCGACCTGCCGGGGCTGGACCTCGTCATCCATGCCGACCTGCCGCAGAATAAAGAAGCGCTGCTGCACCGGTCGGGCCGGACAGGCCGGGCCGGGCGCAAAGGGGCGTCCGTGCTGATCGCACCGGGCCGGGCCCAGCGAAGGGCGGAGCAATTGCTGCGCGATGCCGGCGTGTCAGCGCAATGGACGCAGCCGCCGGGTACGGAGGATATCCAGCGCGTACTCGATAAGCGCGTGCTCGACCATCCGGCGCTGAGCGAGGACCTGGCTGAAAGCGATATGGACCTCGCCGAAGCGCTGGTCGAGAAATTCCCTGCGGAGAAACTGGCGGCAGCGTTCATCAAGCTTGCCCGCACGCGTCAGTCCGCGCCTGAGGACATGCAGGATGATGAAAGAGGCGGCTCGTTCGAGCCCGCCCCGCCGCGTGGCGGACGCGAACCGCGTGAGCCCCGTGGACCCAGAGAACCAAAAGCGCCGAAGCAGCGCCACCCGGATTTCGAGGACAGCGCGTGGATCGCCCTCGGCGTCGGGCGGGCGCGCAATGCCGACCCGAAATGGCTGGTGCCGATGCTGTGCAAGACAGGCGGCTTTTCAAAAAGTGCGATCGGCGCGATCAGGATCGGCGAGACGACCAGCTGGATCGAGCTGAAGCCGGATGCCGCCGACAGCATCATGGAAAATGCCGGACAGAACCAGATTATCGACAAGAGCCTTTATGTGACCCGGGCCGACGGGCCGGGCGAGGATGATGCCGGTATTGGCGGTGGTGGACAGGCTCAAGCCCCGCGCCCGCCGCGCAAGAGCAAGGTGGCAATCCGTCCGAAGGAAGAATGGTCGCCTGCGCCGGGCGACCCCGATGCGCCGGAGCCAAAGTTTCAACGCCGGCCGCGCAAGCCTGCCGCGCCCCAAGACGCAGAGGGCGGTAAGCCAAGTGGCAAGTTTGGAGGCGGCAAGCCAGAGGGTGGCAAGCCGGCCTGGGTGAAGAAGAAAAAGGGTCCGAAAAAGCCGCGCGGGCCAAACGGCGAGAAAAAACGCTCGCCGGGGAAGAAAAAGCCTAAGGGCTGAGCTGAGGCGATGGGTGTTTCACCGGTGTCGATCTGTCAAGGACGGCCCGAAGGGCCGCCGCCTCCGGCGGGCTGCGCTCCTTGACTGATCGCCGCCGGTAAAACAATTGCTCACCAAGCCTGTAAGGCAGAATCTGCCTTACAGGCTTCGGTTGACAACTTACCTACAGCGAGATCTCCGTCAGTCGATTGGTGGTGAGTGGGTAATGGATAAGACTTCTCAGCGAGCTTCAACTTGGCATTCGCCTTCATAGGTGAAGAGCGAATCGCCGTCCTCGGTCATCGTGCCATCGCCGTTGACCGTCAGCTTGCAGACGGTCGGCGGGCCGGCCAGCGTCTGGTCGAGAATGACGGTGCCGTTTGCCGTGCCTGTCGCCAGAAGCACCTCGAAAGAGAAACTGTCATCGAGCAGCAGCACCGGCTCTCCGCCCAGCACCGTGCCGGAGAAGACCTGATAGCCGCTATTGTTCAGCGTGCCCGCCGCGCCATCTATTACGGTGACAGGGTGATAAAGCACGGTGCCCGTCAGGTCGCCGGTCAGGGAGACGATGTCTGTGCTGCGGATGACAGCACCTGTCTCGGTTGGCGCCTCTGAATGTTTCACCGAGGTCGAGAAATAGTGGATGCCCTCGCCGGAGACGGGCTGCCATGGCGCTTCCTCGGCGGAGGCGCTTGTGATGGCAGCCAGCGATGCAGCGGCGGCTGTAAGGATGGTGGTGCGGCTCTTCATGATGCTCTCCCTCTGTTCGCCCTGAGTGTAGCTAGCATCACCACCAAGGGGAAGTGCGGTGGGTGTTTCACCGGTGTCGATCTGTCAAGGACGGCCCTTCAGGGCCGCCGCCTCCGGCGGGCTTCGCTCCTTGACTGATCGCCGCCGGTAAAACAATGGCTCACCAAGCCTGTAAGGCGGAATCCGCCTTACAGGCTTCGGTTGACAACTTAATCACACCGATAGCGCCGCCAGCTGAGAAGCTGCGAGCGTAAATGAAATGAGGAAGGCCCGTGACGGACATTCTTCCAGCGTTAAGCGCGAAAGCGACAAGCGTGGAAGCGCATATCGCCCGTCACGGCGGCATTCCGGTGCGCGGCCCTAAAGGAGCTCTCGCGCCTATCCGTCTGGACAGGATGCCGATCCCTGCCACGAACGCCGACGCGCGCCCGCTCCTCTCCCCGAAAGGGGCGACAGGGATGCCTGCTGGAGGGTGCCGCCCGCAGGTAAGGGCAGCATCATCCCCGTTTCCGGTCCTCACCGGCAACTTCACAAGCATAGCCGGGCCATACACCGCGGGGATAAGTTTACCCAAACGCCTGAAATCGCGATCTTTTTCCAGAGTCTCTGCCCCACCCCCTTGCATTCTGCCGCCCGAACGGCGATATCCACCGGTGGAAGGCTGGCGGACGAGCTCCTCGCCAACCCGGTCAGGTCCGGAAGGAAGCAGCCGCAACGAGTTTCCGCTCGGGTCGTTTCAGTCTTCCACCTCAGTTTTGTTTTCCCCTCACGACGTCAGGGCCATTTGAAGCGGGGCCGGTTCCGGTGCATAGTCAGCTGTGATGAGCGATTCCGAAACCAAAACCCCCTATCAGGTGCTGGCCCGCAAATACCGGCCGCAGAATTTCGATGACCTGCTCGGTCACGATGCGATGGTGCGTACGCTGAGAAATGCGTTCGCCTCTGGCCGCATCGCGCATGCATGGATCCTGACCGGGGTGCGCGGTGTCGGCAAGACAACGACCGCGCGGATCATGGCGCGGGCGCTGAATTATGAGACAGAAGACGGCATCGACCAGCCTACCATCGACATGGAAAAGCCGGGCATCCACTGCCAGGCGATCGCCGAGAGCCGCCATCCGGATGTGATCGAGATGGACGCGGCCTCGCGCACCGGCGTCGGCGACATTCGCGAGCTGATCGAGAGCGTGCGCTATGCGCCCGTGCAGGCCCGCTACAAGGTCTATATCATCGACGAGGTTCACATGCTGTCGAACAGCGCGTTCAACGCGCTGCTCAAGACGCTGGAAGAGCCGCCGCCCCATGTGAAATTCATCTTCGCGACGACGGAGATCCGCAAGCTGCCGGTGACGGTGCTGTCGCGGACCCAGCGCTTCGATTTGCGCCGGTTCGATCAGGACACGCTCGCCGATTACCTGCAGGGCATTTGCGAGAAGGAGAACGCGACAGTCGAGCGCGATGGCCTGTTGATGATCGCGCGGGCGGCGGAAGGCTCCGTTCGCGATGCGCTATCGCTGCTCGACCAGGCGATCATCCAGCATGCGACTTCCGGCGGCGAGGCGGTGACGGCGGGCGATGTACAGGACATGCTCGGCCTTGCCGACCGCTCGACCAGCTGGAACATGCTGGGCGCGGCGATGAAGGGCGAGGCGGCGGAAGCGCTGAAACTGTTCCGCCGGCAATATGATGCGGGCGCCGACCCGGTCGTCATCCTGCGCGACATGCTGGAGCTGGTGCACCTGCTGACACGGGTAAAAGCGGCAGGCGATGAAGCGGCCAGCCATGGTTCCGCCGGCACCGCCGAGGCGGTGCAGGCAAAGGGCATGGCCGACAAATTCCCCATGGCCGGGCTGACACGGGCCTGGTCGCTGCTGATGAAAGGCCTGCAGGAAGCGCAGGTCGCGCCTGACCCGGCTGCGGCAGGCGAGATGACGCTGATCCGGCTGTGCTATGCCGCTGACCTGCCAACGCCGGACGAGGCCGTGCGTATGCTGACAGAAGGCAAGGTAAGCGGCGGTGGGGCTGCGCCGCAGGGAGCGCCATCGGGCGGTGGTTCGGGCGGCGCCCGTGCCGTGTCCGGCGGTGCCGTGCGGCAGGAGGCGCAGCCGTCCAGCGCGCCGCAGGCGAACTATCGCAGTGCACCGAAAATGGAAGCGGCGAACCAGACCCGGCTGTCGAGCCTGAAGGATCTTGTAGCGCTTTGTTCACAGAATCGGGATGCGCGCCTGCGCCATGAGATCGAGAATTTCGTTCGTATCGTGAAATTCGAGCCGGGGGTGATCGATTTTCACCCGGCGGAAGGTGCACCGCGCAACCTGGCGGGCCGCATTGCCGCCAAGCTGAAGGACTGGACCGGCGAGCGCTGGACGGTGTCGATCAACACCCGGGAAAAAGGCGAGGACACGTTGCGCCATGACCGCGACAGCGTCGTTTATGCCCACCCGCTGTTCATCGCCGCGCGCGAGGCATTCCCCGAGATTCCCGACGAGAATGTACGGATCAAGCAGATCAGCGAGGATAATACGGCCTTGACCGCCGGGGCAGGCGAAGAGGGCGAGGACCTCGATGATCTGCCCGACTTGTCCGATGAGGTGGACCCGGACTAAAGTTTCCCTATGATGGGGCTATAAAGGGGCCTGTTATGGGGCCCTGATATGGGGAAGGTGCCGAGGGGGCAAGAATGCTGACTATTCGTTTTTCATGTGTCGTCGACAAGGGCGACATATTCGCCAATCAGTCCATGCGCTGGGCGCGCAGCCTGATCGAGATTGCCGGTGTCGAACCGCAGGATATCATCGTTCACCATACGCCGGAGACCGACCCGGACCGTGTCGCAGCCTTTGCCTCGCTCGGTATCCGGACCGAGGTGATAGAGCGCGTGTCGGAAAAACGTCCGCACATGAACAAGGTGGCGCAGTTGCGCACTCCTTTCCTTCAGCAGGCGGATCTTGCCGTGCTGTGCGATTGCGACACGGTGTTCGTCTCCGATCCCCGGCCCTATCTGAAACGCGGCCAGGCGGGGGCCGTCGTCGTCGACCTGCCGAGCCCGCCCATGAAAATCTGGAACCGCCTGCTCAAGCAGTCCGGGCTCGCTCGTCAGCGCGAAGATATCCCCGCCGGATCGGTGCCGGAGGTAAATACGCTGTTTGAAAACCGTAATGGCGGACTATATGTGCTGCCCGGCAAGATGCTGGCGCGTCTCGACCAGCACTGGCGCAAATGGGCGGACTGGACGGAAGAGCGTGCCGAACTGCTCGGCCAGCATGCGTTTCATGTCGACCAGATATCCTTTGCCCTGACCTGCCTGGAGCTGAAAATCGACCTTGCTCTGTTGCCGCGGGCGCTGAACTTCCCGACCCATCAGCCTGCGGAGAAAATCGGCAATGGGGCACCGGTGATGATGCATTACCATCGCGCGGTGGACAGGCGCGGCAGGCTGAAGCCGACCGGCCAGCCCGTCGTCGATAATGCGATAGCCCATGTGAATGCCAGGCTGTCCGCGCCGGCGAAATTCTCCCGCCGGCAAAAGCTGGTGCTGCATGTGGGATTGCCGAAGACAGGGACGAGTTCGCTGCAGTCATGGTGCTATAACCATCGTAAGGCGCTGGCGGGGCAGGGTATCTGCTATCCGACGCCGAACAGCGGCACGGCCATGCCAAAGCACCAGTTCATCGTCAACGACCTGCATAACGCCACGGTCGAGCGCACCGCGAAGGCGCTGGAGGAGAGCAGTGACGGGACACTGGTGCTCAGCACCGAGGGCCTGACCAACCATCTCTATGATTTCCGGCCCGCAGCCCTCGAAATGTTTCGTGAGCTGACGAAAGACCATGACATGACGGTCTTCCTCGTCCGACGCAAGCCTGAGGACTGGCTGAGATCATATCACAAGCAGTGCGAGACGAACCAGAAATCGGACCAGTATTGCTATGGGCAGGGGCTGACGCTGGAGGAATTCAGCCGGCAGCCGCGGATCGCGCGTTTCCTTGACAGCGAAGCGCTGCGTGCCGATTGCGTAGCCGCCTTTGGCGGTGCCGGGCTGGTCATGGCCGATTATGAGGATGACTGGGTCGGCAAGTTCTTCGATGTCTGCGGTTACGAGGCGCCGGGCGAGATCGTGCTGCCGCGCGTCAACCAGAGCCTGCCGGGCTGGCTGTTCGAGGGTGTAGTGCGCATCAACCGCCTGCCGCTGTCGCCGACCGAGCGTGCCGCATGGCTGGGCAGCCTGCATGTCTTTGCCTCGTCCAACCATGCAGGCCTCGCCAAATATGCCCGCACGGCGAAAAAGGAGGGGCACTGGGGTTCCATCGATCCGGCCCTGACCGGCCATGTGACGGGAGCCGAGCATGAATGGCGCGGCTATGGCACGCTGATCGCACAATTGCGCAAGGGCCTGGTCACAGACGTGACGAAAGAGCCGAAAAAGGGTCGCAAGAAGAAGGCCAGACTGGATGACCAACAGGGTGTCGTCGCTTGATAGTCTGCAACGTGTCTTGAAGAACGAGGAGACGGTGAATGATGTGGAAACCTGTTGCCCTGCTGCTGGGTTGTACGATGGCTGCGGTTGGCGTCGCCATGCCGGGCGCATCGGCACAGGAGACGGATGGAACGCGTATCGTCATAGCCGGGGATTCCACTGCATCGCCTTATCCTGTCGAGCGCCAGCCACAGGCCGGGTGGGGTCAGGCCCTGCAGTATTTTCTGGGGGATATTGCGGTGGAGAACCGTGCGGTCAGTGGCCGCAGCACGCGCTCTTACGTCGATGAAGGCAAGTGGGCGGCGCTGCTGGAGGCATTGCAGCCGGGCGACATAGTGCTGATCAGCTTCGGCCATAACGACCAGCGCGATGATGCGCCGGAGCGGTATGCCGAGGCGAACACGGATTATCGCGCCTATCTGAAGCAGTTCGTTGCCGATGTGCGGGCGCGCGATGCCCGCCCGGTGATCGTGTCTTCCGCCGCCCGCCGCCTGTGGGAAGGACCGGCCATGGTCGAGACCCATGGGCTCTATCGCTGGAATGCGCAAAAGGCCGCTGAGAAGACGGGGGCCGCCTATATCGACCTTGCCACCCTGTCGCTTGCCTATTTCGAGACGATCGGCCGGGAGGAGACCAAGGAAGATTTCCTGTGGCTGACGCCGGAAGACAGGAATGAGCGTCATCCGGACGGGGTCGAGGACAACACCCATTTCACCGCGCTGGGGGCCTGCGGGGTGGCAATGGTCGTCACACTGGCGCTGGCCGAAGAAGGCATTATCTCTGTCGAGACACCGTCCGCGGATGTGCCCGCCGACGCGCTGCGCCCGCAAGCGGTTACCGATTGCGCTGGGGCATTCAGTTGGGCACAACCCGGCTAGATCGATACTGGAAAGGAACAAGAGCGATGAAGAATTTCGGCGACATGATGAAACAGGCCTCGCAGCTGCAGGGCAAGATGCAGGAAATGCAGGAAAAGATCGCCGCGATGGAAGTCGAGGGCTCTGCCGGTGGCGGCATGGTCAAGGTCACCCTGACCGGCAAGGGCTATGCCTCGAAAGTCAGTATCGAGAAGGACCTGCTGAACGCCGAGGAGGGCGAGGTGCTGGAAGACCTGATCACCGCCGCGATCAACGACGCCAAGGCGCGGCTGGAAGAACAGTCGCAGGAAGAGATGAAGAGCCTGACCGACGGCCTGCCCCTGCCCCCGGGCATGAAACTGCCGTTCTGAATGGTCCCTCTCAGTGGGTGAGCGCGGTGATTGTGCGGTGGGAGAGGAGCAGGCACTTCAATCCTGGTTGCGAGATGGTTTTGCAAGTGAAAACGCAGTTGCATACCGGACGTCAAAATTAGGCCCTAGCGACTATTTTGTCCGTGTCGTCGTAATGGAACGGCGAGATACGGCCTTTGTTTACGACTACTCCGACAACGTGTCCGGTATGACTGAGGGCTGCAGGGTGAGCTCCGACATGCTCAGGCAAGCTGCAGCACAAAGTTTTGGATGGCGTCACGAAAATCCCCACTTGATGAGTGGCAGCTACACACGCTTGATGGCGGCAACATGGGGGGATGCACTACTTCTCCTTGCACTCGTGTTTCTGGGTATGCTCGGCTTCCAATTCGTTGATATCCCGTGGGACTTGGTTCCGGGTGAGGGTTGGGTGTCCGAACTGATAATTAAATTGATTGCACTGTTGGCGCTCATCGTTCCCTACTTCCTGATCAAATATTGTTGGGTGAAAGTGGACCGCAAGCTTGGCTCGAGCCGACATGCTGCGCGGACCAGGCGGTTTGATGAGGTTGTCTTTCGACAAGCCGGTGTGGAACGCACTCTGCGGCCTCTGTCTCATGGTGAGCTCGCAGAGATTAATGCGGACCACCTATCCATTCTGGATAGGTCGCATGAAAAGGCTTTCAGGCGGGAAATGATGGCTGGGCGCTACGCCTTTTCACCCCGGGCCTTTTGGTCGAGGTTTGTGTCGAAGCGCTACAAGAGAGTATTGGGGCCATTCAGTCCTTGGTGCAGGATGGCTTTCCTGCCTCGGATCAACAGCACAGCGACATACAGGGATTGTTATTCTACCGTATTAAGTCATTTGTGGATGGGCCCTTTCTATATTGGCATTCTAGGCATTCTCCTATGGGCAATTCTCGGCACCTTCGGTATTGGGAACGGCGATATAGACTTTACGTCTCCAATCGCGTTTGTCTTTGGGGTTACCATAGGCGCATATTACTTTTTACTCCTTATCCAGACGATAGCCCTCAGTGCATTGCGCCACAGGGTTTTGAAGTGGCGCAAGACCCGTCTTAAGGAAAGTCGTGCCAAGGCGCTCGCAATCGCGCGGGATATCTGCGAAAACCATTCCAAGACTGGAATTGTCAATCTCCACTATGCCGATAACTTTTTGACCCAAAAGAAAGCTGTCTGGTAATGCCCAGAACCCCCGCCGGACCTGAACTGGATCGTCTTATCTCGCTGCTGGCCAAGCTGCCGGGGCTGGGGCCGCGCTCTGCCAAGCGGGCGGCGCTGCACCTGTTGAAGAAGCGCGACGGCCTGATGGCGCCGCTGGCGGTAGCGCTGAAAGAGGCGGCGGAAAAGGTGACAGCGTGTTCGATCTGCGGCAATTGGGACTCGTCCGATCCGTGCCAGATCTGCGCTGACGAAGACCGCGAGACCGGGGTCATCTGCGTCGTGCAGGAGGTTGCGGATCTGTGGGCGCTGGAGCGCTCCGGTGCGCACAAGGGCAAATATCATGTGCTGGGCGGGGTGATCTCGCCGCTCGATGGCGTCGGCGCGGACGATCTCAATATCGCCTCGCTGGCCCAGCGGGCGTCTGCCGGCGGGGTCAGCGAGATTGTGCTGGCGCTGTCCGCCACGGTCGATGGTCAGACCACGGCGCATTATCTGGTAGAGCGGCTGGAAGGGCTGACGGTCGATATTACGCGCCTGTCCCATGGCGTGCCGGTCGGCGGCGAGCTTGACTATCTCGACGAGGGTACCCTCGCCGCAGCGATGAAATCCCGCCACAAGGCCTGAGGCGGACCCAGAACCTGCCTCTTTCTCAACGCCCTGTTCATTTTTCATGAACAATGCTCTGCTTGACGAACAAGGAGAGGTGCGATGAGTGATCCGCTGATTGAAGGGTTTGTGCTCGACGGCAAGGGCGGCGCCCGACCGATGGATTTCGAGGAACTGCGCGCCGGGCCGGATGTGCCCAGGGGCGGGTTCTACTGGGCGCATCTCGATCTCGGGGCCGACCAGGACTGGCTGCGCCGCAAGGCCGGTCTCGATGCCGTCGTCGTCCAGTCCCTGCTGGCGAACGAGACGCGGCCGCGCTGTACCGTGCACGAGAACGGGCTGATGATGACCCTGCGCGGGGTGAACCTGAACCCGGAAAGCCAGAGCGAGGACATGGTATCCCTGCGGGTCTGGGTCGAGAAGGGGCGTCTGATTACCGTGCGCAAGCGCCGCCTTGTCGCGGTGGAGGACCTGCGCAACGCCTTGCGGGAAGGGCAGGGGCCTGATGATACCGGCACGCTGCTGTTCCAGATGCTGCGCGGACTGACCAACAAGATGGAGCCGGTGGTCGACGAGCTTGCCGACCGGGTCGACGTGTTCGAGGAACAATCCCTGACCGCCACCGTAGAGGAGCTGCGCGGCCCGCTGGCCGCCATGCGCCACGATGCAATCGTCTTCCGCCGCTATATCGCTCCGCAGCGCGAGGCCTATGCCCGCTTTGCCGCGAACGAGACGGGCCTGTTGCACGACACGCTGCAGAACGCCGCGCGGGAGGAGGCGGACCGCCTGACCCGCGTGGTCGAGGAACTGGACATCACGCGCGAGCGGGCCGGCATCATCCATGACCAGCTGGTTGACCGCCGCTCCGAAGAGATGAACCGCAACATGCTGGTGCTGTCGGTCGTCACTGCGATCTTCCTGCCACTCGGCTTCCTGACCGGGTTGCTGGGCATCAATGTCGGCGGCATGCCGGGCGCTGACATGGATGTCGCCTTCTGGATCGTCTGTGCCCTGCTGATCTGCATCACCCTTGCCGAGCTCTGGCTGTTCCGCAAGATGAAGTGGATTTGATCGCGCCAAGCAGATAGGCTGCGTGTAACGGTAACTGCTGCAACGGGTCGCCGTAACGGTTCAGAGGGAACATCCATGAGTGACGACAAGCGCCAGGCGCTGGCCGACCTGATAGAGACATGCGCCGCCATGCCCGGGTCGGGGCCAATCCTGCGCTCGCTCTTGCGGGCTGGGCGCGAGGCGCCGGATCCGTCACCGGCGATCGCCTGGCTGTCGCAGGCCAACCCCTCTGCCTATGACCTCGATACGCGGGAAAAGGCAGCCGATTTCCTGTCCGACATGGAAGCGTCCGAGGCCGCTAAAAGCTGGCTGGCGGGAGAGGGCGATGAAGAGCGCTTGGCGATGGTGCGCCTGCTCGTGCGGCAGGGGCGCATGAAAGAGGCAGCGCCGCTTTATCGCGCGCTGGTTGACGAGAACCCGGCCATGCGCGACGGCGATCTTGATGCTGCGCTGATGGCACGCGGCGCTGCGCCCTCCGGCGGTGGCGCGGAAGTATTCAGCCTGTCTGGCGAACGGCTCGGCGGCCGGGCAGAGGCCGGGGGCGACAAGGATGAGCGCGACGCGATCATGGTCGAATCTGTCCGCAAACAGATCACTTTCGAGGATGTCGGCGGACTCGCCGATATCAAGAAACAGATATCCCGCAAGATCATCCTGCCCTTTCAGAAACCGGCCATGTTCAAGCGTTTTCGCAAGCAGGCCGGGGGCGGCGTATTGCTCTATGGCCCGCCGGGCTGCGGCAAGACCATGCTTGCACGGGCGACGGCAGGTGAGTGCGGCGCGCGTTTCGTCAATGTCGAGATTCCGGAAATCCTCGACATGTATATCGGTGAATCCGAGAAGCGGCTTGCCGCCGTGTTCGAGGAAGCCCGGGCCGACCGCCCGACCGTGTTGTTCTTCGATGAACTGGAGGCGCTCGCCGCGCGGCGCAAGTTCTCCCACAATTCCAATTCATCCGCCCTCGTTTCCACTTTCCTGAACGAGATGGATGGCTATTCGGCGGACAATGCGGGACTGTTGATCCTGGCGGCGACCAATACGCCCTGGGCTATCGACCCCGCCTTCCGGCGCCATGGCCGGTTCGACCGCGTGTTGTTCGTGCCGCCGCCAGACAAGGTGGCGCGGCTGGAAATCCTGCGCAGCCTGCTGGCAGAGCGCCCGCAGGAGAAGCTCGACCTTGAGGCCGTGGTTGCGAAGACGTCCGGCTTCTCCGGCGCTGACCTGACCAATGTGGTCGAGACTGCATGCGATATCGCGATCGAGGAGAGCCTGGACAGTGATGAGATCAGCCCGATCAGCAAGGCGCATCTGGCCGAGGCACTGAAGGAGGTGAAGTCCTCCACCGGCGAATGGCTGTCATCGGCCCGCAACTATGCCCGTTATGCCAATGAGGGCGGCCTCTATGAAGACGTGCTGGCCTTTCTCGACAAGAATATGAGGTAGGCAATGACCGACACACCGGCTGGCAGCATGAACAAGGCATGGTCGCAATGGAACGCCGGCAATGTCAGTGGCGCAGAGGCAGAGCTGCGCGCCATCATCGCCGAACAGCCGGATCATGTGGAGGCATTGACCCTGCTTGCCCTGTGCCGGTCCGCCCGCAAGGACAAGGATGAGGCGAAGGACCTGATCGATACTGCGCTCGGTTACGACAGCGAATATGATTTCGCCTGGCGGTCGCGCGGCTATATTCTCGATACGGATGACAAGGCCTATGCCGATGCCGAGGAGGCCTATCTGCGGGCGGTGGAGCTGATGCCGGTCGATCCGTACAACCATCTGGCACTGGCGAGCTTCTATGACCGGCGCAACAATTTCGCAAAGGCAGAACCCGCCTATATCAGGGCACTGGAGCTGGACCCGGACAATGTCTCTGCCCTGACGGATTACGCAAGCTATCTCGTCGACCGTGGCAGGGCCGGCGATGCGGCTGTGCTTGTCGAGCGGGCCGGGCAGATCGCCCCTGACAATGCCGACCTTGCGCTGTTGATGGGCGATATCGCCTTCCGCAAGGGGCGGCTGGAGGAGGCGCGCGAGCGGGCGCTGTGGGTGCTGTCGCAGGACGCGGAGAACCGGCAGGCGCTGACGCTATTGACCAAGGTCAAGGCACGCAAGAACCCGTTCATGGGCATCTGGCTCTATTGGGCGATGTTCATGGGCCGCTTTTCCGGCAAGCAGCAGCTGGGCATCATCCTTGGCCTGTGGCTATTGTGGCAGGTCTTTGCCCGCACGCTGTTGCCGGGAATGTCGCCGACGATGCAAAGCGTGCTCAGCTGGGGCTGGCTGGGCTTTGTGCTGATGACCTGGGTCGGTCCGTATATCTTTGCCCGGATGGTTCAGTCTGAACTGAAAGACGTGACCATCCGGGACGATTATTGACGGATCCTGCCTTCTAGTCCTTCAGTCTCCGCTCGAAGAAATCGACGACCAGCCGGTCCATGTGGCGCTTGTTCTCGCGCTTGCGGAAGCCGTGCTTTTCGCCCGGATAGGTCATCATCTCGAACGCGACATCGCGCTCGTGCAGGGCGGCCATCAGGTCGATGGAATTCTGGAAGATGACATTGTCATCGGCCATGCCATGGATCAGCAAGAGGCTGTTGGCCTTCATGCCATCGAGATGGGCGAAGACGGCAGAGCCGTCATAGGCGTCTGCGACCTCTCGCGGGTCACCCATGTAGCGCTCCGTATAGGCTGTGTCATAGGTACGCCAGTCGGTGACCGGGGCGCCGGAGACGCCAGCCTTGTAGAGGTCCGGGTCCTGCGCCAGCATGTGCAGGGTCATGTAGCCGCCATAGGACCAGCCGAAGACGCCAATATTGTCCGCATCCACATAATCCTGTGCGGCGAGCCAGCGTGTGCCGGTCGCCTGGTCCTGCACCTCGACCGAGCCCATGGCATGATAGAGCGGGTTCTCGAACGCCGTGCCGCGGTTCCAGGAGCCGCGATTGTCGAGCCGGAAGACGACATAGCCCATGTCGACGAGCATCTGGTCGAATGCGCCGGTCCAGTCCTTCTGCACCGTCTGAGCGTGCGGGCCGCCATAGACACGCACGATGGCCGGTGCCTTCTCGCCCGGTGCAAGGTCCGGCCTCATCACCTGATAGTAAAGCGGCGTGCCGTCCTCGGCCTCGATCGTGCCGAACTCCGGCACGACATGGGAGGCGACAAAGGGCGCGTAAGGATGATCGGCGGTGAGGGCGTTTTCCTTCAGCCAGAAAAGATGCTCGCCATCGGCGCTGCGTACCCGCGCCTGCGACGGCTGGTCCGGCGCGGAAAAGGTGTTGATCCAGACATCGCAGCTGCCGGCAAAACTGGCGCCATGCCAGCCTTCGCCCTCGGAAATCTGTACCGGCTCACCACCGGAAAGCGGCACGCGATAGACATGGCGCTCCAGCGGGGTCTCTGTCCATCCGGTGAAGTAGATCGTGCCATTGTCTTCGTCGACGCAGTCAATGCCGGAGACGACCCAGTCGCCCCTTGTGACCTGGGTGACCAACGATCCGTCTGCGGGGTAATGATAAATATGGTTGAAGCCATCGCGCTCGGATTCCCACAGGAAGGAACCATCGGCGAGAGGCCGCATGCCGCCGCGCAGGTTTATCCACGTCTCGCTCGTTTCCTCCAGCAGGCCGCCGCTGGCCCCCATCTCCGGTGCGACAGCGAGGACTTCCAGCTTTTTCTGGTCGCGGGAGAGGAGCGTGACATAGAGCTGCTTGCCGTCCTTCGCCCAGGCGACATCGGCGAGATAGATGTCCTTCTCCGGGCCGAGATTGACCCAGACCGTCTCGCCGCCAGCTGCCGGTACGACACCGAGGCGGATGGTGACATTGTCCGTCCCCGCAAAGGGATAACGCTGGCGGATCGTCTTCGTGCCATCGGGGCCAAAGTCCAGTCGCTCGACGATATCGACCGGGCTTTCGTCGATCTGGGTATAGGCGATAAGCCTGTCGTCCGGCGACCACCAGTAACCGGTGTCGCGGTCGAGCTCTTCCTGCGCAACGAATTCCGAAACGCCATTGCGGATCGTTTCTGTCGCGCCGCTGGAGAGTTGTTTCTCCGTGCCCGTCGCAAGGTCGTAGACGAACACTTCGTCATTGCGGATGAAGGAAACAAAGTTTCCGGCGGGGGAAATCTTCGGGTCCGTCTCGAACGCATCCGTGTCCGTGACCTTCACCGCTTTCCCGGCCTCAAGCTGATAGAGGAAAATATCGCCGCCGAGCGGGAACAGGATCTGCTCGCCCTTTGCGTCCCACTGATAGGAAACGATGCCGCTGGCATAGATACGCTGGCGCTCGCGCCGGTTCTTTTCTTCTTCCGACAATTCGACATCGCCGACGAGATCGGTGGATGAGACCAGCATGGAGGCCTCGCCCGTTGCTGTGTCATAGGCCCACAGGTCGAGCTGGCTTGCATTGTCCTCACGCCCGCGCAACAGGGTGACGAGGCTGCCATCGGGTGACACGCGTGGCTGGCGCAGGGCAGGGCCGTCGAGACCGCCTTCGGCGTGCAGGTCATCGATCGTCAACTGGCGGGCAGGGGGCATTGCTGTTTCCTCGTTACTGGCCTCGGCCTGGGCACGGGGCTGGGCATTTGTGTGGCCCAGAATGGAAAGGGCTGCAATGGCGCTGAGAATGGCAGATAGCGGTCGGGTCGGGAAAGGCATGCTCGCTCCTCAAAACTGTCTTTCACCAGAAGTAGCGCGATGATTACGCGGTGCAAACAGCCAAACCAGTCAAAATATCGGACCTGACAAGGGGACTTTGAAAGGGTGTCTTTAGGAAGACGAACTTGCTAAGCCTGAACACTCATACCGAGGAGATGCGAGATGGCCGACCTGTTCACCCTGGAAAACCTGTTCACCCTGATGATGCTGGTCTTGCTGCAGGCAGTTCTGGGCTTCGACAACCTTCTTTATATCTCGATCGAGAGCCGGCGTGTGCCGCCGGAGCGGCAAGCGTTCGTCCGCCGCATGGGTATAGGGCTGGCCATCGCCTTCCGGCTGGTGCTGCTGTTCGTCGTGATCCAGATGGTGAACGCCCTGCGAGAGCCGTTCTTTTCGATAGGGCTCGGTAATATTATCGATGGCGCCTTTACCTTCCATTCGCTGGTGACGCTGTTCGGCGGTGGCTTCATCATCTACACGGCGATGAAGGAAATCTTCCACCTGCTTGCCGTCGATCATCTGGAACATTCAGACTCTGCGGGGCGGCGCTCCGTCGCCTCGGCCCTGTTCTGGATCGTGACGATGAACCTGATCTTCTCCTTCGACTCGATCCTGTCGGCGATGGCGCTGTCAGACGTGTTCCTCGTCATGGCGACAGCGATCGTGATTGGCGGCCTGTTGATGATCTGGCTGTCCGACCACGTCTCGGCGTTCCTGGAACAGAACCGCGCCTATGAGGTGCTGGGCCTGTTCATCCTGTTCATCGTCGGCATCCTTCTGCTGTCCGAAGGCGCACATCTGGCGCATATGCATGTCTTTACCTACGAGATCACGCCGATGTCGAAGGCGACATTCTATTTCGTGATCTTCATCATGGTGTGCGTTTCGGTGATCCAGTCGCGCTATCGCACCAAGCTGATGGCCGCGCGTGAAGCGGCCATGCGCGACGGCCTGCCGACCATGGAGCCGGAAACGGCCTTCCCGGCGGCAGACAAGGCTGCCGGACAGAACGACAGAAAGCTCTAGTCGAGCGGGCGGAAGATCAGCGTCATGATGATGCCTAGGCCACCGACAAGGGCCCAGAGCGGCACATTCAGGATGAAGTTCGCGACCTTGGCGGCAGCCCCGTCACCCACATCGGCCGAGACGCCGATGCCGACCAGGTTCATCACCTCAGCCGTCGTGCGGATGGTGATTTCGCCGGTCTCGAGCCAGGACACGATATCGGCCCCGACAAGCATCAGGCCGATGGCCACGAAAATCCAGGAAAGAAGACGGAAAATACCCATTAGACGCCCCGTTTTTACCCGTTTGATGCCGCGCTCATGCCAGATCCCCAACAGATGGACATGGGCGGCGCGGGCTTGACCCCGTTACAGAAGAACAAAGCCTATCCCAAGAGCGGGGACCTCGCAAGAATGATGCAAAGTCGGGCAAATCGGCGCTTGCATCGCCAGTCGGTGACGCTATAGTCCCGCTCTCTTGCTGGGCAGGTGGCCGAGTGGTCGAAGGCGCACGCCTGGAACGCGTGTAGGCGAGCAATCGTCTCGAGGGTTCGAATCCCTCTCTGTCCGCCAGCATTTCCCGATCGAACTGCGGTCTCTGTATCTCCCGGCGAATGTCGCCGTGAATTCAAGGGCTTGCGTCGGGATTTGGCACTATTTCCGCCTGCGGGGAGACGCGATTGTCCCGCATTCCAGGCCGGAATTCCTCCTTTGCTTCAGGCGTCTGTGGTGACGTCAAAATGGGGCGCAAGACCGTCGGAGATAGATGTATTTTCAGGCTAGCGAACACTAGCGAACCAAAGTGTCTCCGCAACTGGTAAAGAACGGACATGGCATGTCCGGTCTTCATCGTCTGAGGGTTCGAAGTAGCCTGAATGGAGGGCAGTCGCGTCAGGCCGCCTTAAAAAACCCCAGCGCCTTGCGTTGCTGGTTCCAGTCACCTGTCGGCGCAATCTTGTTGAGCTTGCTCAGGGAAAGATCAGACGGCTGGCGACCGTCGAGAATGGCCTCGACGATATCGGGTGCCAGAAAGGCGAGGCGGAGTATCTTCGCGACATAGCGTTCTGACATGGACTTTTGCCGGGCGAGCGCCGGGACCGATGCCTGCTTGCCCTGCTCCAGTTGTCGCCGCCAGTCGAAGGCTTGTACCACCGAGCGGATCAGGTATTCGTCGCGTTGATTGGAACCGCCATACTGGATAAGGCGGCTTGCGTTCTTGATGGAGGTAAGATCCGTCTCGATACGGAGGACTGACGGTCCTGTCTCATGATCTTTCAACCTGATCTCGATCTCTGCGGGATGGAGGACAATCTTCGCAATGCTTGCGATGAGATCCTTTGGCGTGGTGCCGGGTGGACAGATCTTAGCCTCGTCAAGACCGGAGAGCACCTCGTCGTCCAGCCGAACGCTGCTGATTCTGTTAATGGATCCGGCTTTCTCTGCCGACGCCCTGATCAGCGGTGTGCTGGTATAATAGTGATAGGTAGCGATGCCTTTTTGCGCATAGGTTGGCGGCATGCGATTATCGGCATCATCAAAGACCAGACCGTCAAGCAGGGCATCGGATGGAGACCTCTTGGTCGTTCTTCGCTTCTGGCCGTTGTTGTCGAGCCAGACCTGGACGGCGGTCCAGTCTTCCTCGCTCAGGATCGGCTTGTGCTCGCCTTCATGAAGCTGTCCGCCCTGCCTGATCTTGCCGATGTAGACAGGATTTCGCAGCATTCGGCCAAGGCTGACCCGGGCAATGGGCTTACCGCCGATCACCTTGCCGGACTGGCCTGTCCAGCGTTTGCCATGGATGCGGCGCGCATCGAGTTGCTGTTTCAGGTCTGCAAGGGATGCGGCTTCCGGCGCCAGCCGGAAGATTGTCCGGACTCGGTCCGCTTCTTCCTCATTGACGATCAGCTTCCGGTCGCCAATGTCATAACCGAGCGGCGGGAAGCCGCCCATCCAGATGCCGCGACGCTTCGAGGCAGCGACCTTGTCGCGGATGCGCTCGGAGGTCACTTCGCGCTCGAATTGGGCGAAGGAGAGAAGGACATTCAGGGTTAGTCGGCCCATGGACGTTGTGGTGTTGAACTGCTGGGTGACCGACACGAAGGATGCACCATGACGGTCAAGCACTTCGACGAGGCGGGCGAAGTCCGCGAGCGAGCGAGTCAGCCGGTCGATCTTGTAGACGACGATGACATTGACCTTGCCGGTCTCGACGAGGCCCATCAGCTCCTTCAGGGCCGGACGATCGAGATTGCCGCCGGAGAAGCCGCCATCGTCGAAGGCACGATCCATCAGTACCCAGCCTTCCGACGCCTGGCTCTTGATGTAGGCCTCGCAGGCCTCGCGCTGCGCATGAAGCGAGTTGAACTCCTGTTCCAGTCCGTCTTCTGTGGATTTGCGGGTATAGACAGCGCATTTGAGGATCTTGTCGGTCATGCCACTTTCCTCCGTGTCTTCAGCCCGAAGAAACGCGGGCCTGACCAGCGCGCGCCGGTGATCCTGCGGGCGATCTCCGACAGGCTCGCATAGGTTGCCCCCTGCCAGGCATAGCCGTCGCTCAGCACCTCAACGACATGGCGCGATCCGTGCCAGTCCCGTGTCAGTCGCGTGCCGGGGGAGGGTCCTTCCGTCTCCAGAACCGACCGGTCGGGGTTCTTCTCCAGCCGGGTGGCGATGCGCTGAAGACGTGTTCTTGTTCTGGAGGACAAATCGCCATGGCGCCGCGCCTGAAGGTCATAGATGAGCGCACCGCGCATCAGTTTCACCGACAGGCCGGCTGGCGGTTCCTTGCCATAAAGAAGCCTCCAGCGCTCGACGAGATCCTCTTTCGGCAGTTCTTCGATGGCAGCGATATCTGATTCAAGCGACATGGTAGCGCCTCTTGCTGCCCGTTGCTTCATCGCTACAAAGGTTCAGGCCAAGCTTCTTTCTGATGGTCGCCGAGAGAAAACCCCGAACCGTATGTTCCTGCCAGCCTGTCGCCTTCATCATCTCTGCGATGCTGGCGCCGTTCTTGCGGCGCAACATGCCGAGAAGCTGATCTTTTTTTGAGAGCCTCTTTGCTTTGCTGATTGGCTTTTTCATACCAAGTACTCCTTTCATCTCTATACGGACAGGAATGCTCGATAAGTGGGCGAAGTCCAGTGGGAAATCATTACTTTTGGCGAGAGTTCAAAAAGCACGATGGTGCCGAGTCGTGCCGTTTATGTCACATCTCCCGGCGATAACTAGCGATAGCTCGATCACAGATATCAAGCAGCCTCGTTTCAAAGGCCAGCTCATTCTCAATGAACGCCCGCCTGCCGTCGTCCTTTTCGTATTTCGCAAGGTCACTTTGAAAGTGCAGGATTTCTTCCTGATGCGCCGCCCGGCATTTGTGAATGTATTCGAGGTTATTCTTTTCGGTCTCCGTCATTGGACCGTCGATCCATACGGTGCCACGTGTCATGTCGATAATTATATGATCCGGATGCGGAACAGGGTCCGGGAGTGTCGTTATGCTAGCCTGTTGTCGCCTGAACAGTTCTGCCTCCCAGTTTGTCTTGTACTCAATGAACGTTGCGAGCAATTCTTCGCGCTTAAGCCGCATCTGCCGTTCGGTGTTTGCCACCATGTCGGTGAATATTTTTTGCGAACGGACATTTCCTCTGGCGGCGTTGACGGCCAATGATCGGATAACGGCTTTGGCAACCGGAATCGTGATCTCGCCGGTGCCGTCTTTTACATTTATCGTGCGGTAGGCTTCGTCCAAGATGATGCTCTGCAGCATATCCTCTGTTGTGGCAGGTTGCGAAGGTTTGTTCCTGGAGCCCTTTGGCCGTCCCTTCGGGTTTCCTGACTGGCCCTTCTTGAATCGGCTGTGAGCCGGTGGCTTGCCATAGCCGATCTCGTAATCCCGCTTGGTCATTCACCGGCCTCCACCAGCCTGCGATCGGCACCGGCTAATCCGCAACAGAGCTGCACGGCATCATCATGTGCATAAGTTTCCCAGCGGGTAAGGATACTGTCGCAGTAAAGTGGATCGAGTTCACACAAATAGCCACGTCTTCCGGTCTTCTCCGCTGCAATAAGGGTCGATCCATATCCACCAAACAAATCGAGCACTATGTCGCCACGTCCGGTTGTATCGCGGATGGCGTCGGCAATCATTTGAACCGGCTTTACTGTCGGATGCATGGTGAGTTCTTCCATCCTGCCAGCGCGCATCGTGTTGACGCCGCGATATTCCCATACGTTCGTCCTGTAGCGACCGTGTTGGCCAAGTTCGAAATTGTTCAGATGGGGGGCAGTTCCCTTCTTGAATATAAAGACCAGTTCGTGTCGGGATCGATAAAAGGTACCCATGCCCCCATTGTCCTTTACCCAGACTACTAGATTTTTCATCTCGTCATAGACCGAGCCAGCGTCCATCATCTCCGCCATATGCCGCCAGTCCATACAGATATAGTGGATCGATCCATCAGCGCTGTTGGCATAGAGTTGGTCGAACGCCTGCCGCAAAAATTGAGCGAACTCCGGGCTGGTCATTTCGCCTGCGGCCATCGCGAACTCCCGATGCTTCGTCTTGCCCAGCCCGCCGACATGGCCGTCGATCCGCACGTTGTAAGGCGGATCGGTGAAGACCATTTTTGCCTGCTCATCCTGCATCAAGTCGGAAACTACGGAAGCGTTCGTCGAGTCGCCGCATATCAGGCGATTCTGGCCAAGTTGCCAGATATCGCCGAGCCGGACGCGCGGCGGAGCATGATCGGGAACCTTGTCATCACCTGGATCGCCGTCTTCCTCAGGCTCGACAGTGTCAATCAGGTTGTCGATCTCGGCGATCGAAAACCCTGTCAGGCCGACATCAAACTCCAGGTCGTCCGACATCAAGGACTGGAGTTCTTCGGCCAAGAGATCATCATCCCAGCCTGCATTGAGGGCGAGCTTGTTGTCGGCGATAACGTATGCCCGCTTCTGCGCCGGTGTCATGTGATCCAGCCGTACGCAGGGGACTTCGCTCAATCCGATAAGCTTCACAGCCTCAACCCGGCCATGACCGGCCAGAATCGACCCCTGCTCGTCGATCAAAACCGGATTAGTGAAGCCGAATTCCCGAATGCTGTCGGCAAGCTGTTTTATCTGCTTCTTCGAATGGGTGCGCGCGTTTCGCTGCCAAGGCTTCAAGCTGGCGGTCGGCAGCTGCCGGATATCAAGGTCTGACATTTCGTAACTCCTAGAGGGAAAACACATTAGTTTTCTACACTAAACGGTGGTGTTTGACAATGGTTGGCGCTACAATCCTGTTTCGTGTAAAAAACGAGCAAGGAGATACGCGATGGGACTGGGTGTGAAACTGGGTGACCTCCGCCGGGCGAAAGGCGAATCACTGCAAGAAACGGCGGATGCCGTTGGCACGACTAAAGGCCACCTCTGGCAACTGGAAAAGGGCAACGCCACAAAGCCCGCCATAACACTGGTGCAGGCTCTGGCTGACCATTTCGGCGTCAGTATCGCATATTTGGTCGGGGAGGATCTCGACGCGGAAGACGCTGATCCGGAGCTCGTTGGAATGTTTCGTCAGGCATCGGAGTTTTCCCCAACGGAGCGCGAAATATTGCGTAACTTGATGCAAACATTACATGATCAGCTGAAGCGTCGAAGGCAGGATGGTGACGAGGTATCCCGATAAGCTTGATCGGATGGCGGTAGAAGAGGCGGGACTTGATCCATGCGCAATGGCGCAAGAGATTCACCGGCAGATCGATTATCAGCGCGGTCATATCGATGCAGGGAAGGTGGCGAGAGCGCTTGATATAACCAAGATTTCCTATGATGCGCTTACCACCTATGAAGGCGCTCTTCTCACCAACGACGAACACACAATTGGTATCATCAGTGTAAACACGAATGCAGGTGTCTGGCGCCGCCGGTTCACCATTGCCCATGAACTCTTGCACTTTCTCAATCCCACCCATCGACAGACTGAAACTGGCTTTAGATGCACGCGAAAAGACATGAGCGCCGCCGGGCCGGCAGCGGGTCGGCACTATCTGCAGGAGAAGGAGGCCAACCAGTTTGCCGCTGAATTACTGGCGCCAAGGGCGCGCTTCGATGCATATATGTCCCAAGCTCCGGATATCAGTGCAGTCGTCGAAATCTCTCAAGAATTGCGCATCTCAAAGCAGGTTGCGGGACGCCGGTACCAAGACCTCCACCCTTCGCCAATTGCGATGGTATCTGCACAGAACGGTAAAGTCATACATGTGCGGTACGGTGACGGATTTCCAAAACTAGACTTGGAAATCGGTGCAGCGCTACCGGAAGAATTTGCTGTTAGAAACTGTTCCAAATCTGCGGGTTCAATTCTAACCTACAATGATCAGCACAACAGGCAGCGGGAAAATCCATGTCTCAACGCACAGGTATTAAAACAACAGGAGGGCTTCTCGATCACCATGCTGACGTTGAAGTCTGGCTAGTCGAGTAGATATTTTTGATTAGGTTGCTGATTTGCACGCCCGATTGAGCGTTGGGCTTCCTCGCATTGGGCGGGCGCGATGAAACTCGAATTAGCCAGAACAATGGCATATTGTGACGCCCCTCTGAATTTAGCCTACCCTAGAGCGCTTTCAGATATTGCGGAAACAGCTGTCTTGTGGCCGGGATGATCGCTTGCCCTGCGAGATCTTCCGGAGCGAAAAAGGTCTCCGCGAAAAACGGAAACTTCTTCTTGTCAAAACAGTTTTTCAGGAAATCGACGGTTGCTTTGCCTGCGGCGGATTTTATGAAATCCGTATGGTAGCTGATGAACAAGTCACGGTGATAATGCGGCCCTAACTGTATGGGTATCAGACCCGTTTCCATCGCCAGCAGGTAGGTCGGCATGACGCCGATGATCGCACCGCGCCGGATCAGCTCGTAGTAGGTGACAGATGAATTCACCCTGAACGAGACGAAACGCCTGTGGGGCGGTATTTCGAGAATTTCGAAAAAGGCGCTTTCATCGAGCTGTTCTGCCGCCTGGAAGCCGAGCTTGTGGTCTTTCAGGTCTTCCAGCTTTTTCGGCAGCCCGTAGGCCTTTTCATATCCAGGGGACGTGCACAGCATGAGGTGCAGACGCCCGAGCGGTTTCGTGATGAGCTCCGCCTCCTCGGGTGGCGCGAACTGAACCGACACATCCATGTGCTTTCTCAGCACGTCTCCCTTTGCCATCTGGGTATTGAGATCGATCGTGAGGCCCGGGTGGTTGCGTTGGAAGTCCACGATAAAAGGGACAAGCCAGAACAGGCCGAGGCCCTCGGTGATGCTGATGGAGATTTGCCCTCGCACGCCATCGGAACCAAGACGGGTGATACGGGCGAGTTTCCGCACTGCCTCTTCCACTTCCCGCGCCTCGGCAAGAAAGCGTTCACCAAATGGTGTGAGTTGAACACCCTCCACGCTGCGCTTGATGAGCTGCTCTCCCACCCGTTCCTCGAGCGCTGGCAGTCGTCGCCTTATCGTCGAGATTGAGAATGTGCCTTGGTCAGCCGCAGCGCGAAGGCTGCCGGCATCCACGATTTCCAGGAACATGCGGAAATCGTCCCAGCTTACCTGATCGAATAGCTGAAGCGGATCAGATGTGTTCATTTTGAACACGCCTTGTGACCGAATTTCTCTCTCCCCGAGACCGCCATTCTGCATGACAGTGGATCGCACGTTACTCGATGAGGGAAAAGATAATGACAAAGAGAGAGCATTCGACCCGTCCAGTAGAGTTCGATTGTTGCGGTCGCCAAGGCACGATTTCCGGCATGTCGATCATGCCCATCATACCGGCTCAAGCGCCGCATCATCATAAGTTTGCCCTTCGCAAGTTACAAACTCCTATTGTGAATTGCGATAAGTTTCAAGCAGTTATTACCCATAACAATGAGTGTGCCTGGGTCTTCCACGAATTGCGCCCCGACGATTATTCAAGGGTGTCCTATTTCGGCTTCACGGTTTTTCTGCCCCTGACGAAGTCTGGTCTTGAGGCCTTGCTTGCCGATGATCTCGATATGACAGACCCACCGCTCTCTGCGATTGCCGGTCGCAACGAGCAGCCAGAGTGCCTGTACTGGTGGGTTACTGCCGTCGACAACAGCGTATTCAAAATTGTACCGCTGATCGTCAATGAGCTACTGGGGCAGCGCTACCGGCATCTCGATATCATCGCCAGAATCGGTAGCAAGGCGGGCGGCGCGTCGATGTCCCGTGTCGGATTTGAGCCGGTCGATCCGGCAAAAAGCGGCATCGGAAATCTGATCATCTATCGCCGCCTTTCGAACCGTTCTCTCGATCCCGCCCTCGTGGAGGGCCGGTGGTCCCCTAAAGCGACATTTCATCAAGCCCAGAAAACGATCCAAGGCAGGGAGAGAGCCGCATGAGCGCGCATGATGACACGCTGACGCTTGGCCCTGCCCGCACCATGGAGGACCTGGCTAGGGTCTACACGATCAGGGCCGCGACCTATATGGCGGAACAAGATTGTCCTTATGATGAGGAGTTCGACGGAAACGATTTTGTCGGGACACAGATCCTAGCATCTGAAGACGGTAACCCCGTTGGATGTATCC
Organism: Aquisalinus luteolus; assembly: GCF_009712425.2. GTDB lineage: Bacteria > Pseudomonadota > Alphaproteobacteria > Caulobacterales > Parvularculaceae > Aquisalinus > Aquisalinus luteolus. Next base: position 106,159 of record NZ_VCJR02000001.1, read on the forward strand.
GGCTTCGATATTTCGGGGACTTCGTCAAACTGGAACGGCTGGCGGTGCTGCCATCCTGCCGTGGCAAGACGCTTGCCCGCAAAATCATCACCTATGCGATAGAATTTTGCCAGCGCAAAGGCTTCCGGAATTTCTGCGCCCATGTGCCTGATCACACTCTGACATTGTGGCAGTCCTTCGGTTTCCGGCCCGCTGCACCGAACGGAACTCCGAAATCGGCATTCTCCTTCTCCGACTATGAATATCAGGAGTGCCATCTTTACACAGACTATAGCGGTGAGCAGGTCACACTTAACTCGAAACCACTAACCCTCATCAGGCCCGAGGGCGAATGGGACCGGCCAGGCATTCTGGACGCGTCAAGTTTACGGGGGGCCAAAGATCAAAAAAGAGAAGGGCAATATGAAACCTATCGAAAATCGGCCTGACACCAGGATCATCACCAACCAGGACGACCGGAAGGCGCTGCGGCGCATGGTTGAACATGCCGCGATGATGGCAAGGGATCATGGCTTTGTTGCTGCCGTCTACCGGTTGAACGAAGCCTTGGAAGAAATAGACAAGGAAATCAGCGGGAGTATACCACGTGCATGATAATGTTATTCCGTTCAAAGAATCCCCCATGCTGCGTCAATTCTCCGGCCAGACCCGAACGACTGACCAGCTTCTGCAAGTCCAGACGAACCTGTCGTTTTCACATGAGCTAAAACTTCTTAGGCGGGCCGGTCTTGGCAATGGCAAAAACCTGCTCGACCTCGGTTGCGGCAATGGTGCCTATTTGCGGGAGATCGAGAAGGCGATGCCGGGCGCCCAGTGCTTCGGCCTCGAGCGTGACGAGACCTTGGCTCAAACCGCCCAGTCCCGGCTTGCCAAGCCGAACAGTGTCTTCACCGGCACAGGCATAGAAGACCTCCCCGAGGACATGCGTTTCGATATCGTCCTCGCCCGGTATGTGGCGCTTCACTTGCCGGCGCTGTCGTTGCTGGGAGACTTTTTAAGATTGAAGGGCAGCCCAAGTGCCTGCCTGCTTCTGATCGATGCTGCTGACAGCTATTTCGAGATAAACCGTCCGATGCCTCTATTGCGCGCCACTATCGCCAAGCTATGGGCCTATTCAGGTGTCAATCGGACGCTTCACGATAACCTCGAACAACTTGAGTATCAGGCAGGGCTGAAGACGGCTTGGCAAAAAGACATCCTCATTCACAGCGACATGAAGGGCCTCAAGGCACAGTTTGCCTTCTATATGCTCCTCAATGCCAAATTCGCTGGCAATGATGAAATAGAGATGCCACTCTTTGATGAGGTGCTGGACTGGTATCAAGACGATGAATCATCGGCTCAGTTCGGATTATTCGGAGCCTTGCTGCGACCGAACTGACGTGGGGACAAGTGAAGAAGACGCGCACGATCGTTATCCATGGCGGCCCCGGTCTTTTGAGCGGATATTTGCGTGCGCCTCTTTCCGATCTCTTCCCGGAAATGGCGCTGGAATTCTTCGAGCAGTCTGAAGGCAATTCTGCTTCGCTTTCGGAAAGCCTGAAGCGATGCAGGGATGCTATGGAGAAGGCCTCGTCGACTAGCCGGTGCAATGTCTTGTGCCATTCGTGGGGCACATTGCTGTTGCTACTTTGTATCGAGAGCCACCCGGAACTCACCCGGAATATTCACAAGATCGTTTTTTCAAATCCACTTCCCCTTACCGCGTCAGGGTTCGGTGTCGCTCAGGCACGACTGTTTGAGCGTGTCCCTGAAGACCATGCGCTGCGGCTGAGGGAGTTGATGGCGAGCGATGATGCCGCTGATCATTCGGAGGGTCTGCGACAGCTTTATCCTTATTACAGCACTACAGACTCGATACCTGACGCCTTCAAGCCCGAATATGATTACAGGAGTTTCGCCGGTATCTTCGGTGAAGTCGGCGACTATGACCTTCGCAAATCTGCGCTCCTTGGCTCCGAGAATATTCTTTGTGTGTTTGGGACCGGTGACTTCATTGAGCCCAATGATTGTGCCGAGTTATGCGATGCGGCTTGCCAATCCATCAACATCGATGGCGGCGGGCATTATCCCTTTCTGGAGAAACCCCAAAAGTTCAGGCGTGTGATATCGGACTTCCTGAATTAAAGGATTGCAAGTTGGTGCATAAACCAGTTTTCGCACAACCCAAAATAGGATAGGTTCCGCCCTTCCCGAGAAGCGGGAGTTCCCAGTTGGAGTAGCGTCAAATGCATAGACCGAACCCAATCGACAAGTTGGTTGGCGAGAATTTACGCACCATGCGCACGATGCGCGGCCTGTCCCAGCAGGAAATGGGCGACAGAGTTGATCTGACATTTCAGCAGATACAGAAGTACGAAAAAGGCTCAAACAGGATAGCCGCGTCAAGGCTCTGGGCCTTCTGTGAAATACTGGACGTACCACTTGACGCCTTTTACATGCCATCACCTGCAGAGGCGATCAAGAAAGGTGCCGAGGGCAATCCGCACAAAATAAGCGATCGGCAAGAGGCTGACGAATTGCCGCCAGTCACCAGCGCGGATATCAGACTGGCCGCTCGCATCAATGCCCTCCCTGCGGATGCCCGCACGAAATTGCGCGATCTCATCGATGTTTTGTATAGCCAAAGAAAGTGATTATAAAAATTTACCTAATATGACGGGTGCGATGTGAATCTTACCCGACTGATTTCAGGGTAGGGAATTCCTGATCGGGCTCGTTGATTCTCGCCACCTAATCACCGTACTTATAATCTTATGAAGTGAGTAATATTGCAGGTTCCTTGTGCGTAAAATTCTGGTTTCTGCATAATCAGCTATAGATTCTCAGCACTAATCATAAATAGTGATATAGCCGTGCGAGTCCCGCTCAATTCTCTCGGGAAGACTCTCGGTGTTATTCTGATGCTCTCGGATTCTTTGATTATGGAAAGAGGGGCGGGTGTTGAGCTTTTATGCAATTTTGGTGTGAGTTGACGCGTGTTGATATCTCTATTAGGGGTGTTTACGGATTAAATCGATCTAGGATGGTTCCAGTATCTTTAGAATGGAAGGCAAGGTGATGCATCAATATACCCTCTATTCTTCGCTGATGGGCAAGGCTGTATTCATTACTGGCGGTGGCAGCGGAATCGGTGCTTGTCTGGTGGAGGCATTTCACCGTCAAGGTGCCAAAGTAGGCTTCGTTGATGTGGATGCGTCTTCATCCAGTAACCTTCTGTCCCGCCTGCACTCCCAGAGTGAAGAAAGTATCTGGTATCGCGAAGCGGACATTGCGGATATCGACTTGCTACAGGAGTGCATCAGCGAGTTTTCGGCGACTGCAGGCGGGCTGGATGTCCTCATAAACAATGTCGCAAATGATGCTCGCCAAGATACGCTTGAACTTGCACCCTGCGAGTGGAGAAACGGTCTTGCTATCAATTTGGATGCAGCTTTCTTCGCTACTCAGGCAGCGTTGAAAGTAATGCGTACACAAAGGGAGGGGGTTATTCTCTTTATGAGTTCAATCAATGCATTGTCGGGCATGACGCCATCCGTGCCGGCTTACGTTACTGCCAAGGCTGGCCTGTTGGGGCTGAGCAAATCCCTATCGCGTGAGTTCGGTGATTTTAACATCCGCTCCAATGCGATCCTTCCTGGATGGGTTGCGACAGAGAGGCAGCTTGGAACATGGTTGACGCCGGAGGTTGAAAAAGACTTCCTCAATAAAGTGGCGCTGAAACGTCGTTTACAGCCCCAGGCTATCGCTAGCACCGCACTTTTTCTTGCTTCAAAAGACGCCGATATGATTACTGGGCAGCAGTTCATAGTAGATGGCGGTTGCATATAAGTATTGATATAGATTCAAATCCCCTTTCTGCATTTTACCCTCTAGACTGGGTGAAATACTGAAGAAACGGCGCTCCACTTTTGGGGATGCTTTGTCCCGAAATGGTGCCTACACCTTTGTTTTTCAAAATAAGGTCGCCATCCATCTGGTTGGCATCGCGCTACCTTTCAGGTTTTGGTCAACTAGTTGCCGGCTTGGTTTCCAGTGCTCTCCCAATTGAATTGAGCAGAGCACACTGTTTTAGGCATTCAGCGCCTTTTGCGAAAAGTCAGTGGTGCGTCACCGACGTATTGCACAAAGTTGCGCATGGGGATATAGCACGAGGGTCTCAGTGCAACCGGAAAGCCAAAAAGGATAACAATTATGGCGGATAAGAGGTCGCGATCAGGTGACATCACAATTTACGACATTGCCGAGCAGGTTGGGGTTTCCCCCTCAACCGTTTCGCGGGCGCTGGCAGGATCTTCACGTATCGGTGAGAAGACCAAGGCGAAAATCATCGAAGCCGCGCGAGCAGGTCAGTATAGTGGTATTGCTGGTACGGAGGGAGGCAAAAAGCTGCGCCGACTTGTTGAGGTTGTCTTTCCGCTCGCAGTCGCCGGTGAGCAGCGAATTACCGACCCGTTCTATCTGGATATGCTTGCTGTGGTCGCTGACGGGCTTGCCGAGCGCAACTTCAATCTGGTGCTAATCAATGAAACACCTTGGGCGCGGAGGGGGAATGTTGCCCATCTCCCCCACGTTGCAGGTATGATCATTATCGGTCACGCGCCTGACCAAGAAGCGCTTCAGCGGTTTGGGCGGGAAAATTCAAATCTCGTTGTCTGGGGCGCGAGGGTCGATGGTGACCATCATCTTACTGTTGGAAGTGACAATGTCGCCGGGGGCAGGCTTGCCACAGAACATTTGCTTTCGCTTGGCAGAAGGCGTGTCGCCTTTATAGGCGATCCTGCAGAGCCGGAAGTAACGCAGAGACAGGAGGGGTACTTGCAGGCCCTTAAGGAGTGGGGTGCTGGACAGCAACCGATATTGTTCAAGTCGCCCTTCAATGCCTATCGCGCGCGAATTGCTGCGCAGGCAGCGGTTGCCAGTTCGGCCGATTTCGATGCAATTTTTTGCGGCAGCGATGTGATTGCTCTCAATGTCATTGATGCTTTGCGCTCTGTAGGGCGCCGAGTTCCGGAGGATGTTGCGGTTGTGGGTTATGACGATATCAGCCTGGCTTCGGCCTACGGCCAGTCGCTTACCACTGTAAGTCAGCAAATACCCGTGGGCGGGCAATTGCTGGTGGATGTTTTCTGCAGCGCTCTTGCGGGAGAAAAGGTCGACAGCAAGGTTATTCCTCCCAAACTTCAAGTTCGCGAAAGCACGATTTCTCATAAGAAGAGCTAAGTGGGCGACTCTAGGCCGGGCTGGCGCGCCGTTATGAGCGCGCTCATTGTGCAACAGGTTTCGCGAGTTTGTTTGATTATCCTGCGATTCAAGCGGACTTTTTCAGAGAATTGTTGATGGCGTCTTGACGATCCAATAAATATTGTGCAACAAGTTGTCCATCATAAGGTGAAAAGCCGGTTTTGGAGGAAATAATGTTGTATCGCTCGGGGAAAAGTTTTCTGTTGTCTTCTGTTGCACTGCTGGGTCTCTCGGCACAGGTTGCTGCCACTGCTCAAGAGGCTGCTGAGGGTGAGGAAAGAGATGACGATGTCATAGTGGTTTCGGGTATTCGGCAGAGTCTGGAGGATAGTGCTGAGGCGAAGCGCAACTCTGATAACGTGGCCGATTACATCAGTATTGATGATGTGGGTGATCTGCCGGCATTGAACATTGCCGATAACCTTGAATATCTCCCGGGTGCTGTTGGGCTGCGCTTTCGCGGCACTGTCGACCAGGTATATCTGCGCGGGCTGCCGCAGCTTCTTACGCTGACAAGCTTCAATGACCGGGAGGTGGCGTCCAGCAATGGAGTGCGTTTTGTTCGCTTCCAGAACTATCCAAGCTCGTTTTTCAAGCGTGTAGAGGTGAACAAGGCTCAGACCGCATCAATTGTCGAGGGTGGTGTAGCTGGGACGATAGTCCTTGAAACACCAAGCCCTTTAGATGACAGGCGTGACGACCTTCAGATCAGTGCATCGTATAGGGCGGAGTATGCGCCGTATAATGACAATAATGACCTGATCGACAATTGGGGCGGGCAGGCAATTCTGAGCCTTCAGGACAAGGTCGATATTGGCAAAGGTGAACTGGGGTGGCTATTTACCTACGATTATCATGACAACAAGAGGGTTATTTCCGGGCTCAGTTCGAACCCGGTCTACGATCGCGCCACGTTTGATGGTCAGGACGGGATCATTCCTGCCGCTCTTCTCTTTCAGAACGATACTGAAAACTTCGTTCGAAATTCCCTGCTCGGCGTGGTCGAGTGGGAGCCAAGCGATTCCCTTCGTCTTAAGGGGGATCTGATTATCAGTCACATCGACGACCCTCAGGAGAGAACCTTCTTCCTTGTTGCGGGATTGATCAATCCTGCCAGGTATGTCGACCCGGTCTTTTCTGATGGTGGGCAGCTACTTTCGACCGGGCTGGACAATGTTGTCACTCAGTCTCGCCGGGACAGTATCACGCAGGATGAGCTTTCTGTGCTGGCTGGCCTGAATATTCAGAAAGACATTGGTCGGTGGTCTCTGGAACTCGACGGCTCTTATTCACAGGTTGAGGGTGATCTGAGCCTGCGACGTGTTGCCATCCGTCAGGTAGGCATGGATACCACCCTTGAGGTCGGTGATGATGGGTGGACCATCGGGTCATTTGCCGGCGATCTATCGAATACCGGGCCGTGGCAGGGCGAGCAGCTCTACGGTAACAACGTGGACGAGTTCGATAGCGCTTGGTCGCTGAGCGCAAAGGCCGGCCGCGAGCTAAATACCGGTATCTTTACTAACTTTCAGTCTGGCATCCGTTACAGCAATCGTCGACTGGACTATTTCAGGGATGATGAAGACGACCGCTCACCGCGCGGCAATCCGGTGCCTGAAGAATTGTATGTTGATCCCTATATCAACTTTAATCCGGATCATGTACCGGGTGGTTTGACCGACCCGTTTGCAACTTTCGATGCGGCTGCGGCATGGGATTATTTTGTCGGGCTGACGCCAACTGGCGAGTTCGTGTTTGATGCGGACGACAGTGATCTGCTGCAATACAATATCGACAACGAGGAGAAGACCGTTTCCGGCTTCGCCGAATTATCCTGGGAGACAAAGTTGGGTCGTTTCCCGATCCGCGGGGTTGCCGGTGTGCGTGCCCTTCAGACGGACCTCACTGCCAAGGGCTTCTCGGGCGAGCTTATACTGACTGAGAATGGCTCGGGCGGTTTTGACCTGAGTGTCGGCGGGCTTGAGCCTGATGAAGTCAATACATCCTATACGGATATATTACCGAGCATCAACGCCACCATGATGCTGACCAACGACCTTCTCGTAAAATTCGGAGCTGGCAGAGCGATAGCTCGACCGAATTTCAATGAACTTCGCCTGGCGCGTAATCTGAATGTCAGCAATGTCGATGGGGATGATATTTATACCGGGTCTGCCGGCAATCCCTATCTTGATCCCATCACCTCAAATCAGTTGGATTTATCCCTTGAGTGGTATGGCGAGAACACGACGCTTACCGGAGGATACTACTACAAGGACATAGATGGCTTCATTCAGGACGGTCTGGTGCAGGAGGAGATCTCCGGATACACGTTTGACTTGGATGCACCGAAAAACCTAGGGGCCGGCGAGTTCTCCGGCTTCGAGGTTACCGCCCGTCATAACTTCGTATATCTGCCGGCCCCATTCGACGGCCTTGGTTTTTATGTGGCTGCGACGAAGAACTACTTCGATGGGGACCTGGATCAGTATCCGGCTTTGACGGAAACTGACGCTCAAGGTGAATTCGTCTTCGACCCGGCCGATCGGGAGTACTCTGTAGACGGATTTGCGCCGACGACATTCAGCTCGATCCTCTATTTCGAGTCTGGGCCGGCGTCGATCCGGGCCGGCTACAAGACTGCCGGTGAGATCGCCTCGGATATCGCCGGGCGCGGTTCGGTTGTTGCTCCACAGGTCCGAAGGGCAAAGGACATTCTGGATATCTCTGCAAGTTTTGATATCAACGAGAGGGTGAGCCTCGACTTCCAGGCATCGAACCTTACCTACAATGACGGCAGCGCTTACTATTTCTTCGAAGATTACTCGGTTCGAAACCAGCAAACGGGCCAAAACTTCTTTGTCGGTATTACATTCCAAAATTAGTAGTCGAGTCATTATGCTCAAGGTGTCTTTAGATCCTTCCAGACGTGATCTCTTTGTTGCGGGTGCTGGCCTTGCTGCCGGTTCCGCAACCGGAGGTTTCGCATCACCCGAGCCTGTCATGATCCATGTCAGAAACGAGGGCGGCGGGTCGTTCCTGCCCTCTCTCACGAGAGAGCTTGAAGCGGTTCCGCTTGATCGACCGGTCGTCATCGATTTCGAGCCAGGCGAATATGTCGTAGACGCAACTGGAACCTCGTCCCGATATCTTCACGTCAGCAATAATGATGATGGAGAGAAATCCATCGCTCTGCTGATAGAGGGAAGGCGCAACTTACTCATCAAGGGAAACAACGCCTCATGGCGGATGAGCGGTCAGGTTGTGCCGCTTGTCATCTTGAATTCAGAGAATGTAACTGTTGAGGATCTGACGATCTTCTGGGACCGGCCTTTCCATTGCGAAGGAGACGTAATTGATGTCGGCGAGTGGGGGTGTACGCTCTCCATTCCGCAGGAGTTCGACTACGAGGTGCGCGAAGGTAAATTTCATTTCCTCAATGAGGATACGCCCTCGAATATTGTCAAGAACATGCTCGAATATGATGCCGAGCGCCGAGAAACAAGATTTCAGGTCTGGGATAATTTCCTGAGAGGCTACAGCCCCTCAGGGGAAATGATATCGCGGCCATATCAAGTTACGGCCTTGAGTAGCCGTCGTGTGCGTTTTGAGATGGATTTCAAATCCACCCCTCTGCAGGGGAACCGCATGCTGATCATGCCTGCTTCACGCAATATACCAGCGATTGTAATTCAACACAGCCGTAGTGTCTCTTTGAATAATACCTCCATATATTCGGCTGGTGCGATGGGTGTCATCGCGCAGGTCTCGCACGATCTTGATCTGCGAGGGCTGAAGATAATTCCGCGTTCGGAAAAATATTATGTTTCGACGGGTGTCGACGCTACGCATTTTGTAAATTGCAGTGGGGCTATATCCTTCAAGGATTGCGAGTTTTCCAATCATATTGACGATGCTATCAACGTACATGGGATTTACTTGCGGATTGCAGATGTGCGCAGTGATGGCACTTTGCGCTTGGAGCACATGCATTTTCAGCAGCAGGGCGTGGACATGCTGCGGCCAGACGATATCATCTCTATCGATGACCAGTACTCACTAAATCCAAAGGAAATAGGGCAGGTCGCTTCTCTGGAACGAATTGATGCGCGCTTCCTGGAGGTGAAGACCTATGGCCTGCAAGGTAACAAGGTTTCGGTTGGCGATGTCGTCAATAATCTCAGCCTTCAGCCTGATATGAAGGTTAACCGTATCCGTACAGGGAGGAACCGGGCGCGCGGTATTCTCGTCAGTACGGCAGGGGACGCAGTCATCAAGAACAGCTATTTCCACACACCTGGGACTGCCATACGTATCTCTGGCGGCATCGATAAATGGTATGAGTCCGGCCCTGTGCGCCGGGTCAGCATGACGTCCAATCATTTTGATAACTGCAAGTACGGCGTATGGGGCAATGCGGTCGTCGATGCTGTTGCAGTCGATGCCTCCGAGAATAAAGACCGGTCACCTTATCATGGGCAACTGGAAATGCGTGACAACACATTTTCGACCTTTGATGGCCTGTTGGCGGACCTTTACCGAGTCAAGGCTTTTTCCTTTGTCGGCAATATAGTCGAGAAGACAGATGCCTATCCAGCTTTCAGGGATGTGGAGCAGCCGATCCTTTCAAAGGACGTCGGTACGCAAAACCTAAGATCGAATACCGTTCGTGGCTTCGATCCCGGATACAAAGCGGCCTTGTCGAAAGTATAAGGCGTTTCAGAAAGGATGGCGGTTCGCCAAGCCTGCAAGAGAACTCAGTATAAAGGTTAGTGTTAGCATGAAACTTTCAATACGAATCCTGTCTCTTCTCAGCGCACTGTGTTTGTCGATCGCTGGTGCGAATGCATCGGATAAACCAAATATTCTATGGATATTTATCGAGGATACTTCACCCTGGATGCCTGTCTATGGCGACGACACTGTAGAGACGCCAGCCATTAGTGAAATGGCCTCGTCCGGCGTCGCCTTTACGAATGTTTTCTCTCCAAATCCCATCTGCTCACCGACCAGGTCAGCCCTGATTACCGGTGGGCATCCGGCGGAAATCGACGTCAACAACCATCGTTCGTCGCGGGATGAGCGCGGGCGTGATGATGTATTCCTGCCGGAAGAGTGGGCGACGTTGCCTGAGCTGATGCAGCGCGCAGGCTATGAAACGTTTAATATCGGCAAGGACGACTATAACTTTGTGTACGATCGCAGAGATCTATACTCTCTCGGTCCGGATGGCGTTGAAGGCCATATAGGTGCGCTGGATGGGCCCGACTTTGACTGGCCCGAAGCCGTTGGCAGCAAGCCTTTTTTCGGCCAAATCCAGCTGGAAGGCGATAAGCACAAGGGGACGGCAAGGCGCACGATTTCCCCTGAGTCCGTTACGGTGCCGCCTTACTATCCAGAGACTGAAGAATTCAGGTCTCACATAGCCAGGCATTATGAGACCATCGAAATTACAGACGGCGAGGTGGGTGCGATACTTGAGAAACTCAAGAGTGCCGGGCTTGCTGACAATACGATCGTATTCGTGTTTGCCGACCACGGAATGCGAATGCTTCGTCACAAGCAATTCCTCTATGATGGCGGGGTCCATGTTCCGCTCGTCATATCCGGTGCTGTTGATAAAGAAAGGCTCTCGACCCTACGGACGCGTTCAAACGACCTCATCTCCCTTGTCGATGTCGCGGCAACGACACTGAGCATGGCCGGCGGCAATATTCCCGAGTATTTTTACAGCGAGGACCTTTCGTCTGCCGACTATGTCGAGCGCGACCACCTTATCCTCGCCCGCGATCGTGCGGACTACACTTTCGACTATATCAGGGGTGTGCGGACGGACCGTTTCAAGTATCTGAGGAACTATTATCCGGATCGGCCCTATCTACAGGCTCAGTACCGCGATAACTGGCCAGCCATGAAAGAGTGGAAGGAAATGTTTGCGACCGGTGACCTGACCCGGGAGCAAGCCCTGTTCATGCAGCCTGTGCGGCCGATGGAAGAGTTGTACGACCTGCGAAATGATCCTCATGAAGTGCACAATCTGGCGGCTGACCCTGAGTATGCTGATGAACTAAAGCGGTTACGTAGTATACTGGATGCCTGGGCGGCTGCAGGCAAGGACAACTCCAGCGTGCCACCCGATACCGAAGAGGTTCAGTCAATCATCGATCGTTGGGGTGAGCGTTGTGTTTCACCAGAGTGCATATCCGTTAGAAAGATGAAGCAGGATCAGAATTAATTCTATTATCCGGCATGATGCGCGAGTTACTGAATTTCTATCAGCATGCAGAGGCGGGCTCATAAGGCTTGGACAATAAATAAAAGGGATGGATAAAATATGACAAACGATTTAATTGGAAGCAGGAATAGATCCTTGATGGCGTCCGCTGCGGTTAGTGTGCTGCTATTGTCTGCTCAGCCTGCCGCAGCTATGCTCGAATCCGATTTTGATCCGTACAGAACCAGTTGCACGTACGATACGTCGAATGTGGTCACATACAATATTGCTGATGATTTCGGAAGCGGTAACGTCAATCGCAGTGCAATCATCAGTGCAATCAATGCAGCCGAGGATTATTGGGACACGACCGATCCCGACGCCAATATAGTCCTCGAAATTGATGCTGGCACCTGGGATATAGCAGGCAGCCCCGCGATCCGGTTGATCGGCTTGAACAGCACACGCCAGAATGATGATGGTTGGCTGATCTTCAAAGGTCAGAGCATGGCTCTCACAACACTCAATTTTACGGATATAGAGGCGAGAGGGTTCTTTGGCAGAAATGCCTATCGCGTTCATTTCTGTAATTTTCATATTACCAGAGATCAGGAAACGGTATCGCAAGGGGAGATCGTCGGATACCTGCAAGGGGCTTCATGGTCAGCCGATCCGGATCCGGATGTGTACGGTGATGAAACACTGGATAATCCCGGGACGTTTGATACGAGTGGAACAACTTCGGAATTTCCGGTGGTGGAACTGCATTCTGGTTTCCCAACCATTGCAGACATTTACAATGATGACTTCGGCCAGGGGCGTTACACCAAGCGCTGGCGTTATAATGCCAATGGCGAGCCGTACCGTGTTCAGGATGACCAGCAAGCCCCGTGGGAGCAGTATGCCGATTACGGTAGCGGGCGCTGGGTTCTGGGTATGTATAATGATCCAGGTTATGAGATAGGCGATACGATTGCCATCAAGTCGAAGCTCGCCGGTGAGCCCTTTTTCTTCAATCAGGGCGATTCCATCACTGTAGAGAATATTCGAGTCACGCGCGCCAGCCGTATGTTGTTCCGCGGCGGAGTGGATAATATTACCTTCCGCAACGTGTCAATCGAGCGGCAAGCCAGTGTCGGAGGCCGGATACCATTTCTCTCTACCGCCGAAGGGGGGCCACAGATGGGCCAGCCCGATGAAGGTCCTTTGACGAATATCGTGGTCGAAGACATGCAGGCGTTCGGTACCGGAGACGACCCTCTTGCTGCGTTCGATGTAACCGGCCTTTTTGTTACATCTTCGACTTTCAGCGATTCATTCGCTCGCGGTATCTTGCTGGATGACACATCGACCACTCCTTGTATAACAGATACATTGGTGGAGCGGGCACCCATAGCGCCAGAAAATCCCTCTTATGCCTGGGGGTGTCAAAGCGACAGCACGCCACCCTCTGCTGTAACCTTCCTGACAGCAAGTGCGGCAACTGCCGGAGTTGATTTAAGCTGGACAGATACTCCGCCGATGGATTTTGACGGATATGTCATTACCCGAACCGAGGCGGGAGGCAGTCCGTACGAGATTGCCAATGGCGTGTCCGGAACATCCTATACGGATATTTCAGCAGAAGCAGGTGTTCAGTACACATATGAAATTGAAGCCTTTGATACATCCAGAAACCGCTCCTCCGCAGCGAGCGTAACGATAACTCCCTAACATTTTGCTGGATGCGGATGTCCGGGCTTGCTGGAAAGTCCCTAAAGTCAGAAGTCAGCGAGGATATGAACTGTGATCACGGCTGTAAGAAATATTCTCCTGTCACTCATGGTTGCTTTTCCGATCCACGGGGCCACTGCGATGGAGAGTAATCCGTCCGGGCCAAATATAGTTCTTATCTTTGTCGATGATCTGGCGTGGGTCGATGTCGGCTTTCATGGGGGAGCTGTCCCAACCCCCAACATAGACCGTTTGCGCCATGCCGGAATAAGTTTCGAAAGGGCTTATGCCAATTCACCAACGTGCAGCCCCAGTCGCGCGGGCCTGATCACCGGGCGCCATCCGGCCGCCTTAGGTTTCTTTCGTCACATAGGTTCCGGGGAGAATACCGGTATCGACAAGTTCGGGCGTACGGAACAATCGCATGCAATGCTTGAAGCGGACCCTGCACAGGCACCATCTCGCAATTGGCTTCCGCTAGAAGAGGTGACGCTGGCAGAGCGCCTCAAGGAGAGGGGCTATGCTACAGGCTTTGTCGGAAAGTGGCATCTGGGACATGAACCATACCATCCCGTAAATCAGGGCTTTGACGTGCAGTTCGGTGTCACCAATGCGGGGCATCCCAAATCCTATTACCCGCCTTACTTCTCCAACAGTGACGTGTACGCAGATGCTGATAACGATTATTATCTTACAGATCGCATCGCTGATGATGCCGCAGCGTTGTTGAATGATTTTCTGAAAGGCGATGATACCCCCTTCTTCCTGTCTCTTTGGTTCTACGGTGTGCACACGCCTCTGGAGGGCAAGCAGGAGCGCGTCGAGTTTTATATCGATCAAGGAGTCGCCGAAGAAAGAGCAAACCTTCATGCGATGATAGAGTCCATGGATCAGGCGATCGGCAGGGTGATCGACATGATAGAAGAGGGTAATAAGCTGGATGACACCCTGATTATTTTTGCATCCGATCAGGGTGGCTTCCTTGAAACGCCCCCCTTACGTGGCCGCAAGGGGGGCGGTGAAGCGTTGTATGAGGGGGGCTCGAGAGTGCCTCTGGTATTTCATTACCCCAAACGAATTCCTGCGGGCATATCAAGGGTGCAGCCAGTATCTCTTATAGACATCGTTCCGACAGTCATGGACTTGGTTACAGGAGAGGTGCCCAAAGAGCTTCACGGTGAGAGCCTTGTGTCCTCGTTCATGAAGGTTCCTGACCAAGAAGGCGAAGTTATTCTGTATCGTCATTACGAGGACAAATTCGGTGCCTTGATAACTCCTCGTTGGAAATTCATCGCCAGTCTAGCCGGGCAGAATGAGCTTTACGATCTCAGTTCCGATGCCGGAGAGGCGAACAATCTTATCAAGGATTATCCTGAAATCGGGATGTGTATGGAGCGCAGGTTCCGCGAATGGGTCCAATCAAACGCTGCCTTCGATCCCTATCAACATGGCGCGCAGTCCGGCGAGCCGGGCAATGGAGGAAATGAGTGCATCAAAAACTGAATACTGAAAACCGAGTGGAAATTCCTGCACGGCACGCAATGAAGTCTCTGCTTTGTCTTTCGCTCGGCCTTATGTTCGTTATAGCTGGCAGCTTCTCGACGGCTGCGGCTCAGGATGTAGCCTTCGATGCATACTTTTCCGATGGCATGGTTTTGCAAAGGGGCAAGGCCAACACGATTACCGGTGTAGCTCCCCCGGGAACTGATATTACAGTAACTTTGGCCGCCAAATCGCAAAGAACGCAAGCGTCAGAGTCGGGGCGTTGGCAGACAACCTTTCCGCCAATGGGGCCGGATGGTGTGCATACTTTGACGGTTCAGGCGGCGGATGCAGAAGGTGTCACGGTGCGCAATGTCGAGTTCGGTGACGTCTGGCTCTGTTCAGGTCAATCCAACATGGTTTGGCCGGTACAGTCTTCTGCCACGCGGGACAAGGAATACAGCGCTGCAGAGGAAACGAATATCCGTATAATGCAGATCGACCTTGACCCCCGTGGTTCGGAGTCATCCATCGTACCAGTTGGCAAACCCTGGAGCGTTCCCGACGAGCGGAGTCTCGCCAGTTTCTCGGCATCCTGTTGGGCATTCGGTAAATATCTGGATCAGAATGTCGATGGTCCCATCGGGTTGGTTCAGGCGGCGCTCGGAGCTACCAGGATTGAAGAGTGGTTAAGCGCGGATGCACTGAAGCGAGTTGGTGGCATGGATGAGGAGCTTTCGGTGCTTGCATCGTATTCGAGCGCTCCGGAGCAGGCGCTGAGGGCATTTACGGAGAATGCCTTGAAGGGGGCGGCGGCCTACGATGAGGGACTGATCAATACCCATTGGTATGCGGAAGGGTTTGATGATACGCGATGGGAAAAGATCAAGCTACCCACAACCTGGATAGGCTCACCGCGCTCGGGTGCCCCAGCCAACGAGTATATCGGCGTAACGTGGTTTCGGCGCAGTTTCGACATGCCCGCCCTGAGCGATGACGCCAAGATTTATCTGGAATTGGGTTCCATCGACAAGCAAGGCGCTGTGTGGATTAATGGGGAGCTTGTTGGTAGTAGATATTCCGGAGCGGTGCCTTTCAGGGTGGAGGTTCCCGGTAATCTTTTGCGTGATGGGGCTAACCAAATTACCGTTCGTGTTGCTGATGATGCTGGACGGTCGGGCTTTCCAGGCGCCGGGCAGGCTTTCGGTATCGAAGTCGACGGGCAGCTTTCTAGCCTTGCAGGCTTCTGGCGTTATCGTATCGGGGCGGACCGGCGCGCTATGGGGGAACTGGACAATCCCCCTTGGGCACCGCGCAGCGGAATACAGATACTTTGGAATGGCATGATCGCTCCGCTTACGGACAAGGGTATCAAGGGCGTTGCCTGGTATCAGGGAGAGAGTAATTCTCGCTCGCCGGAAAGTTACAATAGTCTTCTCGCTGCGCTCGTCGATAGCTGGAGAGGCCGGTTTGATAGTCAGGACATGCCAGTCATCATCGCCCAATTGCCTGTTTATGGAGGCCTCGTTGACAGGTCCGGGGATAGTGGCTGGGCTGACATACGTGAAGCGCAGCGTCAGGTCTATCTGAACAGAGATAATGTTGGCCTTGCTGTGTTGCTTGATCTGGGAGTTCGCACGGAAATACATCCGGCTCATAAGGAGGAAGTTGGACTCAGGCTGGGGCGAGAAGCGCTGCGTATCGCATACGGGGGAGATATTCAGCCACCTGCCATGCCCGTTGGTGGGCAGCGCGACGGCGGTGCCCTGCTAATCCGGTTTGGTCCCGGGGAAAGGCAACTGCGGGCCATCGGTGGAAACGCGCTTATCGGATTCGAGACATGTAATGCGCAATGGCAGTGCCGCTATGCAAGGGCGGTCTTGCTGGGGGATGGAGCTACGGTGCGTGTGGCGGGCCTGCGTGAAGAGGATGTCTACCTGCGCTATGGATGGTCCGCCTCTCCCCTGACAAATCTTTATGAGGAAGAGGACATACCTGTCTCGCCATTCCGCTTCGCCATGCCGGACGAGTAAGTCTGCTTTGAAGTCCAAGTCTATTCTTAAATCAATCTGCGCGACATTCAGACCGTGCAACAAGTTGTTCCATTCCCCTTTTTTGTATGATGCTGGAAAATAAACTTGAGATAGAATGGGCGTCGTGATAATTATCTGAAAGGCAACAAGTTGCGCATATAATGGTTTGATGACCTTTGGCGTACATGTTCCCTCAGGAATGTTTCCATGTTCCCACCTCCCTTCCTCGGGCTTCGGCCCGAGGACTCTTTTTGAGTGGTGCCGGCATCTCCTGAGGCAACCAGAAAATAAATGCCTGTTGAGTGCGACAGGGAGGCATAAATGTATCTTGAAATCATCGATCTGGTGATCGTTGCCGGCTATGCGCTGGCGCTGATTGCGATGGCGACGCTGGTCTCCCGCGAGAAGGCGGGCCACGAGAAGAATACCGAGGACTACTTCCTCGCCGGCAAGGCGCTGCCCTGGTGGGCGATCGGTGCCTCCCTGATCGCGGCGAATATCTCTGCCGAGCAGATCATCGGCATGTCGGGCTCCGGCTTTGCCATCGGCATGGCCATCGCCTCCTATGAATGGATGGCGGCGATCACGCTGATCATCGTGGGCAAGTTCTTCCTGCCGATCTTCCTCAAGCGCGGCATCTATACCATGCCGCAATTCCTGGAGAGCCGGTTCGGCTCATCGGTCAAATACGTCATGTCGGTGTTCTGGCTGGTCCTCTACACCGTCGTGAACCTGACCACCGTCTTGTGGCTTGGCGCAACGGCGATTAACACGCTGACCGGGCTCGAGATGTTCTACGGCATGCTGGCGCTTGCCGCCTTCGCGGCGGCTTACTCCATCTATGGCGGGCTGAAAGCCGTTGCCCTGACCGATATCATCCAGGTCGTGCTGTTGATCTTTGGCGGCGCGCTGATCACGTGGATCGTGCTCGGCGAGCTGGGCGGGGACGCAGGTGCCGTTGCCGGCTTCCAGACACTGATGGCCGAACTGCCTGAGCGCTTCGACATGATCATCGACCGCGAAACCCGGCCTGAGGACTTCCAGAACCTGCCGGGTATCGGCGTGTTGATCGGCGGTATGTGGATCATGAACCTGTCCTACTGGGGCTTCAACCAGTACATCATCCAGCGTGCCCTTGGCGCCAAGGACATCAAGGAAGCCCAGCGTGGCGTCCTGTTCGCTGCCTTCCTGAAGCTGATCGTGCCGTTCATCGTCGTCGTGCCGGGTATTGCCGCCGTCATGCTGGCGCCGGATATCGGCAAGCCGGACCAGGCCTATCCGACGATGATGACCTATGCCCCTGTCGGCATTCGCGGGCTGATCTTCGCGGCGCTGGTCGCGGCGATCGTCTCGTCCGTCGGCTCGATGATGAACTCGATCTCGACGATCTTCACCATGGACCTCTACAAGCCGCTGCTGGCGAAAGATGCACCGGAGAAGCGCCTCGTGATGATCGGGCGGATCGCGTCTTTCACCGCGCTCGTCATCGCCGTGTTCCTCGCCCAGCCGCTGCTCGGCGCGTCGGGCCAGGTGTTCCAGAACATCCAGAACTGGACCGGCTTCGTGACGCCGGGCGTGTGCGCGATCTTCTTCCTCGGCATGTTCTGGAAGAGGGCAACGGAGATCGGCGGCCTTGCCGCCGTGATCGCATCGGGCGTCCTGTCCTTCGCCTGGCCGATGATGTTCCCCGACATGCCGTTCATGAACCGCGTCGGCTTTGTCTTCCTGTTGTGCCTTGGCCTCGGCATGCTGGTGTCCTACCTGCAGAAGCCGGATGGCGACGACAAGGTGGTCCGCCTCGGCGACATCTCGTTCAAGACCGGCCTCGGCTTCAATATCGGCGCGGTCATCGTCGTCATCGCGCTAGTCATCCTCTATGGCGTCTGGTGGTAGACGTGGGGATAAATCAGTACACAAATGCGGAGAAGTCATGATGGCGGATAAGCAATCTTCCGGAGCACATATCCTGTTGACGGGGGGCGCGGGCTATATCGGCAGTCACGTGGCCGTTGTCCTGCTAGAGGCGGGTTATGACGTTACCATCCTCGACAATTTCGCCAACTCTTCTCCGGTTGCGGTTGAGCGCATTAGCGAAATCGCAGGACGCAAGCCGCATTTGATCAGGGCCGACCTAAGCGACCGGGACAGTATGGAAGCGATCGCAGCACAGATAATGGCCACTGGCCTTGATGGTGCCGTCCATCTGGCGGGGCTAAAGGCGGTTGGCGAATCGGTAGAGCAACCAGCCCGCTATTATGACCAGAACATCAACTCAACGCTCAATTTGATTGAGATATTGAAGATCTGTCAGGCGCCTGTTGTAGTGTTTTCATCATCAGCGACCGTTTATGGGGAGCTAAACGACAGTCCGGTGGCAGAAAGTGCCCTGACGGGGCCGACCAACCCCTATGGCATGACCAAACTGTTCAACGAGCAAATACTGGCGGACCAGGCTCGGGCTGACGGAGCGTGGAAGGTGGTGAACCTCCGCTACTTCAATCCTGTCGGGGCGCACCCATCAGGCTGTATCGGAGAGGATCCGCTGGGGATTCCCAACAATCTGTTTCCGTTTGTCGCTCAAGTTGCTGTCGGTCGCCGTAAGCTGCTAAAAATCTTTGGTGGGGACTATCCGACCGGAGACGGCACTGGCGTGCGTGATTATATTCACGTCATGGATCTTGCCGAGGGACATAGGATGGCCCTCGATCATGCGCTTTCACGCGAAGAAGGATTTGTTCAGGCGATCAATCTTGGCTCAGGGCGTGGCAATTCTGTCCTTGAGGTTGTGGACGCGTTTGGAGAGGCGGCCGGTTGCTCCATTCCATACGAGATTGCACCTCGGCGAAGTGGAGATGTTGCAGAAATTTATGCCGATGCAAGCCTGGCCTCAGACCTGCTTGGATGGCACCCCACTCGCGTCCTTGCCGATATGTGCCGGGACCACTGGGCTTGGCAGTCTCTCAATCCGCAGGGCTATGGCCCGGCTGGCGAAAACGGGGAGGCCTGCACATGACAGCGGACATAGCTCACCTCAATACTTTGGCTGGTTCTCTCTATCGGCGTCATTTCGTCAAGGCGGACAGCCGATCGCTTTGGCTATACGGCTATGAGCCGCACGATCTGGAGCCGCTTGCCGAGGAGGGGGGCGAACCGATCCATGGCGGCTCGCTGCGCTGGCACCCCCTGCGTCAGGAATGGAACGTCTATGCCTCTCACCGGCAGAACCGCACCTTCAAGCCATCGGCAGCGGACGATCCGCTAGCTCCCTCGAAGCCGGGCGGCGCAATGACAGAAATTCCGTTTGCGGATTTTGAACTGGCGATCTTCGACAACAAGTTTCCCAGTTTTCACCCCGATGTGGTAGCACCCGCGGAGACCATACCCGGAATGGCTCTGCATCGTCCTGGCGGGAAATGTGAGGTCGTCGTCTATACACCAGCTCAGGAAGGCAGCCTTGCCACCATTGGTCAAGAGCGCCGGCTGCTGCTGGTGGCAGCCTGGATCGACCGATATGAAGCTCTGTTTGCCGAGGGGCATAAGTTCGTGCTGCCATTCGAAAGCCGTGGCGAGGAGGTCGGCGTCACGCTGCATCACCCGCATGGACAGATTTACGCTTTCGATGTCCTGCCTCCGGTCCAGCAAAATATGACGGCGAGCTTCCGGGAAGGATATGATTTAGCGACCGAGATGGTATCGTGGGGAGAGCGTTATGAAGTGACACGGGCAGGGGGGCTGCGCGTCGTAACGCCGCCATTTGCTCGCTTCCCTTATGAGACTTGGATAGTTGCAGAAGACGCCGTGCCAGGTCCTTGGGCATTCAGTACTGAACAGGTTGATGCATTCGCTCATTTGCTCGGCGATATGACGCGGCGATATGATTCGCTGTTCGGCCGACCGACCCCGTATATGCTCTCTCTGCAGGCAGCACCCGTTGGAGAGGAGCTAACATTTCAGTTTACGACACAGTTTTACCCATTGCTGCGATCGCCTGACAAGGTGAAGTACCTCGCTTCTGTCGAGCAATCGACCGGTCTTTTCACAATCGACATCATGCCGGAGCAAGCGGCAGCAGCCCTGAAGGATATCTAGTCATGGTTATGACAAAACAAAAAGAGCGCACAGACTATCGAACCGTTCAGACTGTACCGGGCAGGGTGAATATCATTGGCGAACATACAGACTATAATGGCGGAGCGGTGCTGCCGGCACTCGTTAACAGATCGATCACTGTGACTGTGTCTTTAAATGCGGGTGAGCGACTGTGCATCCATTCTTCCACCTTTGGTGAAACGAAAAACAGGCCGACGCGCTTCTCACGCGACGGTCACTGGTCCGATTATGTTGCCGCTGTCTTCGCTTTTCTATCCGATAACGGCCTTTTTTCAGGCGGGGCAGATATTTCGCTTGAGAGCGATATTCCGGCGGGCACAGGACTGTCCTCCTCTGCCGCGCTCCTGGTAGCATGCCTCAAAGCTGCTCGCGACCTTTCGGTCTTTGACGTGTCGGACAAGACTATCGCGCTGTGGGCACAGCAGATTGAGAACAAATTTCTCGGCGTGCCTTGCGGCATAATGGACCAAATGGCGGTGGCCCTAGGAGAGCCCGGTAACGCGCTCTTTCTCGACACGCGGACGCTGCAGGTCGAGCAAGTGCCTCTGCCTGACGGACACACTATCGCCGTATGTCACTCTGGCATTCAGCGCCGCCTTGATGAGGGGCGGTATGCCATTCGCCGCGCTGAATGTGAGGAAGGCAAGAAGCTACTCGGTGAACCCAACCCTTGTCTCATGGGAGACGAAACCTTCGAGCGCGCTCTGGCCTTGGCCACGCCGATAAATCGGCGGATGCGACATCAACGTACGGAGCATATCCGCGTTCTTAAAGCAGTTGACGCAATGCGTGCGGGCGATGTCGATACTCTCGGACGCCTCATGGATGAAAGCCATGTGTCTATGCGAGATGATTTTGAGATTACCCATCCAGTTTTGGATGGAATGGTTCTTCGAGCGCGTCAGCACGGTGCGCTTGGTTCACGGATGACCGGTGGGGGATTTGGAGGGTGTTTCGTCTCACTGGTACCTGATAATATTTTCCCGCGATGGCAGCAATTGATGAACGACGATTTCCCACAAATCACTTTGATATAGCCACGTACATGATGAGTGTTTTCTCTTGAACCAAATTTTTGAAGGCCTTCTGGGAGCTAAATTTTCAAAAGTGAAACCTGAAAAAAATTTTACCAAGGCAAGATCGCTGGCAATGACCCTAACCGGGTTGGTATTCATCTCTGCCTGTTCGCAGGAGGAGGGCGCATCGAAGGCGCCGCAACAGGCTGCGTGCGGGGCAGGAGAATTGAGTGAGCCTGTTTCCGTTACCGGCGGCACGTTCACCATGGGCTCGGATGAGGGCTATGCCGACGAGGGCCCTGCCCGGCAGGCGACCGTCAGTGTTTTTCGCATTGACAGGCACGAAGTCACCAACCGGCAGTTTGCAGCCTTCGTTGACGAGACCGGCTATGTCACCGTCGACGAGCGCCAGCCAGATCCGGGCGATTATCCAGGCATCCCCGCAGAGCAGCTGGTGCCAGGGTCAGCTGTCTTTACCCCGGATCTCGTGGAGAATTTCGGCCAGTGGTGGTCTTTCGTCGAGGGTGCGAACTGGCGCCATCCGGAAGGACCGGACAGTTCGATCACTGATATGATGATGGACCACCCGGCGGTGCACCTCGCCTATGAAGATGCCGCGGCCTATGCCGACTGGGCAGGTGGCCGCCTGCCGACAGCGGCGGAGTGGGAATATGCTGCGCGCGGCGGCCTCGAAGGTGCCCGTTACGAATGGGGTGAGGAGGCGCCCCATGAAGGCACGCCGAAGGCAAACACGTGGCAGGGGGTCTTCCCGGCGCAGAATTCGGAGCGCGACGGTTTCGCCGGTCTCGCTCCGGTCGGCTGCTTCCCGGCGAACGGTTACGGCCTGTACGACATGACCGGCAATGTCTGGGAATGGGTGGCTGATAGTGTCAGTGCCGACGGCCGGGTCGGCACGGTAAAGGGCGGGTCCTATCTGTGCGCGCCGAATTACTGCCGCCGCTATCGCCCGGCCGCCCGACACGATCAGGAAACCGACTTTTCCGCTTCGCACATCGGTTTTCGTGTGGTTTATGACTGACGGGGAGTTTTGAGATTACTATATGGACTTCCGAGACTTGAATTAAATTCCCTGTAAAGAATTGCAGGAATTTGGAGCTGATATTTTGGATTTGGGCCACTTTTTCAAAACTCGACTTGCTTACCAACTTCGTTTTAAGCGTTTCGAATGAAGCTATTCCGATCGGGCGCTGGCTAAGAGGTTTTGACGGGTGCGATTGTGGCAGGCGAGGATTAAGGTCAAGGGGCCAACCAAGCGCATGCCTCGCTTTGTCTGCGACAACAGTCGACAGCCCGAATTCCCCGCACCCATTGCTGCGATCTATAGGCAGTGAGACATTGTCACCGTCGGCAGCAATGTCCATACGGTTGCGACCAGAGCGGTCCATCCGGTGGCGCGACTGACAAATCGCACGAACTCCGATTGTGTGGCGAAGCGCCGGGCATAAAGCGAGATCAGCAGGATAATCTGTGCACAAATGGCGAGAGCGTAGGCCGAAACCAGCAGCAGTCGAGGCACGGATATTGTGCCAAATGGCATGCCGCCGATCGCGTGACCGCAGACAAGTCCGTGTAAAGCGTAAACGGTCGTAAAGGCGGCGAGCCAGACCAGCGGGGCGATGACGATCCTCAGTATGTCTGTCATGAGAGCCAGCCCGTCAGATGCACGACGAGAAAGACCAGTATCGCGATGACGCCGAGATAGTCGATCCACAGTTGAACGACCGGAAATTCCGTTTTTCTGGCCGCCGAGGTGAAGCCCAGGGCCGTCCGGCTGACGAGGAAGGCAACCATCAGCATGCCCAGCGAGGCATGGAATAAGGCATAAGAGCCCAGGACGAGCAGGGTGGCTGCATAGGCGTGTTCCACGGGTGCCGGCACTCGCAGGGTGATCGCAGCCGCGGCAATCGCGACCGTCAGCGTGCCGGCGAAACAAAGACCCAGCCAGGCAAGCGGGGGTTGGCGGAGAGCATTGGCGCGGCGTGCACGGCGGATTGCCGCCGCGCCCACCATGGCGCCGGTGGTCCCAAGCGCCAGTTCCACTGCCGAGGCGTCAAACCAAGCGGGTGGCGGCCAGCCCGGGGCGACAGTCCATAGAAAGGCAAAGCCGAACAGAAGCGAGCCGAAAAATGTTGCATTGGCGACAAGGAGAAACAGCGACCCCCACCAGCCCGGCGAGTGCTCGACCGTGCTTGCATTGGGCAGCTCGATGCCATGCCCGATATCCTGCACGGGCAGATCCTGCTTGCGACCGAGCACCCAGACCCATCGCCAAGCGAGAGCGGCAACCCCGATCACGGCAATCGGAATGCACCAGTATGCTTTCAGCAGCAGCGAGAGGAAAAAAGTCCCGGTCACCGCCGCCATTATAATTGGCAGATGCGTATTCGTCGGATAGATGACGTGATAGTCGGGCTTTCCGCTGGTGATCTCCACAGTCAATGTCTCGCGCAGGTCATTGGGCCGGCCGAGATAACCTTCCCCGCTGGCGAGGCGGACAGCCAATTCAGGATCGTCCGTGAACGGTTCCCGGCTGGTCACATGTGGCAGGCTCGCAAAATTGTAGGGCGCTGGGGGAATGATCATCGCCCATTCAAGCGTCCCAGCACTCCACGGATTGCGCGGGGAGCGGCGCGATGTGAGCATATGCAGGATCACCTCGATGAGGACCATGGCAATGCCGATCGCGAGGATGAACCCGCCAATGGAGGAAATCAGGTTGATCGTAGTCCATCCGTCCTCCGGCATATAGGTCGAGATGCGCCGGCGCTGGCCGAGCAAGCCGACCCAGTGCATGGCGAGGAACGTCACGTGGAAGCCGGTGAAGATGAGCGCGAAGGCGGCTTCGCCGAGATAGAAGAAACGCTGCCTGCCGGTGAAATGCGGTAACCAGTAATAAAGACCGGCGAGGATCGGAAAGACGAAGCCGCCGAACAGAACATAATGCAGATGAGCGGTCACGAAGGCCGTGTCGTGGGCCTGCCAGTCGAACGGTACGACGGCGACCATGACGCCGGTCAGCCCGCCAATGACGAAGGTGACGAAGAAACCGAGAATGTGCAGCATCGGAAGGCGCAGGTCGGGGCGTCCTTTCCACATCGTGCCGATCCACGCGAAGATCTGTACCCCGGTCGGCACAGCGACCAGCGTCGATGCGGCAGAAAAGAAGGCGAGCCCCATATGCGGGATGCCTGTCGTGAACATGTGATGGACCCACAGGCCGAAAGACAGGAAGGCGAGCGCTACCGCTGCTGCGACGATCCAGCCATAGCCGAGCAAGGTAGTCCGGCACATGACCGGCAATACCGTCGAGATTACGCCGGCGGCCGGCAGAAATATGATGTACACCTCCGGGTGCCCGAACAGCCAGAACAGATGCTGCCATAACAGGCTGTCGCCGCCGAACTCGGCCTGGAAGAAAGGCAGGCCGAAAGCGCGTTCCACTTCGAGCAGGATCGACCCGAGAATGAGCGGCGGAAAGCCGGTCAGGATCATCAGTGCCGTGACAAGCGCATACCAGGCAAAGATCGGCATTCTTGCGAGCGACATGCCCGGTGCACGGAATTTCAGGATCGAGACGGTGATCTCGACGGCGGCGGCAATCGCCGATATTTCGACGAAAGTGATTCCGATCAGCCAGAAATCGGTGTTGATGCCGGGTGAGGAGATGGCGCCGGTGAGCGGCGGATACATGAACCAGCCGCTGTCGGGCGCGATCCCGAAAAGCATCGAGAACAGCAGCATCCCGCCGCCGAAGACATAACACCAGTAGCCATAGGCCGTGAGGCGGGGGAAGGCGAGGTCACGGGTGCCAAGCAGCTTTGGCAGAAGATAGACGGCCAGCCCTTCGAAAGTGGGGATGGCGAACAGGAACATCATGATGGTCCCGTGCATGGTGAAAATCTGGTTGTAGAGGTCCGGCTCCGCAAAGGCCGAGTGCGGTGTCGCGAGCTGTGCGCGGATCAGCATCGCCAGAATGCCGCCGACGATGAAGAAAAAGAAGGCGGTGACGAGAAACATCCGCCCCAGGTCAGTATGGTTGACAGTCGAGAACAATCCCTTGAAGCCGGGCGCCGAGGCCCAGATCCGGCTGAATTCCCGGTGCCGTTCGAGCGCTTTCACTCCGTCTCTCCTGTCAGAAAGGCCTGCCAGCCCGTTTCGTCATGGGCGATCACCTGGAAGGTGAAGCGGTCGTAACCGCTGCCGCTGAATTCCGCGCTAAGCCCCTGATAGGTGCCCGGCCGGTCGGCTTCGATCCTGAGCGTGTTGACATGTCCGGGGATCGCGTCGAGCTTGCCCGCGAGGCGCGGCACCCAGAAGCTGTGAATGACGTCGGTGCTGGTGATCGATATGTCGACGGGACGGCCGGCGGGGATATGGAGCACGTCCTGTGTAGTCCGTCCCGGCAGGTCGTCATAGGAGAAGTTCCACGCCCACTGCCGTGCCTCGGCCCGCACGATCACGGTTTCGCCGCTCTCGCGCGGCAGCAACTGCTCGCCGATGACAAGGCCATAGGCGAGCAGTGCCAGCAGAACGGTTACGGGAAAGGCGATCCCGAGTTTCACGATCCACAGCCGCGCCGATCCGGCGTCATCCTCGCACGCGGCCCGCTTGCGGAAGGAAAGAGCTATGAGCACCATGACGAGGCCGAAAATGAGGACACCGCCGACGAGCATCACCCACCACAACAGGGCGATACTGCGCGCTGCCGGGCCGGCCGGGTCGACGATGGACAACGCGCCGTCGCAACCAACCAGCACGAGAAGTGTTGCGCATGCGACGACAGAACGGGAAAGCGGGACAAGATGGCGTCCGACGATGGTGAAACAGAAACCGAAGACCTGACCGATCCGATCAAGGAAATTCCCGGCTTCGATGAGACGGAGTCGCGCATCGCCGTTCTCGGCCATCCGATCCACGCGATGAGTGTCGCCTTTCCCGTTGCGCTGACTTTCTGCATTTTCGGCGCCGATGTGCTGTACTGGTGGACGGGCGATCCGTTCTGGGCTCGGGCAGCGATGTGGGCGGCCGGCACGGGGTTCCTGTTCGGCATGCTCGCCGGTTTCTCGGGGACGGCTGAACTGCTGCTCGTATCCGGCATCCGCGTGCGCGCGGCGGCCTGGACGCATTTCATCATCGCCGTGACCCTGATTTCCCTTCTCGGCGCGAATTGGGGTCACCGGCTTTATGGTTATGAGTCCGCGGTTCTGCCTTATGGGATCCTCCTGTCGGGCCTGTGTGTCATCGTCGTGGCTTTTACGGGCTGGCATGGCGGCAAACTCGTCTTTGACTATCGGCTCGGGACGTCGAAAAGCAACTGACCATCCCGTGGCTCCAGCAGCCATTCGGGAAAACTGATCCAGTCGAATGTCGGCTTTGCCAGCACCAGAAAGAGGATTGCCACGACGGGCACGAGTACGGAAGCTACGGGCAGATAGGGCCAGGGCGCAGAGCGCCGTCCCGGTTTCTCGGCAATCATGTGGACAAGATGCCCGACCCGGGCATGCGCGGCCACGAGCAGCGCGACAAAGACCAGTTTGGCATAAAACCAGGGCATGTAAGCCTCGCGCAGAAAGATGAGCCAGGCTCCGGCAATGACCGCGATGACCGCCGCCGGCGTGACACAGAGGGTATACGTCAGGTGCGTGGCATTGCGGATCAGGCGATGATCTTCAGAAGAGACTGCCGGATGATGGCGGGTCAGCATGAGGGGCAGGACAATCAGGCCGGCACACCAGATCGAAATGGCGGCGATGTGCACACCCTTCAGGAGCGGGACTGTCGACAGAAGCCATTCGATCATGCCGCACCGACCGACAGGCGTGCCCAGCTTCGCCGTACCAGCACGGCGGTGGCAATCGCGTAGGGTATGCCTGCGGGCACCCACATGATCAGCCCGCCCAGACGCTGATCGTCCAGTGGCGTCAGCCCCCATGACAGGGGCGCGACGGCATGGGCCGCATAGAGCGGGGCGGGGGCAAAGGTGAGAATTGCGCCCAGCATGCCCATCGCCGCAAAGCCGGCGATGATGAAGAGAACACTCTCCACAGGGGAGCCGGTATCGCCAAGTACGGATCGCCAGAACCAGACGGCACTGCCGAGCAGCGTCAACTGCATCAGCCAGTAAACGGGGATATAAGACAGGGCGAGGTCATAGGCGGCCGGGATGTGCCAGGCCCAGAGGATGAGTGTCGAAACGGTGAATGGCAAAGCCGGACCTGTCCGCAGCCGTGTACGGAAACCCTGCGCGAAAAGCGGCGCCGCGACAGCGACAAGAAGCACATGATGGACGACCCGTGCCGAAAACAGCGCCGAAGAAAGCGCACAAAGGGGCGACACGAAGGCTATCACCAGAACGAATACCGCCAGAAGCTGCCATCGATCATGCCGGACGACGAAGCCTAGGGCAGCCAGGGCAACGAGAAGAACTGGATCGAAATTCCATTCAGTCCATATCTCCCCCGGCAAGGGCGGTGCGCCGCAGTAGATTCCGTCCATAAATGAAGTGACCTCCTTGAGGGGTTCACTGCGTGACAGGCGCGGGTGACCAGATTACCTGGTCCACACAAGATAACCTTCTCCGGCAACCTTGCACAACAGCGACACTTGCCAGAAAGTTCCCCCTTACATCGTTGTTGCAAGTGACGGCACTTGTCCCGTGCGCAGCTTGCGATCAACCGGTACGGAATACAGCTAAGTTATCCCTCCATACTGATGATTGACAGGCCCCTGCCGTATACTGAGGACAATCAGGGCAGTGCCTGCGATAAAGGCTGCCACCCACTGCACCGGTGTTGCTTCCAGAACCATCGGGGCAATCATCAGGGTCAACCCGAATCCCATATTCAGGTAACGCAGGATACGGGCCATCTCGGCATAGGCGATGACAGACGTGGTCACCACCAGTGCACCTACGACATGGTCGACCCCTGCCATTGCGCCTTCCGCGCCGAGAGTGAGCCGCGTGAACATCAGCCAGATGCCGATCAGGATGCAAAGCGACAGGTTCCAGGTAAAGGCGACGCCTCCCGTCCACATGTCTTTCCAGATTGCCAGCGGATGCCGGTGAAAGTCATCGGCATCCACGTTTTCTCCTTCATCCGTATCGCCCGTGAAAAAGATTCGCAGAAGCGGGCGCCCCTGTTTCTTGCGGCGGATGAGGAACTGGCAGGTGGCAACCAGCTCGTCGAGCGAATAGGGGATTTGCAGGAGCATCGCCGCAGCGGCGATCAGGCACAGCGTGCACCAGGTTCCGATCACGATTGGCTGGATGATGATAAAGCTGATGGAAACCACGCCGAGCGGCACGATCATGATGCCGAACAGCAGAACCAGCCATGGCATTGTGCGCCAACGCCGCCGGCTCCCCACGATGCCGGTGATGATCTCGAGCATGTAGGTCAGGGCACCGACCCCGGCATCCGGAACCGGCCATGCCTCGGACACAGAGGAAGTGGTGATTTCCTCCGACCCGTTCTTCGGATCCGGGCCGCCTGCAAAAAACGGATCCCAGATGCCGTCGATATGACCGAGCTGGTAGGCTGTCATGTGACGGGAAATCAGGAAACCGATCACGGCGAGGATGATGATCGGCAGGCGCTGTGTCCATGTGGAGGGCGAGAAATCCCAGCCAGGGGGTATGTCGGGGCCTGTCTCCGCCGCATGAATGGAGACCCCGGGGCTCGGGCGGGTGCACAGGGCAAAGCCCATCGTCAGCGCGCCGACAAGCGTGCCGTTGAGATAGGCCGCTGCAGTCGGTGCCCAGAACAGGAGTGGTGCTGCGAGAAGCCATAAGCCCGCTGCGGCAACGACCCAGCGCGCAGGCTCGAGTTTCGAAGATGCGGACAAAAGGCCGAAGACTAAGATGACGGCGCCGGCCGTGACATCGCTCCAGGCCATCAGGGTCGATTCATAGCCGAGACTTACAGGAGAACCGATGAGCCACAAGCCAAGGGCCGCATTGATGAGATGGGCCCAGCGATTGTCGGTATGCTCACGCAGATAGGTCTCCTGATAATGCGCACGCATGTCTTCCGGATCGTTCGTATGTCTTGCCCCGGTTTCCAGCCAGTCTGGCGGCGTGATGCCATTGGCCTCGTACCAGGCGAGCGGATCATCCTTCAGCGTCGCGATCAGGGCCGGCAGTTCATCGCGGATGTCGTGCGCCGGCTCCCAGCCAAGGAGATTCTTGGCCTTGGAGATATCGAGACCGTAATGGTCCTCGGCCATATCGATCATGAACGGACGGATGAACGGTTTTTCGCCCCTGTCGATTGCATCGGGTACCACCGGCTCGCTGGCGGCCTGAAGCGCCGCGCCAGCTTTGGCCAGAGGTTTTGGCGCCTCGAGGGTCAGCCATTTTTCCTTGCCATGAATGAGGCAGCCGATTTCATCCTGTAGCGCCGCGTAGGAGACGCCTTCCGGCTCGCCGGCGAGTATGACCTCTTCCTCTGCCACCGCATCCCGGTTTTCGATCCCGCGACGGAACAGCTCGAGCAGGTCGTCGCGGTGGATCATGGACTGGCCGCAATCGGTCTCGCCGGAATAGATATGGGATTTCAGATTGCTCTCATAGATGCGGGCGATCTGATGCGAGAGTGTCGGAACGGCGGTTTCCTCGTCATAGAGACCCGCGAGGTGAAACAGTGTGACAGGGATGGTACCGCGTTCCTCGCGGATTGCCTGTTCTGTCTTCGCTTTCGATTCAGGATAAGCCCATTTCGGCGCAATCGGTGCTTGCTCGTCTATGCGATGACCGGGCGTCGTCGCTTCATGCACCAGCATCGTGCCGGAATAGAAGAAACGGTCGACATCGAAATCCTGCAGTGCCCGCAACAGGTGACGCGTGCCCTGCACATTCACCTTGTCGTAAAGCGGGCTGTGCTCTCCGGTAAAATCGAAATAGGCCGCGAGGTGGATCACGGCAGCGATGTGCGTGCCATGCTCTTCGCTCAGGCGTGATAACGCATCGTGTACGGATTTCTCATCGGTGATGTCAAATTCGATACAGGATATATCGAGATCGCCGCAATCGAGGTCGAGACCGATCACCAGGTAATCCTGTTTGAGGATGCCGATCAGCCCCGCTCCTATCGCTCCCGATGCACCCGTGATAACAACGAGTGGCCTGTCATCCTGTTTTTGCTGCATGGCGGTTCCCCGCGTTGAGTGTGGTCCGCTTGCCGTGCCAACGGGCTGGTGGCGCAGAGGGTTCCGAAGACATGCCTCCCTTCGCCTCGTGGACGATGCTCCCTTCTTGCGTTTTGCCCCGGTTTTCGAACCAGAACGGTCTGCGCACTGTCTCGTTGTCAGGGCAACCGACCGGAGTAAGCTATGCCCGGCTTTTCCTCTTTCAGTCTCGCCGTCAACATCGCCGTTTTCGCAGTGGCGGCTGGCATCGTCGGCTATGCCGGCACCAAGATCGCGAAATATGCCGATGCGATCTCGGAGCGGACCGGGCTGGGAGAGGCGGTCATCGGTCTGTTCTTGCTGGCAGGGGTTACGTCACTACCGGAAATCGCCACGAGTTTCACGGCGGCATCCTCGGGCAATGCCCCGCTTGCGGTCAACAATCTGCTGGGCAGTATCGCCATGCAGATCGCCGTGCTGGCCGTCGGCGACCTCGTCTATGGCAAACGGGCGCTGACCTCCATCGTGCCCGACCCGGTTGTGATCCTCCAGGGCGCTCTGAATGTCGTGCTCCTGAGTGTCGTGGCCTTTGCTGTAATGATCGGCGATGTGAGTGTCCTCTTCGCGGGCGCCTGGACCTGGGGCCTGCTGGTGGCCGCGATCTACAGCTTTTACAAGCTGGCAGAAGGGCGCGGACGAGAGCCATGGGTCCCGAATGACGAGGATCATGAACAACTTCACGGTCTCAGCATGCCCGGCACCGATGACGGCAATGTTGTGCTTGGCGTGAAAACGGTGGCGAGCGCGCTGGCAATCCTCATCGCCGGTTTCATCGTGTCGAGGGCCGGCGAGACGATCTCGGTGCAGAGCGGGCTGGGGTCGTCTTTCATGGGTGTTGCTTTCGTGGCGATTGCGACGTCGCTGCCGGAGCTCAGCACCGTTTTCGCTGCCATGCGCCGCAATCTGTACACCATGGCCATATCCGATATTCTTGGCACGAACATTCTGAACATTTCCCTGCTGCTTGGCGTCGATGCGGTATCGCCGGGTGGTCCGGTTCTGGACCGGGTCGGGGTGTTCGCCGCAGCTGTCGCGCTTCTCGGCGTGGTGCTGACCGGCCTCTTCCTCGTGGGGCTGGCCGAGCGGCGCGACCGGACCGTCTGGCGCATGGGGGTGGACTCGCTGCTTGTACTGGTCTGTTACGCCGGTGGCCTCGCCTTCCTGTTCATGATGAGGTGTGAAGGATAAGCGAAGCCACAAGCCGAAGGATCAGTCCATTACCAACGCGGAAGGTTTGGAGGCGCTGTGTCTTCTGACTGTAGAACGTCATTTTTCAGTGATGCTAAGGTTCCTTCCCTGAAATCCAGCCAGATTTTCCCTGTTTGATTTTGCAGGGAAATTTTGCTTAAGGGGCTGAGAATACGTGAAAAACCCTTCTGATAGGGGTGGTTTGTTCTCCATTTTCGCGTTTTTCCCTGTATTTTCCGAGTTATCAGCGAAATTCGAACTGAGACCCGTTCGCTTCCGTCGCCATCCACCGCCACTTTATTTGCGCGATACCACCCGTTAAGGATTGCGCCACGACACAGCGGCGATGTCGCAGAAATCTATGCCGATCCGGGGCTCGCCGCGGACCTGCTCGGCTGGAAAACGACACGCACGCTGAAGGATATGTGCCGGGACCACTGGGCGTGGCAGTCCCGCAATCCCGACGGTCATGGCCTGAGTGCCGAGCGAGGGGAGGCAGTTATATGACAGTTGACATTAGCAAGCTTGAAACGGTGGCCGGCACGCTTTACCGCCGTCATTTCGTCAAGGCGGACAGCCGCTCGCTTTGGCTCTACGGCTATGAGGCGCACGAACTGGAGCCGTTGGCCGAGGAGGGAGGCGAGCCTATCCATGGTGGCTCCTTGCGCTGGCACCCTTTGCGTCAGGAATGGAACGTCTATGCCTCGCATCGGCAGAATCGCACATTCAAGCCATCAGCGGCGAACGATCCGCTTGCTCCTTCGAAGCCGGGTGGCGCGATGACGGAAATTCCGTTTGCGGATTTCGAGCTGGCGATCTTTGACAACAAGTTTCCCAGTTTCCATCCAGATGCTTCCGCCCCGACTGAGAGCATACCCGGCATGGCCCTGCACCGACCCGGTGGCAAGTGCGAGGTCGTTGTCTACACCCCGGCCCTGGAAGGCAGCCTTGCAACCATCGGACAGGACAGGCGGCGTCTGCTCGTCGCAGCATGGATCGACCGGTATGAGGCGCTGTTTGCCCAAGGTCATAAATTCGTGCTGCCGTTCGAAAGCCGCGGCGAAGAAGTGGGCGTTACCCTGCACCACCCGCACGGACAAATTTATGCGTTCGATGTTTTGCCACCTGTACAGACAAGGATGGCGGCGGCTTTCCGCGAGGGGTACGATCTCTCTGCCGAGATGCAATCCTGGGGCGAAGGCTATGAAGTGACCAGGCAAGGGGGGCTACGCGCCGTCGCGCCACCCTTTGCCCGCTTTCCATACGAGACATGGATCATCGCGGAAGAGGCTGTGCCCGGGCCGTGGGCGTTCCGCGCGGAACAGGCAGATGCCTTTGCCCACCTGCTTGGTGATTTGACAAGGCGTTATGATGCCCTTTTCGGCCGACCGACCCCTTACATGCTTTCCCTCCATGCGGCACCGGCCGGGGAGGAGCGGACTTTCCAGTTCACCGCGCAGTTCTACCCGCTGCTTCGCTCTCCGGACAAGGTGAAGTACCTTGCCTCAGTCGAGCAATCGACAGGCCTTTTCACCATCGACATCATGCCGGAACAAGCGGCAGCAGCCCTGAAGGATCTATAGGCATGGTTTTGACTAAACAAAAGGCAGGCATTGAGTACCAGACGGTCCAGACTGTTCCGGGCCGGGTCAACATTATCGGTGAGCATACGGATTATAATGGTGGCGCGGTGCTTCCCGCGCTGGTCAATCGGTCGATCACGGTCTGCTTGTCGCTAACTGCAGAAGACAGGCTTAGCATCCACTCATCCACTTTCGGTGAATCGAAAGACAGGTCGGTCTGCTTTTCACGCGATGGCCACTGGTCCGATTATGTCGCTGCCGTCTTTGCATTCCTGTCCGACAGGGGCCTGTTTTCAGGCGGTGCAGAGATATCCCTGGAGAGTGATATTCCTGCAGGCACCGGATTGTCGTCTTCTGCGGCGCTCCTGGTTGCCTGCCTGAAAGGCGCGCGCGATCTCGCCCTGTTTGATGAGCCAGACAAGACGATTGCCTTGTGGGCACAGAAAATCGAGAATGAGTATCTGGGTGTGCCCTGCGGCATCATGGACCAGATGGCTGTCGCCCTGGCGCAGTCCGACAATGCGCTGTTTCTTAATACACTGACGCTGGAAACCGAACAGGTCCCCTTGCCGAAGGATCATATCCTGGCTGTTTGCCATTCGGGCATACAGCGCCGTCTCGATGAAGGGCGCTATGCTGTGCGCAGGTCGGAGTGTGAGGAGGGCAAGACCCTTCTCAATGAGCCCAACCCATGCCATATGGATGATGAAACGTACGAGAGGGCACTGGTGCTGCCCGAGCCAATTAACCGGAGAATGCGCCATCAGCGTACGGAGCATCACCGCGTTCTTAAGGCTGTGGATGCCATGAAGTCCGGTGATGTGGAAACACTTGGGCATTTGATGGACGAGAGCCATGTTTCCATGAGGGATGATTTCGAGATTACCCATCCCGTCATCGATGAAATGGTTGAAAAGGCACGGCAATACGGTGCGTTGGGATCGCGCATGACCGGCGGCGGCTTTGGTGGTTGTTTCGTTTCGCTTGTGCCGGAAGGCTATCTGCGCAAATGGCAGGAGAGGATGAGCAACAGATTTTCGGACATCGTGATCATCTGATGAGCATGTACCTATTTTCGGGCGGCTCATAAAGGTCGTCATTGACGCGGAAAAGTAATTTCAGAAGTGGCAAGGCAGTGGGAGTCAAATGGCGATGATTTACGCTGCGCCCCTTGATGCGCCCGTCAAGGCCATCGCAGTATGGAGGTAGCATATCGAGATCCTATGAAATACTTATCTTTGATATTGGCCATCTGTCTTTGCGCTGGCTGTGACGATGCAGCGGATGTTGCCGCAAATAGTTTTCCGCAATGTTCCGCGCCAGTGGTCGGAGCGCCGGCGGAGCAGTCGGACAATATGGTTTTTGTGAAGGGGGGCGCGTTCATATTCGGGCGCAATGACGGTTATCCCGAGGAAGCCTATGAGTCGACCGTGACCCTGCCAGATTTCTGGATCGACAAATATGAGGTCACCAACCGGCAGTATGAGGCTTTCGTGGAAGCGACCGGCTATGTGACCGTCGCTGAGCGAGCCCCGAACCCTGAGGATTATCCGGGCATCGATCCATCTTTACTCATGCCCGGCTCTGCTGTCTTCCGGGCGCCTGATGCAGTCAATGGCGACCAGTTCCTGCAATGGTGGTCATTCGTGCCGGGTGCCGACTGGCGCCATCCCGCAGGGCCGGAAAGCTCTATACATGGCAAGGAAGATTATCCGGTCGTGCATATCGCCTATGAGGATGCGAAGGCCTATGCCGATTGGATGGGGCGTGACCTGCCGACGGAAGCGCAATGGGAGTATGCTGCCAGAAATCAGCAGCGCAATGAGGCTGAACAGCCCGTGGATGAGGCGGGGCGATATCAAGCCAATTTCTGGCAGGGCGTTTTTCCGGTCATGAACAATGCCGATGACGGCTTCGAGGGGCTGGCGCCGGTCGGTTGCTATGCGCCTAATCCGCAAGGAGCCTATGACATGGTCGGTAACGTCTGGGAGTGGACTGGTGACTGGTACAGGCCGGGCCATGATAACATCGATCGTACGGCTCCTGCCGGTCCCCTGAAAAGCGACAGTTATGACCCTAACAACCCGGATACCATATCCCGTGTTATAAAGGGCGGTTCCTATCTGTGCGCACGCAATTACTGCCAGCGTTATCGCCCGGAAGCGCGCCATGCGCAGGACACAGGTCTCGGCACGAGCCATATTGGCTTCAGGACCGTCGTGAATGAATGATAGACTTAGCTGTGTTGCTGGCAGCTGAAGCAGATTTTTTTCGTTCTGAAACCACCAAACCTCCTTGCAGATATACTCTCTTCAGGGTGATCTGAGATGTCGGATCGGTCAGCCCGGCTCTTTCCCCGCCATCATATTCTTGCGCAAGAACGCCTCCTTGTACGATTGCTGGTGCGGGTTGGATACCGGTTCGTGCCTGCTGAGAGCCGCCTTGTCCGGGCAGTAGATGGTTCTGCCAAAAAGGAAGGGTGATGCGAACCGCAGTCAATTGATTTGCCCGGCGTGATAGCGGTAAGTATGGTCTGATAAAAAACGTATCACGGCTGTCGAACCTGACAGTGGCAAGGGGATGCAAGGGTAGGGATGTCGAACAATAATTCTGATCGACCTGCAAGCACTGCAGGCAGTTCTGTCGTCTGGGCGCTTGGCGCATGCGCGCTGGGGGCGATAGTGTGTTTCGGCATCTTCCTGATGCTATTTGGTTATGTAGGCTCAAGAGGCCCATCGGGTCCCGGCTCAGCCGGTGGCCAGATGATGGCGCGGACGGACGGGGCCGATGTTGCTGAACGTCAGCAAGTCGCTTTCGACGATGCCTCCCTCGCCCGGGGCAAGGCGATCTACGCCCAGGCCTGTGTCGCCTGTCATGGGCAGAACATGCGCGGTGGTGTCGGGTTCAACCTGGTCGATGGCGAATGGGTGCATGGCGCCTCGCCTGAAGCGATCCTGAGCAATATCAAGACAGGCTTCCCCGACCGCGGCATGGTCGGGTTCGAGAGCCTCTATAGCGACGAAGAGCTTCAGGATGTCGTCGATTACATCCGCTCGCGCCGCGAGGGCTGGGAAAGCGGACGCTATGCGATCTGGCCGATCGCCGCGGATATTGCGCGGGATGACTTTTCCTTTGAACAGGTCATGCAGGACGAGCCGACCAAGGCTGGCCGCTTCGGCGCAGGCCTTGTCGATTACGGCCTTCCCGAGATGGAGAATTTCGCGATGGTCGTCGATGGCACGATCCATATTCCGGCTGGTACACCGGCCGGCGTGTGGGTGCAGGCTGGTGGCGGCGGCGGCGTAGAGGTCACCATCGATGGAGAGCCGGTCGAGCCGGTCTACGATCTGGCAGGGGCGATCTATCCGATCGATCAAGGGGTTCATGACCTGACCATTGCCTACAGCACCGCCGACAAGCCGAACTGGTACTCCGGCAACCTGAATATTGTCGTCCTCAACCCGGAAACCGGGGAGCGGGCCTTCCCGTTGAGCGAGGCGGGGAAAAGCTTCCTCAACGATACATCTTTCGTAATCGACGCGCAGCAGCGACCGCGCGTGATCCGCCGTGTAGTGAATAACCTGCCGTCATCGACGATCTCGGTCGGCCTGCCATCGGGCATGAATTTCGGCTTCAACACGAAATCCTGCGCCATTGTCGGCGCATGGGAAGGGGACTTCCTCGATATCGGACCCAATATCGACGGCCGCGGCGATGCGCCCTCGGTTCCCCTGGGGGAGTGGATGTTCCATGAGCCGCAAGCGATTGCGCTGAGCCAACAGGGCGACTGCCGCTATGTTGGAACGTCCCTGCAGGATGACGGCGCGCCGGTCTTTGCCTTCGAACTCGGCGGCGTACCCTATACCGTAAGCGGGCAAGCCACCGATGGCGGCATGGCGTTCGTCTATGCCGCTGCGCAAGGCCGTTCTGCTGGTGCGGTGAGCATGCCCGAGGTCGATGGTGTCGAGATGCGGGTCGAACAGGCGGGCGCGCAGACGCGGGTCCTGCTGGAAAGGACACGAGCGCAATGAGAACGATCAAGATGAAAATGCTGGCTGGCGCAGCACTGGTGCTCCCGATCCTTTCCGGCAACGTGCTGGCCCAGGACGATATGGTCGGCAATCCGGCCTATATTCCCGACGGGTACAGGCTGGAGGCCATCGCCCTGCCGGCTGATGTGCCGTTCCACGCAACCGGGCTGGATATTGATGAAGCAGGCACCGTGGCCGTTGCGACGCGTCTCGGTGATGTCTGGATACTCGATGCAGAGGCGGCCGCCGGCACACCTGCGCCTAGCGACTGGACACTGTTTGCCGAGGGGTTGAACGAGCCGACCGGCCTGATGTGGGACACGGACGGAACAATACTGGTCGGTCAGAAGTCGGAACTGACCCGTCTTGTCGACCGGGACGGCGATGGCCGCGCCGATGATTATTTGAACCTGGCGAGCGACTGGGAATTCCACGACAATTATCATGAATACAATTTCTCGCCGGTGCGTGACGGCGAGGGCAATCTCGTCGGTACACTGAATCTGGGCCATAACGTGCCAAATGGCTATTCATGGGGTGATCGACCGGTCATGGTCTCGGCGGGCGGGCATCGCGGCTGGGCCTACAGGATCACGCCAGAGGGCGAGTTCTCCTTTTTCGCCTCCGGGCTGAGATCGCCGGCAGGCGTTGGGGTAAGCCCGGACGGTCTCGTCTATTATACCGATAACCAGGGCGACTGGGTGCCGACCTCCAAACTCCATATCCTGGAGGAGGGGGGCTTCTACGGCCATCCGTCTTCGCTGCGCGATCATCCGGACTATACGATCGAAAAACTGGATGCCATGTCGGTCGAGGATTTCGCCCAGATGAGCGAAACGCCGGTCGTCTGGATCCCTCATCAGGAAGTGGCTAACTCGCCCGGCAATCCGGAGTGGGATACGACCGGTGGCGCGTTCGGCCCGTTCGAGGGGCAGATTTTCGTCGGCGACCAGACGCAATCGAATGTCTTCCGTGTGCTGCTGGAAACTGTCAATGGCCAGCGCCAGGGCGCGGTCATCAATTTTGCCAACAAGTTTCAGAGCGGCAATATCCGGCTGGCGTTTCATCCCGGTGGCGCGCTGTGGGTCGGGCAGACGGCCCGGGGCTGGGGCGCTGTAGGGTCGAAGCCGTTCGGGATCGAACGGGTTGTCTGGGATGGCGAAACGCAGCCCTTCGAACTGCATGATATTTCGATGACGGCGGACGGTTTCCGCCTCGATTTCACCGGGGCGGTCGATCCGGAGAGCCTGTCGCCGTCAGCCTTTGCCGCCGAGCAATGGCATTATAATTATAGCGACGCCTATGGCTCAGGAAAAATCGACCTGACCGCTGTCGACATCCAGTCGGTCGACATTGCAGAGGATGGTATGTCCGTCTCGATCGCGGTGGAGCAGACGCCGGGCACCGTCATGTCCATCGACTTCTCTGCCTTGCGCAGCGAGGATGGCCGGTCGGCGAGCGTATCCAAGGTCTATTATACCGTGAATACGACGATGTGAGTGATGCGTGTCCGGCACCCATGGTGCCTGAATAGAGTAACGACAAACCAATGGGCCTGAAGCGGCTGATCAGGGAGCGAGAGACGATATGACCATAACCAGAAACCGCAAGGACAGCGTGACATTCCGTGTGGGGATGATGGCCTTTCTGGCAGGCCTGGGTGTCAGCGCCTGCGGCAATGCTGATGATGCTGCCGAGACCGCACCTGTTGAGGACAGCACTCAGGCTGTGCCGAGCGGGACACCTGCCGTAGCGCCGACAAAGGCGGAGAAAACCGCCGATCTCGATGTGGCGGGGGGCGGTGCCCCCGTCGAGAGCCACGCGGTTGCGCAGGCAGGCTCGCAATTTGCGGTCATCAACGGCCCGGAGATTTTTGTCGCTGCCGAGGCCCAGTTCCCGGACAGCCCGTCCGCCGTGCAACGACCCAACAGCGAGTTTACCATCGGTTATTCCGGTACGCCGACCCTGCCGGACGGCAAATGGCGGGTGCATGATCCGGAGCGCCCGCGGCCCGAGGTCGTGGAGCCGCAAGGGGGCGTTTTCGTGCCGCCACCCTCGGACGCTGTCGTCCTCTTCGACGGCACCAGCTTTGACGGGTTCCGGACAGCCAATGACGGTGCGCCGGACTGGGTAGTGGAAAATGGCTCGCTGCGCGTGCCCAGCGACATTCCCCACACCGTCAGTGCAGATATCATTTCCAACCGGGAATTCGGGGACGCGCAATATCATATCGAGTGGCGCTCACCGCAGGAGCCGGTCAGCGGTTCGCAGGGGCGCGGCAATAGCGGCATCTTCCTGATGGGGCGTTATGAGGTGCAGGTGCTCGATTCCTATCAGAACGAGACCTATGCCGACGGTCAGGCATCCGCGATCTATGGCTGGAAGCCGCCGCTCAACAACGCGACGCTGCCGCCGGGCGAATGGCAGTCCTATGACATCGTGTTCGAGGCACCGCGCTTCGATGAGGCCGGCGAGCTGCTGAGCCCCGCATTCGTCACCGTTTTTCATAACGGCATCCTGACCCAGTATCGCCAGAATTTCCTCGGATCGTCAGGCTATCAGAACATCCTTCCCTATGAGGCGCATCCGCCGCAGGGGCCGCTGCGCCTGCAGGACCACGGCAATCCGGTGGAGTATCGCAATATCTGGGTGAGGGAACTCGATCTCGATTCCAACGACTGACCCAAATACAATCATTCCGTAAACTGTAAAAGTGAGTATCGATGTCTATTTCCACTGCCGTGATGGTGCTGCTTGCCATCCAGCCTGCCAGCAATGCAACGCCTGACGTGAGCAACACAGCCAATGATGGCGACACGATTGTCGTGCGCGCCCAGCGCCTCGTCGATCCGGCAGCGGTCAGTGTAGAGACAATCGATGTTCGGGGCATTGACGCCCTGGGCGATGTGAAAAGCGTTCTGGAAACCTCGCCCAGCGTCAGCATTGTCAGCCCTGGCCCGGCCGGCGCGACGGAAATCCTGTTGCGTGGCGGTGATGCGAACTTCACGGCGGTCACGGTTGACGGCGTGCGTCTCAACGATGTGACCGACAGCCGTGGCGGTGCCGTCGATGTCGGTGCCATCGCCCCGTTCGAGATCGGCAGGATCAACATCTACAAGGGGGCTGTCTCGGTGCTCGAAGGCAGCGACGCCCTGTCCGGCCAGATTGCCCTGGAAACGGATGACCCGCGCGACGGGCCCCGCGCCGAGGCGATGCTGCGCGTAGCCGATCAGGGCCTTGGCTCTGTCAATGGGCGGTGGTCACCCTTGCGGGACGAGGCATTGGCGCTGTCGGTGACAGGCACGTGGTTCGATTTCGGCGACGGGCCTGCAGGCCAGACATACTCACGATCCAGCCTTGGCGTGAAGATGAGCGGCGCGGCAGGCAGTGGCCGCTGGGTCGCTTCTGCTCGCGTGGGAGAAACCTCGCGCGAAGCGTTCGCCGATGCCAGTGGCGGGAACCGTTTCGCGGCAACGCCGGATCTTGAGCAGCGCGATGCACGGTTATCCACCCTCTCCCTGCGCTATGGCGCGGGTGAGACGGCTGGCTGGTCGCCGAGTGTCGCCTTCACCTATCTGCACCGGACAGAAGACCGCGACACACCAGCCGCGCCGCCACAAGTGCCGGCGGGCACAAGCGACAGCACGTTCGAGCGCATGACACTGGTCGGCACGGCGACCCGATCCCTGTCACAGGACTGGCAGGCACTGGCGGGTGCGGAAATCGTCCAGGAAAAAGGCGAGACCACCGGCAGCCTCGATTATGGGTTTCCGTTGCCGGTCGATTTCGAGCTGGAGCGCACGACGCCGTCCGTCTTTGCGGAGGTGCGCCGGGATAGCGCTGCACGCGGCGATGGCGGGGCTTTCGATCTCTATGCCGGTATCCGAGCCGATTATGTGGATACGGAAGAATTAGTACCGACCGTTCGGGCGGGCGGCGAGTATCACCTGCCAGACAATGGCACTTCCGTCTATGCCAGCATCGGCACAGGGTTCAAGGCGCCGAGCTTTTACGCCGTTGGCGACCCGCTGGTCGGCAATCCCGATCTGGAAGACGAGACCAGCATCACTGGTGAAGTCGGCCTGCGCCATGCGATTGGCGAAGTCACGGCAGTTGACCTGTCGGTCTATCATTCCAGCTACAAGGATCTGATCGATTTCGACGGTGCCACCTTCAGCCTCGTCAACCGGGCAGAGGTCGAGGTGACGGGCATCGAGGCGAGCCTCACCCACGAAATTGGTGCGCATGCGTTCTCGGCCTTCGGCACACAGATGAACACGCAAGCGCCCGACGGCGCTGTGCTGTTGCGGCCAGACTGGCGCGCCGGTGCGACATGGGCATGGTCGCAGGACCGGATCAACGCCTATGCCTCTTATCGCATTCGCGGCGAGATCGAGGCGTCGTCAGTGCCGACCGGCATCGTCACTCTGGACCCGTCACAACGGCTTGATCTGTATGCGGGCTATGAGCTGACCGACGGGCTTCAGCTGGCGCTGACTGCGGATAATCTGCTCGACAGCGAGACGGAAGCGCAGCCTGGCTTCACCCCGATGGGGCGACGTCTGGGCATCAGGCTCGATATCGCATACTGATATTGCCGCGGATCTGCGGGTTTGTGGCTTTCTCGACATACTCCTGAAAGTTGTTATATCCTTGCCCGATCCAGGTGCCGGACTGGGGCGTTACTGTCCGGCCTGTTTACTGGCAGGGAATCTGATGGCTGAAATCGAGAGACTGCCGACCATAGCCGATGTTGCGCGGGCATGCGGGGTATCGATGCGCACGGTCTCCCGGGTGATCAACGGTGCAAGAAACGTCAAACCCGCGACCCGCGTGAAGATCGAACAGGAGATCGAGCGGCTGAAGTTCCGCCCCAATCCACAGGCGCGCGGGCTTGCCGCCAGCCGCTCCTACCTGCTCGGTCTCGTCTATGACATGCCCAACGCGCTCTATCTCGACACTATCCAGCGCGGCATCACGGGCACATGCCGCTCTTCCGGATACGAACTGGTGATCCATCCCTGCGAAAGCACAGGCAGTGATACCGTGATCGCCGATACACTCTCGTTCGTGCGCCGGTCCAATATCGACGGGCTTATCGTCTTGCCCCCTGTCTCGGAAATGGCGGCCTTGCCGCCAGCGCTGGACGAGGCTGGTGTCGACTATGTGCTGCTGGCTTCTGTCGATCTGGTGGACCCGGTTCACCTGGTGCGATCGGCCGAGCGGCTAGCCTGTGAGGACATGACGCGTCACCTGATCGAACTCGGGCACAGGGATATCGCCTTCATCAGCGGACCATCGGATTATCGCTCTACCCGAGAACGGCTCGAAGGCTTCCGCGATGCATTCAGGGCAGCCGGACTGGCGCTGAACGAAGAGCTGATCCTCAAGGGAGACTATGGCTATCACTCGGGATACAGCGCCGGGAATGCGCTGTTCTCCCGCCGCCAGAAGCCCACAGCCATTTTTGCGAGCAATGACGAAATGGCCTTCGGCGTTTTCAATGCTGCGGCTGAAGCGGGGATGAGTGTTCCCAACGATGTTTCGGTTTGCGGTTTCGACGATGTGGTTTTCGCCGAGCGGACATTGCCTTCCCTTACCACGATCCGCCGGCCGTCCCTGGCCATGGCATCGCTGGCGACGGAAAAGCTCATTGCGCTGATCGAGGGGCGTGACGATGTTGCGAACCGGATGCAGGCTGTTGTGCCGCTAGAGCTGATCTTGCGCAATTCCACAGCCGCCAGGCGCTGACCCGCAACCCGGCGCACCACAGATGGTGCGCGCATGATTTCACTTCATTTGTACACAGAGACGAGCTCGGCGCATGTGTGGCAGCGCGACCACGCCGTTGTGGATGTTTGCCCGTTTGAGCACTAGCGCAAGGATTTGCCTTTACAAGAGATGCCAGCGCTGGCATATTTCCAATATCTTGAAACTTATCCCACAATGCGGGATTTTGAAAAAGGACCGCGGAAAGGACT
This sequence comes from Aquisalinus luteolus, assembly GCF_009712425.2. GTDB lineage: Bacteria > Pseudomonadota > Alphaproteobacteria > Caulobacterales > Parvularculaceae > Aquisalinus > Aquisalinus luteolus. The sequence continues at coordinate 149,961 of NZ_VCJR02000001.1, forward strand.
GGTGTTAAGCGAAACAAGATGACGGCGGGAGACACAAGACAGCATCCCAGGCGGATTGTCCGGCCTGATACGCGTCTGTCCTGAACCGCCAGCAAGCCACTCCGGTGCAAATCGATCAGCCAGCCTGAAATAACAAGAACAGGGGCAGCTGCGTCAGGACCGGAGTGAATGGAAATCCCTGATTAAGGAGGAAACAATCATGAGGGGTAGAGCCGTGAATCAACGTTCCCACACATCCGATTACCGCAAGGTGCTGCTTGGGGGCAGCGCCCTGATCATCGCCAGTCTCGCGCTTGGTTCGACAGCCTATGCGCAGGAAGACAGCGACACCGAAACAGCCGCTTCCAGCGACGTCATCACGATTACCGGTTCGCGTCTCGCAACGCGCGGGTTCGATACGCCGACGCCGGTTTCGACCGTCGACGAGGAAGAATACGTCCTGTCGGGTACGCAGAACCCGGAGAACCTGCTGCTGGATACACCGCAATTCACCGGTAACCAGCTGGAGGGCCCGAAAGCCAACACGGTTCAGGCGGGTTCGCCCGTTGGCGTCTCGACGCTGAACCTGCGCAATTTCGGCGCGACCCGTAACCTCGTGCTCGTCAATGGCCGCCGCTTTGCGATCTCCGGTCCGGCGATGACAACCGATATCAACACCATCCCGGCTGCGCTGATCCAGCGCACGGAAGTCGTGACGGGCGGTTCTTCTGCCGTATACGGTTCCGATGCGATCACGGGCGTCGTCAACTTCGTCCTCAAGGACGATTTCGAGGGTATCGAGCTGAACGCCCAGAGCACCTGGGATGAGCCGACCGGCACCCCGACATATAACATCGACCTGACCATGGGCGGGAATTTCGACAATGGCCGTGGTAACCTGACGGCTTCTATCGGCTATCTCAACCGCGGTGGCATGACCTATGAAGAACGCGGTGGTTTCGCCGTGCCGGGCCTCAGTGATGGCTGCGTCACGACGGCATCCTACAGCGACAATGGTCCGGGTACGCCGCTTGCGGTGCCTGCCGGCCAGACCTGCGAGCAGGCTGGTGGCCGCCTCGGATTTATTACAGGTGGTTCCAGTGCGATCCCGAACGGTCGTATCGGTGGCCTGCCGACATTCGGTTCTGCCCAGTCAGATCCTCAGTTCGACGCAGCGCTCGCAGCTGCGGGGCTGCAGAACATGGGCTCTATCGGTGCCATCTTTGGTGACAACGGCCAGGACCTGCGCCCGTTCCTTGACCCGGATGACCGTTTCGACCTCAGCCCGAACTCGTTCCTCGTCACGCCGCAGGAGCGCTGGATGGGTAACGTCTTCGGTCGCTACGAAGTCAATGACAAGGTGGAAGCCTATATCGAGGCGCACTACAGCAACAACGTTGCCAATGTGCAGATCGCCCCGACCAACGCCACCGGCAACTTCCTTGTCGATGTCGACAACCCCTATGTCAGCCAGGAAGTTCGCGACATCTTCCAGCTTCTGGACGAACGCGAGACAGGCCCGCGCGATATCTCCCGCGGTACGCTGACCTTGACGACAACGCCGAATGACGGCCTTGCCATCATCAACTACAACCGCCGCTTCAGCGACCTGCCGACGCGTTATGCAGACTCCGATCACTCCGTGTTCAGAACAGCAATCGGTGCCCGCGGTGACCTGGGCGACCTGTCGGATTCGTTCCTGCGCGAACTGTCCTACGACGCCTATTACACCTATGCGAAAACGTCGGAGACGATCGTCCAGACCGGTTCTGTTTCGTTGAGCGCCATCCAGCGTTCCATGCTGTCGCAGAACGGCAATGACCCGCTGCTCAACCCGTTCGGCCAGAACATCTCCGAAGCCGCTGCCGATGCCATCGGCCTGAGCTCGGTATCCAAGATCGATGCCGAACAGGAAGTCATCGTAGCCAGCTTGACCGGTGTCGCCTTCGACATGCCGGCAGGCCCGGTCGACTTTGCCGCCGGTGTGGAATGGCGAGATGCGTCAGCCTCCTACACGCCGGATGAGTATCTCAGCTCCGGCGACGTGTCGGGCTGGAACGCAGCCGAGGCAACATCGGGCAGCCAGTCTGTCACCGAGATCTTCGGTGAGGCCCGCGTGCCGCTGATCACGGCGCAGCCTTTCGTTGAGCAACTGAACCTGAACGGTGCCTTCCGTTATTCCAAGTATGACCTGGAAGGTGTCGATGGCGTCTGGACGTATTCCACAGGCGTCGAATGGGCAGTCACGTCCGACCTGTCCTTCCGTGGCCAGTTCCAGCATGCGATACGTGCGCCAAACGTCGGTGAGCTGTATGGCGGTCAGGGTACGGATGGCCCGACTGCGGTCGACCCGTGCTCCAGTCGTGCAGCCCCGTCTGACCAGACGGCCACTGTCCGTGCGCTCTGCGAGGCGACGGGTGTGCCCGCAGGGTCAGTGTTTGATATCTCCGTCCAGCCTTCGCCGTTCATCACCCAGGTTCGCGGTGGTAACCCGGAGCTGAGCCCGGAAGAATCAGACACCCAGACTTTCGGTGTGATCTGGCAACCGAGCCAGATTTCCGGCCTGTCCCTCAGCCTCGACTATTTCGATATCGAGCTGGAAGATGCGATTGCACCGCTTGGTGGTGGTAGCGTTCAAGGGGTTCTCGACCTCTGCTACAACACTATCCAGGACGCAGACAGCGTCTATTGCCAGGCGATCAACCGCGATGCATCGACGGGTGAGATCACCGGGCCGCGTTTTGTCTACACCACTAACGCAAATATCGGTGGCATCGAGACATCAGGTTTCGATTTCCAGGGCCGGTACACGTTCGATACCGACTGGGGCCTTGGCAATGAAGGCAGTAACTGGGAACTGAGCACATCTTGGACCTATACGGACGAGTTCGTCGTCACGCCGATCCAGGACCTGCCGGAAATCCAGAACAGCTGCGTCGGCGCATGGGGTGGCACTTGCGGCCAGCCGCTGCCGGAACTCAAAGGCACGACACGCCTGACCTGGAACTCCGGTCCGTCGACCCTGTCGGTCCGTGCCCGGTATCTGGGTGAGCTGACCCACGACTCCATCGTGGTTCCGCGCGAGCGTGGCGAGACCCCGCCATCTGCCGACACGATGACCACGCCGACCATCGATTCCTATGTCTACTGGGATCTGACCGGCGGGTATGAGCTGGGTGAGAATACGCGCTTCACCGCCGGTATTCGCAACCTGCTCGACGAAGAGCCGCCGGTGCTTGGTTCATTCCAGCAAGGTGGCGCGAACACCATCCCAGCAACCTATGACGTTCAGGGGCGTGTGTTCTTCGCCAGCGTCAACAAAAGGTTCTGATGTCTCCCTCCCAGGAGCATGACTGGTGCAGCCCATTCCGGGCTGCACCTTTTTTTGTGAGCAGAACAAAGGCAGATTTCACCTGAAGGAAGCCAGGAGTAGATCACGATGAAACTTTCACGGCGACGGATATTGCTACTGGGTGCGGCGAGCGGGCTTGCCGCGTGTACAGCGGTTCCGACCGGCAGGGATGCCTGGACAAGGGCAGCCTGGATCGATCGAACGATCCGTATGCCACAGATCCCCTCCGGCGAGACGGATGTGACATCCTTTGGCGCAATTGGCGATGGCAAGACGATGAATACCGGGGCATTCGCCGCAGCGATCGAGGCCTGTGCCGCGAAGGGCGGTGGCCGTGTCATCGTCCCTCCCGGCCGGTATCTCACCGGTGCAATCCACCTGACCTCGAATATCGATTTTCATGTCGAGGAGGGCGCTGAACTACTCTTCAGCACCGATCCGGCAGACTATCCACTGGCACTGACCCGCTATGAAGGGGTGGAGCTGTGGAACTACTCGCCTCTGATCTACGCCCGTGATGCGAAGAATGTCGCGATCACCGGCAGCGGCCTGCTCAACGGACAGGCGAGCAACGAGCACTGGTGGCCCTGGTGCGGCGCTGAACGGTTCGGCTGGGAAGAAGGCGTCGGCCATCAGACGCCGGACCGGACAGCCCTGTTCGAGATGGCCGACAAAGGTGTGCCTGTCAGCAAGCGCGTATTCGGTCTGGGGCATTACCTGCGCCCGTGTTTCATAGAGTTCCAGAACTGTGACCGCGTGCTGGTCGAGGGTGTGCATGTGCACGACTCGCCGTTCTGGAACATTCATCCGGTCATGAGCCGCGATGTGACCGTGCGCAATGTCACCGTGTTCGGTCATGGCCCGAACAATGACGGCTGCAATCCGGAATCCGTTGACCGCATGGTGATCGAGGGATGCGATTTCGACACCGGCGATGACTGTATCGCGATCAAGTCAGGCCGCAATGCCGATGGCCGCCGCATCGATACGCCCGCGCGCAATATCCTGATCCGCGAGTGCACGATGAAGGCAGGCCATGGCGGTGTCGTCATCGGCAGTGAGGTCTCCGGCGGTGTCAACCATGTGTACGCAGAGAACTGCTATATGAGCAGTCCGGATCTCTGGTATGCGCTGAGGTTCAAGAACAATGCCGTGCGGGGCGGCGTGGTCGAGGACATCCATGTCCGCGATATCGAGGTCGGCCAGGTCGGGCGCGCCGCGATCACCTGCGATTTCAATTACGAGGAAGGCGCGAACGGGGATTACACGCCGGTGCTGCGCAACCTGACCGTTGAACGCCTGCATGTCGAGCACGCCGGCATGGTGCTGGATGCCCAGGGCCTGCCCGGTGCGCCGGTGATGGATATCACCCTGCGAGACTGCACTTTCGATGGCGTGGAAGAGGTGAGTATCATTACCTACACCCAGCGCCTGAAACTGGAAAACGTGCGGGTGAACGGCGAGCAGGTGAGCAGTCTCTGACCGGTCAGGTCAGTGTTCTGTCGGTTGCGAATGCTCAGGCAGGAACCGGATCCTCCCAGTCCCCTTGATCAGTTGCGCCTCTCCGGCATCGAGATCGTATGCGAGGAGTCCGACCTGGTCGATGGAGCCGAGCATCACCTCGAAATACCGTGTGCGGATATAGCCCGGCACCACTAGCAGGCCTTTTCGAGGCAGTTGCGGGGCTTGTGCGTGGTGCGTCAGGGCCGTGTCGACAAAGCCGGCAAGGTCTGCCTCCTGTGCTGACGTTATATTGCCAAGATGCGCCATCGAGCCGACACCTGCCAGTTCGAGATAGGTGACCGGCCTGTCCAGCATTTTCGCGGCTGAAGCGTAATTGCGCGAATGCGAGGAGGGGACGCGGATATCGGTCTCTCCGTGCACGATGTACAGAGGTGACAGGATGTTTGGCACGGCAGTCAGGCCGCTGCGCACCGCATAGGCCTCCGGTGCTTCAGCCGGTGAGGCACCGATCCAGATATCCATCTCGTCACGGAACTCGCCAACCGCGTCGCCTTCATACCAAGCGGCATAATCGCTCATCGGATATTTGGCGACGACACTTGCAAACAGGTCTGGAAAGCGCCCGGCGACGGCCAGCGCATTGCCGCCGCCGCCACTGCCGCCGAGGAAATGAACGCGGTCCGGATCGCTGATATGCTCGGCATAGGCATGCCTGGCATAGGTCAGCGCGTCGTAGAAATCATACAGCTCATAGCCGTTTGCATCGGGCTCGCCCAAGGAATAGGCACGGCCGCGCATATCGACCTGTATCGTCAGGAAGCCGGGATAGGGGTTTGGTGTCTCCGGCCCGGGATGCTCGACGCTGCCATGCCAGCCATGGGACATCAGCAGGATCGGGCCCGGGCGTTCCGGCTTGTAGACAGCCGCGGCGATCTCGATGCCCTCGGTGATCGAGGAGGGGAAGCGGGTGAAGTCCACCTTTTGCGACGTGAAGAAAGTATCCGGCCCGATCATCTTGATGTGACGCCCGTCGCGCATCGTGCCGATAACAGGCCGCTCGTCGGGATTGTCCGATACAGGCTCCTGCATAGCGAGGACCGTTCCGGGGATGGCAAGGACAGCGCAGGCGAGAGTGATGAGGGCGGCTAGACGGATGGATGTCAGGGCCATTGAGAACTCCCACAAGAAAAAGGGCTGCAGTGGATGCTGCAGCCCCGATCGGGATCAGAATTTGGTCGTGTCGACCGTTTCCATCTGCCTGTCCGGAATGGTCAGGCTGCCGAACGTCCGGAAGGTGCTGACATTGTGCAGATGGAAGGAGGGGGCACCGCTCGGCACGCGCAGGCGGAAGAAGTCTGCCCCTTCGACGTCGCGCAGCCAGAAGGCCGGGCGAGGGTCCGCCTTCTTCACGGCGACCTCGATATTGCTCATCTCCACATTCTTCGCATCGCGGATGTAGAAGCCGGTCGCGGGCAGGTCGCCGAACATGTTCGGTTCGGGATAGCCCAGTTCCTCAAGCGGCGGCAGGCGGTCGGCAAGCTCTGCCGGGGCACCGCCTTCCTGTTCCAGATAGCAGTCGGCGATCTTCACGTCTTCGACCGGATGGCCCGGAATGCCGGCGATGATCGACGGCAAGAGCGGCGCGGAACTGGAGCTGACGATGTTGTTGATCAGGATGCGGCGGCATTTTGCGATTGTCGCATCCTTCGGCCCGCGCATACGGCGGCCGAGGCGCAGGAAGATCGGCGAGGAATAGTTGCCGCGCATCGTGCAGTTGGAGATGGTGACGTCTTCCAGGTCACCGCCATCGACGGTCTCCAGCGCGAAGCCCTGGCTGTCCTCGAACGTGCAATTGGTGATGGTGATGTTCTTGAACCCGCCATTGGACTCGGTGCCGAACTTGATCCGTCCGTGTACCTGCGGCGCGAAGGAGGCAGGCATCTTGCGCCATGTGCCGTCGATCAGCGAGCCGATCTCGTAATTGCCGGTGACATAGCAATTGGCGATCATGACATTGTCGGTCGCGCGCGGATAACCGAGCGCGAAGCTCGATTTCAGGCAGATCCCGTCATCCCATGGCGAGTTGATATGGCAGTTGGTGACACGCACGTTACGGCAACAGTCGATGTCGAAGCCGTCGCGCGTCGTGTCGATGATAAGATTGTCGAGGGTCATGTTGTCGACGCCGGTTGCCAGCAGGGCGAACCAGCCGCCGCGATAGACCCGGAAGTCGCGCATGACGACGTTGCGGCAATTCTTCAGGGCAATCGCCTTGTTGCCTGTACCGTTATAGTGCGGGTCGTCCATGTAATTATAGCTGCCGTCACCGCGAGACAGATTGGTGCCGTCTATCAGGCCATCACCGGCAATGGTGATATCGCTGATGCCATCGCCCCAGATCAGGCTGTTTGCCCAATGGCTGTGACCAAAGTCCTGATAGTCAATATACGATGCATCCATCGGTTCGGGATGGTCATAGCCGCCCGGGGAGCCTTCCGGCGGGGCGGGGGCGGCGAAGATTGTCGCGCCGTGATCGAGATAGAGGGTGACGTGGCTTTTCAGCCGGATGGTGAAACAGGCATATTTGCCAGCCGGGAAATAGACCGTGCCACCGCCGCGTGAGGCGGCTTCGTCGATTGCCTTGTTGACGGCAGGCGTGTCGATGGTGGTGCCATCGCCGGTAGCGCCGAAATGGCGAACATTCAGGATGCCCGTGCCGGGCTGGCCTGCCTGCTGCGCCATGGCCTGCGAGTTTGCCGCACCGGCAAAACCCGCGGTCGCGAGGCCGGCCCCGCCGGCGAAAAGCATCGATCGTCTGTCTAGCATGTCCTTGTTTCCTTCCTTCTGGTCAATTCGTGTACTGAAGCGTGCCTGTTCCTAGCTGAGGAAATTGCCGTAGCCGATGACGCCGGTGGAGCCGACGAGGATGGCAATGCCGAGGAAGACAAGCCGCTTCGTTTTTGCGCTGGAGGCGCGCCATTCACCGAGGGCAAAGCCCCACAGCGTGGAGAAGATGATGATGCTCGCCATGTGCAGCGTCCACGAGGAGAAGCCGAACCGGCCCATCTGGCTTTCACCCATCGTGTAGAAGAAGAACTGCAGGTACCACAGCACGCCAGCGACAGCGCACAGGCCATAGTTCAAGAGGAGAGGCGGTTTGCCCTGCACTGCTGGCGTGCCATCAGCGCCGATGGCGGCAGCGCCGGGTTCTGCCGGCGGGACATTGGTTGCTGCATTCTGGCGCCCGATCCATTGGCCTGCGGACTTGTTGCGCACGATCATGACCGTGCACCAGATGAAGTTGGTGGTGAAGCCACCGGCAAGGACGACGCAAAGGACGGGCAGCCCTTGCCACAGAATGCCCGTGCCCGCGGCCAGCGATGCCTCGCGAATTGGCTCACCGGCGGCAAGGCCATAGGCAAAGCAGCTCGACATGATGCCTGAGAAGATGGCGACCATGATGCCCTTGCGGAAATCGAACTCGGCGATCGTCTTGATACGCTCTTCCTGCGGGACTTCCTGTTCCTTGGCGTGCCCGGCCATGGCGACGACGGCGATGCCGACTAACGTCAGCAGGATGCCGAGCAGCACGACGAACCCACTGGTAGAAGACAGCAGCGTTTCGGCGAACTCGCCTTCAAAGATCGGTGGCACCAGTGTACCGAAGGCGGTGGTGAGGCCGAGGGCGACCGCCATGCCCAGCGACACGCCGAGATAGCGCATGGTCAGACCGAAGGTCAGCCCGCCAAAACCCCACATCGCCCCGAAGAAATAGCACCATTGCAGCGTCGAGGCCGGGGCACCGGAAAGGACGCCGAGCACATCCTCCGTGCCGATAAAGGCGGCAATCCAGGGTGCGAGAACCCAAGAGAAGATGCCGCCTGTCAGCCAGAAAATCTCCCACGACCAGAGCTTTACGCGCTTGTAGGGGACGTAGAAGCTGGCTGAGGACAGGCCACCCAGCCAGTGAAACAAGACGCCGAAAAGTGGATTGCCACCCATGTCAGATTTCCTCTCTTATATTTTATTCCGTACCAGTATCGACTGGTCGATCTGCGTAATATCTGTGACGCCTGTCAGGGACATGGCGACCTTCATTTCCGCCTCGATGAGAGACAGCATTTTTGAAACACCGGCTTCGCCTTCGGCGGCCAGGGCATAGACCCAGCTGCGCCCGAGCAGTACGCCGCGCGCGCCCAACGCCAGCATCCGCACGACGTCGAGGCCGGAGCGCACGCCGCCATCGGCGAGCACGGTCAGGCGCTCCCCGACCGCTTCTGCAATCGCGGGCAGCGCCTCGCAGGAGGCGGGCACGCCATCGAGCTGGCGGCCGCCATGATTGGAGACAACGATCCCGTCAGCGCCGAGATCTGCGGCCTGAACTGCGTCTTCTCGGTCGAGGATGCCCTTGACCAGCATAGGCCCCTTCCAGATCGAGCGGATGAATTCGAAATCCTTCCACGTAACGGTCGGGTCAAAATTATTCCGCATCCACGCAAAAAAGTCCTCAAGGCCTGTATTCTTGCCGAGAACCGGCGCGACATTGCCGAGCTGGTGCGGGCGGCCATGAATGCCCACATCCCACGCCCAGCCGGGGTGCTGCAAAGCCTGGAAGACACGGCGCATATCCCCGGCAAGGCCCGGGCTGCCTGCAAGGCCTGAGTGATAGTCGCGATAGCGCGAACCCGGCACGGGCATGTCGACGGTGAAGACCAGCGCGCTGCAGCCGGTATCGGTGGCGCGTTGTAGCAGGTCCTTCATGAAGCCGCGGTCGCGGATCATGTAGAGCTGGAACCAGATCGGGTCGGTAACGGCGCTGGTTACTTCCTCCAGCGGGCAGGCAGAAACAGTGGACAGCGTGAAAGGGATGCCTGCCTTCTCGGCCGCGCGCGCCGCCTGCACCTCGCCGCGCCGGGCATACATGCCGGCCAGCCCGACGGGGGCGAGGGCGACGGGCAGGCGGGTGTCCTGGCCGAAGAGCGTCGTCGAGAGATCGATATTCGAGACATCGCGCAGGATGCGCTGGCGCAAGGCGATATCCTGAAGGCTGGCAACATTGCGCCGCAGGGTCACCTCGTCATAGGAGCCGCCATCAACATACTCGAACAGGAAGCGCGGCAGCTTTGCCTGCGCCTTCTTTCGAAAGTCATGTGTTGAGGCCGTAATCATCCGTGCAAGGTCCAGTCCTGATAGTGTCTCATAGCGATAGCCCCATCCGGTACAGCCTGTCGGCATTGCGGCCCCACATGGCGCGTTTCTCGTCGTCGCTGAAAGCAGCAATGATGTTGGCGTAGGATGACAGGCACCGATCAAAGTCGGCGTACAGCTTGTCGGTCGGGAAATCGCTGGCGAACATCACGCGGTCCGTGCCGAACAGGTCGATCGTCTCCAGCACATAGGGGCGAATACTCTCTTCGGTCCAGTCGTGGTCGGTGATGCCGAAGCCGGAAACCTTGACCGCGCAATGGGGCAGCGCGGCGAGGGCGGCCATGCCCTTGCGCCACTCTTCCTTCTCGTCATGAAATGGCATGCCGGCATGGTTGATCATGACCGGAATATCCTCATGTGCAGACAACAGCGGTACCAGCGGTGCGAATTGCGATGGATAGGCCTGCAGGTCGAAGCCGAGGCCATAGCCGGCGAGTTTTGCAAAACCGGCCTGCCATTGCGGATCGACGGTCAGGTCGACCGGCGTGTAAGTCCTGTACGGATCATCATGATAGTTGACGATATGGCGGATGCCGCGCACAGCCGAGTATCCTGCATGGGCGGCCAGTGTTTCTTCAACGGCGGGGGCGTTCAGGGCGGCGAAGGCGACCATGGCAGTCGGTGCACCGTGTTGCGTGCGTAAACCGTCGAGCCAGCGTGACTCATCAACAGCCAGCTCAGGTGCGGCCCCGGCATCGACATGCACCGTGCCCGCGACAGTCCAGCGCTGTGCGTCGGCAGCATATTCCTCGGGGCCGTAATCCGTGGCAATTGCCTCGACCGACCCCATCAGCCCGTCAGTGGAGAAGGGCGGTGTCAGCCACGGATGCGCGATCGCGTCCAGATCCCAGAAATGAACATGGGCGTCGACAAATGGTATATCGTGCATGATCATTTCCTCCGGGAGCTGAGGGCCTCTTTGCGGGCCTTTTCCTGCCTGGCTAATAGGTTGTACGGCCACCTGACGTGTCGAAGGCGGAGGCGGTGGTGAAGGAGCAATCCTCGCTCGCCATGAAGCAGATCATGCTGGCGACTTCCTCGGCCGTGCCAAGGCGTCCCATCGGGATTTTCGACTTCATGTAATCGATCTGGCTCTGCGGCATCTGGTCGAAAATCGGGCTCTCGAACGCGGCAGGCGTGATGCAGTTGGCAATAACGCCTGTCTGCGCCAGTTCCTTGCCCAAGCTTTTAGTCAGGCCGATGACCCCGGCCTTTGACGCGGAATAGGCCGACGCGTTCGGATTACCCTCCTTGCCGGCGACGGAGGCGACATTGATGATCCGCCCGTAGCCATTGTCGAGCATGTAGGGAATGATGGCGCGGCAGCACATGAAGGTGCCGTTGAGATTGATGTCGATAACCTTGCGCCAGCTGTCGAGCGGGAAATCCTGTACCGGCACGGTGGCGCCGGTGATGCCTGCACTGTTGATGAGGATATCGATGGAGCCGAAAGCCTCGAGCGTCTCCTCGGCAGCAGCCTGGATGGCGTCCGCATCGGTGATATCTACCCGGATGGTGCGGGCGCCGGGGATATCTTCCTGCGCTTGCTGCAACCCTTCCTCGTTCATGTCCCAGAGGACGACATTACCGCCTTCTTCGGCGATACGTTTTGCGCTGGCGAGGCCGAGGCCGGAAGCCCCGCCGGTGATGGCGGCCGTCTTGCCGGAAAATCTGTCTTTATAAATCACGAGAGGTCTCCCTCGATTGCAGTTCTTGACCAGGCAATGACAGTCTGGCGTTGGGTGCCGAGGCCGTCTATCCCCAGCTCCATGATATCACCTGCGGCGAGATACTGGGCATTAGGCTTCTGTCCTTCGCCGACGCCGGGAGGTGTGCCAGTGATGACAAGGTCACCCGGCATCAGTGTCATGTATCGGCTGATATAGGAAAGCGCTTCGGCGACCGTGAAGATCATCGTCCTTGTATTGCCGGTCTGCTTGCGCTCGCCATTGACGTCGAGATACATGGCGAGGTCCTGCGGATCGCCGAGTTCGTCAGCGGTCACGAGCCAAGGGCCAACCGGACAGAACGTGTCGTGCCCCTTGCCCTTGCTCCATTGCGAGCCGCGTTGCTTCTGGTTGAATCGCTCGGAGACGTCATTGGCCAGAACATAGCCGGCGACATGGGACAGGGCGTCTTCCTCGGCAACGTAAGACATGCGCTGGCCGATGATGACGCCGAGTTCCACTTCCCAGTCTGAGTGCGTCGAGTCCTGCGGCAACATCACATCGTCATTCGGGCCGGTCAGGCTGGAGACGGCCTTCATGAAGGTGATCGGCTCGGTCGGGACGGGCAAGCCGGCTTCCTTTGCGTGGTCTTCGTAATTGAGACCGACGGCAACGATTTTCGGAATGCCGTTGACCGGGATGCCGTAGCGCACGCCCTCTTCGACGAGTGGCAGCGTGTCGATATCAAGTTCGGACAGGTGTTTCATCATGCGCGGTGACAGCACGGCGGGCGTGATGTCGTCGATATGTTTTGAGAGGTCGCGGATGCGGCCATCAGTGTCGAGGAGGCCGGGTTGTTCCTTGCCCGGAAGGCCGTAGCGGCAGAGCTTCATGACAGGTCTTTCTTTATAGCGTGTAAGGAATTTATGGTTTGTAGGGACGGGCAAGGTCGAGGCTGCGATCGAGCTCTACGCCGAAGCCCGGCTTGTCGAGCGCGGAAGCAGCGATCCTGCCATTCTGTGGTACCGGCTCGCCCTGCAATTGCGGTGAGAACATCGGCACGACCTCGTCAGCCTTCGGTGCCATCATCAGGAATTCAGCAAACGGACTGTTATGGCGCGTGACCACGAAATGGTAGCTGTAGACCGACGAACCGTGCGGGATGACGAGCTTGCCATGGGCGTCGGCAAGAGCGGAGATCTTCAACAGCTCGGTCAGGCCGCCGCACCAGCCGACATCGGGCTGGATGATGTCGCAGCATTCCATTTCCAGCAGCATCCGGAAGCCCCAGCGGGTCGCTTCGTGTTCGCCGGTGGTGACCAGCATGCCGGGGGGAACAGCCTTTTTCAGAGACTGATAGCCCCAGTAATCGTCAGGGCTGATCGCTTCCTCGATCCATTTCAGGCCGTGTGCGGCAGCGGCATGGGCAAGGCGAGTGGCATAGTCGAGGTCGAGAGCCATCCAGCAATCGAGCATCAGCCAGAAATCAGGGCCAACGCGTTCGCGCATCTCTGCGAGGTCGGCAATCGCCTGATTCATGCCCTCATTGCCCTCGACCGGCGCATAACGAAGGGGCATCTTGCCGCCGATGAAGCCCATTTCCTTGGCGAGGTCAGGCCGGGCACCGGTGGCGTAGAACTGGATTTCGTCGCGCACGGGACCGCCGATCATCGCGTGGACCGGTTCCTGGCGCAGGCGACCGAGCAAGTCCCACAGGGCGAGATCGACACCGGAAATGGCATTCACCACGAGGCCCTTGCGGCCATAATATTGTGTGGCGAAATACATCTGGTCCCAGATCAGTTCGATATCCGATGCCTTCTGGCCGATAACGAAACGGGACAGGTGCTTCTCGACGATATAGGCCGCAGGCTCGCCGCCGGTGGTGACCGCGAAGCCGATCGTGCCGTCATCGGCTTCGACCTCGACAACCAGCGTGCCGAGAGCGTTGATGCCGAAACTGCGGCGGCTTTTTCTGTAGGCCGGATATCTGGACATCGGCGTTGCGATATTATCATCGATCCAGTGCCCGTCGGACTGGTCATGATAATCGGCACCGCCGCCACGCAGGACGAATGCCCTGATATCGACTATCCTTGCAGATGCCATGATATTGTTTCGCTCCCGCCCGTTGTATGGAACTCTTGTTTATAATATGAGACTACTTCTTAGATTATAAGATTTTGAGGGTCAACACCCTTCCCGGGTACCGACAGGGTCGTGGCCGGGTGTAGGAAAAATGGAGGAACAAGAGATGTTATTGGACGGAAGAAGCGTACTTGTTACCGGCGGATCTGCCGGCATTGGCCAGGCGATCGCCATCGGTGCGGCACGGCAGGGTGCCAATGTTGCAATCAACTATCACGGAGATGACGAGGGCGCGGAACATACGCTCGACCAGGTGCGTCAGGCTGGCAGCAAGGGCATCGCCGTGAAGGGCGATGTGGCAGACCCGAAAACCGCAGAAGAGTTCGTCAGTACCGCGACAAAAGCGCTGGGCGGTGTCGACGTGTTTGTCAGCAATGCCGGGATCTGTCCTTTCCATGCCTTTCTCGACATGCCGCAGGAAACAGTTGAGCGAACCGTACAGGTCAACCTGCTCGGCGCTTATTATATGGTGCAGGCTGGTGCGCGGCAGATGGTGGAGCAGGGGCGTGGTGGCTCGATCATCGCGGTCAGTTCGATCTCTGCGCTGGTCGGCGGTGAATTCCAGACACATTATACCCCGACCAAGGCGGGCGTGTTGTCGCTGATGCAGTCGACGGCTATCGCGCTGGGCAAGCACCAGATCAGGTGTAACGCCCTGCTGCCGGGCACGATCGAGACGGACATCAATCGCGACGACCTGTCCGATCCGGAAAAGCGCAAATATATGGAAGCGCGCACCCCGCTGGGCCGGCTTGGCGAACCGGAAGACCTAGCCGGACCGGCAATCTTCCTCGCCTCGGACATGGCACGCTACGTTACCGGCGCGGCCCTGCTGGTCGATGGCGGCATGTATGTGAACCTGCAATAGGGCGCGTGGGGCACCTCTCGCGCCGGAAAACAGGTAAAATTCCCACATTGCGGGATTGGGCGGGCGGTAGTAACACATAAGGCCTCCTTCAGGAAAAAGCAGGCGCGACCTCATGGCTGAACCAAAAGCAAAAACCTCGACAAAGGGCACGGCGTCCAAGGCGCCGAAGGAAAAAGGCTCCAGCGGCGCCCAGACCCTGATGCGCGGCCTCGATGTGCTGGAAACGGTGCGCGACGGGCCGGTATCGCTGAACGAGCTCTCCGAAGAGCTGGGCCTGACGCGCAGTACGGCGCACCGGCTGGCTGCGGCGCTGGTCGAGCGGCGGTTCCTGTCATTCACGCCGCGCGGCGGTTACAGCCTCGGGCCGGTGATTCTCGCGCTGGGGCATTGCGCCAGGTTGCAGATCCAGTTGGCGCAGGTCGCCCGTCCGGTGCTTGAGAACCTTGCCAAGCAGACAGACGACATCGTCCATCTGGGCGTCATCGACGGGGATGAGGTGCTTTATCTGGAAAAAATTCCCGGCAAGCGCCGCATACTGATCAGCTCCCATGTCGGCGAACGACAGCCCATCGCGACGACGGGCCTGGGCAAGGCGCTGATTCTCGAGGAAAGCGAAGCCTATTGGAAAAGGCTGTATGAAATGGCCGCCGCCGATGCCGGTAACTCAATGCCCGTATGGATGGAGCGGATGCGCTCCTATCAAAAGGGTGACTACGCCTTCGACCTTGAAGAGAACGAAGACCGCGTGCGCTGCGTGGCAGCCCCGATTCGAAATGTCGAGAACAAGGTGGTCGCGGCAATCAGCTTGTCTAGTGCCGCACAATATATGAGTGACGAGCGCATGCAGGAACTGGTGCCCGTTGTGCAGGATGCGACCCGGCAGATCAGCCGCGAGCTGGGCTGGCAGGACCCTGACGCCTGAAAAAGCGAGGCTGACGGCGTACAATCTTGTAAAATGAAATAATATTCCGCAATGTGGGATTGTGGTTGCGTTTTCTTCCGGCAGCGATAGAGTATCGGTAACGATAACGATGCCGACGGCTCGACACTGCTGCGGGAGGACTGCCAATGACCAGATATCCGTTTCATCAGGGTTGCCTGAAAACCGGGTTGCGCGCGACGACCATCATGGCGAGCGCCTTGTTTGCACTGTCGGCTTGTGCCGCAGAACCAGCGCCGGCGCAGACGCCGACTGGTAATCAGCCTCAGGAAAGTTCTGCGCCAGCGGAGACGGCAGCTATCGACCGGCAAGCGCTGGTGTCGCGGCACGATGTGACGCTTGACAGGATCGATCCGGAGTCGCCGGTGATGGTCGGCAATGGCTCGCTGGCGATGGCGCTGGACATTACAGGGCTGCAGACATTTCGCGATGAATATTCCGCCTTTTCGCCGCTGATGACACAGGCGCAATGGGCCTGGCACAGCTTCCCCAATCCTGAAGGCTATACACTGGAGGACACCTATCGCCCGATCGAGGCGCATGGCGAAACCTATCAGTACCCGTATTTCAACGACTGGGCGGTGGCCGATGAAAATCCGGCAATCGCCTATATGCGCCGCAATCCGCATCGCATTTCGCTTGGGCGGCTGTCCTTCGTGACTGCGAACGGGGAGGGCGTTGCGCCGCTCGATTTTTCCGAGGTCGGCAATACCAGCCAGACTCTCGACCTGTGGCACGGGCAGGCTGACAGCAGCTTCGAGATCGATGGCCAGCCGGTCAGTGTAACTACGAGCGCACATCGTAACAGGGACATGGTGCTCGTAGAGATTACGTCGCCGCTGGTTGCCTCTGGTGATCTCGGAGTCGAGATCGCGTTTCCCTATGTCAGCCAGTCGTTGCAGCCTGACCCTGCCGAGTGGAACGCCGATGACAGCCACCAGACCGCGCTTGAGATGGCTGGCGACAATACGGCGCTGTTCCGGCGATCACTCGATGAGATGACCTATGTCGCGCGTGCCACCTATGATGATGGCAGCACCCTGCGCGAGACAGGGGCGCATCGTTATGTCCTGCAGGCTGAGGGCGAAACGGATACACTTCGGCTGCTGCTTGAATACGCACCGGAAGAGAGTGCTCTGGAGACGGCCATCGAGTTCGATACAGCGAACAGGGGCGCGGCGCAAAGCTGGGCGGCCTATTGGCAGCAAGGCGGCATGGTCGACTTTTCCGGCAGTACCGATCCGCGCGCGGAGGAACTGGAGCGCCGCGTGGTGCTGTCGCAATATCTGACCGGCGTGAATACCGGCGGCGATTTCATTCCCCAGGAAGAAGGGCTTTATTCCAACAGCTGGAATGGCAAGTTCCACCACGAAATGCATGGCTGGCATGTGGCGCATTTCCTGTTGTGGAACCGGGATCAGCAGGTCGCAGCCAGCCTCGACTGGTATAACCGCACACTGGACAAGGCTCAGGCCCGCGCCGAGCATTACGGTCGTGACGGGGCGTGGTGGCCCAAGATGACCGCTGACGATGCGGTGGAGAGCCCCAGTACCATCAACCCTTTCATCATGTGGCAGCAGCCGCACCCAATCTATCTGGCCGAACTGGCGTGGCGGAACGATCAGTCAGCGGATTTGCTTGAACAATACAGCGAGGTGGTATTCGAGACCGCCGACCTGCTGGCAACCTTCCTTGTCTGGGATGATGAAAAAGGCGCCTATGTGCTGGGCCCGCCGGTCATTCCAGTGCAGGAGGCCTATGATGCCGGCACGACCGTGAACCCGACCTTCGAAGTTGCCTATTTTGCCTGGGGGCTGGAGACGGCACAGGTTTGGCGCGAACGGCTGGGTATGGAGCGCAACGCAGAGTGGGACGAGGTGCTGGAAGGCCTGTCGCCGCTACCGACAGCCGACGGGCTCTACCTGCCGGTCGATGACATGCCCGATTTTTGGGCAGATGCCATGCGGCCGCAATGCGCCGGTGGGCAGGGCACGGTGGGCGGCGTCGATGCCGCAGGCGATGATCCGGCAGACCATGACTGCCTGAACCGCGATCACCCGTCCTTCCTGATGGCGACGGGACTGATTCCCGGCGGTGAGCGTGTCGACGATGACATGATGCGCCGTACCATGATGGTTATGGATGAACACTGGGATTTCCGTCAGACATGGGGCTGGGACTTCCCGATGATGGCAATGACGGCGGCACGGCTCGGCGAAACTGAAAAGGCGCTGGACTATCTGATGATGGATGCCGCCAACAACCAGTATGGCCTGACCGGCATGACCCCGCGCTATCATCTCGGTGACGATGGCTATGTGAAAAATGCCGATACCTATTTCCCGTCCAACGGCTCCCTGCTTGCCGCCGTCGCGCTGATGGTCGCCGGCTGGGATGGTGCCGAGGCGGAAACGCCGGGGTTCCCGGACGATGGCAGCTGGGTCATCAGGTATGAGGACATAACGCCCCTGCCGTAATCGTTTTTCGAACGGTGAGAAACAGAGACAAGAACAGGAGAGGATGATGAAGAAACTGATGATCACGGCGGCACTGGCCGCGATGTTGCCGGCCGCTGCCGCCGCTCAAGGGCTGGATGAAGACGAGGTGCTGCTGTTCTCTTCCTTCCGCAATGATGGCGAGACCGGCCTGCACCTGGCCTATAGCGAGGACGGGCTGACCTGGACCGCGCTGAAGGATGGCGAGTCCTTCCTTACGCCGCAGATCGGCAACAAGCTGATGCGCGACCCGTGCATCATTCAGGGACCTGACGGTACCTATCACATGGTCTGGACGACCGGCTGGTGGGAAAACAATATCGGCATTGCCCATTCAGAGGACCTGATCAACTGGAGCGAACAGACCATGTTGCCGGTCATGGCGCATGAGCCTGAAGTGATGAACAGCTGGGCGCCGGAGATCTTCTTCAACGACCAGACGGAAGAATACATTATCTTCTGGTCATCCGCCGTGCCGGGCAAGTTCCCGGAGACCGAGGATCGCGGCGACATCCGCTCGACTATCGGCAAGGGCATCAATCACCGCGTCTATTACGTCAAGACAAGGGACTTCAAGACGTACACGGATACGGCCCTGTTCTATGATGGCGGCTATGTCTCGATCGACGGGTCGATCCTGAAGGATGGCGAGCGCTATATCATGTTCATAAAGGACGAGACCAAGCGCCCGGAGCCGGAAAAGAATATCCGTATCTCCATTGCCGCAGACCCGGAAGGCCCGTGGGGCCCGTCTTCGCCGCCTTTCTCCCCGGACGGTGTCTGGGTCGAAGGGCCGACCGCGACCAAGATCGGCGATGAATTCTATGTCTATTACGACGCCTATATGGAACATCGCATGATGGGTGCGAAGTCGGACGATCTCATCCACTGGGAAGACATCAGCGACCAGCTGACCTTTCCGGAAGGGTCGCGCCATGGTACGGTCCTGAAGATCGATCGCGAGACGCTAGAGGGGCTGAAGACGGTCGAATAGGGTTGACCATAGAGATGCGCAGAACGGTAGCGGGGTGTCGCCTTACAGGGTGACGCCCCGTTTCCATATCGCGATCTCGCGATAGTCGTTGCGCTCGTTCTGCGCCTCTTCGCCGGAGGCCGTGCGCAGGATCTTCTGCCACAGATCGTCAGCCAGCGCGTCCATGTCCTTCTCGCCATCGATCAGGGCGCCGGCATTGAAATCGATCCAGCCGGGCTTGCGCTCCGACAGGCCGGTATTGGAAGAAATCTTCAGTGTAGGGACGGGAAAGCCCAGCGGTGTGCCGCGACCGGTGGTGAAGAGGAGCACTGTCGCGCCAGCCGCCGTCAGCGCCGTGGAAGAGACGGCATCATTGCCCGGGGCATTGATCAGGTTCAGGCCGGGGCGTGCGCCTTTCTCGGCATAGGCAAGGACACCGTTGACAATGGCCTTGCCGCCTTTCTGGATCGCGCCGAGGGATTTTTCCTCCAGCGTCGTCAGGCCGCCATCCTTGTTGCCCGGCGAGGGGTTCTCATAGATCGGCTGGTTGTGGCTGATGAAATAGTCCTTGAAGTCCTCGACCAGGGAAACGATCTGCCGATATGTCCCCTCATCGGCGGCGCGGTTCATCAGCTGCTGCTCGGCGCCGAACATTTCAGGCACCTCGGTGAGAAACACCGTGCCGCCGCGCTCCGACAGGCGGTCGGTCATACGGCCGACGACGGGATTGGCGCTGATGCCGCTGAACGCATCGGACCCGCCGCATTTCATGCCAAGGCGCAGGGCGGAGACGGGGCAGGGCGTGCGTCTGTCATCCTTCATTACCTCGAGCAGGTGCTCGATCGCTTCGCGGCCTGTCTCTTCCTCGTCGACGACTTCCTGAGCATTGAAAGAGACGATGCGCTCGCGCCGTTCCTCCGGGATGCCTTCCAGCAGGGCGGCGAGCTTGTTGTTCTCGCAGCCCAGCCCCATGATGACGACGCCACCGGCATTGGGATGCAGCGCCAGCGCGCGGATGACATCGCGCGTCTGGTCGAGATCGTCGCCCAGCTGGGAGCAGCCGAACGGGTGGGAGAAGGCGTGCACGCCATCGACATTGTCGATGCCGCGTTCTGCGATGATGTGGTTACCGGCCTTGGCAACGGACACAGCGGCCCGGTTCACGCAGCCGACAGTGTTCAGTACCCAGATTTCGTTACGGGTACCCGTCTCGCCCCAGGAACGGGCATAGCCCTGGAATGTCTCCTCGGGAGCGTCCGGTGCCGGTGAAAGTGCGACGGGTTCGTAATGATAGCTGTCCCCCGCGCCGAGAGCGGTGGAGAGGTTATGACTGTGGATATGGCCGCCTTTGGCGACGGCTTCGGTAATCGTTCCGATCGGGTGGCCATATTTGATCACGGCATCGCCGGGCTGGTGATCCTTCAGTGCCACCTTGTGCCCCTTGGGTATCTCCGACAGCGTCTTCAGGGCAGTCTCGCCCGCCGACACGTCATGCCCTGCCTCGACGGTTTCGATCGCAACGGCGACCGTGTCGTCGGGATGAATGACAATAAGCGAAAGCGTGCTGGCGGGCATTGCTGGTCTCTTTGGGGTTCTATCGTACAGGGGCGGCGCGAAGGGCGTCGGCAATCGTCTCGCGCAGCAGCTTGGGTTTATACTGTGTGTCATAGGGCAGGGGGCGGGCCGGCGGCTGGCCTTCCTTGCGGAACTCCTGCAGCCAGCTGTAATGATCGACCATGCCCCAGAGCAGGAATTCCTTCGTGTTCGGATTTTCAAAGGCGATATCCATATAGTCCCTGGCGTAGGAATTGATCGCTGCATCGCGGGTCGCGTCATCGGCCTCATACAGCCGGTCATTGACATCGAACTCGGTGAACAGGAGGTCAAGCCCCATGTCGGAGACTTCCTTCAGCCAATCCGCCCATTCTGTCTGTTTCTTCGTGGTGAACGGAATTTTCGGGTCGAGCATGATGTGGGCCTGGATGCCGAGCCCGTCAATGGGGACATCGTTTGCAAGCAGCCGCTCCATCAGGCGCAGTACGCCATCGCGGTGGTTGGCGCTCTTGTCTTCCCAGGACATGTAGTCGTTATAGACCAGGTCTGCCTGCGGGGCATGTTCCTTCGCGACATGGAAACAGTGATCGACGACATCCCAGCCCATGGCATTGTTGAAGACCGACTCGCGGATTTCACCGGTCTCGTCATTGAAGCTCTCGTTGATGACATCCCATGAATAGATGTGCGGGGAATAGTGGGAGGCGACCCGGCTGATATAGCGGGTCAGGAACTGCGCTGCCTCGTCGGCGCTCGCGAATTCCTGTGCATTGACCCAGTCCGGCAGCCAGCGCGGATAATTCCAGAGCAGGGTGTGGCCGCGCATGCCGATGTCGTGTTTCTTCGAGAAGGCGACGAGGGCGTCGCCCGGGGCAAAATTCCATTCGCCCGGCTCATCCTCGATCGTGTACATTTTCAGCTCGTTGCCCGGCACCATGATCGCGCATTCGTGGGTGAAGATGTCGATATAGGCCTGGTCGTCGAGCTGGTTGGCATTGATCTCGGACCCGAAGCGTATGCCCTTCTGTGCAGCAAGAGCGCCAAGGGACGGGCTCGGCAAGGCGGAGCCAGCATTACTCAGTGAAAAGCCGGCATTGGCGTCCAGTACAGGCATGAGAGCTGTGCCACCCAGCAAGGCGAGCATGTTGCGACGTGAGATCCGGGACATGTTTCCTCCAATTTTGTATTATCTGACACATCATCTCACATAATGGATATTTGTGAAGGGTTTTCTTGACGTTCACTGAATCGAATATGTGCGAAATCTGACCAGTCTGGCACGGGCGCCTGTTCGGTCTGGCGTATGTCGTGACATGACTGTGATCGCTATCATCCAGGGGGTGCCTGCCGATGTCAGCTTTGATGGATGCCTGTTCAACCCTGCTGAACAACGGAATTACCTGGTTTGTGAAACCGGTAACACTTAATGCGATACTTTCAGCATGAACGCTCCTGTGTTGGCGTGATCGATGTGACGTTTTTGCACCAAATGATTACGCGTTTGCAGGCAAATTTTCTTTCTGCAGTGGAAACGAGTTGCCAAACACGCAAACTTGATCTAGCGTTTTGGGAAACCGGTAACATTTGATGTAACCGGTTCCACGATAAGGAGCGAAAAGTTCCACACGGGGGGCGCGCCAGCGTCAGAACAGTAAACAAGGCTGTCAAAGACAGTAGGGAGGTTCGAATGAGAATGAATACCAACAAATTTATGGCCGTTTCCGCCATCGCATTGTGCGCTGCGGGTATGGCGCCGTCGGCATTTGCGCAGGATGCCGAGGTTGAAGGTGAAGACGTTATCACCATCACCGGGTTCCGGGCATCGCTTGCAGAGGCCCTGGATGTGAAACGCGAATCGACGGCCGCCGTTGACGCGATCGTCGCCGATGATATCGCCGATTTCCCGGACCAGAACCTGGCTGAAGCGCTGGGCCGCGTGCCAGGCGTCGCCATCACGCGCGAGCGCGGCGAGGGTCGTGAGATCACCGTACGTGGCCTCGGCGGTGAATATACCCGTGTCCGGATCAACGGCATGGAATCGATCGCCTCGACCAACGGCAACCGTGGTCGCGGTTTCGACTTCAACATCTTCGCATCGGAGCTGTTCAACAACATCATCATCCGCAAGACGGCGACCGCAGATGTTGACGAAGGTTCACTCGGTGCCGTTGTCGACCTGAACACTGGCCGTCCTTTCGCATACCCGACAGGCACGACCTTCGCTGTCAACGCTCAGGCCCAGTACAATGACCTGAACGAGGAAATCGCGCCGCGCCTTTCCGGCCTGTTTGCCTATAACAACCCGGAAGAAACGTTCGGCATCACCCTGTCGGCTGCCCTGTCCGACTACGAGACCGAGCTGGAAACCCAGAACACGGTTCGCTGGCAGCGTTCCCGTTTTGCTTCCGTCGGTGGCCAGAGCTGTACGACGACGCCGGAGCCTGCAGATTGCTCAACAGTAACCAATGCCTGGCACCCGCGTATTCCGCGCTATGGTGTTCAGACCGAATCCCGCGACCGCCTTGGCCTGACGGCTGGCCTGCAGTTCAAGCCGGCTGAGAGCACGCTCATTACCATTGATTCCCTGTACTCGACCTATGAGGCGAGCCGTTCGGAAATCTATGGCGAGGTACTGTTCCGCGGTAACGAAGGCGGCATGGATGTTGTCGATTATACCTATGACCCGGACCTGAACCTGCTGACGTCCATGACGGTCAACAATGCATGGGTACGGAACGAATACTTCGAAAACCTGTGGACCACGGACTTCCACCAGTTCAGCGCCAACATCGAACATGATTTCACGGACAGCCTGCGCCTGAACGGCATGATCGGTACCTCGAAATCCGAAACGGATCGCGAGTACGAGCTGACCTTCATGTATGATGACCGTGACTATAACGGTTACTTCTACGATTATTCCGACGATGAAGAGCCGGTCCTCGCCTTCAACGGTCCGGATGTATCGGACCCCGCCAACTTCCAGATGACCGAGCTGCGCGACCGTCCCGAGCAGATCGAGCACGGTTACGACACGGCCAATTTCGAGGTCGAGTGGGATTACTTCGACAATCACTCCGTCAGCGTCGGTGGTGCGTGGAAGCGCTTCACCTATGAAGCGACGAACGCTGCTCGCGATACTGGTGTCTGTGCCGCAGGCTATTTCGATTGCGACACGGACAATGACGGTGTCGACGACCTGCTCGGCGTACCGGCAACGGATGCCCTGTCGGATATCTACACCTATGGCGGTCCGGCTGGCGACGGTTCGACCCTGACCTGGGCGATCCCGAATGGCGATGCATGGACCGAGTATTTCGACCTGTTCAACCTGCCATTCACGAGTACCTACGCAAACAACTTCAACTCGGTCGAGGAAGAAAGCTACAGCGTGTTCTTCAAGCTGGATGGCTCCTTCCCGGTCGGAACCATGGAGCTGATGTATGATGTCGGCGGGCGCTATGTCGAGACTGACCAGAAGTCCGCTGGCGTAAACTCCGGTGTCCAGGTAGAAGTCGATCGCGATCCCTATGATGACTTCCTGCCTGCGGCCAACCTGGCACTGTGGATCACGGACGATCTCGTGCTGCGTGGTGCAGCTGCCAAGGTGATGAAGCGTCCGGGTCTCGGCTCGCTTTCTCCGGGCGGTTCGGTGGACAGCTTCAACTACCGGGTCAGCTATTCCAACCCGTTCCTGGAGCCGACACGGGCAACCACGCTGGACGGGTCCCTGGAATGGTACTTCGCGGATGAATCGCTGCTTTCCCTTGCAGTCTTCGCAAAGGATATCGAATCATTCCCGATCAACTCCACACGGACGGATACATTCGCCTCGACGGGTCTGCCGACCAGCGTTCTTCTGCCGACGTCACCGACGGCACAAAACCCTGAAGGTGGTCCGCTGGAATCCTGTAACCCGGCCAATGGCGGTTCCGGTTGCTGGGAAATCCGCTCCCTCGATGACGGCCCGGGTGCTGATATCAAAGGCTTCGAGATCTCCATGCAGACACCGCTGGCTGAGATCGTGGATGTTCCGCCAGTACTCGAGGGCCTCGGCTTCATCGCCAACTATACCTATGTCGACTCCGACGTGGAATATTATGGTGGTACGCTGACGGAGCGCCTGATCGGCCTGTCCAACGTGTCCTACAACGCGACTGTCTATTATGAGAATGGTCCGTTCGAGGCACGGGTTTCCGGTTCCTATCGCGACGACTACCTGCAAGGTACGCGTGACAATGACTTCGAGGTAGTCGGTGAGTCGTTCTTCGTAGACTTCTCCTCCAGCTACGAGATCAACGACCAGTTTGAAGTCTCCTTCGAGGCTCTCAACCTGACCGACGAATTCTCCGACGTCTATATCGATCGGGAAGATCAGCGCCGTTACTCCTGGGAGCACACAGGCCGTGTCTTCCTGGTCGGTGCCCGCTTCAAGATGTAGGGTTATTTCCCTGGGCGTTATTGTCCAAACCTTGGTCCAGAGCCCCGGTGGCTCTGGACCTTTTTATTTTCAGCACGTGTAAGGACCAATCAGAGAAATGGCGAGGCAAGGGATGAAATCGGGACTGCATATCGGACTGGCTTCCAGCCTGCTTGTCATCCTTCTGGCGACCGCCTGCGTCGAAGACAATGTCTCTATCAGTGTGTCCGATGACCTGTTTGACCAAGGACAGCCTGATACGCTGGGCCTGCAAAAACCCGATCAGCTAGCGACCTTTACGGTTTACGAACCCCGGGACGGCGACAACGCCTATAATCACGGTGTCGTCCTTTTCCCCTTCCAGGGCGTGCTTTACGCCCAGTGGCAGACATCCCTGAAAGATGAAGACTCTGCCGATACTCATGTCGTCTATGCATGGAGCGAGGATGAGGGGGAAACATGGTCAGAACCCGTGGTTCTCTATCAGGAGCAGGAAGATGCCATCGCGACCAGCGGCGGCTGGTGGGTCAATGAAGAGACGCTCGTAGCCTTTATCAATGTCTGGCCGGAGCGGGAGGATGAAATCCGCCAAGGCTATACCCTCCACATGACCAGTGAGGACGGCCGCGCGTGGTCGCGTGCGCAAGCCGTTACCGGCAAGGATGGCGAGCCCGTGCCGGGTGTCATCGAGCAGGATCCGCACACGATAGAAGGCGGGCGCATCGTTACGGCTTTCCATGTCGAGCCGGGCCTGACCGTGGCTCCCTATTTCACCGATGATCCACTGGCGACAAGCGGTTGGCAGAGAGGCAGGATGGATAATCTCGAGGCGGACGGCCATGTCAGCCGTGAGATCGAGCCCAGCCTGTATTCGCGTCCAGATGGCTCCGTCGTCATGTTGTTCCGCGACCAGGACAGCAGTTTCCAGACGCTTTATTCCGTCAGCCGTGATGCTGGTGAAAGCTGGACGACGCCCGAGCTTTCCGCTTTTCCGGATTCACGGTCCAAGCAAAGTGCTGGCAATCTGCCGGACGGGACAGTGTTCCGTGTGAACAATCCGGTACCGAACCGGGCCCGCTATCCTCTGGTTGTCAGCCTCAGCGAGGATGGTGCGCTGTTCGATCGCGCCTGGCTCTTGCGCGCCGGCGGGGAAGACATGCAGCCCATGCGTTCGGAAGGGCTCTACAAGCGGCCATCCTACAGCTATCCAAAAAGTATCGTGTGGGGAGATTATCTTTTCGTCGCCTATGCAACGAACAAGGAAGATGTCGAGATTACCCGCGTACCCTGGCAGGACCTGGTGCAGGAATAATCGCTGCGGGGAAGGCCCCCGCAGCTGATCGCATTCGTGACTATTTCGACTCCATCTGTCCCGAGACGAATTCGATTGGCGAGTTGAAGCTCTCGGCGACCTCCCCGACATAGGCGCGGAATTCTTCCTGATTGGTGTTGACCGCTCCCTCGCTCCAGCCCGCGGCGATAAGATAGTCAAAGGTCAGGTCATCGCCGGGAGTGATCCTGAACATGTGGTTGCCGCCGAAATCCTCCGTCGTGACGAATTCCGGGTCAAACCGTTCAGGCACGACCAGTGCCGTACTGACATAATCGACGATCAGGCTGTTCTCGCGCAGACCATCATCGTCAACATTGCGGATCGCTTCCGGCCCGCCACTGATGACGATGCCGTCTTCCTGCAGATAGTCTTCTTCGTTGACGTGACGGCGCATGCCGACGGCGAAGGCGGCACTTCCTTCTGGATCGAATTCCGTGAACCGCACCGAGGCGGTCGAATAGCTCTCGCCGGCATAGGCGGTATAGAGCTGCTCTGCCGCATACTGGCCATTGCCACTGTCCCAGTTGAAAGTATGTGCGCGAATGATAGAGCGAACCGGACCGTTGGTGACAACCTCGAAGGCGTATCGCGTATCACCAATG
The DNA here is from genome assembly GCF_009712425.2 of Aquisalinus luteolus. Taxonomy (GTDB): domain Bacteria; phylum Pseudomonadota; class Alphaproteobacteria; order Caulobacterales; family Parvularculaceae; genus Aquisalinus; species Aquisalinus luteolus. Next base: position 176,964 of record NZ_VCJR02000001.1, read on the forward strand.
GGACCGGCGTTGAAAACCGAATCCGGGGCGCGTCCGGTGAAGCGGGGGCGGGAGACGGTGTCAGGTTCACCGGGCGTGTCGAAAACGCCAATGCCGCCACCACCGAAGGAGCTGCCGACCTGCATGATGTCCGACCCAAACGCCGGATCGACATGGTTGACGCCATAGCCGTCAAGATTGTCCATATACAGACGTTGGGACATCAGTACCGGCTCGCGTTTGCCGAAGACATCGATGTCGGTCGGATACCACAGTTTCCAGCCGATATTCCCCGATTCCCAGAAGGGCACGGTGTGGCGGACATAGGACCCGATACCGGCATGGGTTTCATGCGCCTGCCAGCCGCGGCCCTGCTGGCCGAGATAGATGTAGAAGACTTTCTCCTCGCCAGCCTCGAAATCCGACATGAAGAACAGCTCGTCCCACAGGCCATCCTTGTCGAGATCATCGAACTGATAGGGAATCCACGCGCCGTTCTCCTCTGCCCGGGCTTCGTGGCCACCCTGGCGCTGGAGCAACTCAAAGGAAGGCTCCTCACGACCCGGCAAGGCAGGGTCGACAAGGGTCATGGCCAGTTCGTGAACATCAGGCATGGCAGAGAGCTGTGTGCGGGTGATCGTGACCGGCGCATTCTCTCGCGGCCTGTCCAGATCGTTGCGGACAACGATGCGCAGGCGCTGGTCAGGTACGAAGTCATCCTGCACATACCATCCGCTGGCAGATGAACTGTCGCTGGATGGCTGGGCCATGGCACAGGGCAGGCAGGCAATCGCTGCGCCCGCCGTTGCCATCAGAATGGATCTTGTCTTCATTGGTCATCACCTCTCTCATCAACATACTCGATCAGGAAGCTCATGTTCCGGATGTAGGTACCTGTGGAAATCCCCATGGGGCCGCTCTCCATGGTGAAGGGCGAGGTGTCCCACTCGTCCCCCACCTGGCCGCGATCGACAAACCCTTCCGGCGGGCTGTCAGGCCCCGGGCCCTTGTAGGGATGGCTCGTCGTACGCAGCTCTGTCGGCCAGTAACCGTCCTCGCCCAGCGACTGGACGAGATCGTGAATGCGCGCTTCGGTCACGTCGCGCCCGTCATCGCTCTGGGTGTTCAGGTCGGAGCCGACAATGTCATCGGTCACGACATAATAGGGCATCAATGATGGGCCGTTGCCATAAAGTGGCGATTGCGCGATCAGCTGTTCCGCGGGCGTTGCCTGCAGCGTTTCATACCGTTGCCACAAGGCGTCAGTGTCGACGCGCTTCTCGGCCATTTCACCGGTCATGTCGTAATTGACGTAGTACTCGCCATTCTGGGCGTTGGACCCGCGCCGGCGCACCGCCATGAAACGGTTGGTGCCCGCTTCGACATAACGGTAGTAGTTTCGGCCGCTGTCTGTGTGTGCCTCTGCCGGGGCCTCGACCTTCTCCAGCCATTCAAGGGCGGCAGGAATCGGTGCCAGATATTTGTCATCGCCTGTCAGCTCATAGAAATGGAACAGGGACTTGATAGATGCATCCGTCGTATGCGGAGAAATCGCGGCAGGCTCGTAGGTGCGGGCGCTGGCCGGCTCCAGCTCCATCGTATATTGCAGGGCCCATCCTGGTGTCGGCTGGGGCTGTTGCAGTTCTATGAACAGGTCCATGGCACGCCGGATCGGTTCTTCCAGCTCCGGGCGGTCCAGTTGCTGCATGGCCAGTAGAAGAAAATCGATATTCTTCTGGGCGACTTCATCGTTAAGCGTGATGAAGCCGGTATAGTCGGGCTGGCCGTGCTTTTCGAAATCCGGGGCATCTGGCCAGCGCTGAGGCCAGCCGCCATTCGCATACTGACTGTCGAGAACGAAGGAGATTGCCTTGTCGACGGCCTTCTTCACCTCGGGGTCTCGTTTTTCCAGATATAGCCGCATCAGGAAAGTGCCGGATTCGACGGTAGCGTGGTCATCGAATGTCGCATTACCATAATAGTGCTGGAACTCCTCCAGCCGCCAGCCATTGCGGCCAATCGTGTCATACCAGCGCTTGATGGACTCCTCGCCGGCGGTGTCGATGACATAGTTCCAGCCGCCGCTTGGGTGCTGGCCATCGATCAGGGCCTGTGCGGCCTTCATCGCGGCGTCGTAGTAATACTCATCGCCGGTGGCGTGATAGGCATCGAGGAAGATCTCGCCCATCTCCGGCGTTCCAGGGGCCTGGGTCCAGACCATGCTGGGATAGGCCTCCATCTCGCCCCAGCGGCGCGAGAAGTCCGGCAGATAGGCCCAGACATAACCGCCATTGGTCGCGACGTCCTCGACCATGAAACGGGTCGCGGTTTTCATCGTGTCTTCGACGGTAGAGACTTCGGGTGCTGTTTGCGATTGCTCAGCCTGCGCCATAACCGGCAAGGCTGAAGGTAGTAAGGCGAGGGTACACACCCCCGCCAGGAGGTAGGCAGGTTTCATCATCTTTCTCCACTATTGTAAGGCCGCGCTCTTGTGGCGCGGCTCTCTTGAAACCGGTAACGCTAGAGTGCCCGGTATTTGAAGTTCCGGAAACGGACTTCGCCATCGCCGGATGCGTAAAAACCGGGCTTGAGCATATGGAAGCCGCCGCGGACATTGTGGTGATAACCGGACACTTCCATGCCGCGGTCGTATTTGATCCAGTTCTCGCCATCGCTGGAAGTATGGAATGTGACGATATGGCGGTCATTGCGCAGGCGCATGATCAGCCGCCGCCCATGCGGGTTGGTGCGCCGGTGACGCTCCAGCCCGTACTGGTGGGAGACGAAACGCTCCGCATCGAAACCGACGCCGCAATACAGTTCTTCGTCATAGAACAGGAGGAGGCCTGCCATGGTATCGCCGACAAGCTCCATGTCGCATTCGATCTCATAGGCAAGGTCGCCCTGGACAAACAGCAGGGGCGATGATCCTTCGCCGGGGGATTCGCCGCTGCCCTTCAGGTGCAAGGTGTTGTTCTTGCGGGTGATGCGCGCGGTTTCCTCTGGCGTCGGTTTGAAGAAGTGCCACTGGATGCCGTATTTGTCCGTGCTGAAATCATCGGAAAAGGCGATGTTGTGCGGCTGGCTCTTGCCGCCTTCAGGCATGGCGATAGGCTGGGACAGGTCGCCCCCGCCATAGTGGAACCAGCCATCATCGCTCCAGCTGATCGGCGCCAGCAGGGTCTGGCGGCCAAGCGTCCAGAAGCCGTTCTCATAGCCGTGATAGACGCTCCACCAGTCACCCCCCGGTCCTTCGACCAGCGTGGCATGGCCGCGTGACCACCATTTTTCCTCTGCGGATTCCGTCCGTACAAGGGGGTTGTCCGGATGATCTTCCCACGGGCCGTTAATCGACTTTGAACGCGCCGCGATGACCATGTGCCCGGTCGGCGGGCCGGCGGTGCCGCCAACGGCGGTGATAAGGTAGTAGTACTCGCCATAGCGGGTGATCTTCGGGCCTTCAGGGGCGAAGCCTTCCACGATCCAGTCTTCCGGATAGCGCCACGGGTCATAGACATGTTCCACGCTGCCGACGGTCGACAGCCCGTCGTCGGACAGCCTGATCCGGTCGCCGCCGGACAGGAACAGCCAGCGGCTGCCATCCTCGCCAACGGCGTGGCCGGGATCGATGTGGTCCGGCAGGTCGAGATCGATCGGGTCAGACCATTGTCCGCCCTTGATATCATCCGTGTAGATCACCCAGCTTGTGGTCCTGGAGCCGGGTTCTGCCGTCTGCTTGCTGGGGATATAGAGATAGTAGCGATCGCCATGCTTGGTCAGTTCGGGCGCCCAGATGGAGCCGACATTCCGGGTCAGGGCCGGGCCGATCGGCTGCCAGTTCACCAGGTCCATGGAGTGCCAGATGATCAGGCCGGGATAGGCATCGAATGTCGAAAACGTCATGTAGTAGTCATCGCCATCCTTGAGGATGGATGGGTCCGGATGGTCGCCTGACATGACGGGGTTGAGAAAATACCCGTTGCCGAGATCGGCCTGGCGCTTGTTTTCGACGCCACGGGCCCAGTCAAGGCCCTGCCAGTCCCCGGTGGCGCCAGCGCGTGTGCCGGTCGTATCCTGCGTGGTGGCGCGTGCCTGGGTCGGATTGCTGGCACAAGCGGTTGCTCCGCTGGCAAGCAGGGCCCCCAGCGCAGTTCGTCTGGTCAGGTCGGTCATGGTTTCCTCCAATCAATAAGGTAGTAGTTCTTCCAGTGTTCTTGCCTCGCCATTCTCGACGAGGATTTCGATCTGCATCTGCGCACCGTCTGCATCGGTACCATATATTTCGTATACGGTCGTACCGTCCGGCAGGTCGCCTTCGATCACGCGGTTGACGGTGAAGTCCGGGTGGGACCGGGCGAGCTCGGCAGTGACCAGCGGGGGCAGGGCCTCAGGTGCAATATCCTTCTGGGTTTCGAGGATGGCCCACTCACCGCCCGGTTCGCGACCGATGTCGAATTCCACCTCGCTGCCATCTGCCGTCACGCCGCCAATGTCATAGATCTCGCGGCCATTCTTCACCTCGTATTCAGCTGCGGTGAGGGTGCCGCCGGGATTGGCCGATTGCGCAAGGGCGATGACTTCCGCCGGTACGGCATCGAGCGAGGTTTCACCCTTTTCGATCCGCTCTTCGCTATCGCCAGTCTCTATTTCGCCAGCGTCTACTACTTCAGCGTCTGCGGGTGTCGTGTCTTCAGCGCAAGCGGACAGGCACAGGCCTGCCAGTGCGCCAAGCCATAGTTTATGTGTCATGGTCTCTCTCCTCTCAGCTTCCCGGCTCTCAGGTGCCGGGCTGGACGTATGGGACGGTGTCGAACAGCTCGCGTTCAGCCTTGCGCGGGTCGTCTTCTGCGTGCGGCGGCAGGTCGAACACCATGGTCCGGCGATCGGGCAGGGTGTACTTGCCCCATTCGGGCAGTGCCGCGTGGTTCGGATTGCCAGCGCTGGCAAAGCTGAGCAAACTTTCGCTCATCAGTGCGGCCAGCTTTCGTGCTTCCGGGCTGTTGCCTGAAAGGGCACCCTCCACATGGGTGGTGTCGAAGACCAGTGGGATATCCAGCGTGTGGGGGGCACGGACCTTGTCATCGACCGGCCAGTCGAGCTGGTAGACCCATGTAGCCGTGTCCTGTTTTGCCCGCTCATCGGCCTCAATCACCTGACCGCGCCATGACCGCCCCGCCGTCGTCGCCGCGAAGAAAACCTCTGATGGGGTATAGTCCGGAAAGAGCTCGCGATATTTCTCGACCACATATTCAGGCAGGATATCGACACGCATTTGCGGGGCGAGGGCATCCGGCAATTCTTCCCATGTCAGGGTGTGATTATCCGGATTGCCGCCGAGAAAGGCGCGCGTTTCGTCCTTTGTATTTCCCAGGACCATCGGGATATGCGCCGATTGTTGCGGCGCGTCCGGATAGAAGGGATGCCTCTTCAATGACCTGAAATCGAGGGTCGGACCGAAATAGACGGAGCCATTGCCAAAGACCGGATCCGTCGCCGATAGCGCGCCGACGAGCTCCGACATGGGCATTGCGGACAGCCTGTCGATGTCGCTGACGGCCAGGCCCAGCTCGTCGAGGAAGGCACGTGATCGTTGTGTGGCGTTGAGCGGACCAGACGCCGTGACCTGCTGGCCGCTCATGGTCCAGGCATGATGGAACAGGCCGTCGACATCGGGCATCGCCATCAGCGTTGCGATTTTTGCACCGCCGCCGGACTGGCCGAAGACCGTCACCTTGTCCGGGTCCCCGCCGAAGCGGGCGATATTGTTCCGTACCCAGTTCAGGGAGAGGATGAGGTCGAGCTGCCCGGCATTGCCGCTGTCAGCCCAGCTTTCCGGTGCTCCGAGGCGGTTGAAATAGCCATAACCGAAGACGTTCAGCCGGTGATTGACGGTGACTATGACGACATCGCCGCGTTCAACCAGGCTGGTGCCGTCGTAAAGCGGGCTGGAGCCTGAACCATGCGCATAGGCGCCGCCATGGAAATAGACCAGCACAGGCCTGTTGCGGCCGGTGCGGGTCTCGCGTGTCCACACATTCAGGAACAGGCAGTCTTCGCTCGTCTCTTCATCGGTGCGGCCTTGCGGGCTCGATGGGCCATAGGCTGTGGCATCCATGATGCCATCCCAGGCCTCAGGTGCGATGGGCGCCTGAAACCGGCGTCCCTCTGTCGAGGCACCGTATCGAATGCCGAGGAAGGAGCTGACCCCGCCCTGCCGCCGTCCACGGACTTTCCCGTGGGCTGTTTCGACCACCGGTCTTGTCTGGGCATGGGCAGCAGTGCCCAGCGACAGTCCGGCTGCACCGGCAGCGAGCGTGCCTTTCAGTACAAGCCGCCGCGATGGGGTGGCAAGATTTGGCATTCCGTTCCTCCCGTCAGGGTCAACGGTGCAAATGTGGGCAGCACCGTATGGTCTAGCTGGTCCTGGCCTTTATCGAGCAGTGCAGGGTCGTGCCGTCTGAGAAGACGACCCTGGCGCTCTGGCCTATTTTTATTTCGTGTACGCCGGAAATGGCACCTGAAGAGATCAGGTGTCCTTTCTTCAGCGGCAGGCCCCTTTCTGCATTGCGCATCAGGGCAAAACGCAGGGATTCAAAGACTCCGCCAGGCATCGGGGCGGCAGTGCCGCTGCCGATCAGTTCTTCATCGATAAAGGTCTCGCAACCCCAGTCTTCCATCGGCTTGTCACGCCAGTCGGAGAAGGGAGAACCGACGATCAGCCCGGCATTGTTGCCGAAGTCGGAAACGGTGACGCAAGGGCCGTGATCGTTGATGCCGGTGAAGGGGCTGCCGGCAAGCTCGATGCCGCAATATACCTCGCCAACGAGCGCACGGGCTTCATCGACCGTCCAGTCGGTCTTGCCAGCAGGCGCATCCTCGGACAGCTCAAGGATGAACTCTCCCTCAACGGCGGCAAAGCCGCCCTCGATGGCTTCCAGCTCGATAGAGCGGCCATCTGCATATTGTACGGTTCTGGCGAAAATCGGACCCACCAGACGGTCCTCGCCGAATTTTGGCGCGATCGCGTCAGGGATGCGCCCGACCTTCCAGCCCGAGATTTCGTCAGGCCACAGATCGATGGCCGTGTCCTGAATCGCATAGGCAGTCGGCAGGTCGGCCGGATGCTCCCCGGGGTATTGTGCAAGGTGTTTTGCATCGCGACGGGACTCCACGAAAGCCTGGGCTATCGGTTTCAGCCTGTCCGGATTTTGCATTTTCTGGGGAATATTCACTTTGCACACCTTGTTGATTTCACGAGGAAAAAATATTGGAAACCGGTAACATTTTCAATACAAAAATGCTGCGCAAGATGTTACAAAAACAAAAAAGATATTTTGGAGACACAGGAAGGTTGAGGATAATGCAGATTTTTCAACAGACTATGACACGAAGCACGATGACCCTTTTGGCCGTGCTTTTCGGCACCTTGTTAATCGCCTCTTGCGGCAACAGCGCCCATTCGCAGGAAACAGACAATCTTGCATTCGAAGGTGCGATGGGGTGGGCGGCAACCACTCCCGGTGGCAGGGGCGGCGAAATTATCCGTGTCACAAATCTCGATGCTGAAGGCGAGGGGTCGCTGCGCGCGGCACTTGAGGCTGAGGGGCCGCGGATTGTCGTTTTCGAAGTCGGCGGGGTCATCGATCTGGACAGCGAGACCATTCGCGTCAGCAATCCGTTCGTGACGATCGCCGGACAGACGGCGCCATCACCGGGCATCACCATCATCAAGGGCGGCATCACCTTCGCCACCAATGACGTGATCATGCAGCATATCCGCATACGGTCGGGGCAGGGCGACCATGCCTATCGCAGCGGTTTCGATGTCGACAATATCTCCACCGCAGACGGGGCCTATAATATCATTGTCGATCATTGCTCGTTTACGTGGGCAACGGATGAAAATCTTTCCGCATCAGGCAGCCGTTTCAATGGCGACACACCTGACGAATGGCGTCTGGGCACCACCCATGACATTACATACAGCCACAACATCATCGCCGAGGGGCTGGCCTATGCCAGCCATGCAAAGGGCGAGCATTCCAAGGGCTCTCTCATCCATGACAATGTGAACAATATTCTTATTTACGGTAATCTGTACGCGCATAATTATGAGCGTAACCCCCTGTTCAAGGGCGGCGTTCGCGGCGCTATCGTGAACAATTTCATCTATAATCCGGGCTCGCGCGCCATTCATTATAACCTGCAGGGGCTGGAATGGGGCGATGTGCCACCGGAAAACGGCCGGATGGCTGTAATCGGCAACGCGATGCGGGCAGGCCCGGATACGCAGGACTCGCTCGCGCTCGTCATGCTCGGCGGGCAGGGTGACCTGGAGATCTACATGGAAGACAATATCGCCGTCGACCGTGCGGGATATGACATCAACAAGCTCGGGCGTTACACCACGGGCACGGCGGAATTCATCGAGCTGGATGCACAGCCTGAAATACCGAACCTGCCAACCGTGCTGCCGGCTGACGAAACGGAAGAATATGTGCTGCGCAATGTCGGCGCGCGGCCCTGGGACCGTGACTACAACGATGTACGGATCCTGGCGGACAGCGCCGAGGGCAGGGGTGAAATCATCGATAATGAATCAGAGGTTGGCGGTTTCCCGGTTCAGGAAATGACCCGCAAGCCCTTTAATCCCGATGACTGGAACCTCAATACGATGGAGCCGAAATCGCCGGACGTCCTTGATTCCGGCAACAAGGCCAAGGGGACCTGAGCAATCAATTTCCGCACATCTGGCCGGTCGCACCCTATTTCAGGGGTGCGCCGGTGGGAAATCTTGCTAAACATAGCCTTTCTGTATCTCGAGATTTCAGAAGGTGTGAGTGACAAGAAAAACAACAAAACGCGGCAGTGGCAAAAATGACGCCATTGAAAGGGCACCTGAAGGCAATGCGATTGCCGGCAAGGTGACGATGCAGGATATCGCCCGTATGGCCGGTGTCTCCAAGATCACCGTCTCCCGCGTCATCAACAATTCCAAACGCGTGCGCGAGGATACCCGGCTCAGGATCATGAAACTGATCGAGCAGTACGGGTATATTCCCAATACGCAGGCGCAGTCCCTTGCCTTTCGCCGGTCCTTCCTGATCGCGATGATCTACGACAACCCAAGCCCGCAATATATCGTCAACATGCAGCGCGGCATCCTGGATGTGCTGGAAGAGACGAACCTGCAGCTGGTCATCAAGCCGTGCGACCGGAGCGATCCGAAGTTCTTCGAGAAGATGGCCGCTTTCATGCAGCGCAATACGCTGTTCGGTGCCATCCTGCCGCCTTCCGTGTCCGAGGACGACAAGCTCGTCACCATGTTGAACGATTACGACTGCCCGTGCATCCGCATTGCCTCGGTCAATCTCGATACGTCGGACCGCATGGTGAGAACCCATGACAGCGAGGGCGCAGCGGAGGCGGCACGCCATATCGCGTCGCTGGGGCACAAGCGCATCGCCCATATTCATGGCCCGCTGTCATTCCGTTCAGCCCATGAAAGGCTGGAGGGTTTCCGCCGCGGTCTGGAGGAGCATGGGCTGGACCTGCCGTCGGAAATGATTCGCGAAGGGGCCTACACCTATGATTCCGGTGTGCGCTGCGCCGAGCAACTTCTCTCTCTCGGTACGCCGCCAACGGCGATCTTTGCCGGTAATGACGAGATGGCCATCGGCATTTACCAGGTCGCCCGGTCCAAGGGCTACAGCGTGCCGGAGGATCTTTCCATTGTCGGGTTCGATGACACGCCGATTGCCTCGCGCGTCTGGCCGGCCCTGACCACAGTCCGACTGCCGATCCGGGAGATGGGTTCGGCTGCCGCGCTGAAGCTGGTCGCGGCCCCTGAAGAGGCTGCCAGGGAGATTTCCTTCATGCCTGAGCTGATCGTCCGCAGCTCGACCTCAAGGCGCAAGTGAGCGTTGCTCTAGCTTAGCCTGTCGAGCAGCCAGGCGCGCGCGGCCCGCCAGCGTCGTTTCACCGTTGAAGGCGAACAGTCCCTGATTTCGGCGATTTCCTCCACCGTCATGCCGGCGAAATAGCGAAGCTCCACAATATCGGCGAGATCGGCATCGACCTGGGCCAGCTGCTCGAGGGCGGCATGAAGCTCCTCGATATCCATCGCCTCCTCGTCGGCGGCATGATGCTCGGTGACGAGGGTGACCTTGTGATGATGCCGTTTCTGAGCCATGCGCCGGCGGGCGTGATCGACCAGGATCTGCCGCATCATCGTGGCGGACAGCGCCATGAAATGGGACCGGTCCTCGATGCGCAGGCGCTTCTGCTGGACGAGCTTGAGGACGATTTCGTTGACCAGTTCATCGGCGTAAAGCGAGTTGCGCCTGTCATGGCGCAGGATGGAAGAGGACAGGGAGCGCAGGTCGTCATGAAAGATGTCGATAAGGCCGTGCGCTGCGTCGGCGTCGCCTTCGCGCCACCGCCTCATCAGCTCCATCGACCTCTCTTCGGTCTCTATCTGATCCGGCACACTCACCCCCGGGGTTCCGAATTGACCCGTTTCCGGATCGATTGACGTTTAGAATAGTGTATCCTTTTGCTTGCATGGCGCAAGAGATGGTCTGTGGCGCGGCCGGGCAGATGTCCCGCCGTTCGGGGAGGGAAAATGACCACCATACATGAAGAGCGCGAAGCTCTGGCATTATTGCAAGATTATTGGGACCAGCCGTCTCAGGAGCGGGATGAGTGGCTCAAGGCCCGGACACAGGGCCGGGACAAGCTGCGCTACAGGGTCTTGCGGCTGGCCAGCTCCGAAACCAGCGTCACAGGCCGGTTCCGAACGGGCGGTGCCGGGTCGGAGCTGACAGACATCGTCTATCCGGAGCGCATCGGCGCCTATCGCCTCGTTGATATCATCGGCGAGGGCGGCATGGGCACGGTTTTTACCGGTGAGCGGGACAGCGGTGATTTCGAACACAAGGTCGCGATAAAGATCATCCGTCCGGGGCTGCTGAAGGAATCCCTGATCGAGCGGTTCAAGCGCGAGCGCCAGACCCTTGCCGGGTTCGATCACCCTAATATCGCCCGGCTTTTCGATGGTGGCGAACTGGAGGACGGATCGCCCTTTATCATCATGGAATATGTCGATGGTCAGTCGATCACGGAATACTGCAAGCAGAATGACATCGGCAGAAAAGTGGGGCTCGGCCTCTTCCTCGACCTGTGCGATGCCGTCAGCCATGCCCACCAGAACCTGATCGTTCACCGAGACCTGACACCGTCAAATATTCTGGTGACGAAGACGGGAAGCGTGAAGCTGATCGATTTCGGCATCGCCAAGCCGCATGAGCTGGACGGGGCCGGGCCGGCCCATTTTTCCGTGCAATCGCTCAGTTTTACCCCCGGCTTTGCCGCGCCGGAGCGGCGGGCAGGCCAACCGACGACCACCCTGTCGGACATCTATTCCCTCGGGCGTGTGCTGGAGGCGATGAGCCGCCGCTGGCGGCCCGATCGCGATCTTGCCGCCATCGTGGAAAGGGCAACGGCGGCAGCGCCGGAAGAGCGCTATCCGGCCGTCAACGCCCTGTCGAAGGATGTTCAGGCCTTGCTGGCCGGGGATGCGGTCGAGGCACGCAATGGAGGGCTAGGCTACAGGGCCGGGCGCGTCATCACCAAGCGCAAGTGGATGTCGGGCGTAGCCATGGTGGTGCTGGCAGGGCTGATCGGCGGCCTCGTCGTGACAAACAATCTTTACCGCGAAGCCGAGGCGGCCCGCATGGAAGCGGAGCGCCGGTTCGGTGATGTGCGTGATCTGGCCAACACCATGATGTTCGATATCTATAATGCGATCGAGGATGTGCCCGGCAGCTCCGATGCGCTGATGCAACTCGCGACGGCGGCGCAGGGATATCTCGACGATCTGTCGGCAAGCAGCGCGGCGGATCGGGGATTGCGCCTCGAGACCGCCGAAGGCCTGATCCGTCTGTCTGAAATCCAGGGCTCCCCCAGCCGCGGCGCACGACTCGATGCGCAAAAAGCCAAGGAGAACCTCAATCAGGCCATCACTTTACTGACGGAGCTGCAGGACACGGACCCCGGCAATGATGCTGTCAGGCTGAACCTTGGACGGGCCTATTCCGACCTCAGCCGGATCTACACTTATATCGATCAGGATTATGAGGCTGCAGAGGCTGCCATCACCTCTGCTATCGGTGTGCTGGAACCTCAGACGGGGGCCCGGTTCTCCCGTGAGGCGGTGGTTCAGGAAGCGCTGTTCGAGGCCCGGCTGCTGGCCTCGACACTGGAGAGCCATCAAGGCAGGCACGAGGCTGCTATCACGGGGCTTGAGGAGTTGCGCGATGACCTGCTCGTCTTCTGGCCGATGCATGAGGAAAATGCGTCGGACAAACAGGCCGGAGACCTCCAGATGGTCGCGACCCTGACGGAGCTTTGCCGTAACCACGCCTTTACCGAAGGGTATGAGAAGGCGATCGCGACCTGTGACGATGCTGTCACCCGGATCGACGCGCTGTATGAAACCTCCCCCGACGAGATCGATATCGCCCGTGCCTATTACATGGCCCATGACTTGCGTGGCTTTGCCCATGGCAATGCAGGCAATGGCCCGCAATCGGTGAGCGATTACGAGGCGGCGCTATATGCCGTTCGGGACCTGACCCGCCGCGACCCGAACAACGAGCATTTCAGGCAGGCGCTGGATCTCGTCGAAAGCGGGATCATGGTCGCCTATGCGGTCAATGGCGACTTCGAAAAGTCAGAGGCAACGGCACTGATCGGCATCGAAAAGGCCGAGGCGCGCCTCGCGGCGTCGCCGGAAAAGGCAAACCTGAAACGCAACCTTATGGTCGGTCACTGGAACCTGCAGACCCTCTACGGCATGTTCAATGAACAGGAGAAGCGCTGCGCCACCATGGCGGAGGTCAAGCGGCTTGCCGACGAGATGGAAGCCGGCGGCGTTCTTGCCGATATCGATCGCGCCGGGCTTCAGGTGATCTATGCCGAGTACGCCAAATGTCCCGGTGTGTCTTTGGATGCGCCGGATATGCCGGTCACTGAAGAGTAACTTTTTCCGGATTTTTTGACCCGTCCCGTCCTGAATTCCCGTGCTTTACAGTAGGGGGAGCATTCAGGCGCCTCTGTCGGACCATTGAGGAGGCGGGGATGACAATCTCGACCGAGAACAGACAAGGCGCGATGCGCCGGTTGCTGCTGGCAGGGGCCAGCGCTGCAGCGATGAGTATACTATCGGCGCCAGCTGGTTTCAGTGCGGCGTGGGCTGAGTGCGAACTGGTAGACAACGAGCTTGTCTGTACCGGCGATCTGACCCGGGGGGTGCGAAACCCCAACGATTTCACGGTGCCGCCGGTCGAGCGGCTGGTCATCAGGGATGTCACGGGTGATATAACCCCTGATACGGACCTGCATGGCAGTAATGCCAGCGAGGGCATCGAGTTCAACGCCCCCTTCAGCAGTGCAGAAAATCTCTATCTGACCGTCGATCTAGGCGACTTCGCCATTCGCACGAACGGCATAGACCGGCCCGGCAATGGTGTTATTTTTCTCGGGGAGAACAGCAACCTCTTCGCCGATATCAAGGCGGACATCTTTGCCGGCTCGTTCCTTGGTAGCCACGGTATCGTCCTGGGCACGGCCAAAAGCGGGAATATCGATCTGGTCTCAGAGGGCCTGATCAATGTGACCGGTGAAAGAAGCAGGGGTATTTATGGTGTCGCGATGAGTACCTTCGAATATGTCGAGGTCGACGGCGACACCATTACCATCATCTCGCCGGACCGGTTCCCGCTGGGCGATGCGAACATCACCCTGAAGCATACCGGAACGGTAACGACGAACGGCGATAACGGCCATGCGGTCATGTCCGAACTTGGCAATGGCGAAAGCAGGATCACTTTCGATGGAAGCATCACGACGTATGGCGAGGACTCCGTCGGTATTTTCTCCAGGATCTATTCCGGCCTGATCGATATCGATAGCACCGCCACCATCAATACCAGCGGCATCAGATCTGCCGGGATTTATGCAACCGGACTGGGGGGCGGTGGCATCAATATCAATTCCATCGGCAATGTGACTACACAGGGCGAGGAAAGCCCCGGTCTCTATGGTGATACCGAGTTCGGCAGCGTCGGCATTATTTCCGAGGGCGACATAAGTACAAGCGGTACCCAAGGCTTTGGCATCTATGCCTGGTCAGGCGATGGCGGCGATGCCGGTGTCGTATCGACAGGAGACATCACCATTGGCGGCGATCAGGCCGCTGGCATCTTTGCCCACAGCGCCGTGGGTCAGGCCGCTGTGGTCTCGACCGGGAACGTGACAGTGTCAGGATCCGCATCGGGTGGCATCGTGGTCGAGGGCGGCGGTGATCTCGCCTATATCAACCAGACCGGCGAAGTATCCGTCGCCGATGGCTATGGGCTGTTTGCGACGAACACTGGCGATGGCGATGCGACCATCCTGCTCGACGGGTCTGTCACCGGATCAGCGGGATCAGGGCAGAACGTCGTTGGGGCAGTTGCGAGGGGTGAGGGTAGTGCGGTCGTCGATATTTCGCAGGACAGCACGATCACTTCGCTGCCCGGGGCAAATGCCTCTGCGCTGGCCGGGGTAGAAGGCAATGGTGCGGGTCTGGTCGGCGTTTTCAATCAGGGCACACTGACCTCAGGCAATGACGGCCTTCAGGGCATGTTGCTCCTTCAGAATGGCACCGGTGAGATACTGGGATACAATTACGGTACGATAACCACGACCGGTGCCAATGCCGCAGCGATCGATGCGACGTCACTGGGGGGTGATATCACGATCTACACCAGTGGCGATATCTCGGCGACGGGCGATGGCACAGACGCCCTTGTCGGTCAGGCCAGTGAGGGTGCCATGGTTAGCATTGGCGTCGGTCCGGATGTTACGGTCACAGGCGGCAGCGGCACCGGCTCGGCCATCGCCGTCTATGGCAATGCCGACAATGACGATCCCGATGCTCTCATCAGCATCGGAACGGGCAGCACGGTCTCTGCCCTGTCAGGGCTCGCCATCTATGGCGAAGGCGGCAATGAGGTGATCACGAACCGGGGCACGATCCTTGGCAACATCATCATGAGCGATGGCGAGAGCCTGCTGGAGAACCTGATCGGTGCGCGCTATGAGCCCGGCGACTCAATCGATCTGGGCGATGAAGGCGTGCTGAACAATTTCGGCACCCTGTCACCCTTCGGTGATGGCGTGATCGGCACCAGCGTCATGCGCGGCGACCTCGTTCTGCAGCCGGAAGGGACTCTCTTCGTCGACATCATGCCCGATGGCACCGCTGATATTCTGGATATTATCGGCAGTATCCAGCTCGGTGGTACACTCGTCATCAACGCCTTGAGCCTGTTGACTGACTACACGGCCAGCACCGACTTCGGCATCATCTTGACAACGGAAGGATTTGACGGGTTCTTTCTCGACATTATCGACAATATCCCCGACCTGAACTTCCTGCCGATCTCTGCCAATAACGGTACTGCCGTCATCCTGAGGCTGCTTGCGCCGCAGGACGCCGTGTCGGCACCCGTCGGCTGTACAGCCTCTGGCGGGATCATCGTTTGTGCCGGCACTCTGAATGGCGGTGTTACCAACTTCGGCGCTAACCGGAATACGACTGCCTATGAGGTGAATGGGCTCACCATCAGCGACCTGGCTGCGCCAATTTCGATTGCGACTGCGGGTTCTGTCGGTCTCGGCCTGAACCTGAGGCAGTCTGATCCACTGGTCCTCGATATCGATCTTGGCGGTAATAGCCTGACGATGCAGGGCAATAGCAGTTGGGGGATCGGCGCCATTTCCGATGGCGATGTCACCGTCAATTCGTCCGGCAACATCCGGATGAACCGGACCGGTCGCGCCATCAACGCGTCGTCGCGCGAAGGTGGCAATGTCAGCATCTCCCATGATGGTTCTATCTACACGGCCAATCCTGACAGCCTCGGCATTGTAGGCTTTGCTTACGAGGATGGCGATGTGAACATCGACATGTCCGGTGCAATCACGATGGAGTATCAGGGCTCCGTCGGTATCAGGGCGCAAACCGACGATGGTGACATCAATATCAATTATGCCGACGGCACGCTGTACGGTCAGGGTGTCCAGACCATCGGCATGTATCTGCGCACGGTCAATGGAGACATCAATCTCGACAGTAATGCCGACATCTTTATCGACAATGACATCGCCATCGATGCACTCGTTTCGGGTGATGGCAATATAGATGCCGTTCTTTCGAACGAAATCGACGCTTATTTCGGTTTCGAGGATGGGGCGGTGCAATTCATCATCGATGGAAATGGCAATATAAACGTCGACAACTCCGCCACGTTCGAGACGAACGGTACGGCGATATATACCCGCGTCAACGGCACCGGGGATATCGATATCGTCAATACCGGAATCATCAATGAATCAGCACTCGATGCAACGGCCTGGGGAGCTTTCAGTCAAGCTATCGAACTCAGAACCGCGAACGGGTCAGCCACGCTGGAGAATTCGGCACTCGTTACCGGCGATGATGGTGCAATCTATATGGGCATCAATGGCGGTGACATAAGCTTCGACAATAGTGGCGACATCTATGGTCATACAGGAACCACAATCTGGCTTCGTGTAGAGCGTAACGAGGCAGGAGAAGGCGGTGATGTTACCTTCTCCAATACAGCCGACATCTACGGCTTCCGCGAACTGCTCAAGATCGAGGCTGATGGCCGCGTGGAAGTCACCAATTCCGGCAATATGGAAAGTACCCGCACAGCTGATGATTTCGGATTCAAGATTACGTCTTCCGGCGAATCCGAGACCAAGGATGGATCGACAGACATCGTGGTCATCAATACTGGCGATATTACGCGAACGCCGCCTGTTCCCAGCAGATTCTCGCCAACGTCCGGCGGCGTTCAGATAGGGCATACCGGCACCAATGGCACGATCACTTTTGACAATAGCGGTACGATCACCGCTGGCGGGCAGGACGCCCATGGTCTCTACATCGGCACAACCAGCGAGAATGCGTACGAGGTTGACGGGCTCGAGCTGAACACGGCGAACGCGACTATCTCCACTACAGGAGACATCATTAGTTCCGGCACGAACGGCTCCGGTATCAGGGTAGCCAACGCTGAAGGCGTAACGGCGGATTTTATGATCACCGGCGCGACTGTCAGCGGTGGTACCGGCGATGATGCGGCTGGCATCACCACTGTCCTCAGCGAAGCCGGGTCGGCGGCTATCTTCCGCTTCGATGACGGCTCGGTCCTGAACGCAGAATCCGGGAAGGCCTATATTGGCGGGCTTGGAAACGACCATCTGTGGATGGCCGGGACGGCAGAAGGCTCCATCGATTTTGGCGGTGGTGACGACAGGCTGACCCTTGTCGATGACGGCTCCGTCACCGGGCCGATCGAGTTTGGCGATGGCGATGACACGATCGCCGTTTCCGTCAGCGCCGGGCAAACGCGGATGCTGGACCAGTTCCTGACAGCCGCCACCGCAGTTTCCGGTGCAGAGAATTTCATGTTCGATGGGGAAGGCCGCCTCGATATCCTCGACGGGATGGAGGGGCCGCTGGCGGGCCTGATGATGATGGTCCAGTCCGGTACAATGCGGTTCAACGCGACAGCCGGCAACTCCATCTCCATCGGACCCGATGGCCGACTGGAGGGGACCGGCACTGTCGGCAGCATCACCAATAGTGGCGTGCTGGCACCGGGCAACTCCATCGGCACCTTGACGGTGAGCGGCGATGTGGTCCTTGAAAGCGGCAGCACGCTGGAAATCGAGATTGCCGCCGATGGGACATCGGACCTGATCTCCGCCGGTGGCCAGACGAGCCTGGGCGGCATGCTGCAGGTCGATGCGATCGATATCCTGACCTCCTACATGGCGGATACCGAATACACGATCATCGAAAGTGCCGGCGGTATCTCCGGTGCCTTCGAAAGCATCATGGACAACCTGCCCGATCTTGATGCCGTCGTGGATCTTGGCACTGCAAACACCGTGCTTCTGGCCCTCAGGGCATCAGGCACGGACCCTGATCCGGACGTTGATCCAGACCCCGATACCGATCCCGATCCGGACACCGATCCAGATCCGGATACTGACCCGGACCCGGATACCGATCCCGATCCGGACACTGATCCGGACCCCGATACGGATCCGGATACAGATCCCGATCCGGACACAGACCCGGAAGGCGAAGAGCCGGATACGGAAGTGGAGAACGAGCCGAAATTCTCCGACACCTCGATCGTTGCAGACGCCCTGCAATCCCAGGTCTCGCTGGCACGTGCCTTCTCCGACGGGCTGATCCAGCGCACCCGCGAAGGGCTTGTCCAGCCCGGCACGGTCTCGACCTACGAGACAGCAGATGGTGCAGAAGTGACGGCATGGGCACAGGGTGAGGTTCAGCAGATCAATGCCGATGGCAATGGCGATGCGCAGGAGACGAGCCCTTATGAGTCGCAGAATTACGGTGCGACCCTCGGGGTTGAGTATTCCAGTGAACGGCCCGGCCAGACGCTGACTGCCGGTGTCGCCCTCGGCTTCGGGTCGAACGAGGTCTCGTCCGGCCTGAGCGAGGCTGATGTCGAGAGCCTGCGTCTTGGTGCTTATGGCAGCATGACCACCCCGCGCCTGCGCCTGTCTGCGGCAGCTGTCTACAGTGCCGACGACTATGAGTTCGTGCGGGGCGTCGCGATCGCGCCCTATACCGTCGAAGGCTACGGTGAGGCGGATGGCCAGTCGATGACGGCGCGTATCGATGCGGCGATCAACCTGGTTCCGGCCGGGGAGAACGGCACATCCTCATGGCGCGCCGGGCCGGTCTTCGGGGTGGAAACCGTGAAGGGCGAGCGCGACGGCTATGAGGAAACCGGCCTCGGTATCCTCAGCCATACCTTCGACGATGCCGACATGGATGCGACCTTCGTCAGTGCCGGTGCCAGCGTCGAGTATGCCTCGACAGGCCGCAACGGGCCGGTGACGACCTATGTCGATGCCCGCTACGAACATGGCTTCGGTGACCGGGCCGTGGAAAGCCTGTCGCGTATCGCGCCGGTGGAAGGGGCGATCTATCTCAATCGCGGTATCACTGAACCCAAGAGTGCCTTTGTCGGTTCTGCCGGCCTGAGCATGCAGGTCAGCGAACGGGCGAACCTGTTTGGATCGGTCAAGACGCGTATGGGAGACGACACACGCTCCACCAGCGCCATGATCGGTCTGTCCGTCGATTTTGGCGGATAGGCAGGTCTTCTCATCGGGAAAAACAGGCGGAAGCGGGCATCCCCCGCTTCCGTTTTTTTGTGCGCGAGTTTCGGATTGTGAGGCCGGAATTGTGCGCCCATGCGTGCGGAAGCCTGTGGCAAGAATATCAAAAACGAAAATAAGGCTGTTATAATTGATGAATTGGCTTGACTAATTAGGCCAAGTGGCAAATCCTCGACGACATGAAAAGCTTGATTGCCTGTCCTCAGCGGCAGCGATCGCGCCGCGGGATTTGAGAGAGGTGGAGAGTGCCAGCACGACTGACCATGACTGTCGAACGGGAGAAGTGGCCCCTGCGCGAGCCCTTCGCCATCACCGGGCACACCTTTGTCGACATCGATATCGTCGTTGTACGTTTAAGTGACGGCACACATACCGGCAGTGGCGAAGGCGTCGGTGTCTATTACTTCAAGGATACGTCGGCGGGCATGGAAAAAACGCTCAACGCCATCCGCGATGCCGTCGAGGCCGATCCGGGGCGTGAGGAGATCCAGTCTATCCTGCCGCCGGGCGGTGCCCGCAATGCACTCGACAGCGCCTATTGGGATCTCGATGCCCAGCGCCTCGGCAAATCTGCCTGGCAGCTGGCCGGGCTGGATGAGCCGAAGCCGCTCGTCACCACCTTCACCATCGGCGCCGGTGATCCGGAGACTGTCGGCAGGACCGCGCTCTCCTTCAAGGGTGCGCAGGCGATCAAGATCAAGCTGACCGGCGAGCCGGTCGATGTCGATCGGGTCAACGCCGTGCGGCAGGCCTGCCCGGATGTGTGGATCGGTGTAGATGCCAATCAGGGCTATACCCGCGCCTCGCTGGAAAAGGCGCTACCTCACTTTGCCGAGGCGGGTGTGGCGCTGGTCGAGCAGCCGCTGCCCATGGGGCAGGACCAGGACCTCGAGGGGCTTGAGTGCCCGATCCCCCTGGCTGCCGATGAGAGCGTCCAGAGCTTGCCGGATATCGCAGCCGTTGCACCGTATTATCATTACATCAACATCAAGCTCGACAAATGCGGCGGACTGACCGAGGGGCTGAAAATGGCAGGGGCTGCGCGCGAGCGCGGCATGAAGGTCATGGTCGGCAATATGGTCGGCACGGCCCTGTCGGTCGGGCCTGCCTATCTGCTCGGCCAGCTTTGCGATGTCGTCGATCTCGACAGCCCGTTCATGCTCGGGTCCGACCGAAAACCACCTGTTCTTTACAAAGATGGATATGTCATATGCCCACCGGAAATCTGGGGATCGCGCCGCTCGACCAATCAGCCCGCCCCCGCGACACTCACAGCGACCTGACGACAGCGCTGGACCTGCCATCGCCCTATCTTCTGTTTCTGGGCGATGTCGACCAGAAGCCGTTCGCCAAGACCGCCTTCGGCATCCGCGACTGGGCGCCGGAGCGCTGCGTCGGCGAGTATGCCTGCGAAGGCAACGCGCTGTCGCTGGACCTGCCATTCATGTCGCCGCGGGAGGCAAGGGCAAAGGGCGCTCGGGCGCTGGTGATCGGTGTTGCCTCCATGGGCGGCCGGATCAAGCAGTCCTGGCACTCGCAACTGTTCGAGGCGGTCGAGGCAGGGCTCGATATCGTCAACGGCCTGCATCACCGTCTGGCCAGCGTGCCGGGCCTTGCCGATGCTGCCGCCGCAAAGGGCTCCAGGCTGATCGATATCCGGACACCACCGAAGGACTTGCCTACGGCGACCGGGCGCAAGCGCAGCGGCAAGCGGCTGCTGACCGTCGGCACGGACTGCGCACTCGGCAAGAAATATACGGCACTGGCCCTGACGCGGGCGTTCACCGAAAAAGGCCTCGATGCGGATTTCCGCGCGACCGGGCAGACCGGCATCATCATCGGTGGCGGCGGCATGCCGATGGACGCGGTGGTCTCCGACTTTCTTGCAGGCGCAGCCGAGGTGCTGAGCCCCGATGCCCATGACGACCATTGGGATGTCATCGAGGGGCAGGGCTCCCTGCTGCATCCGACCTTTGCCGGCGTCTCGCTCGGCCTCTTGCATGGCTCGCAACCGGATGTGCTGGTCCTCTGTCATCAGGCCGGACGCGAGAAGATCCTCGGGCTGGAAGAAGACTTCCTGCTGCCGGACCTTGCCAGCGTCATCGACCTCAACCTTGTCCATGCCCGTCGCACCAATGCAGCCGCACGCTGTGCCGGGATCAGCCTGAATACGGCCCACCTCTCCGACGGGGAGGCGGACGCCGCTATAGAGAGGGTCAGCCAGGAAACGGGATTGCCCTGTGCTGACCCGATCCGTGGCGGTGCCCGGTTCGACGCCCTGGTGGAGGCTTGCCTGACATCATGAACACCGGCGCTTCCCCCTTCAGGCGGTTTGTCCTGCCCGGTCTCGCCTTCAAGGCGGTGGTGATCGGCGGTGGCTATGCAACGGGGCGGGAGCTGATCGAGTTCTTCTTCGATGCCGGGCCGCGCGGCGGGCTTTATGCGCTCGCCTTCGTGGCACTGCTGTGGAGTGTCATCTGTACCATGACGTTCCTGCTCGCCTATGCGTGGCGGACCTATGATTACAAGTCCTTCTTCCAGAAAATGCTCGGGCCGTTCTGGCGGGTATTCGAGCTGGCCTACATCCTTTTCCTGCTGCTGATCCTCGCCGTGTTCGGCGCGGCGGCGGGCGAGATAGGCGCGAGCTTCGCGCCGGTGCCGGTCTGGGTCGGCACTGCGGTGTTTGCCGCCATGATCCTCGGTATCACGGCACTTGGCAATGAGTCGGTCGAGGGGCTGTTTCGTTATGCCGCGCTCTTTCTGTATGCGGTGTACGTTGTTTTCGCAGTTCTCGTTTACATGAAGTTCGGGGGTGAAGTGGGTGACGCCCTGTCGAGTGCCGGTACGACCGGCCCTTGGCTGGGCGATGCCTGGACCTATGCCGGCTATAATGTGGTCGGCGCGGTCGTGGTCCTGCCGGTAGTGCGTCACTTCACGAAGAGCCGCGACGCGGTGGTGGCGGGCATGCTCTCCGGCCCGCTGGCGGCGATACCGGCGATGATCTTCCTTGCCGCGATGACTGCCTTCTATCCGGCCATTGCTGATGAAGCACTGCCCGCGGAATATATCCTCGCACAGCTGGGCCAGCCGCTGTTTTATTTCGCCTTCCAGCTGATGATCCTGCTGGCCTTGCTGGAGACGAGTGTCGGTTGCGTCAACGCGCTCAACGAACGCATCGCCAAGGCAATGGAGAGCAAGGGCAGGGTGATGACGCCGCGCCTGCGCACCGGCATCACCGTCATACTGATCGCATTCGCCATGGTCGTCGCAACGCGGTTCGGCCTGATCGCGCTGATTGCCAGCGGCTACAGGTTCCTGGGGTACACGTTTATCGCCGTCTTCATCCTGCCGCTGTTCACGGTGGGCGCCTGGCAGCTCTACCGGTTGCGCTCGCGAGAAGGTGGTAGCACAGACGGGGCTGGCGAGACGGCATAAGACTGACATGACAAGTGCTGCCGCGGGAGCGGCGGAAAAGGAGTAGACTGATGAAGATCCTGATCCATACCGCAATTGCATGGGCGATAACCGCTCTGGCGGCAGCCTGCGCCCAGCCTTACGATATAGTGCTCACCGGCGGTCGGGTGATCGACCCGGAAACGGGCCTCGATGCCGTGCGCAATGTCGCCATAAACGGCGATCGTATTGCTGTAATCTCCGAAGAGGCGCTGGACGGCGAGACGGTACTCGATGTTAGTGGTTCTATCGTCGCGCCGGGCTTTATCGACCTGCATGCCCACGGACAGAATATCCCGGCTGCGCGGATGAAGGCGCTGGATGGCGTGACGACAGCGCTGGAGCTGGAATCAGGCGTGCTGCCTGTCGCCCAGTTCTATGACGATATCGCCGCCGAGGGCCGACCGATCAATTACGGCGCGGCGGCGGGCTGGGCCCACGCCCGTATCGCCGTGCTGGAGGATGTCGACCCGGCAGCCAATGTCGAATGGTTCCTGGAACAGTTTTCCCTGCCTGATTGGCAAAAGACGATTGCCGATGAGGACATGACGGCGGCCATCCTCACCCGGCTGGAAGAGGGCCTCGATGAAGGCGCCATCGGCATCGGCGTACTGCTCGGCTATGCACCGGAAACGGGGCACAAGGAGTATTATGCGGTCAACCAGCTGGCAGCGGACAAGGGCGTGCCGACCTTCACCCATGCCCGCTATTTGAACATGCTGGAGCCGCACAGCTCTTTCGAAGGCTTCCAGGAGATGATCGCCGTTGCCGCCTCAACCGGTGCGCAGATGCATATCAGCCATCTCAACAGTCTCAGTGTTACCGATATCGAGCTGATCGCCGATATGGTGGCCGAGGCGCAGTCAACGGGTGTCGACCTGTCTGTCGAGGCCTATCCCTATGGCGCCGGGGCAACCGGCGTTGGTGCAGCGATGTTCCGCGGCGAAGGCTGGAAGGAGCGTATCGGTGGCGTCGATTATTCCAACTTCACCCTTGCCGGGAAGCCGCTCGACAAGGAGACATTCGACCGCCTGCAGGCCGAGGCACCGGGTACGGAGATCATCATCCACTTTCTCGACCCGGCAAACGATGCACAGCATCAGGCGTTCCTTGACCGGTCGATCCTGTTTCCCGGTGGCGTGATCGCGTCCGATGGCGGTGACTGGGCTGTCGATGGAGAGCTGATCCTCGACGACACATGGCCTCTACCGGAGGGGGCCAAGGGCCACCCGCGCAGTGCCGGGACCTATGGCCGGTTCCTGCGGCAGTATGTTCGTGAACGGAGCATGCTGACCTGGCCGGAGGCGATTGCCAAGGCAAGCTATTATCCGGCGGAAATTCTCGGCAAGTCCGTGCCGCAAATGCGCGAACGCGGCCGGGTACAGGAAGGCGCGATTGCCGACATCATCGTCATCGATCCTGAAGCGGTTTCAGACCGGGCGACATTCGAGACGCCCGGACTGAGCTCGGTCGGGTTCGATTACGTCATCGTCAGTGGCGAGATCGTCGTGCGCGATGGCGAGCTCGATGTCGATGCCATGCCGGGGCAACCGATCCGCGGCACTGTTGCCAGTGAATAAGGCGAGTTGAGGAAGGCTGACATGATGCAGCATCACACAGTGCAAGAGCCGACAGGCGTTCGTGATGGCGCGTCCCGCCTGCGCCTGCACAGGCTGGAGGGATATGACAGCCACGAGCGGGTGGTCCGGGTGGAAGACACCCGGTCCGGTCTGAGGGCGATCATCGCCGTACACTCGACGGCCCTCGGGCCTGCTGGTGGTGGGTGTCGCCTGTGGACCTATCGGTCTCAGGGGGAGGCAATTGCTGATGTGCTGAACCTGTCACGTGGCATGACTTACAAGAATGCGCTGGCCGATGTTGGTTTCGGGGGCGGCAAGGCTGTTATCCTGGGGCCTGTACCGAAGACGCGGCGCGAGGATGTGTTCCGCAGTTTCGGCCGGGCGGTGAACATGCTTGGCGGCAAGTATATCACGGCAGAGGATGTCGGCGTCGCCGTCAGCGACATGGAACAGGTTTCGCGCGAAACGAAATTCGTTTGTGGGCTGAAGGAGAAGAACGGTATCGGTGGCGATCCGTCTCTCTTTACGGCTCGCGGTGTTCTGCAGGGCATGAAGGCCGCAATGAAGGTGCGATATCAGGCCGGCAGCCTGAAAGGGGCCCGTGTTGCCGTTCAGGGGCTGGGCAGCGTCGGGGCGAAGCTGTGCGATCTTCTCGCCGCGGAAGGGGCAAGGCTAGTCGTCGCCGATATCGATGAGGAGCGAGCGGCCCGCTTGCAGGCCCGGCACGGTGCAAGCAGGGCATCGCTGGAAACGATCTTGCTGGAAGATGTCGAGGTCGTTGCGCCATGTGCGCTTGGCGGGGCGATCACAGGCATGGTCGCGAAAAACATGCGGGCAAAAGTCATCGCCGGGGCAGCGAACAACCAGCTCGCCAGCCGGGAGGTGGAAGACATCTTGCGGCGCAGGCATATCGCCTATGCACCCGATTACGTGATCAACGCCGGCGGGATCATCATGGTCGCCGCGGAGTATCGCGGACAGTTCGATCCGACCTATGTACGACATGAAATCGACAGGATTTACCAGCGCACGGAGGAAATAGTCTCGACTGCCTTGCGCAGGGATGTTTCCACTGTCGCGGTCGCCAATGAGATGGTCGAACAACGATTGGCGAGGCGTTGATGGTACGTGCCACGTTGAGTTATCAGACAATGAAAGCGCAATCTGCAGTATGCGAATGTTCCGTGTCACGGGAATGCGCATGGCAGTTGCATGCAGTCATGTGCTTTTGTCGCAACACAAAAATACAACATGATATTCGGGGTAATTTGGCAGGTTTCAAGATTCATAAAAGTGTCTTATTATAATTTAAGGCTGTTTAGTTAGCTTTCAGGGCTTGGGAAAGAGGGAGACATTCTATGTCTGGTTACAATCTGAAATTACTGCTTGCCGGTGCTGCGGCCATTGCCTTGACGGCACCGGCCTATGCCCAAACCGAGGAGGCTCCTGCGGAAGAAGAGAGCTGCCGGGATGCTTCCAATGAGAGATGCGACGTTCTTGTCGTGACGGTACAAAAGCGCGAACAGGGGCTGCTTGATATTCCCCAATCGGTCAGCGTGGTCGGCGGTGAAACGCTGGAACGCCTGAACGCCACGAATTTCCAGGACTATATCGCCCTCGTTCCCGGCCTGCAGCTTGAGCAGAGCACGCCGGGTGTGGGCCGCCTGATCCTGCGCGGCGTGAACACCGGTGGCGTTGCCTCCACGGTGTCCACCTATATCGACGAGACGCCGTTCGGCTCCAGCTCCGGTCTCGTCAATGGTGCGATCCTGGCAGGCGATTTCGATACGTTCGATGTCGAGCGAATCGAGGTGCTGCGCGGGCCGCAGGGGTCGCTCTATGGCGCCAACTCCTTGAGTGGCGTGTTGAAATTCGTCACAGCCGAACCGTCGACTGAAGGCTTCATGGCCAAGGTCCGGGCAGGTGTTGAAAGCGTCGATGGCGGGGAGACAGGCTATTCTACAGCCGGTGTCGTCAATATTCCGCTCAGTGACAATCTGGCCGTGCGCGGCAGCGGGTTCTACCGCGAGATTCCGGGCTTCATCGACTCTGTCGGGAATTTTGGATCTGATATGGCTGAAGATATCAACGGGACGACGTCATCCGGGGCGCGAGTATCGCTGCTCTATACGCCGAGCGATGTGCTGTCGATCCGTCTTTCTGCGATTGCGCAGGATCTGGAAACGGAAGAGGGAACGACGATCAATGTCGACTCTGAAACTCTCGAGCCGATTGATGGCGACCTGACGCGGGGCAGATTTACCGATGCAACCAATGACGTTGAGTATCGTGTCTATAATGGCACGGTCGATTGGGATCTCGGCTTTGGGGAGCTGACGTCTTCCACCAGTTACTCGACGCTGGAACAGACGATCTATTCCGATTTCGATACATTCGCTTACGGACCATTGATCTCCAGCATCCTGTCGCTGCCACCTATCGAGATCAATCTCGACCAGGAAACTAACAACGAGAAGTTCACACAGGAAGTGCGTGTTGCCTCCAGCGGGGAAGGCTTCGACTGGCTGATCGGTGGTTACTATACCAAGGAAGAGGGTGTCATTCACCAGCTGGTCCAGGCGGTCGAGCCTGGCACCGCGACGCCTGCCGGCATTCCGGTGCTGGCCGATCTTTCGATCACGTCCGACTATGAGGAATATGCTGCATTCGGTAACGTCACCTTCTATCTCAGTGACCGGTTCGATGTGACGCTTGGCGGGCGCCTCAGCCAGAACGAGCAGGGCGCCATCCAGATCACTGACGGTTTGCCGGGGCTGTTCGTTGCCGGGTTTGAAGAGCTGCCTGAAGTGTCCTCCGACGAGAGTGTCTTCACCTACTCGATTGCACCACGTTACGAGATAAACGATCAGGTGACGGCCTATGCACGCGTCGCAACGGGCTATCGCCCCGGTGGTCCCAATATCCTGCCACCTGATGTGCCGGCAGATACACCGCGTACATACGAGTCCGACTCCACCACCAACTACGAGGCTGGCATCAAGGCGGAACTGGACAACGTCACCTTCGATGCAGCGGTCTTCTATATCGACTGGACGGATGTGCAGCTGCTGGCTGTTATCAACGACTTCGGCCTGAATACCAATGGCGGCGGCGCGACCAGCAAGGGTATCGAATTTGCCACGAACTGGACGCCGCTGGACGGGCTCAGCCTTTCTGTCAATGGTGCCTTCACCGACACCGAGCTGACGGAAGATACTGATCCGCTGGCTGTCGGTGGCGAAGAGGGCGACTCCCTGCCATTCACACCGGAGGTGACACTTGCGCTCAATGGCGACTATCAATGGCCGCTGTCGCCTCAGGTGACGGCCTTCGTCGGGGCGACACTGAGTTATCAATCGGAGATGGAAGGCAATTATGTCTCCGCACCGACGGCACAGGCGTTCGGTTTTGGCCGCCGCACACTGCCGGATTACGAGACGCTGGACCTGAGGGCCGGGCTCTTGTTCGATAATTATTCGATCGACGTCTATGTCGATAACGCTACAAACTCGGAAGGCCTGACCAATGGCGGTAACCCGTCGACCACTGCCCCTCCGGGCATCAGTAATGCCGGTGTCATCCGTCCACGCACGATCGGGGCGACACTGACGGCACGGTTCTGACGCTACTGCGCAGAGAGTGACGACAATACCGGGATCGGGGGATGCCTTGTGGCTTCGCCTGATCCCTTCGTAATAGAGGGCGTAGATAGAGGAAGGTAAGGCGAGGCTTATGAATATGATGAGACATGCTGTCGCCGGCATTGCAGCCGCACTGGTCGGCTTTGGATTGACTACGGTACTCGCTCAGGATCCAATGGTGGACCCTGTATCGGACCTGCCGGCTGAGGCGGTGATGGAAGACGTTCTTCCTGCCGCGCAGGAACCTGCCCCTGTTTCGCTCGATCCCGGTACCGGCGTTCTGACAAAGTCGGATGTCGATACATGGCTTGATGGCTTCATGCCCTATGCCCTGAAGGATGGCGGTATCGTCGGTGCGGTTGTCACAGTGGTTGCCGATGGTGAAATCCTGACCTCCCGTGGTTTCGGCTATGCCGATATTGAAAACGGCGTGAAGGTCGACGGCGATGCAACACTGTTCCGGCCGGGTTCCGTGTCCAAACTTTTTACCTGGACGGCAATCATGCAGCTGGTGGAACAGGGGCAGGTCGACCTGGACGAACCGGTTGCGACCTATATCGATTACGACATCCCGAACGATTTCGACACACCGATCACGGTACGCCACCTTCTGACGCATACGGCGGGCTTTGAGGAAGTGGTCAAGAACCTGATTCTTGAAGACGAAGAAATGTTCATGTCGCTCGAAGACTATCTGAAAAGCGCCGTACCCGGTGTCGTGTTTGAGCCGGGTACGATCCCCGCCTATTCGAACTACGCAACCGGTCTTGCTGGCTACATCGTCGAGCGTGTCTCAGGCTTGTCGTTCGAGGCTTATGTGAATGAGAACATCTTCCAGCCCCTTGGTATGGAGAGCTCGACATTTGCCCAGCCGCTGCCCGAAGAGTTCCAGGCCAACATGTCTGTTGGCTATACCAATGCGGCCGATGGCACAGCGCAAGGATATGAGTTGATCCCGGCTGGCCCGGCGGGCTCCCTCGCCGCGTCAGGCTCTGATATGGGTCGGTTCATGATCGCCCATCTGAACGAAGGTGGTCCGCTGTTGCAGCCGGAAACCTCTCGGCAGATGCTGGAAACTCTCGACCAGAAAACCCCGCCGCTCAACGCCATGGCGCTCGGCTTCTTTGAGCAGAATATTCGTGGACTGCGCAGCCTCGGTCATGCGGGGGATACGATGTATTTCCATTCCAACCTGGCGCTGTTCCTCGATAAGGATGTTGGTATCTATGTTTCGGTGAACAGTTCCGGCGAGGGCGCTTCTCCCATCCGTCTGGAGGTCGTGAATGAGTTTGCCATGCGCTACTTCCCCGAGGCTCGCGGCGAGCTGCCACCACGTCTCGATACGGCGGCCGAGCATGGCGCGAAGGTTGCTGGCGTTTACGAGACGTCGCGGGCAGGTATCACGAACTTCATTGCCCTGTTACGGTTTCAAGGTCAGCTGACGGTCGCTCTCGATGCCGATAACGACCTGACCTTCCCGTTCATGGGCGGACAGGCCGTCTGGCGCGAGGTCGAGCCATGGGTCTGGCAAAAGGAAGACAGCTATGAACGCCTGTCGGTAAGGCTGGATGATGACGGCAATGTCGAGATCCTGGCGTTCGAGTTCATCTCTCCGTTTACGGTCTATACGCCGGTACCGGCATGGAAGTCCTCGGCACTTCTCAATCCGCTGATCATGCTGGCGCTTGGTATTATCCTGCTGACGCTGCTGTTCTGGCCGGTGCGGGCGGTCGTCCGCTGGCGCTATGGCAGCACTTTCCCTCTGTCCGGCAAAGAGGCGCTGAGTTATCGCCTCGTTCGGCTCGGAACCGTATTTGTCGTCGTCTGGATGGTCCTGTGGCTATGGGCCTTCATGACCCTGACTAGCGATCTGACGGCATTGTCGGATTCCTTTACGGTCCAGCTACGCATGGCACAACTCAGCCAGCTGCTTCTCTATGCAGGGCTTGCCATCTCGCTGTGGAACGTGGCGACGGTCTGGACCAGCAAGAGCAGCTGGTTTGCCAGGCTTTGGAGCGTCCTGCTGCCGGTCGCCTTCGTGATCTTCATCTGGTTTGCTGCCGTCAATGGCATGCTGACTTTCAGGGCAGATTTCTGACACTAAAAAGCCCCGGCGGTCATGCCGGGGCCTGAAATTTCCATCGGTTCTGTTCACCCATGGACTTCCGCCCGGCACCTGACAATGCCGGGCGGTTTTTTATTACTCCGTACGGGTAAAGTCGAGATCGTGGAAATCGAAGGAGAAATCAGTGGTCGAGGAGACCGCCTCCATCGTCATGCCTGTCACAGCATCGCCCTCTACCTCAAACATTACATAAGCATCGGCGTTCAATGTGCTGTCCGGCCAGCGGGCGACAAACTTGTCTGCGGCAACCGGTATCAGGGCTGTGTCCAGCACTTCCGACCGGCCCATGTCCAGATAAAGCGCGCCATCCTTCATCGAGACTGTCGAGGTGCCATACCACGGGTCTTCATAGGTGCCGGTATAGGCCGTCAGCTCACGGACCGGTTCGAAGGTATCTTCGTTCTCGACGTCCTTGGCGTTGTCGCTGACAGAGGTCTGGATGTAATTATCATAGAAGGCACCAATCGCCTCGATCCATCTGGCATCATCTTCCGGCGCGATCGTATCGCTGAGGATCTGCAGGGCGAGCGAACTGATGCCCGGCACGTAATCGTTCGCCATGACGAAGACGGCGATATCCTCTTCAGGCACCAGGGCGAAATGGGCAACGGAGCCGAGCACCCCGCCGCCATGGCTTATCATCTTCTCGCCGTGAATATCCGTCAGCGACCAGCCGAGCGCATATTGTGAGAAATTGCTGCCGCCCTGCTCAGCATAGATCGGGTTGACATTGGTGATGGTCACGCCCGACCAGACTTCCTGCAACTGCTCGTCTGACAGCAGCTTTTCGCCGTCGGCGGTTGTCGCCTCGTTCAGCCAGAACTGCGCCCATTTGGCGAGATCTGTGATGGAGCAGCTGAGCCCGCCTGCCGGTGCCGACAGGTCGGACAGCACATAGCGTGGATCGACCGGTTTCGGTGTCGGTTCGCCCGGCGTGCGCATGTGCTGGGTGATCGAGTTTTCCGCGGCTGCCCCTTTGGAGGGCAGGGCTTCGCAGTCGTCCATGCCGACCTGTGAGAAGATCCGCTCCCGGATCACCTGGTCCCATGGCTTGCCTTCGATGCGTGACAGGACTTCGCCCGCCAGAATATAAAGCAGGTTGTCATAGGCGTAGTCGGCGCGGAAGCTGGTCGATGGCGGGATCGTGCGCAAGACGGCGAGGATGCTGTCGATATCCGGGTCGCCATCAGGCACGAACAGAAGGTCACCGGCACCGAGCGGCAGGCCGGAGCGATGGGTCACCAGATCCCTGATGGTGAATTCCCGCGTGATATAGGGATCGGACATCTCGAAATCCGGGATGAAGTCCTTGACCGGATCGTCCCAGCCAACCGTGCCTTCATCGACCAGCATGGCGAATGCCGTGGTGGTGAAGGCCTTGCCGATGGAGCCGAAGGGAAACAGCGTTTCCTGGTCTATCGCCTCGCCGGTGGTGATATCGCGGACACCATACGTCTCCTGGTACAGGACCTCGTCGCCGTTTACGACTGTCACTGCAAGGCCCGTCAGGCCCAGCGCTTCGATCGCTTCCTGCGCCCGTGTTTCATAGTCCGGTGAAATACTTGCTTCCTGGCCGGAGGCCACGGTGGCGTAACAGGCCATGCAGGCCGACAAGAGCAAATGTCCTGGTTTCATGATGATTTCCCTCCGGTTAACCCGTCCTGCGACGGGGAAAGAACACAGTGTTCTTTCGTATTTAACCATACATAACAGCCTTATTATAGAGCAAGGCATCCATAATTTCTTCTTTCTGGACACGAAATCAGATTCTGATCACATTAAGCGTCTCAAAAACAATAAGGGCGAAGCCGGAAATGACAGGAAAAGGCGTAAACGGATCGGACTCTGCGGCGGCCTATGAAATACTCATGGATGCCATCGTCACCCAGCGGCTGGAGCCGAGCCAGAAGGTTTCCGAAAACATTCTGACCGACATGTTCGACATCAGCCGCACCATGGCACGCAATATCATGGAGCAGCTGACGGTCCAGCAATTCCTGGTGTCGCTGTCGCCGCGTGTGACGCGCGTTGCGCCGCTGACGCTGATCGATGTGAAGCAGAACTTTGCCATGCGGAAGATCCTGCAGCCGGCCATCTTTTCCATGGCCACTCCCCAGATCGACCATGAGGAGATCGCCCATCTGAACGAGGCCGTGTCGCACAAGGGTCCGATCGATGACGATGAAACCGCGCTGCGCCTGTTGAAGGCGAACAAGGAATTCAACGTATACGTCGCACAAAAGGTGAATTACCCGTTGCTGATCCAGTGGGTGCGCCAGCTGGAAGACACGACGATGCGCATCTACTGGCTTTATATCAAGATGATGCGGGCAATGCCCTACACCTGGGATCACCAGCGTGAACTGGTCGAGGCGTTGCGTCAGGACAAGGCGGATGATGTGAAAAAACAGACCCTGACCATCCTGACGGCATCCGAAGAACGGGTGATGAAGGCGCTGTTCATGCACGACCAGCTTTATACGCAGGACCTTCGCTTGCCGACCGGAAAAAAGGACTAGTTCGTAGGCGGTATCAGGTGCCGACCGGTACGCCGTCTATCCAGGTTTCAAGGACATTCAGGTCTTCATCGACGGCGACGAAACTGGCCTTCTTGCCGGTCGCGATGGTGCCGACCTGCCGGGCGATACCGAGAAATGCCGCCGCGTTTGACGAAGCCATCCGCACCGCCTCGACCAGCCCGACCTCCTCAAAGGCCGCGCAATTGCGAACGGCGACGTCCATCGACAGGTCGGAGCCGGCGAGGGTACCCTCTGCGTTCACACAGACACCGTTCTGCACACGGATCGTGCGGCCTTGCAGGTCAAAAGTCTTTTCCTTGTCTGTGGGCATGCCGACAGTGGGCATGGCGTCGGTCACGAGGATATATTTCTCCAACGGTCTTGCGCGAAACGCGATACGCAGGATGGCAGGTGCGACATGGACATTGTCGATGATAAGCCCGGACCAGCAATGCTGGTCGTCGAGGGCGGTGCCGACGACCCCCGGTTCCCGCGCCGTGAAGGGCGACATGGCATTGAACAGATGGGTAAAGCCCGTCGCGCCATGGTCGATGGCCGCGCGGGTCATTGCATGATCGGCATTGGTATGGCCGAGGCTGACGATGATGCCCCGTTCAGTCAATTTCCGGATCAGGGCAGGACTGACCTGTTCCGGTGCCACAGTCATCATTGTGACGCCATTGGTCAGGGGGGGGAGGACATCCAGCAGGTCTTCCTGCAGCACAAGGAACTTGTCCGGGTCATGGATACCCTTGCGGTCGCTGCTGAGGAAGGGGCCTTCCAGATGGATGCCGAGAACACCGGGCACGCCATCGGCAATGGCCTTCTCCGTTGCGGCAAGGGCGGCCGTAACCACGTCGAGGTCATCGCTGATCAGTGTCGGCAGGAAGCCTGTGGTCCCGAACTGGCGGTGCGCAGCACCGATCTGGCGGATCGTCTCTACGCTTGGGGCATCGTTGAACAGGACGCCGCCGCCGCCATTGACCTGAATGTCGATGAAACCCGGCAAGAGCGTTGCTCCGAACAGGTCATGCCGCTCAATACCGGGCGATAATTCGCCCTCAGGCAAAATTGCCGCGATGACACCATCCTCAACCAGAACCGCCATGCCGCTGAGAAACTCCCGGTCGGCGAGGATCGTGCCGTTGATCAGCGCCTGCATCATACCGTCTCCGTCACCTTTGACAGGTGGGGCGGTGCATCCGGGTGATGGCCGCGCAGGATGGAGAGCGTATTGGCCATGCGATAGAAGCTCTGGATCATCACCATGGGCTCTATCGCCGGATCAGCCTTGATCGAGGGCAGGCTTGTGATCCCTTCGCCGCTGACGCCTGCCGCGAAAACGGTAGCACCATAGCCTGCAAGCCGCGTCAGCACGTCCCTCATCGCGCCCTGTGTCGCGTCGCGCTGCGACAGGGCGAGGATCGGATAGCCCTGCCGGACCAGTGCCGCCGGGCCATGCAGAACTTCTGCGGCGCTATAGGCCTCTGCGTGAAGAGAGGATGTTTCCTTCAGTTTCAGCGCTGCCTCCCGCGCACAGCCATAGCCGATGCCGCGGCCAAGAACGAAGGTGCTGCCTGCCGGTTGCAGGGCCTTTGCGGCGGTCGACCAGTCAAGGTCCCATGCCTGTGCGAACTGCTCGGGCAGAAGCTCGAGCGATGCGGCCAGCGACTTGTCTTCCGACCACGCTGCAACGAGGCTTGCGAGCCCCGCAAGGGAAGCGAGATATGATTTCGTCGCGGCAACGCTTTTCTCGGCGCCGGCGCACAGGGGCAAGGTGGTATCGGCCATTGCGGCAAGCGGTGAGTTCTCGGCGTTGACAAGCGCGATCACATAGGCACCGCCCGCCTTCAGCGTTTCGACCGATGCCAGCAGGTCCGGGCTCTGTCCTGACTGGGAGATGGCGATGCAGACAGTCCCCTTGGCCCTCAGGCTGTCGCCATAGAGCGAGCAGACCGATGGGCCGACAGGGCTGACCGGTATGCCGAGGCGTGTCTCGATCAGGTATTTTCCGTACACTCCCGCATGGTCGGAGCTGCCACGGGCGCAGGTGAACACAAGCGGCGGGTCAAGATCACGCAGCAGGCCGCCAAGCCGGCCTATTGTATCAGCGTTGCGTGCGAACTGCGCGCTGACGACGTGGGCGGTTTCACCTGCCTCCCGGTACATCAGGCTATTGCGGATCGAAGGATCGGTCTGTTCCAGGGGGAAAGTCATCAGGTACTGTCCATACGGTCTGGTCCGGCAGATTGCGTGCGCCGGAGAGTTTCAGAGTCTCTCCGCGGAGAACGCCATGAGCCCTTAACTCAAAAAGTTATACAATGGTATCTTATTTTTTTGAAAATGTCTACATTTCGGGTTATATTCCCATAAATTTCAGGATAATCTATAACAGGTATAATACCAATTTGGCGAGGGGCGAAAAGACTGGATGGACAAGGTCGAGGCAAAAGGCGGTGAAGGCCTGACGGTGCTGTCACCTGTGGCCGGGTGGTTCGGCCCGCTGGAAGAAGCACCCGATCCAGTCTTCGCTGGTGGCATGATGGGGCCGGGCGGGCTCATCGATCCGGTCGCTGGCGAGCTGCGGGCACCCTGCGATGGCGTCATCCTCAACCTGCCCGGCAGCCTGCATGCCCTCACCCTGCGGGCGGACAATGGTGCCGAAGTGCTGGTCCATGTCGGAATCGAGACTGTGGGATTGCAGGGCAAGGGGTTCACTGCCCATGTCGAGGAAGGAAGTGTCGTCGCCGCAGGTGACCTGCTCCTCTCTTTCGATCTCGATATTCTGGCCGATCAGGCGACCAGCCTGCAAACGCCTGTGATCGTCGCCAGTGAGGGCTACCGCGTCGCCGACCTGAGGCAGCCAGGGCCGGTTGCCATTGGCGAGGTGCTTTTCAGGGTCGTCGCTGTCGATGCGCCGGATGTTGTGCCATCGCCGGATATGGTTGGCGGCGAAGGCGTCACAAGCGAGGTCCGGGTCCTGCTGGGCAATGGCCTGCACGCCAGACCTGCAGCGCGCCTCGCCGATCTGGCAAAACAGTTCGATGCTACTGGCTGGCTTTGTCTGGGTGGCAAGCGGGCAAGCGCCCGCAGCCCTGTCGCGATCATGACGCTGGGCGTGCGCCATGGCGACACCCTGACAGTCGAGGCATCAGGCGAGGATGCCGAGAGGCTGCTGACTTCCCTGATGCAGGCGATTACCGCAGGTTTGGGGGAGGAGATTGTTCCCGTAAGGAGCGCTGCCGCCAGCAAGGCTGATGCGAGCGCGCAAGGCGTGATCAAGCCGATCGCGCTGGATGGCAGCGCGCGTCTGGAAGGCGTCACGGCGGCGCCGGGCCTCGTCATAGGCCCTGTAATGCGTCTCGATGAGGCAATGGGCGATTTCGATGAAGACGGCAAGGGCAGTCAGCAAGAAGGCACTGCCCTGTCGCAGGCCCTCGCCGTAGTAAAGGCCGACATAAAGCGGAAGCTGGAATTGGCGCAGGGGCAGGCCAAATCACAACAAGAAGAAATCCTCCGTGCACATCTGGTCTTGCTGGAAGACGAGACGCTGACAGGCGACGCAATGCAGCTGATTGGGCAGGGCAAGTCGGCTGGCTTTGCCTGGCAGCGTGCGATCGAGCAGCAAATCAGCGCGTTAAAGGCGCTGGACGCGCCATTGCTCGCAGAAAGGGCGGACGATCTTGCTGACCTGGAGCGGCAGGTGATTGCCCGGCTGAACGGTGAAGCAAATGAAGAACTGTCCTGCGAAGGTGCCATCATCATTGCGCGCGAGCTTTACCCGTCGCAATTCCTGCGGCTGGCAGAGGTAGGCGCGGCCGGCATCTGCCTGATCGGCGGCGGAGCGACGTCCCATGTGTCGATCCTGGCGGCCGAAAAGGGCATGCCTGCTCTGGTCGCCGTGAGCCCGGGTGCCATGACCATTGCCGACGGCACACCTGTCATCCTTGATGCTGACAGGGGCGAGTTGCATGTCGCCCCCGCGCCGGAAGTTGTATCAGAAACACGAAAGGCCGTTGAGCGCCGGAAGCAAAACTATGCAGCAGCGCTGGCAGAGGCGGCCAACCCTGCGCACCTGCAGGACGGCACGGCAATGGAGGTCTTCGCCAATCTGGGCGGCGATCAGGGTGCCGAGCAGGCCGTCAGCAACGGGGCGGAGGGCTGTGGCCTGCTGCGTACGGAGTTTCTGTATATCGGTCGTGCCACGCCGCCCTCTCGGGAAGGGCAGACAGCCATCTATCAGGCAATCGCAGACAGTCTCGCAGGCCGGCCGCTCGTGATCCGCACGCTGGATATCGGCGGTGACAAGCCGGCGGCGTTTGTACACTTCGACAAGGAGGAAAACCCGGCGCTGGGCATGCGCGGTATCCGCCTCATGCAGCACCGACCGGACCTGTTCGAGACACAGCTGCGGGCCATTCTTAGCGTGAAGACGCAGTCGCAGATTTCTATCATGCTTCCCATGGTGACCTCGGCCGATGAAGTCATCGCGGTCAGGGCCATGCTCGGCAGGCTTGGTGAAGAGATGGGCGTCAGCGCCGGTCTGCCACTGGGCATCATGGTGGAGACACCGGCGAGCGCCGTAACCGCGAAAACGCTGGCCCCGCATGTAGACTTCTTCTCCATTGGCACGAATGACCTCTCCCAATACACGCTCGCCATGGACAGGGGGAACCCCCAGCTGGCCGCGAAAGCAGACAGTTTCCACCCGGCTGTCTTGCGCCTGATCGCCATGACGGCCGAGGCAGGGGCCGGGTATGGAAAATGGGTTGGCGTGTGCGGATCAATGGCCTCCCAGCCGCTGGCAGCCCCCTTGCTGGCGGGGCTTGGCGTCACGGAGCTATCGGCAACTGCCAGTGCCGTGCCGATGGTCAAGGCCGTGCTGCGTTCCGTCACCATGGCAGACTGCAGGAAAGCGGCGGAAACGGCCATGGAAATGGAGAGTGCCGACGCGGTGCGAAAGCATCTCATGGCAACCTGGCCACACCTGCAGGACTGGATATGAGATGGACGCCGTGATGAGGAGAATTCAATGGCAACCCTGATGGCGAATGTACAAAATCTCGGTCGTACACTGATGCTGCCGATTGCTGTCCTGCCCGTTGCGGGCCTGTTGTTGCGCTTCGGCCAGCCGGACCTGTTCGATGTGCCCTTCATCGCGGCGGCAGGGGCGGCGATTTTTTCCAATCTCGGGCTTTTGTTCGCCATTGGCGTCGCCGTGGGCTTCGCGAAGGACAACAACGGCGCAGCGGGTCTTGCCGGGGCCGTCTGCTATTTCGTCGCGACGCAGGGTGCCCGCACGCTGATCGCCGTGCCCCCCGACGTGCTTGCCGGGGTCGAGGAAA
The DNA here is from genome assembly GCF_009712425.2 of Aquisalinus luteolus. Lineage (GTDB taxonomy): Bacteria > Pseudomonadota > Alphaproteobacteria > Caulobacterales > Parvularculaceae > Aquisalinus > Aquisalinus luteolus. The sequence continues at coordinate 214,905 of NZ_VCJR02000001.1, forward strand.
GTGCCCGTGTGCTGGCAGAGAATGCCTGGCTCGATCGTGAGATCGGCAAGCTTGGCGTGCCGGTCGGTATCCTGGCGGGTATCGTCTCGGGCATTCTCTACAATCGCTACCATGATATCCGCCTGCCGGAATTCCTCGCCTTCTTCGGCGGCCGGCGCTTCGTGCCCATCGCGGCCGGCTGCGTCGGCGTCATGCTGGCGGCCATTGTCGGCTTCGGCTGGGTCGGGATCGAGGGGGCGATGGATGCCTTCTCGCGCGCTGTCGTCGCGTCGGGCGAAATCGGCCTATTCATCTATGGTGTTCTGAACCGTATACTGATCGTCACCGGTCTGCACCATATCCTCAACAACGTCGCGTGGTTCATCGTCGGCGATTTCGGGGGTGTGACGGGTGACCTGAACCGTTTCTTTGCCGGTGACCCGGAGGCAGGGCGCTTCATGGCCGGCTTCTTCCCGGTCATGATGTTCGGCCTGCCGGCGGCGTGCCTTGCCATGTATCACGCGACGCCGCGCGAGCGGAGGGCCGAAGTCGGCGGCATGTATCTGTCGCTCGGCCTGACCTCGTTGCTGACGGGCGTCACCGAGCCGATCGAATTCACCTTCATGTTTTTGGCACCGGTTCTCTATGCCATTCACGCGGTGCTGACCGGCCTGTCCATGGTGATCATGGATATTCTGGACGTGAAGCTCGGCTTCGGATTCTCCGCAGGGCTTATCGACTATGTGCTGAACTTCAACCTCTCGACCCGGCCACTGTTGCTGTTGCCGGTCGGGCTGGCCTACGGGCTTTTGTACTATGGCATGTTCCGTTTCTGCATCGCCCGCTTCAACCTGAAAACGCCGGGGCGCGATGCGACAATAGCAGCGCCGGCGGGTCCGGCGACACCGTCAAAGGCGGGACAGGCGGCAGGTTATATCAAGGCCCTTGGCGGGGCGGACAATCTCGTCAGTGTCGATGCCTGCATGACACGGCTGAGGCTGGTGCTGGCGGAACCTTCGAAGGTCGATGAATCCCAGCTCAAGGCGCTGGGCGCAAAGGGTGTTATCCGTCCGTCTGCGACCACCATGCAGGTGGTTCTTGGCCCGATAGCCGACCAGACAGCCTCCGATATTCGTGCGGAACTCGGTATGCAGAGGGATAATCAGTTGCAAGGCATGGCAGAAAGTGAGCAGGCAGGGGCAGTGCCCCGCGCGGTTGTCGATCCGATCCTCACTGCGTTGGGTGGGGCGGATAATGTCCGGGCCGTGAAGGCGCTTGCCTCGCGCATCACGGTTTCGCTGAGCGACAGGTCCCGTGCTGACGATCAGGCACTGAAAGCGCTGGCTACTCGCGGCGTCGTGGACACTGGTCCGGATACGGTCCACTTGCTGCTGGGCCCGCAGGCCGCTGCGGTCGGCACGGCGATCGGCGATATTCTCGAGGGAAGGAAAAACCCATGACGCATGACGCAACAGGTGGTACGGCCCTGAATGACAGGATGCTGTCGGTCGATGTCGCGCGGGGCGTGGCGATCTTCGGCATGATCCTCGTCAATGCCACGGCCTATGTGCACTACGCCATGCCCGCACCGGTGCCGCCATTCCTGTTGCATGCGAACTGGGACGGCTTTCTGGGGGCCGATTTCGTCTTTCCGGCGTTTCTTTACATTGTCGGCATCTCCATTGCCCTGTCATTGGGGCGCGCCGCAGAGGCAGGGGCAAAGGGTGGCACGATCCGCCATATCGGCTGGCGCGCGCTGAAACTGGTGCTGCTCGGCTTTTTCCTGAGCAATATCAATCTCTGGTACAATGAGATTGTCTGGTCTGAAGCGCGCTATTTCGGTGTCCTGCAGCGCATCGGTATCGTCTATTTCCTCACGGCACTGATCTTTCTCTACGCATCAGCCCGCACGATGGCGATCGTTGCCGGTGCAGTCCTCGTGCTCTATACCGCCCTGCTTTACGTCCCGCTGCCCGACGGGCAGGCGGCGGACCTGTCTGTCGCCGGACTGAATATCGTCTCCTGGGTCGATCATGTGGTGCTGGGCAGCCATGCCTATTACGACCGGGAGCTGGGATATGACCCGGAGGGCATCCTCTCCACCTTGCCCGGTGTTGCGCAGTGCCTGATGGGCGTGTTGACCGGCCTGTGGCTGAAGCGGCAGGACAGGACGATGGCGGTCGGGGGCAAGCTGGCGGCGGCCGCCGTGATCCTGCTTGTCCTCGGTGTCGTGCTCGGTTTCGTGCATCCGATCATCAAGGATCTGTGGACGGTGACTTTCGTCTTCGTTTCGACCGGGATCGCCATGCTGATCCTGTCGGTCGCATGGCTGGTCAATGATGTGGCGAAGCGCTACGGGCCTGTCTCCCATTTCTTCCGGGTTTTCGGGGTGAATGCCATTGCGACCTATACGTTCCATTTCGTCACGTCATTCCTGGTCGTCTCGGCAACTGGCGTTGGGCTGTATAATCTCGGCGGGCATGTGCTGCCGGACAGTCTCGCCTCACTGGTGCCGGTGGCGGTCTATCTTGCGATGAACTGGGTCTTTGCCGTGTGGCTGTGGAAGCGGCAGATCTTCATCAAGATCTGATGGCGGTTCTAGCCGGCGGTCAACTCGGCAACGAAATCATAGGTGTCGCCGCGATAGAAGGAGCGAGAGATCTCGACGATCCTGCCATCCTGCAGGAAGGCGCGCCGTTCGACCAGCAGGCCGGCGCTTTTCTCCGGCACACCCAGAAGCTCTGCCTGCTGATGTTCAAACAAGACGGCCCTCAGGCGCTGCAACGCCCGGACGGGCCGGTAGCCTGCCTCATTCAGCGCGACATAGAGGGAGTCCTCGACAGCATCCGGTGACGGCAGGGCAAAGGCAGGCACGATCGAATATTCCAGTGCCATCGGTGCGCCGTCAGCATGGCGCACCCTGTCAAACCGATAGACCCTCAGGTCCGGGCTCAGACCATAATTCATGACCTCATCGGGCGTGATGCGGCTCGCCGCCCGCCGCAGCCACCGGCTGCCGGGCGTCTGGCCGCGGGCCTTCATCTCCTCCGAAAAGGATGTCAGCTGCGAGAAGACCTTCTCGACCCGGCGGGCAACGATAGTGCCCGAGCCCTGACGGCGATTGAGCAGCCCTTCATCGACAAGCGCCTGCAACGCCTTGCGAACGGTGATGCGGGAAATGCCGTATTCCTCCGCAAGGTCGCGTTCGGCCGGCAATGGTTTCTCAGGGGGCAGCATGTTTTCCACGATCGCAGTGCGCAGCTTTTTCTGCAGTTGCAGATACAGCGCCGTGCGATCCTCCGGATCGAGCGGACCAATCAGTTCCGAAAGCTGCTGCACGATGGTTCTGCCCTGCTAACATGCTCTGAACAAAGCCATATTGCACTGGAGGGAACATGGCGGCGGATAGGTTTTGATAATACCATTCAGCCATTCCTGCAAGCCGATAAGCCCGTCGCTCGTTAATATTGTATATTCCAGTGAAATCGGGGAATTGGGAAAGAGTGGGAAAGCTATCGTTCGATGTTGACTGAACTATTGGATATGTGAGTATTAATACCAATAAGACATTTGGTATCGTGGCTATCGCGTGAACACCTCAAGGACAGAATCATGAAAAAGACGACCGGTATAATCAAGACGACAGCGAGCCTGATAGCCATCCTGGCACTTTCTGCCTGTGGAAATGAACCGGTCGTTTCGGCCGGCGAGCAAGCATCGGAGGCGGCGGAGACAGCGGGTGCCGGTCAGGCTAGCCAGAGCGATATTGATACGCTCGCCCGGTCCCTTGACGTCACCTACCGGGTGATCGCGAATAAATCCGCTGACTGCGAAGCAGGCGACAGTTCAGCCGGGGGTATGTCATGTTACGAGGCGAGTATCACTCTTGAGACGGATGAAACACTGGATGCGACAGGCTGGCAGATCTACTTCAGCCAGCCGGATCCGCTTGCCTTTGCCGCTCCGGGGCCCTTGACCCTCGAGCATATCAATGGCGACTTGCACGTTCTGCGACCGGATACTGCGTTCGGAGGCTTCGAGGCCGGCGTGGCGGTGAGTATCGACTTCGTGGTACGCGGACAGGTGCTGAGCGAAGCCAAGCTGATGCCGAACTGGTATGTCGTCGCTGATGGCCTCGATGCGAAGACGATCGACAGTACACGCATGGAAGTCGATGATGAGACCGGTCTGCCGGTACGGCCATGGATCGTCGAGTTTCCGGGTGAAGTGACGCATTATAGAAAAGGGCAGGGCGATGCAACGCCGCTGGCCACGGCAGGGTTTCTTTATGAGGCGAACAGCGGGATCGATCCTGTGGCTGATGATGTCGTCGATGCCGCGATCATTCCCACGCCTCAGGGCATGACACTTCGCGATGGTGCACTCGATCTGGCCCGTGGCCTGAATGTCACGATTGACGGTGCAGGGCGCGACATGCTCGATGCGCCACTCGAGCGACTTGCCGAGCTTGGTATCGCAGAGGCGACCGGCGGTGTGCCCGTTTCCATCGAGGTGGCTGGCGATCCATCGCAGGCCGTAGAGTCGTATATCCTCGATATCGGTGCAGACAGCATTGCTATCAATGCCACTGATACAGCCGGTGCTGCCTATGGCCTCTATTCGCTGGCATCGCTCGTCACGCCAGGCGAGACAAGCGTGCCGCAGATGCGCGTGGAAGATGCGCCGCGCTTTGGCTTCCGCGGCATGCATATCGACCTTTCACGAAATTTCCATTCGCTCGACATGGTGCTCGCCGTCATGGACCAGATGGCGGCGTACAAGCTGAACAAGCTGCACCTGCACATGGCTGATGATGAAGGCTGGCGGCTGGAGATACCCGGCCTGCCGGAACTGACGGATGTCGGCGCACGGCGTTGTCACGACCCTGCCGAGGATGAGTGCCTGCTGATGCAGCTTGGCAGCGGCCCGACGGGTGAGACGGCTGTCGATGGTTATTTCTCGGTCGAGGACTATACGACGATCCTGCAAGCCGCAAAGGCTCGTCATATAGAGGTTATTCCGTCGCTGGACATGCCTGGGCATTCGCGCGCAGCAATCAAGTCGATGGAAGCGCGTTATCGACGTCTCATGGAGGCGGGTGAGCCGGAAGCAGCTCGCGACTACCTCCTGACGGATTTCGACGACACGACAGAGTATGAGAGCATTCAGTTCTATACGGACAATACGCTGAATGTGTGCATGGATTCCACCTATCACTTCATCGACAAGGTGGTCACTGAAATCGCGCAGATGCACGAGGCGGCAGGCGTTCCGCTGCGCCGCTATCATATCGGTGCTGATGAGACCGCGGGGGCATGGGTGGAATCGCCGATCTGCCAGCAGCTGTTCGACGAACCCGGCAACGGGCTGGACTCGGCCAGCGATCTTGGCGGGTACTTCATCGAGCGTGTCGCTAATATGGTCGCGGATATGGGCGTCATCCCCGGTGGCTGGAATGACGGGATGGGGCACACCAACCCTGACAACATGCCGGACCGGGTACAAACCAATGCCTGGGGTGTGTTGCCATGGGGCGGGACGACATCAGCGCACCAGCAGGCCAATTATGGCTGGGAGGTCGTCCTCTCGACGCCCGACGCGCTCTATTTCGATTTCCCTTACGAGGCCGATCCGAAGGAAGGCGGCTATTACTGGGCATCGCGGCGCCTGAATACGCGCAAGGTGTTCGAGTTCATGCCGGAAAACCTGCCTGCCCACGCCGAACTCTGGAAAGATCCGAATGAGCAGCCCTTTACCATCGATGATCGTCTGCAGACAGACGAAAATGGCACTGTCACTCATGCGCCGCTCGACGCCGGAGTGACGTTCGCCGGTATGCAGGGGCAGGTATGGAGCGAAACCCTGTCCAGTGATGACATGGTCCTGTACATGATCTTCCCGCGCCTGATCGCGCTTGCCGAACGGGCATGGCACAAGGCGGACTGGGAGGTGCCCTACCAGTATGACGGCGCCGTCTATGGGCCGGACACAGGCAATTTTACCGACGACATGCGAGCGTCACTGGAGGCAGACTGGGCCCGCTTCGCCACGGTACTGGGGCAGAAGGAATTGCCCAAGCTCGACCTTGCCGGTATCCCGTATCGCATTCCCACGGCGGGTGCGACGCTTGACGAGGGCACCCTGGAGACCAACACGATCTTCCCGGGGCTGCAGGTCGAGATGCGCGAGCCCGGCGGGGCGTGGCAGCATGTCGACGGACCGGTCGACGTCTCGGCTCCTGTCGAGGTCAGGGCGCGTTCTGCCGATGGCAGCCGCCCCGGACGTGCCATCCTTGTTGGCGAGGAGTAGCGAGCGGGCCCTGCCTGCGGAAAATCTTCGCCTGACCCATGCCTGACCTGTGCTATCCTCCGCCTTCACGGAGCACGAGGAAACGACATGACTGGCACACCCTGCATCCTGGCGATAGATCAGGGCACTACGAGTTCGCGCGCGATCCTGTTCGACGGGGAGGGCACGATACGCGGCCTCGCCCAGCGCGAATTCACCCAGCATTACCCTGAAGCCGGTTGGGTCGAGCATGACCCGGAAGAGATCTGGGAGACGGTCGTGGCCGTCTGCCGCGAAGTGCTGGAAAAGGCGGAGGCTGACGATCTCGAGGTCATCGCTGTGGGTGTGACCAACCAGCGCGAGACGACACTTGTCTGGGACAGGGAGACTGGCAAGCCCGTTCACAATGCGATTGTCTGGCAGGATAGGCGCACTGCCGAGTATTGCCGGACGTTGCGCGAGGCTGGCCATGAGGCAATGGTGACGGAACGAACTGGCCTCGTACTCGATCCCTATTTCTCGGCCACGAAAGTCAACTGGTTAATGGAAAATGTGGACGGGGTTCGCGCCCGCGCGCAAGCTGGCAAGCTGGCCTTCGGCACGATTGACAGCTTCCTGCTGTGGCGGCTGACCGGTGGTAAAGTCCACGCCACTGACGCGACCAATGCTTGCCGCACCTGCCTGTTCAATATCGAGCGTCAGGACTGGGATGAAGAACTGCTCTCTCTGTTCGACATCCCGGCCGCGCTGATGCCTCATGTGCGCGACAGCGCGGCTGATTTCGGCAACACGGAAAAAGCCCTGTTCGGGCGTGAAATCCCGATTTGCGGTGTCGCCGGTGATCAGCAGGCAGCCCTGATCGGCCAGGCCTGTTTCAGCCCCGGCATGGTCAAGAGCACTTTCGGCACGGGCTGTTTCGTCGTGTTGAATACTGGCGAACATATCGTCCGCTCAAGGAACAAGCTTCTCACCACCGTAGCCTATCGGCTGGACGGGAAGGCGTTTTATGCCCTGGAGGGGTCGATCTTTGCGGCGGGCACAACCGTGCAATGGCTGCGTGACGGGCTCGGCATCATCAAATCGGCCTCAGAAACCGAGGCGCTGGCGAGCAGCATCGACAGTAACAATGGCGTCTATATCGTCCCGGCCTTTGCCGGGCTCGGGGCACCATGGTGGGATGCGCAGGCGCGCGGCGCCGTGTTCGGGCTGACACGCGGGGCCGGCAAGGCCGAGATGGTCCGCGCGGCCCTGGAATCCACGGTTTATCAGCTGTCGGACCTGGTCGGCGCCATGGTCGCCGATGGCGGTATGCCGGAGGCAATGCGTGTTGATGGCGGCATGGTCGCCAACGACTGGATGATGCAATTCCTCGCAGGCATACTCGATATGCGCACCGACAGGCCGGTCATTGCCGAGACCACGGCATTCGGCGCAGCGTGCCTCGCGGGCTTGCAGGCCGGCCTCTACAACTCGCTTGAGGATATCGCCGGACGCTGGCAGCTCGACAGGTCGTTCCAGCCTGCCATGGATGCGCCGACACGCAAAAGGAACCTCGACGGCTGGCGCGATGCGGTCAGCCGGACGCTGACGGAGGGGCGAAATACCTAAAAATCCCGTCCGATAGACAGGCGGAAAGTTGTGTTGTCGGCTGCTCTGGATAGCCCAAATAGGGCGCCTGCCTTCAGGGAGAGCTTCTCACCCACAGGGAACTCTACATAAGGACCTGCCTGATGGTCCTGCTCATCAAATCCCGGCATATCATCCGCACTGCCGAAGTCATTGAACAGCTCCAGCCCGATTTCTCTCCCCTCACCAATCTCTCTGGAGATGCTCGATCGTGTTTCAACAAACAGGCCGTCAGCTGCGTTGCTTCCGGTTTCCGTTTGGGCAATAAGGTTGAAGCGTGTTGACCACACGTCGCCGAGAGCCAACTCATTCAGCCAGCGTGCGCCAAACACGACCGGACCGCTCTCGGTGTATTGTATTTCTGTTCGCAATCCGGATTGCCATTGCTGGCCATCAGGCGTGGCTTGCCATGTCAGTTCGGCACGCACCGATGAAAAAGAGAGGCCCTCGCTGACGCCGTCCCGGGCCATGAAGACCCCGCGGGCCTTCACGGCATTGGAAAGCGCTTTTTCATAGTGAAAGCGGTGCGAGTATGCGGATCCCGAACCGTCGGGAACAATGCCAAACCGATATTCAACAGCGTGCTCATCGCCATCGACGACAGGCCCGCTGACACCACTGACATTCTGTGCATGGGCTGGCAGGTGGATCAGAAACGGCAACAACAGGCCAAGCATCAGCCTGATGTAGCCGGATAGGGTTATGCGCTTGATTTCGTTCATTCAATCCATATAGGAAGGAATTTCAAGGCGCACAGAGTTCGCTTAAAAATATCAGCAGCTGGAGCGGGTGCTCCACTTGCCTACCAGTTCCACATCGTGCCGTCAGTCAGGCGGTTGACCGGCAGCTGGGCAGGTGAATAGGGATATTTCGCTGCCAGATCCTCGTCGATGGTCACGCCATGGCCTGGCGTTTCGCCCGCATACAGGAACCCGTCCTTGAACGTATAGTCATGCGGGAAGACGGCATCAGTTTCCTCAGTGTGGTGCATATATTCCTGAATGCCGAAATTGGGCACCCAGGTGTCGAAATGCAGCGCAGCGCCCATGCAGACCGGTGACAGGTCGGTCGCGCCATGGCTGCCGGTGCGTACCTGATAAAGGGAGGCGAGATCGGCGATGCGCCGCAGGTGCGTGATGCCGCCGGCATGAACGACGGTCGTGCGGATATAGTCGATCAGCTGGTTCTGGATCAGGTCCTTGCAGTCCCAGATTGTATTGAAGATCTCGCCGATGGCGATCGGTGTCGTCGTGTACTGACGGATCAGCTTCAGCGCTTCCTGGTTTTCCGCCGGTGTCGGGTCTTCCATCCAGAACAGCTTGTACGGTTCCAGCGAGCGGCCGAGCTGGCCGGCCTCCAGCGGCGTCAGGCGGTGGTGAATGTCGTGCAGAAGGTGAATGTCCGGACCGACTGCCTCGCGCACCTTTTCGAACAGTTTCGGCGCGTGGTTGAGATATTTCACCGTGTCCCACTCGTTCTCGCTGGGCAGGGCCGCGTCGGCAGGCTCATAGAACATCGTGTCCTTGGAGACGCCGTAGGTCGATTTCAGCCCCGGAATGCCCGACTGGGCGCGGATCGCCTTGTAGCCCAGCTCCTTGTATTTCAAAACAGCATCGACCGTGTCCTCGATATCGGTGCCATTGGCGTGGCCATAAACCATGACGCCATCGCGCGAGCGCCCGCCGAGCAGCTGGTAGAGTGGCATGCCGGCTGCTTTCGCCTTGATATCCCACAGCGCCGTGTCGATCGCCGCGATGGCAGACATCGTCACCGGGCCGCGACGCCAATAGGCACCGCGATAGAAGAACTGCCAGATATCCTCGATTCGGCCCGCGTCCTTGCCGATCAGGTTCGGAATGCAGTGATCGGTCAGGTAGGACGCGACCGACAGCTCGCGGCCGTTCAGCGTCGCATCGCCGATGCCGGTCAGTCCCTCATCGGTCTCGATTTTCAGCGTTACGAAATTGCGGCCGGGGCAGGTGACGATGACCTTGGCATTGGTGATTTTCATGATTGTTGCTCTTGTTTCAGTACGCTGGAAAAAATGGTTTTCGGGCAGATGGCGCCGGGCTGGGTGACGACGAAGGCCGCGACACGGGCGGCGCGGGCAACGCTGTCGGCAGGGGCAAGGCCATCGAGCCAGCCGGACAGGAAGCCGGCGGCAAAACTGTCGCCTGCAGCCGTCGTATCGACCGGGCGCTCGACCGGGGTGACCGTCAGTATCCCGGTTTCCTGTCCGTTCGTGTAAAGATGGACATGCTTTCCAGCCTTCAGGACGATATGCGCAGGGTGCCCATTCTGCAGGCGGTTGATCGTGTCCTTCGGACTCTGCGAACCATAAAGGTCGTGTTCGTCATCCATGCCGGGCAGCAGGATGTCGCTGACGGCAAAGGCATTGTCGAAGGCGGCGATCGCCAGTTCCGGTGCAGACCAGAGGCGGGCACGATAATTCGGGTCGAAAGCGATGGTCGTTCCGTTCGGTCGCGCGGCCTCGGCAGCGGCGATCAGCAAGGCAGCGTGGTCCGGCGGCAGGATCGCCAGTGTGATGCCCGAAAAATAGACGAGGTCGAAACCGGATAGAAGGTCGGCAAGTCCCTCTATACTGTCGCATTCCAGCATGCGCCGGGCCGCAGCGGCAGAGCGCCAATACGTGAAGGAACGCTCGCCCTGATCATCCGTATGGATCATGTAGAGGCCTGGAGTGCCCCCCTTGATGGTGCGCACATACCCGGTATCGATACCCTCATCCTCGAAGGTGTCGCGCATGCGCTGGCTCAGGGCATCATCGCCAAGGGCCGTGAGAAAAGACACCTGCGCATCTTCGCCTGCAAGGCGCTTGAGGTAGACGGCGGTGTTGTAGACATCCCCGGCGATGGCGCTGGCATAATGGTCCGGCTTGTCGCCTGCGGGCCGCATCTCGACCATGGCCTCGCCGATCACCAGGACGCGTTTCATGCTACCGCTCCATGGGAAATGATCGCGTTGCGTACAGCCTCTGTCGAGCCATCGCCGATGGCTTCGATGGCCAGCTGCAGGCTGTCTCTCAGGGCCATGCTTTTGGCCAGTTCGCTGTCGAACAGGGCGCGGAAGGCGAGGAATTTCTCCGTTGCAGCGACCGGATCGGACTCGGCTGCCCAGGGCTGCTCGCCCAGGGTGTCGTTCATCGGATCGACGATCTCCCGGCCTTCCTGCAGCGCCCTGATGATGAATCGTCGCCAGCCCGCGAGGGCAAGGCAGTGGGCGGTGATCGGGCGGCCAGCCGCAACGTTCTCCCGTATCGTGGAAATGATCCGGACAGGCAGCTTCTGGGTACCATCCCACGCGATCTGCGAGAGCAGGTGGCGAATCTCCGGGTTCTTAAAGCGGCCTATGATGGCATCGCGGTATTCGACAAGGTCCAGCCCTTCCGGCGCGTGCAAGCCCGGTATCGTTTCATTGTCCGTCATGGTACGGATGAACCGCGTGAAGGCGTCATCACTGACTGCTTCGTAAACCGTTTCATAGCCAGCCAGATAACCGAGATAGGCGGTCGCCGAATGCGGGCCATTGAGCAGCTTCAGCTTGGCGTGCTCGAAGGCGGCGACATTGTCGGTGAAGGTCGCGCCTGCCTTTTCCCAGGCAGGGCGGGGGCCGTCGAATTTTTCGATCACCCATTGCTTGAAGGCCTCGCGCTGGATCGGCCAGGCATCCTCGATGCCTGCTTCTTCGCGCACGCGATCTATCAGCGCGTCATCCGTTGCTGGCGTAATGGAATCGACCATCGTGCGCGGAAAGGCGACGCTTGACCTGATCCATTCCGACAGGGCCGCATCATGCTTCGCGGCAAGGGCAATGACGGCATCGCGCAGCTTGTGCCCGTTGTCAGGCAGGTTGTCGCAGGAAATGCAGGCAAACGGCGCTGCGCCGCTTGAATGGCGTTTCGCAAGCCCCGCGACGAGATAGCCGATGGCCGAGCGCGGGTCTTCGGGATTGTCGATATCGTGAGCGATATCCTTGTTGTCTTCATTCAGCGCGCCATCGGCCGTGAGACAATAGCCCTTCTCCGTGATGGTCAGCGTCACAATCCTTATAGCCGGGTCGGCAAGGCGGTCGATGACGGCGGCGGGGTTCTCCGGCGCTACCATCAGCTCCTTCAAGGAGCCGATAATGCGATAGGAAACCTCATGGTCGAGTGTCGCCAGCGTATAGAGGCCATCCTGGCTTTCAAGACCGTCCCTGACCGATGCAGAGCGCAGGGAGACCCCGCAAATAGCCCAGTCGCGACCATCAGCTTCCTCGCCATCGATAGCCATGGCATCGTCCGTATACACCGCCTGGTGTCCACGAAAGAAGGCACCGGGGCCGAGATGGACGATGCCGACACCTGCCTTGTTGCGGTCATAGGCGGGCAGGGCCGCTGTCGTTTTGTTCTCGCTGCGGAGAGCATCTTGCAGTGAAAGGCTCATGAAATCCCGATCATTCTGTCGTAAGAATGCCTGTGCTATAGACCATGCATTTGTTGGCGATCAACCGGGAAGTCTCTCATCTGATAGGCGGTTTCCCGCATCGCTTCCCGGTGGGCGCAGCATGTTCCAGTGGTGTGAATGAATCTGCCAGCGACCTGCGGCCAACCGGTTAGTCGAAGCGATAGGCTTTCTTGACGAGGTTGTAAGTGAGGTCCTTTGCGACTTGTGCAGCCTCGTCTTCTCCCAGCCTGTGCTCGGCAACCAGCTGAGCAAGAAAGCGGCAATCAATCCGCCGGGCGACATCATGGCGCGCCGGGATGGAGAGGAAAGCACGGGTGTCGTCGTTGAACCCGACGGTGTTGTAGAAGCCTGCGGTCTCTGTCACCTGATGACGGAAACGCAGCATCCCTTCGGGAGAGTCGTGGAACCACCAGGGTGGGCCGAGGCGAAGACAGGGGTAATGCCCGGCCAATGTCGCCAGCTCACGCGAATAAACCGTCTCGTCCAGCGTAAACAGGATGACCGTCAGGTCCGGCTCGTTGCCATAGCGCGCCAGCAACGGCTTCAGCGCATTGACATAATCCGTTTGCAGAGGAATATCCGCGCCCTTGTCGGCCCCGAACTTCTCGAAAAGCTGGGCATTATGATTGCGGCAGGAGCCAGCATGGATCTGCATGGTCAGCCCGTCTTCCAGGCTCATGCCGGCCATTTCGGTCAGCATCTGTCCGCGGAACGTCTCGGCCTCAGCCGGGGTGGCCTTGCCCGTACGCACTTTCTCGTAGAGCGCCTTGCATGCTGCGGTATCGAGATTTTCGGTGTTAGCGGTAACATGACCGTGGTCAGTCGCAGTGGCGCCATGGGCCTTGAAGAAGGCGCGGCGATTGCGCAGGGCGGCGAGATAGCCGTCCCATGTCGAGATGTCCTCGCCGGTGATCTCGCCGAGTTTTTCCAGCGCCTCGAGAAAGCCCTTCTTCTCCGGGTCGACGACATCGTCCGGACGGAAGGTGGTAACGACCCGCGACAGGTATCCGTCTTCCTTCATGCTGGCATGATAGGTCAGGGGATCGGTCGCCATCTCGGTCGTCGCGATTTTCTCGATGTTGAACCGGTCCATCAGCGCGCGCGGGCGGAAGGCATCGGTCTTCAGCTGCTCGTCGATGACTTCGTAATAATGGTCAGCGGTCTCGGCAGACAGCGCGACCTTCAGGTCGAAGACGGTGGCAAATACGTAATCGAGCCAGCCCCGCGAAGGGGTGCCGCGGAACAGGTGATAGTGTTCAGCGAAAAGCTTCCAGATCTTGCGGGGGTCCTGCTCGGTCTCGCCGCCATCGACACGGGGTACCCCCAGGTCTTCAAGCGCGATCCCCTGAGAATAGAGCATCCTGAAAACGTAGTGATCCGGTGTGATGAACAGATGCGCCGGGTCGGGAAATTTCTCGTTTTTGGCAAACCATTCAGGATCCGTATGCCCGTGCGGCGAAATGATCGGCAGGTCCTTGACCCCGTCATAGAGTTTCGCAGCGATATCCCGCTGGATTGGGTCCGAGGAGAACAGGCGATGCGGATTGAGGGTCAGTTTATTGTCCATTGATGGTTCTGCTTTTCTGGCATTTGCAAGCTGTTGGCACATGCTAGTGGCCCGACTTAGCGCAGGCAACACGCTGTCCGCAAGAAATACGACTAAAATGGGCAATCGATATCAAATAATATCGTTTCATATGTAAAAACTATTTTGCGGACTGGACAGGGAAGGTGTGATCGGCAATCGTGGCGGCAATGAAATGGCCGCAGGGCTTCAAGCTGACAGCATGTATAGGGACTGGAGCGCAATGAAATCGAAAATAGTGTTCAGCCTTGCCGTCGCGGTGTGTCTGGCGGGCGGATGCGGTGAACGCCCTGTCGATGGCGCTGCCAGTGATGGACGCGTCGATGCGGCGACTTCGCAGACAGCGCCGCAAGGCGAAGGCGACGTGACGCTCTGGTACGATGCCCCTGCACAGGATTGGGAAACGCAGGCACTGCCGGTCGGCAATGGCGCCATGGGGGCAATGGTTACCGGCGGCATCAGAGAAGAAATACTGCAGTTCAACGAAAAGACCCTCTGGACAGGGGGGCCGGGCTCGACCACCGAGGGCGGGGCCGGTCCCGACAATCCCTATAGCTATGGCCGGCCCACAGACTCCCTTGCTGGTGAACTTGCAGCGGTCCAGGCCGATCTGGCTGAACGCGGCAGCATGTCACCGGAAGAGGTTGCCGGCCGCCTTGGCATCGATCCGGTCGGTTACGGCCACTACCAATCCTTCGGTGATCTGGTCCTGTCCCATGGCGGCATTGGCGAGGATCTTTCGGACTATCGCCGCAGTCTCGACCTGTCGACCGGTGTCGCCAGCGTCACCTACACGCAGGGTGGCATCGCCTTTAGTCGCAATTATTTTGCCAGCTATCCCGATGGCGTCATCGTCGTGCATCTCAGTGCCAGCGAGCCCGGTGCTCTGGATCTTTCGGCTTCCCTGGCCCTGCCGGAGAATCGCTCGGTCCAGGTCGAGGCTGGTGAAGACAGGCTGACTGCCCGCGGGGCGCTCGATGACAACGGATTGCGATACGAGACGTCAGTCGGCGTGATGATCTCCGGCGGCTCCCATGCCGTCGAAGGCGAGGCAATTACGGTCGAGGGTGCTGACGAAGCATGGTTCGTGATTGCTGCGGGTACGGATTATGCACCGTTCTATCCCGATTATCGCGGCGATGATCCCGCTCCCGACGTCCAGCGCCGCATCGATGCAGCACTCGCCAAGGGCGGCGAGGCGCTCCTGCGCGATCACCTTGCGGACTTTACGCCCTTGATGAATGCGATGACCCTCGACCTGCAAGGCGCGGCACCTGACATGCCGACAGGCCAGGTCCTTGCGGCCTATCGCGACCTCGATCCGGCGGAACGCCGCTGGCTGGAGCAGGCATACTTCCAGTATGGCCGCTACCTGCTGGTCTCGTCCTCGCGCCCCGGGTCCTTGCCGGCAAACCTGCAGGGCGTCTGGAACAATTCCATGTATCCGCCATGGAATGCGGATTATCACGTGAACATCAACCTACAGATGAACTACTGGCCGGCGGAGGTGACGAACCTGTCGTCCATGGCCCAGCCGCTGTTCGACTATGTCGATACGCTGGTTCCTTCGGGTGAGGTCAGCGCCCGTCAGATCGCTGATGCCGATGGCTGGATGATATCGCTCAATTCCAACATTTACGGTTTTACCGGCTTGATCAGCTGGCCGACCGCCTTCTGGCAACCGGAAGCGGGCGCATGGCTGACGCGGCACTATTATGAGCACTATGAATTTACCGGCGATGAGGCTTTCCTGCGCGAGCGGGCCTGGCCGGTGATGAAGGGGCAGGGCGAATTCTGGCTCGACATGCTGGTAGAGGATGCGCGTGACGGCAGTCTCGTCGTCTCGCCGAGCTATTCGCCCGAGCAAGGTGACTTCACCGCCGGCGCGGCGATGTCGCAACAGATCGTGTACGATCTTTTCACGCATATCCTTGAGGCATCGGAAATTCTCGGCCAACCTGATGCCGATTTTGCGACCCGCATCGAAGAGGCCCGTGAGCGCCTCGACCCGGGCCTGCGCATTGGCAGCTGGGGACAGTTGCAGGAATGGAAGGAAGATCTCGACGATCCGGAGAACGATCATCGTCATGTCTCCCAGCTTTATGCACTGCATCCGGGCGATGCGATCGTGCCCGGCGAAACGCCGGAGCTTGCGGCCGCGGCGCGGGCGACGCTCGATGGGCGCGGCGATGGCGGCACCGGGTGGAGCAAGGCGTGGAAGGTCAATTTCTGGGCCAGGCTGCACGATGGTAACCGCGCCTACAAGCTGCTCGGCGAACAGCTGGTACATTCGACCATGCCGAACCTGCTCGACACCCACCCGCCGTTCCAGATCGACGGCAATTTCGGGGCAACCGCGGGCATCGCTGAAATGCTGATCCAGAGCCATGGCGCGGCGATCGACATCCTGCCGTCCCTGCCGTCTGCGTGGGAAGACGGGGCAGCGAAAGGCCTGCGCGTGCGCGGTGCCGCCACGGTGGATATCGAGTGGACGGGCGGGCTGGCGACACGGGTAAGCCTGACTTCCGACGAGGGGGGTGACTACAGCATTCGCGTCACGGGAGAATGCTCCATTTCATCCGTAAGCGGAGCAGGTGGCGAGAATAAAAACGGCCTGTTCTCGATCCCGCTTGGTGCTGGTGAAACTGCGTTGATCACTTGCGAACAAGCCGGCTAGTCATCAGGCTCAGTCGTCCGCCTTGCAATGCCGGTCGATGAATTCCTGATGGGTCGGCATTTCGGTCCAGTGGCATATTGCCAGAAACAAGAATGCCTCGCCGGTCTGGCGAGGCTTTTTCATTAGGTGCGGAGGCTGCGATCAGAGATTGTCGTAATCGCGGACGGTCTGTTTCTGCTGGCCGAGGCCTTCGATACCCAGTTCGATGACATCGCCATCGTTGAGATAGACCGGCGGTTTCTGGCCCATGCCCACGCCCGGTGGCGTGCCGGTGGAGATGATATCGCCCGGCTGCAGGCTCATGAAACGGCTCAGATAGGAAATCAGGAAGGCGGGCCCATAGACCATGGTCCGTGTACTGCCATCCTGATATTTGTGGCCGTTGACGGTGAGCCACATGGACAGGGTCAACGGGTCCTCGATCTCATCAGGCGTGACCAGCCACGGGCCTGTGGGGCCGAAGCTGTCGCAGCCCTTGCCCTTGTCCCAGGTGCCGTGGCGCTCCAGCTGGAATGCACGCTCTGAGACGTCGTTGATGACGCAATAACCGGCAATATGCGACAGCGCGTCCTTCTCCTCGACATAGCGGCTCTCCTTGCCGATGACGATGCCAAGCTCGACTTCCCAGTCAAGCTTGGTCGAGCCGCGCGGCTTGATGACTGTGTCAAAGGGGCCGGTGAGGGCGCTGGTCGCCTTCATGAAGATGACTGGCTCAGGCGGCACCTCTGCCCCCGTCTCGGCGGCGTGGTCGGCATAATTCAGACCGATACAGATGAACTTGCCAGGCCGGGCGATGCAGGGGCCAAGACGGGGCTTGCCGTCAACCGTCGGTAATGTGGCGAGGTCTAGGCTTTTCACCTTGTCGGGAAGGCTTGCCACTGTCTCCGGGGCGATATCATTGATGATGCCCGACAGGTCCCGCAATGTGCCGTCTGTGTCGACCAGCCCCGGCTTCTCCGAGCCTTTCTCTCCATAGCGCAGGAATTTCATGATTGATCCTTCCGTCTGAGTGTCGGTTACATGCTCCAGCCGCCATCGATCACATTGATCGTGCCGGTGGTGAACGCGGCGGCGTCGCTGGCCAGGTAGAGAGCGAGTTCGGCGATTTCTTTCGGCTTGCCAAGGCGGCCCATGGGCTGGCGGGCGCAAAAGTCGCGATAGGCCTTGTCGAAATCGCCCGTGTCGCGCAGTCGCTGGAGTAGGGACGGGCTTTCCACCGTGCCCGGACAGATGGCGTTGGCGCGAATGCCTTGTTGAACATGGTCGGCGGCGAGTGCCTTGGTCAGGCCGATAACGGCCGCCTTGGTCGTGCCATAGGCAAACCGGTTCGGTGCGCAGGTCACAGAGCTGGCAACGGATGCCATGTTGACGATCGACCCGCCGCCATTTTCCAGCATTGCCGGCAGGAAGGCGCGAACCATCCTGTACATCGAGGTGACGTTGATCTCGATTGAGCGCGCCCAGTCATCCTCGTCGCAATCCATGATCGTGCCTGCATGGACATAGCCTGCAATATTGCACAGGATATCAACCGCGCCTGTCTCAGCGGCGAGGCCAATGATGGCATCGGGGTCTGTCACGTCGAGCAGGGCAGTGCGGCTAACCTTCAGTGTGGAAAGTGCCTCGGCATTGATGTCCGTCGCCAGGACACTCGCCCCTTCGGCTGCGAACAGTTCCGCGCAGGCCTTGCCGATGCCCTGTCCGGCGGCGGTTACCAGCGCCGTCTTTCCGTCTAGTCGTCCCATGATCGTTATCCTTATCGCGCCATCGCCGCGGCCGGCAGGCAGGCAGGGCCGATCGGCTCGAACGATTTATAGGTCAGGATGAATTCCTGGTGCCCCAGCTCCTCCGACAATGTCCGCTGTCCGGCGGCGCATTCGAGTGTAAGCTGATAGATTTCGTCTCCCACTTCCTCCAGTGGCGTACCGGACAGGATGCGTCCGGCATTCACGTCCATGTCCTCCGACAGGCGCTCATACGTGTCCGGATTGGCGCAAACCTTGATGACTGGCGAGATGGCGGAACCAACGACGGAACCGCGCCCGGTGGTGAACAGGATGATGTGGCAGCCACAGGCGATCAGCTCGACGATCTCGGCATTGTCGGAGATGTTGGGGAAGCCGAAGCGTGGTTCGCCGTCGGGCACCACGTCCAGCAGGTAGAGCCCGCCGCCGGGCGGCACGTCGCCGGGCTTCAACAGGCCAGAGATGGGCGACGAGCCGGACTTTGAATAGGCGCCCATGGATTTTTCTTCCAGCGTGGTCAGCCCGCCATCGGCGTTGCCGGGGGCGAAACTGCCAAAGCCCATGATGCGGTAATAGCGCTCGGCCTTTTCGACCGCACTGCGGATTTCCGCGCCCAGTTCCGGGGTTATTGCGCGCTCGGACATGATGGTCTCGCAGCCGATCAGCTCGCCCGTCTCCTCGAACAGGCAGCTGGCGTCATTCTCGATCAGCCTGTCGAAGCACTTGCCGACAGCGGGGTTGGCGGTGATGCCGCTGGTACCGTCCGAGCCGCCGCAAATCGTGCCGACGACAAGCTCGTCGATCCGCATGGGAACGGTCTTTGCTGTGCTTTCCTGCTTCAGCAAGGCCACGGCATCCGTGCCCTTCTGGATGGTCGAGCGGGTGCCGCCCGCCTCTTGGATGACCAGCAGTTCCGCCGGGCGGCCGCTTTCGCGCACTGCTTCCAGCAGGCCGTCGCGGTCGAAGCTCTCGCAACCGAGCGAGACCAGCAGCACTCCGCCGACATTTGGGTGGGTGCACAGGGCCTTCATCATGCGGAAGGAATACTCGTTAGGGTAGCACCCGGGAAAACCTATCAGATGAACGTCGAGATCGTCACTGGCGGTAACGATTTTGCGGGCGACATGATGGGCGCATTCGACCAGATAGGCGACCGCGATGACATTGCGGATGCCCTTGCGGCCATCGCTGCGCAGATATCCCTGAAGGTCGCTCATGAATTCTTCTTGCCCTGCCTGTCGTGAATGCCGATGTAGTCGCTTTTCAGGTTATGGATATGGACATGGCCGCCGCGCGAGACGGGTTGCGTCATAGACCCGATGGGCGCGCCATAGCGATAGACCTTGTCGCCTGTTCCCAAGTCTGCAAGGGCGATCTTGTGACCGATGCTGACATCCTCGAGGGCGGCCATGGACCCGGCAAGATAGCGGATCGTCTCGCCTGAACGGATATGGCGAGTACAGACGAGAATATTATCGGCGTCGTGCAAGTGCACGCAATTGATCTGCGTGCTGTCAGCCATGGCCCGGCTCTCGTCGTCTTTCGCCTGTGTCAATGCGCTCATGCTGCTTCCAGTCCCTTGCCGGGCACTGGCGCTGCTGTCGCTATCAGGCCTTCCCTTTTCAGATCTGTCCACAAACTGCCATCGATCGCTGCACGGATATCGTCATATGCTTGCGTGACCTCCTCGATATTGGCTAGCCCCGGAATGATGGAAGTTACAGCAGGGTGGGCGAGGGGGAATTGCAGGGCGGCAGCAGTGATCCTGACATCATGGGCGTTGCAGACCTGCTTAATCCGGCGGCTGCGCTCGATGACCGGTGCGGGTGCCTGCTCGTAATTATAGGGCAGGTTGTCATCCTCTAGATCGGCGGCAAGAATGCCGGAATTGAACGGCCCGCCAACAATCACGGAGACCTTCCGCTTTTCTGCGCGGGTCAGGAAGTCATCGATCGCGCCCTGCTCCAGAAGCGTATAGCGCCCCGCTAGCAGGAAGCAGTCGAGATCAGCATGGCCGAGCACATCGGCACCGATTTCCCATTCATTGGCCCCGATGCCGATGGCGGTGACACGACCCGTGCTGCGCAGTTCCTCCATGGCGCGCAGGCCGCCCTCGAGGAAAGTCTTCAAATGTTGCTCATGGCGTTCGCCATGGGTCATCCTGCCGAGGTCATGGGCGTAGAGGATATCAATGTGGTCGCGGCGCAGCCTCGCGCAGCTCTCCTCGAAAGACCGCATGACGGCGTCGTAGCTGTAATCGAAAACGGGCTCATAGGGATCGGCCTCGATAAATCCGTGCCTGATCGCCGGGACATCCCCTGAAACGGGCTCAAGGCGCCGCCCGACCTTGGTCGAAAGGATGATCGAACTGGCATGCTTGCTGGCCGCAAGAGCCTTGCCAAGCCGCCTCTCGCTCAGGCCAAAACCGTAATGGGGCGCCGTGTCGAAATAGCAAAAGCCCTTGTCGAGGGCCGTGTCGAGAACGGCCTGGGCGTCATCGTCGGAAATCGCGCGATAGAGATTGCCCAGCGGTGCCGCGCCAAAGCCCAGAACCGGCAGATGCAAATCAGTCTTGCCAATCTGCCGTTTCGGCAAATCGAGCATCAGCGCGCCTCCCATTATTATGGTTGAAAGCATTATCATGAATGAAAAATAAAACAAGCGCACTACATGGTTTCGAGCGCCTGTTACGCGATCGGCATCGTGCCCTGATACCCTGCGGATATTTGGTGAGCTGCTGCTATGAGATGTTCAGCGGCTACATTGATCGGACAGATGACAGGGCGATAGTAAACATACGGAATGGTGATCGTCGCCTCGGCCCCGGACTTGCCCATGATAGGGGCGGTCAAATCGGTCACGCCTTCGATGAAATCGCTATGCGCCTTGGCATACCCGCGCCCGGCGATTTCCTCTGCCATCTCGACAAATTTCGCAATCGGGCGCTTGCCCTCACTCTTTTCGAGGCGCTCAAGCCATTCGGCTTTCCTGTTTTCCGGCTGAAAGGCAAAGAGCACCGGGCCCGACGTGGTGTCGCGGACGCCACGGCGATAGCCGAGCCTGACGGCAAACCCGATGTCGCTGGTGCTTTCGACGCGGGCAATGACGACGATCTGGTCGTCGGAAGCCACGACGAGATGGCAGGACTGGCTGGTTTTGAGAGCCAGTTCGTTCATCACAGGCAGGGCGGCCTGGACCAGTGACTGGATAGGCGGCTGCGACATGCCAAGCGTGAACAGCTTGTTGGTCAGCACATAGCCTTCCTTGTTGTCGGAAAGCCCGATGAACCCGCGATATTCCAGCACCTGGATCATGCGGAACAACTCGCTCAGGGAACGGCCAAGCGTCTCGGCCATCTGGGACGCCTTTATCGGATGGCTATGACGCGCCATCAGCTCGAGGATATCGAGACCCTTTTCCAGCGCCGGCGCGCGGTACTTGCTTTCAGGGGCGTCCTTGCCCGAGGAGGCGGCTTTTGTCGGCATAAAGGTCTTTCCTCGTCAAAGATGATGTTTCTACTCCGATCTGCAATGCAGATCAAAGCGCTAAGCTGCCCCGGCCGCTCAGAGCCGATAGAATCTCGTGGCATTGACGCCATAGATCAAGGGGGACGGGCCTGTCGTCTCCAGGCAGAGGGAAAGCCAGTCGCCATAGGTGCCGGCGAGAGTATGAACCGGCCAGTCGCTGCCCCAGATCAGGCGTTCCTCACCGAACAGGTCGAGAAGGCGGGAAATTGTCCTACGGATCAGGGCGAGATCGGGGTTCGTGCCAGCTTCTGTCAGCAGACCTGACAGCTTGCAGGAAACGTTCGGGCACGACGCAGCAGAGCGCATCACCTCGTCCCATTCTGCCAGGTTGCCGTCCGCGAGCGGCGGCTTTGCCGCATGGTCTATCACGATCGCCAGCTGCGGCCTGCGCCGTGCAAGAGTGGTGATTACAGGCAGGTGGCGCGTCATGATCAGCGTATCGAGGGAGAGGCTGTGAGTTTCCATGGAGTCGAGCCCTGCGGACAATCTGTCGGACAGAATCCAGTTGGCATCGTCCATGCCCTGCAGCATCGGGCGCAGGCCCTTCAAGAAACGGTTGCCCGCCAGGCGGTCGATCTTTTCGGGCGCATCGGCAGCAGCAAGGTCCGTCCAGCCGACGACGCCCCGGATCATGTCGTTCTCTCCGGCAAGCTGCAGCAGGAAGCGCGTATCGGCTTCGCTCTCCTGCGACTGGACGAGGATCGTGCCGGTCACCCCATTTTCTGCCAGCAATGGCGCAAGGTCGCCGGGCAGAAAGTCACGATAGATCGCTTTCAGGTCAGGCGTCGGCCATGTGCAGTCATGGTTGCCAAGCCGCCAGAAATGCTGGTGGGCGTCGATCATGGCGCCGACGTATTCGTCGGCGCTGCTTCAGAAGAAATCGGACTATCCATCGCCCCTGCCCGGCTGAGGCTGTATACGAGGATAACCACGAAGCAGGCAGTCGGCACCAGCATCGCCGTAGCGATACTGGTCAGGTCGGAGATATAGCCCATCAGGGCCGTCAGAACCGCACCGCCGATGATCGCCATGATCAGAAAGGACGACCCGGCTTTTTTCAGGGCCCCGAGATTGCGCAGGCTCATGGCAAAGATGGTCGGGAACATCAGCGACATGAAGAAGCTGGTCGCGGCCATGGCATAAAGGCCGGTCTGGCCGGGCAACAGGACGGCGACAAGGCACAGGCCGACATTGATGATCGCGAACAGCGCCATCAGCTGCGCCGGCTTGATGATGCCCATCAGGGCGGTGGCGATGAACCGGCCAATCATGAAGGCAACAAGCGACCAGGTCAGGTAAGCGGCTGCGGTCTTCTCACCCATGCCGTCTACCGTGTACTGACCGTATCGGATCATGTAGCTCCAGATGCAGACCTGCGCACCGACATAGGCAAACTGGGCGATGACGCCGAACATGTAGGCCGGGCGCGAGAACAGCGCCAGGAAATCGGACGCCTTGCCGGGCCCTTCACCCCTGGCGGCCTGAGCACTCGCAACCGGCGGGAATTTCGTGAAGAAGATCACCGCCGCCCAGACGAGCACGATCAGCCCGAGCACCAGATAAGGCATCTGGACCGCCTGGGCTTCTGCCTCATAAAAAGCGTTTACCTGTTCCGGCGTCATCGCGGCAAATTCTGCTTCGGTGGGCTCGATGCCGGACAGGATAAACTGCCGCCCGATCAGCACGCCGGAGATGGCACCGAGGGGATTGAAGGACTGGGCGAAGTTCAGCCTGCGCTCCGAGGTTTCTTCGGGCCCCATCGCCGCGATCAGCGGGTTGGCCGATGTCTCGAGGAAGGCAAGCCCGCTGGCGATGACGAACAGCGCGCCGAGGAAAAGCTCGTATTTCTGCACTTCCGCTGCCGGCAGGAACAGGAGCGCACCGGCCCCATAGACAATCAGACCGAAGATGACCGCCGCCTTGTAGCCGAACCGTTTCATGAAGACCGCTGCCGGAATGGCGAAGACGAAATAGCCGAAATAAAAGGCCGACTGGACAAGGCCTGATTGCAGGTCGGTGAGGGAGAACGCCTTCTTGAACTGCGCGATCAGCACGTCATTGAGGTTGTTGGCGATCCCCCAGAGGAAGAACAGGCTGATGATCAGCACCAGCGGCCAGAGATAGCGCGCCTTGCCGCCTGATTCCGGTGATGTCATGGTTTTCCTCGCCCTTATACCATCGCTGGTTTTGTTTATTGTTACCAAATGAAACCAAATATGAAATCGACCGTCAAATATAATAAAAGAAGTAAGGGTCGGAGCCGCTGCGCATATACTGGCAGAAATCGCTGATTACAGGAAACACTGGCGTTTGCTGCAGGTGTTTTCGGGCCTGTCGACAGAGGCATAGCTGTTCAGTCAGGGGATGGCGTTGCCGCTGATACCAGACCCGTCGGCATCGGCAGGCTTTATGGCCGCCGCGGCGTTCGCGCCCTTGACGATGTCGACGGTCAGCGCCTGTTTCGTCGAGGAACTGTGCGATAGGTACGGTGGGAAAGCGTGACGCCCGATATTGTTGTATATAAATTTGCATGTTACCCATGAAAATGGAAAGTTGCTTTGTCAATTTCGATTGGTATGGCGTTTCCATAGCTCCTCATTTCCCTGGAGCAATCGACTTGCGGGCCCGGCAGTGGCTATGGCCATTTCCGGGCCCCGCCTTTTATAGTGTAATTGAAACAGGCTGGATTGCCTGAGCCAGAATGTGACTGGGGTGGAAGTAAGAATGCGGAAAATGTGGAAAGCCGGCTTTTTAACCGGCCTGATGGCTATTGTTGCGGCGTGCGATGGCGCGTCCGAAGTTGACACCGATGTCAATGACGCTGCCGCAACGCAAGGTCAGGCCGGGAGTGGTGCGGGTAATAGCTCTACCGAGAGAACAGCCACAAAGAGCGTACAGGCACAAGTCACTGCACTGCCCGAGATCATCTCACAGGATGGCCGCCACATGCTGCGCGTCGATGGCGAGCCTTTCCTGATGCTGGCGGGCCAGGTAAACAATTCCTCCAACTACGCCTCGCAGCTGCCGGAAGTCTGGCCAGCGATGGACGTGCTGAACGCCAACACGGTGATGATGCCGGTGGCGTGGGAACAGGTGGAGCCGGTCGAGGGCGAGTTCGATTTTTCCTTCGTCGATGAACTGGTCAGCCAGGCGCGCGAGAACGACAAGCGCCTCGTGCTTTTGTGGTTCGCCACATGGAAGAACACCGCGCCCAAATACGCGCCCTCATGGGTCAAGCTCGACAATGAGCGCTTCCCGCGCATCATTCACGAGGATGGCGAATTATCCTACGCCCTGTCGCCAATGCACCGCTCCACGCTGGAAGCCGACAAAAAAGCCTTCATCGAATTGATGAGCCATCTGAAGGAGATCGATCCCCAGCACACGGTCATCATGGTGCAGGTCCAGAACGAAAGCGGTGTCTATGGCACCGATCGCGATTATGGCCCGGAAGCGCAGGAAGTCTTTGAAGGTCAGGTGCCTGAAGCGCTGACCTCGATGCGCGGGCTTGAATCCGGTACATGGCAAGAGGTGTTCGGCGACGATGCCGCCGAGATGTTCCACGCCTGGCACATGGCAAGCTTTATCGGCGAGATTGCCGCGGCGGGCCGGGAGGTCTATGACCTGCCGATGTACACGAATGCTGCTCTCCGCGACCCGTTCTATCCGGGCCCTGCGGGCGGTTATGCCTCCGGCGGGCCGACGGACAATGTCATCGACATCTATCTGGAAGCGGCACCGGCACTCGAATTCGTCTCTCCCGACATCTATATGCGCCAGAACGAGAAGGTCGAGGCCGTGCTCGATCTCTATGCGACGCCGGACAATGCGTTGTTCATTTCCGAAATCGGCAATGACGACGATTATGCGCGGTTCTTCTTCCCGTCCATGGGATCGGGCGCCATTGGCTTTGCGCCTTTCGGCATGGATTATACGGGCTATGCGAACTATCCGCTCGGCGGACGCCTGCTCTCGCCGGAAACGCCTGAACGGATCGAACCTTTCGCCCGCAATTACCGCCTTGTCGCGCCGATGGCAGAGAAATGGGCGCAGCTTGCCTTCGAGGGCCCCGTCTGGGGCGTTGCGGAGCCGGATGACAGCGCCGATCAGGCCATCGACCTTTCAGGACCGTGGTCTATGGATGTGCATTTCGACCAATGGCAGTTCGGTATGCGCGAATGGAATATGCGCGACGAGATCGCCCAGAGCGTCGATGTTCCGGAAGGCAATGACTATCCCAATGGCGGGGTCATCGTCGCCCCACTCGGCGAGAATGAATTCCTCATCACGGGCTATGATGCCCGCGTATTCTTCGGTCGCGATGACGACGCACCAGAGGTCAACTGGCTGATCGACACGGTCGAGGAAGGTCATTACGACGAGGATGGCAACTGGGTGATGGAGCGTATCTGGAATGGCGACCAGACCGATTACGGTCTCAATTTCATCGACCGGCCTCTGCTCCTGCGCGTGCGCCTCGCAACGTACTGATAAACAGCACACTGAAATAATAGGGAAGGAATGACCATGAAGATTCGGACGATACTGCTTGCGGGGACGGCGATGCTAGCCACGGCAGCCTGTGCCAGCGTTGAAACATCTCCGCGCGACAATACTGATGCTGTTGCCGGAAAAACCATGACCACGGTGACGAAAACCGATACCGGCGTTGTGCTGCGCCCGGCGGCAGGCGATGTCGAGGAAGTTCGCCTGTCCGTAATTGCCAGCGACATCATCCATGTAGAGGTGACGCCCAAGGGCGGCACGCCGCGCGAGGAGAGCCTTGTTGCCGTGGCAATGCCCAATAGCAATGTGCCGTTCGATCTCGGCATTACCAACACTCTCGTGACCCTGGACACTGGTGACATCCAGGCGCTCGTTACCCGCGAGACGGGCCAGATCGAGTTCCTCGACACCAATGGCAACACCCTGCTGAAGGAAAACGACCGCGGCTCTTTCGTGGCTATCGACGATCCGGCCATCGAGCTCGATGGCGAGGAGCTGTTCCGTGTGCGCCAGACCTTCAATCAGGGAACGGATGAAGGCTTTTACGGCCTCGGCCAGCACCAGAATGCGCAATACAATCTGAATGGCGAGGATGTCGAGCTGGCCCAGCACAATATCTCCATCGCCAATCCGTTCATCGTTTCCAGCCGCAATTACGGCGTCCTGTGGGACAATTATTCGATCACCAAGATCGGCGACGCCCGTGAATACCAGCCGATCACCGGCTCGCTGACCGTGCGCAATGCCAGCGGTGAAGAGGGCGGCCTGACGGCGACCTATTACATGGATGACGAGGTCCTGCTCGCCCAGACCGAAGCCGATATCGACTACCAGTACCTGCCGGCGGACCAGTTCGTGCGCGGCAATGAAATGCGCGATCCCTATCCGGCGGCGGTGCATGAGGCGCTGGGGGAGGAGACTGACCCGACCCTCGTGACGTGGGAAGGTACCATAGAGGCCGACGAAAGCGGTGCCCACAAGTTCCGCCTCTATGGCTCGTCCTACATGAAGATCTATGTCGATGGCGAGCTGGTGCTCGACCGCTGGCGCCAGAACTGGAACCCCTGGTATCACAACTTCACCGTCGATATGACCGCCGGCGTGCCGCGCGATATTCGTGTCGAGTGGGAGCCGGTCGGCGGTTATCTGCGCCTCCTGCATCTGAACCCTCTGCCGACGGAAGAACAGAACCAGCTGTCCTTCGCTTCGGAAGCCGGCCATGCCATCGATTACTACTTCGTCGCTGGCGAGGACATCGATGAGGTCATCTCCGGCTATCGCACGGTCACCGGCAAGTCGGTGATGCTGCCGAAATGGGCCTATGGCTTCTGGCAGTCGCGGGAGCGCTACAAGACGCAGGACGAACTGGTCGAGGCGCTGGCCGAATATCGCAAGCGTGAAATCCCCATCGACAACATCGTTCTCGACTGGAACTACTGGCCGGAAGATGCCTGGGGCAGCCATGATTTCGATCTCGAGCGCTTCCCGGATGCGGAGGGCATGATTGATGCGGTTCACGACATGAATGCCAACATCATGGTCTCCGTATGGCCGAAATTCTATCCGACGACGGATAACTACAAGGAACTGGACGAAGCCGGCTATATGTATCAGCGGGCAATCGAGATGCAGTCGCGCGACTGGATCGGGGCAGGCTACCTCAACTCCTTCTACGATCCTTACTCCGAGGAGGCGCGGGACATCTTCTGGCGTCAGATGGAAGAGAAGCTGGCCACAATCGGCTTCGATGCCTGGTGGATGGACGCGACCGAGCCGGACACCCACTCCAACCTGTCCATCGAGGAGCGCAAGCTGCGCACCGGTCCGACGGCGCTGGGCTCTTCCACGGAGTATTTCAACACCTTTGCCCTCGCCAATGCACAGGCCGTCTATGAAGGCGAGCGTGAGTTCGATCCGGACGACCGGACCTTCATCCTGACGCGCTCCGGCTTTGCCGGTATCCAGCGCTATGCGGCAGCGATATGGTCCGGCGACGTCGTCTCCCGCTGGGATGACCTGCACGACCAGATCTATGCCGGTATCGGTGTCGGTATCTCGGGTATTCCCAACTGGACCCACGACATTGGTGGTTTCTCGGTCGAGAACCGTTATGCCAATGAAGACCCGGCGCACCTGCCGGAATGGCGCGAGCTGAACCTGCGCTGGTTCCAGTTTGGCGCGTTCTCGCCGATCTTCCGCAGCCATGGTCAGTATCCGTTCCGCGAGATCTACAACATCTCGCCTGAAGGCCACCCGGTCTATGAGTCCATGGTCTGGTACGACAAGCTGCGCTATCGCCTGATGCCGTATATATATACGGCGGCAGCGGACATGTATCACAACGACTACACGCTGATGCGCGGCCTCGTCATGGACTTCACCGATGACGAGATGGCGCAGAACATCGGCGACCAGTATATGTTCGGCGATGCCTTCCTCGTCGCGCCGGTCTATGAATATGAAGCCCGCTCCCGCGAGGTCTATCTGCCGATGGGCACTGACTGGTATTCGTTCTATGATGGCGAGAAGTTCTCCGGCGGCCAGACGATCACGGCTGATGCGCCGCTGGAGCGGATGCCGCTCTTTGTCAAGGCTGGCTCCATCGTGCCGACGGGGCCTGAGATCGAATACACGGGCGAGGATATGGGTAATGAGCTGACGGTCACGGTCTATACCGGTGCCAATGGCTCCTTCTCCCTCTACGAGGATGATGGCGATACCTATGACTACAAGGACGGTGAGTATTCCCGCATCCAGATGACATGGAACGAGGAAGACCGTACCCTGATGATCGGCCAACGCCAGGGCGCGTTCCCGGGCATGGCGGAGACCAAGCAGATTTCCGTCCGCTTCGTTTCCGGCTCGCTTGCCGGGGCGGACGATTTCGACGCCCATGTCGCGACGACCATCACGTATGATGGCACGGCGACCATGGTCACGCTCGATCAGTAAGACAAACGCTGGAGGACCTTACATCAGGTCCTTCAGCTCGATTGACGTATCGGCGAGCCGCTCAGGTTCCGCCGATACGCGCATCTCGACAAGCTTGCGCCCGAACACGAAATCCTTTGGCGCGTTGACGCAGTCGAGAGCACAGACGACACCTCCCTTGAGATAGATGAGAGAGAAGCTGCGCGTCGCTGGATCGCCGCGCAGGACGTGGGTGTCATGGCCTGTGGCCAGCCCCGCTGTCTGCAGTTTCAAATCATACTGGTCCGACCAGAACCATGGCACGGCCTCGTAAGGCTGCGGTTTGCCGGTCAGCCCCCGGGCGACTGTCATCGCCATGTCGCTGGCATTCTGTACGGATTCCAGCCGGATCAGCGCGTCCTCTCCGTATACGTTGCGATGGGCGGCGCAGTCGCCAATGGCGTAGACATCAGAGAGGCTCGTGCGGCAGAATTCATCCACGACGATGCCATTACCGCCTTCTGCGCCTGCCGCCACCAACGGGCCTACTTCGGGCACGATGCCGATACCGACAATCACCATGTCCGCCTCGATGATCGAGCCATCGGCGAGCCGTACCCCGGCGGCGCGGCCATCGCGCTCCTCGATGCAGTCGACCAGCACGCCAGTGCGCAGATCGACACCATGAGCACGATGTTCTTTCTCGAAGAAGCTCGCGAGCGGCTCCCCCGCGACGCGGGACAGCACATGCCGTTGCGCTTCCAGCAGAACGACGTCGCGCCCCAGCTTGTGTAAGACGGCAGCTGCTTCGAGGCCAATATAGCCTCCGCCGATGACGGCGACGCGCTTCGTGCCCGCCATCTCGTCCATCATCGCATTGATGTCCGACAGGGTGCGGACGGTATGGACACCGGGCAGGTCATACCCTGCGCAGGTCAGCATGCGTGGCATGCCACCCGTCGCCCAGGCCAGGCTGCCATAGCCGATCGTCTCGCCATCATCCATCATCACCGCCTTGGCTGTCGGATCGACCGAGGTTACGCGCCTGCCGCGCATCAAGGTCAAGCCCTCTGCCTCCCAGAAACTTTCGGGGCGCAACAGGATGCGCTCGAAATCCTTTTCGCCGGACAGGTAATCCTTCGACAGGGGCGGGCGATGATAGGGCAGGTGCGGTTCAGCGCCGATCACGCCGATCGTGCCGTCATATTTCAGCTTATGGAGGTTGACTGCGAGTTGCGTGCCGCCATGGCCGGCACCGACGATGAGGGTATCGTAGGACGTCATTGGAAGTCTGCTTTCTGTATTTTCAGCGCACTATAGGCGGCTTGGCGGCCGATGCCACTCCCTGCCGGCTTAAACCTGCCGTGCCGGTGACCGGACGATAATCGCCGGGCCATCTTCCGTTTCCACGATCCGGGCGCTGATGCCATAGACCTCTTCCAGCCGTGTCTCGGTCAAGGTCTCCTCGACCGACCCATCGGCGAGGATTTGCCCGTTCTTCATCCACACGAGCCGTTCGGCAAAGCGGGCGGCTAAGGCGATATCGTGCAGGATAACGAGCGCGCCATTACCTTCGTCCACATAACGGCGCAGCAGATTCATGGCCTGGAACTGGTGACGCGGATCGAGGGCGGCGACCGGTTCGTCGGCGATCATCAGCGGCGCTTCGGCGACAAAGGCCCGGGCGAGGTGCACACGCGCCAGCTCGCCGCCCGACAGGGTGTCTGTCGCCCGGTCTGCGAGAGGGTGAAGATCACAGGCACCCAATGATCGGTTGACAGCCTCTGCATCGCAGGCTTTCAACCGACCGATGGCAGCGCCATGGGCATAGCGGCCGAGGGCGACGACATCGCGCACGGCAGCGGGCCATGCCAGCGGTCGAATCTGCGGCAGGTAGGCGATCTTCCGCGCACGGTCCATCGGCGAAAAGGATGTAACGGGTTTGCCATCAAGCTCTGATGACCCTGCATGCATTTCCACGCCCAGCATGGCCCGGGCCAGCGTCGTCTTGCCCGCACCGTTCGGGCCGAGTACGGCGACGAGTTCGCCCTGCCGCAGAGTGATGGAAGCGTCCGACAGGATCGCCTTCGCGCCCGCCGAGACGGTGAGGTTTTTTGCGACAAGCTCAGCCATGGGGGCGCCTCCTCATGGCGATCCAGACAAAGGCGGGTGCGCCGATCAGTGCCGCAACGACGCCCAGCTTCAGCTCGTTCGTTGTCGGCAACAGGCGCACGGTGATATCGGCAAGGACGAGGATGACGCCGCCAAGAAGGCCGGAGGGCAGCAGGCTGCGGGCCGGGTCATGGCCTGTCAGCGGGCGGATGAGATGTGGCGCGACGATGCCGATGAAGCCGATACCGCCGGCAATGGCGACCGCCGCGCCGGTGGCAAGGCCTGTCCCGGCGATGACCGCGAGCCGCTGGCGCCTGAGGTCAAGGCCGATGCCATGGGCCGCTTCCTCGCCCAGCGTCAGGGCTGACAGGCCGCGCCGCGTCACGAACAGCAGCGCCAGCCCGGCGATCATGAAGGGTGCGGCGAGGGCGATATCGTCAAGCCCGCGATTGGCGACGGAGCCGAGCATCCAGTTGATCATGTCCGACAGGGAGAACGGGTTTGGCGCAAAATTCATCAGCAATGACATCAGCGCCCCGGCGAAGCTGGCAAGGCCGACCCCGATCAGGATCAGCGTCACCATGTGCCGTATGCGGATTGCCGCAATGGCGATGAAGGCCGTCGCGGCCAGTGCCCCGGCAATGGCGCTGAGCGGCAGCACCCAGACGGAGAGGGCGGTCAGGCCGTAATAGAGAGAGAAGGTCGCGCCCAGCGATGCGGTGGCGGTGACGCCGAGGACGCCGGGTTCGGCCAGCGGGTTGCGCAGCAGGCCCTGCAGCGCTGCCCCGCTGATCGCCAGAGCCGCGCCGACGACATACGCCGCAAGCGCCCGGGGCAGGCGGATCTGCCAGATGATGACGGCATCACCAGCCTCGCCGCCACCGAACAAGGCTGCGAGGACCCGGGACACGCCCATTGGCGTCGAGCCGAGGAAGCAGGCCGCGAAAAGCGCCGCAATGCTGGCGGCAATGAGGGAGGGGAGAAGCCAGCGGCTCATGAGCTTTCTCCTGCGGGGGCTTCCGCCAGTGCCTCAATCGCCTCGATCAGGAACCACCCGCCACAGGCGGTCCAGGCGCTGTCGAGAGGGATGACCGGGCGCTCGCGTAATTGCCGCCGGGCAACAGGATGTCCGCTGGCGCTCCACGCATCCATATAATCCGTGCCCGTCTCATAAAAGGCGCTGGCGACAAGGTCCGGCTTTTCCCTGGCCAGCCGCTCCAGCGGCAGGGCATGCCAGCCGGGGCGGGTCTCGTAATTGACGAGGCCTGCAGCGGTGAACATCTCGTCGATCATGGTGCCCGGGCCGGTCGTGACACCACCGGAGGTCATGTAGAGGATTGTGCGAGGCTGGCTTTGCGGCTCAATCGCATCCAGCCTCTCCCGGTAGTCGCCAATAATCTCTGCGCCCTTTTCCTCAGCCTGCAGATCGGATGCTGCCTGTTCGAGAACGCCCGGCACATCGGCGAGAGTCGCAGCATAGCCGATCTGTACCACCGGTACGCCAGCCGCCGCAAAAAACGCCGCCGCCTGCGGACCGCCGCCATAGGTACGCACGATCAGGTCCGGCTTCAGTGCCAGCACGTCTTCGGCGACGGGGCGCACTTTGGGAATACCGGCGGCCTCAGCGCGCAAATATGAATACTCGTCTTCCGAATAGGGTGAGAGCGCGAGGATGTCCTCTCGCTCCGCCAACGCCAGCACATACTGGTCGGCGCAATAATCGAGGCTGACGATCCGGCGGGGTGCCTTATTGCCTTCCACGCTCGCCACCTGATCCGCCGGGGCGGAGCAGGCGGCAAGGGAGAAAGCGATGATCGTCAGCCTCTTGATCATGTCACAGCCTTACCCTGATCCCGGCAGACCCGGAAAGGCCGGGCGTGCCATAACCAAGCAGCTGCTGATAGTCGGCATCGAACAGGTTCTCGACCCGGCCATAAAGCTCCAGCGTCTCGCTGAGGTCATATGACCCGTTGAGATCGACCCGGGTCCAGCCATCGACCGGGCCGGTGGAATCCATCTGCTTCCCAGTATGACGCAGGTCGATGCTACTCGAAAAGGGCCCGCCCGGGTCAAAGGTAGCGCGCAGGGTCGCTGTATAATTCGGCACACGGATCAGTTCGTTTTCGTCACCATCTTCGGCTTCGATATAAGCATAAGTGCCGCCAAGAGTGAGCCAGCCTGTTAGCTTGTACTCGCCTGACAGCTCAATGCCTTGCGAGGTCGCCTCGGCGATATTCTCATACCGACCGATATTGAAGGTGATGAGATTTTCCGTGTCCTGCGCGAAGACACTGATGCTGGCTGTGCCCCGGCCATCCGGTGTGCGCAGGTCGACGCCGAGATCGACCCCTTCGGATGTTTCCGGCGCCAGGTCAGACGCAGGCTCGGTCAGTCCGCAACACAGGAAGGTTGTCTGGAACAGGGTCGGGGCCTTGAAGCCCTGGCCCCAGCTCGCCCGCACCGTCATCGTCTCGCGCGGCGACCAAGCGACAGCGGCCCGGCCCGTCGTCTTCGAGCCGAAGCGGTCGTGATCGTCATTCCTCAGGCCCGCTGTCAGGGTCAGGCTTTCGACCGGTTTCAGTTCATAAAGCGCGAACAGGCCGGTGATCGTGGTCTCGTCACCATCGGCGCTCGTCTCTTCCTGCTCAGCCCCGAAGGCGAGAGTGCTTTTCGCATCGATGGCGAGCGTGCCCTGATAGCGCAACAGGCTGCGCTCGCCTTGCGCAGAAAAACTCTCCACGCCGCTTGCGAAATTCACCCTCTCGATATCGGCAAACCCGGCGACGAGCTGGTTCTCCAGCCTGCCGTCGAACAGTGGGACGTTCAGGGCGATATTGCCCGAGAATTCCTCCGTCTCAGTGGTTTCGTCGCCATCGCCGACATTGCCTTCGGCCCCGAAGACGAAACTGTCGAACTCTGTCTCTGCATCGGTATAAAGCAGCATTGCATCGAGGCGTGCCGAGGCTGGCAGGTTCAGCCCGCCGCGTGCAGCCCAGGTGGTCGCCTCATAGCCGTCGTCTTCGGTATTGCCATTGTTTTCATCGGCCTTGGAAATACCGTCCGTATCCGTCCTCGTTGCCGACAGGCGGAAATCGCCCGCCTCGTTCGCGCCAGCAACGGCCGCGCCGCCGCGCAGCGTATTGAAGGAGCCAGCCTCGCCGAACAACGTGGCGCCGAGGCCTTCCTCCGGGCGTTTGGTGATGATGTTGACGACACCGCCGATGGCATCCGTGCCCCACAGGGTCGATTGCGGGCCTTTGAGGATCTCGATTCGCGCGATCTGATCCGAATCAAGACGGGCGAAATCATAGCCGCCGCCGGGAGCTGACGGGTCGTTGACCGCCACGCCATCGATCAATACCAGCGTCTGTTCGCTACCGGCCCCGCGGATGCGCACGCTTGCCGCGCCGCCATAGCCGCCATTCTGGTTCACGGTTACGCCGGGTGCGCGCGCCAGCGCATCGACCACAAAGGCATATTGCGACAGGATCTCGTCGGTGATGATGGCCACCGAAGAGCCGGTTTCGGTCGCCAACTGGTCGAGTCGCGTGCCATCGACAATAATTTCGTCCCTGTACGCATCACCCTGCGCAAAGGCAGGAAAGATAGCAGGGAAGGCGGCGGAAAGGCCGGCAGTGCCAGCCAGGAGGAGTAGTCTTTTCATGTCTCGTTCCTTTTGCCCGTACCGGCCTGCCGCAACCGGAAAGGAGCAATGACAAGAACCGCACACGAAAAGTGCACGGCGGCAGCGCTCGGTTTTCGATTGTCGTTGCAGAGGAAAGAGACTTTCCCGTACGCGGAAGGCTGGACCCGGCCCCGGCACGAACGACGCGATGGCAGGTTTCCTGACTCACCGATCGACGCTTCCGGCCGCCTTCCCGGCGCATTTCACGCCAGTGGCATCGTGGCCGTCAGCTCCTGGCTGACAGTTGCGGGCACAGCCCCGGATTTACACCGGGTTCCCTCTTAGCCCCGTGTTACCGGGGCACCATCTGGGAGAAGTCTATGCAGAAGGGCGTCCCGCTTGTCAACGAAGACGCCCTTTATGAAATCGCTGTGGCAGGCTAGGCAGCCTTGTCCAGCCGCTCGCGCTTGTGCGGCGCGTCAAAGTCCATCGCCGGGCCGACGGGCACGACGCCGGTCGGATTGACCATGTCATGGCTCTCGTAATAATGGCGCTTGGCGTGTTCCAGATTTGTCGTTTCGGCAATGCCCGGCCATTGATAAAGGTCGCGGGTATAACCCCACAAATTCTGGTAGTCCGTCAGCCTGCGGATATTGCATTTGAAATGCCCGAAATAGACCGGGTCGAACCGGTACAGCGTCGGGAACAGGCGCCAGTCGGCCTCAGTTGGCTCGTCACCGGTCAGGAATCGCTGGCGCGACAGGCGGTCCTCGAGGAAATCCATCGTCTCGAACAGCGGCTCGACAGCCTCTTCATAGGCATCCTGCGTCGTCGCAAAACCGGACTTGTAGACGCCATTGTTCAGCGTGTCATAGATCCGCTCGTTCAGGGCATCGATCTCGTCGCGTTTGTCTCTGGGGTAATAATCGCCGGGGGTCGCGCCGACTTCGTTGAAGGCGTCGTTGAACATGCGGATGATATCTGCGGATTCGTTGGAGACGATGGTCTGCTGTTTCTTGTCCCATACCACAGGCACGGTAACGCGCCCTGAATAATTCGGGTCGGCGTTCAGATAGACCTGGTACATGAAGTCACTGTCGAACAGCTTGTCGCCGACGATGCCGTCATCGTCCTTTTTGAAGGTCCAGCCGTTTTCCTTCATCAGCCAGTGGACGACGGAAACATCGATCGTGTCGTCCAGCCCCTTCAGGGCACGATAGATCAGCGTGCGGTGTGCCCAAGGGCAGGCATAGGAAACATAAAGGTGATAGCGCCCGGGTTCTGCCTTGAAACCGGCCTTGCCCGTCGGCCCGGCGCTGCCGTCTCTGGTGATCCAGTTGCGGAACTGGCTTTCGGATCGCTTGAAGCGCCCCCCGTTTTCATCGGTGTTGTACCATTTGTCCTGCCATTTGCCGTCGACGAGAAGTCCCATCAGGTCATCTCCCTTGAAGTTGTCGGGTTTGCGTGTGTCTCATGAACACAAGATTGTGCCGATGAGTGCGCAAACCCAGTCTCGATTCCTCAAATGATTGTTCTGCAAACGGGAAAACTTGTTCTGAACGGCGGTGTCAGGCCATCTTCGCGTTGCGCGGCCCGATCAGGCTTCGGCCATAGGCCAGCGCATCCTTGCCGCGTATGGCGAGAATGAACAATGCGCAGAACCAGCTGATACAGGCGGCGATGAAGAGGAAGGAGCCTTCCTCGACGATCATGCCGTTCTCCCATTGGGTCGGTGTCGGGATGCCGAGCGGGGTGAACAGGTGGAAGGTGATGGCACCGGTCATTACGCCGAGGGCGTTCAATGCGCCCATCGCCTGCGACAGTCCGGCGAGACGCTTGTCGCCTTTCGTCAGCAAAAGGATGACCGGAATCGCGATCAGCAGGATGGAAGCGGCAAGCTCGGCAAGGCCGATGATCCACGGACCTGCCGGATAGAACAGGCCGATGCCGGACCAGTCGCGCAGGGTGGTGAAGATATGTTCCGGGGTCGGATGGCCGGTGAACTTGAAGCGCAGGCTGTCGAGGAAAATTGCGGAAATGAAAAGGCTGGCGCCGAACAGCGCTATCTGGACGGGTTTCGATGTCGTGTGGTTCATGTCTCTCTCCGGTTGTTAGCCCATCGCTTTCCTACGTCTGTCTGTTCCTTTTGGCGAAACACGAATGATCACGAAATCGCAACCCTTGTTCAGGTAAAATGCGATGGAGACCAATGAAAAGCAGAACATATTGATTTTACGGCATAATCGGTTGAGTGTGAGGCTCAAACGGGGATGAAAGCTGCGATCATGAAGCAAGAGCGCTCACGCGATTTCTGGATCTGGATGCTGGTCGCGGCGGCCGGCGCTCTCGGTCTCGTGTTCGGTCTTATCGGGTGGAGCGTGCATCATGCGGCTGCGGGGGTCACCGGCGGCGCGCTGCTCTCTGATGTTCTGTACAGCACACTCCTCATGTTTCTTGCCGATGGCGAAGCTGGCAACGCTGCGCCTGACAACGTCGCGCTCCATGTCGGGCGCTTCCTCGCCGTCGCCGCCGGTCTCGGCGCAATCCTGAAAACCGTGCTGATGGTCTTTGCCGACCGCATTCGCCGTTGGCGACTGTCGCGCCTGAAAGGCCATGTCATCGTTTGCGGGCTGGATGAAAAGGGCCGTGCCTTTCTCCATAGCGAGTGGATCATGCGGGACATGATGGGTGAAAGATATCCCATCATCGCCATGACGCCAGATCCGCAGCCAGGCGATGAAGCCTGGTGCCGCGGATATGATATTGAACTGGTCGCGGCGGATTATCACGACATCGCCGCGCTGGAAGCCGTCAATGCGGGCCACGCGCAGCGCATCATCTTTGTGGGGCCCGAAGACCAGAAAAATCTCGAAACGGCCCTCGTGCTCGACATGGTCAGTGGTGTCCGGGCGAAGATCGGGAAATCAGAGAGCAAGGAGAGGGAAGGCGCGCTGAAGGCCTATGTCCTGATCGACCATCTGGAGTTCTGGCGCCAGATCAGCCAGTCCGACGCCGTCGAGCGGCTGCGCGAGCGGCTGGAGGTTTATCCCCTGTCCATCCGTGATGTAGCCGCGCGGCAATTCATCTGGGAGCATCACCTGTTCGCCGTCGCCCGCCTGCGCGGGCAGGAGCGAGTACATATGGTCTTCGACGGATATGATCCGTATGCGTTTAGTCTCCTTTATACCATGCTGCCGGCGATCCTGACGACGGATCTCGGCCGCACGCGCGTGACGATCCTCACCGACAGAGCCAACGCCCGTGACCAAGAATTGCGACTCGTGATGCCGGAGATAGACCGCCTTGCCGATATCGCTTTCGTGGAACATGAAGGTTCTGTCTCACCGTCCCTGATGCAGAGCGTAGAGTCCGAGGTGCCGGTCACGGCTGTCTTTCTGTTCGCACAAAGCGACACTGTGGTGCTGGAACGCACCCTTGCCTTGCACACCGCGATGACGCGCACCGGGTGCTGGCGTGCGCCGCTGTTTCCGCGGATGGACAGCTATGATGGTATCCGCTCGCTGACCGCACCGCTCGATGGCTCTCGGCGTTTTCATGATGCGATCAGGCCTTGGGGACTGCAATCGGCATCCTGCTCTGTCAGCGTGTTTGAAGGTAATGCGGAATTTTACGCGCAGTCGATCCATACCGGTTACGTTACCTCGCGCCACGAGCAGTTCTCGCCGGACAATAGCGCCAGCCGTCAGGAGAGCCTCAACGCCTGGAACCGCCTTTCTGAGACCAAGCGCCAGTCGAACCGCCGCGGAGCGGACCATATCCCGGCCAAGCTCGCCAGCGCCGGATGTCATATTCCGCCGCATACGGATATGAGCGTGCCGGATGGCTTCACCCTGATCCATCGAGACGAGATGGAAGCGATGGCCGATCTGGAGCATCAATCCTGGATGGCGGGACGCTGGGTCGATGGCTGGCGCGCCGGTCGCCCGCGCGACGATGCCCGCCGCATCCATCCGGACCTGCTCAATGATTATGACGGGCTGACCGAGGAACTGAAGCAGTATGACCGCAATCAGGTCCAGTTGCTGAGTGACCAACTGCTACAGCGTACTGACAAGCCAACCCATAGCTCGATCCGCCATGAATACTGGTTGGGTATCGCGGAACCGGTCGGTGGTGAGGCGGATGAACAGACTTTGGCAAAGCTAGTTGAAACCGTCCTGCCGACACTGATTGCCGAGCATCCCGACCGGTTCTGGACACTTCTATGTCGCCCGGCACAGGGATGCACCTCTGTACTTACTCCAGCGGTTCTGGACTATTTCTCTATGCAGAAATTGCCGCACCGATTGATCCTGCTCGATGCGGGCACGGCACCGCTGGCAACCGGGCTTGAGGGGCACGCCAGGCTGGAGTGGATCGTTGAACTGAAAGGCGATGCTGCCGTCAGCAGCTATCTCAACAATCGCGCTCGCACGATCATCATCGCCGATGGCGCGGGGGATTTCTCCGGTCCCGCGCTGATCGATGCGAGCAGGGTGCAGCCCTAGCGCTGGAAGTCGTAGATCGGGCCGAGGTCGAGGATCTGTGTCAGCTCATCCAGCGCCCGGCAATTTTCTTTGTACAGGGACGGATCGCCGAGATCGGCCGGCGCAAGCCGGTCGCGGTAATGCTTGCCCGCCCATGTTTCCAGTTCGGTGATCCGGTCTTCAGTCAGGATCGCGCCGGTCGATGTCGCGGCCTGTTCGGCCTCGGTCAGCACAACACGCAGGCGCAGGCAGGCCGGACCGCCGCCATTTTTCATGCTCTGCTTCAGGTCGAGATAGAAGGCCTGCGAGACCGGGTTGGAATTGCTCTCCAGCAT
Organism: Aquisalinus luteolus; assembly: GCF_009712425.2. Classification (GTDB taxonomy): domain Bacteria; phylum Pseudomonadota; class Alphaproteobacteria; order Caulobacterales; family Parvularculaceae; genus Aquisalinus; species Aquisalinus luteolus. The sequence goes on from NZ_VCJR02000001.1 coordinate 254,773, forward strand.
GCCGTCGACGAAGGCCTTTGTGCGCGGGTTCTCCTCGGCCTCGGTCGGCAGGATCAGCGCCATCGTGCCGTCGGGCAGGGTGACGAGCTGCGAGTTGAACAGGTATGAGGTGACAGCATCTTCAAGCGACACTTGCGCCGCGGGCACTTCGATGAAGACCGGCTCGAAGCCCAGCGGTTCGCACGCCTTTCGGATCTGTGCCTGCGTCTGGGCAAGGTCCTCGAAGGCCTCCTCGTGATAGAACAGGCAGGTGCCGTTGGTCACCGAGACGACGTCATTGTGGAAAGCGCCGGCTTCGATCGCCTTGCGAGACTGGCGCGTGATGATCGTGTTTTCGAACCGCAGCCGGTGCTTGGTCGCGACTGCGTGGCAGACCTCGACAGCCTGGCGCGGCAGGAATTTCATGCTTTCCAGCTTTTCAAAGGCGGAGCGTCCGTAGACGAACAGTTCAGCACCTTGCTCGCCATGGGCGGTGGCGAAACGGCCATGATTCGCCGCGCCCTCATCGCCCATCGCGCCGCCATAGGGCAGGGGCGCGTGATGGGTGAAATAGGCCTCGTCGGCAAAGATCGCTTTCAGGGCCCGGCCTGTCTGGTCCGCCTCGATAGAGCGGTGGAACATCGACCCCAGATTGGCCGGCGTGAAATGCACCTTGCCGTCCTGCGTATCGGCGCTGGGTGAGACCGTCGCCGCATTCGCCGTCCACATGCAGGAGGCTGATGCTGTGTTGTAGAGAAAGGCAGGCGAAGCAGCATGGGCGGCCTTGATCATCTGCGCGTCGGTGCCGGTGAAACCGAAGGCCCGCAGCGTCGGCAGGTGCGGACGCGATTGCGGCGGCAGTACGCCCTGCGTCAGGCCGAGCTTGATCAAGGTACGCATCTTGCCGAGGCCCTGCAGCACGGCAGCGCGGGGGTTCGAGACCTCGCCATAATTGGTCATCGAGGCGAGGTTGCCCATGGACAGGCCGCCATAATTATGGGTCGGCCCGACGAGCCCGTCGAAATTGATCTCGCTTGCAGTGCTCATGGTCTCGTGTCTCAGTCGTTGATGCCCGGTGTAACCGTGTCGTCCGTCACCCTGCCTTCGGCGATCAGGCTCGCCATCGGCCAGGCGGCATAGTCGGCGGCATAATAGCCGGCCGGGCGGTGATTGCCCGACAGGCCGGGCCCGCCGAACGGCGCTGCGCCGGACGCGCCGGTCGTCTGGCGGTTCCAGTTGACGATCCCGGCATTGATCTCATGAATGAATGTCTCGAAAAGATCGTGGCTGTCGGAGATGAGACCGGCGGCAAGCCCGAAGCGGGTGTCGTTCGCCTCCGCCAGTGCCTCTTCAAAGCTCCCGACACGGATCACCTGCAGCACAGGCCCGAAGATTTCCTCGTCCTTGCGGTCCTTCACGTCGGTCACGTCGATCAGGCCCGGGGTGACGAAGGCGGCCCCTTGGGGCGTGAGCATAGCGAGCCGCACGGCGTGGGCCCCGGCACCGATGAGTTCGTCTTGCGCTTTGAGGACGCTCTGTGCGGCATCGCCGGAAATGAGCGGGCCCATGAACGGTTCAGGTTCCTCATCGGGCACACCGACGCGGACCTTGCCGAGCAGGCTGTCGAGCGCGGCGATCAGCGCTTCGCCTTCCGGTCCGTCCTCAACGATCAGGCGGCGGGCGCAGGTGCAGCGCTGGCCGGAGGTGATGTAGGCAGAGCGCAGGATGATCCGTGCCGCCGCCTGCTTGTCTTCCACGTCCCACGCGATCAGCGGGTTGTTGCCACCCAGCTCCAGCGCCAGGATCTTGTCCGGCTGTCCGGCGAGGGCCTTGTGGATCGCCCGGCCGACTTGGATGCCGCCGGTGAACAGGATGCCTGCAACGCGCTCATCGGCGACCAGCTGCTCAGCGACCTCGCGCCCGCCCTGGACGAGGTTGATGACACCGGCTGGCAGGCCAGCGGCCTCCCAGCGCTGCAGCGTCTTTTCGGCGACCATCGGCGTCAATTCACTGGGCTTGAACACGACCGTGTTGCCGGCCAGTAGCGCCGGGATGATGTGGCCGTTCGGCAGGTGCCCCGGAAAGTTGAACGGGCCGATCACGGCCATCACGCCATGGGGGCGGTGGGCAAGGCGCATGGTCGCGCCTGCGGCCTCGCCGGTCTTCGTGCCGGTGCGCTCTTCATAGGCTTTCACCGAAATCGCGGCCTTGCCGATCATCGCGCCTGCCTCGGTGCGCGCATCCCAGAGCGGCTTGCCCGTCTCATGGGCGATGGCGGCGGCGATCTCTTCCTTGTGCTCTTTCAGTTCCTCGACGAAAGCGTTGATGATGGCGAGGCGTTCATCGAAGCTTTTCTTCGCCCAGGGCTTGAACGCGGCACGGGCGGCGGCGATGGCTTCATCGACTTCGCCCGGCCCGGCCATCGTGCCGGTCCAAAGGGTCTCGCCGGTGCCGGGGGCAATTGAGGAAAACTCCGCACCCGATCCTTTTTTCCATGTTCCGTTGATGTACAGGCTGTCGGTCATGATTTGCGTCCTTTCACGGGCGTGACGAGCACTTCCTCGCCCTCTTTCACACCCAGTTCGTCTATCTGGTCCTGACTGAGGATGATGGTGTCAGCATCGACCGCGTCAACATGCGCGCTGATGCAGGCAAAGTCGGTCATGCCGATTTTCGCAACGAGGGCAGGCATGTCGCCCTTTACTTCTTTACCCTTCTCGACGCGGCGGCGCTCGGCATTGCGTATCGTGGTGATGTTCTCGATCCGCGCCTGCAGGCTGGGGCCAGCATCGAAGATATCGATCAGGTTTTCATAGTGAAAACCCTGTCGCATCAGCAGTTCCATGGCGGGGCGCGATGAATCATGCGGCTTGCCGATCGCTTCCTGCGCCTGTTTCGGCAGAAGATCCGCATAGATCGGATATTTCGGCATCAGGTCGGCGATGAAGCGGAAATCATTAGCGCTGCGCTTGTCGGCCTCATCGAACTCGAGATGGAAGAACTTCCGCGCGACATGTTCCCAGAAGGGGAAATCGCCATTCTCGTCGGCCCAGCCACGAATCTCGGCCATGATCTTGTCGCCGAAGCGTCCCGGGTTCGCGGCCATCAGCATGAAGCGAGAGAAGGAAAGCAGCCGCCCGACACCGCCGCCGCGCTTGTCCGGGTCGACGAACAGCGTCCCGATCTCCGTATAGCCGTGGAAATCGTTGACCAGCGTCAGCACGTTCGCGTCAGTGCGCAGTTCCAGTTCCGGCGAATGGCTGGAGATGTGCGAGATACGATAGGAATAGAACGGCCGGTCATGGCCTAGATGGGTAAAGATACAGGCCATGCCGATGACCTCGCTATCATCTTCCAGCACGAGGAAGAATATCTCGCCCTTCTCCGTTGGGCGGGGGCGGGCGAAAGCCTCCTGCGAGAGATAGATGCGGTGCTGCATCGTGCGCTCCGACTGCGGCACGGTGGTCATGCCGCGACCGGTCTTGCCCGCAAGCTCCATCAGCGCGGGCAGGTCATTCTGTTCAGCAGGACGAACACGAACCATCCCTTGGGTCTCCTGTCTCAAATAACTATTGCGGTGTCAGGCGGTCGGGCCAGGCGGCCTCGCCGGAGGCCAGCAGCATCATGACGAGGCTGGCAAGTTTGGCGCGGGGCACGAAGCTGTCGATGATGGCGTATTCGTCGGGCGAATGGATCGCCCCGCCTACGACGCCAAGCGTGTCGACATTGGGCAGCCCCGCGGCGGCGAGGTTGTTGCCGTCGCAGCAGCCGCCCGTCGGCTTCCAGTCGATGCCGATGCCAAGGTCGGCGCCGGCAGATTTTACCAGTTCAAACAGGGCGCGGGTGCCACCCTCATCGGCCTTGACCGGGCGGTGGATGCCGCCATGCAGCTCGACCGCGATATCCTCGCCGAAGCCGCCCGCCTCGATCACGCGGTGGATGTTCTCATCGGCCCAATTCAGGTCTTCCGGGCTGCGTCCGCGAATATTCATTCGTACAACGCAGGTGTCGGGCACGACGTTCGTCGCCTGGCCGCCATTGATGACGCCGAGGTTAAGGGTCGTGCCGTCGCGCTGGCCATTCAGTTCGTTGATCGCCTCGATAACTTTCGCTGCGCCGACAATCGCGTTGCGGCCAAGGTGGAATTCGCGGCCCGCATGGGCTGATTTGCCACGCACGGTGAAGGTATAATGCCCGCTGCCGGCACGGGCCCCGGCGAGTGTGCCATCGGGCAGGGCGGGCTCGAAGACGAGGCCGATATCCGCCCCGCGCGCCTTTTCGGCCAGGGCCGCGGCGGAGGCGTGGGAGCCGGTCTCCTCGTCGGAGTTCAGCAAAACATCGATCCCGACGGCGTCTGCGAACGGGCTTTGCTCGAACGCCTTGATCGCTTCCAGCATCACGCAGATACCGCCCTTCATGTCGGCGGTCCCGGGTCCGTGCAGGAACTCGCCGCGCTCGTCTTTCTTGCGCTTTACTTTCTGGAACGGGTGCTCCTTCGGGAACACCGTGTCGAGATGACCGGTCAGCAGGATGCGACGATTGGCATTGGGCCGGTTGGAGAAATGATACGTGCCGCCGCGCGGGATTTCGATGACGTTGCCCCCGTCATCCACATGGGTTACTGCATCCGGCTCGCGATAGGCGCTTTCCAGCCCCGCCGCCTCGAAGGCGGGCACGACCGAATCGGCGACCCGGCAAATCCCATCCAGATGGCCGCTGCCACTGTTCATGTTTGCCCAGCCGGTGATCGTCTCGACCATGCGCTCCGTTGCGCCGTCGATAACCGACAGGTGTGTCTTGAAGTCAGTTTTTGCTGTCATGACCCCTAGTGATAGGCCTTTTATTGCCTATGGCAATGGCAGCCGCCAGCCAGTTATCGAAAAGCAGGCTTCCACCCCGGCGAAGGAAGGGGGAAGCATTTACTGCCCCGGCCACGCGATGGCGGGCAATAGTCTGCCCATGCTGCAACCTTTTCGGAACGGACGGCGTAACTAGCTGTTATCATGCAAAGATTATCAGGGACGAGGTGTGTTGTGTATGGTTGGTCGTAAAACTGCAAGTCTGCTGGCCGCCGCTGGCGCCTTTATCTCACTTCCCGGCGCGGCCCTTTCGGCTGACGAACCCGAGGAAATGGCTCACGCAGGGTCGGTGCCGCAGGATTTTGCCTTCGCGATCATGCGCAACGGCAACAGGATCGGCGATCATACCATCCGGTTTTCCCGCGACGGAGATACGCTGACCGCCCTCATCGACATCAATATCGATGTCTCCTTCGGCCCCATCCCGCTCTATCGTTATGAACACCAGAACCGGGAGACATGGCGCGACGGTCAGCTTGTCGCGATCGAGACGGAGACCACCGAGAACGGCGACGATTTCGCCGTCTCCGGCATGCTGGAAGATGGTCTTTTCATCGTCGACGGCATGGAGGGCGAGATAGAGACCGCGCCCGGCATCGTGCCGACCAGCTATTGGGACATGGATATCGTCCACGCCACGACCCTGCTCGACACCCAGCGCGGCACGCTGATGGAGCAGAAAGAAGCGGTCATGACCCGCGATGAGGCGCTCGGCGCGGATTGCTACGAGCTGTCAGGCGATCTCGATCTCACGCTTTGCTATACAGACAAGCGCTTGCGCAAACTCGCCTTCGAGTTCGACGGTAGCTACATAGAGTATCAGCCGATAGACCCTGAAAGCTGAGTTTACTTTTGATATGCCGACATTCCCCAACAAGACTGCCTGGATCACCGGGGCGAGCTCCGGCATTGGCCGCGCGCTGTCCCTCATCATGGCCCGCGATGGCTGGCGCGTTGCCGCCTCCGCCCGGTCGGAAGACGACCTCAACGCCCTGTCTCATGAGGCTAGCGACCTGAAAGGTGAGATCCTCGCAGTGCCCTGCGATATCACCGACCGTGACAGCATCGCCGCCGCACTGGAAAAGGCGCGCAGCGTTTTTCACTCGATCGACATCGCCGTGCTCAACGCTGGCACACACAAGCCGGTGCGGGCGAAGAGCTTTTCCGCCGACGATTTCAAATTGCTGACCGACATCAATCTGATGGGCACGGTCAACTGCATCGAGGCATTGCTGCCAAAGATGATGAGCGAAGGACGCGGCAAGATTTCCGTCGTCGCCTCGGTCGCCGGCTATCGCGGCCTGCCGACCTCCGCTGCCTATGGCATGACCAAGGCAGGCCTCATCAATATGTGCGAGGCGCTGAAGCCTGAACTGGACGAGGCCGGTGTCGACATCCAGGTCATCTGCCCCGGTTTCGTGAAAACGCCGCTGACCGACAAGAACGAGTTCGACATGCCGTTCCTGATGGAACTCGAGGACGGGGCGCAGGCCATGTACAAGGGCATCTGCAGCGACACCTTCCATGTCGCCTTTCCCTGGCAAATGGCGCTGCTGACGAAAACGCTCGGCATTTTGCCATCCCCCATCGCCCTGTCGGTGACGAAGAACTTCATGCCGGATGACAAGGAAGGGTAGGGCTTATTCCGCCGGTTTTTCCCGGGCGGGATAGAGCACATCGCCGGTCTGTGTCTGCGGATTGACGCGGAACGGCGCGCCCTTGATCAGGGTACGGATTGCCTGCCAGTGGATCGCAGCGACAATCTTGAAATACATCAGCGGATGGGACAGGAAGGTGCGCAGCAGGTTCCTGTCATTGAAGTCTCGCGCCGTGCCGGTCTGCGCCGCCAGCAGCGTGCGTTCATCGGCCCTTGTCTCGCGAATGGCGATACTCAGTTTCTCGCCCGGTTCCGCCAGTGTGAAGTGATAGCGGCAATCCATCTCCATCAGCGGCGAGACATAGAATTCCTTGTCGCAAGCCTGGCGGATCATTTCCCCGGGCGCCCTGTCCGGGTCGACCGGCATCATGTATGCCCGCCACTGGCCGAACGTGTTGCGCACTTCATAGAGAACTGCGCGCAGCACATCCTCCGTGTCATAACAGAACCACACTGACAACGGATTGAAAACGAAGCCGAACAGACGCGGGAAGCATAAAAGCTTCACCCGGCCCGGCGTGAAATCGAATCCACCCTCGGCCAGCTTCTCCTCGATCCATGGCCGCAATGCGCTGCCATCCTTCGCCCCATGATCCTTGTCATGAAAACTCATCAGCGCCAGCCGGTTATGGGCAAACCAGCGATGGGCCTTGTCGAGACGCGGCAGCTCGTCGATATCGATCAGCAGCGAGAAGATGCGATAGGCAAAACGGTGGGAGACAGGCCTGATCCGCCGGTGCGACACCGCGCCGGTATAAATCTTCGAGTAAAAGCCTGTCGTCTTGTCGCTCATCCTATTCAGCGGCATAGACCCGGCGCGCTGGCGGCGCAAGCGGAGCAGCATTTTCTGCCGACGGGCTCATTTCGGTGATCTCGTCGCTCCACGGCACCGGTGAGCCGAGCGCCTTGGCAACGGCAAAGCCTGCTGCCGCGCCATCCTCGTGGAAGCCATGTCCGCACCAGGCGCCGCAGAACCATACGCCCCCGGCGCCCTGTATTTCCCGCAACGCCCGCTGACCGCGCAGGGCGGCGCGGGTGAATTGCGGATGATCGTATGACCATTCGCCGATCACTTTTGCCGGGTCCGGCTCCTCCAGCGGATTCAGCGTCAGCAGCGCCGGTTCCGCAGTGTTCAAATTCTGCAGCTTGTTCATCCAGTAAGTCAGTGCGACGGGCGAGGGGCCGTCTTCATGAGCCTCCCGCGCGGCAATGTAGTTCCAGCTCGCCCACGCCCGCTTGCGGCGCGGCATCTGGTTGACATCCGTATGCAGAATGGCGCGGTTCTTCTCATAGGCGATGCTGCCGAGAATATCGCGCTCGGCCATGCTCGCTTCTGTGCCGAGGATCGACAGCGCCTGGTCCGGATGGCAGGCGAAGATCACCTCGTCGAAAGTTGCCTGTTCGAGGATCTCCGCCCCGAAGGATACTTCTATACCCTCGTCGCTTCGGCGCACCGCCCGAACCGGGCAGCCCATGGCGATATGGTCGGCGAACAGCCGGGTGACCTTGTCGACATAGGTACGGCTGCCGCCCGTCACCGTGCGCCAGACCGGACGTGCCTGCAGGTCCATTTCCAGCAGGCGGTGGTTCTGGAAGAAATTGATGAAGCTCTCCGCCGGGAATTCGTTGACCTGTTCGACCGGCGTCGACCAGATCGCGCCGGCCATAGGCAGCAAATGGCGATAGCGGAAGGCGGAGGAATAGCCGAGTCCTGCGAGCAGTTCGCCGATAGACAAATTCGCCTCCCGCGCCCGGTCCAGATAAGACGGCGCTTCCTTGTAGAAGCGCATGATGTCGCGGATCATCAGCCAGTGGCTCGGGCGCAATATGTTGCGCCGCTGGGCAAACATGCCGGGCACATCGCCGAAATATTCCGTATGCCCCTTGCCGATAGATACTGCGAACGACATGTCGCTCGCCTCTGTCGCCACACCCGTCGCCTCGAACAGCTTTACGAGGTTGGGATAGTTGTGGGTATTGTAGACGATAAAGCCAGTGTCGACGGCAACCTGGCCGCCAAAGCCGTCCGGCATGTCTACTGTATTGGAATGTCCCCCCAGTCGGTCATCCTGTTCGAACAGGGTAATCTCGTGGTCCCGGTGAAGGGCCCAGGCCGCGCTGAGCCCCGCAATGCCCGACCCGATAATTGCTATTTTCATCTGACTTTATTGCCTTACGCGTTATGGCTCGCGAGGTAGCGGCCCTCTAATGTTCGTATGCATGTTGTTACGTTGGCACAAAGCGACAAAGAGCCAGCGGATAACGCGTTTGTGAATGGGAGTGAATTTGCACGCGAGGAGTTTCGGTAGATTGTCAGGGCGCTCGCCCTGAGGCTCTGCGGTGAGCATGTCTGACCAAAAGTTCCCTGAGCAGAAGTTTTTTCGAACTCTTTGACGTGCCGGTTGTTAACGCATCATTGCGCAGGAAAGGAACACCATGGCTTCTACCGCTTATGCTGAACGCGACTACGTGAAGGACATGATCCGGCAGGCAATGACAGCGCCGCTGCTCGAGCCGGAAGAAGAATATGACTACGCGGTCCGATGGCGTGACGACAAATGCGAGAAGTCATTGGCCAAGCTGACCGAGTCGCACATGCGCATGGCGGTATCCACTGCAATCAAGTTTCGCGGTTATGGCCTTCCCTTGGCCGACCTTATACAGGAAGGCGGTATTGGTCTGCTCGAGGCGGCCAAGCGATTCGACCCGGACCGTGAAGTACGCTTCTGTACTTACGCAGGCTGGTGGATCCGCGCGTCGATGCAGGACTACGTCCTTAGAAACTGGTCGATCGTTCGCATCGGCTCCAAGTCGGCCCACAAGACCATCTTCTTTAACCTTAGCCGTATCCGCTCGATGATCGAGGAGGTTGATCGCGGCAATGGTAATGGAGAGACACGCGAGACCATCGCGAAACGCTTCAAGGTTACCGAAGACGATCTCGATTTCATGACCGGCCGCCTGCGCAACAAGGACATGTCCCTCAACGCAACCTTCAATGAGGAAGGCGACACGGAACGTCAGGACCTTATCCCCGATGAACGCGACCTGCCCGAAGATGTCGCCAGTACATCCATTGATGAAAAGCGCCGCAATGCCTGGTTACGATCCGCCATGGATCAGCTTACCGATCGCGAGAAAACGATTATCAATGAGCGTTTTTTCAATAGTGACAAAGTAACACTCTCACAACTTGGCGTAGACCTTGGCCTTTCGAAAGAGCGTGTGAGGCAAATCGAAAAGCAGGCCATAGGCAAGCTTAGAAATACTTTAACATCGGAAGGGCATTCAGCTTATATCGGCCTTGAAAATGCCTAACTTGACACGTTTAAGGGCGGCGCTCCGGACCGGCTTTCCTTGTTTTACCGCGACGATTATGCAACATGTCTTGGTAAATGGATTTTCGGGGAACGAAATTCCGGAAAAACCTGTTGCTCATCCAGTTCTGGACTAGCTAAACAGGACTTATTGGTTTAATTGTGCGTTGCGATGCACTACTATGCAGTCACCTTACAGGAGGGGATTATGAAACTTAAAATTGCACTGCTGGCGGCCGCTGGCTCACTGGCGATGGTCTCGGCAGCTTCTGCTCAGGATCAGGGTTATTATGGCGAGCTCGGCTTCGGCTATACGTTTGCTGAAGACGAAAATGATTTCGAGGATACCGGCAGCGCCGTTCCTGCGTCTTTCGTCACCAACTATGACCTCGACGAGTCGCTGAACATCTACGGTTCGTTCGGTAAATACCTGAACAACGGCCTGCGCGCCGAGCTGGAACTGTCCACGCGCACACAGGAAATCGACGAGCTGAAAGGCGACGGCCTTGGCTTCGTTGGCTTCCCGAGCGGCGGCAACATCGGCGACCTTACCGTTCACACGCTGATGGTTAACGTATTCAAGGATTTCACCAACGAATCCCGCTTCACACCTTATATCGGTGCCGGTGTTGGTCTTGGTTACATCCGTCCGGAAGCAAACAACTCTTCTATCGTATCCGCTCCGGCTTCCAGCCCGAACCAGCCTTACCTCATCGTCATGGGTGACAAGGACTATGCAACGGCCGTTCAGGCACTTGCTGGTTTCACGTTCGATCTGACCGACACGGTCGATGTCGACCTCGGGTACCGTTATCTGGTCACCGACTCCTTCGAGTATGGTGCAGCCATCAACGGTCCGGTCACCCCGATCGAAGCTGGCTACCGCGCTCAGGAAGTCACTGCCGGCCTGCGCTGGAACTTCGGTGCTCCGGCTCCGGTCGTTATCGAGGAAGAGCCTCCGGTAACCTACAAGAACTGCTGGGATGGCAGCCGCGTCGTATCGACCGCAACTTGTCCGCCAGAGCCAGAAATCGTTGAAGATCAAGTCATCCCTGATGATCTCGATCTGGTTGTCTATTTCGACTTCGACAAATCGAACCTCAGCGTCGCTGCTCAGGACCTGATTGCCGCCAAGTCGGCTGAAGCTCTGGAATACAATCCGACGAGCGTCACGGTTCAGGGTAACACCGACACCTCCGGTTCGGCTTCCTACAACAACGCCCTGTCCGCTCGCCGTGCAGCTGTTGTTCGTGAAGCTCTGGTCGCCAACGGCATTTCCGGTGGCCTGATCACGACCCAGGCTCTGGGCGAAAGCAACCCGGCCAAGCCGACGGCTGACGGTGTTCGCGAACCGCTCAACCGCCGTACGGAAGTCATGTTCGATTTCTAATCGGTCTGAATTTAGTTCAAGAAAACCGGCGCAGGTTTCTGCGCCGGTTTTTTTATGCCCGGCATAGCTAGCCCGCGTATTTTACCTCATTTTTTTCACCTGCCCGGTTTGCTTAATCATGTATTAAGCCGCCCGCGCAAAGCTGCACCTTATGGCCAGAAAACCGTCCACCCGCTCCGGTTCGACACCGCGCCGGCGCCCGTCCGCGCGGGCGACGGCCAGGCGACCTCGTGCCGGTAGCAAGAGTGGCAGTGGCAAGGCGGGTGCTGTTCATCATCCCCTTCTGGAGAAACTGATCCCATGGATGGGGAAGGGCAGGAAAACTGCAAAGCCCTCCGCAACAGCCAGAAAAGCACCTGCCGGCAACGCCGCCGCGGGTCCGGCCCGAAAAGCCGGCCCATCGCGCAAGGCTGCCTCTCCGCGTAAAGCCGCCTCTGGCCGCAAGCCTGCTTCGCGCCGCCGTCCCGCATCTCGTCGCGCGGTGCGTCCCGGCATACCCGGCTGGGTGAAAGGGGCGGGCGGTATTGCGTTTCGGGTGGGCTTTGTCGGGTTCGGCTGCTTTATCCTCTCGCTCGGCGTCATCTATTATTACAGCCGCGACCTGCCGCCGCTTAGCTCCCTGGAACATCTCCAGCGTCCGGCCCAGATCACTCTTGTCGATGCGCAGGGTGAGTTCCTGACCCGCTATGGCCAGCTCCACGGAGAACCGGTTGTTGTCCAAAGCCTGCCGCCCCATGTGGTCCAGGCCTTCCTCGCGACGGAGGACCGCAATTTCTATCACCACTGGGGTGTCAATCCGGTCGCTATCATCCGTGCCCTGATTGTCAACCTGCGCGAGGGCAGTGTGCGGCAGGGCGGTTCGACCATTACCCAGCAATTCGCCAAGAACGTTTTCCTGACGCCTGATCGCACTATCAAGCGCAAGATGCAGGAGATGCTGCTCGCCCTGCAGCTGGAGATGACCTATTCCAAGGACGAGATCCTCGCCTTCTATCTCAACAATGTCTATTTCGGTGCCGGCACCTGGGGCATCAGTGCTGCATCTGAACGCTATTTCGAGAAAGCGCCGGAGGACCTGACAGTCGGGGAGGCAGCCATGCTCGCCGGCTTGCTGAAAGCGCCCTCGCGCTACTCGCCCTCCGCCAGCCCCGATGCTGCCCGGGAACGCGCAAAAGTCGTGCTCGCCGCCATGGTCGATGCCGGTTACCTGAAACCGGAAGACGCCGAGACCATCACCAGCCAACGAATTGCTTCCGTTTCGCGCCGCCGCAACCCGGCGCCATATGCGACAGATTTTGCCATGGCGGAGCTGAACGAGATCATGCCGCAGCTCAAGCATGACATCATCATTCACACGACGATCGACCTGGCTGCGCACCAGCGCGCCCAGTCTGCCATTGCGACATTGACAGAGCGCGATACCCGCGTTGCCGACACTGTACAGGTCGCCATGGTGGCGCTGGAATCCGACGGAGCCGTGCGCCTGATGATCGGCGGCAAGGACTATGCAGAGAGCGAATATAACCGGGCGACCCACGCCTTGCGCCAGCCGGGTTCCGCCTTCAAACCGTTCGTATACCTCGCAGCGCTGGAAGACGGCCGCCGGCCGGACGACATCATTCTCGACACGCCGGTCGAGCTGTCCGACTGGGCACCGTCGAACTACAAAGACAAGTATTATGGCGCTGTGCCGATGGCCGAGGCGCTCGCCCGCTCGCTCAATGCTGCTGCCATCCGCCTGCAGGAGGAAACCGGTCGCGACCGCGTCGTCGCCGTTGCAAAGCGTCTCGGGTTTCCGGGCGAAATCGATCCGGGCGCGGCACTGGCCCTTGGCGTGAACGAGGCAACGCCACTCGACCTCGCCGCCACCTATCTGCCCTTCGCCAATCACGGCGTCACGGCAGAGCCTTATATCATCACGTCTATCTATACCGAGGGCGGCAAGGTGCTCTACGCCCGTGAGGAAAAGCCGGGCCGCTACGTCGTCGCAGAGGATGACCTGATCGCCCTTAACCACATGTTGCGCCAGACCATCGATGATGGCTCCGGCAAGGCGGCGGCGCTGCCGGGTTATGTCGCCATGGGCAAGACCGGCACGACACAGGAAAGCCGGGATGCCTGGTTCGCCGGCCATGCTGCGGGTGTGACCGGCGTCGTCTGGCTCGGCAAGGATGACTATTCCCCAATGCGCGATGGCTGGGCACCGGTCAGCGGCTCCGGTGCGCCGGCGGTCTTGTGGAAGGACATGATGGTCGCAGTGCTGAATGACAGGCCGGACCTGCCCTACACGCCGTGGGAGCCGCAACCCTTCCTGCCGTCGATCTTCGACCAGTTCCGCGGGCTGTTCAGCCGAAACGATGCGGCTGCCGACCCGGCTGTGCCTTACGATATGTCCTATGAAATGACAGCGCCGCCACCCGCTGACAGGCCGCTGCCACGGGCGCAGGCGAGCATGGACGATCTTGTGGCGGATATACTCGAAGAAGAGGAGGCGGCGCAGACCCTGCCAGAGGGGGATGAGCTTGGCGCCTTCCTCAACGGTCAGCTCTCAGAGCCTCAATCTCCAGAGGTCGCCCTTCCAGATCCCGGTACGGGCGGTTGATATCAACGTACGCCAATGCCGTAGAGGCTGGCGCCATGGGCCTTCAGCCACTCCTGCGCGGGGTGGCGATCCTCGATCAATTCATCAACCACACGCCAGAAAGCGGGCGAGTGATCCATGTGTTTCAGATGCGCCACTTCATGCCCGACGACATAGGTGTAGACATGTTCCGGCGCCATGATCAGCCGCCAGCTCAAGGAAATCGCGCCCGCCGATGAGCAGGAGCCCCAGCGCGAGCGTGTGTCGCGCACGGTAATCCGTTTACGGATGACACCGATCCTGTCACAGAGCTCGTCGGCGATAGTGCAGAATTCCCGCCTTGCCTCGGCCCGTAGCCAGTCTTCGACCCGGCGGGCAAGGAACTCAGGCGCCCCGCCGACATAGAGCGACTGGCCGTCGACGCGCACGGCCTTTCTCTGGCCCGGCGTATGGACGATCGTCTGCTCGATCCCACGCACCGGCACGATTGCGCCATCATGAAATGGCTGCGTCTGCGGGCTTTCAGCCAGGCATTGCGCGATCCAGCCACGCCGTTTCTCGACGAAGGAAAGCCCATCGGGTACGGAGCGTTTGCTCGGGCAGGTCAGCAGGACGCGGCCGCCCAGCGCATCGACGCGAATGATCAGCCGCCGGGCGCGGCGATTGATTCGCACATCGACAGGCAACACGCGCTCGCCGATACGCACGCTCGGACCTGCACCAGGGTCGGGCGGTGAAACTTTGAGGGATTTCTCCCGGGGAAGGGTCATGCGCCCGAGTCTCGGCCTCTGCGGTGCTCCCGTCAAGAACGGTTTTCCACCACCAGGCCCGTTCTCTATCGACTCAGGCCAGTCTGTTTTATAAGACAGGTCAGTCGTGGAGAATTCAATGGACGGTTCTGCCCACCCGAGCGAGATCGGCGAGAAGGGCAAGGCGATGGCAGTCAAGGATACCAAAGCCCTGACGCCGATGATGGCCCAGTATCTGGAGATCAGGGAACAGGCGGGTGATGCCCTCCTGTTCTATCGCATGGGCGATTTCTACGAGCTGTTCTTCGACGATGCGGTCAAGGCAGCCGCAGCGCTCGATATCACGCTGACCAGGCGCGGCCAGCATCAGGGCGATCCAATTCCCATGTGCGGCGTACCGCACCACTCCCACGAAAATTATCTCGCCCGGCTGATCCGCGCCGGTTTCAAGGTCGCGATCTGCGAACAGACCGAGGACCCGGCGGAGGCCAAGAAGCGCGGCTCCAAATCCGTCGTCCGGCGCGAGATCGTGCGCTTCGTCACCCCCGGCACGCTGACGGAAGATTCGCTACTTGAGGCCCGCTCCCACAATTTTCTCGCCGCCCTGCACGCGCCAAAGACCGGTGCCGGGGCGCTCGCCTGGGCCGATGTATCGAGCGGGGAGCTGTGTGTCGCGACCGTTACCGCCGACACGCTTGGCTCTCAACTCGCCGCCTTGACGCCGAAGGAATTGCTGACGCCCGAAGCGCCGGGGGAGGAGTGGATCGCCGCCCTCGATACGCTGGGCGACGAGACCTGTGTCACGCCGCAGGCGCGCACTTTCTTTGACGTCGCCAATGCCGAGGAGCGGCTGTGCGATCTCTACAAGGTGCAGGCGCTCGATGCTTTCGGCACCTTTGCCCGCAGCGAGATTGCCGCCCTCGGCGCGCTCGCGGCCTATATCGAGCTGACGCAGGTCGGGCGCATGCCGGCGCTGAAGCCGCCGCGCCATCCGGCCCGCGGCGCGGCGATGGCGATTGATGCCGTTACCCGCACCTCGCTGGAGCTGACCCGCACCCAGCGCGGCGACCGGGACGGCTCGCTGCTTGCCGCCATTGACCGCACGGTATCCGGTGCCGGGGCGCGGCTGCTGTCCGACTGGATGGCCGGACCGCTGACCGATATCGATGCCATCCGTCGCCGCCAGCAGGCCATCGCCTGGCTGGTCGAGGCGCGGACCCTGCGGGGCGATATCCGCGAGCGTCTCGCTGCCACACCCGATATCGCCCGCGCCCTGTCGCGGCTGGCGCTCGGTCGGGGCGGACCGCGCGATCTCGCCGCCCTGCGTGATGGTCTCATTGCCGCGCGGGAATTATGCGAGCTGCTTCATGGTGCCGCCGATGAAGCGCCACTGGACGCGCCGATGGCGGCAATGCTGCAGGAGGCGATGTGCGATCTGGAAGCCCAGTCCAGCGGCGGCTTCGCCGATCTGCTCCGCCTGCTGAAGAAATCCCTCGCGGAAGACCTGCCACTGCTTGCCCGCGATGGTGGCTTCATCGCTGCTGGCTACGACCCCGGCCTCGACGAGACGCGCGGCCTGCGCGACAACGCCCGCCGAGTCATCGCCGGGCTTGAGGATCAGTACCGCCAGAAGGCCGGCATCAAGGCGCTGAAGATCAAGCATAACAACGTTCTCGGCTATTTCGTCGAGGCCCCGGCGAGCCATGCCGACACGCTGATGGGCGCGCCCCATTCCGACCTGTTCATCCATCGCCAGACGCTCGCCAATGCCGTGCGCTTCACGACGGTCGAACTCTCCGATCTCGACTCGCGCATCGTCCGCTCGCGTGACACTGCGCTCGCCCGGGAGATGGAGCTGTTTGGCGATCTCTGCGGCAAGACCATCGCCCGCGCCGGCGACATCGCGGCATGTGCGGATGGTCTTGCCCTGATCGATGTCTGCGCGGGGCTGGCAGGGCTCGCCGAGGCGCAGGACTATGTCCGCCCGCAGGTCGATGACAGCTTCGCCTTCGCGATCACCGGCGGGCGCCACCCGGTTGTCGAACAGACCGTGGCACGGGCGGGCGAGGGGGCCTTCATCCCCAATGACTGTCGCCTGACGCGGGATGAAGACCCGAGCCTGTGGCTCGTCACCGGCCCGAACATGGCCGGTAAATCGACCTTCCTGCGCCAGAATGCGCTGATCGCGATCCTCGCCCAGATGGGCTCCTTCGTGCCCGCCAAATCCGCCCATATCGGTGTCATCGACCGCGTCTTTTCCCGCGTCGGCGCGTCAGACGACCTCGCCCGTGGCCGCTCGACCTTCATGGTCGAAATGGTCGAGACCGCGGCGATCCTCAACCAGGCATCGGAGCGCTCCCTCGTCGTGCTCGACGAGATCGGGCGCGGCACGGCGACCTATGATGGTCTCTCCATCGCCTGGGCGGCACTGGAGCACCTGCACGAGATCAACAAATGCCGCGGCCTGTTCGCCACGCACTATCATGAGCTGACAGCACTCTCTTCACGCCTCGACCGGCTCGACAATGTGTCGATGCAGGTGCGCGAATGGAAGGGCGATGTCGTCTTCCTGCACGAGGTGGCGGAAGGCCCCGCCGACCGTTCCTATGGCGTTTCTGTCGGCCGTCTCGCCGGCCTGCCGCCTGCCGTCGTTGCCCGGGCGCAGGAAGTTCTGAGCCTGCTCGAAGAAGGCAAGGTGGCTTCCAGCGCCGGCCTATCCACGCTCGTCGACGACCTCCCGCTTTTCAGCGCTGCCGCAGCGGCACCCAAGCCCCCCGCCGACAGCCCGGCGCTCAAGGCACTCGCCGATATTGATCCGGACAGCCTGTCGCCCCGCGAGGCGCTGGAAGCGCTCTATGCGCTGAAGGAAATGACCCGCAATGGCAGCTGAAGCATCGCGCAAACTCTGGAAGCCCGGCGCGTTGGCCGACCGGCTGACCGCCATGTCAGCAGAGCTGTCCTCGATGGAGCGCAGCACGAAGCTGGGTCAGGAAATCCGCGATACCCGTGCCCATTGGCTTGACGAGATGTTCGGCAAGACGCGGCGTGGCGAACAGATTTCCCGCGGCCTTTCCACGCTGACGGGAGAGGGCATCCACGGCCTGTTCGAGGCTGGTGCCGCTCTGTATCCGGAAGAGGCACAGCATCTCGCCGTGCTGGCCGTCGGCGGGTTCGGGCGCGGGCGTCTGGCGCCGTTCTCCGATATTGATCTCCTCTTCCTGCATTCAGCAAATGCCGGGCAGAAGATCAAGCCGCTGCTGGATTTCATCCTCTATGCCTTGTGGGACGCCGGGCTGAACGTCGCCCAGGCCGTGCGCTCCCCGGCCCAGTCGATCGATTTCGTCAAGGCCGATATAGAGGGGTGTACGTCCTATTTGGATGCTCGCTATATCGTGGGGAACGAAACACTCGCCCGCGATTTCTTCCAGCGCTTCGACCGCTATCGCAAGGCTACGGTTTCACCTTTCATCGAGGCCAAGCTCAAGGAGCGCGAGGACCGCATCGCCAAGGGTAACGGTTCGCGTTACGCGGTCGAGCCGGACATAAAGGAAGGCAAGGGCGGCCTGCGCGACCTTGAAACCCTGCACTGGCTGGCGCGCTATGCCTATGGCGCGACAAATGTCGAGCAGCGCGTCAATATCGGCGTTTTCACTGATGAGGAAGCGGCGAGCTATGAAAAGGCGCTCGACTTCCTCTGGTCCGTCCGTGTGCAGCTGCATCGCTTGCGCGGGCGACCGGATGAGCAACTCTCTTTCGATATCCAGCCAAAGGTTGCCGATGCGCTGAACTATCACAACCGTGGCCAGACCCTCGGCGTCGAACGGCTGATGAAGCACTACTTTATCAATGCCAAGGAAGTCGGCCGGCTGACCGGCGTTGTCTGTGCCGCACTGGAAGAGGCGGAGGTCAAGCGCTCGCGCCTGATCGACAGTTTCTTCCGCGGTCTTGGCGGCGGCAACCGCAAGCAGGACCTGAACCGCCGCATCCGCCCGGACGAGGTCGGCACCCCGACGAATATCACCCTGCGCGGCGACCGGGTCGATTTCAGGGATCATGCAAAAGCACAGGAGACGCCGCTCGACCTTTTCCGCCTGTTCCGCATCGCCGCCCGCAAGCCTGCTGCCGAGATTCATCCTGAAGCGCTGAAGACCGTCGCGGCCGGGGCCCGCTTCATGAAACGGGCAAGCGTCGAGGACGAGGATGTCGCAACCATTTTCCGGGCAATTATTCTGGATACGGAGAACCCGGAGGAAGTCCTGCGCGACATGACCGAATGCGGGTTGCTGGGCAGTTATCTGCCTGCCTTCGGCATGCTGATAGGTCGGGTCAAATACGGTCTCTATCGCGGTTTTACGCTGGACGAACATGTTCTGCGTTCCGTTGGCGTGCTCGATCGTATCCGTCATGGCGAAGAGACGGAGCATCACCCCATTGCAACGCGCATCATGGCGAAAACGGCTGATCCGCTGTCTTTCTATCTCGCCATCCTGATGCATGAATCCGGCGAGACGCTGACCAACCCGACCCCGGACAGGCTTCGCCGCAAGATCATCTCCTCTGTCGGTCACCTGGTGCCTGACAAGGATAAACTTGAGGATATCGTCTGGGCGTCGACGCGCTACCAGATGATGGCGAATATCGCCGTGCGCCGGAACGTGATGGAAGAGCGCACAATCGAGACCTTCGCCGCCGAAGTTGCAACGGCTGAACGTCTTGACCTGCTCATGGTGCTGACGATCTGTCACCTGCGCATGGCCGGTTTCAATTCGTGGGACCGTTGGACGCGTCGCGACCTCGGTAACCTTTACGACGCGACGAAAGCCTGGTTCTCCGGCGGGGCGGAGGCGCTTGCCGCCCACATCCTGAAACAGCGCGATGCGCTTCGTGGCCGTGCGGCCAGGCTCCTTTCCGACTGGCCGGTACAGCAGCTCGACCGCTATCTCCTGCGCCTGCCGGCCGAGTTCTTCGAGGGCGTCGATCCCGCTACGGCGGTGCGGTTCGTCAAGATGATGCGCCACGTCGATGGCGGCTCTTCGCCCGGCTCGGTCGAGCTCAGCGTGCATGAGGATGGCCTTGTCGAGGCGGCGATCTATTCCCGCGACAAGCCGGGGCTTTATGCGGCGATTGCCGGTGTCGTTATTGCCAATGGCGGCATGGTCCGCGCCTCGACTGCGTTTCCGGTCAAACCGGCGGGCAAGGGCGTGGACATGGCCGGCAATATCGTTGTTTTTCATGGCGAGCAGGGCCGCTCGATCCTCGAAGGCCAGGATGAGGAGGCGGCTTTAGCGAAGCTGCAAAAGCAGTTCGAGGAAGCCATTACCCGGCCCGGTTATGAAAAGATCAAGTTGCGTGCCCGGGTTGGCGACCGGCGGCATGTGTTCGATGTGCCGTCAGAGGTCAAACTCGATCAGCACACGTCCCATGACTGCCTGATCGTCGAGGCCAAGGGCCGTGACCGGCCGGGGCTGCTCTATCGCCTTGCCGCCGCGCTCAGCGATATCGGCGTGTCGATCCGCTCTGCCTATATTGCCAACTATGGCGAGATGGCTGTCGATACCTTCTATATCCAGGACCTGCCGGGCTACAAGATCACAGACCGGCGCCGCCAGGAAGTGATCCGCCGCTCGTTGCTTGCCGTGCTAGACAGCGATTGAACCTGTACCCGAGCGGCCTGTATTGAAGCGCGCTGAAATCAGCCCTATATGAGGCCGGCACGGGACGACCCGTGTCTATCATGTCATCTCGGGACGGCCCGATCCATTCATGGAGGGCTTTCTCATGGCCTGGATTTATCTCATTGTTGCCGGTCTTCTGGAAATCGTCTGGGCTTTCTCGATGAAGAAGTCCGAGGGCTTCACGATACTTGTTCCCAGCGCCGTCACCATCGTCGCGATGATCGCCAGCTTCGCGCTTCTGTCCTTCGCCATGCGCTCGCTGCCGCTCGGTACCGCCTATACGGTCTGGACTGGCATCGGCGCTGTCGGGGCGTTCCTTGTCGGGGTCCTCGTGCTCGGCGAAATGCTCACACCGATGCGGGTTGTCGCGGCCTGCCTGATCGTTGCCGGGATTATCCTGATGAAGGTTTCCGGCTCTCCTTCCTGAACCTGCATCAGCCCCTGAGTTTGCCGCAACACATATTTGCCTAATCAGCAACGGCGCGACGCGCTCAGACGTATTATGTGAGTTTCCAAGCAGAATTTATTGGAGGCCATCATGGCAAAAGTTCTCGTTCTTTATTATTCCAGCTATGGCCATCTGGAGACCATGGCAAAGGCCATCGCCGAGGGTGCCCGCGAAGCCGGCGCCGAGGTTGATGTGAAGCGCGTGCCCGAAACCGCTCCGGCGGAGGTCGCGAAAAACGCCGGCTTCAAGCTGGATCAGGAAGCGCCGGTCGCTACTGTCGCAGAGCTGGCCGACTATGATGCGATCATCATCGGCACAGGCACCCGTTTCGGGCGCATGTCTTCCCAGATGGCAGCCTTCCTCGACCAGGCCGGTGGCCTGTGGGCGAGGGGCGCGCTGAACGGCAAGGTCGGCGCGGCCTTCACCGGTACCGCCTCCCAGCATGGCGGGCAGGAGACGACCCTGTTCTCGATCATCACCAACATGCTGCATTTTGGCATGACAATTGTCGGTCTCGACTATGGTTTCCAGGGCCAGCTGACGCTCGACAGTGTCGAAGGCGGCTCGCCCTATGGCGCCTCGACCATCGCCGGCGGCGACGGCAGCCGCCAGCCAAGCCAGATCGAGCTCGATGGCGCGAAATATCTCGGCGCCCGTGTCGCTAATACGGCTGCGAAACTCGCTTCTTGATCTGAGCTGACCACCCGAAAAAAACAAAAGCCGGTGCGGATTCTCGTACCGGCTTTTCCAATGGCAAAGGTACTCGGCCTCAGCCTTCCATCCCGGCGGCGATGGAGCGGACGACGAAGTCGATCTGCTCCCAGATCTCCTCGACATGCTGGTCCATGCCGGTCGGGCGCAGGGAGACGGTGACGATGCCGTGCACCGCGCCCCACATGGCGCGGGCCATCATCCGGCAGCGCTGGATATCGTCCATCCCCGGCATCTGCGCGATGGTGCTGGCGACGAGCCCGCTGACCGCGCGCTCCTTTTCCTTGTACCAGTCCGGCGGTGTGCCGGTGCGCCGCTGCATGAAGGTCAGCACCGCATTCCACTCGTCCGGATGGGCGATGACGTAATCAAGATATGCACGAGACAGGGCCAGCATCTGGCCGGTGACGTCCCGGTTTTCCGACTTCGCGGAATCGATTGCCTGCTGACCGGCGATATAAAGACCGTCAAGGGCGCGGGCGTTCAGCCGATAGACGAACTCGTCCATCTGGCCGAAAAGGTTATAGATCGTGCCGACCGAAACGTTCAGGCGCACGGCAAGAACGCGGGCCTTGACCTGGGACAGGCCGCCTTCGCGGATCAATGCAGCGCCGATATCGAGCGCGCGTTCGCGCATCTCTTCCTGGGTTTCGCGGGGGGTACTTACATATGCCATATCCCCTTCTAACTGAAAATTTTGTGTGAACAAAGTTCAAAATTGTCTTGAACTATGTTCATTTGGTGTTATCTTCAGATTGTGAACGATGTTCATCACTGATCTGGCGGGGAGAGCTGACGGTCCCTAATCGACACCGGAGGCGCCAGGCAGGGATGACAGCGATCATATGGTAGCTCGGGGGAGCTGGCTGCCACGATGCAGCTCGATGGCTCGGCGTGACGCCCGTCAAGGCACGTTGCCGGTTTCAGGCCGGCGTAAAGCGGATAAGGTCGTCACTGCCGAGCCACCATTTTATCGGCCTGATATGTAACCAGCTTTCGGCCTGCAGTCGAAAACACCCCATAACACCCCCAAACACACTTGCTCTTTCCTTGGTCCTGCCGCAAACGCTGGTACTATTCGCGTTCGCCGGTTCCGTTGCGGGGCCGCCGATTGTCCCGAAAAGGGGCGTTGCTTTCCGGGGTACTGGCTTTCCATGTCACGCAGTCTGCTAAAGTCGATGGCAACCGTTTCGGGGCTGATCATGCTGTCGCGCGTGTTCGGTTTCGCGCGCCAGGTGCTGATCGCCGGTGTCATCGGTGCCTCCGGCTCGCCGGTGGCAGACGCCTTCTGGGCCGCGTTCCGCTTTCCCAACATGTTCCGCCGCCTGCTGGCCGAGGGCGCGTTTCAGGCCGCTTTCATCCCCCTGTTCCAGGGCCGCCATGTCGAGGGCGGCGATGAAGAAGCTCGGGCTTTTGCAGAGGATGTGCTCGCCTGGATGATCTTCATCCTCACCGCGCTGTCGGCGGTGGTGATGATTTTCGCCCCGGCCTTCGTCTGGGTCGTCGCGACGGGCTTTGAGGATGATCCTGAGAAATTCCGCCTAGCGACCCATTTCACCATCATCATGTTTCCCTATCTCGCCTGCATGTCGCTGGTCGGGCTCTATGGTGGCTTGCTCAACGCCATGCACCGGTTCGCCGCGGCTGCCGCTGCGCCGCTGGCGCTGAACGTCATCATGATCACGGTGGTGCTGATCTATGCCAACAGGGGCGTCACCTTTACCGGCTATGCCGCCGCCTGGTCTGTTTTCGCGGCTGGCCTTGCCCAGCTGGCGATCCTGATGTTCGGGGCGTGGCGCTCCGGCTTCTTGCTGAAGCTGCGCTTGCCGAAATGGACGCCCCACATAAAGCGGATGCTGGCGCTTGGCTGGCCCGGCTTCATCGGCGCCGGGGCGCTGCAGATCAACACCATCGTTGGCACCAACATCGCCTCGCGCGAGTCAGGGGCCATCTCCTGGCTGATGAATGCCGACCAGCTCTACCAGCTGCCCCTGTCGATGATCGGCATCACCCTGGGCATCGTGCTG
This sequence comes from Aquisalinus luteolus, assembly GCF_009712425.2. Taxonomy (GTDB): domain Bacteria; phylum Pseudomonadota; class Alphaproteobacteria; order Caulobacterales; family Parvularculaceae; genus Aquisalinus; species Aquisalinus luteolus. The sequence goes on from NZ_VCJR02000001.1 coordinate 278,166, forward strand.
ATGCCGGCCATCTCCCGCGCGGTGAAGGAGGGCAACGAGCCCGCCGCCCGGTCCAATCTCAATCGCGGGCTGGAACTGGTTCTCCTCTTCGGCCTGCCATCGGCAGCGGCGCTGATCGCCATGCCGACGCTGATCTGCGCGGCGCTGTTCATCGACTTTGCCGGCGATGCACTTTCTTACTTCGGCCAGAACGAGAGCGCCTATCTCGCTCGCGACGCCGAGGCGACGGGTCTTGCCCTGTCCATCTATGGCCTTGGCCTGTTGTCCTTCTGCCTGCAGAAGGTCGTGTCGTCTGCCTATTTCGCGCGGGAGAATACGCGCACGCCGATGAAATTCGCGCTCATGGCCATCTCGATCAACATGGTCCTGTCGCTGACCCTGTTCCCGATGATCGGCTTTATCGCTATCCCCATCGCCACCATCATCGCCTCGTGGACAGAGGTGACCTTGCTGTCCCGCCAGCTATGGAAGGCGGGGATTCTGCGACCGGACGAGCGGCTTGCCGGGCGCGCACCACGGTTGTTCCTTGCTGCCGGGGTCATGGGCCTCGCCGTCTGGCTGGCCGCGGAAAACGCCACCACGCTGCTGCCATTCTTCGGTGACCAGCTCTGGCTCTTGCTGCTCGCCATCGTTGCCGGCGGTGTCGCGCTCTATGGCGTCAGCGCGATCCTTCTTGGCGGCGCGAAACTGTCAGACTTCAAGGGGCTGATCACCAGGCGTGCTTAAGGCTGGTGCCGCCTCGAAATATCCGCTAACACGCGCCCATTATGAGCGAGCAATTCACAACCAGCTATAAGGGCCCAGAACGCGTCTTTTCCGGCGTTCAGCCCACCGGTAACCTTCACCTCGGCAATTATCTCGGCGCGATCCGCAAATTCGTGACGCTGCAGCAGTCCCATGACTGCCTGTTCTGCGTCGTCGACATGCACGCGATCACCGTCTGGCAGGACCCGGCCAAGCTGCGTGCCCAGACGCTGGAGATCGCCGCCGCCTATCTCGCCGCCGGGATCGACCCTGACAAGTCGATCATCTTCAACCAGTCGCAGGTCTCCGCCCATGCAGAGCTCGCCTGGATCTTCAACTGCGTTGCCCGCATGGGCTGGCTGAATCGCATGACCCAGTTCAAGGACAAGGCGGGCAAGGACAAGGAGCGCGCCTCCTCCGGCCTGTTCGTCTATCCCAACCTGATGAGTGCGGACATTCTCGCCTACAAGGCGACGCATGTGCCGGTTGGCGACGACCAGAAGCAGCATCTCGAGCTTGCTCGCGACACGGCGGCGAAGTTCAATAACGACTTTAACTGCCCGGATTTCTTCCCGATGCCGGAACCGCTGATCAAGGGCGCCGGTGCCCGCGTCATGAGCCTGAAGGACGGGTCGGCGAAGATGTCGAAATCCGATCCTGCGGACAATTCGCGCATCAACATGACCGACGATGCCGACATGATCGCGAAGAAGATCAAGAAGGCAAAGACCGATCCGGAACCCCTGCCGGGTGACATTGAGGGCCTTTCTGGTCGTCCGGAGGCGGACAATCTCGTTGGCATCTATGCCGCACTGGCGGGCGTCGAAAAGGAACAGGTCATCGCTGACTTTGGCGGTCAGGGCTTCGGCGTCTTCAAGCCTGCGCTCGCCGACCTCGCTGTCGAAAAACTGTCACCGATTACTGCAAGGATGCGCGAGATCCAGGGCGATGAAACGACGCTGGAAAAAGTGCTGAAGGATGGGGCGCAGCGGGCCGACGCCATCGCAGCGCCGATCATGCGAGAGGTCAAGGAAATCGTCGGTTTCCTTGTTTGATATAAAAAGGGGTATCGATGATGAAGAGACTGCTGGCCGCCACGTCACTGATCTTGCTTGCCGCCTGCGGGCAGCATGAAGCGGGCACGCAAACCACTGCGGATACCGCGCCGCAAGTTGAAGCGGTCGAGCAGGGTGCCGCTCCTTCGGCCGATGCTACTACTGCCGACGCCTCTGCGGATTGGCCACCGGCCAAGCCGGAAGGCGCGCTGCGCGTGGCGACCTTCAACGTCTCCTTCTATCGCGAAGAGCAAGGCCAACTGCTGGAAGACCTGATGGCCGGCGGTGACCCGCAGATCGAGGCAGTGGCTGAAATCATCCGTCGCGTCGATCCGGACATCCTTGTGCTGAACGAAATCGACTGGGATAACAACGACCGCCCACTCGGCGTGTTCCGTGACAATTATCTCGATCCGGCCCCGGTCGACGGCAAGAAGGCGCTGTCATATCCCTTCATCTATTCACCCAATGTCAATACCGGCGTCCCGTCCGGTGTCGACCTCGACAATGACGGGCAGGCGGTTACAGAGCCGGGCACACGCGGCTATGGCAATGACGCCTTCGGCTATGGCACCTATGAGGGCCAGTACGGCATGGCGATCCTGTCGAAAAAGCGTGTCTTCATGCCGCGCACCCGCACCTTCCAGACCTTCCTGTGGAAGGACATGCCGGACAATGCGATGCCGACGGAGTATTACTCGGCCGAGGCGCAGGAGGTCTTCCGCCTGTCCTCCAAGACCATGGTCGATGTCTCCTTCCTCTATGAGGACCAGCCCATCCATATCATCGCCGCTCATCCGACACCGCCAGCCTTCGATGGGCCGGAAGACCGCAATGGCCGCCGTAACCATGACGAAATCCGTCTGATTGCAGACTATGTCACCCCAGGGGTGGGCGACTATATCTATGACGACAAGGGCAATACCGGCGGGATAACCGAGGGCGAACCCTTCATCATTTTTGGCGACCTGAATGCGGATCCGAATGAAGGCGACAGCTACAACAACGCGATCTCGTTGCTGCTCGACAATCCGGTCATCCTCGATCCCGCCCCGGCGAGCGAGGGGGCAGTTGCCGCCGCCGAGCGTCAGGGCGGCGTAAACGCCAATCACATCACGCCCGCCCGTCTCGATACGGCTGATTTCAGCGACACCAGCGAAAACTCCGTCGGGAACCTGCGTATCGATTATGTGTTACCTTCCCGGCAGGACTTCCAGGTCGTCGGCTCAGGCGTTTTCTGGCCCACTCCGGATCAACCGGGTTTTGAGCTGGTCGGCGAAGGCTGGCCTGTCATATCATCCGACCATCATCTGGTCTGGGTCGATCTGAGGCTGAAACAACAGGAAGAGTAATTCATGGCTACGACATTCGCGCACCTATCCGACCTCCATTTCGGACGGATCGATGCGCCGGTTCTCGCTGCCCTGAAGGATTATTTCAACCGCGCCCATGTCGATGAAGTCATCGTTACGGGTGACCTGACGCAATCCGGCCGTCGCAGCGAATTCGCCGAGGCCGCGCTGTTTTTCGACATGCTGAAGCAGCGCGCGACCATCATTCCCGGCAATCACGATGCGCCCGTCTACAATCTCTGGCAGCGTTTCGTTTCTCCGTGGAAGCGCTTTCGCGATGCCCTCAACCGTGATCCTGAACCGGTCATGTTCGCCAGGAATTTCGTCTTCGTCGGGCTGAACTCGGCTACCCGCATGCGCCTTTCGCTCGACTGGTCGACAGGCCGCCTGTCGTCGAAGCAGATTTCCAAGGCGCTGACGACGTTTCAGGACAGCCAGTCAGGACGCCTGAACATTCTCGGCATTCACCACCCGTTTTTCCCCGAACCTGAGGCGGGCAGTGCCGGGCGCGCTGTTATCCCGAAAGCACCGCATATCCTGGAGCGACTGGTTGAAGCCGGGGTCGATATTCTCATGACCGGCCATGTCCATCAGGGCCGGGTACGGTCGGTCGATGTCGGCGATCGCAAGATCATCCTGTCCCAGGCCGGTACGGCATCGTCCACGCGCACCCGCGGCGAGATGCCGTCCTTCAACATTATCGAGGCCGAAGGCGATATACTCCATACACGCATTATTCGTTATGCCGATGAGCATTTTGAGCCAGAGAAGACACGTTCTTTCGCCAGGACCAATAGTGGCTGGCAACTGACAGAGGCACATGATTTATGACGTCGCCAACCCGCCTGAAAAAGGCCGTCGCCTTCGTCAACAAGCATTCCGGGCGCGTGTCGTCATCTGACCTGCACGATCTGCGCGAGGAGTTGAAAAAACCCCTCATCGCATCGGGTTTCGATGTCGAATTCGTTATTGATGACTGTCCGTCGCTGATGGAAGCGGCGCCCAAATGTCATCCCGATGCGGATTATTACATCGTCATCGGTGGTGACGGGACAATTGCTGCGCTTGCTGACATCGTCACAAAGCTGCCGGGCGAACGCAAACCGGTCTTTCTGCCATTGCCTTTTGGCACCGCAAACATGTTCACACGCGACATTGGCTTTCCGGTCGACCCCTGGCAGGCGCTGGAAGCGGCGATAACGGCGGATACCGCTACCGTGGATATCGCCCGGGTCAATGGCCGTGCCTTCCTCAACAACGTCGTGCTCGGCACGTTTGCCGAGGTCGCCGAGGCGCGGGAAAACTTCCGTGTCGCCGATAATCTCCATGACAAGATGCTGAGCCTCGTGGAGTCTGCCGATGCGCTGTTCTATTCCAGTGAGCACCGCTATCGCGTGCAGATGGACAATCACGCAGAGGAAGTCTCGACCAACACGATCATCGTATCCAACAATGCGTTTCACGGCTCCGTCGATGGCGTTCCTCATCGCGACCGACTCGACACCGGCATGCTCGCCGTCTATCTGACCGAAACCCATGGCGGTATCGATTTTCTTGCCCGTGTGGCGGAGGCTGTGCTCGGCGAACTGGCGACTTCCGACGCCGTCGACCTGCGCGACTGCAAGCGCTGCTCGATCGCACCGCGCGATGGCGAACCGATACATTACACGGTCGATGGCGAGATACTTGAGAGCGAGGGGCCGCTGGTCTTCGAGATTGTGCCTGGCGCCCTGCGCGTCCCGCGCCTGCCGAACCTTGAGCAGTAATCGTCCGAAGAACAGGGTCCGTTATCGCATTTGTCATCAGTGCCGGGCTGGGCTACATGAAACCCGAACAGTTTCGGCACTATTGAAATTAAGAGGATCGAACGCCCATGACCTATCTTGCCCTTGTCCGCCATGGCCAGAGTGCCTGGAACCTTGAAAACCGTTTCACCGGCTGGGTCGATGTCGATCTGACCGATCAGGGCCGGGAAGAGGCGACAAAGGCAGGTGACCTGCTGTCGAAGGAGGATATCGAGTTCGCCGCTGCCTACACATCGGTCCTCTCGCGCGCGATCCGTACCCTGAACATCGCCCTCGACAAGATGGACAAGTCCTGGCTGCCGGTCACGAAGGACTGGCGTCTGAACGAGCGCCATTATGGCGGGCTGACCGGCCTGAACAAGGCCGAGACGGCTGAAAAGCATGGCGACGAACAGGTGCTGGTCTGGCGCCGCTCCTACGACACCCCGCCGCCTGAGCTGGAAGATGCGAGCGCGTTTCCGTCGCTGACCGATGGCCGCTACCCGTCAGGCGTCACCATGCCGAAGACGGAATCGCTGAAGACGACCCTAGACCGCGTCCAGCCCTACTGGGAGGCGGATATCGCGCCCCGCGTGAAGGCCGGCGAAAACCTGATCATTGCCGCCCACGGCAATTCCCTGCGCGCGCTCGTGAAAATGCTGTTCAACGTCTCCAATGACGACATTGTCGGTGTCGAGATGCCGACCGGCAACCCGCTGCTGATCGAGCTGAAGGATGGCAGCCTGGAGATCGTCTCGGCCCGTTACCTCGACGCATCCCGCGCGACGGAAATCCCGCCCGCGAAATGATCCTCCCGCCAGGCGCCGGGGGTCATCCCCTCGGCGTCCTTGAAGGCACGGTTGAACGGCCCGATAGAGCCGAAGCCGCATTCCATAGCAATCGACAGCACCGACCATTCTGCGCAGGCAGGGTCGGACAACAGCCGCTTCGCGTGGTCGATGCGATAGCTGTTTACCAGCCGGTTGAAACTGGCGAACCCGGTCGCCCCGGTGATGGCGCGGGATATCCTGTATTCAGGCTCACCAAGTCTGGCGGCGATGTCGCTGACTTTCAGGCTCGCATCGGTGTGCAGGTCCTGGCCAGCCATCAGGTCTGTCAGGCGTTGGGCGATCTGCCTGTCGGCATCGGTTGCCTGCCGCTCGATCCGTCTCGCCTGCTTTGTGCCCGCCGTCATGGCGGGCAGGGGATGCTGGCTGCGATAGATGACGGCAAGGGTTGCCATGCAAAGGGCTATGATTGAGCACGCCACCTTGACGATGGAAAGCGCCTGCGATCCGTCACCTGAGGAGGCGACAGCCTGTCTCTCCCAGATAACCGCAACAGCAACGAGTGCGGCATAGCCGAAGATGAAGGCCAACCTGTAAATTCTCTCTGCCCGGGGCAGGCCGCGGCGGAACCCTTCGATCGGTTCGATCAGGGCAAGCAGCAACACGGTTGAACTGGTCAGCGAATGGATGGTGCCCACCATGCCGAGAATGGCGCCCTCGTCATCGAGACCGATCTGCCCGGCACCGACCAATACCGCGCCGGCGGCATAAAGGGCGGCGACCACCCCGATGGGCCAGAGCATCGCGGCATCCGGCCCCCTGAACAGGGCGCGCGATAACAGCCAGCTCATCCCGCAGGACGGCAGGCCGATAATCGCAATCACCGTGCCGAGCATGCCCAGCTGCAGTCCGGCGGCCTGCGCCTGCAACAGGCCGAAACAGAAAATCCCCAGGGCAAAGAACGCCCAGTACAAGTGAATTGGCTGGGTCAGCACCTTCCGATACGCCCCCAGCATGGACAGCGTCAGCCCCGCGGAAAAAAGCGGCGCGGCCATGAAAATATGAGCGGCGTTCACCGACCTTCTCTCCCGTTTCGTCCTGCCAGTCCGTACAGGCTACACCGCCTGCACCCTTCGGGCCAGACGCTCTTTCGCCAGAATTTCTTGCGGCATTATCGATGTCCGATTTCCAAATCGGCCAGACTTCATGCCCCGAAACCGGGATTGATCGACCTGTTCACCAGCCGGCGCAGCCCGGCACAGGCAGGAAAGGTCTCCCCCCATGTCCCGGCAATTCATGTCCCGGCAATCCATGTCCCGGCAATCCATGTCCCGGCAATCCCCGTCAACCACTCCCACGAGCCTGTCGGCAAAGCTCCTCAAAGCAAGCGGTGTCCTCTGGTTCATCGCCGCGGCGACAGGCCAGCTCGCTTTCATCGCCTTCATCGTGCTCTATTACTACACTCGCACCCTGAGCGGAAATTTGTCCGCCTGGAACGACAAGCCGATCATTCAGGGTTACACGGCTGGCGATGACGCCGGCAATTTCATGTTCGCCGTCCATGTCCTGCTCGCTGCCATGATCACGCTGGCGGGTATCCTTCAGCTGATCCCCGGCCTGCGCCGCCGCGCCCCGGCCCTGCACAGTTGGAGCGGACGGCTGTTCATGCTGATGGCTGTGATCATGGCGGCTGGCGGGCTGTGGCTGGTGATAGTGCGCGGCACCTACATCACCGTGATCAGCGCAATACCGACATCGATCAATGGCGTCCTGATCCTGATCACCGCGGGCGTCGCGCTTTATTTTGCCGTGACCCGGCAGATCGACCGTCATCGCCGCTGGGCGATGCGCCTGTGGCTGCTCGTCAACGGTGTCTGGTTCTTCCGTATCCTCATCATGGCCTGGGCCATCATAATGCAAGGGGCGGGGCTGACGGACACCTTGTCGAGCCCGGTCGACCTTGGCATTGCCGCGTCCAGCTATTTGCTGCCGATCGGCATATTGCAGCTCTACCTAATGGCGCAGGACACATCACACATGGTCCCGAAAATCGCCATGTCGGTGCTGCTGCTGGTCTGTACCGGGATAATCGCCATCGGCACATTCGGTGCCGTTGCCTTCATGTGGTGGCCCTATATCTGACCGGGCCGATACGGCCTCAGCGATAGCAGTTGAAGTTCATATAGGCCCAGCGCACGGATTCGGTGTTGATCTCGTTATCGACCGCGACCGCTTCCGTGCCGCCCTTGGCGATGCAGGCGGCCGTTGCATTGCGGGTCAGCTCGGCCATGGAGTAGTTGTAGGGATCGTATTGCAACGAGACGACATCGAACGGCATGCGGATATCTTTCCTGCCGAACGCTTCACAACCGCAAAGCAGCAGCGCGATAAAAACAACCAGACCGTAGCGTAGCATCTCGAACCTTCCCCATCTTCCCACGACACACCCCGTAAGGGCCTGAAAAGGCTAGCACGGTAGGACGGGCCTGTCTGCATTCTTGTGAAACGCGGGATTTTCGATGCTTGCGCAGCAAAAAGGGCGCCTGAGATGTGTCAGGCGCCCGATCTGCAGCAAATGGGAGTTTGCGGGTAATTTTCAGTTATGCGGCGTCATTCTTGCCGAGCAGCTTGCCCGGGCCGCGAAGGACGTTGCCTTTTGCCTGGGAAATCTCGATCTTGCGCGGTTTCTTCGCTTCGGGGATCTCGCGTTCAAGGTCGATATTCAACAGCCCGTTCTCCAGGCTCGCGCCGGTGACGCGCACATGCTCGGCCAGTTGGAAGCGGCGCTCGAAGGAGCGACCGGCGATGCCCTGATGCAGGAACTGGCGTTGCTCGCCACCTTCAGGCTCGTTGCGCTTGCCGGTGATGGCCAGGGTCTGCTCGGTGACTTCGATGTCGAGGTCATCCTCGCCGAAGCCGGCAACAGCCAGGGTGATGCGGTAATTGTTCTCGTCTGCCAGCTCGATATTGTAGGGCGGATAACCGGAGCCATCGAGCTTGTTGACCGTGTCGAACAGCTCGTTGAACAGGCGGTCGAAACCGACGGTCGAGCGATATAGGGGGGTCATGTCATAGGTTCTCATGGGTCTTCATCCTTCTGTAGAAGCAATGGTTACTGAAACTGGCCCGTCATCCCGTCTGGCGATGGCAGGCCGTCAAAGCGCCGGAGCCTTCAGGCCTCCGACCTGACTGAGATGTGACCGGTTTTTTGCCATTTCAAGAGGTCCAAAACCGAAAAAATGCCGGGAAAAGATCAGGTAACGCGCAGGAAATCCGCCATTTCCGCCCTCTGCGCGCGCCATGCTGGCTATGCGGCCATCCCTTTCTATATCGTCAAAAGCACCCTAAAAGGGGCCTGCATCAAGCAAACCGATGGGGATTGAGACGATGAAATACACAGCTTCCATACTGGCCCTTCTCATGGCCGGCACGCTCGCTGCCTGCAGCGCAGAAACGACCGACAGTGCCGATAATACAGCGGCAGACTCCGCCCCGGCGCAGGAAACCATGGACACCGAGACAACGGCGCAGGCGCCGACGCTCGAAGAGATTGTCTCCAGTGATCAGCGCCCTGCCGAATATGCCGCGCGCGACCAGTATCGCAATCCGGTCGAGACGCTGGAATTCTTCGGCATCGAGCCGGACATGACCGTCGTCGAAGTCTGGCCGGGCGGCGGCTGGTATGCCCATATCCTCGCCCCCTACCTGGAACAGGGCGGTGGCGACTATATCGCAGCCGGGTTCGAGATCGGTGACAGCGAACGGGCGCGTCAGTCCTTCGAGAGCTTCCAGTCTGCCATGTCCGAATATGGCGATGTCGACTTCACGGTCCTTTCCGCCAATGCAGACGGCGTCGCGCCTGAAGGCAGCGCCGACATGGTCCTGACCTTCCGCAATGTCCATAACTGGATGAGTGGTGGATTTGCCGACAAGGCGTTTGAGGATTTCTACGCAGCGCTGAAGCCGGGCGGCACCCTTGGTGTCGTTGAGCACCGCCTGCCTGAGGATCGGGCCGAAGATGCCGAAGGCGGCTATGTCAAGGAAAGCGCCGTCATCGCCATGGCAGAGGCTGCCGGCTTCCAGTTCGTCGAGGCAAGCGAGATCAACGCCAACCCGGCGGACACGGCGGATCACCCGTTCGGTGTCTGGACCCTGCCTCCCAACAGCCGCAGCAGCAATTATGGCGAGGACCCGGATCCGGAGTTCGATGGCTCGAAATATCTGGAGATCGGCGAAAGCGACCGCATGACGCTGAAGTTTTCAAAGCCGGTCACGGCTGATGGCGCCATGCTGGAATAGCACCGCATGGAAGAGCTGCTGGCACAGGCGGGAGACTATTTCCGCAGGCGTTTTGACGGGGTGATCCGTATCGAGATCGATAATGCCTCGTCAGCAATCTGGGTCGACGGGCGGACAGAGCCGCCTGTCGTCTCCATGCAGGCGCCGGAAAATGTCAGCAGCGATTTCTGCCTTTGGCGCACCTCCAGCAACACGTTGACGCGCATCCTGTCGCCGGAAACGCGGCGGCTGGAGGGGGCCTATATCGCCGGTCGGCTCGCCATCTCCGGCGATATGGCGGTGATGTCACGGCTGGAGATCGGCGAGGAATGACCGGGTCATGAACGAGCTATCACTGGAACCAGCTGACTTCATTGAAATCGATGCGGCCCCGGTGCCCCCGGGTGCTAAGTGCTTCTTCCTGCCGACGCCGGACGGCGCGCACCTGCGGGTGGCAACGTTTGCCGCCGACGAGCCACGCGGTACCATCGTGCTGTTGAATGGTCGTTGCGAGATCATCGAGAAATATTTCGAGGTCACGCAGGAGCTTCTCTCACGCGGGTTCAATGTCGCGACCATGGACTGGCGCGGGCAGGGGCTTTCCTCGCGCATGCTGGCGGTCAGCGAGAAGGGCCACATAAAGAGTTTCGGCACGTATCTCGCCGACCTGAAGCTGTTCCTGAAAAAGGTCGTGCAGAAACAGTTCCCCGGACCGTACTTCGCGATGTCCCATTCCATGGGCGGCACGCCATTGCTGCAATTGCTGGCGGAGGGCTATGACGGGTTCGAGGGGGCCGTGCTGTCCTCACCCATGACCCGCCTGTTCAAAAACCTGCCGACCCGTCACGCCGTCCGGCTGATGGCGCAAGGGGCGGTGACCATGGGCATGGGACAGAAACAGATCTTCGGCATCCCCGAACATTCCATGCATTTCGAGGGCAACAACCTGACCTCCGACGAGCCGCGTCACACCATGTTCCGGCAGTTGCTGGAGGCAGCGCCCAATGCCGCTGTCCATGCGCCGACCTATGGCTGGCTGAAGGCAGCGATCGAGGCACTGGACGAGATCAATGCGCCCGGTGCACTCTCCGGCATAAAGATCCCGGTGCTGATCGTCTCGTCAGGCGATGACACCACTGTCGATGGGGCGAATTCGGTACGGCTGGGTAAGCTCTATGACCAGATCACCACGATAGAGGTCGCGGGCGCCCTGCACGAAGTGCTGATGGAACAGGATGTCTATCGCGACCAGTTCTGGCAGGCCTTCGATGCCTATATGGCCGAGCGTCTGCCGGATGCGGTTTCACCTGCCGCTAATGATCACTCCGCCGAAGCCTCGTAAACGATTTCTCCGTCTACAATCGTCATCACCGCTTTCACGCCCGGCAGGTCGCCTGAGGGCATGGTCATGATGTCGCCGTCCAGCACCGTGATGTCCGCCTTCTTGCCCGCCTCCAGCGTGCCCAGCCGTACCTCGTTGAAGCTGGCAAAGGCCGGATTGATGGTGAACAGGTCAAGGGCCTCTGCCCGCGACAGGGCCTCGTCAGGGTGCCAGTTGTCACCACGATAGCCTTCAAGGTCACGACGGGCCACCGTCGCATAAAACTCGATCATCGGGTCCCCGCGCTCCACTGGTGCGTCGGAGCCACCGGCGATGATCGCGCCTGAGTCCGACAGGCTGCGCCAGGCATAGGCGCCGGTCAGGCGTTCATCGCCCAGCCGCGCCGGGGCGAAGTGCAGGTCACCGATGGCGTGGGAGGGCTGCATCGACGCGATGATGCCCAGCGCCGCAAAGCGCGGGATGTCAGCGGGGTCGACGATCTGTGCATGCTCCACACGCCAGCGTGGGCCATCGGCATAGGTCAGTCGATCGGCGGGCAGGATATCCTCATACCAGTCCAGCACCAGCGTGTTGCCGCGATCGCCGATCGCGTGGGTCGTCACTTGGATGGAGTTGTCATAGGCCTTGCGATAGCCGGCCATCGCCTCTTCCGGTGTCATCAGCAACAGCCCGCTCGTCTCCGGCTGGTCCGTATACGGTTCATGCAGGGCGGCACCGCGCGAACCCAGCGCCCCGTCGACATAGAATTTCACCGCGCGCGTCGTCACCTTGCCGTCATTCAGCTCCCAGATGCCGCTTTCGATCAGCGCATCCATGTCGCCCGGGTTGATGGCGTTGTAGACGCGGATCGGCATTTCGCCGGCTTCTTCCAGCTCGCCGATGATCTGCGCATCGCGGATATCCACCGACATGTTGTGCAGCCCGGTCCAGCCCCAGGAGGCATAGACTTCCGCACCCTTTTTCAACGCTTCGCGGCGTTCGGCATCGCTCGGTTCATCGATCAGGGCACGGACGGGCCGGTCGGCGGTATCGATCAGCATGCCAGTGGCGCGGCCATTGGCGTCGCGCTCGATGCGTCCGCCATCAGGGTCCGGCGTCTCATCTGTGATGCCGCCGGCATCCAGCGCGGCGGAGTTCGCCACCGTCGCATGGCCGTCGGCCCGCACCAGCACGACCGGATTGTCCGGCGCAGCCTCATCAAGGTCATCGCGATTGGGGAAACGCCCTTCCGGCCAGCCGGTCTCGATCCAGCCGCGGCCGAAGATCACCTCGCCTTCAGCCTTTCCTTCGGCCTCTGCGGCGATGCGTTCTTTCAGTTCGGCGATGGAGGCAACACCCTCAAGGTTCAGCGTCAGCTCGCGCTGGCCGATGCCGATCAGGTGGGCATGGGCGTCGGTGAAGCCGGGATAGGCGACCTTGCCGCCGTCAAGAATGATAAGGTCACCGTTGAAATCTGCGCCGCGCTCGATCGTGTCGAGATCAAACGTCTCCGTGCCCACTTCGTGCACATAGCCGTCCTTGATCGTCACCCATTCGGCGACCGGCGCGGTCTCGCTGCCAGTATAGATCATGCCGACAATCACAGTATCGAAGGGTGGCGGCAGCGCGGCCTCACCCGGGTTTGTACTACTATCAGATTCCGTACCCGAACAAGCTGTCGAAAGTGCAAAAAGGCTGCACAGCAGCGCGTGGTTGAGCCGTCCCATGTATTGGTCCCCTTATGCTCTCCCCTCTGTGAAGCAGACTCAAGCGCTGCCCCCGGCAAGTCAACCCTGCCGGAGGCGTTTAATCCGTTTTAAGCGTTTGTATCAGGAGATAACGTCTACTGCGCAACCTCGCGCAGGGCCTCGCCGCCTTCTGCCGCACCGGCGCGCGCAGCAAGATCGCCGAGGCTGACAATCCCGACGAGCCTGTCCTCGTCATTGACAACCGGAAGGCGGCGCATCTGGATATCGCCCATATTGCGGCAGACCTCATCCACCGTCTGGCTCTCCCGGCAATAGCGGATTTCGCCCGTCATCGCGCTGCGAACCTCTGCGGCATTGATGTCGCCGCCATCGGCAACGCAACGGGTGACGATATCGCGGTCGGTGATCATCCCGACCAGCCTGTCGTTCTCACCGACGGGCAGGGAGCCGATATCGCTGTCGCGCATCATCTTTGCCGCATGCGGAATGCTGGTGCCGGGTGTGGCGAATTTCACGTCCGTCGTCATGATGTCCCTGATATGCTGGGTCATTGGTTTCCTCCTTCGGATCTGTTCTCGCTCGCCCCGGTTGGACTCAGGTGACAGGGCAACCCGGGATCATGTTCCCGCCACGACAGGGAAGGGGCATGTATTATCCGTAAGGGGCCTATTCGGCAGGTCAGTGGGCTTTAACGGCTTTAAAGCTCCCGGAAAAGCAAAGAGGCCGCCGCCGCGATTGGGGTAACGCGGGCAGGCGACCTCTCGTCAGAATGAAAGGTTAGGGGGAAACCCTTACTTCTTCTTCGGGGCGGCTTTCGGGGCCGGCTTCGTGCCAGGTTTGGACGGAGCGGCGGGTTTTGCTTTTTTGTCTGCCATGTTGGCCTCCATGAGTGTACCGGCAAATCCGATACTGCCCCATATTTTATGCTGTCCGTGACGGCCCGCAATGGGGTCGCCCGGCTGCGACGATCACATATTGTTTCCAAACGGATCATTTTTGTTGATTTTTGCCCTCCGAAGGAGGCGAGCCACCCGCCCGCGCGTCCCGCTGCCCCGCTCCGCTCCTGCCGCTTGTGTCTCCCTCGTCCCCAAGAAACCCCTCGACGCGGGCCGCCATATCGGCTATGCACGCGAAAATTTTGCGCCGCAACAAGAGCGCCCCAACCCCCAACCCATATAAGCGCCCGACACGGCCCGCCGAAAAGAGTATCGTCATGACCACGCCCGCCCTTCGCAACATCGCCATCATCGCGCACGTCGACCACGGCAAGACCACGCTTGTCGACGAGCTGCTGCGCCAGTCCGGCGCCGTCGCCGCGCACTCCGACATGGCAGAGCGCGCCATGGATTCCAACGATATCGAGCGCGAGCGCGGCATTACCATCCTCGCCAAATGTACGAGTGTCGAGTGGGAGAGCCCCTCTGAAGGCCCGATGCGCCTGAATATCATCGATACGCCGGGCCACGCGGACTTCGGCGGCGAGGTCGAGCGCATCCTCTCCATGGTCGATGGCTGCCTCCTGCTGGTCGATGCCGAGGAAGGCCCGATGCCGCAGACCAAGTTCGTCCTGTCCAAGGCGCTGGCGCTGGGCCTGAAGCCCATCGTCGTCCTCAACAAGGTCGACCGCCCCAATGCCGAGCCGGACCGCGTGCTGGACGAGGTGTTCGACCTGTTCGCGTCGCTGGGCGCAAACGAAGACCAGCTCGATTTCCCCGCGCTCTATGCATCCGGCAAGGAAGGCTGGGCCGATACCGAGCTCGAGGGCGCGCGCGAGGATCTGAAGCCATTGTTCGAGACGGTTGTCAAACACGTGCCGTCCCCGCCGATCGAGGAGGGCGCCGCCGAGCAGCCCTTCCGCATCCTCGCAACGACGCTGGAAGCCGACCCTTTCCTCGGCCGCATCCTGACCGGCCGCATCGTCTCCGGCCGCCCGCAGCCGGGCCTGACCTACAAGGCCCTGTCCGTCGACGGCAAGCTGATCGAGCAGGCCCGCATGACCAAGGTGCTAGCCTTCCGCGGGCTGAAGCGCCAGCCGGTCGACACGGCCGAGCCCGGCGACATCGTCGCCATTGCCGGCTTCCAGAAGGCGACCGTCTCCCACACCATCTGCGACACGTCCGTGACGAAGCCGCTGGAAGCCCAGCCGGTCGACCCGCCGACCCTTTCCATCACCATCTCCGCCAACGACTCCCCGCTCGCCGGCCGCGAGGGCGACAAGGTCCAGTCCCGCGTCATCCGCGAGCGGCTGCTGCGACAGGCAGAGGGCGACGTCGCCATCCGCGTGACCGAAACCGAGAACAAGGACGCCTATGAGGTCGCCGGCCGCGGCGAGCTGCAGCTCGGCGTGCTGATCGAGAACATGCGCCGCGAGGGGTTCGAGCTCGCCGTCTCCCGCCCGCGCGTCCTCACCTTCACCGACGAGGAAACCGGCCAGCTGATGGAGCCGATGGAGGAGATCGTCATCGACGTCGATGACGACTATTCCGGCGCCGTCATCGAAAAGCTGACCCAGCGCAAATGCGAGCTGAAGGAAATGAAGCCGACCGGCGGCGGCAAGACTCGCCTCGTCCTGCACGGGCCGGCCCGCGCCCTCATCGGCTATCACGGCGAATTCCTGACCGACACGCGCGGCACCGGCGTCATGAACCGGTCGTTCCTCGAGCATGGCCCCCACAAGGGCAAGATCGAGGGCCGCCGCAATGGCGTGCTCATCTCCAACGGCCAGGGCGATGCCGTGCCGTTCGCCCTGTGGAACCTGGAGGAGCGGGGGGTCATGTTCATCTCCCCCGGCGAGAAGGTCTATCTCGGCATGATCATCGGTGAGAACGCCAAGCCGGACGATCTCGACGTCAACCCGCTAAAGGCCAAGCAGCTGACAAACATGCGCGCCAGCGGCAAGGACGAGGCCGTGCGCCTGACCACCCCGCGCAGACTAAGTCTGGAACAGGCCATCGCCTATATCGACGATGACGAGCTGGTCGAGGTAACCCCCCAGAACATCCGCCTGCGCAAGAGGGAGCTGGAACCCCACATGCGCAAGAAGCGCGCTAAGGACAAAGAGAACGCATAGGGCGCGCGGATCAAAACCCGAGGGGCATTTGCTGCATTTGCAGTGCCCCAGATTCGACAATTTTCTCTTTTTCAATTTCAAAATTAGTAATCAGAATTTCGCTGGTTTTGCCTCGATGGGACGCGTTAGCGGAAATGACACTACTTCGATTGACTTCATACTGATGCCAATCAGAATATAGCTCTCGAATTGATTCATGATTGGCATTGCTCACGATCACAGATGCTCCACGAGATGAGGCGTCTTCTAAGGCATCGTGTAGACGCACCTGATCTTCCCATAAGAAGATTTTGTCGTTGTATTTAACAAAGCCATTCAAATTATGGCGGACTGTGTAAGGAGGGTCTGCGTAAATCAAGTCCCTTTCATTTGTCGCACTAATGACTTTTTCAAAATCTGAACACTGAATACTCGCTCTTCGAAGTTGTTTGGCGGTGCGTTCAAAATCATCAGAAGGGAGGCGTATTTTTGTCTTAGACCCAATTGGTACATTGAATGTGCCACTTAAATTAACGCGATAGATACCGTTAAAGCAGGTTCTATTTAAATAAGTGAATTGAACGGCTCTATCAAAATTCGATTCATAAAATCTCGATCTTTCGGCATAGTAAAATTCTTTCGAGTGAAGTGGTTCGTATGAGTAGAGTGCGTTCTGAAACTGAATTGGATTTTGCTTCAGTTGCTTATATGTATTGATTAGATCGCTGTTGATATCGGATAGGAGAGCTTTTGGCGGTGCTAAGCAGAAGAAGAGCGCGCCGCCACCGAGGAAGGGCTCGACATATCTCGCGCCTTCAACATCGATAAGATCCTTTAAAAATGGTGCTAGCCAACGCTTTCCGCCGGGCCATTTTAGAAAAGGCTCGAGATGGTCCTTACTCTGATTCATTGTGATCAGCCGCGCTTATCTGGTTTATAAATTTGGCGTGTACGAAATCAACTATATTAACTTCCGCATCAGTCAGTCTGCGATTTGTACTCTGGTGAGTTGTTTTCTTACGTATGTCGTTTATTTTGTCCATCCACTTCAGGTTTTTTGCTTGGCCTTTTTCACCGGGAAGAGGGATGTCAAAAATGGCTTTGAAGTGATCCCAATTTTCCTTTTTTTCCACGATTTTGCGGTATTCTATGAAGAATAAATATTCTTCCAAGGGGCCTCGCTCATCTGGATCAACATCTTGGCTGCGAGCATAGGCATCTGTTTTCATGTCTTTATTAGTGACTCCACGCTCCCAATACTGACTTTCGCCATAAATCTGTCGAAACTTATTGAAAATGGCGTTGCATACTAGTTGGTTTAATTCCTGCACCTTTGCTGAGGCTTCATTCAATCTCTCGGTATTTTGTTCCGCAAGCCAAGTCTCAAAAATTGGAGGGCCAAATTCTGGATAGTTCCGCCTTATGATGCGAACTAATTTGAGAAACACCTCTTGGGGGGCTTTGCTGCCGTATGGCACATCTTCTTTAAATAGCCTTGATACACCCTTGGCATCTAAAGTCTTAATTTCATCAATTATCGGTGTAACATAATCTTGAAGAAATAATGATATCTCTGTGGTATCCAGCTCTTTAACTTCATTACGCGTATCATTCTCATAGTCACGGATCGCCTCGGATATTACAAAGAATAGCCCGCCCACACCGGCATTCGTGCATATACCGCCATCCTGTCCAGCTCTCCATGCCTTTGGATTAGCCTCGGCCAACAAGCCGAATATGTCGTCAAGACAATTTCTTGCGCGGTCGAGTGTCTCGTAATCATCTTTGCCAGTAAATGGCCCAGATTGATATGCTTTCAGCTTTTGGCTTACAGAGCCGAGTAAGCCAGAGCGTCGTAATGCCTCTTCAAGCTGAGGCAATGTTAGGCACGTTTCTCGACTTCCGCGAAGTCCAGTTTGAACGATTCTTTCATGAAAGGGGCTGGATGGATCTGAGCCAAGTGTATTTACTAATCGCGAAGCTATTGCCGTTAGGCGTTGTCGAGGATTGTCAGAATCCCAATGAAGTTCTCCCTGAAGATCGGCGAGAAGTGTTCTCGGTACGGACTTCTGCTCATGATTTATTGTGACAAATAGGTCAGCCTCGTCTTCAAAATCCATTTTCTCAAATGCCAACACTAGAACATTATCACTTGCTTGGTGGTGCTCTAGCCCTGAGAAGCCATATAATCTATGTTGGCCGTCAATTACGTAAGCAGATTTATATTTTTCAGGAAAGTGAAGTAAGCCAAAATGAATTCCAGCTTCATCTTCCTTTTTAATTGTATCGAATCTTGCTTTGTCGCGGAAATTGACAATAATGTTGGTGGGAAAAAATCCACCCTTCTCAATAAAATTCCCAATATCTTTGATTCGCTTTTTATTTATCAATCTTTGATATGTCGGCATCCCCTTAGGGTCATTGAGTGTTCTATGGTTGACGAATGCTATCTTGAGTAGCCGATCCGGAGTGGTAACAAACGAGTAAAAGGTTCTCCCGCCGAGTTTTCCCCTAATGGCGGGAACGGATCTGTTTTCTAACCCCGGCACTTTCTGGCCTTCAAGGAAATGCGCTAAAAACTGGTATCTTCCCGCTGGCCCCAAGTGTTTAGCTAATTCGAGGAAGTATCGTAATTCTCGCTCGGTAACGACTGCTATTTGCTCGCCTGTCGCTCTGTCTTTATCGGGAGTGGACCAGATAATTTTATCCGTAACGATAGCCCAGATGATTTTCGGCTTGAAGTTGTTGCCATAATGCTTCCGAATAGCGTCGGCGATTGGTTTTTTGAGATTCGAAAACTCTTCAATATCTTTCTGGAGACTACGCTTCCGGAGTTCAGAGCAAGCCTTGCATTCAGCGACGATAACGGTTTCATCATCTTTAGCGAAAACATCGATTTGTTTGACGCCCTCTACATTTCCTCGCCGTACGAATTTAACTTGAAATTTTCTACCTTGATTGAGCTCTGAAAATCCAAGGGCGTCTAATAACAGCCAGAAGCGATTTTCGAGTTCTTCGTCTATAGATTTTTCACGTTTGATGCGAGTTTTGTACTTATGTTTCTTATCAAGCTCCCATCCACCTTTATCAATGAGGGCATCGGCTTGGCTGTGCGTCAGAGTCTCGCGAACATAAGAATCTTTCCGCTTTTTTCTTTCCGTAGTACGGGAAGAGGGTGTCGTTATGAGTGGGTACAGAATATCTTCAGCCATAGCGCATCCCTTACGTCAATCTCCCTATTTCTTATTTATAATCAATAAATGTATGATTCGTATATTCATGGTTGTGGGATTTGCCAGCACAATCTTATCCCCGCTCATTCACACCCCCTTATTCTCCCCCGTGACGCCGGGGTGAGGACCCTGGCGCAGGCGTTGCCTGACCCCGTGACCTGCGGGGGCGGGCGGCGTATCAGGTTTCGGGTGGCCGAGGTTCCGGTGGAACTGGTGAGGGTGTGCGCAAGCTTCGCATCGTCCGTCCGAGCGGTGTTCCGTCATTTAGCATGGCGGACGGGAGAGCTGGGTATCGGCCCCGCACCAGATCACCGCCGTGGAAGTGGGCCTTGCCCATACCACTAGATTCTTGAAGGGCACCGCCCCGCTTCCACGGGCCCCCTTTATTGCGTCGAAGCCCGCAGGGCGAAGACGGATCGTTTAAACACCGCAGTGAACTCTGACGGTGCGCTTAGTGCTGCCTTCCGTGTCATCCCGCCGAAGGCGCAACACCAAGCCGGCTCTACGCGCCGATCCTACGTGACAAGCGCTCCACCCTTGCTATGCTGCCCCGGCCAGAACGGAGAGGGGATATGGCGACCACTATCATCGAGATCGGCGTTGACGCCGTGCAGGCGCTACGTGACAGGCTGGCTGAGCGATCCGATATCGCCCCCGGCTCATCACTCCATGCCGCGATCGACGCCATGCTGGCCCGGTTCGGGCTCAATGTCGGGGCGTGGCAGTTTCGCAGGGCGCGGAAATCGCACTGCGCGCGCCAACTGGCTGACGGTACAGTCCTCGTTGTGCCATTCCTCAACATCATCCTGAGCCGTTCGAAAGATGTGGACGCTCTGGGCATCGATACCGCCAAGGGAAATTGGGACGATCGCTGGACCCTTACCGGCAAGGTTCGGTCCGCGCTCAATCATCTGCTTGCCGAACATGGTTTCGGTGCGGAGGATATCTCCGACCACGCCTATATTTTCATCGGCGAGGCATGGGACCATCTCGTGCGCGATGCGCTGGGCCGGGCCCTGAAACCGGCCGTTTCGGCATTGGTCATCGACCGGTCGTCGCAGGCGGGCCAGCGTGTCGAACCGAAATATCTTTTCTGGAATTCCAGTGGTCTCTATTCGGTCATCTACGAGAACTGCAAAGACTACGACCACGTCCTGCCAGCGGGGCAGATGATCACCGATCAGGTGAACGCCCTCTTCGTGGAGGCTGACAGGGACAAAGCCTGCGGGTCTCTCGATGTGGCGATGGACTTCCTGCATCTGGGGATGAAAGATCTCGACCTGCATGGTCTTTCGCGGGAGGATTGAGGCCGGCCTGAAGGGAGTGTTGCGTGACATACACCTCTCCCTTGCTATGCTGGCCCAAAGAGAGGGGACCCATCCATGCTCACCAAACGCACTGCCATCGCCGCACTCACCGCATCGCTCGTCGCCGCCGTCACCAATGCCTCCGCACAGGAGTGCCCGGTGCCATCCACGTCGGATACCGTGCTGATGACCGGCTACAACTCCACGACCGAGCACAGCTGGTACACCCAGCAGGCGGGCGAGACCGTCTATATCGGCGCGACGTGGGAGTTCTCCGAAAGCGTGCGCGAGAATTACGAGATCCTCGAGGCCTATCCGCTCTATGACTCGACGGAGATTTTCGACAAGCCGCTGTCGGATGTCACCTTCCCGTTCCCGACGGTCAACTGGGCCGAGCGTGCGGTCGCGCCGACCTATGTGCGCTTCGTCGGCGTCGAGGAAGACGCGATCGAGGCCTATTCCATGGGCATCCTGTTCCTGAACCTTGAGGGCTTTTTCGAGATCGAGGTCACCGACAGCGCCGACATGCAGCTGCTCACCCTCGGCAAGGTCGAAGAGCCGTCGGATGGCGCGGCGGCGGCTTGTCAGGCATGGCTGGATGAGCCGATGGCAGAAGAGGACTAAACGCGCTAGGCTGCCTGAAAATCATACAGAGGGAAGAAACATGACACTGCTCACGCCATCGCGCCTTGCGCTCATCGCCGCCCTGTCATTCGCTGCGACACCTGCTCTCGCACAGGAGAAAAGCTGGCAGCTGCCAGACGACAGCGCTGTCGATGCGGTCGTCGATGGTTACGTCGACAATGGCTCGCTGCCCTTCCTCTATGTCAGGCTGGAAGATGCGAGCGGTGATGTCGTCTATGAGCATTCGGCGCGGAACAGCGATCTCGTCAGCCAGCCGGTCGATGGCGACACCTGGCTGCGCGTCTGGTCGATGAGCAAGATCATCACCATTTCCGCCGCGCTCGACATGATCGAGGATGGCCTGCTGAAATTCGATGATCCGGTAACGGACTATATTCCGGAGTTTTCGGACCTCACCGTGGCGACCGGCCCGAATGGCGAGAACCTCGCCGAGATGGCCGGGCAGGCCTGGGGTGACGAGGCCGTGCGCGAGACATTGCAGACCATGCCGTGCCCGTTGCCGACGGTGCCGGTCGAAACCGTCATGACCGTACGCGACCTGCTGAACCATAAAGGCGGGTTTTACTACACCTTCCAGCCAACCGAATGCCTCAATGCCGTAATGGGCGAACAGGAAATCGGCGCAGCACAGAACAGCGACGAGCTGATCGCCGATCTTGCCGCCCTGCCGCTGATCCGCCAGCCGGGCGAGGGCTATTATTACGGCATGAACACGACGGTCCTCGGTCTCGTCATGGAGCGGGCGGCGGGCCAGTCATTGCAGGAGATCGTCCGGGAGCGGATCACCGGGCCGCTCGGTATCGAAACCCTGCGCTATGGCCTGCCAGAAGGCGAGGAGATGCTGCCACGTTTCACCGGCAATGGCGGTGAGCTGAAAGTCACCGACCCGGCAGCGCTGGACATCTATCGCACACCGCCGCAGGGCTATGACCCGGACGTGCCGCTCTATCTCGGCGGCGAGGGTATGATCGGTACGACCGCCGCCTATGCCGATTTCCTGCACATGCTTCTTGGGCGTGGCGCCGTGGGGGAGACAAGAATTCTCGATGAAATCACCATTGAGGGTCTGACCTCGCCGCATACACAGATCGTGAGCGAGGAAAACTACAATGGATATAATCTCGGTGTGAACGACGGGGTGTGGACCGG
Source organism: Aquisalinus luteolus (assembly GCF_009712425.2). GTDB lineage: Bacteria > Pseudomonadota > Alphaproteobacteria > Caulobacterales > Parvularculaceae > Aquisalinus > Aquisalinus luteolus. The sequence continues at coordinate 300,580 of NZ_VCJR02000001.1, forward strand.
CGGTGGCTACGAAGGTACCTATTTCTGGATCGATACAGAGCGCGAGCTGATCGGCCTCGTCATGAGCCAGGTTCATAACCGCCCGGCGGCCGGCAATGACGTCAACGATGTCGTACGGGATGCAATCTACGATCAACTGGAACAGATTGACCGCTAGGTCGGGGCTTGCGGTGCGAACCGCCAGTCCGTTCTAGAGCCGCCAGATGAACCAGCTTGTCGGCAGGCCGACAAGCAAGACGAAAAGCAGGGCGACGGCGAGGCTCATGCCCCCGAATACCATCAGGCCGGCGAGCGCGGCAACAGCCAGCATTGGGACGCTCATCGCCCGTATGATCCGTGTCAGGACGAAAGCGGTTACGTCTTCGGCGGCAGGAGCTGCGCTCAACTGGCGCGCTCCATAGCGGGCGCGGCGATATTCGTCGATGGATGTCTCTACCATCTGTCAGTCTCCGATAAGTCGCGATTGTTACAAGGTTACGTGCCTAAGGCTCGCGGGGGTGATTCGGTTCCGCAAAAACTGCGCCAGATGGCCATGATGGGGCCAAAAGAAGCCCCTGTTGCACAAACTCAACGCTTTCTGTGTTGTAACGGGACGCTAATCATAAGGCGGAGGAGGAACTGAACAGGCAAGTTCGCGTTCGTAGAATCAAGTGATGACGGTTGAAGAAGTTTACAGCCATCAAATCACCTGAATGTGATCCTCAGCCAGTCACAATTATTTGTTTGTATGGCAACTGTCCGCCCCTTGCGGAGCTGGCCTGATGCCACCACATTCCGGCCATATTCAGAGAGGTCTTTATGAAATTCTGTTTGTCTCCCTTGGCGCCGATGCTCGCGCTGGTCGGGATCGAGGCGGCCATCGTGACGGCACTGATCGTCTGGCTGGTATTGTCCTGGGTCGGTCTTGCCGCTGTCGGGCCCATGCCTGAAATCATTCTCGCCGCTATCGCTGCGACGGGCGTCATCATGGCCCTGTTGCCTGTTGCCCGCCTGGCTGCCAGCAAGGAAGCGCTGCTGTGCAGTGAAAAGGCTGGCGACGCCAGTTAGCAAGTCTTGCAAGGGGTGGCCTGCTGTCGTTCTGGAGAGCGGCTACTCCACCCACATTCCTCGTGCCTTGTGCCATTGCTCAAGGCTTTCTTCCGGATAAAGATCGAAACACTGATCGTTTTCGCCCAGTTGCGGAACCACCCAATTTGCCTTGAACTTCAGCATCAGATGTACGCTTTCCGGCGGCTCTGGCAGGTCCGTATCCATGGCAGAGGCGAAGGGGTGGATCAGGTCCGGCCAGTTCGGGTCATACATCCATATGGCGCTGGCGCATTTCGAACAGAAATTCCGTTCGCCCGAACTTGTCTCGCAGGTGCCGTCGCGGTCTATTGCGGCGTGGTATACGGACAGGCTTTCCTTGCCGTCGATCTTCATTGTCCGGTTGTCGGCACCCAGATTGATGGCATAGCCACCACCACCCGCCGTCTTGCGGCATATGCGGCAATAGCAACGCTGATAGGGAACGGGTGTGTGGCTGTCGACGCTGAAGCGAACAGCGCCGCAACGGCAAGAGCCTTCAAGATGCATGGGCATGGGAATTCCTTTCGGTGTTTGCGGTTGCGGTATTGTTTCAGGCGGCGCTGCGCCATTCAGTCCAATAGAGCTGCCAGCGCTCCTGCAGGGCGTCGGCATCCTCCGCAAACAACCGCCGGCCAAGCGGCAGGGCTTCCTCCAGTAACTCATCCTGCCTTGCCTTGATTGCCCCGAGCAAAAGGTCGCCGAGGCGCGGGTCTTTCTTGATTGTATCCCACTCGCCCATCCGGCGCTCGAACACGGAGAGGTCATGGTGATCGCCGAGCAGGTCGCTCAGGCGATCAGCCAGGTCGCGACGTGTGTTCACCATATCGGGCCAGATCTCGCGCAACAGGCGGGCATGGTACCAGTGATATTTCACCCGCTTGCGCCACTCGTGCCACGCGGCGGGGGAAGGGTCGTCCTCGGCTGCGGCCAGCGCCTTCTGCGCCCGGCGATAGGTTTTGGTGAGACCGCCAGCCAGCGCCTCGAACCCGTCTTCCTTCACCTTCCAGTCGTGCGAGCGGTCGAGCGCCTCGCTCATGATGAAGCGGAAATCGGCGAGCCTGTCCTCGATCACATCGTCTTCTGTCGTGTCCGACAGCAGCTCGATCAGCTCATCACGCAGGGGCAGGACGGCGTCATGCTGCAACTGGTCAGCATAGGCGGCCTCCAGCCTGTCCAGCGTCTCGACCATCACCTCTGCATCGCGGGCGGCTGAAAGGTCGCGGGCGGCATCGCGGAAGGCCTTGTTTTCCTTTGAGTATTTCTTGAAACAGGGCCGCACCAGCCGGATCAGCCCGCGCAGTTTCTTGCAGCGCTTGCGCACCTGGTGGATGGTCTTTCCTGATGGAATCGAGCCATCGTCGATTTCCTTCAGGGCCTTGACGAGCTGGCTTTTGGCCAGCCGCCTGACGCCCTTCTGGACCGATTTATCCTTTAGTTTCAGGTGATAACTCATAGGCATATGACACGCAGGGACCCCGGCGCGTTCCCGAATGCTGCCTGATGGCAGCGCCCGAGAAAACTATTCGGCAGTTGCCTTTTTTCCGCTTATGATGTGAGGATAGAGAGCGGTCGTTCTCTGAACGGGCGGCTTTGGGGGTCAAACTGGGGATTTGCGGGCCCGTCATCGGGTCTGAACTGGGGTGTTGTATCTATGGGTAAGTTTCTCGCACTCGTTATCGGCATCGCCGGCGGCCTTCTGGGCTCGCAGGCACCGGGTTTCACGCTGCAATATATGCAGGACCTGTCGGGCCGCGTCGCCCAGTTGAAGGAACTGGTCGAAGAGTTCGACGCCGGTATCGCCCGTTATGGATATACCCGTGAACAGGCCCTGCGCGAATGCACCGATGCCGAGGGGCTGCTCGATGCCCTGTGCGACGGCTACGAAGTGACGGTGCGCGACTATCTTGACCTCAGTGCCCATCTGGAAGAGCTGCGTGCTACCTCCGATTATGAACGCCCGATCCTGCTGGCGCGGACCTATCGCGAGAATGTCGTCGACTCGGTGATGGAAGAGTTCAAGCCCGCCGTGCCGACGACTGCCGATGGTGCCGCCTATGCCGGTGGCGGCCTTGCCGGGTTCTGGGCGATCTTCTCTGGCATTTGGGCGCTCATCACTGCGCCTTTCCGCCGCCGCGCCGAAGCCTGATCCATACCGATAGCAGTAGACAGAAACCCTGGCTGGTCCTATTGGCGCGTCACTTCACGAAGAGTGACCGACAATGAGCCACGCACCGACAATCGAGACCGACATCCTGCCCTTCGATGTGGCGGGCCTGTGCGACGAGCTCGTCCGTCAGGGCTGGTCAGTGCGCTCACTCTCCATGCGTAAGCGGCTGATGGGCGCGCTCAGGCAAGAATTGGCTGGGCACCGCGATGAGGAATCGCTGGCCCCCGCCGGTATCGGCAGGTCGGACGATTTCCAGCTCGCCCGCTCGATCCGCCGCGACCGCATCCTCTGGCTCGATGGGCAAAGTGTCGCCCAGAAAGCTTACCTGGCCTTTGCGGAAAAGCTGCGGGTCGAGCTGAACCGCCGCCTTATGCTTGGCCTGTTCCGCTATGAGGCGCATTTTGCGCTCTACGAGGCAGGCGGCTTTTACAAGATGCACCGCGACTCTTTCGTCGGCGCGCGCAATCGGCTGGTCTCGACCGTGCTTTATCTGAACGAGGACTGGCAGCGCGCCGATGGCGGCCTGTTGCGGTTATTTGGCGAGGATGAGGAAACAGTCCTGCATGAGGTCGTTCCGACCATGGCGACTTTTGCCGTCTTCCTGTCCGAGGAAGTGCCCCATGAGGTGACAGTCGCAAACAGGCCGCGTGCGTCCATCGCTGGCTGGTTCCGCTGCAATGACCTGATCGCGACACCGGCTCTGCAGGGCTCGGGCCTCGCCGATCGCCTGTAAAGTCGGCTCCAGCTATCTGTTAAACAGCCAGAAGGCGAGGGACAGGACGGCGCTGAGAATCAGGCAGGTGACGATCGGGAAATAGATTTGCGTAGTCTCGCCGCGAAAGATGATGTCGCCGGGCAGGCGCCCCAGGCCGAGACGGGACAACCACGGCCATAAAAACCCGGCAAGCACCAGGGCGATCCCGGCAATGATCAGCAATTTCTGCATGACCATTATATGATCACTCGGTCAGCCATTCACCACAGCCCCGCAGCCTTTCGCTATTGATGACCGCCGTGACGGAATAGGCATATTCGCTGCCATTCATCGGGTCCATGCAGTCTTCGCGGATGACGGTCAGCTCCAGCGTGTCGCTGCCGGACTGCATAGAGAGGTCGAGCGGGCCTTCCATGTCGTCCGTCTGTTCGAACGGGAAGGTAGCGGACTTTGTCGCATACTGCCATTCGATGGTGACATCCTGCCCGGCGGTCAGCTCCAGGATCCAGCCCGGTTCCTGGCCGATGGCGGTGAAGTCCACCTGGCCGTCTGCCGCGCGTTTCGAGCCGGGTTTGAAGTCCGGGCGATCCGGGCTGACGTCCGAGCCGAGGTCTTCTTCGGCAGCAGGGTCGGATACTGCAATTTCCCGATTGGCGGCGTCGTCGCAGGCAGCCATCAGGCACAGGGCTGAGGTACTCAGGATAAGCCTTTTCATGATGTCTTCTCCCTTGGTCTTTCTCTGGCAACAGGATCGCAGGCCGCGCGGTTCACTTTTGCCAACCGTAGATGGCGCAAAGTGTTGCCAGCCGGGGGAGAAAAGCGATACTGACGAGAACCCGGCAGGGAGCAGCCGGATGACGGGCAAAACGGGAGAGTGATCCATGGCAACGGATCCGCAACGCATTACCATCCTGGCGCGTGAGTTCACCGCCGCGGCGCTGGAATTCCACCGGGGCAAGATGGCCGAGCGCGGCTATCGCATGGAAGGCACGATCACCCCGCGCCATTTCCAGATCATCGAGGGGCATGAGCCGCCGAAGGACATGTTCGATGGCGAACCGCTTTTCGCTGTCACCTTCGTGCGCAAGGACGCAGACTAACCAGAGAACAGGACAAAGATTTTGGCAGCACCGGTAAAACTCCCCTTGAAGCGCGGCGACTGGCGCGCGGTTTCAACGCCTCAGGAAGCGCTCGACGCGATTACCGAGGTTTATGAAGCGAGTGCCGGAAACCTCAGGGTTGCCTTCGATGCCTATCTCGACGATGGCGACCTGCCCGATGCCGAGGCCCGCAAGAAAGGCTCCTTTGCCTATCCGCGCCTGCGCATGACCTATCGCCCGGACGGGCCGGTCCCGCCATTCTCCCGCGCGTTTGGCAAGTTCGACACGCCGGGCATCTATGTCGCCGATATCACGAGGCCGACGCTTTATGCCGCCTATCTGAAAGAGCAGATCGGGCTGCTGCTGGAAGAGTACGATTTCAGGATGGAAGTCGGTATTGCCGATGCGGAAATTCCGTATCCATACGTTCTGGAAAGCGGCCGCGGTGTCGATACGGACGAGGTGCCGCCCTCCGTGCTTGCCCGCATCTTCCCGGTGCCGGACCTTGCCGTGATCGATGACAAGATCCCCAATGGCGACTGGATGCCCGCCGTCGCGCTCGGCAGTGCCGGGCAGGCCGACCGCGTCAAGCCGCTATCGCTCTTCTCTGCGCTGCGCACCGATTACTCGCTGCAGCGTCTGAAACATTACACCGGGACAGATCCGGAGGACGTGCAGCAATTCATCCTGTTCACCAACTATCAGCGCTATATGGACGAGTTCGTCGGCATCGGCGTCGAGAAGCTGCGGCAGGATAATCACTACACGGAATTTGTTGCGCCCGGCAATGTGCGCGTTACCGCCGAGACGGAAAATGCCGAGGAGATCGTTGCCGCCGCACCATGGCGTCGCCACCAGATGCCAGCCTATCACCTGAAAGCAAAGGATGGCAGCGGTATCAGCCTCGTCAATATCGGCGTCGGCCCGTCCAACGCCAAGACGATCACCGACCACCTCGCCGTACTGCGTCCGCAATGCTGGATCATGATCGGCCATTGCGGTGGCTTGCGCCATTCCCAGCGCCTTGGCGACTATGTCCTCGCCCACGCCTATCTGCGCTATGACGGCGTGCTGGACCAGGATCTGCCGCCGGAAATCCCGGTCCCGCCGATTGCGGAGATCCAGCAGGCGCTGCAACGCGCCGCCGGTGTCGTGACCGGCGACAGGGGGGCGGAGCTGAAGGCGCGCATGCGCACCGGCACGGTCGTGACGAATGACGACCGCAACTGGGAGCTTCGCTTCACAGAGGAAGCCCAGCGCTTCAACCAGTCCCGCGCCATCGCGGTCGACATGGAAAGCGCGACGCTTGCCGCCAATGGCTATCGCTTCCGAGTGCCCTATGGCACGCTCTTGTGTGTGTCAGACAAGCCGCTGCATGGCGAGATCAAGCTGCCGGGCGCGGCCAACCGCTTCTACGAGCGGGCGATCTCCGAGCACATGCTCATCGGTATCGAGGCACTGGAAAGCCTTCGCCGTGACGGTGCTGACGCGCTGCACTCGCGCAAGCTGCGCAGTTTCGAGGAACCACCTTTCAGGTAGGTTAAACCCGCCGCTTCATCAGGGCCCAGATGGTTATGGCCACCGGCAAGCCGAGGGTCAGCCAGGACAGGGCGTCCCACAGATCGTTGCCGACCAGTGCCGTGACCAGCCCGATCAGGCTCGTGACCGCTATGAAGAGGGGGATGGCGAAGATGGCGCGCAGGGACAGGCGTTTTCTCATGCTGTTTTCCCTTCGATCTCGCGGAGCTCTTTCACTTCCGCCGGCACGCTCTTGCGCCGGGTCAGCCACAGATAGATGCCGCTGCCGAGCACGATGATCGTCATCACGTCGAGCACGAACCAGAGAATTTTCAGCGGCAGCCCGCCATAATCGCCAAAATGCAGGGGACGGGAGAGCGACAGAGCCTTGGCATACCACGGCATCGGGCGGATACCGGCAAGCGCTCCCGTGCGGGCATCGATCAGCGCCGGGGTGATGATTTGCTCCGTCAGCGGCGTATCGCCATGGAAGAAGACCGCGAAGTGTTGGCTGGTCGAGAAGTCACCGCCGGGAAAGGCGACGAATTGCAGCTGCATGCCGGGTGCTGCGTCCTGCGCATCTCGCACGGCGGCATCGAGGGAGGCCATCTCTGCGGGTGTCGGCACCGTGCCTTCCTCGTAACCCGCCGTCAGGTCGGCCAGTTCGTTATACTTCCATGTGTCGATGATCGGCGCTTCCAGCGTGTTGATGACGCCGGTCAGGCCAACGACGGTCAGCCAGGCGACCGTGACGATGCCGAGCAGGTTGTGATAGTCGAGCCATTTGATCCGCGGCTTGCGGCTCGCCCGAACCGTGCCGAAACCGAGTTTGCGCATGAAGGGCGTGTACAGAACGACGCCGGAGATGATGGCGACGATCATCAGGGCGCCCATCGCGCCGAGGAAGAGCATGCCCGGCAGACCGAGAAACATGTCCGTATGCAGCTGCAGGATGACTTCCATGAACGCGCCGCCGCTCTTCGGCGGCACGAGGTCACCGCTGGTCGCATCGAAACTGGCGAAATGCATCTGCGTGCCGGGGGCATCGGGCGTTGGCCCGGTCGTTACGTTGATCACAGGCCGGTCGATGTCGAAGCTCATATAGAGCGGCACTTCGCCGGGTCGGTTCGCCAGCGCCCGGTCGAGAATGGTATCGAGATCCAGAAGAGGCCCGCCCGGATTTGCAGCCTGCCATTCGTCCGGGTTCAGCGCATCGTCGATCTCGTCATGGAAGATGAGCGGCAGGCCGGTGATGCACAGCATCAACAGGAAGAGCGTCGGGATGAGGCTCGTCCATTTATGGATCGCTGACCAGAGACGGATCGTGGCGGGTTTCATATCATCCTGTCGGGCGGCGGAAATTGACCGCCGCCCTTAACCGGGGTGTGTCTACATGTCCAGCGTGGCGGAGAGCACGAAGGTGCGAGGCGCGGCCTGGACGAGGTAGTTCGCGCCGGGGAAGCCGCCGGTCGAGGCCCAGTAGCTGTCATCGGTGACGTTCTCGGTACGTGCGCGCAGGGTCACGTCCTTGCCGCTGACGGTGAGGGCATAGCGGGCACCGAGGTCGAGACGCGTCCATGCGTCGAGCTCGGTCGTGTTGCCCTCGTTCACAAATTGCTCGCCGGTATAGATGACGCGGCCATCTAGCGTCAGGCCGGGCAGGGCGGGTACGTCCCATTCGACGTTTACGTTTGCCTGCAGTTCCGGCACGCCGATCGGTTCATTGCCTTCGTTTAGGCCGCCTTGCGTTTCGGACAGTTCGGCATCGATGAAGGTCGCCCCGCCGAGCAGGCGCAGGCCTTCCGTCGGCTCGCCAAAGACAGACAGCTCAAGCCCTGAGTTTTCCTGCTCGCCCGACGCGGTAAACACATTGTCGATGACGATGGCGTTTGGCTTGGACAGGGTGAACGCGCTGAGCGTACCGCCGAAATTGCCGCCATCATATTTGATGCCGACCTCTACCTGCTCGCCGCGATAGGGCTCGAGGATATCCCCGGCATTATCGATCGGCGTGCCGCCGGAGGAGGCGGGTGCGAGTGCACCCGGCTGCAGGCTTTCCGAATAGTTACCGTACACGGAGATCGTTTCCGAGGGTTTGTAAACGAGCCCGAAGGCAGGTGTCGTCGCGCTGTCCTCATAGCGGGACAGCTCATCGCCGGTGTTGTAGTCGAACGAGGCCGTCTCGATATTCTGGTTGCGTAGACCGATGGTGGCGATAACCTTGCCGTCTAGGAAAGTCATCATGTCGACAAGGGCGAAGGAAGAGTTGTCGACTTCTTCCGTCTTGCCCGGATCGGAAAGCTCGCCGCCGATGAAGAAATCGGCTGCCGGCGCATCGACCGCGAACGGGTCGTAGAGATCGCCTGCGAACCCGGCAAAGCTGGAGAAGGCATAGGCGTTCTTCGACTCAAGCTGGATGGCGGAGGCCGACGCGATCAGGCGGTGGCCGACCGGGCCGGTCGCAAAGTCTGCGCGGATCCCGGCATCGGCGGAGAAGACATCGTCCTCGCGGGTGTTGTCGAAGCGATAGGCGCTCGTCGTGCCGTCCGCTGCGGCGCTGGGATTGGCGAGCACATTGGCTTCCTCGCCATGGCGACCACCGGCGGCAGCCCAGACAGTGACGAAATCGTTCAGGTCATATTCGCCGCGCACGACGCCGAAAAGCTGCTCTTCATCCGTATAGGTCCAGTCTTGCGCATAGTTTGTATCGGCATCAGGTGCCTCGGGGATGTCGCCCAGCGGCGTGACCTGCGGGCGCGGTGCGTCGATGTGATGGTCCTGCCAGCCGAGGTCGAAGGTCAGGCGCAGATCGTCGGTGCGATAATCCGTGCCCAGCGACAGGACGGATAGCTCGCGCTCCTGATCCTCGATCGAGGTCTCCCCATCGCGGCGCACGGCGTTGACCCTTACGCCGAAGGCGTCGCCCTCGCCGAAACGGCGGGCGATGTCAGCCGCGCCATAGAACTGGCCTGCATTTTCGACACCGACGGTGTAGCGGTTCAATGGTTCCTCTCCGGCGCGCTTGGGCACAAGGTTGAAGGCACCGCCGACACCCGACCCGCCGGGTGCCGCGCCATTGAGGAAGGAGTTGGCGCCGCGGAAGACCTCGACCCGCTCCAGCAGTTCAGCGGCCACATACTGGCGCGGCAGGATGCCGTAGACACCGTTATAGGTCATGTCGTCGGAATAGACCGGGAAGCCGCGGATAACATAGAGCTCCTGGAAGTTGCCGAAACCCTTGGCCACGCGCACGACCGGGTCGTTCTGCAGCACATCGCCGACGCTTTTTGCCTGCTGGTCCTTGATCAACTGCTCGGTATAGGCCGTGCCGGCATAGGGCGCGTCCATATAGTCGAGATTGCCAAGCAGGCCGGCGCGACCGCCCCGGGCGACCTGGTCGCCGGCATATTCGCCGGTCAGGTCGACCTGCGAGCCGCCGGTGACGACGATGATGTCCTCGTCCTCATCGGTGGCGCTATCCTGCGCATTGGCTGGCAGTGTCGCAGCGAGCAGGGCGATGGCGGAGACGGAGGAGATAAAGGATTTCACTGAGGGTACCCCTGAAACTGGAATCAAAACTGAGAATGATAATGCGAGCTATTCGCAGAAACGGCGCGGGAATGCAATAGCTGCGTCATGGTTTTTTGAAGGTTGAGGCTCGCGTGTTTCTTCATGGCAACAGCCGGAGTTGCTGGCCTAATCGCGGTTAATGGCTATAGTGAAGCCGATAGATTCTGGAGGAGAACACCCATGCGCCTTGCCATTCTTGCCATCACCGCCGCCTTCATCATCACCGGCTGCACCACCGTCGCAAAAAACTCCCTGCGCAACGATCTGCAGCGGATCGGCTTCTCGGAAAACATTTCGGTCTGCATGGCCGACCAGCTGGAAGACCGGCTTGATGGCGGTGACCTGCAGGAACTGGCATGGCACGTCTCCCGCCTGACCCGCGCGAATAACAGCCAGGCAGCGCTCGGCTCGCTGAAGCGGATCGACAACCCGCGCGTCATCGCTGCGGCGACCGCCTCGGCCTTGTCTTGCGCCCTTGCTCCGTAAGGTACTGGCCCTACCTCTATCCAAGGCAAACAATCAGGAAACCTGATGCAATTGAACGGTAGAGCGAACCCGCGTTTCGAGCGCGTCCGCGACGTATTCGAAGAAAACCTGGAAAGCGGCGAGGATCTCGGCGGCGGCGTCGCCGTGACCGTGGAGGGCGAGCTTGTCGTCAACCTGTCCGGCGGCTGGCAGGATCGAAAGAAGACCGAAAGCTGGACGCCGGAGACGATCGTCACGATCTATTCCTCCGGCAAGGCGGTGGTCGCGCTGCTGATAGCGCGGGAGGTCAGCGCCGGCCGTCTCGACTATGATGCGTCTGTTGCCAGCTACTGGCCGGAATTCGCCGCCGAGGGGAAGGGCGAGATCACGCTGGCGCAGGCCCTGTCGCACCAGAGCGGTATTCCGGGGTTTGCCGAGGAAATGGACCCCGCCCTGTGGCTCGACTGGGACGGGCTGTGCGCGAAGATCGCCGCTGCCACACCGATGTGGGAACCGGGCACGGCCAATGGCTATCATCCGCAGACGGTTGGTTTCATCGCCGGCGAGGTGCTGCGCCGTGTCACCGGCCGTACGGTCGGGCAGACCCTGCGCGAGGATTTTTACGAGCCCCATGGCATCAAGGTGTTCTGTGGGCTGAGCGATGAAGAAATCCCGCTTGCCTCGCACATGACCAAGCCGACCTCCGCCCCTGTACTGGGCGAGATGAATGAATACAAGAAAGCCGCCTTCCTGACGCGCTGGGCATCGCCCGGCGGTGTGTCTCGCGAGGACTGGGCAAAAGCGGAAATGCCGGCCTCCAACATGCACGCGGATGCCGCCTCGCTTGCCCGGTTGATGAGTACCTTTGCGATGAAGGGTGAGTTCGAGGGTGAACGACTATTCTCCGAAGAGGTTTTAGAGCAGGCGGTAAAGCCGCGCATTACCGGCGATGATCTCGTCCTGCCCTTCGACCTGACCTGGGCTGCCGGGCTTATGTGCAATACCGAAGGCGCATATGGCCCGGAAGCGGCGGCGCGCGGGCACTACGGGTTTGGCGGCTCCTGCGTGTTCGCCGATCCGATCAACCGCGTCAGCTTCGCCTATGTGCCAAACAGGATGTCGCCGCATCTTGTTGCCGACCCGCGCGCGATCAGCCTCATTAATGCTTTATACGAAAGTCTCTGACACGCTGGCACGGACAGGAGAAATGCCATGGGTATGTTCTTTCTAGGTGTCGGTACGGTCATCGCCTTGATCGTCCTGCTTTTCCTGACAGCGGAAAAGAAGGACCCCGCCCTTGTGCAGGCGGATATCGATCAGGCGAAGGGTGCCATCACGCCGGATCTGGAATTTGAATTGCAGATGCTTCTGCGCAATGGCCGCAAGATCGAGGCGATCAAGCGCGTGCGCGAGGTTTCAGGCGTTGGGCCTTATGCCGCCAAACAGGCGGTGGATAGCCTGGCCCGGCGTATAGACGGATATTCTGCCTAGGCCGGGAAGCGCCGCTCCAGCCAGTCGAGTATGGAGTGGTTGACGGCGTCAGGGTTCTCCCACATCGCCCAGTGGCCAGTGTCTGGCAGCAGCTGCTTTTCAAGATCTGGACACAGACCATCCATCGCGTCAGCCAGTTCCGGCGGCAGCATCATGTCCAGCTCCGCCATCAGCATCAGGCAGGGCTGGCTCACCGTAAGGTCGACACCCTCGGTAATCTCCCAGTTGCGGTCGATATTGCGATAGACATGGGTCGGCGTGCGATGGCCTGTCTGTGCATAGGTACGGGCAAAGACGGCGCGGTCTCCGGCGCCCATGATCAGTTTTTCGTCCGGATTGCCCGTAAATTTCTCGAACCGGTCCGGCAGGAACAGGGCCTGCGGCAGGACCTTCGGCCAGACGCTGCGTGGCGGCGTGACGGAGAAGATGAATTGCGTGAACAGGTCTTCCTTGCCGCCAAAGACGCGGTCGGGCAGGTCTGCATCCTGGAACTGCACCATGTAATGCCGGTCGGTGCCGCGTTTGCGATAAATTGTCAGTGGCGGGATCGGCGCTCGCGGCACATGGGGTGTGCAGATGCCGACCACACCTTCGATCAGGTCCGGGTGGCGGTAGGCCATGGGCCAGACCAGCGCCCCGCCCCAGTCATGGCCGCAAAGAATGACTTTGTCATACCCCAGCGCCGGGATCAGCCGGGCAAGGTCGTCGGTCATGACGTCTGCGCTGTAGGGTGAGGCGTCATCAGGGCGGGACGAGCGCCCGAACCCTTTCATGTCGATCGCAATGGCGCGATAACCTGCTGCAGCCAGCTCCGGCATCACCAGCTTCCATGAATAGGCAAGCTCCGGCCAGCCATGCAGCAGCAGGATGGGGCGGCCATCCTCCGGTCCATCCTCATAGACGGCGAAAGTGACATCGCCCGCGGTCACGAACCGGGCGTCGGGAAAATCGGGGCCTGAGTAATAGGCTGGAATATCGCTCATGGATCCGAATCTGTTGCCTCGGGCCCGCAAAATCAACAAGTCTCAGCAGTATCTAGGCGGCGAGGCCTCCGGCGACATGGTCACGGATCCGATCCCGGCGCTGCCTGATGATCAGGGTGATCAGGTATGCGTCGAGCAGAACCCAGACAAAACCGATGAAAATGAAATAGCTGGCGATCTGCAACAGGGCCGTGCCCCATTTGCCCAGATAGAACCTGTGGGCTGAAATCCACCAGCCGAAAATCCACAGCAGATAGGCGACGACCGGCGAAGGGGCGTCGTTGGTTACGCGCTGTTCGATGTAAATACGATCCTGAGTGTCGAGCACCATGGTTCCCGTTCCTGCAAAATCGCCCTCTTCATCTTAAATAGGAATGGCGGACTGGCCACGCAAGGCCGCGTCTATTGTGGAAAACCATGCCTTACGGTTCCTCGGCGGCCATTGGCCATAGGGGCGAAGCACGCCATGGTGCATCCTGGGTGTAATGGTATGGATGGAAGCGGGTTTCGTGGCTGACACGGCGGCGGCACAGTCAGGTTTCGAGGAGAAAGCAGCGCTCGGTGACAAGCACGAGATGCTGCAGCACCTGTTCGGCTTTTCGTCCTTCCGTGACGGGCAGGAGCCAGTCATTGAGTCGCTGCTGCGCGGCGAGGATGTGCTCGCCGTGATGCCGACCGGCGCAGGAAAGTCGCTCTGCTTCCAGCTGCCTGCGATGATGAAGGACGGGTTCGCTGTCATCATCTCGCCCCTCATTGCCCTAATGGAAAACCAGGTCGCCCTGATGAAGGCGTCCGGCATTCCGGCGGGGATGATCCATTCAGGCCGCAGCCGGGCCGAAAATGTCGCTGACTGGCAAGGCGTCGCATCGGGCGAGATCAAGCTGCTCTACATGTCGCCGGAGCGGTTGCTGACCCCGCGCATGCGGCAAGCGCTGGGGAATATGCCTGTGTCCATGTTTGTCATCGACGAAGCCCACTGCATCAGCCAGTGGGGACATGATTTCCGCAAGGACTATCTCGGCCTTGCCGATTTGAAGACCCAGTTCCCGGGAGTGCCGCTCGCTGCCTTTACGGCAACTGCCGACGAGGCAACGCGCGGCGATATCGTCAGGCGTATCTTTCACGGTCAGGCCCGGCAATATGTGCAAGGCTTCGATCGCCCGAACATCGCGATCACGGTCGAGGAAAAGCGTTCTAGCGCGAAGCGACTGGAAACGCTGGTCAAGATGCGCGAGGGCGATCAGGGCATCGTCTATTGCCTGTCGCGCAAAGGCGCGGAACAGGCGGCTGAGTCCCTTCGCGCTGCCGGACACAATGCGCTCGCCTATCATGCGGGGCTGGAGGATTACGACCGGGCCGAGCGGTTGAACCGGTTCCTGACAGAAGATGATCTCGTCATCTGTGCCACGGTTGCGTTCGGCATGGGCATCGACAAGCCGGATATCCGCTATGTCATCCACATGAACCTGCCGGCGTCGATGGAAGCCTACTATCAGGAAATTGGCCGGGCCGGGCGCGATGGGGAGCCGGCGGAAGCGATCCTTCTGTATGGATATAATGACCTTCGCCTGCGCCGCACGATGATCGACGAGTCCGGTGCCGTTGAAGATGTCAAGCGGGTCGAACGTCATCGCCTCGATGCACTGGCCGCCTTCTGCGAAGCGGTGACCTGTCGCCGGAATGTTTTGCTCTCCTACTTTGGCGATATGCGCGACGACCCATGCGGCAAGTGCGATATCTGCCGCACGCCGCCCGTCATGGCCGATGGCACGGCTGAGGCGAAGCTGGCGCTGGAGACAATCCTTGCCACCGGTGAGGTATATGGCCAGACCCATATCGTCGCTATCCTGCGCGGGGCGGATACGGAAAAGGTGCGCAATGCCGGTCATGACCGGCTCGATACCCATGGCGCGGGCAAGGGCCGCACCGACAAGCAATGGCGCTCCCTTTTCCGGCAGATGTATGCTGACGGACTTTACGCCGTGGGCGGAGAGTTCGGCTCGCTGCAGCTGACTGCGAGAGGTCGACAGGTGCTGGCAGGGGCGCTGGAGGTTTCCTTCCGCCAGGATGACCTGGCGCAGGCCGGTGGCGGACGCAGCAAGACGCCTCTGGCTGAGGGGCAGGTTGATGCCAAGCTGTTGTCTGCGTTGAAGAAGAAACGCCTGGAGCTTGCGCGGGTCAAATCGGTCCCCGCCTATGTTATCTTCTCTGATCGCACGCTGATCGACATGGCCCAGAAGAAACCGCTCGCCCGCGATGACTTCAACGAGGTTTTCGGCGTGGGAGACAAGAAGGCTGATGCCTATGCCGAAGACTTCATCAAGGTCATCGCGGACTATTGCGCAAGCGGAAGCTGATTACTGGACAAGCTCTGCCAGTGTGCAGTGAACGACGTGGACGCGGACATCCGCTTCGCCCAGCCCGACGCCAAGTGTTTGCAGGACGGAAGACAGCAACGTGTCGAGGGAGGGTGTAACATCCCCCAGGACTTCGCTGACAATACTGCCCAGGCCGCCAGGCACTGAAAGACCCAGCCCCAGAGCTTCGATGTCGATTTCAAGATCATCCAGCAGTGATTGCAATAACAACTCTGTGTACTGATTCGTTTGGGCAGTCTTTATTGTGCCTTGGCTGATGTCGGAGGCCGAAAAATACAGGTTTTGCGGTTGGCTGTTGGCCATTTCTGCATGTGCGCGAGCCTTCACGCGGGCCAATGTCAGGTTGAGGAGTGTCGCCTTGGCGGGTGACATGTCGCTGCTGAAGTCAGTGAAGTCGCTGTCATTTGTCGTGCCGATCCAGACCTGCGCGATGCCCGGGCGGGCGGCGATCGTTGCGCTGCTGCGGGACGGGTCGCGATAGGCGCAGCTGGCGCTGCTTATCCCGGCCTCTGCGGATGCAAGTTCAAGATATAATGGCAATGAGACGAGGCTGCCCTCGGGCAGGCTGTCGTCGCCAATTGAAACCAGCAGGCGCAACCGCGTCTGTGCTGTCCTGAGGGTGGTGCCCGATGGGCCGAGGCTCATCCATGTCCCGCTTTCCATCGGGCTGCCAATGGCAAGGTCAAGGGTGATGCCTGCAAGGCCGGGCAAGTCTGTATCAAGATCAACCTCAACCTGCCTTGTCCCGTTGGCGGCCATGGCGCTTACAGAAAGCAACTCCATGACACCAATCTTTGCGGTCAGGGCCCTAACATTGATCGGGGAGCGTGCAAAGGACCCCAGATCGATAATGCTGTCCAGGCTGAATGTTTGTGATGACCCTGACACGTCCTGGCCCAGCTTGCCCAGCGCCGTCCATGCGCCGCCTGAGCTGACGGCCTTCAGGGCAGACATGAGCTGTTGCTGGGTAATATCGGTCTGCAACACATCTTGATAGGTTCCTGCGGTGATATTCACTTCTCTCGCAAGGGCATCAAGAAAGCCCAACAGATCGACATCTGCCGACGTGAGGGCGTTGTAGTCCATGACCGTCAGGTCGATATCGCTCCCAGTCAGTGCACCGAGCAAGTCATTGGCAATTCCGCCATCAAGGCTGGCAAGACGCGATCCGACCGAGTAGGCGACGGCCGGCCTGATGGCTGCCGTTGCTGTCTTGGTGACGCGTTGCGGCTCTCTGTCGAGTGGATTGAAATGCGCTTTCATCGTGTCATTAACACTGACCCGAACGGCGTTATAGGGTTGCCGTCCGGCGGTAAAGCGTTCGCTCACGGAGAGCAGGGCATCTTCGAGATACTGTCCTCTTTCGACCGTAACGTTGGCCGCGATTTTCTCCTGTTCCTGTTCAGGCGCGTCCGGATCGTCCAGCGAGGAAAGAGTGATGCCATTATCCGCCAGTGATGCAAGGGCGACCTGTTCTGCCTGCGTTATGGCCGAAGCGCCTGAAATGGCGGCCATGTCGGTGGCGTTCTGCAGCTTGCGCTGCTGGACGTTCATCGAGCCCTGGTCAAGTACGAGGCCGCAGAACATGACGGCGACGGGCAGGATGATGCCGGTGAAAATGGCAACATTGCCACCGGTTTCCCGAAAGATGGCGTGTGAATGTTTCATGGTGCGATGCTCCCGACCCTGACAGAGCTGGTCGCGGTCATCGTGCCTTGTGGCAGGCTCAGGCCTGTCAGCATGTTCAGCACAGGAAGATGGCTCGTATCATAGCTGACAGTGATCGTTATGACCGAACTGTCCGGATGCGTGACCGTTGTCGCGATATGCTCAGCCTTGAGGAATGGGTGATCATTTGCCTTCGCTGCGATATGCGTCCGGGCCAGTCCTTCCTGTTCGGCCTGGTCGATCCCGCCGACGGCGCTGCGTGCTGCCTCTGCCGCAAGCTGTTGCATGGAATGTGAAGCGCTCAGATAGATTCCGAACCCGCACAAACCCGTCAGTAACAGGATGAAGACATTGGCGATGATCGCAAATTCTACTGCCGCAACGCCATTTTCGTCATTTCTGAAGCTGACGTGGCGAGCCCTCCCTGGATGCATACCCATGCCTCTCTCCTCAAAGAATCAGGTAGCGCTATTCTCGCTATACAACCAAAGGTAGAGTTATCGTATTGAAGTCCTGTAAACAATTTTCCAAAAATTTTATCGATCAGTGTCGTGGGCATGCTGCGTCAGGTGCTGGTCTTTCCCGCGAAACCGCCCTAAGCGACTAATATGACAAAGAAAATTGTGATCCCCGCCGGCTGGGAAAGGGTACAGCTGACATCCGATTTTGCCAACGAGGTCGGCCCGTTTTATCGCCGTAGCGAGCCTGTCGGGCTGGGCTTCGTGGCCGAGGCGCGTCATGCCAACAATAATGGCGTCGTCCATGGCGGGGCCCTGGCGACGCTCGCCGATATCGGCCTGTTCGTGATTGCCGCAGACGGGCGCGACCTGATGAATGGGGCGACATTGTCGCTGAACCTGAACTACCTTCAGCCAGGCAGGGTGGGCCGCTTCATCCATTGCGAGGGGCGCATCGTGCGCGAAGGCTCGAGCATCATCTTCGTCGAGGGTTCGGTGAAGGACGGCACGGAAGAGCTGATCACCTTCAACGGGGTGATCAAGCGCTTCCGTCAATGATCAGTAATAAGACTACCTTGTCGCAACAGGTGTCTCACCGGAATAGTCATAGAAGCCGCGGCCGGTCTTGCGGCCGAGCCAGCCGGCCTCGACATATTTCACCAGCAGCGGGCAGGGCCGGTATTTGGAATCGGCGAGCCCTTCATATAGCACCTGCATGATTGACAGGCAGGTATCTAGGCCGATGAAGTCCGCCAGCTCCAGCGGGCCCATGGGGTGATTGGTGCCGAGCTTCATGCCGGTGTCGATCGCGTTCACGGTGCCGACGCCTTCATACAGCGTGTAAATCGCCTCGTTGATCATCGGCATCAGGATGCGGTTGACGATGAAGGCCGGGAAGTCTTCCGAGATCGCCATTGTCTTGCCGAGCTTGTCGACCAGTGCCTTGCCCGCCTCGAACGTCTCGCGGTTGGTGGCGATGCCGCGGATGACCTCGACCAGCTTCATCAGCGGGACCGGGTTCATGAAGTGAAGCCCGATGAATTTCTCCGGCCGGTCGGTAACGGCAGCGAGCGCCGTGATGGAAATAGAGGAGGTGTTCGTGGCGATCAGCGCATCTTTTTTGAGGTGGGCGCACAAATCGCGGAAGATTTTCTTCTTCAGCTCGGCGTTTTCGGTCGCAGCCTCGATCACCAGGTCGCAATCGCCGAGGCCATCAAGGCCCGTCGTCGTGTCGATGCGCCCCAGGGCGGTCGTCATGTCGCTTTCCGAGATCTGCTCCTTGGCGACCTGGCGGCCCATGTTCTTTTCGATGGTCTTCAGCGCCTTTTGAAGCTGGTCTTCGTTGATGTCGCTGATCGTCACGTCATAGCCGGCAAGGCTGAAGACGTGTGCGATGCCATTACCCATCTGACCTGCGCCAATCACCCCGATTTTGTTGATTTGCATTTTTTTCTCCGATTTTTGCCGGACGATAACACCTTATTGCGGTGCAGCAAAGCATAACTCTCAGCTGTGTGTGGCCGTTTCTGCCACTTGGCATATTGCGCGAAGGTGCCTCGATACACATATATCTTTCGTGAGGTGCACTATGGAAAAAATGAAGCAATTTCATCCTTTTGCCGGTGTGCTGACCAGCCTGTTCATCATTGCAGGCACTGTTGGCCTCTTGTCCGTCGCTGTCATTCTGGCCGGCTTTTACTAAGTCATCCCGAATGACTGCCCATGACACCGGTACCGCCATGAATAATTCATGGCGGATTGGCCGGGGACCCCTTGCCAACCACACCCATACGCTGTATCTATAAATTGAATGCTGCAACGCAGCAAAACAGGAGCAGAGTATGACAATTGAACTTATCGGAATGCTCGCCGCCGTTCTGACGACGGCCTCTTTCGCCCCTCAAGCTATTCAGGTCCTTCGGACCAAGGAAACCGGTGCAATCTCACTGGTTATGTACATCATGTTCACCACAGGTGTGCTGACCTGGTTCATCTATGGCCTGTTCATCGGCTCTCTGCCGGTGATCATTGCCAATGCCGTCACCCTGTTGCTGGCCGGGCTGATCCTGTTTCTCAAGGTCAACAGCCTGTTGCCGCGCGACTGGGCGGGACGCGCTCGCAACGTACTGTTCTCGCCTTTGCCCAGACTCTAGGAACACCCAGGCTTCAGGGAAAGTAATTCTGACAGTAAAAAGCCGCCCTTCAAGGGCGGCTTTTTTTTGCAATGCGAGACGCAGACTTACTTATCGTCGTCGGCCGCGTCTTTCACGTCACCGGCGGCCTTGCGAGCTTCGCCCTCGACCTTGTCTTTCTTGCCTTCGGCCTGAAGCTCTGCGTTGTCGGTCGCGGCGCCTGCGGCGTCCTTGGCGCGGCCTTCCATTTTCTTGGCTTCACCCTTGATGTGTTGTTCGTCAGTCATGTCGATCTCCTTTCATCGCCTCGCTCCCTTGCTTTACCAACACGATGGCGGCGCCAGAGTTGCGTCTATCGACTTTGACGGAGTGGGTAATCACGGAATTTTCCCTGATTTTACATAAGCTTGAAAACATTCATGTTCTTAAGTCTTGCGCAGCCTGTAAACAGGTTTACATGATAAACCATAGCAAGGGAGAACTCTCATGAAAGCACTGAAGATTGGTTTGGGCATTGTCGCGGGTCTTGCGGCAATTTATTTCGGGCTGGCGTCATGGCTGGTCTTTTCGCCTGGCGATGACCCTTTCGCCGATTACCCTATGGACGAGGCAAGCTGGCGCGGTATGCAGCAGGCGGGCGGTACGGTGATGACCCTTGATAAACCATTTGAGGAGCGGGTTTTTTCCGCCCGCGATGGCGAGCATCTCTTCACGCGTGTTTACGGTCCATCTACTGGCACGACTATCGTTTTCCTGCACGGCGTCGCGGCGGATTCGACCTATCTGAATAATGCTGCAGGGCTGTTGCACGCAGCAACTAGGGCCCGGGTGATCACACCGGACATGCGCGGCGTAGGGCAGTCCGGCGGGGATCGATATACAGTAGACTATATCGGTCAGTATGAGGATGACGTTGCCGACATGGTTGCCCAACTGCGAAAGGATAATCCGGATGAACGGATCATCCTCGCCGGACATTCCATGGGTGGCGGGGTCATGTTGCGCCATGCTCTGCTGGATGATGCCGTTGCGCCCGATGCGTATCTGCTGTTCGCGCCGAATTTCGGTGAGGGGCCAACGCAGGCTGATCCGGCAGCGATGGATGAACAGACACGGGCTTTCGTGCGGGCAATCGTCCATTTCGAGCTGAAGCGCTTCATTGGCCTGATCATGTTTGACAGTGTCGGCGTCAGCGCCCTCAACGACAAGCCGGTGCTGTACTTCAATGCGCCCCCGGAAATGCCGGCTTATTCCTTCTCGTCAGTGATGTCGGGCCAGCCGATCGCGCCTGCAGATACGTTTGTGGCCCTTGCAGCCATAGATGTACCGCTGCTGGTTCTGGTGGGAGAGAATGACGACACCTTCATCGCCTCGGCTTACGAGCCAATCGTGTCGGCAAACAGCGATGGTGAAACAGTGGTTGTGCCGGGACAAACCCATGGTGGGCTGATAAACGATCCGGCGGTCATGGACAGGGTGTCTGTCTGGATGGAGCGTTTCTAATATCAGCTTACGGAAGAATAAAGCCGCCCCGATATGGGGCGGCTTTGTCGTGTCAGTGTTTTTTCTTTGGCTTGGTGGCGTCTTTCAGGTCGCCCTTGGCCTTGCGGGCTTCGCCTTCCAGTTTGTCTTTCTTGCCTTTGGCCTGGAGCTTCGGATTGTCGGTCGCGCCACCGACGGCATCCTTCACGCGGCCTTCCATTTTCTTGGCTTCACCTTTGACATGATCGGTATTGGGCATTTTCATCTCCATGGGGAACATTAGCGTCCCGGAGAAGAAACACCGACTCTGGGGAGCGGTTCGCAGGGCAAATATTAAAGTAACGATACAGATTAAACCTCATTAAAAAAGCCGGCGTCATGCGCCGGCTTTTTTGTCTTGATGGTGTCGCCTCGATCTACAGCGCTTTTTCGAGTTCCGGCATCGCCTCGAACAGGTCGGCGACGAGGCCGTAGTCGGCGACCTGGAAGATCGGTGCTTCCTCGTCCTTGTTGATGGCGACGATGACTTTGGAGTCCTTCATGCCCGCGAGGTGCTGGATCGCGCCGGAAATGCCGACGGCGATATAGAGCTCAGGCGCGACGACCTTGCCGGTCTGGCCGACCTGCATGTCGTTGGGCACATAGCCTGCATCGACGGCAGCGCGGGAAGCACCGACGGCGGCGCCCAGCTTGTCGGCGACCGGATAGATATATTTCTCGAAATTCTCGCCGGAGGCCAGCGCCCGGCCGCCGGAGATGACGATCTTCGCGCCCTGCAGTTCCGGGCGGTCGGACTTCGTCAGCTCTTCCTTGACGAATTCGGAGATGGACGGGAATTCCGCCGCGCCGATGGTCTCGACACTGGCAGAGCCATCCATGGCCGGGGCATCAAAGGCCGTGCCGCGCACGGTGATGACCTTCTTGGCATCCGAAGACTGTACGGTTGCGATGGCGTTACCGGCATAGATCGGACGCTGGAACGTGTCCGCGCTTTCAACGGCGATGATGTCGGAGACCTGCATCACGTCCAGCTTGGCGGCGACGCGTGGCATGTAATTCTTGCCGTCGGTGCCGGCCGGGGCCATCAGCACGTCATAGTCATCGGCCAGCGACAGGATCAGCGCCGCCATCGGCTCTGCCAGTTGCTTGGCGTAATGATCGTCTTCGGCGTGCAGCACCTTGGCAACGCCGGAGATCTTCGCGGCCTGCTCGGCGGCGGCACTGGCACCGGATCCGGCGACAAGCACATGGATGTCACCACCGATTTTTGTTGCGGCACTGACGGTTTTCGCCGTCGCGTCGGAGAGGTGGTCGTTTGTGTGTTCGGCAATAACGAGAATGGTCATGGCTTACAGAACCCCCGCTTCGTTTTTCAGTTTTTCGACGAGATCGGCAACGCTCCCGACCTTGATACCGGCTTCGCGTTTCGGCGGCTCGGTCACTTTCAGGGTCTTCAGGCGGGCGGTGATCTCGACGCCGTAATCGGACGGCGATTTCTTGTCGAGCGGCTTCTTCTTGGCCTTCATGATGTTTGGCAGCGAGGCATAGCGCGGCTCGTTCAGGCGAAGGTCGGTGGTGACGACCGCCGGCAGGTTCAGGGCGACCGTTTGCAGGCCGCCATCGATCTCGCGGGTAACATGCAGCTTGTCGCCTTCCTTGGTGACGGCTGACGCGAACGTTCCCTGCGGCCAGCCCATCAGGGCGGCGAGCATCTGGCCGGTCTGGTTGCAGTCATCGTCGATCGCCTGCTTGCCCATGACGACCAGTTGCGGGCTTTCTTCCTCGCAAACTTTCGCCAGCAGCTTGGCAACCGACAGCGGTTCGACGGTTTCGGTCGTCTCGATCAGGATCGCGCGGTCGGCGCCCATGGCGAGGGCCTGGCGCAGCTGGTCCTGGGCTTTCTCAGGGCCGATGGTGACGGCGATGACTTCTTCTGCCGTACCGGCCTCTTTCAGGCGCACGGCTTCTTCGACGGCGATTTCGTCGAACGGGTTCATCGACATTTTCACGTTGGCGAGGTCGACATCGGACTGGTCGGGCTTGACCCGGACCTTGACGTTATAGTCGATCACGCGCTTGACGGGGACGAGGACTTTCAAGGCATTTTCTCCTTCAGGTCGTTGTTACGAGGCGAGAGTGGCAGGCTGGTCCTGCACTGCGCCGGATTGTTGCCCGGCACCCTAGTCGGGCCGTCCGGGCTTTTCAATTCGCGTATGCAGCAGATCAACCAAACTCAGCCCAAGATCATCCCTGATCATCGAGGCCGGTTCGCACCAGGCTGCCACAGCGTCTCTTCGCCTGTGTCACGGGCGAGCTGGCGGGCCGCGACAAACAGGAAATCAGACAATCTATTCAGATAGGTCGCGATGTGACGCGAGACAGCCTTGTCGCTGTCGTTCTCGATCAGCAGCCAGACATCCCGCTCGGCCCGCCGGGCGATGGCGCGGGCGAGATGGGCATTCGCCGCAGCGGCATTGCCAGCGGGCAGGATGAAGGATGTGAGTGGCGGAATGGTTTCATTCACCGCGTCGATGCGCTCCTCCAGCCAGGTGACCTGCTCCGGCGTGACGCGCAGCGCGCCCTCCAGCTCGCCCGGTGTCGCCAGATCGGCGCCGAGGTCGAAAAGGTCGTTCTGGATTGCGCCGAGAGGTTTTGAGAGGTCGTGACCGGCTGGCAGGGCGGCCAGTACCATGCCGATGGCAGCATTCAACTCGTCGACAGAGCCCATGGCCCCGACGCGCGGATGGGTCTTGGCCACACGGTCACCGGTAACGAGACCGGTGGTGCCGTCATCGCCTGTACGGGTATAGATCTTGGTCAGTTTGACCATGGAAGACCGCCGATCAGTTGCCTTGCGTCAGCAGCCACAGGAACAGCATCATCAGGGCGATAGCGATCGCCTGGAACAGGACGCGCAGCCGCATCAGGCGGTTGGAATTATTCTTCGCGAATTCCCCGCCCCTGGCGAGGGAATAGATGCCAAATCCGAGGGCACCCAGTGTTGCCAGCATGGCTATGGGGATCAGGACATATTGCAAAAAGCTCATCGGTCTTACCTTTTTTCCTTGCCCCTTATATGTGTCTTTCAGGGCAAAGGGAAAGCCGCGCGCATGGTCGCAGCTTTGAGTGCTGTGTGATGATGGGCAGCCGCCTATTGACCGCCAGCACCGTCCTGGGAGATCGTATCGACGGAAGAGGCGATGGCCCGGCGTTCCGACGGGTGCGGGGCAGCGACGCTGGCAAGCCAGGTCATGACATCGACATCAGGAGCCTCTGCCTCGCCCAGCCCGCCGCGTGAAGGCGGTGCATCTAGTGGTGAGCGCATCTGGTCGAGGGTGAAGCTCATCGAGACCTCATAGGTGCGGTCGATCTGGTTGCGGAGATATTTCTGGGCGTCGTACCAGTCGCGCTTCTCGTCCGTTTCCTCGCAGGTGGCGAGTTCAACGCCGC
This sequence comes from Aquisalinus luteolus, assembly GCF_009712425.2. Classification (GTDB taxonomy): domain Bacteria; phylum Pseudomonadota; class Alphaproteobacteria; order Caulobacterales; family Parvularculaceae; genus Aquisalinus; species Aquisalinus luteolus. The sequence continues at coordinate 325,225 of NZ_VCJR02000001.1, forward strand.
GGGCGCCCCAGCGCCGTTCCGGGCAGTGATAGGGGTCGAAAGACATGTCGAACAGGCGGTCCATGACAGACGCGAGCGTCAGCTTGACCAATGACCCATCCATCCGCTTGTAGGCAATGCGGCAGGCCTGCTCTTCTTCCTCGAAAATATGCAACAGCTCGGCTGCCAGCTCAGGCCCGTTCGGCCCGGCATCGGCGACCAGCTGGCGGCTGATCCGCATCAGGTCGCGGAAGGCGGTCTTCAGACGGGCATCGCGCGACGGCGTCGAGTAGGATTCCCAGTCACCATAGGTGCCATAGATATTCGGGGGCAGGCGACCGGGATGGTCTTTGAGGTGCAGCTTGTCGCGGATTGCCTGGTCGACGGCAACGCGGCGGGCACGTACGTCGGAGCAGAGGCCCTGAAGCGCTGCCCGCATCTCGTAGCTCGGGTCGAACTTGTGATCCTGCTCGGCGAGGGCATACCGCACATAGTCGTAATACTGCATCGTGCGGCCCTGCCAGATGAATTCGCTGTTCTGCCAGTCGGTGACCGGATGCTCGCCATTGCCGTAATACTGGACGAGGGAATAGCCGGGCAGGCCGTCATTGCCCGCTGCCTCTATCCGCCCGCCAACATAAGTGCCGTCATCGCGCAGCTTCGCGCCGACAAGGCGGATCGGCCGCCAGGCCTTGATGCCGCCGCCATGGTCCGGCCCGGTGCGCAGGAAGTTCGGGCCATAGAGCGTGCGCGTGACACTCATGTCCGGGTGGGAGGCGACGATCAGCGCGCGCCCGTCTTTCGTTACCTCATAGATCAGCCCGACATGACCGAAGACATCATAAGCGATCGAGCCCGGCACGACATGGTCGCGGGAGATTTCGACCGGGAAGAAATCGTCATGGGTGCGTGAGCCATCGGGTTCCGGGTGTGTACGGAACATTGCAGTGGACACCTCGCCACCGATGCGCTGCAGCCATGTCGGCGCGTGGATCGGCCCGCTGCTGGCGGAGTCGATGACGACGCGCCGGTCGATGATGATATTGCCGCTATCCGAATAACGCAGGTCCTGGCCCGAGCCGTCGGCTGTCGCCACAACATGCTGATAGGAGAAAGGCAGGCCGTTTTTCCACGCATAATAGGCGCGCAGGAAATAGGCCATGTCGGCGCAGTCGCCGAGATAAATGATTTCAGAGGACAGGTCGCGATAAGGGTTCGCAGGGTCGCGGATGCATTCGTCGAGCGTCGAGCATTGCGAGCGGCCGATGGCGGTAACGAAGGCCTGATAGCCGCGCTCGTCGCCTTCGTCCCATTCGGTCTTGTATATGTGCCAGTAGTCGGTGGTGTTCCTTGCTGGCGGGATCAGCGCCATCAACTCGGCTGTATCGCCACCGAACAGCTGTTCGGGTGGCTTGATTTCATTGCTGATGATGCGGTTAGGATTAACCGGTGCAGGATCCACCGGAGAGGAGGCCGGTATTGCAGGCGAAGGGGTCGGGCTCTCGACAGTGCCGTCCGCTGGCAGCAATGGCGGAAAGTCGAAACTATCGGCCTGATCCGACTGGGCATAGGAAAAGGCCAGCGTCGCGGTGGCGAGGCAGGCAAGTCCAGTAATCAGCCGTTTCAGTATCACTCTCTCAAGCCCCCAAAGCCCGCGACATGGTTACCCAACACTCACCATCTGTAACGGTTCTGGCAAGAGCCGTTAAGCGTGCGCCGCAAAAAAGAGGCCTCTGTGACCTGAAATCCTCGTGATCAGGGGTATCCTGCTGCTTCAGGAGTGGAACCAGCGCTGCCGGATGGTTGCCGGGGTTTCCCCCGCCTCGCGCAGGGCGCGTATGGTCAGGGACTGGTCACGCTTGGAGAATTTCTTGCCGTCACGGCCGGTTAGCAGGCGATGGTGGCGGTAAATCGGCTCCGGGAAGCCCAGCAGGCGCTGGATCAGCCGGTGAAGGTGCGTGGAAAAGAACAGGTCCTGCCCGCGAATCACATGGGTTATGCCTTGCAGGGCGTCGTCATGGGTACAGGCGAGGTGATAGCTGGTGCCGATATCCTTGCGGGCGATGATGACGTCGCCGAAAATTTCCGGAGTGGCGTGGATTTCACCGGATTCGCCGCTCGGCCCTTCGCCTTCCTCAATGAAGGACAGCGTGTCGAAATCGTCGCCGAGATGCTGGCGGACGGCGTCCATGGACAGGCGCCAGGCGAAGGGCTCGCCCGCCCGGAGCTTTTCCTGCTCCATTTCCGCGGGCAGCGGACCGCCCATGAAGACCGGTCCCTCCGGGCCCTCAGCGCCCAGATGCGGCGCCCGGGTGATCTCCGCTGCAATCTCCTTGCGGGTGAGGAAGCAGCGATAGACGAGCATTTTCTCGATCAGCGGGGCGAGAGCCGCATCATAGTCGGCCAGATGCTGCGACTGGATCCGCACCGGCTCGTCCCATTCCAGCCCCAGCCAGGCGAGATCTTCCAGCTTGGCTTGGGTATATTCCGGCAGGCAGCGTGTCCGATCGATATCCTCGATGCGCAGGATGAAGCGTCCGCCTGCAGCCTGCGCCGCTTCCCAGACCTGAAGGGCCGCAAAGGCCGTGCCCACATGCATATGGCCGGTGGGCGAGGGGGCAAAGCGGGTGACGAAATCGCTCATGCGCCGATAAACTGTTCGCCGCCGAACAGCCCTTTCCAGCCAGTCACCGTCAGCCAGTGCATCAGGGTCGCCGGCACGATGCTCCGTGTCATGACCGTTGACATCGTGCAGGCGAGGCCGAGACCCGCTGCGATGATCAGGAAGCGTGGATCGAAAAAGAGGATGCGGACTTCGGCCAAGAACAGCCACGCGTTCAGTGGGTGCCAGAGAATGAAGAGAGCAAGTGATATAGCGCCCCAGAAGAAGGCCCGACCGCGCGTCGCCCAGAGCAGAGGAGCCCGAAAAAAAAGCTCCTCCAGCAGGGAAGGGATCACTAGCGCGATGAGCGCCATTGCGAGGAGACCGCTGCCATCCGGCTGCCAACGCAAAATGCCTGTCTCCAGACCGAACAGAACCGAAATTGCAGCAAAAAGAAAATAGATCAGCCCACTGAGCAACCAGCCCCGCCTGTCAGGCAGGGCGGTGAGGCGTTGTAGTCCCCCCGGCAACGGCTTACGCTCCGGCGCCGCCGACGGTCAGCTTGTCGATCTTCAGGCTTGGCTGGCCGACGCCGACTGGCACGCCCTGTCCGCCCTTGCCGCAGACACCGATGCCGGGGTCGAGGGCAAGGTCGTTGCCAATCATCGAAACCTGGTGGAGGACGCTCGGGCCATTGCCGATCAGCGCAACGTTTTTCAGCGGCGCGCCGACTTTGCCGTTCTGCACGCGATACGCCTCGGTGCAGTTGAACACGAACTTGCCGGAGGTGATGTCGACCTGGCCGCCGGAGAAGTTGACGGCGAAGATGCCGTCTTTCACCGAGGCGATCATCTCTTCCTGAGTATGATTGCCGGCGAGCATGAAGGTGTTCGTCATGCGCGGCATCGGCTGGTATTCATAGCTCTCGCGGCGGCCATTGCCGGTCGCCTTCATGCCCATCAGCCGGGCATTCAGCCGGTCCTGCATGTAGCCGGTCAGGATACCGTCTTCGATCAGCGTGGTGCGCGAGGTCGGGGTGCCTTCATCGTCCACCGTCAGCGAGCCGCGGCGCTTTTCCATGGTGCCATCGTCGATGACGGTGACGCCCGGGGCGGCAACGCGCTGGCCCATCAGGCCGGCAAAGGCGGAGGTGCCCTTGCGGTTGAAATCGCCTTCAAGGCCATGGCCGACAGCCTCGTGCAGCAGGACGCCGGTCCAGCCATTGCCGAGCACGACTTCCATCTCGCCCGCGGGGGCAGCTTCTGCTTCGAGATTGACCAGCGCCTGTCGCAGGGCCTCGTCTACCTGCGGTTTCCACGCGGTCGGGTCGATATAGGTGGCATAGCCCTGACGACCGCCAAAGCCACAGGAGCCTGATTCCTGCCGGTCGCCATCGCCGGCGGTGACAGAGACGTTGAGACGGACGAGGGGGCGCACATCGCGCACCAGCTGGCCGCCGGGGCGCATGATCTCGACAACAACCCACTCGCCGGCGAGCGAGCAGGAGACCTGCCGCACGCGGCTGTCGAGATCACGGGCATAGGAATTGATCTCTTCCAGCAGGCGGGTCTTGGTCGCGAAATCGACTTCTTCCAGCGGATTGGTATCCTCGTAAAGCCGCAGATTGGTCTTGGCCGGGCCGTCGGCGAGGGTGCCGGTATGGCCGGAGCGGATCGCCTGCACCGAATCAGCCGCACGGCGCAGGGCTGCCTCGGAAAACTCCGACGTATGGGCATAGCCGGTCGTCTCGCCGAGGACCGAGCGCAGGCCGAAGCCCGAGGAGACGTCGTAACTGGCTGTTTTCAGACGGTTATCGTCGAAAACGAAGGCCTCCGACTGGGAATATTCGAGGTAAAGCTCGCCATCATCGGTCTGGTGCAGCGCGTCGTCGAGAATCGCCTGAGTGCGGGAACGGTCGAGGTCTGTGCGGGAAAAGAAAAAGGAATCTGACATGCCTCATATGTGAGCCAAGCGCAGCACCTGCGCAAGGGGTGCCAGTTGCGCCTTGATGTGCCGCGTGCCTGGCATATGCAAATTGTGAAGAGGGCAGCCGGACCATGTGCCTTCCGGTGATCCCCGTTGCAGGTGAAAAGAAGCCTGTTCTTCCGGAAAAAATCCCGGTAAAGGCGCTTGATGCGACCATTTATCCGGCGCATAAGCGGTGCAAATTATCGAGGGATGGGCGTATAAGACGCTCACGTTCAGCCAGACTGACAAAAAACGGAATGAAGTCCGAGATGACAATGACGAATATCTTCAAGACCTCCATCGCCACGCTGGCCATTCTTGCCGGTACGACGCTGTTGGCCGCGCATGCCCAGGTTCCCACGGATGGCGAGCTTGGCTTCCAGGCTGCCGCGACGCCGCTGGCAGAGGAAGTGCACCGTTTCCACAATGTGGTGCTGTTGCCTATCATCACCTTCATCAGCCTTTTCGTGCTCGGGCTGCTGATCTGGGTCATCTTGCGCTATAACCGCCGCGCCAATCCGGTCGCCCGCAAGTTTTCGCACAACACGACGGTCGAGGTTCTGTGGACGCTGATCCCGATCTTCATTCTCGCCTACATCGCTGTTTTCTCCTTCGACCTGCTGTACAAGGAAGACGTCCTGCCTGACGGGCAAAAGGTGAGCTATGTCAGCGATGGTACATCGACGGCCTATGCGTTCGAGAATGACTTCCAGCAAGACCGTATGGTCACGCAGTCCAGGCATATGGAAGTCTATGTGACATCGCCTGCAGGTGAGCGCACCAGGCTCGCCAGTGACGCCTACTCCCTTGAGGGGCTTGGCACGCCGGAAGTTCTTGTCAGTCTTGAAAGCGCACCGGCTGCCGGTTCAGAGATCACCGTTGTCGGTGGCCGTTCGCGTATAGGCCGCGGCAAGTTTCTCGACCTCTTCGGCGAGGACAATTCCGAGATCGCGACCCGCCCGACCCTGACGATCAAGGCGACAGGGTATCAGTGGGGCTGGAACTATGCCTATCCAGATTACGGCGACTTCGAGTTCGACGCCCTGCTGGCCCAGAAAGATGATCTGGAAGATTCCTCGCTCTACCTGCTAGCCGCAACGAATGACATCGTCGTTCCTGCCGGCGAGACGGTGCGCATCATCACCACGGCGCGCGACGTGATTCACTCCTGGGCGATGCCGGCCTTCACGCTGAAGATCGACGCCGTGCCGGGCCGCCTGAACGAAACCTGGTTCCGTGCGCCGTCAACGCCGGGCACGACCTATTACGGCCAGTGCTCCGAGATCTGCGGCAAGGACCACGCCTATATGCCGATTGGCCTGCGGGTCGTCTCCGATGCCGAATTCGAGGCATGGGTCGACGAGCAGCGCGCGCTGGCTGGCATGGACCCGTATTTTGACAATGAAACAAGACTTGCCGACGCTGCCGACAGCAGCGACGCGGCCCAGTAAGAAGACAAGAGGGTTAAGCTATCATGGCTGATGCTGCACACACCGACGCCCACGCGGCCGACCACGACCACAAGCCGTCTTTCCTCGTTCGATGGTTCTATTCGACCAACCACAAGGATATCGGCACGCTCTACCTGATCTTCGCCATCCTGGCCGGCCTGATCGGCGGTGCCATGTCCGGCCTGATGCGGATCGAGCTGATGGAGCCGGGCGTGACGTTCCTGACCGGTTTCACCGACCAGAGCCTGCCGCCGGCAGCGCAGCTGGATGCGGCCAAGAACTTCTACAACATGCTGATCACCTATCACGGCCTGATCATGATCTTCTTCATGGTCATGCCGGCGCTGATTGGCGGCTTCGGCAACTGGTTCGTGCCGATCATGATCGGTGCGCCGGACATGGCGTTCCCGCGCATGAACAACATTTCCTTCTGGCTTTATGGTGCTTCTGCCTTCCTGCTGACCCTGTCGATGTTCGTACCGGGCTATGCGGGCCAGCTGGGCTTTGCCGGTGGCTGGGTGCTTTATCCGCCGCTGTCGACCTCCGGTTCGCCAGGGCCTGCCATGGACCTGCTGATCGTGTCGCTGCACCTTGCCGGTGCCTCCTCGATCCTCGGCGCGATCAACTTCATCACCACGATCTTCAACATGCGCGCTCCGGGCATGACGCTGCACAAAATGCCGTTGTTCGCCTGGTCGGTGCTTGTAACGGCTTTTCTGCTCGTGCTGTCGCTGCCGGTTCTGGCTGGCGCCATCACTATGCTGCTGACCGACCGCATGTTCGGAACGACATTCTTCGATGCTGCCGGCGGTGGTGACCCGATCCTGTACCAGCACCTGTTCTGGTTCTTCGGCCATCCGGAAGTCTACATCCTGATCCTGCCGGCCTTCGGCATCATCTCGCACATCGTGTCGACCTTCTCCAACAAGCCGGTCTTCGGCTACATGGCGATGGCCTATGCCATGGTTGCGATCGGCTTTGTCGGCTTCATCGTTTGGGCCCACCACATGTATACGGTCGGCCTGTCCGTCGATATGAAGGCGTATTTCGTCGCGGCGACCATGGTCATCGCGGTGCCCACTGGCGTGAAGATCTTCTCGTGGATCGCAACGATGTGGGGCGGGTCTATCTCGTTCCGCACACCGATGCTGTGGGCGATTGGCTTCATCTTCCTGTTCACCGTCGGCGGTGTCACGGGCGTCGTTCTGGCCAATGCCGGCATCGACCACACGCTGCACGACACTTATTATGTCGTTGCGCACTTCCACTATGTTCTCTCGCTCGGCGCCGTGTTCGCGATCTTCGCTGGCTGGTACTACTGGTTCGAGAAGATGTTCGGCGTGAAGTATAACGAGATCATCGGTGCCGCCCATTTCTGGGTGATGTTCATCGGTGTGAACCTGATCTTCTTCCCGCAGCACTTCCTCGGCCTGCAGGGCATGCCACGCCGCTATATCGATTATGCGGAAGGTTTTGCCCTCTGGAACCTGGTTTCGACCTGGGGCTATTTCATCATGGCCTTCGGCATCCTGATTTGGGCCATGGGTGTGGCAGAGGCATTCATGCGCCGCCGCAAGGCGGAAGCCAATCCGTGGGGCGAGGGCGCGACGACGCTGGAGTGGACCCTGTCCTCACCGCCGCCGTTCCACCAGTTCAACGAACTGCCGAAAGTCAAATAGGGCAATCGGGATCATCACCTGAACGAGGGCCGGGCTGTATCAGCCCGGCCTTTTCATATGCTCTTTCAGGCAGGGCTATCTTGTCCTGGGCGGGCAAAAAGAGCATAAGCAGCCGGAAATGACCGACCATCTGACAGACGATCAAAACGAGACGCTGGCCTTCAACCTGGCTCAGCCCGGCGATTATTTCGCGCTGTTGAAGCCGCGTGTGATGTCGCTCGTCATCTTCACCGCGCTGGTCGGCATGGTCGCCGCACCGGGTGCCATCGACAACTGGCCTTTAGCGCTGATCTCCCTGCTTGCCATCTCTGTCGGGGCAGGGGCCTCCGGCGCGCTGAACATGTGGTGGGATTCAGACATCGACGCCGTCATGTCCCGCACGAAGGGCCGGCCGATCCCCTCCGGCAAGGTCCAGCGCGCAGACGCCTTCGGTTTCGGGCTGTTCCTGTCGGTCCTGTCGGTCATCGTTCTGGCGCTCGCCGCCAATTACCTGGCCGCCGGTCTCCTGGCCTTCACCATCTTCTTTTATGCCGTCATCTATTCGATGTTTCTGAAGCGCTCGACACCGCAGAACATCGTGATCGGCGGCGCGGCAGGGGCCTTGCCGCCGGTTGTCGGCTGGGCGGCGGTCACCGGCACGGCGCCGCTGGAAGCCTGGCTCCTCTTCGCCATCATCTTCTTCTGGACGCCGCCGCATTTCTGGGCGCTGTCCCTGTTCAAGAGCGAGGATTACGAGGCAGCGGGCATCCCGATGATGCCGAACGTCAAGGGTGAGGCCCGCACGAAGCTGGAAATCCTGATCTACACCGTGATCGTCGCGGCGATTGCTATCACGCCGGTCTTCTTCGCGTTCGCCAGCTGGCTCTATGGTGCCGTCGCCGTGATTCTGGGGGGCGTGTTCCTCGCCGGATCGATCCGCTTGTATGCGGCGAAGGACGAGGCTGCGACGATGCGTGCCTCCAAATCCCTGTTCGGTTTCTCTATATTCTACCTATTCCTGATCTATGCCGCCTTGCTGGCGGAACACCTGCTGGGGCTGCATGGCTGACAATAACGACAAGAAGACGGAAATTGCTGAAGGCGCTGTAGAGGACCGGCGCTACCGCGCTCAGTCCACGGATGAGGCTGCGGAACAGCTCGATCGCGACGCTGCGGAAAGCGACAGCGGCCAGGGGCATACCGGGCATGATGACTTCCTCTCTGCACGCGATGCCCGCGCCACGGGCGAACATTACCGCATGACGCCAGAGGAAGAGAAAAGCCGGAAGCGCCGCTCCATCGCCATCGCGCTCGGCATCGTCGCTTTTGTCGTCCTGATCTATCTCATCACCATGCTGCGCCTTGCCGAGAATGTTGGAGGCTGATCGATGAATCGTAATTCGAAAACCGCGCTGACTGTCTGTGTGGTTGTGGCCGGCATGGTCGGCATGTCGTTCGCCGCTGTGCCCGCCTATCGCGCCTTCTGCCAGATCACAGGCTTTGATGGCACGACACAGCGTGCCGATGCACCGTCCCGCACTGTTATCGACCGGGAGATCACCGTGCGCTTCGACGCAACGACGGCCGACGGGCTGCCATGGCATTTCAAGCCGCAGCAGGTCTCCCAGACCTCAAAGGTCGGTCAGACCAATCTTGCCTATTACTCCGCGACCAATAATTCCGACGAGCCGGTCATCGGTACGGCCACCTTCAATGTCCAGCCGGCCAAGGCGGGTCTTTATTTCCGCAAGATCGAGTGCTTCTGCTTCACCGAGCAGGTGCTGCTGCCGGGCGAGACGATGGACATGCCGGTTACCTATTTCGTCGATCCGGCGATCGAGGACGAGGACAATCTCGACGATGTCTTCGAGATCACGCTGTCCTACACCTTCTATCGCGATGAAAAGGCCGAAGCACGCGAACTCGCTGCCCTGCCGGGACAATCCGGCGACCTTTGATCTTTTCCGGACCGTAGGGCCAAAATGTCCCGCCTGAAAACGGCATTGACCGTTTGAAATTCCTGCACAAGCAGGCTAGAGAACCCTCTAAATGTCTTTATGACGTCGCGTTAAGATAAGAAGGATACTGCCCGATGGCCGGTGCCGTTAAACACGATTATCACCTCGTCAATCCGAGCCCTTGGCCGCTCCTCGGCTCTGTTTCCGCCATGATCATGATGCTGGGCGCCGTAACCTGGGCGCATTCAGGTGCCAATGAGAACGGCGTAGAGGTTGCAGGCCTTTTTGCCCTCAAGGGTAACTGGATCTTCTTCTTCGGTCTTGCCGGCGTCCTTTTCACCATGTTCGGCTGGTGGCGCGACATCATCAAGGAAAGCCTCAAGGGCGAGAACACTGCGCCGGTCATCCGCATCGGCCTGCGCTATGGTATGGTGCTGTTCATCGCTTCCGAGGTCATGTTCTTCGCCGCCTGGTTCTGGGCGTTCTTCGGGGCAGCCCTGTTCCCGGGCGCTGGCGATCCGGTCTTGCTGGCGGACGGCACACAGATGCTGAACGCCAATGGCGATCCGGCTTACATGATGAATGAAGGCCGCTTCTATGCCACGGGCGCGCAATGGCCGCCGGTTGGTGTCGAGCCGCTGTCCGCATGGCAGCTGCCATTGATCAACACGCTGATCCTGCTGCTCTCCGGCACGACCGTCACATGGGCGCACCACGCCATCACCATTGGCGACCAGAAGGGTTTCGTTCAGGGCCTCGCCATCACCATCGCGCTCGGCGTCTTCTTCTCCTTCCTGCAGGCTGTCGAGTATTACGAGGCAATCGCCTATGGCCTGTTCTCGTTCTCCGGCGGCATCTATGGCGGCTCCTTCTTCATGGCGACGGGCTTCCACGGCCTGCACGTGATCATCGGCACGCTGTTCCTTGCTGTCTGCCTTGGCCGTGCCCTTGCCGGTCACTTCACCAAGGACCGTCACTTCGGTTTCGAAGCTGCGGCCTGGTACTGGCACTTCGTCGACGTCGTCTGGCTGTTCCTGTTTGCTGCCATTTATGTGCTCGGCAATCAGGGCCTGCTGTCCTAGGCGTCCTTGGCCTATTATCCGCCTGTTTCCCCCCTTTCAGCGGGCATGGCATGCAAATGCCCCCGCTGCGGTCAGGGCAGGCTGTTCGACGGCTTCCTGAAGGTCGCAGAGCGGTGCCCGCGCTGCGGCCTTGACTATTCCCGCGCAGATTCCGGTGACGGGCCGGCCATCTTTCTCTTGTTCATTGTCGGGTTCATCGCCGTGCTGGTGCTGATCCTGCTGCGCTTCGGGTTCGGGGCACCGGCATGGGCGGCTTTGCTGGCCTCGCTGCTGTCCTGTGTCTTTGCGACATGGATATCGATCCGTCCCCTGAAGGCTTACATGATCGCCCTGCAATATGCCAACAAGGCACGTGAAGGGCAGCTGACAGAGGAAGGCAGCGACTGGTCCGATACCGATGGGGATGGGCGCTGATGGCGTTCCGGTTCAAGCCTGTCCTGACGGTTTTTGCGCTGGTTGGCCTTGCCATCCTCATCTCGCTCGGCACATGGCAATTGCAGCGCCTTGAATGGAAGCGTGATCTCATTCAGACGGTCGAGACGCGCCTCGACCAGCAGCCAATCCCCTATGGTATCGCGCGTGACCGGCAGGCGCTGGGCGAATCCATGACCTATACGCCGGTGACGATTTCCGGCACTTATCTGCACGAGGAAGAGCGCCATGTCTTCGGAACCTATGAAGGCGAGCCGGGATGGAATGTCTTCACGCCGCTACAGGTAACGGCACCGGGTGCCGCCGTGGCGCCCCGCCATATCTGGGTCAATCGCGGCTTCGTCCCCGATCGGCTGAAGGACGCCGAATCTCGCATCGAGGGGCAGGTCGAAGGCACTGTCACGGTCACCGGCCTGTTCCGGATGCCTGAGGAACCAGCAGGTGTCGCCGGCATGGTCAGTGCACCGAGTAATCCCGAAAGCAATCAGTGGTATGTACGCGACCCGCGCCTGTTCGGCGCTGTTCCCATAATCGATGAGGATGGCGAGGTGACCGGCACAATCCTCTATGAAGATGGCGGTACCGGCACGTATATCGACAGCTTCGGGGCGGAGAACACGGCCAACTGGCCGCGCGGCGGTACCACACGGGTCACCTTCACCAACAGGCATCTCGAATATGCATGGACGTGGTTCGGCCTCGCAGCGACGCTACTGGCAATGTTTGTCCTTTTCTCGATGAAGCGCGACTGAATTTCGTGTCGGTTGCGCTGAGGGGCAGGGCTGTTAAGCTCGCCCGCAATGACTTCCTTTATCAGACGTTACGCCCTGCACGCGATCATTGGCCTGCTCGCGGCGCTCAGCATTTTCTCTCCCGGCGCGGTCACTTCTGCCATGCAGGCGGCGGCAGGCTGGTTCCTCCTCCACTTCGACTGGCTGACGCTGGGCGTCTCCTCGCTCGCCGTTATCGCATGTCTTGCCGCGGCGCTCGGACCTTGGGGCAGCATGCGGCTCGGCACGGCAGGATCGAAGCCTGAATTCTCGACCCTGTCATGGATGTCGATGCTGTTTGCCGCCGGCATGGGCGCGGGGCTCGTCTTCTGGGGGGCGGCGGAACCGCTGATCTTCACCGTCTCTCCACCGCCCGGAACCGCGCCACCGGAAACGGAGGCTGCGATCCGGCAGGCCTATGCGCTGACCATGTTTCACTGGGCGTTCCAGGCCTGGGCGATCTATACCGTCGCCGCGCTTGCCGTTGCCTATATGGCGTTTCGGCTGGGCAAGCCGCCGCTGCCGAGCGTCGTTTTCGGGTTCCTGCCGCGCTGGGCGAAGGTTCTCATAGACATGATCGCGTTGATGGCGGTGATCTTCGGTGTCATCGCCTCGATCGGGCAGGGCGGCCTGCAGATGGGCGCAGGCGTCGAGATCATCAGCGGTGTTGAGGGCATCGACGGGCCGGTCCTGCAATCTGTGCTGATCCTGATCCTCGGTGGTGTGTTCCTGCTTTCTGCCTGGGGCGGGCTGAAACGCGGCATCGAGCCGCTTTCCGGCTTCAACATGATCCTCGTCGTCGTGCTCGCGATCTTCGTCTTCGCAGTTGGGCCGACGCGCGAGCTGATCGGCACGATGGGGGACATGGCGGCCGCCTATCTTGGCGATATCGTGCCGCTGTCCTTCACGCTGCGCCCGGAAGGGGTGGCGCGCGAGTGGACCCGCGATTGGTCGCTGACATACTTTTTGTGGTGGATCGCGTGGACGCCCTTTGTCAGCGTCTTCATCGCCCGGGTCAGCCGTGGACGGACGATCCGCCAGTTCGTGCTCGGTGCTATGCTGGTGCCATGCATAGTCACGTTGTTGTGGTTCGCGATCATGGGCGGCACGGCGATTTCCCTGCAGCTGGAACAGGGTGTCGATCTCGGCGTCAGCGATTTCTCCACAGCTGCCATGGCGACCTACATGATGCTGGAGCAGTTGCCGCTGACACTGATCACCCAGATCGTCGCCTTCACGCTGGTCTTCATCTTCCTTGTAACCAGCGCAGATTCCGGCGCCTATGTCATGGCGATGTTTTCGGCCCGCACCGATTTGTCGCCCCCGCGCTGGGAACGGATATTCTGGGGCGTGGTGCTGATCGCGCTGACCATTGGTGCGCTGTTGTCAGCACAGGGACAGATGGCGACGCGAGCCTTTGCCGTGGTTGGGTCTATTCCGCTGTGCTTCCTGATGGCGGCACAGACAATCGCCGCAGGCACTACGATCTGGCGCGACTGGCGGGCCAGGCACGACGTCACCGAGCAATCCGATGAAGGGTCTAGCGCTCCGTCAGCTTGAACTCGATCCGGCGGTTCCGGGCGAGATCGCCGCCCTGTACCAGCGGGTGGTTGGAACCGAAACCGGCAGCGACCAGACGCCGTTCAGGCACGGAATTCTGGGCGAGGAAGCGTACGACCGACATGGCCCGCTCCGATGACAGCTGGAGGTTATCCTCGAAATAGGCGCGGCAGCCCGGCCCCAGCGGCTGGGAATCGGCGTGGCCATCGACCCGCAGCACCCAGTTCACCTCGCTCGGGATATCGTCCTGAATATCAAGGAGCACGACCGCGAGCTTGCGCAGTTCTGCCTGCCCCGCCGGGCTGATTGTCGCCGAGCAGGAGCCGAACAGGATATCGCTCTCGAACACGAAACGGTCGCCGACGACGCGAACATCGTCCCGGTCGCCCAAGGCCTCGCGCAGCGCCTCGAAAAAGCGCGAGCGTACATCGGCCAGCTCCTGCACCTTGCGGGCAAGGGCGGCGTTGAGGCGCGATGACAGGTTCTCGATCTGCGCTTGTTGCTCAGCGTCCTTGGCCTCTGCCGCTTCCAGCGCTTCCTGCAGGGAGGCAAGCTGGCGGCGCAGGGCGGCGAGCTGGGCGTTCAGCGTCGCGATCTCGGATTTCTGTTCCTCGCTCAGCGCCTTTTCCGCTTCCAGCTCCTCGGCGGAGGCGGCGACGGCGCTCTGGGATTCGGCGAGCGCCGCAGTCAGGCCCGCGAGTTCATCGTCCTTCTGTTCGATCGTGTCCTGCAGGGCTAGGACGCGCTGGCGCAACTGGTCGCGCTCGGTCTCGGCCAGCCCCAGCTGGTCGGCGAGCGAGGCGATGCGCGCCTGCAACCGTTCAAGTTCTGTTTCCTTGGAGGTCAGTTCCTCGCCCAGATAGAACTGGGCGACGACGAAGATCGACAAGACGAACATGACGACGAGCAATAGCGTCGACAATCCGTCGACAAAGCCCGGCCATATATTGGCGTCCTGGCGTGAGCGGCGGCGGGCCATGGTTTACCGGCCCTTGTTGGGAGAATTCGGCGCAGGCGGTGTGTCCTCGGCGGGCACGCCCTCGATCAGCGTGCGGCCAAGCATGCGGATCTCGCGGCGCACGTCCTCGCTCGCCTTGGTCTGCGCTTCGGACTGCGCATTGGCGAGGCGGGTGACCGCAGCCTCGATACGCTGCAGGCCTGAGAGCAGGTCTTCGGGCTTGCCGACTTCCATGGAAGCGCGGTCGCCGCCGCTGGAGGTCGTGACGGTTTCGGTGATGCCGGACAGCCAGTCTTCAAGGTCCGTATAAAAACGGTTCTGCGCCTGACCGGCCTGGATATCGAGGAAGCCGATGATCAGCGATCCGGCGAGACCGAATAGGGATGAGGAGAACGCCGTGCCCATGCCGGAGAGCGGCGCCTGCAGCCCGTTGATCAGCTGGCGCACGGCATCGCCGGCTTCACCCCCGCCACCGGCAGAGGCCAGAGAGCCGATCACCAGCGCAACGGAAGAGACGACCTGCAACAGGCCCCAGAACGTGCCAAGCAGGCCGAGAAAGACCAGCAGGTTGGAGATATAGCGACCGAACTCGCGGCCCTCGTCAACACGCTGGCCGAGGGAATCGAGGATCGCCCGGGTCGAGGCCTGCGACAGGCGGCCGCCGCGCTCGTCTGCATCGAGCAGCATACGCGACATGGCGCCGATCAGCGCTGGCGGGCGGGGAAGGCGGGTGCGTGACGGATCAACGGAATTGCGGAATGAATTGACCCAGCTGACAGCTGGCCCGACGACGGCGGCTTGGCGAAGATTGTAGATGATGCCGAGGCCGAGGACGAACAGGATCAGCCCGTTCAAGGCGACGTTGGCCTGGAATGCCTCGACCAGCAGGTTCGTCGGCTGTGGGCTGAGTGGCGACAGGTAGAACGCGATCGCGCCGACACCTGCGAGGAAGATGACCATGTTGATGATGTAACCGCCGGGTCCGTTGAAACGGACGGATCGGTCGAGAGAGCGTGACATGCGTTAATACCCCTTCATACAACACGGGACCCCACAGCCCCGCCCAAACTCGTCGTCGGGCAGGCAGGCCTGTTTCAGAATAACGGAAAACACCGTGCCGTGAAGCCAAAGCTAGTGATTCTTTGTGTCGTTTTTCCGGTTATTGTCACGTTTTGCGACAGTTTTTCGGTCTTTTGACCTGATCAACCTAGCTTATCCAGAGGAGTCGCACTGATTGCGCTGTAGAATGATATCTCAGTATTTTCAATAGATTATGAGATTTTCGCACCCGTTTAGGGGCGAACTCTGTGCACTTTTTAGGCACTCAGTGCATGTTTTCTCTTGCGCACTCAGTGCAGTCGTGTCACTAATGTGAAGGAAATGTGACACATATGTTTCGTTTCGATGACAAATCCATACCGAAACCCGACTTTATAAGGGAGCAAACATTATGACGAAAAACACTCTGAAAACCTGTCTCGCCGCCGCAGCCTGCCTCATCGCCATGCCGGCCATGAGCGCTTTCGCCGGCGATTTCTCTGCACAGCCTGCCAGCTATGACAGCAAGGCCGTGAACTATATCGAATCGCGCCTGAGCGATTCCGTCGGCGCCACAGTGCGCCAGGCCAGCCAGCCTTATCAGGTTGTCGCCAAGCTGAAAGGCAACAAGGAATACAATTGCTGGGCTGTCGATTATGACGTCCGCGCCGACCTCGGCCGCTCGTCCCGCGGCGCGGGCACCTACACGGTGCTGTTCTACAATGGCAAGGCAGTTGCCCTGACAAGCGACCTGCGCACCCGCGTAACCCGCGTGCAGACCGACGCCGTATACGCCTCGCGTTGATATCAAATCATCATCTGATCAAGCAAAAGCCTCCCGGTTTTCGGGGGGCTTTTTTGTTGGCGCGGGTTGACCCCGGGCAGCCCGTCGCGCAACGGTTGCAGCGTGACTTCGGCGGCTCGAAAAATGCGCATTGGACTGATGCTGGCGCTATTGGCAGCAATGTTGCCGTCATGCGTCAGTGATCCGTACAGCCCGCTTTATGCCTTTCTTGAGCCGGTCGATGATAAGGCAGTCGTCTCCAAACGTCTGGATGCCGTCGGTTACCGTCCATATGTCATCGGACGCAGCATCACCTACGCGACGCTGCGACGGCGCAATGACGATACGTCGGATGATTTCAGGACCATCATTGCGGTCGACAAGGACATCGCCTGTCCGGCGCAGGGTGGAGCACCGATTTTCATCTCGGCGGAATATGAAGGTAATATCGAGCAAGCTTGTGCGCATACGGCGGAGCAGTTGAAACGGCTCGAGCGCCACGTACCCTTCGCTTTTCATGACTTTCCGATCATTATCGTTTCCGCCAACTACCGGTCCTACATCTATGAGTGGCCGCGCGTAACTGTTCGCGATGGCGGGCTGATCCTGCGCGTTCACGAAGATGGCAACTCCGATCCTTTGGCTTGGACGACCTTTTTCCATGTGCGCCATCATGCCCAGACCTATGTCGATTATCCGTGGACCCTGCCACCATCACGCCAGCGCACACTGCTGTGAGAAATCGAGGGCAATATCGTGGGTATATGCGCAGCAGAGTTTTACGACGTCGACACGACGAGAAGCAGCACCGATATTTTCATCGATCCGCCACGGCCTGACGAGATCAGGCAAATAGCCAAGGTAAAGCCGAAAATATCTGCCTTGCTCTTCGCAGGGCGGGGCAGAGGCGTGCCGCAGGAGATCCGGCGGCTCGACTGGTACCGACAGAACTCACCCAACATGACGGGTGCGTGGCTTGCCGAATATCTGTCAAAAGAGAATGGCAGCGCCTGCGCCCTCTTGGCAGGGCTGACTACCGCCCCAGAATGATCTTGCGGGCGGCGTCCTGCAGTTCGCCATTGGTGGCGAGGACGGCGCCAGTCAGGTGCGGCTTGTCGTCCGTGCCGTCGAGATGGGTCACCATGCCGCCTGCCTCGCGCACGAGCACGATTCCGGCGGTCACGTCCCAGGCATTGATGCCGCGTTCCCAATAGGCATCGTAGCGGCCCTTGGCGACATAGGCGAGGTCGAGGGCGGCGGAGCCCATGCGGCGGGCACCGGCGGTCTCTTTCGTCACCCGGTCGATCTCTTCAAGGACCGGCCCGCAATTCAGCTTGCCCTTGTAGGGCAGACCGCAGCCGAACAGGCACTCGGTCAAATCCTTCTTGTTCGACACCCGGATGCGGTTGTCGTTGTGATAGGCGCCTTCGCCCTTCTCGGCATAGAACAGGTCGTCCGTGATCGGATTGTACACAACCCCCGCATATGGCTGGCGGTCGCGCTCAAGGCCGATCGAGACCGAGCAGTGCGGCACGTTGTGCAGGAAGTTGGTTGTGCCGTCCAGCGGGTCGACGATGAAGCGGTTGGAATTGTCGCTGCCTTCGACATCGCCGCGCTCTTCCATCAGGAAGCCGTATTTCGGGCGGGCCTTCGACAGGGACTGGAAGATGATCTCCTCGGCGCGCAGGTCGGCGGCGGAGACGAAGTCCGCGGCGCCCTTGCGGCTGACCTGCAGGGCCTCGACCTCGTAGAAGTCGCGACGCAGGGACTTGCCGGCCTCGCGGGCGGCGGTGATCATGACGTTGAGGGTGGCGGACAGATGGGCCATTTCGGGTATCTTTCGGAAAATCGGGGAAGTCGCGCGCACCATAGCGCCAGATAAACGAGGCGCAAGCCCGGATATGGTTGGCGAGGGCCTTGTCTGGCCCACAATGTCGCGGGTGATTGCTGCTATGCAACTGCGTTAAACCGTTTTGTGCGGCGGGCCGGTCGGTTAGAGTGGGGACAACGATAACAAAATCCCCCACATACCGTGAAAGACCACAATGACAGTTGCACCGATTACCGGCCCTGAATTGCAGGAAAAGATTGACGCCAAACTGGCCGAGGGCGGCCTGTTCGCCACCATGCCGATCACCGTGCGCGGAGTCGAATACCCGCGCGTCTTCGCCGCTTCGAACATGTCCCTGCGCGACCTGATGGCGATGAAGGCAGCCGAGTTCAAGGACGCCGAATTCATGGTCTATGAGGATGAGCGCTACACGATCGGCGAGGTCTGGCAGAAGGCCTGCCGCCTGGCGCAGGTGCTGATTGGCGACTATGGCATCAAGCCCGCCGACCGGGTCGTCATCGCCATGCGGAACTATCCGGAATGGTGCATCGCCTATCTGGGCATCATCGCTGCGGGCGCGACCGTCGTGCCGCTGAACGCCTGGTGGCGGGAGGAAGAGCTGCATTACGGTATGCGCGATTGCGAGGCAAGACTCGTGATCGGCGATGCCAAACGCCTCGGCTATCTCGCGCCGGTCAAGGAAGAGATGGGCCTGACCTTCATCGCAGCGCGCGAACCGTCGGAGCATGCCGATGCCGACCTTGAGGACCTGATCGCCAATGCCCCGTCGGCGGACATGCCGCAGGTCGCCATCGATGCCGACAGCGATTTCTGCATTCTGTACACGTCGGGCTCTACCGGCAGGCCGAAAGGCGCGATGCTAACCCATCGCAGCGTCATCAACGCCGTCCTGTCCTGGTCGTTCCTGCAGCAGGTGGTCAACGAGCTGCGGCCCGATGCAAAGATCATCGTGGAAAATGCGGTGATCCTGCTGTCGCTGCCTTTGTTCCATGTTACCGCCTCGCATTCGGTTTTCCTGCTGTCATGGCTGACCGGGCGCAAGATCGTGTTCATGTATCGCTGGGATGTGGATGAGGCACTGCGCCTCATCAAGCAGGAAAAGATCACCAATCTCGCCGTCGTGCCGACCCAGTCCCACGAGGTCATCGAACATGCCAAGCCGGGCGATCTCGACACCGTGACGGATATCGTCACGGGCGGTGCCAAACGCCCCGCCCATCATGTCGCCGAGATGACGGATAAATTTCCGGCAGTGCGGGCATCCTCCGGCTACGGACTGACGGAGACGAATGCCCTTGGTTGCCATAATGGCCTCAGCGAGTATCTTGCAAAGCCGGACTCGGCTGGCCGTCCTATCCCGCCGGTGACGGAGTTCAAGATCTTCAACGACAAGATGGAAGAGATGCCGCCCGGTGAGGTTGGTGAGATCTGCGTCAAGTCCCCCGCCACCTTCCGCGGCTATCTGGCGATGCCCAAAGAAACAGAAAAGGCCCTGACGAAAGATGGCTGGTTCCGCACTGGCGACCTCGGCAAGATCGATGAGGAGGGCTTCCTCTATATCGTCGACCGCCTGAAGGAGTTGATTATCCGCGGCGGGGAGAATGTCTCCTGCCTCGAGGTCGAGAACGAGATCTACAAGTTCGATGGTGTGCAGGAAACAGCGGTTTTCGGCGTGCCGGATGAGAAGATGGGCGAAGTCGTCGGCGCAGTCGTCTATGCCGGTGAGGGCAAGACAATCGATCCACAGGCGCTGCGCGACTTCCTGTTGCAGCATGTCGCCGGCTTCAAGGTGCCGGAGAAGATCTGGATATCGCCGCAGAAACTGCCGCGCGGCTCGACTGATAAGCTCGACAAGAAATTCATCGCCAAGACGGCGATCCAGTTCCCGCCGCATCTGGATGCGACCAAGTGAGCGATACGCCGGAAGGTAAGCCAGAGCCGCTCGTCAGCCGCGAGGCGCTGTCCTATGTGGTTTCGCAGCAGACCTTCTCTAACTGGACGGGCGTAACGGTCAACAGGGTCGAGTACGGACTGGTCGAACTGGAAATGCCGTTCCGGCGCGAGGACATGGCCCAGCATCACGGTTTCCTGCACGGGGCGATGATCGGCTTCCTTGTCGACAATGTCTGCGCTTACACCGCCGCGACGGTGGTCGGGGACGTGCTGACGGCGCAATATTCGGTGAACTTCCTGCGGCCTGGCATCGGGGCGAAATTCATCGCCCGGGGGCAGATGGTCTCCCGCTCGAAGCGGCAGGTCGTGGTCCGCGCGGACATCTTCGCCGTGCAGGAGGGCGAGGAAAAGCTGATCGCCATCGGCGATTCCGTCGTCATGCCGGCGGGTGAGCGCAATGAAGTCCGTGAGCTGAAATAGTCAACTTCTCGGTTAACCCCGCCGATGCGCGCTGCGATAGGTCTTCAGCAGCGTATCCGTGTCGACCTGTGTGTAGCGCTGGGTGGCGGCGAGCGAAGAGTGGCCGAGCAGTTCCTGCAGCGCGCGCAAATCGGCGCCTTCGCCTAGCAAATGTGTCGCAAAGGAGTGGCGCAGGGCGTGGGGCGTGACGGTCGCCGGCAGGCCGAGACCGCGGCGCAGCGTCGCCGTCAGTTCCTGTGCCATGCGCGGCGTCATCGCGCGGCCGGTCTTGGACCAGAACAGCGGCGGCACTTGCCCGTCCCAGCGCGCGATGAAGTGTCGGGCAGTCTGGTCGGCCAGCACAGCCTTGCGATAGGTCGCAATCGCCTGTTTCACCTGAGGCAGCACAGGGAGCATGCGCGACTTCGAGCCCTTGCCGGTCACGGTCAGGCTGTTGCCCATGTCGCCCTCGGCCCAGGTCAGGTCCAGCGCCTCGGACACGCGCAGGCCCATGCCATAGAGCAGGGTCAGCATTGCGACGTCGCGGGCATTTTCCCAGCCCTTTTCCGGATCGGCGGCGCTGCCGATCATCGCGTCCATATCGGGCCGTGTCAGCGGCTTGGGCAGGCGCGGCGGCAGCTTGGGCGAGCGCAACGCGGCGAGCGCGGGATTGGTCATGCCCGTCTCCTTGCGCAGGAAGCGATAGAACGACTTGATCGCCGAAAGGTCGAGCCGCAGCGTCTGCGCTGTCAGCCCTTCGCCCTTGCGCAGGGCGAGAAAAGCGCGGAAGTCGCGTGTCTCCAGCGCACCGAAAGTGGTCCCGGTGATTGCCTCGCCCAGATGGCCGGACAGGAAATCCGAAAACAGGTCCAGCGTGTGCAGATAGTTGCGCGCCGTGCGCGGGCTCATCCGCCGCTCGGTATCTAGCCAGCGGGCATAATCGGCGCGGAGGATGGCAAAGGGGCGGGCACTGCTCATGAAGTTATCAGACCAGCTTGTGGTTAACCCGTCATTAAGCCTTTCCATCAGGCCTTCTAGACGGCCCAATTGACCCGATGTGGCCGCATCAATATAGGATAGCCGTTTGATTTCAGCGGCAGGGGCCTCGCTTGGACGGGCAAGATCACAGCAGGACAGAGAAAAAAGGATGGCGGCGCCTGTGGCCATTCCTCGCCTGGCTCTGCGTGTTCTATACGACGTGGCTGATTGTCGTCAGCGGCTTCGGCTTCTGGGACGAGGTCCTCAGCCACTGGCCGATTTCGCTCGCCATGATGGCCGGGTCTTATTTTGCCGGGTCTACGCCCATGGGCGGCGGCACGGTCGGTTTTCCGGTCCTCGTCTTGCTGTTCGACCAGCCTGCGTCGCTGGGGCGCAATTTCGGCCTCGCAATCCAGTCCGTCGGCATGATCTCGGCGACCATCTATATCCTGTCGTCGCGCACGCCCATCGACCTGCGCCTGCTGCGCCCGGCGCTTATCGGCACGCTTATCGGCACGCCGCTGGGCGCGGCGCTGATTGCGCCTTATGCCCCTGACCTGACGGTCAAGCTGATCTTCGCTGTCGTTTGGGCTGGGTTCGGTGTCATCCATTTCCTGAAACTGCGCGCGATCCTGAAGCCGGACGGCACGCGCGACCCCCATGGCAAACTGGATACCCCCATCGGCCTCGCCATCGGCGTGACCGGCGGGGTTGTCGCCTCGCTGACCGGGGTCGGCATCGACATGATGATCTATGCCGTGCTGGTGCTGTTCTATCGCGAGGACCTGAAGATCGCGATCCCGACCTCGGTCATCCTCATGGCGGTCACCTCGGTCATCGGAATCCTGTCCAATATCATCCTGTCACGGATCAATCCCGGCCTGTATTATCTCTCGCCGGAAGTGGCGTGGAATTTTCTCGCCGCCGCGCCGGTCGTGGCGCTGGGCGCGCCGCTTGGTGCCATCGTCGTCAACCGGTTACCGCGGGCACCGACGCTGTTGATCGTCTGCACGCTCTGCATCGTGCAATATGTCTGGACAGTGCTGAAGGAACAGGTCTCCCTACCAGTCTTCGCATTATCACTCGCCGGCATCGTGCTGATGAACGTCATCTTCCTGTGGCTGTTCAGGATGGGGGAAAAGAACACGCACCGATCACGGCGTGGGACTGGCGATGTTGCTTATGCAGGTCTTCGGGCGGGAGACGATAAGGAAAAAAGCGAATCCAAATCCGAAGGGTGATTACTCGCCTGATTACTGGCCCGGTTATTGGCCCAGCTTGGTCATCAAGTATTGGGCGTCCTTCATATAGGAGGCCGAAACCTGGTCGAGCGTGTCGAGCGCCTTGTCGAGCTTGCCGAGGATGCGGGCAACCTCTGCCGTATCGGCAAAGCCCTCGATCGGCGGCGGCAGGTCGATGCTGTCATCGGAGACACTGAGGCGGGTCGGGAAGACGGTATAGGTGCTGGTCGCGTTCAGGCTCGCAGTGATGCCTTCCGCTGTCGGGCCGAGCAGGGCTGAGGCTTCTTCCTCGGCCCCGGCGATCAGTCGTTCGATGGAGTTGCGCAGCTCGTCATATTGCTCGGCCAGAAGCGCACGGCCGGCGAGATCCTCGATCACATTGGCACGCAGCACCAGATGGCAGGCTTCGACGATCACATCGCGCAGCTGGTCGAGCAGGTAGAAAGAGGCTTCGATCGCGCGCAGCGTATGGCGCAGATCCTGGCTCTGGCGGGGGACAGGTTTCTCGGTGGATTTGAGCGGATTGTTCAGCGCCCGGGCGAGCGAACGCATGACATCTTCGGCTTCCTGTTCCGGTGTTTTCAGGGCTGCCGCACTGTCCTGGCGCTTTTTCCCGATCACGACATACTCCGCTATAAACGTGAGCCTTATTGATATCGCAACATTCGTTTAAGCGGCGTTAAGACGGGTGGGGGGCGAGCATACGCCGCATTGTCAACCACCAAACTGGATCAAATGATGAAAATCACTCAGCCGCAGGTGCCGGGCGGCGGAACAGCGAAGAGCGACCTTCCAGCAGCCAGCCGATGACGAACAACCCGCCGATCAGCGCCAGCCAGGCCCATGCGGGTGCGAGGGGGCGGGCGCTAACGGACTCCAGCCGTTCAGCATCGCGGTCGATGATGCCGGCCCAGCCGGAGTCGTCGCCACGCCCCGTTGCCGGGCGGCCTTCACGCACCTGACGGATAGATGGCACGCGCACGCTGCCTCCCTGACGAACGGCGTACTCACCGCCGCCACTTGCCTCGACCAACGGCGCCAGGAATTCATTCGTAGACAGGACGCGGGCATATTCAGGCGGGGCGGCAAGACCGAGGGCGGTGACGTCGAACAGGTTCCTGCCGTCCGATGTTTCCGTCGCCGCCGTATAGAGTCCAGGTTCAGCGTTTTCATAGATCGCCGACCACTCGCCGGGGCCGTCTTCTTCCAGCTCCAGCCTCACGCTTTCCTCGCTGGGCAAGCGCAGTGTGACGGGTTCGATGTTGTCTTCCATCGTGCGGCGCGTGATCGCGATGCGGCCATTCTCCGCATCGGCGGTGAGGACCACAGACTCTTCCTCCAGCTCCGGCTCCTTCATCAGCCAGTGGACCAGGCGTCTCAGCATCTCCCGGTGCGGGCCACCGCCATCGAAGGCTCTGGCCCACAACCAGACATGGTCGGAGAGCAACAGGCCGACCCGGCCTTCGCCGACCCGGTCGACGATCATCAGCGGCGCACCATCCGGCGTTTCCATCAGGCTGCGTCCGCCGCGCGGCGTCACGCCGATGACGCGCATCCAGCGGCCCCAGTCTCCTGCATCGTCCAAAGTGGCGGTGACCGGGTGGCGCTGCCCGTCATCGCTCAGCATAGGGATGAAAGGCTCGTTCTCGACCGCACCGTTGGGCAGGGCGGGCAGGATATAGGCAAGGTTGCGGCGGCCGGCGAGGGAGGATTCGCCGATAAACTCCGGGCCGGAAGCGATCAGCATCGCGCCGCCATTCTCCACATAGCGGGAGATATTGTCGAAATGCAGCGGGCTCATAACACCGCGATAAGTATAGCGGTCGAAGATCAGCACATCGAACTGGTCCAGTTTTTCCAGGAACAGCTCGTTCTCGGGGAAGCGGATCAGCGCGAGGTCCTCGACCGGCGCGACGCGAGGCTTGGTCGCAGGCTTCAGGATGGTGAAGTGGATCAGGTCGACAGCGGGGTCGGACTTCAGCAGATTGCGCCACACGCGCTCGCCGGCATGGGGCTCGCCTGAGACGAGCAGCACGCGCAGCCGGTCGCGGATGACGGAGATCTGGATGACGGCGCGGTTGTTGCGGGTCGTCAGCTCGCCATCGACGCTGTCCGCGGTCAGCTCGATCACCGTCTTGCCCGGGCGGGGCAGGGGGGCGGTCAGGGTCAGTTCCTCGCCGACCTGCACGGTGCGGCTGACGACTTCCTCGCCATTGACGCGCAGGTAGACATTGGCGAGCCGGCCATCGAAGCCATAGTCGGCAACCTTGAAGCGGATTTCCGCTTCCTCGTTGACGATGCCGAAGCGCGGTGCACTGAGAATTTCCACGACGCGGTCCTGTTCGTCCTCTCGTCCTGTCAGCATCAGGTGGACGGGCGCGGTGATGCCGAGACTCTGGGCGGTGGGAATTTCATCGGCGCTCTGGCCGTCGGTGACGACAAAGACGCCCGAGAGCTGGCCGCGCGGCACATCGGCAAGGCCGGAGGAGATCGCCTCACCAAGGCGCGTTTCCTGGCGGCCCTCCACGCTGACCTCACGCACTTCCATGTCGGGCAGATTGGCGAGTCGCTGGCGCAAGACTTCCACTGTCTCGCCGGTGACGATATTGCGGGCATCCAGCTCCTGGCTGGCGCTCACATCGGTGACGATCAGCGCGATATCGGGCAGGGGCGTCGTCGTTTCCTGCAACAGGCGCGGCTGGGCCAGCAGGACCAGCAATCCGGCCAGTGCAACGAGGCGGAACAGGCCCCCGACCGGCGAGCGGACGATCATGTATATCGCGATGAGGCCACTGACCGCCGCCAGCGCCCAGAACCAGGTAAGCGGGATCATGGGGGAGAAGACGAGACCGCTCATTGATCGGCCTCCTCTCCCAGTTGTTCCAGCAGGGCTTCGGCCTGTAGCTGGTCTACCTTGTAATTCCCGGTCAGGGCGACCATCGCCATGTTGATCCCGGCACGGAAGGCAAGTTCGCGCTGGCGATACCCGCCGGGACCCATCGGGCGCAACGGCCGCTGATACTGGTCGACCGCCCAGGCGGCGGCCCAGTCGCGCCCGCCGATGATGATCGGCGTGACCCCGTCATTGAGATTGCCGACGGCGCCCTGTGCCTCGACCCAGACCGGGCCCTGGTCGCTGCGCCCCGGCAGGTCGTCCATCAGATAGAAGGAGCGCCCGAGCACGTGCCCGCTCGGCATCGGTTCCAGAGGCGGCACGTTCATCAGCTCTAGGATATTGCGCAGGGCCAGCCCCTCGGGCGTTTGCGAATTGCCGATGACGCGTTCGCCGTCGCGCGTGTCGAACACGATCAACCCGCCATTGGCCATGAAGGCTTCGATGCGGGCGAGAACATCCTCGGCAGGCACAGGCGTTGTCGCCGTCACCGGCCAGTACAGCATCGGGTAGAGGGACAGGTCGTCCGTCGCCAGAGTGATCCCGACAGGGTCCGCCGGTTCCAGCGCTGTGCGGCGGGCAAGCTCGAAGGACAGGCCGCGCAGGCCGGCATCCGATAGCGTGTCGATTTCACGGTCGCCGGTGATGACATAGGCAAGGCGGGTGTTCAGCGCCGACTCGATTGCCTTGCGGTCGATGGGCGGGCGCTCCTGCGCCATTGCGTCTCCTGTCGGGGAGATGGTGATCGCGCAGGCAGCCAATATGATTGCTGCCGTGCCCGCTCTCTTGAGCCCCGGGATCAGCTTGTTCTGCAACAGCATCGTGTACAGCATTTCAGCGATGACGAGCAGGATCGCGGCGATGAAGAACCAGCGCGCAAGCGTCACCGGCTGGCGCTCCTGATAAAGCCGCGGGCGGGCATTGCCATAGGCGCCGATGGCAGCGAGCGGGCCGAGACTGGTCTGCGCCGTAACGGCATTGACCGCGAGCGGCGTATCGGGGCTGCCATAGAGGCCGGGCAGCATGTCAGCGCTGGCGCCTTCGCTTGCTTGCGCTGCGGTGATGGGCTCTGCCGTGTCTGCCGGGTCGGTCAGCGTGCCAAAGCCATCCAGCACCCGGTAAGGGGCGAAAGTCTGGTCCGGGTCGAGGCTTGCTGCCTCCGTCACTGACAGGGCCGTCAGACGGCGGAGCATTTCGACGAACAGGCCAGACACGGGCAGTTCAGACCAGCTCGGGCTCGCTGTGACATGGAACAGCACCAGCATGCCTTCGCCGCGCGGGCGGGCAGTGACCAGCGGCGTGCCATCGGCGAGATACGCCCAGCTGCGCTCTGCTGTGTCTGCGCCAGGGCGGGCGAGAATCTGGCGCCGCACGACGATCTCAGGGTCGATCTCCATATCGCCGAACGGACTGTCCTCGGCAAAGCCGCCAAGGCTCTGCGGTTCTTCCCATGTCAGGGCGCCACCGAATGCCCGGCCGCCGCCGCGCAGGGGCACGGGCAGCAATTCACTCTCCGCCGCGCGGCTCGCGTCCTGCGCGACATCGGCCAGCGTCGGCCCGGCAAAGCGGATCAGCACGCCGCCATCCTCGACCCACTGGCCCAGTGCCTCTGCGTCGCCGGGGCGCAGGCGGCCGATATCGTCGAGAAAGATCACGGTCGCGTCGGAGGCGGCCAGATCGCCGATCGTGCCATCGGTGAACAGCGCATAGGGCGCCAGCGCCTGTCGGATATAGAAGCTGCCATCGAGAAGGGTGCCGGATAGCTGCTCGCCGGACCCGGCAATACCGACGAGGGACCGGCGGGAGGAGGCATCAGCCAGTTGCACCGCCCCGGCGGAGCGCTCCCCGGCGATCCTGACCGCGCCGATCTCGTTGCGCAGGGTCAGCGGCAGGTCGATATCGGTGCGGGTGGTCGTTGCGCCTTCGGCCACGGTAAAGCTCGCCTGTTGCAGCAGACGGCCATCGCGGGCGCTAACGTTCAGTGTACCGCTCAAGTCGGCTTGCGCGGGTTCGGAAAGAGTGACCACCGCTTCCAGCCGGTCAGCGCGATAGGCGATGGAGGTCAACGCCTGCACGCCAGGTTGCACCGCGTCAAGCTGCTCGCGATAGATGCTGACGCGGCCAAGTTCGCCGAGCCTGTTGGCGAACTGGCGCTCCGGCAGATCGCTGCCGGTATAGACACCATCGGACAGCCAGCGAATATCGCCACTGCCGTCAAAACTTTGGGACAGCTCACGCAGCAGCGGGATTGTCTCACCGCGTTCCGGTGCCAGCGCGCGCGGACTGACGCTATCGGCATAACGCGACAAATCTTCCGGTGTCATCGGTCCACGGAGGGCTTCTTCCTGGCGGGAGGTTTCCAGCGGCGTTGTCGTCAGTACCCAGATCTGCCGGTCGGTGTCGGCAGTTTCCGCGGCTATGGCTGCGAGGGCGGTGCGGCGCAGCTGCCATGTGTCAGCGGCCGGCCAGCCATCATCGAGGACGACCAGTACCGGCCCTGTGCCGCCAGTTTCCTCCGGCGCATGCAGGCGCGGCCCGGCAAGGCCGATGATCAGCCCGGCCAGCGCCAGCATGCGTAACAGCAAAAGCGGCCATGGCGTGCGGCTCGGCGTCTCTTCCCTGTTGCGCAGCTGGCGCAGGAAGAACAGGCCGGGAAAGCGTGTGCGTTTGGGTGCCTGCGGCACGGCGCGCAACAGCAGCCACAGCACGGGCAGGACAGCGAGTGCGACCAGCACTAAAGGTGCAGCGAAACTCAGGGAGCCGATCATCTACACCACCTCCGGCATCAGCGCGCGATAAAGCGCGGCAAGCGCCGTCTGCGCCGGGTGGTCGGTGCGGTGGGTGGAGAACGTCCAGCCATAATGGGTACACAGGTCGGAAATCGTGCCGCGATGGGCCTTGTAAATCCGGGTATAGTCATTGGCGATGGCCCCGGCATTGCCGAACAGCAGCGGGCTCTCGCCGCCGCGTGTAGGCAGGAACTCCGTGCGGCCCGAGAAAGGGAAATCCTCCTCATTCGGATCGACGACCTGAATGAGGTGAGCACGGGCATGGTCGAGGGCGAGGCTCTTCAGCCGCTCTTCCAGCGCCTCGATCGGCGTATAGAAATCGCTGATCAGCACATAGCGCTTGTGGCCCGGCGTCTCGATCTGCGGCGGCAGGCCGTCATCGTCCTGCGGCATGCCGAGCAGTTTCTCCGCGAACAGTTCAGGCGCGCGGCGACCGATGAAGGGACGGCGGCCGGACCCGGCGAGGCCGATCCGTTCGCCGGCGCGGGCCAGCAGGGAGGCGAGGGCCGTCGCCAGTATCTGCGCGCGCCAGCGCTTGGTCGGGATCGCGTCCGAGGACGCATAGTCAAGGCTCGCCCCGGCATCGCACCAGATCCACAGCGTGGCGGCGACTTCCCATTCCTGCTGGCGCACATAGAGCCGGTCGGCGACGCGGGCGGACTGGCGCCAGTCGATCTGTGAATAGCTGTCGCCCTGCACGTAGGGCCGGTATTGCCAGAAGGTCTCGCCGGGCCCGGCGCGGCGGCGGCCATGTACCCCGGCGAGCACCGTCGCGGCCAGCTGCTCTGCCTCCAGCAGCAGCGGCGGCAGGGCACTGGCCAGCGTTTCGGCCTGGCCGCGCAGGTGGTGCAGTCTGTCCTGTGGGTTTGGGGCCATAAAGAGGGCCTAGACCTCCCGCTTGACCAGATCGGCAATGACCTTGTCGGTCGTCAGTCCCTCGGCGCGGGCACGGAAGGTCAGCGCCATGCGGTGACGCAGGACCGGCGCGGCGAGGGCAGCGAGGTCATCGAGGCTCGGCGCTTCGCGCTCGTCGATCAGGGCGCGGGCGCGCATGGCGAGCGACAGGGCCTGGGTCGCGCGCGGGCCGGGCCCCCAGGCGATGGTGTCGCCCATCTTGCCGGAGCCGTCGCCGGTCGGGCGGGCGGCGCGGACGAGGCGCAGGATCGCATCGACCAGCTTCTCGCCAATAGGCATCTTGCGGACCATGGCCTGTGCGGCGATCAGGTCGGCGGGGCCCATGACGGCGGTCAGTTCCTTCTTCACCGTGCCGGTGGTCGCAGCCAGCATCTGGCGCTCGGCGGCTTCGGACGGGTAATCGACATTGACCTGCAACAGGAAGCGGTCGAGCTGGGCTTCCGGCAGCGGATAAGTGCCTTCCTGCTCGATCGGGTTCTGGGTTGCCAGCACATGGAAGGGCTCTGGCAGGTCGCGGCGTTCGCCTGCGATTGTGACGTGATGCTCCTGCATCGCCTGCAGCAGTGCCGACTGGGTGCGCGGGCTGGCGCGGTTGATCTCGTCGGCCATCAGCAGCTGGCAGAAGATCGGCCCCTTTATGAAGCGGAAGGACCGCTCGCCGGTCTGGGATTCTTCCAGAACCTCTGCGCCAAGCACGTCGGCGGGCATGAGGTCGGGGGTGAACTGCACCCGCTTGTCGGCGAGGCCGGTAACCTTGGCCATGGAGGTGACGAGCAGGGTCTTGGCAAGGCCCGGCGCCCCGACCAGGAGCGCATGGCCGCCGGCGACGAGGGCGGTCAGAACCTCGTTGATCACGTCTTCTTGGCCGAAAATCACCTCGCCCAGCGATCCGCGCACGGTGCGCAGCTTGACGGAGAGTTGTTCGAATTCTTCCAGAATGTCGTCTGCCTGTCCGCCGTCAACTGCCATATGCTCGCCTTAGCTCCTGAAACTGTTGAGAAATCCCGTATTAGACTTGCGCCTGATCCGGGAGCACCGGTTTTCCCCCGTATGATGCAATTTGACAACGAAAAGTACCGTAAATGGACAGATCGTCATCTTGAGGGATTGAATATTAACCTCGTCTGGCCAAGATTATACAAAGAGTATTCGTATGGTGAGGGGCTAAATGGCTGACAGCGATAATAAACTGACCTTCTGGGGTTTCTTCAAGACGATCATCAAAGCGGTCATTGGCATCGCCCTGTTCCTGCAGGCGATGGTTTTCATTTTCATCATGATCATTTTCGTCGCCTTTATCGGTGGTGTTGCGACCCAGATGGGTGGCGGCGGCAACCAGCAGGGCCCGTCCCTGAAAGTGCCGGAAGGCGCAGCCCTCGTCCTGAACCCGGCTGGCGTGCTGGTCGAGCAGGCTGCCGCGATCGACCCGGTCGAACAGGCCCTGGCCGAGGCCTATGGCGCCGGTCAGCCGCCGGAAGTCGAGGTCCACGATATCATCCGCGTCATTCGCGCCGCGAAGGACGACAGCCGTATCAAGGCCATGGTCCTCGACCTCGGCCAGCTCTACGTGCCTTCCTATGCCGCTTCCAAGTTGCATGACATCGCTGCCGAGATCGACGCCTTCAAGGAGAGCGGCAAAACGGTCGTGGCAGTCGGCGACTATTACAGCCAAGAGCAATACCTGCTTGCCTCCCATGCCGATCACATCATGCTGCACGACTATGGCAGCTTGCTGATCTATGGCTATGGCAGCTATGGCACCTACCTGAAATCGCTGTTCGAGCGGTTCAACGTCACCAATCACGAGTTCCGCGTCGGTACCTACAAGTCCGCGCTGGAGCCCTATACCCGCGATGACATGTCTGAGCCCGCGAAGGAAGCCAACCGCGCCTATCTCAGCGTACTGTGGCGTGAATATACCAGCGGTATCGAAGCTGCCCGCGGCCTGCCTGCCGGTACGATCGCCAGCTATGCCGACGATGCGGTCGAGATCATCGATGCTGCCGATGGCGACCTCGCCATGGCCGCCGTGAATGTCGGCCTCGTCGATGAGCTGCGTGACCGCGAAGGCCAGAAGCAATACCTGATCGACCTTGTCGGCAAGGATCGCGAAGGCAAGAGCTTCAAGGGTGTCGGGTTCCGCACCTATCTCGTCTCTGCTGCTGCGCCGGAGAACACATCTGCGCCGGATATTGCCGTCGTAACAGCCGCCGGCACTATCGTCGACGGTGACCTGCCGTTTGGTGTCGCTGCCGGT
The DNA here is from genome assembly GCF_009712425.2 of Aquisalinus luteolus. GTDB lineage: Bacteria > Pseudomonadota > Alphaproteobacteria > Caulobacterales > Parvularculaceae > Aquisalinus > Aquisalinus luteolus. The sequence goes on from NZ_VCJR02000001.1 coordinate 356,742, forward strand.
GACACGATCGCCCGTTACCTGAAACAGGCGCGCGAAGACGAGAACGTCAAGGCCGTCGTCCTGCGTGTCGACAGCCCGGGCGGTTCTGCCTTTGCCTCTGAAGTGATGCGGACCGAAGTGCTTGCGCTACAGGAAGCCGGCAAGCCTGTCGTCGTCTCCATGGGCTCGCTCGCCGCGTCCGGTGGCTACTGGATCTCCGCCAATGCGGACGAGATCTGGGCCGCACCGACGACGATCACCGGTTCCATCGGTATCTTCGGCTTCGTCCAGACCTTCGAGAACACGGTCGGCGAATATGGTGTCTACACGGATGGTGTCGGCACGACCGACCTGTCGCCGATCATCGCTGCGGGCATCGGGCCGTTGCCGGAAGAGTTCGGCGCGATCATGCAGCGTTCGACCGAAAACGGTTATGACCGCTTCCTCAATGTCGTTTCCACCGGTCGTGACCTGACCAAGGAGGAAGTCGATGCCATTGGCCAGGGCCGCGTCTGGATCGGCGAGACGGCACTGGATATCGGTCTGGTCGACAATCTGGGCTCGCTCGACGATGCCGTTGCTTCCGCTGCCGCACTTGCCGGTATCGAAGGCGATTATGATCTCGTCGAGATGCATGAGAGCAAGTCGCGCTTCGAGAAGTTCCTTGAAAATCTCGCCGCCGAAAGCAAGGCCCTGTTCAACGGCCAGGCCTATGACGACACTGAAATGTTCGGCAGCTATCTTGCCGATTACCAGCAGCCTGCACTGAAGCAGATGATCCAGAAGGTCGCTGACGAGGCTCGTTATTACGAGGCTTACAATGATCCGAACAATCTCTACGTTCGTTGTCTGGAGTGCGAACTCTAGCGTCTGCTGACGAAATCGGAAATCATGTCGGGGCCGGGATGGACAAAACCATTTCCGGCCCCAGTTCTATTATATGACTGACTTGCTCGCACTCGCCGCTTCCATGTCCGACCTGCAGGGCGATGGCCCGCTGCCGCCGGTCGAGAAGTGGAACCCGGACCATTGCGGTGAGATCGATATCACGATCCGCCGCGACGGCGTCTGGGTGCATGAAGGCTCGCCCATCGGCCGCCCCAAACTCGTCCGGCTGTTCTCAACCGTGCTGAAGCGCGAAGGTGATGACTATTTCCTCGTCACGCCGGTGGAAAAGTTGCAGCTGGCGGTGGAGGATGTGCCCTTCCTTGCCGTCGGCATGGAGGTAGAAGGGGAAGGCGAGGACCGGACCCTCCGTTTCCGGACCAATGTCGGCGACGAAGTTGTCGCCGGGCCAGATCATCCGATCACCTTTCGCCGCGATGTACAGGAAAGGACTGAGGAGGGGGCTCTCGTACCATACGTCGAGGTGCGAAGCGGACTGCAGGCGCGGCTGACGCGCACGCTCTATTATGATTTTGTCACGCTCCTGCAGGGCGATCCGCCTTTCCTGCGCAGCGCGGGTGCTGTATTCCCTTATGAGGAAAGCGATTCCCGGAAGCCCTGACATGACGCTCACACCTTCTTCGCCACGAAGGCCATCAACCAAGCGGCAGCAGCCCGCGCCCCGGCCCGGCCATTGGCGCACGCAGCTGGCCGCAGGCATGGCCGAGGAAGTGGCGCGCGAGGACCGGATGTTGTTCCAGGAACTCAATCCCCATCTGGAATTCCCGCCGATCCTGAAGGAAAAGCCGAAGACATTTCGCGAGGCCGCGGTGCTGATCCCGATCATCGACAGGCCGGAAGCGCCGACAGTGCTGTTCACCCTGCGCTCATCGGATCTTCCCTCCCATGCCGGGCAGATTTCCTTTCCCGGCGGACGGGTAGAGGAGGCGGACGAGAACATGGTCGCGACCGCGCTGCGCGAGACCCATGAGGAAGTCGGCATCCCGCCCCACCGGGTCGAGGTCGTCGGCGAGATGGGCGTCCATTTCGGCGGGCAGGGCTATGCCGTCACGCCTGTTGTCGGCATCATTCATCCGTCTACGTCCTTCATGCCTTGTCCTGACGAGGTCCATGATTTGTTCGAGGTGCCGCTCGACCACCTCGCCGACGAGGCGAACCACATCATCGAGCAGCGCAGATTCGGTGATATAGACTATTCAATGTTCGCCGTGCCCTATCAGGACTGGCACATCTGGGGACTGACTGCCGGCATCGTGCACACGCTGATGCGGGTGATGAAGGCCTGATTTGTCCCTGCCGTCTCTCATATCCCTGCCAGAGAAGGCCACCGCATCTTTTTCCTGGGTTGCACACAAGCCCCTGCAAGAGATTCTGAAGGCGCTCGACGCGGCAGGTGGGGCACCGATGTTCGTCGGCGGGTGTGTGCGCGACAGTCTCTACGGCATGCCACCTGATTTCGACGATCCCGACGCCCGCAACGATATCGACATCGCTACGGTGCTGACGCCGGATCAAACGGTGAAAGCGCTGAAGGCCGCTGGCACAAAGGCTGTGCCGACGGGCATCGAGCACGGCACGATCACGGGCGTCAACAAGGGCATGGTCGCCGAGATAACCACCCTTCGGGCCGATATCACCACCGATGGCCGCCATGCCGAGGTGGAGTTCACTACCGACTGGGATCAGGACTGGCGCCGCCGCGACTTCACCATCAACGCGATGTACCTGACGCCGAATTTGCAGCTCTATGACCCCGCTGGCGGTCTCGACGCGCTGGAGCGCAAGGCGGTGTACTTCATCGGCGAGGCGGAAGAACGCATCAGGGAAGATTACCTCCGTATCCTGCGCTTTTACCGCTTCTCTGCCCGCTATGCCGATGAACTGGATGAGACCGGCTCCGCCGCTTGTCGCGCCCTGCGCGAAGGGCTGGACATGATTTCCAAGGAACGTATCGGGCAGGAGATGATGAAGATCCTCTCCGGGCCACGACGCGGCTTCATCCTGCCCGCCATGGAGGCCGATGGCATCCTCGAGCGCGTCTGGCCGCATCCGGCGGATATCAATGTCGTCTCGGGCCTTACCGAAATGCCTGAGGCGGTCGCGGCGGAAGTGATGCTGGCCGGGCTGTGGCCATCCGCCGACCCCGGGGGTATCGGCGCGGCACTACGCCTGTCCAATGCCCAGAATGCAAGGCGACGCGACGCGCTGGAAGCGGCCTCAGCCTTCACCGACCTGGCGCCAGACGAGCGACAGGCCCGCGTGCTCGTCTATCATTTCGGCGCCCGCGCCTTCCGCGACGGGGCGCTCATTGCCATGGCCCGCTTTGGTGAGGCAGCAGAGGCCGACTATGACAATTGGCATGCAGCGCTGGCGCTGGCCGATAACTGGCATGTGCCGGATTTGCCGATCGCCGCGCAGCAGCTGATCGATGATGGTCTGGAGCCAGGCCCCGATCTCGGTGCAGCCCTGAAGCGAGCCGAGGCGCTATGGATCGAGCGCGATTTCCCGGTTGACGACATGTCGCTTGCGGCGATCAGGCAGAAAGCCGTTCAGCAGGCGGACGATTAATCCTCATCCACGGGCAGCGGCCGCATATCCGGCGCACGGGTCAGCAGCTTTCCGAGGGAAAACGTCATCATCCCGGCAATCGCCCGCCATGACATGATGCGCTGTTCCTGCAGCTCCTTTCGTGCCGCCCAGGCATCCTGCGCCTCGAAGAACGCATCCATCATGCCGCGCCAATACGCCCCGGCGACGCCCAGTGGCACGGCGCGGGCAAGGAAGAACAGGTTCGCCAGCACATGGATGGGAAACATCAGCCAGATCAACGGTGAGGGCATGCAGCGTATGAAGGTCCAGATACGGTTGCGGGTGCCGTGATAGACGGTGAAGGCGCTGCGCCGCCCGGTGATGCCCGAGCCTTCATGCAGGATCGTCGCGTCATGCACCAGCACGGCGCGTTCATCCATCAGCCGGGCCCTGAAGCCGAAATCGACATCTTCATTGTAACAGAAAAAGCTTTCCGCGAACCCGCCCAGCTTTCTGAACAACGCAGCGTCATAGAGGCTCGCTGCAGCACAGGGTGCGAAAATCTCCTCGTCCTGCATAGGGATCAGCGCCGTAGACGCACCATAGCCGCCGCGATAGGCGATGCCGCTGGCGTGATAGACATCGCCGAGGCCGTCGAGCCGGTCGCGGTCAGCCATATCGATCTGCACCGAACCGAACAGCTTCACCCCCGGGTGCCGCTCCGTCGCCGCCACCAGGCGTTCCAGCCAGTCCGGGCGCACCATGGTGTCGGGGTTGAGCAGGGCGAGCCATTTGCCCTTCGCCGCCTGCGCCGCACGGTTCATACCCCCGGCAAAGCCGAGATTTTCCCCTGTCTTGATCACCGTTGCATTGTCCGGCAGGCTCTGCGCCGCCACCGAGCCGTCTTCAGAGCCATTATCGAGCAGGATGATCTCAAAGTCCCTGAAGGTCTGCGACGACAGGGCCGCAAGGCACCGCGAGAGCCGCTGCGCACCGGTATTGTAGCTGACGATCAGCACCGAAACGGCGGGGCCTGCGCTGCTGCGATCAACTGTCTGTGATGATGGGTAAGGCTCTGACATTACACCGGTTTCGCTTCAATCGCACTGTGCATAACGGTTGCAGGGACCCTTTGTCTGCGACAGACTATGCCCCGAAACAAGCCAAAAAGACGACCCATAGGAAGGAAGACCCACATGCAAGGCCTGATGATGGACACCCCCCTGTTGATTTCGGGGATTTTGAAGCATGCCGTGCGCACCTTCGCCGACCAGGAAATCGTGACCAGCCTCGTCGAAGGCGGCAAGCACCGATATACCTACAAACAGGCCGAAGAGCGCATCTGCCAGCTCGCCCATGCGCTGCAGAAAATGGGCGTGAAAATGGGCGACCGGGTCGGCGTCATCGGCTGGAATACCCATCGCCAGCTTGAGCTTTATTACGCGATCAGCTCAATCGGCGCTGTCTGTCACACCATCAATCCGCGCCTCGGGCCGGAAAATGCCGGTTTCGTCATCAACCATGCCGGCGACAAGTTCATGTTCTACGACATCACCTTCGCGCCGCTGGTCGAGGCGCTGGGACCGCACCTGAAAACGGTCGAGAAGTATGTCGTGATGACCGACAAGGACCATGCGCCGGAATCGAAACTGAACCCTGAAACCTATGAAGAGCTCATCGCGGGTGAGGAGAAGACATTCGACTGGCCGCTGTTCGACGAGAACACGGCGAGCGGCATGTGCTATACCTCCGGCACGACGGGCCAGCCCAAGGGCGTTCTTTATTCCCATCGTTCCACGGTAATCCAGACCTTCGTCACCTCGCTCGCGACCTCCTTCGGCGCAGACCATACCGACACCATCCTGCCGGTCGTGCCGATGTTCCACGTCAACGCCTGGAACGTGCCCTATTCGGCGCTGATGGGCGGGGCGAAACTGGTCCTGCCTGGGCCGGGCATGGATGGCGAGAGCCTGCATACGTTGATCGAGGAAGAGGGGGTGACCTATTCCCTCGGTGTGCCGACGATCTGGCTCGGCCTGCTCGGCTATGTCAATGCCGCAGGCAAGACGTTCAGTACCATGAAATACACCCTCGTCGGCGGCGCAGCCTTGTCGGAGAAGATCGTCAAGGGCTACGAGGCCCATGGCGTACGCGTGCGCCAAGGCTGGGGCATGACGGAAATGTCGCCAACCGGCACCGTCAATTTCGAGGAAAAAGGCTTCTACGACCAGCCGCAGGAAGAGCGCCTCCCGAAACAGCTCAAGCAGGGCAAGGCGCTGCCATTCGTGGAAATGCGGCTCGTCTCCGATGAAGGCAGGATCCTGCCCCATGACGGCGAGACGTCAGGCCACCTTCAGGTGCGTGGTCCATCGATCCTGTCGGCCTATTACAATTACGAGGGCGACACGCTGACGCCGGACGGCTGGTTCGACACGGGCGACGTCGCCGTCATCGATCCGGAAGGCATGATGTCGATCACCGACCGGGCCAAGGACGTGATAAAGTCTGGTGGCGAATGGATCTCCACTATCGATATCGAGAATGCGGCACTCTCGCACCCTGAGGTCGTCAACGCTGCCGTGATCGGCATCGCTCATCCTAAATGGGACGAGCGCCCGCTGCTGATCTGTCAGCCCGCGCCTGACACCACGCCGGATGCGGAGGAAGTGCGCCAGTTTGTCTGCAAGCAGGTGCCGAAAATCTCCTGCCCGGATGCTGTGGAATTCGTGAAGGAAATCCCCATTGGCGCGACCGGCAAGGTGCTGAAGACCAGGCTGCGCGAGATGTTCAAGGATTACGTGCTGCCGGAATTCCGGGAAGGTGGCTCTGCGCCAGCAGAAACCTCCAGCTCCAATGATGCAAAGGAGCTGGAGATGACGCGCAAAACCAATACCAAGCCTGGGTCTACTCGTCCTCAGTCTGGTCCGTTTTCTTTCTTCCGCCGAAAATAGCATCGAGGGCCCGCTCTTTCAGCTGGTCCTCGACTGACTTTTCCTCTTCTTCAGGCGCGAGGTTTGCTTCCTCGTCGGTCACGCAATCGGCGGGATCCTCAGCGGTGCATTCCTCGGCGTCCGTCGCCGGCTGTGCGGCGCCGGGCCGGGTGATTCCGAGGGCTTTTTCCAGTTCGGACCGGGCGCGGTTCTGCAGCGCGTCCTGAACGCTCTCGCCTTCACCAACGGCGACGCCGTTCTTGTTCAGCAGGTTCTTGATCCGGCCCGAGGCGACTTCCTGCAGCAGCACCTGCGTATTGAAGCCGACGGTCGGCTCGTTGAACGTGCCGCCGATCATCAGCGGCAGGTTCAGCTGCCGCCCTGTCTCGTCCTGCAGGCTCTGGAACACGGTCGGGACGAAAGCCATGTCGATCGTCTGGGTCGGCAAGTTCACCGTGCCATCGCCGGAGATCATGTAGAGCGGTCCGCGCAGCATGATGTTCTGGGAGCTGACGACACCGTTGGAAATCGAGAAGGGCGATTGCAGCTCATTGAACTGCGTCTCCGAACTTGGGCCACGAGCTTCGGACACGGCGGTGACCAGCACTTGCGGGTTGAAGCTGAACTGGCCGTTCTCTGCCGACAGGCCGGAGATTAGGGTCGAGGCAGTCTGGATGATCTTGCCGAGGTCGATACCCTCCATCGCGCCTTTGTCGAGCGCAATGGTACCCTGACCGTTCAGAGCACTGATCATGGCGGCGACATTGTTGCCGCCGGTCGAGAGGTTCGCCTGCACGCCGCCAATGCCGGTCAGGCGGTTCAGGCCCATGACGTCGCGGGCAAAGCTCTGGGCGTTCAGGCCCTTCAGGTCGAGCACGCTTTCGACGCGTGGCGTATTGCCGGCGGCATTGACCATGACTGACGCACTGCCGCCGCCATCATAGAGATTGACCTCGTTGAGATTGGCGTTGAGCACGCCATTATTGATGCGCAGGCCCAGCTGGCTGCGGCCGAACTTCATCGTCGGCAGGGTGATACCCTCCGTCGTCGCCGTGATGTCGGCATTGACGGCATTCAGTGCCGAGAAATCGATCGGCGTCGTCGGCCAGGCCGGGAAGCCGGCATCCTTGTCCTCGCGGTTGGCCTTCTGCGCTTCGGTTTCAGGCGGCAGGTAAGGCGTCAGGTCCATCTGCGAGAGGGCGATATCACCCGTCACGGTCGGCTTGGCACCACCCCAGGCAAAGTCGAGATCGCCATTGCCTGTGATCTGATCAAACGTGATATCGGCATTGGAGAAGGACAGGCGTTCATCCGTGCCCGCCACATCGCCACTGACCTTTAGCCGGTCGAAGCCCTGGTCGACATCGATCCCCATACCCAGCGTCGCCAGTAGGCTCTTCAGGGACGGCGCATCGATATCCAGCTGCCCGTCATAAGACAGCTCGCCGCCGGCAAGATTGATATCGGCATCGACGACATTGTCCTCAACGGAAAAGTCGAGGCCGATCACCGTCGCGGCATTGTTCATCAGGCTCCGCGGTGTGGTGATGGTCGCGTCCAGCGTCGCAGGGCGGCCCTGGAAGGTCATCGTGCCGTCTGCGGACAGTGCCTCGTCCAGGGAAGCCAGCTCGATCTCGATATTGGCGTCGCGTGCCTCGAAGGTCTGGTCGCTGGCCCGGTCGCGATAGACGATTACGCCGTCGATGATGCGCACATCGCCGAGGCGGATATCCTTTAGCGGCCCTTCGTCATCTGACGTTGTTTCTTCCTCGGCAGGGGTTGCTTCATCTTCCGCGCCAAGCGCCCAGTTGACCTCGCCATCGGCGCGGCGCTCGAGATAGATTTCCGGCTCGGTCAGTACGAAGCGGTCGATCTCGACATTACCGGAGAACAGCGGGAACAGCTTCACGCCGATATCGGCACTGCCGACGGAGACGAAATATTCATCGGTCATGCCTTCGGCATTGGCGATGGTAAGATTGTCGACCGTAAAGGCCGGGTTGGGGAACAGCGCCGCCTTCGGCACTTCGCCGATTGTGACCTCGCGGCCCAGCATGTTGCTCGCCTCGCGCTCCAGCCTGTCCTTGTAGGCCGAGGCAGGAATGAACATCGGCGCGACCAGCAGGCCGATCACGATGAGAACGATGAGGGCGCCGAGCCCGGCGAGAATCTTGCGCATTGTCTGTTCCTCTCAAATCCGCCTGATGTCTTCCATCTAGGGCGCAACTGTGCCGCTATTGTGACAGCAAACGCGCCGCCTCAGAAACGCTATTTACTTACGCTTACGGCTGGCGCCGCGTACCTGTTCCGCAGCGGCCATGATTTCCTCAGCGATTTCGATGGCATCGTCAGGCTCGAAGTCCATCGGCAGGTCGATAGTGCTGGAGGATATATAGAGCCGGACCATGCCCTGGTCAGTCGCGCCGATCTGCAGGTCGGCTTCATCATCGCTTTGCTTGTTGATACCCATCTGGAAATTCCTTTTTGTCTGCGGGGGTATTTAGCACTTCGGCCCGAGAATCATAGTACCCGTCTTCGTATAGTCGACCAAATCGAAACACAAACAGAACAAATCAGCAAAACTAAATATTTTCAGTGGTTTACGCCTCTTGCAAAATGAGAACAAAGCTGGTACAAAAAGAAACAGTTTGAGCGTCAACACAAGTCATGAGAGAAGAGGCGGCATATGACTAAAAGCAGTTTGAGAGTGGTTGAAGGCGGGGATATGGACAAGAAAAAGGCGCTCGACGCAGCCCTGTCACAGATCGACAAGGCATTTGGCAAGGGCTCGGTCATGCGGCTGGGCGAGAAGGACAAGATCGTCGAGATCGAATCGATTTCGACCGGCTCCCTTGGCCTCGACATTGCGCTCGGCATTGGCGGCCTGCCCAAGGGCCGGATCGTCGAGATCTATGGGCCGGAAAGCTCGGGCAAGACGACCATGGCACTGCATGTCGCTGCCGAGACCCAGAAAAAGGGCGGTGTCGCTGCCTTCATCGATGCCGAGCACGCGCTCGACCCGATCTATGCCCGCAAGCTCGGCGTCAGTCTCGAAGATCTGCTTATCTCGCAGCCAGATACGGGCGAGCAGGCGCTGGAGATCGCCGATACGCTGGTGCGGTCCGGCGCGGTTGACGTGCTGATCATCGACTCCGTCGCTGCGCTGACGCCGCGGGCGGAACTGGAAGGCGAAATGGGCGATTCGCTGCCCGGCCTTCAGGCAAGGTTGATGAGCCAGGCACTGCGCAAGCTGACCGGCTCGATCTCCAAATCCAATTGCATGGTCATCTTCATCAACCAGATCCGGATGAAGATCGGCGTCATGTTCGGTTCGCCGGAAACGACGACCGGCGGCAATGCCTTGAAATTCTACGCTTCCGTCCGTCTCGATATCCGCCGCATCGGCTCGATCAAGCAGCGCGACGAGTTTGTCGGCAACCAGACACGGGTGAAGGTCGTCAAGAACAAGGTCGCCCCGCCGTTCAAGCAGGTCGAGTTCGACATCATGTATGGCGAGGGTGTGTCCAAGACAGGTGAGCTTGTCGATCTCGGCGTGCTTGCCAATGTCGTGGAGAAATCCGGTTCCTGGTATTCGTACAATTCCGAGCGCATAGGCCAGGGCCGCGAGAATGCCAAGCAGTTCCTGAAAGAGAATCCGGAGATCGCCGACCAGATCGAACGGGCCGTGCGCCAGAATGCCGGCCTTATCGCCGAGGACATGCTGGTCCAACCGGGTGGCGAGGATGACGAGGCAGCCGAAGCCTGATCATTTCCAAGCATTGATTGAACTATCAAGGCACCGGTCCGGCAGGGCGGGTGCCTTTTCATTTTCGGGGGCATACTTGACATAATTAGGAATTGCCCTAATTAGTTATTTGCCTATGGATACCGCATTCAAAGCCCTGGCCCATCCGGCCCGCCGCAAGATCCTCTCGCTGTTGCGCGAGCGGGAGATGACCGCCGGTGAACTCGCCGACCATTTCGACTTTTCCAAGCCGACCCTGTCTGGTCACTTCGCCATCCTGAAGGAGGCGGACCTCGTCACGACAGAGCGCCAGGGCACGAGCATCGTCTACCAGCTCAATATCTCCGTCAGTGAAGAGATCATCGCTGCTGTTCTGGACATTGTCGGCACCCGTGACGCCACGAAAAAGCCTGCCAAGGGAAAGGGCCGCCCCAACTCGACAGGGGAGGTGTCGTCGTGAATATACGTGGCAGCCTCATCATCACCGGGATCGTTATCGTCGCAATGGCAGTGGCCAGTGTCTGGGCCTTCTTCCAGCCTGGCCCCCACGAGGTACCGGTCCACTGGGGCTTGTCCGGTGAACCGGACCGCTATGCTTCAAGGCTCAACGCTCTCGTCTCGTTGCCACTGGTCGCGCTGGCCATCTCTGCAATCCTGGCGATTGCCGGGAAAGTCGACCCGCGCCGCGCCAATATCGAACGCTCGGGTCCCGCCTATCGCATCGCCTGGCTCGGCACACTCGGCATGCTCGCCATCGGTCACGGTGTCATTGTCGCGACGGCACTTGGCCAGGACGTGCCGGTCGCCCGCATCATCGGTGCCGCCGTCGGCGTATTGCTTGTCGCGCTCGGTGACGTCATCGGCAAGTCGAAAAGCAATTTCACCGTCGGGGTCAGGACGCCATGGACCCTGTCGAGCGAGCGGTCCTGGAACAAGACCAATCGCGCCGGCGGGCGTCTCTTCGTCGCCATCGGCATTCTTGGCGCGGTCAGTGCCTTCCTTGCACCGCCTTGGGTCACGCTCTCGATCTTTCTCGGCGGGTCGATCGCTATTGCCGGCTTTTCCCTCGTCTATTCATGGATCGTCTGGCGGGAGGAGCGTCGAGGTACACCCGGCTAGATGTGCTGGCTATAACCACAAGAGAACTATTGCTTGTCGTCCCGCGCCCGATTAAATCATGGGCGCTATGACAAGTGTAAATGACATTCGCTCCGCCTTTCTTGATTACTTCGCCGGCCGCGGCCACGAAAAGGTTCAGTCTGCGCCGCTCGTGCCGCAGAACGACCCGACGCTGATGTTCGTCAATGCCGGCATGGTGCCGTTCAAGAACGTCTTCACGGGCGCCGAGCAGCGCGATTATTCGCGTGCGACCTCATCGCAGAAATGTGTCCGCGCCGGCGGCAAGCACAACGACCTCGACAATGTCGGCTACACCGCCCGTCACCACACCTTCTTCGAGATGCTCGGCAACTTCTCCTTCGGCGACTATTTCAAGGAAGAGGCGATCGAAAGCGCGTGGACGCTGATCACGAAGGAATTCGGTCTCGACCCGGCAAAACTACTTGTTACCATCTACCATACCGATGACGAAGCCGCCGACCTGTGGAAGAAGATCGCCGGGTTCGGCGATGACAAGATCATCCGCATTCCGACCTCTGACAATTTCTGGTCGATGGGCGATACCGGCCCCTGCGGGCCATGCTCTGAAATCTTTTACGACCACGGCCCGGACATCCCCGGCGGCCCGCCCGGATCGCCGGAGGAAGATGGCGACCGCTTCATCGAGATCTGGAACCTCGTCTTCATGCAGTTCGAACGCCATGAGGGTGGCAAGCAGACAGACCTGCCCAAGCCATCCATCGACACCGGGATGGGGCTGGAGCGCATCTCCGCCGTGCTGCAGGGCGTGCATGATAATTATGACATCGACCTGTTCCGTACGCTGATTGAGGCCTCGGCCGAACTGACAGGCAAGCCGGTCGATGGCGAGTTCACCGCCGCGCACCGTGTCGTCGCCGACCATCTGCGCGCCTCGTCCTTCCTAATCGCCGATGGCGTCTCGCCGTCGAATGAGGGCCGGGGCTATGTCCTGCGCCGGATCATGCGCCGCGCCATGCGCTATGCGCACCATCTGGGCGCGAAAGAGCCGCTGCTGGCCCGCCTCGCGCCGGTGCTGCGCCAAGAGATGGGCAACCATTTCCCCGAGCTGCATCGCGCGTCGAGCCTGATCGAGCAGACGCTGCGCTCGGAAGAAGAGAAATTCCATTCGCTGCTCGATCGCGGCCTCAAGATCCTCGCCGAGGAAACCGCCGGCATGAGCAAGGGCGACAAGCTGCCCGGCGAGGCCGCGTTCAAGCTCTATGACACATACGGCTTTCCGCTCGACCTTACGCAGGATGCGCTGCGCCGCGAGGGCTTCGGTGTCGACGAGGAAGGCTTTACCAAGGCCATGGACGCCCAGCGCGCCGCCGCCCGTGCCTCCTGGGCCGGGTCCGGTGAGGAAGCGACGGAGAAAGTCTGGTTCGACATCCGCGCCGAGGCTGGTCCGACGGAATTCATCGGCTACGTGCACACGGACGCCGAAGGCATCGTCAAGGCGATCGTCAAAGGCGGCGAGATCGTCGAGGAAGCAGGCGAGGGTGACGACATCGAGTTCGTCGTCAACCAGACGCCGTTCTATGCCGAATCAGGTGGCCAGACTGGCGACACCGGCAGGGCGTATACGGATAATGGTGCCGAAATCGAGGTGACGAGCCTACGCAAGCGCGCCGGTGTCCTGCACGGTCATGGCGGCAAGATCGTCAAGGGGTCGCTGGCGAAGGGTGAAGCCGTGCGCCTTGTCATCGACACAGAACGCCGCGACGCGATCCGCGCCAATCACTCCGGCACGCACCTCGTTCACCGGGCGCTGCGCAATGTGCTGGGCGATCATGTTACCCAGAAGGGTTCTCTGGTCCTGCCGGATCGGTTCCGCTTTGATTTCTCCCACAATGCACCGCTCACCGATGACGAGATCGAGCGTATCGAGACGGAGGTCAACCGCGTCATCCGCCAGAACGATGCTGCCGAGACCCGTATCCTGCCTTATGACGATGCAGTCGAGGCCGGGGCCATGGCCCTGTTCGGCGAGAAGTACGATGACGATGTCCGTGTGCTGAGCATGGGTCATGACCTGGAAGATGCCAGAAAGCCCTATTCGATGGAGCTGTGCGGCGGCACCCACGTCTCGCGTACTGGCGATGTCGCGCTGTTCACCATCGTCAATGAGGGCGGTGTTGCCGCCGGTATCCGCCGGATCGAGGCGATGACCGGCGAAGGCGCGCGGCAATATCTGAAGGACGAGGCGCGCAAGGCGAAGCTGGCCGCCGACGCCCTGAAGACGACGCCGGGCGAGCTGGCTGACCGCGCCAAGGCTCTCGCCGATGAACGTCGCAAGCTGGAACGCGAAGTCACAGAGCTGCGCAAGAAGGTCGCCCTCGCCTCTGCAATGGGGGATGGTGGCGCTTCCAATGGTGCTTCATCGGAAGCCGAGGACATCGGCGGCATAAAGTTCGTCGGCCGCGTGCTCGACGGCGTGCCCGCAAAGGAATTGCGCGGCATGGTCGATGAGGCCAAGTCGAAGCTTGGTGAGGGTGTCGCGGCCTTCATCGCTGTCAATGACGGCAAGGCTGCGATCACCATCGGCGTTACCGAGGAGCTGTCAAAGAAAGTTTCCGCCGTTGATCTCGTTCGCGCCGGCGCAGAAGCCATCGGCGGCAAGGGCGGCGGCGGCCGCCCGGACATGGCCCAGGCCGGTGGCCCCAATGGCGGCGAAGCGGCCAAGGCCATCGACGCGATCCGCGCTGCCCTCGGCTGATCCATTTCCATCTCTTGCAGTAGCGACTGACAAAAACCGTTCAGTCGCGCACGCTTCCGGTTTATGACCGGAGGGCAAGAAAACTTGGAAGGGATCAGGATATGGGTCGTCTCGACGGGAAAAAGGCATTCATCACCGGCGCAGCGCAGGGGCTTGGTGCCTGTTTCGCGCGCATGTTCGCTGAAGAGGGCGCACTCGTCGCGCTGACCGATGTGCAGGGTGACAAGGTCGCCGAGACTGCAGAGGCGATCAACAAGGACTTCCCCGGCGCTGCCTTCGCGTTCGAGCATGATGTCACCGATCACGACCAGTGGAAATCTGTGCTCGCAGAAGCCAATGAGGCGATGCGTGGCATCTCCGTGCTCGTCAACAATGCCGGCATCGGCACCATGGCGAATATCGAGGCGGAGACTTGGGAAGGCTATCGCAAGGTCATGGATATCGACCTCGATTCGATCTTCATCGGCACACAAGCGGCATTGCCCTACTTGAAGAAAAATTCACCAGCTTCGATCATCAACATCTCCTCCGTAGCCGGACTGATGGCCGATGCGAACCTGCTGTCCTACAATGTCGCCAAGGCCGGTGTCGCAATGATGTCGAAATCCGTCGCGCTGCATTGTGCAAAGGCAGGCTATGAGATCATCTGCAACTCGGTCCATCCGGTCTTCACCCGCACACCGATGATCGATCCGATCGTGCAGATGGGCGGCGGCGGCGAGGAGGGGGAAGCCAAGCTGTCCCGCGGTATCCCGATGAAGCGCCTCGGCGAGCCTGAGGAAGTCGGCCACATGGTGGTATATCTGGCCAGCGACGAGGCGAAATTCGTCACGGGGTCGGAATTCCGCATCGATGGCGGCATGACGGCGGGGCGCGTTGGAAAATAGCTTGCGGTTCGCCGAAGCTATTTTTCGCCGCGTTTAACTGGCCTGAGGATTTGCGTGAAAAAGAAAGCAAAAAGAAAAAAGAAGAAACCATTACTGTAATGTGACCAGCGAGAGTAGAGCGGGCTTGATGACCACTGTGCATAGGTTTCCAGATCACGTGTCAGCCACATTTCACCCAGTCCAACCAATGCAAGAAGGCACATCAGGGCAGCAGATAGAAGAACCATTCTGCTGCCTGTCCATGAAGATGTGTCTGGGACGCGCGCGACTTTTCTCATCAGCATCCAGTCAAGAACGATGAAACCGATGGTCAGAGCCTGAAAGGCCATTGCATACCAATACAGTGTACGACGTAATTCTTTGGATATCTCTGGAGAGGGATGGAGCCAAGTAAGCACGCAAAAAGCGATAAAGGTGATGAGGAACGGTACCGCCCTCCAGTATCCGCCTTTTATCGTGTTTTTCATTCAGCTTTTACAATCTCGCTGTCCTTGTGGCCGGCCCATTCGGTCCAGGAGCCGTCATACAGCGCCCGGTTGTCGTGGCCCACGGCGGCGAGAGCCAGCGAGATGATCGCGGCGGTGACGCCGGAACCACAGGTGGTGATGACCGGCTTGCGCCCGGCTACCCCGGTAGCGGCAAAGAGCAGGTCCAGCTTGTTACGGGAGACGAGCGCTCCGTTTTCGATCAGGTCGCTGGCGGGCAGGCTGACCGCGCCCGGCATGTGGCCGGAAGGCAGGCCCTCGCGCGGTTCCGGGTCACGCCCCTCGAACCGGCCGCGGGGGCGGGCATCGAGGATCAGCGCATCGCCCTTCGCGATCTCGTGGCGCATGTCGGCGAGGTCCAGCACGTGGCGGGCGTTGAACACCGGGTGGAAATTGGCGGGCTTGGTTAGCGGCGTTGCATCGGTCACCTCGAACCCCGCTGCCTTCCATGCGGGCAGGCCGCCTTCGAGGATGCGCACATTCTCCGCACCCATAATGGAGAAGGTCCACCACACCCGGGCGGCGGAGAACAGCCCGACGCTGTCATAGATGATAATTGTATCATCTTCGCTGATGCCCATCGCACCGGCCGCATCGGCGAACATTTCCGGCTCGGGCAGCATGTGCGGCAGGGGCAGGGAGGTGTCGGCAACGCGGTCTATGTCAAAAAAGACTGCACCCGGAATATGACCGGCCTTGAACTCGGCCCTCGCGTCGCGCCCGGCAGACGGCATGTGCCATGAGCCATCGACGATCTTCACATCGCCCCGGCCCAGATTGGCGGCCAGCCAGTCAGGCGAGACGAAGAGTTCCGGATAGTCGAGGCTTGCGCTCATCTGTCTATCCGAACACCCGCTTGAAGATCACATCGACATTCTTGGTGTGGTAGTCGAGATCGAACAGCGCTTCCAGTTCGTCGACGGGCAGCTTGTCGGTGACGTCCTTGTCGGCCTTCAAATTGTCGAGGAACAGCCCCTCGCCGCGCCAGGCCGGCATGGCGTTGCGCTGCACGAAAGAATAGGCATCCTCGCGGCTTGCACCAGCCTGCGTCAGCGCCAGCAGGACGCGCTGGGAGAAGATCAGCCCGTTGAGCGAGTTCATGTTGGCCAGCATCCGCTCCGGATAGACGACGAGGTTCTCGACCACGCCGGCGAGGCGGTTGAGGGCAAAGTCCAGATGGATTGTCGCATCCGGCCCGATGCCGCGCTCGACGGAGGAGTGGGAGATATCGCGCTCATGCCACAGGGCGACGTTCTCCATAGCCGGGGTCACGCACATGCGCACCAGCCGGGCAAGGCCGGTCAGGTTCTCGGTCAGCACCGGATTACGCTTGTGCGGCATGGCGGATGAGCCCTTCTGGCCCTTGGAGAAGAACTCCTCGGCTTCCAGAACCTCCGTGCGCTGAAGGTGACGGATTTCTGTCGCGATGTTCTCGATCGACGAAGCGATAAGGCCGAGAGCCGCAAAGAACGCCGCATGGCGGTCGCGCGGGATGACCTGGGTGGAGATCGGCTCCGGCTTCAGGCCCAGTTTCTCGGCGACATGTTCCTCGACTGACGGATCGATATTGGCAAAGGTACCGACGGCACCGGAGATGGCGCAGACTGCGATTTCCTCGCGCGCGGCTTCGAGACGCTTTTTCCCGCGCTCCATCTCGGCATAGAAACGCGCCATTTTCAGGCCGAAGGTGACAGGTTCTGCATGAATGCCATGGCTGCGCCCGACACAGACGGTGTCCTTGTGCTCCAGCGCGCGCTTCTTTAGCGCCGCCAGAACCTTGTCCATATCTGCGAGCAGCATGTCGGCGGCGCGGGTCAGCTGCACGGACAGGCAGGTGTCGAGCACGTCCGACGAGGTCATGCCCTGATGCACGAATCGCGCTTCCGGGCCGACGATCTCGGCGAGGTGCGTCAGGAAGGCGATAACGTCATGCTTGGTGACGCGCTCGATCTCGTCGATTCGCTCGACGTCGAATTCGGCATCGCCCGCCTTGTCCCAGATCGTTTTCGCGGCTTCCGCCGGGATAATGCCCAGCTCTGCCATCTTGTCGGCGGCATGGGCCTCGATCTCGAACCAGATCCGGAATTTTGCCTGCGGTTCCCAGAGGGCGGCCATGTCGGGACGGGTATAACGAGGGATCATGATTGTGGCATTCCTGTTCCTGAAAACGGGGTGGTACGCGCCCCGGCAAGCGATGGCAAGATCGCAAGTCCCTGTTTCCGGCTATCTTTCGGCTTTTTATAGTGCTCACGAAAAGCTGATGTGCCTGCCTTAATTACTTCACCATATTGCCACAAGCGAACGGTTACAATGCAAGCTGTGTTCAGAGTTCGCTTAATGCCCGAAAGGGCGGTTCAGAGGAGAAAGAAAATGAGCAAATTCAAAGTTTTCGGCGGTATCTCGGCAATCGCCCTGATGGCTGCTGCCTGCACCACGACAGGCAATGTCGAGCGTAACACCGCAGCCGGTGCCGGTATCGGCGCTGTCGTTGGTGGTGTCATCGGTAACAATGTCGGCGACGGCGATGCCGGCACCGGCGCTGCGATTGGCGCTGTTGTTGGTGGTGCTGCCGGTGCTGCCCGTGGCCGCCAGCAAGACATCAATTCCGGTGAAGGCACGCGCCTGAAGCAGGATGCTGCCGGCCAGCAACTCTATTATGACCAGTCTGCCGGCCGTTATTACTACTACGGTGCCAATGGCCGCACCTACTGGCAGAACGGTGCCCTGCGCGGCTAATCCCCTCCCGCGCATTGCAGTAGCGTAAAAAAGCCCGGCTACGAGTTTCGAGCCGGGCTTTTTCTATGTCGAAGGCCGGGAAAAGAGGTCCGGACTTGGCGGCTCATCCGCTGCGATTAGTTGTGCGTGTCCGATCATGCTACCGTCAGCGAGCAGGTGGCAAACCTCTATCCCGCGGGCGATGAGCGCCGGTGTGACGAGATGGGTGCGGTGGCAGTTGAGTGGGTCTTTCTCGGCGCACATGATCGCGATGCGGTGGGTCTCCATGCCGGTGGTCAAGCGCTCGATGGCGATATTGAAGGCAGGCGAGACAGCGATGAGATCGCGGGCGGGTTTGCCTTCGCGCCAGAGGGCCGGGTCTTTCGGTCTGCCGCCGAGTGCATCACCCATCCAGACATAGGCGATGCCAGTCTTGGTCAGTGCGCTTTTCAGCTCTTCCCTGCGATATTGCGGCCAACGTTTCGACCATGGCGCGGAGCGTACATCTGCCAGCGCCGTAATGTCGGCTCCCTGAAGTAGGTCGATAAAGTCATCTATCGGATAGTTGGAATGGCCGATGGTGAAGATCATCCTGGCAGCCTAGCAGACCGGAACACACGGTTGCTAGCGGTGGTGCTCGATATTGCTCTCGATCAGGGCCCGGTTATAGACGGCGAGGGCACGGACCTGTGTGATATAGCCGATCACCTTCGAGCGGTCGTCTATATCCGTCACCGGCATTCCGTCGCGGTCATGGTCGCGCATCCGGGCAAGAGCCTCGCCGAGGGAATGGTCGGGCCGCAGCCGCGCCACACCCTCTTCCAGCGGACTTGAGTCCTCAGGCATTGATCGCATGACATCGCGTACACGGATCGTTTGCAGGATCATCCCCTGTGGCCCTTCGGAGAGGTCATAGCCGCGCTGTCCGAGTTGCCAGTGGAACCAGGACGAGCCGAAGAAGGTCTGCGAGATCAGCGTCGCGATGCCGACGGCGATCATCAGCGCGACGGTCATCTGGTAGTCGCCAGTCAGCTCGAAGACGATCAGCGTCGTCGAGATCGGCGCGCCGAGAATGGCGCCGGAGACGGCCCCCATGCCGACCATGGCATAAAAGGTCGGGTCGGCCGACAGGCCTGGAATGAAGATGCCCAGCACCGCGCCGAATGCCGCGCCTGAGATCGCGCCAAAAAAGATACCGCCTGAGAAAACGCCTGTACCGAACCGGCAGGACAGACAGACGGCGGTCGCGCCGAGCTTGATGATCAGCAGGATCGTCAGCATGGCAAGTGTGTAGCTGCCCTGGATTGCCTCGGTCGTCGCCTCATAGCCGACACCCAGCACCTCCGGATAGAACAGGGCGATCGTGCCCATCAGCATTCCTGCGATCGGCGGGAGTAACGCTTGCTCGACCTTGAAGCGGGCCACCTGCCGCCGGACCCATAGCTGGAGGGAAGAGGTCAACAGCAGGAAGCCGAAGGCGACAAGGCCGCAGACGATGCCCAGCGCTGCTGAGAAGGGGATGTCCCACGGCCCGGACTCGCCATAGAGCGGTATGACGAAAGCGCGAACATCGCTCAGGTGGATACGGGCGATTACAGCGGCGGTTATGCTCGACAGGGCGACGGGGCCGAAGACCGACAGGGCGTAATTGCCAAGGATCACTTCCAGCGCGAACAACATGCCGGCGATGGGTGCGTTGAAGCTTGCCGCGACCGCCGCCGCCGCGCCACAGCCCAACAGCGTGCGCGCATCCTTGCCGGACAGGCCCCAGCGTTCCGACATCGCAGTGGAGATTGCACCGCCGAGCAGCACGGCCGGGCCTTCACGGCCCGCGCTGGCACCAGAGCCGAGCGCGACGACTGCTGCGGCGGTGTTGACCATCCCTGCACGGAAGGAAACATGGCCCGGCGGTCCGGCGCGTGCCTCGATCACTTCGGCGACGCCTTGGAACTTGACCTCAGGCAGCCATTTCAGATGTTTGGCGATGTACAGAAGGGCGCCTACGGCAACGCCGCCGATGACGGGCACGATCCAGGCGCGAGCGGGGTTCAGGTCGCGGATGCCGCTCGCCATGGCGATCCGCCCTTCGCCATAGGCAAGGGCGCTCATCCAGTCGATCGCGAGGGAAAAGCCGATCACGCCGTAACCGACGACCACGCCGATCAGCGCAGAGAGGATCCAGACCTTGTAATTGGCGAGCTGATAGGCCCGTTGGCGCGCATGGCGCAGCCAGAGCAGCAGACGGACCCTCGTTGTATGCGGTTTCACCATGACACTGCTTCGCTCGTAGCATTATTCGCTGGGCAAGACAGCCTGAAGGCGTGCGCAATCAGCCTTTTTCTGGCGACTTTTCGCTGTGTTCGGCCAGCACATGCTTCAGCACATAGACCCTCAGCGCCGATGACAGGTTTGCGGGCTCCGCTGACTTGATCCGGTTGCGGTCGACTTCCGCGATCAGGCGGGCGAGTGGCCGATCCTGCTGCCGGGCGATTGCGTTCAGCAGGTCCCAGAATTCTTCTTCCAGGGAGATCGAGGTTCGGTGACCGGAGATCGAGACGGAGCGTTTCTTCATGTGGCCGGCCCAAAACACAAAACGCGCCCGTCACGGCGCGTTCGGCAGGTCATATAATGCCGGTTCAGGCTCAGGACTTCGTCCACTGGTCGAGACCGTGTTGGCGGATACGGGTCGAGGCGACATTCATCCCGTCCAGCACCCCGGCGATGTGGGACAGGGCACCTTCGTCGCAATCCTCGGTGTCGGCACCAAGGGCTGCATAGAGATCTTCCAAGTCGATTTGATTCTCGATCAGGAATTGCGCCAGCATGATCCGCAGGCGGCTATGGGATGGTTTGTCGGTCATGGTTCAGATCCGCAATCGCTGGCGCCCGCCATGGGGCAGGCAAAACGTGCCCGATATTAGCCTGAAAATGGTAAAGACACCATGAAGGATAGGTCATGGGACCGTCCCAAGCGGCGTCTATAGCAGGCCCAGACCCTTGAAGGAGACGTGCTGGCCCCGCCCGATGACGAGATGATCGTGGACCTTGATGCCCACGGCGCCGGCGGCTTCGACAATGCGATTGGTCATGTCGATGTCGGGGCGTGAAGGCGTCGGATCGCCGGACGGGTGGTTGTGGACGAGGATAATCGAGGCAGCGTCCAGTTCCAGCGCCCGCTTGACGACCTCGCGCGGATAGACCGGCGTGTGGTTGATCGTGCCGGTCTGCTGCTTTTCGTCCGCGATCAGAATGTTCTTGTTGTCGAGGAAGAGGATACGGAACTGTTCGATCTTCTCATAGGCGGTTGCCGCGCGGCAGTAGGAGAGAAGGTCAGCCCAGGAGGAAAGCACAGTGCGATGAAGGATGTTGTCCTGCGCGAACTTCACCGCCGCCGCCTGCACGACCTTCATCTCGGTCACGACCGTGTCGGAGACGCCGGAGACTTCCTTCAGCCGCTCGCGCGGGGCTGCGAGAACATCGGCGAAAGAGCCGAAGCGATCAAGAAGGGTCTTGGCAAGGGGTTTCACATCCTTGCGCGGAATGGCGCGGAACAGGACAAGCTCCAGCAGTTCGTAATCCTGCACGCCATCGACACCGGCCTTGACGAAACGGGCGCGAAGGCGTTCCCGGTGGCCGGCGCGGTGGTCATCCACTCTGGCTTTCTTTTCCGGCGTGGCCGGAAAAAGCTCGTCCCCCTCGGCCATGCCGTCAGCCTGCGGAATAAGGCGGCTTGTCGAGGCCCTTGGGGGAGGCGGTGAACACCTCATAGCCATCCTTCGTGACGCCAATGGAATGCTCGAACTGCGCGGTCAGGGACTTGTCGCGGGTCACGGCGGTCCAGCCATCCTTAAGAATCTTCACATCCGGCTTGCCTACATTGATCATCGGCTCGATGGTGAAGAAATTGCCTTCCTTCAGCGGGATCGACGGCGCCTTGTGGACCTGCAGCATGCGGTCGCGATATTCGCCATAGTGCACAACGTTCGGCGCGTCGTGGAAAACCTGGCCGAGGCCATGGCCGCAGAAATCGCGCACGACCGAGAAGCCCTCGGCCTCCGCATAGGTCTGGATCGCCTTGCCGATGTCATAGAGGGTCGCGCCGGGCTTTACCTGTTCGATGCCTTTCCACATGGCCTGAAACGTCACATCGGTCAGGCGCTGGGCGATGACCTTCGGCTCACCGGCGTAATACATGCGGCTGGTGTCGCCATGCCAGCCATCGACGATCACGGTCACGTCGATATTGGCGATATCGCCATCCTTGAACAGTTTCGGGCCGGGAATGCCGTGGCAAACGACATGGTTCAGCGAGATGCAGGTCGCATGGCGATAACCGCGATAGCCGATCGTCGCCGACAGGGCGTTGTTGTCGAGCACGAATTCCCGCGCGATGCGGTCTATTTCCTCGGTCGAGACACCGGGGTTCACATGCTCTGCCAGCAGGTCGAGGCACCGGGCGGCAAGGCGACCGGCCTTGCGCATGCCTTCAAAGCCTTCTTCCCCGTGCTGGCGGATCTCGCCGGTGCGGCGCGGTGTGTCGGTAATCGCTGCGTCTGTCATCCAGCCTATCTAGCGGTTGAACAGAGGGATAACAAGCGGGCCTTGAACCAGAGGCTTTTTCAGGGGCGGTTGTCCAGGTCGATCTCCATCGCCCGGCGCAGCACGATCTCGCTGGTCGTGACCTCGCAGTCCCAGGCGATCAGCTCGACCCCGGCCTTTTCCGCCGCGACCAGCCCCGTTGCGTATTTCGGGTCTATATCCCAGGCCGGCGACAGGGTGAAACAGTCACTGCGCTGGACGATGTAGAGCATCACGGCCCTGTTGCCGTCACGCACGACCTGTTCCAGCTCCTTCAGGTGCTTCAGTCCGCGGGCGGTGACGCTGTCCGGAAATTCCGCCAGCGGCGTGTCAGACCGGCGCAGATGGACGTTTTTCACCTCGACATAGCAGGGCTTGCGCCTTTCGCTTTCCAGCAGCAGGTCGATGCGCGAGTTCTCGCCATATTTCACCTCGCGGCGCAGGCTGTCATAGCCGGCAAGTTCCGGGATCACGCCGCGCATGATCGCCTCCTCGGCGATTTTATTCGGATGGCCGGTGTTTATGCCGGTGATGACCGGCCTGCCAAAATCGCTGATCTCCACCAGTTCCAGCGTGTGGGGCAGCTTGCGTGCCTTGTTCGGGCTCAGCGACACCCAGCAGCGCGCACCCGAAGGCGCAACGCCCATCATCGCGCCCGGATTGGGGCAATGCACGGTGATTTCCTCGCCCGTATTCAGGCGCACATCGGCGAGGAAACGCTTGTATCGCTTCAACAGAGTGCCTTCGATCAGGGGAGAGGGAAAGCGCATGGGGTCTGTCTCCGGTCGTGACTGGACTTGCTGAGATATGTGGCAGGGGTGTGTGACGAGCCACCCTTTGTCAAGAAGGTGCATTCTTCTAAGTGACGGTCTATGAGTAGCTCCATGAGCGAGAACGAGAACATGACACAGCGCAACCCCACCGCCGCCATGGTCGCCATCGGCGACGAGATCCTTTCCGGGCGCACCCGCGATGCCAATATGCACTACCTTGCCAACTGGCTGACCGCCCGTGGCGTCAACCTGGTCGAGGTGCGTATCGTGCCGGATATCGAAGAAGTGATCGTCGGTGCCGTGAACGATGTGCGCGGCAGGGCGGATTATGTTTTCACCTCCGGCGGCATCGGCCCGACCCATGATGACATCACCGCCCTTGCCATCGGCAAGGCATTCGAGGCGCATACGGATGTTCGCGACGATGCGCTGGCGATCCTGAAGGAATGGTATGATGCGCGCGGTGAGGAGGTTACGCCCGCCCGCCGCCGCATGGCACGTGTGCCCGAAGGCGCGAGCCTGATCGCCAATGCCGTTTCCGGCGCGCCGGGCTTCCGTATCGGGAATGTTTTCGTCATGGCTGGCGTGCCCAAAATCTTCCAGTCCATGCTGGATGCCGTGGATGGCCAGATAGAGCGCGGGCCATCGCGCATCGCCTTCACCGTGCGCGGGAATGCGAAGGAAAGCGAGATCGCCGAAGCGCTTGAAGCCTTGCAGGCGTCGCACCCTGACATTTCCATCGGCAGCTATCCGGGCAAGACCGGGCAGGGGCGCAATGTCGCTATCGTGCTGCGCGGCTATGTGAAGGAAGACGTCCATGCTGTCGCCCTCAAGGTGCACGAGATCATGCAGCAAAAGGAAATGAAGCCACAGCTGGTCGAGGGCATGCCCGTCACGGATGAGGACTGACGCCCATGCTGAGCGTTTTCGATATCTTCAAGATCGGCGTCGGGCCATCCTCCTCCCATACTGTCGGGCCAATGCTCATTTCCCGGCGTTTCCTGATGGCCTGCGAAGAAGCCGGGCATTTCGATGCTGTGACACGGGTGATGGTCGAGCTTCAGGGCTCGCTTGCCCTGACTGGCGTCGGTCACGGTACGGACCGGGCCGTCCTGCTCGGGCTTTGCGGTGAGACACCGGAAAAGATCGATACGCTCGGCATCGAAGACAAACTGCATAAAATCCGTGATGAAGGCCGCATCAGCTTGCTGGGCAAGAAGGAAATCATGTTCGATGTGAAGGGTGATATCGACCTGCGCGGCGATATCATGCCGGAATTGCATCCCAATGGCATGCGCCTTGTCGCCCATGACGATCAGGGATCAGAGCTTTTCGAGCAGACGTGGTATTCTGTCGGCGGGGGCTTCGTTCGCCATGAGAGCGAGATGGGCCGTGACGAGATCGCCGATGCGCTTGAGGTGCGGTACCCGTTCAACTCGGCCGCCGAACTGCTCCAGCAATGCGGGAAGGATAACATATCAGTTTACAGACTGATCGCGCGCAATGAAGACGCATTCCGGCCACGCGCCCAGACCCTGCGCAAGATCGACAATATCTGGAAAGTCATGTCGGCCTGTATCGACAGGGGGCTGCGAACCGAAGGCATCCTGCCGGGGGGCTTGCGCGTCAATCGCCGGGCGCCAGCGCTTCATGCGAAGCTGACCCGCCACGGGCCCCTGAACGAGCGTGAGGCCCTGTTCGACTGGCTCAACGTCTTTGCCATGGCGGTGAACGAAGAGAACGCCGCCGGCGGCCAGGTCGTTACTGCGCCGACCAATGGCGCTGCGGGTATCATCCCGGCCGTGATCAAGTTCTATTGTGCCATGGACGGGCTGGCGGAAATGGAAAAGATCCGCCGCTTCCTGATGACGGCTGGGGGCATCGGTATCCTGTACAAGCAGCGCGCTTCGATCTCGGGCGCCGAGATGGGCTGCCAAGGCGAAGTGGGCGTTGCCTGCTCCATGGCTGCAGCCGGTCTTGCCGCCGTCTGGGGCGGGACGCCACAGCAGATCGAGCATGCTGCGGAGATCGGGATGGAGCATAATCTCGGCCTGACCTGCGACCCGGTTGGCGGGCTTGTGCAAATCCCGTGCATCGAGCGCAACGCCATCGGTGCAGTGAAAGCGGTCAACGCCGCACGGTTGGCCCTGCAATCCGATGGCCCGCACAAGGTCTCCCTCGATCAGGTAATCGAGACCATGCGGCAGACCGGCGTAGACATGAATCGCAAATACAAGGAAACCAGTGAGGGGGGACTCGCCGTAAATGTAGTCGAGTGCTGACGAAAGGCCGGAGCCGGCTTGGGGAACTGTCAAAGGCATCTTGCCTTGAAACGTATCCCTGGGGCAGAATAAAGCCGCCCTGTTCGAAAAACTGGCAGGAGTGTTTGGACCAATGGGCGATTTTACGCGTATATTTATTCGTGACTGGCGACTTGAAAGCGGCCTCACAGAGGAAGAGCTTGCCGAGTTGATGGATATCCCGCGCGACCAGCTCGATGCCCTTGAGAAGAATGAAACGCCATATACGCCGGAGATGATCTATCGTCTTGCGCGCATTTTCGACATCGATGCGTTCAGGCTGTTCACCCATCCGGCGGTTCATTTCGAGAAGGATGGCCTGCGCGAGGCGATGACGCCCGAGGCCTTGTCAGCGCTCCTGCGGATTTACCTGCCTGACGTCGTCTCCAGCCTCAAAAGCAGGGGCAAGCTGGACGACCTGATAAATGACGACCTGCCCGATGAGTATTGGGAAGTTCAATCAGACAAGTTATTGAAACTGATGGAGTTTCTGAAGTCGTATCGCGACGATCCGTCGTCTACTCTTCGTTCTCTTTTCGAGGCTCTAGAGACACAGCCTCCTTCTCCTGATACGTCTTGTTGAGACGATCCATATAGCTGCGTAGCGCACGATAGATAATGCTCTGGTCCGCCCGGATGGTGCGGCCATGCGTCAGCCATTTCGGCAAATAAGTAACGTTGTCGTCTCTATCGGACATCGTTCAGCTGATTCCCTCAATTCACGGTTTCTTAAAGCCTTTTACCAAAATTTGAAAGCCTCAATTCGAAACAACTTCGGGTTGGTCAACAGAAATGAGGCTGAGTATGACCCTATCTTCCATGAAAGCTAGCCTGCGCGCCTATGAGCGCAAGGTATTCACCGGTGCCAAGGCACTTGCAGGTGCTGGCGCCGTTGCGGTTGTTGCAACCTGGCAGCAGCAACTTGCGGAACTGGACACTACCAGGGATCAGTTTATCGCGGCAACTGGCGAAAATGAACTAGTTTCTGGCGCCTATCAGCATATTTCCGGCAGTCTTGATGGCCTGAGTGCCGTAATCGGCTCCGGCGACAAGGAAGCCATCATGGCAGCAGCGATGCAGTTCTATGCCTCGCTGACCGAGGCGCATAGCGCCTTTGGCGAGCTGGTGCCCCTGTCCCTGCGGGGGGAGGATACTGTGCAGCCAGAGACCCTGATGCGGCTTTCCGGTATCCTGGGTTCCGCACTCGGGCTAAGCTAGTCCGTTCACCGCAAATCCACGGTTAACCGCCCGGTTTTCCTTGACTATTCCGGCCTTTTGAATCGAATGTGATACCGGGGGGCTGCGGGTCGGGGATATCGTGTTCAAGACGTTTATCACAGTCGTCTTCCTCGCGCTGATGGTGATTCTCATCCTCAGCGCGTGGCTGGTCAAGGACAGGCGCATCCATATCGGGGTGCTGGCCATCGTATTTTCGTGGGTGACAAGCAATGTCATCCACATGATGATCGATGATTACAGCCCGTTGCTGGTCGAGATCATCATCAACATCGCGCTGATCTATATCTTCTTCCAGCTTCACTTCTGGCCCGTGGGTGAAAACAGCGGTCCGGTCTGGCCTGTCTACATGATGGTTTTCGAGCTGTGCATCTTCCTCTCCCACATGACAAGGATCACGATGAGCCCGACCTATTACGTCATCCTGATCAACGTGCTGTTCGGTGTAGAGGTCTTGTTTATGATCGGGGTGATCTGGTTCAACCGGTTCAAGAAAAGATAATACAGCAGCTACCTTTGCGACGATCAGACCCGTTCCATGGTCTTTGCGCAGCAGGTGAAACACGCCAGAGTGAACCGCACTTATCGGGGGCAGAACGTCATGACTTTGTCAGTTGCGATTGCTGGAGCCGGCATCGCCGGTCTTGCCGCTGCGGCTTTTCTGGCCCGGCGCGGTCACAGGGTTGAGATATTCGACAAGTCGCCGGCACCGGCACCTGTCGGCTCCGGGCTTATCCTGCAGCCTGTCGGCCTGACAGTGTTGGACCAGCTTGGATGCCTTCCGGCCATTATGGATCACGGCGCGCGGATCGACCGTCTGTTTGGCCGCGTCATGCCGTCGAACCGGATCGTACTCGATGTGCGCTACGGTGCGCCCGGTACCGGCAAGCATGGCATCGCCGTTCATCGAGACACCTTGTTCCGTGCTCTGCTCGCTAGTGCCGAGGTGCAAGGGGTGTCGATAACCCATGACAGGACGATTGCTGCGGCAGTGAATGGCAAGGGCGGCCAATGGCTGGAGATGGTGGATGGCAAACGCCATGGCCCTTTCGACCTGGTGCTCGACTGCCTCGGCTCCCGGTCCGTACTCTCCACAGGCCGTGGACGCGAGCTGACCTACGGTGCGCTCTGGGCCAGCCTGGACTGGCCGGACAGCGGTTTCAACGGGAACACGCTGGAACAGCGCTATGAATATGCCTCCTGCATGGCCGGTGTGCTGCCGATCGGCCAGCCTGCAGGGCGCGATACGAGGCAGACAGCTTTTTTCTGGAGCCTGAAACAGGACGACTACGATCTCTGGTATCGCTCGCCCTTAGATCAGTGGAAAGAGGCGGTGCTGAGGGTCTGGCCCCAGGCAATTGCTTTTGTCGACCAGATTACGGCGCATGATGATCTTGTCATGGCACGCTATCGCCACCGGACACTCGGCAATCCCGTCAGTGGACGGATTGTCCACATGGGTGACAGTTTTCATGCAACGAGCCCGCAGCTGGGACAGGGGGCAAATATGGCGCTCCTCGATGCGCTGGCTGTTGATACAGCCCTGGCCGCGCAGCCCGATCTCGATACAGCCCTCGGTGAATATGCCCGCATGAGAGCGCTGCATGTGCATCTCTATCAATTGATCAGCCTGGTTTTTACGCCCTTCTATCAATCAGACAGCCGCATCGTGGCAGCCTTGCGCGATCACCTTCTGTCGCCCGTCTCTCGTCTGGCACCGGTGCAATGGATGCTTGGTGGCATGGTCGCCGGGGAGCTGGGTTCTCCCCTTGGCGCACTGAGAACAAGACCACTGGAGATGTTTCGGCAAGCCAAATAAGGCAGGAAAAAGGAATCGCAGACTCCAGCAGAACTTCTCCGCGTTAAAGCCGTTTAAACAAGGGCAACAAGGAGGTTCCCATGCTGACAAGAGCACTATTCCTGTCCACGATTGCTGGCGGTCTTTTGTTCGCCGCCCCGGCATCTGCCGATCCCAAACATTGCCCGCCGGGCCATGCCAAGAAAGGCTGGTGCAGCGCCGATTATGGCTATTACGTCAATGACGATTATCGCCAGCGCGATCGTGACCGCCTGCGTGACGCCTATGAGCAGGGCTATCGCGACGGTCAGCGCAATGCATGGCGTGTCGGCGACCGTCTTGACCGCGACTATCGCGTACTGCGCGACTATGGCGACTACGGCCTGCGCCGTCCGCCGCAGGGTTATTATTACGCCGAGACGAGTGGCGAGATCCTGCTGATCGAGGCTGCAACGCAGGTCATCTCGGCCCTGGTCAACCAGTACTAGGCAGAAGGCTGATGGCGCGGGGGTAACCTCGCGCCATTATTGTCTCGCCTACTTTTCTCTCGCCCAACTTTTCTCTCGCCCTGCCGTCACAAATTATTCATGGTGCTTTCCGCAAGGACGGCGCGATGGATGGTTTCTGATGGATGATTTTACCCTGACGGCGAGGATTATCGCCAAGACAGCTGAATACCTCGATTTCCCGAGTGTCGTCGGGCATGAGACGCCATTCCTCGACTATCTGGAGCGTGATTTTTCCGCAGCCGGGTTTGCCGTCACGCGTCGCCGTAACCTGACCATCGTGGAGACAGGCACGGCGGGGCCGATCCATTGCGCCCATGTCGACCGCCATGGTGTGATCATGGACGGGCAGGGGCATGGCAATTTTGCTGCCTTCGCGGTCAAGACCGAGAAATACGGACAGATGGCCGCTCCCTCGCAATCCCTGTTCGACAAGATCGCCAGCCGTTATCGGGGCGAGGAAATGTTTGCCTATGACCGGCAGACTGGCGGGCGCCTTGCCTACGGCGATGTCGAGGATGTTATTCTCGATACGGACAATGAGCGCGTACGGTTTCATTTCAGGGGCCTGCCGCTCTTGCCCGAAGGAACGCCCGTCGCTTTTGCCCGTACCGTTCAGCGTGAAGGGGAAAACCTCGTCTCCGGCCAGCTGGATAACCCGTTGTCAGCCGCGCTGCTGAGGGTCGCTGCCGAGGCGGGCCTGACAGGCAAGATCGTCTTTGCCGCCGAGGAGGAAATCGGACGCTCCGCCGGGCATATCCTGCAATGGGCAGGCGAGAGAATGTCGTCCTTCAGCGAGTTTCTGGTGATCGATACCTCGCCCTTCGCCGACGGTGCAGAGGCCGCAAGGGGCACGGTCGTCCTGCGCCGCAAGGATGCCAACGGGGCTTTCGATGAAGCCATGGTGGCGCAGCTGTCAAATGGCGCAGAAGAGCTTGGCATTCCAGTCCTGTTCAAGGATGCCTTCATCGAAGCGGCGAACGAAAAGGCAAGAGCCGCAGGGGAACCGGAACAGGGGCTCGGGATCACGGAGCTTGGCCGCCTTGTCACCCTCTCACAAGGTCAGTTTACGGGAGCCACGCTGCAAATACCAACCTGGAATTATCATTCCAATCGGGAGACAACCGCTCATGGTGCGGTTCTCAATGCAGCGCGGCTATTGCTATCCATCAGTAATAGATGAAGTAAATGTTACGGAAATTACAGAAACAGTGGAACTTTGCTGCGACGCAATGTATTTGTGTGGGATTGTAGCAGTATGCCGGCAGGTGCCGGAGCACTGAAGCAACCGTCAAAGGAGAATGACGATGCAGAAACTTTTTGCGCTGTTAGTAATTATGTTCGGCAGTTTCTTTGCTGTATCTTGTGGGGACGATTCCGCTGACGATGCAGGCGATGCTGTAGAAGAAGCGATTGAAGATACCGAAGACGCAGTTGAAGATGCCGGCGACGAGATGGAAGAAGTCGGTGACGACATCGAAGACGAGATGGAAGATCCGGATCGGCTTTAAAATATGATGGGTGTTCCGGCTTGGCCGGGACACCCTTCTCATCAGAACAGGCGGTGGAATGGTTCGTACAGTATTTACCCTCATCGCTGCAGCAGTCCTTGCGACCAGCTGCGCCACAGTCCCTGCCGATCAGGCAGGCCCTGCCACGGCAGACAACGCCCCCGAAAACCAGATCAGTGCCGCCGACCAGCGCGAGGCAGACCTTCGTGCGCTGGACGAGCTGACGGCTATCCTGCTCGCCGCCTCTCAGTCTTATGACGCTGCGGCCGGGAACGAGGCTGCAGCAGACCTCGTTCGGGCCGGCGAGGCGCCGTCACTGTATGAAACGCTCGGCGATGCCCGTAACTCTCTCGCAAGGGAAGTTCAGGTACGCGTGGCCGATCTGGATGGGGAAGCACGCACTACAGCTTCGGCAGAGGGGGATGGATTTTTCGCTATCGTCAATATCTCCGATGCCCTGCAGGGGGGGGCCGAGCTTGTGCTGGCCGAAGCGCTGAGCGGCGAAAGCTATCTTGTCGAAACCCTGCGTGGTTATCTCGCTGACCCGGCGATCAGTGTGGAAACCAAAACTTTTTTTCAGGAGGTGCTTCCGGGCCTGAGAGCAGAGCGGGATGCGCTCGCCCTGCTGGTCGATGCGCTGCCGGAAGGTGCGCTGCCGGAGGGGGCCATGCCGGACGAAGATGAGATCGAAGACGACCCTCAGGCAGGCATTCAGGAACCCGATCCTGAAGATGAAGAGGCCGGGGAGGCTGAAGAGACTGACGCTGACGAAAGCGCAGAGGAAGCAGCCGCCGCTGCCGAGACCACGGTACTCGCTGCCCAATCCTGATTACTGGCCTGATATCAGATGGTACAGAAAAGCCGCCGGAATGACCGGCGGCTTTTTATTTGTCTGTATGAAGACGGAAAGGCCTCAGACTTAGCCCATTGCCTTCTGGAAGTTCTCGTCGACCTTGTCGAGGAAGCCGGTCGTCGTCTGCCAGCCCTGGTCGGCGCCGATCAGCAGTGCCAGGTCCTTGGTCATGTCGCCATTCTCGACAGTCTTGATGACGGTCTGCTCCAGCTTGTCGGCGAACTCCACGACCTTCGGCGTGTCGTCCATCTTGCCGCGGCGGGCGAGGCCGCGCGTCCAGGCAAAGATAGACGCGATTGAGTTTGTCGAGGTTTCCTCGCCGCGCTGGTGGGCGCGATAGTGGCGGGTGACGGTGCCGTGGGCTGCTTCCGCCTCGGCTGTCTTCCCATCCGGCGTCAGCAGGACGGAGGTCATCAGGCCGAGCGAGCCGAAGCCTTGCGCAACCGTGTCGGACTGAACGTCGCCATCATAGTTCTTGCACGCCCAGACATAGCCGCCGGACCATTTCATGCAGGCCGCGACCATGTCGTCGATCAGGCGGTGCTCATAGGTCAGGCCCTTCTCGTCGAACTTGTCCTTGAACTCGGCCTCGAAGATTTCCATGAAGATGTCTTTGAAGCGGCCATCATATTTTTTCATGATGGTGTTCTTGGTCGACAGGTAGACCGGGTATTCGCGCTGCAGACCGTAGTTGAAGCTGGCGCGGGCGAAGTCCTTGATCGACTCATCGAGGTTGTACATGCCCATGTAAACGCCGGAGGACGGCGCGTCATAGACCTCGTGCTCTTCGACCTGGCCGTTCTCGCCTTCCCATTTCAGGGTCAGCTTGCCCGGTCCCGGGAACAGCATGTCGGTTGCACGATATTGGTCGCCGAATGCGTGACGGCCGATGATGATCGGCTGGGTCCAGCCTGGTACGAGGCGCGGCACGTTCTTGATGATGATCGGCTCGCGGAAGACAACGCCGCCAAGGATGTTGCGGATCGTGCCGTTCGGCGAACGCCACATTTTCTTCAGGCCGAATTCCTCGACGCGGGCTTCGTCCGGGGTGATGGTCGCGCATTTGACGCCGACGCCATGTTCCTTGATCGCGTTTGCCGCATCGACCGTGATCTGGTCTTCGGTGCGGTCGCGCTCCTCTATGCCGAGATCGTAGTAATGCAGGTCGATATCGAGGTAAGGGTGGATGAGCTTGTCCTTGATCATCTGCCAGATGATGCGGGTCATCTCGTCGCCGTCGAGTTCGACGACCGGGTTTTTCACTTTGATTTTATCCATGGAAATTTCTAACCCCTGAGGTTTGACGGATCTTGAATTCGGTGATTACGGCAGGGCTATAGCATTGGCCCTCTTTGATGCACAAGGGGCAGGGGCTACAACCGTCAGACATACCGACGACATAAGGCGCCCGGCGCGGGCGGACATGCATTATGACAGACAAGAGAAAATACGGGCTTGGTCCCGGTCCGGTGATCGTCCTGGTCGACCCTCAGATGGGCGAGAATATCGGCGCAGCGGCCCGGGCGATGCTGAATTTCGGGCTGACCGGCCTGCGGCTGGTGCGTCCGCGCGATGGCTGGCCCAACCCGAAGGCCGGCGCGATGGCCGCCGGTGCGTCCAGTGTCGTCGACAATGCGCGGGTCTTCGACAGCGTCGAGGACGCGACCGCTGATTGCACCTATGTTCTGGCTACCACAGCTCGCCAGCGAGAGCTGTACCTGCCGGTCTATGAACCGGAGGACGCGATGGCCGAGGTCAAGCCGCGCATCGATTCGGGCCAGACCTGCGCCATCCTGTTCGGTGGCGAGAAATCCGGCCTCAACACCAATGACATCTCCCTGTGCCACGGCATCCTGACCGTGCCGTTGAACCCGGATTTCTCCTCCCTCAATCTCGGTCAGGCCGTGCTGCTCGCTGCATGGGAATGGTCGAAGGTCGCGGGCAAGGGCGAGCGCTTTGACTCCAGGATGGACGCAGCAGAGGTCCCCACCCAGGCCGACACGGACGGGCTGATCAACCATCTGTTCGCCGAACTGGAACCGTCAGGCTTTTTCTTTCCGCCCGAGAAACGCGAGGTCATGGAGCGGAACATCCGCACGACGATCAAGCGGGCGGGCTTCACCCGCGCCGATACCCAGTTGATGCGCGGCATCGTCAAGGCACTTGCGCGAGGGCGAGGAATGGGGCGACGCGGAGAATCCTGATTTGGTTTTCGGCATCGCTATCGATAGCGATCGCTCAGACTATTTTCTGTAGAGAGATAATGCAAAGGTCACCCATGCGACGTGTTGTTTTAAACTTGGTATACTTGTTCGTAATCGCTGCGGGATTGATCCTCTACTATAACGGTGTTGAGGCCGGACTGTGGCTAGCTATCGCTGGCTTTGTGATGTTTTCAGCGCAATGGATCATTTGAAGCGTCAGGCACGACAGAGTGCAGCCCTTCCTGACGCTTCGAAGATGACTATTGCTCGATACGCAGAACGCTGACCGAGCGCGGCTCCAGCCGCATGCGCAGCTTGCCACTGGTGACCGGCACGTCGAACTGAACCGGTGTCACCGCGTCCGGATCATCGAACGAGTTGTGAGCATCCATGCTGTCACCGGTCAGCTGGCGCACGGTCGCGCTAGCGGCGCCGAAGGCCGGCAGGGTTACGTCATGGGCGTCACTGGCATCGGCATTCACCACCGAGATAAGGATGTCTCCATTTTCGGCAATCGCCGCCGAAACGCTCAGGGCGGGGATGGTCTCGCCGCCATGGCTGTAATCCGGGCTGTCGAAGCTGACTGGCAGCGCCGTTGCGCCCTGGAACGGGACATACATTTCATAGACATGGTATGTCGGTGTCAGGATCATCTCCGGCCCGTCAGTCAGGATCATCGCCTGCAGCACGTTGACCATCTGGGCGATATTGGTCATCGGCACCCGGTCTGCATACTTGTGGAAGATGTCGAAGTTCAGCGCGGCAACGACGGCGTCGCGGATCGTGTTCTGCTGGTTCAGCGCCGGCGCGCCTTCCTCGCCATCGACCCACATGCCCCATTCATCGACATAAAGGCCCAGCTTCTCCTCGCCCAGATCATGGCTGTCGATCATGGCGAGCTGTTCCTCGATGATGCCGTCCATCTTGATCGTGCGCGAAAGCGTCGAGATCCATTCTTCTTCGGGGAAGTCCAGCGCATCGCCTTTCTCACCCCAGTCGCCGGTCGGCAGGGTGTAGTAATGGACGGAGATGCCGTCGCTGAGATTGCCCATGGCCGGGTGGTCTAGGATCTCGTCGGAATAATCGATATTGCCTTCGTGCGAGCCGGAGATGATGCGCACCGGCATCTCGCCCTCGACCTTCAGCAGCGTCGCCCATTGGGCATAGAGATCGGCGTAATAGGCCGGGCGCATGTTCCCGCCACAGCCCCATGTCTCGTTGCCGATGGACAGGTAATCGATTTTCCACGGGTTCTCGCGGCCATTGGCGCGGCGCTCCTGCGCCAGCGCGGAGTCGCCGGTCGCTGTGATATATTCCAGCCAGTCGGCGGCCTCGGTGATCGTACCTGAGCCGAGATTGACGTTGAGATAGGTTTTCGCGCCAAGCTTTTCGGCAAGGTTGAAGAATTCATGGGTGCCGAAGCCGTTCGGTTCCGGCGTGCCGCCCCAGCTCATGTTCACACGCGGGGTTCTCTCATCGCCGATACCATCGCGCCAGTGATACATGTCGGCATAACAGCCGCCGGGCCAGCGGATGACCGGAATGTCCAGCCTGTCCAGCGCGCCATACACGTCGTTGCGAATGCCATCCGTATTCGGAATGTCGCTGTCCTCGCCGACCCAGATGCCATCATAGACCTGAGTGCCCAGATGCTCCAGGAACTGGCCATAGACCTCCGGCTGGATCGTGCCGATCGGTGCATCGCGGTCGATCTTGATGTCTGTCTGTGCCGCGGCGACGGAGAGGGCGCCTGCGGCGGACATGGTGGCGAACGCGGCAAGCGCGGCGATAGAATTTCTGAACATTGAGTTTCCCTGACGTTTCTCTTTTTGGTCAGGGGTACATTACAGGCAAGCCCCGGCCCGCCAATGTTGCAATGGTTTGCAGTGGCGTACTCAAAGGCTTTTTGACCGATTATTCTTCTCTCGATACATCCCGTGACAACAGACCGATCATCTCGATCCGGTTGGTCCAGACATAGCCGCCGAAGCGGTCGGGCACATCACCCAGCTGTTCTGCCGAATCGATGCCTGTCGTGCCCGGGTCGCCTTTTTCATGAGCGCCGAGCAGCACCACGGCCGTGCCCGCCTTTTCCATCCGCGCGGTGAATTTGTGCGGCCAGCCCCAGAGCAGTGGGGTATAGTTCTGCGGGACGAAAACGATCGTGTCTCGACAGGCCTCCGGCATGTGCCCGCTCCAGCCGGTCGCGATGTAGCGCAGCAGGCATTCCTTCATCACCGGCTTGGTACCGCCGGGCAGGTCGGTTGCCGTGGCCGCTGCGATTGTCGGGCCTGCAGCGCCATAATAGCCCCAGATGCGATCCGCCCATGCAGGGTTCTGTGCGACAGCCCGGGCGAGCAACAGGCCATCATCGGCTGGCCCGCCCTTGAAGTTGATCAGGAAGCGTCCCTCCGGCAGGGCATCCATCACTTCGGCCAGCGTTGGCATCTCGCCAACATGCTTGCCGCGGAAGGGATAGGTCTGCCCACCATCGGCGGTATAGCCATAGCCGATATCGAGGGTCTTCAGCACGCTCATCGGGGTCTGTCGTGTCACGCCGTTCGCTTCGGTGCGGCAATCCAGTGTCCAGTCATGGAAGACGGCCCAGTGGCCATCAGGGGTCGGATGAATATCGATCTCGACCACGGCTGCGCCAGCCTCGAACGCCGCCTGCATCGAGGCGATGGTGTTTTCTTGATAGGGATGGGTCGGCGGGTCGATGCGCTCCGCCGTGCAGGTTTTATCTGTCAGTCCTTCTCGGTGATATGTCTGCGCGACCCCGCGATGAGCGATCAGTTTCGGCTCCGTCCCTGCGGCAGGCCTGGAGAACAATGAGTTGTTATTGAGCCAGAGCGCACCGATAATCAGTGCCGCGCCGATCAGCAGCTTGCGTGCCATATGAAAATTCCCTCGTTCTGTCGTTCCGGGAGCATATGACCGCACAATTATGGCGAAACTGGTTCTCCGGGACGGCTATGTCGGGAATTCGATCATTCTGCGCCCGTCATCCCCTGCAGCTTCTGGCGGGCCTCTTCAAAACGGGCCATCAGCTTCGGCGTCGGTGTATCGTCATAGGCTCGCTTCGCGCGCTCCTCTGCACCATTCAGCGCACGGAGCAGGTCGGAGGCTGCCGCCGCTTGTGCCGCGGGATCAGTGCTGCCGATCTCGCCGATCCAGACAGGTGAGGAATGGGCAAAGCGCGTCACTGCCATGGTCGGCCAGGCGGGCTCACCGCCATGGGCGCGTGCCGCGACCCATCCGCCTTCCGGCAGGGTGATGCTGCCCTCATAGACACGGGTCTCGCCTGCGCCGACGCCGTCCAGCGTCTCGACGATCTCGCCATTGACGATGATCTCCAGTTTCTCGACCGCCGCAGCGCTCGCCAGCGTGACTTTCCAGTCCTGCTCGCCGCTCGCGACCGTTTCGCCCGGTTCAGCGCCAGCGATCTCGAACAACAGGGCAGGGCCGGTCGACAGGAAGGTCTTGCCGGCGCGCACCTGATCCAGCACCGCATCGAAATCCGTGCCCTCTTCGGCGCGGGCATAGACCCGCGCCGTGCCGATCGCCGGGGCGCGGGCAAAGTCGGACATCATGTCCGTGCCCGACGTCGCCGGTGTCGGCTGGCCGATATTGAGCAGGCGATACCAGACCTCGGCTGTGCCCAGCGGGCTCGTCCACATGCAGACAAGCTCGATGCCTGTCTCAGGCGACAATACCGTATCGGAAATCATCTCCAGCGGGATGCCGCGCGGTACATCCTCCGCAAACGGATCGTCATGGCTGCCGACGGAATGGACATAGGTCGGCAGCGCGCCGGTTTCCGTCGCATAGGCGATGACATCGCCATTTGTCCGGTCGGGGGAGCCGAAGCGCGGCGTATCAGGCCCGAAATACCAGGGGTAGAATGGCTCGCCCACGCCGATCAGCCCGACATGACCATGGAAGTTGGAGCGCACTTCCTGCGACATCGCCACAGTCATATCACCTTGCGTAGCACGCTCGCCGACCATGAACTCGTCAACCTGGCGGCTGTATCGGTTCCACGCCATCGGCGCGACCTGGTCGAGATCCTCTCCCGCCATCAGCGGCAGCAGGTCTGTCGGTGCCATGCGGTGCGGGCCATCGGCATTGAGATGGATGTGATGATCGGCGGAGACATAGCCTGCCGCCTCTGCATCCCAGATCGTTTCGATACTCAGGCTCGGTTCAGCCGCGCTGCCTCGATTGACGCGAGCAGTGCTCGTTACCGGCGTTGACATCGGACCGTGCACGGCAGTGATCTCATACCGGCCGGGCAGGACAGCACCTAGGTCGACGCTGCCATCGGAGTAGAAATAGACGCGGCCATGCTGTGGATCGAAATAGGTCGGCCCCTCCGGGTTTGCGACCGGGTGGCCATTGGCGTCGGTGATCGACAGGCGCGCTGGCATCGGATTGCCGTCTTCATCCGTGGTCGTCACCACCATGTCGCCGGTCGGCTGGCCGTAATCCCATTCGGTGATCTCGACAGCCTCCGGCTTGCCACCGGCGGTGGGGATGCGCATCAGGCCGAATTGCTGCTCCTCGTCCGGCATGACGAAATAGATCATCGTGCCATCGGCGCTGAAGGCCGGCATCAGCGCGTATGTCTCGCCACTGGTCAGCTGGCGGGTGATGCCCGGTCTGTCGAGATCGGCCAGCATCAGGTGATGATCGTCCGCCTGCGGTGCGGTATAGACGAGGGTTCGCTCGCTCGGGTGCACATCGGCAGCCAGAAGCGGCGGCAGGTTGATCTCCGTCAGGGCTTCATCCGTACCCGCCATGAAGTCTCGCAGGCGCAGGCTGCTCACCGGATAGGCGCTGTGCAGATAGACGAGGCCCGAGCCGTCCGCCAGCAGGCGGGCGTTGCGCTCGACCTGTCGCAAATCGGTCAGCTTTTCTTCCGTCCCCGCATTGATATGACGCTTCCAGATACTCAGCACGCCATCCTGCGCCGAGGTGTAATAGAGATAGGTACCGTCGGCGGAGAATTCCGGGTCGAGCTCGATGCCGGGGGAATCAATCACGCTCTCGCGGCCGTCGGCCATGTCGCGGATGATGACCGCCGTGTCGCTGCCGCTGTCGCGCACGAAGGCGAGCCGGTCGCCATCGCGCGACCAGCGCGGGCGGCTGTCCATGGCCGCGCCATAGGTCAGGCGCTCGGCGACACCGCTCTCGATGTCCAGCAGCCAGATCCAGCCCTTTGCCGCAAAAGCGATATTGCGGCCATCGGGGGAGGGGGCAGGCGCCGTCGGCCCGGCAGACAGGAAGGGCAGCTCATATTGCTCAAGATAGACCTGGTGACCGAAATCATCGAGCTTCGGGTAATGATTGGTCCATTGTGCATTCGCGGCGCCGGCCAGTGCTGCAAGCCCCGCGAAAACAGCCGCGCCTGTGTGCAGTGAAATCCGTTTCTTCATGCAACCCTCCATTGAACCCGTATCTTCTCAGGCTTTTTCTATCACCCTTCCAGGCGCCGAGTCGACAAGCTTGCTGTCGCACTGCTCTCTCTAATTGCGCGAAACCACCAGAAACAGTAAGTGTACGATCCATTTGCGCGGGATCGCACAGTCGTATCCTTGTGGTCTGGGCGAAATGCGCCTAATGCCTGCGTGAAAGGGCAAGGTGATGAATACGATGTTTCTCGCGGCAGGGCTGATGCTCGTCTCTGCCTTCTCCCACGCCCTGTTCAACGCCCTGACCAAGCGCAGCAAGGACAAGGTACTGTTTCGTGCCACCTTCCTCGGGGCCTCCGGCCTGATGGCTTTGACACTATTGCCTCTCGTTGGCCTGCCGTCATGGGAGACATACCGGTTTCTCTTCGTCTCGGTCTTCATCCATGGGGCTTACTTCTATACTACCATCGCGGCATTTGAGCGCGCGGATATGGGCGTCGTCTATCCAATCATGCGCGGCCTTGCCCCGGCTCTGGCGGGCGTTATCGCTTTCCTGTTCCTCGGGGAAGTTCTGGGCCCATGGCAGCTTCTGGCACTCGCCGGTATCTGCATGGTGCTCATCGCCTTTGCCTGGCCGAACCGCCGGGCGCCGGTCTCGTCCAGCGCTCTTGTCTATGCGCTCATCTCCGCCGTACTGATTGCCGGCTACAGCGTCAACGATGCGGCGGGCACGCGCACCGCGCCATCGGCCTTTGCCTATATCATCTGGTTCTTTGCTTTCGTATCGTTGCCCATTTCCATCGTGGCGATGACGCTGTCCCGCAAGCGCCTGCGGGCGAATCTCTGGCGCGAGGCGAAGGTTGCACTCCCGACCTCCTTCATCGGCATTACCTCCTTCGGGCTGGCGCTTTATGCCTTTTCGCTGGCCCCCGTCGCACCGCTGGTGGCCCTGCGCGAGACCAGCGTCGTTTTCGGGGCACTGCTTGCAACTTTCCTGCTGCGCGAACCGTTCGGGGTGAGGCGCATCATGTTGTCCGGTGTGCTTGCCGCTTGCCTGCTCCTGCTGCAATCGGCACAATAGCCAAGCAGCGAGAGAGGAGACCGGCATGAGCGTCGAGCTGAAAGAGACCGGATCAGGCGGCCAGTATTACCTGCCGGATGCCGAGGCGGGTGACGACATTGCCGAGATGACCTTCTCCCGTGCCAGTGATAAATTGATCATTGTAGATCATACCTACGTGCCGGATCGTTATCGTGGTCAGGGCGTCGGCAAGCAGCTGGTCGACAGGCTTATAGCGGACGCGCGCGAAAAGGGCTTCAAGATCGTGCCCCTTTGTCCCTTCGTGAAGGCCCAGTTCCAGAAGCATCCGGAATGGCATGACGTGTTGAGCAAATAGGCTCGAAAGGGCAGGAGGTGCCCGATGAAGATCAAGTTCGAGGAATGCGAGACAGGCGGGCGGTATTATATCCCGGAGTTCGGCAGCCAGGATGTCGCCGAGCTGACCTATCATTACAATGATGACGGCACCATCACTGCCGACCATACCTATGTACCCCATCGTAAGCGCGGCAAGGGCCTTGCCTACAAGCTGCTGGAGCAGCTGATGGCGGATGCGAAGGAGCGCGACTGGAAAATCGTGCCGTCCTGCTCCTATGTGGCCGCCGAAATGCGCCGCAAGCCCGAATGGCGCGACTTCGAGGCCGAAAAGGCCTGACAGCTTGGCGTTTGGCAATACCGGAAAGCGTGATAGGCTGGAACTTCCAGGATATCCCGGGGGGCCGGTAGATTGTATAATTTTTTCAGGGAATTGAGACGGCGTAACGTCTTCCGCGTCGCAGGCGTCTATGCCGTCGTTGGCTGGCTTATTGCCCAGATCAGCTCCGTCCTTGAAAGCTCGCTCAGCCTGCCCGACTGGTTCGACGCAGTG
Organism: Aquisalinus luteolus; assembly: GCF_009712425.2. Lineage (GTDB taxonomy): Bacteria > Pseudomonadota > Alphaproteobacteria > Caulobacterales > Parvularculaceae > Aquisalinus > Aquisalinus luteolus. Next base: position 397,875 of record NZ_VCJR02000001.1, read on the forward strand.
GTCGTCACCTTGCTGCTGCTCGGCTTCCCGGTCGCCATGCTGCTCGCATGGGCGTTTGAAATGACGGCGGAGGGCATGAAGCCGACCAAATCCGTGCCTGCGGACCAGTCGATCACGGCCAAGACCGGCCAGCGGCTCGACTATGTCATCATCGCCGGTCTGGTTCTCGTCATCGGGCTTGTCGGCTTTCAGATGATTGCATCACCCTCCGGTGTTTCAGAACAGGCCGGCGCCACGGCACCGGGCGAGGCATCCATCGCCGTCCTCCCATTTGCCGATATGAGCGCCACCGGCGACCAGGAATATTTCTCCGACGGCATTGCCGAGGAATTGCTCAATGTGCTGGCCCAGGTGCCTGACCTCCAGGTGGCCGGGCGGACCTCCGCTTTTGCCTTCAAGGGCCAGAACAAGGATCTGAGAGAGATCGGTGATATCCTGAAGGTCGCGCATATCCTTGAAGGCTCGGTGCGCAAGGCCGGCGACAAGGTGCGCATCACGGCCCAGCTGATCGAGGTGGATAGCGGCTATCATCTGTGGTCGGAGACTTATGATCGTGACATGACGGATATCTTCGCCGTGCAGGACGAGATTTCAGCTGCCATTACGGCAGAGCTTGTCCCGCGCCTGACCGGAAACGCACCGGTGCAGGTTGCCCGCGCCAGCGATATCGACGCCTATGAGCTTTACCTGCTTGCTCGCCAGCAAGAAAAAGGCGCCATCACGGAAACTTTCGCCCAGGCCGCCGAGACGCTGGACCGGGCGCTCGGGATCGACCCGGATTATGTGCCGGCTCTCGCCTGGCGCAGCTACTACGAGTTGATGATGTCCGATGCACAAGGTGCCACGGGTACAACGCCATTCGATAAGGCAAGCGCGACAGCGCGTCCCCTCATCGCACGTGCAATCGAGCTTGATCCCAAATCGCCGGATGCGCTGTTCGCCCGGGCCGGGCTCTATCTGTTCGAGGATAATTTTGCAGAAGCAGAACGGTTCTATCGGCTGGCCCTCGTTCAGCGCCCGAATTTCCCCTATGCCCGTAACGATCTCGGCTATCTCTATATGAGGCAGGGTGAACTCGAGAAGGCAATGGAACAGTTCGAGATCGCGCTGGAGCATGACCCGGCGCTCGACGATGCCAACAATAATGTCTTCGCGATCTATCTGGGCAATGGCGAGTTCGAAAAGGCCAAGGCAGCCTTGGATCGTTGGTCGCGGATTTCACCCGACAGCCCATCACTGCAATTCTGCTATGCCCGGTACCATGTCGTCACAGGCAATTATGCAGCGCTGGTCGATATGCTCGAAAAGGATGGCGACGGCCCGTTTACCGATAGGTTTTCCAATTTCCTGCCGTTCATCTGGGCAACGCTCGGTGAGTATGACAAGGCGCTGGACCTTGCATCCGGGCCGGGCAGGAATACCATTCTTCTGGCGATGAACCGCCCGGAGGATGCCATCAGGCAAGCGCGCGCCTATGCAGAGGCAAATCCCGACGGCGAGGATGAATACATGTTCATCCTTCATATGACCCAGGGCTGGGATGCTATTGTCGATCATTATACGGAGAAGTATTCCTCCGCCGAGGTGTTTGAGCTTTCTACCGCCCACCCGCCTTATGCGAATTACGTACCTGCGCTGATCTATACAGGCCATGTTGATGGCGAGATTTTGTTGGAGTATTGGGCCGATCACGTCGCAGGGCATATGAAGGAAGCGCCCAACAATGCCGACAATGAATATTCGCTGGCGCGTATTGCCGTATTGCGTGGGGAGGGCAGCGAAGAAGTCATGGGCCATCTCAACCGCGCCTTTGAGCTGGGCAACCGTAATCGGGGTGTTTCGATAGAGCCGATCTTCCGCGGCTTCGAAGATCAGGCCAGCTTCAACGCTTACGTCGACAGGGTTGAGGCTGCGTTGAATGCAGAGCGTGCCAAGCTCGACCTTCCGCCCAAGCCACTGCCCCGGGATATCGGCGGGTAATATTTAGGTGAAGCCATACCGGCTCTACAGGGGGAAACATGATAAGCAGATACATAATTGCTGCGGCAACTCTGGCCGTGGCGACAATAGCCACACCCGCCTTTGCTCAAACGGGCGATCTGCCGGATTGGGTGTTACCAGTCAAGAAGCGCTTCGCCGATAACGAAAAAGAGGCTCTTGCGGAAGAATTTGTTGGTGTACGCACAGAAGAGGGCCTTCAGTCCGGCCTCTACACGATAGAAGCAACGGGCATTTCCACAGAACTGATCATGCAGGCGGCGCAGGTCTTTCTCGACACGCTGACACCCGCCCAGCGGATCAGGACGCAGTTTGCGGTCGATGCCGATGAATGGCGCAAATGGTCCAATGTCGATAACGGCATCTATGTGCGTCAGGGGACCAGCCTGAAAGAGATGGACGAAGCTCAGCGCGCTGCCGCCATGCCCCTCCTCGAGTAATCGCTGAGCGCGAAGGGGCTCGGTCTCAGTCTCGATATCATGAAGACCGACCAGAGCCTGGCAGAGCTTAATGACGGCATCTTCTTTCTCGACGAAGAGCTTTACTATGTCACGATCATGGGCGGCAAATATGAAGGCAATGCCGTTCTGCAGGATGAGCAGGCAGCTGGCCTTGCTATGATGGCGTCACTGACAGCGGAACAGCAGGCACAGGCGACACTGTCCGACCGCAAGTCCGGCAAGGATATCAATGCAGAGGCAAACCAGGACAATCTGGTCCTCGATTATGCTGGTGTTCCTGCAGCCAGGTTCAATGCAGACCAGAAGGCACAGCTGCTCGATCTTGTCGGCCTGTTTGTCGGAAACATGCGCGAGGGGCATGCCGCGGTAAAGATGGAAGAAGTCGAGGAGCATCTCGATGAGACATGGTTCGCCTGGGTCGGCGAAGTTTCGGATGATGCGGTTTTCTATTATCGCATTCACAGCCCGGTTGTGCTGATCGAGTTTGATCATCAGAATCCGGTTGGCACGTCCTCCATCAACGAACGCGGCGTGCCGACACGCGATCATATCCACACGGTGATCCGCACGCCGAACGGCAATGACTACGGCAAGGACCTGCTGGGCCAGCATCTGGCGGAACATTCTCATGACTAGGCCCGTTACCGGGCCATGGATTTATCTGACGAGGTGATGTCCCTCCCGGTGAGTGGCCGATGAGGGCTTTGATTGCGGCACTCTTCTGCCTGTTTGCCTGTGCTGCCGTCCCGGCGGCGGCTCAGTCCATGCCATCCGGCGGCGATGAGCCGGCTTCAGCCGACCGGCCCGGCCTGTTCGCTGACATAATAGACGCAATCGGGTCCGGCAGTCGCATGCTGATCCGCAAGATCCAGCCGGGCGAAGAGCGTGATCGTGTAGAAGACCCGCGCTTCAACTCTCAGGAAAGCCCGCGCGATTCCCTGATGACCTTCATCGAGGCAATGAATCTCGTCCAGCGGGGATACACAGACATCGGTTACACTCGCGCGCTGGCCAGTCTGCCGCAAGGCGCGACCCGTCAGCAGGCGGATGTTCTCTATGAAATCCTGTTGCGCCTGGGTCCTGTCTCCCCGGCGGAATTGCCGGGCTCCGATCAGGCAGCGGCATCGGGAGATACACGGTTTGAATATTTCCCGCGCGGCACGGATCATGCCTGGGTCTGGCAGGCTGCCGACCCGCCCAGTAATGCCACTGTCGCTGTTCTCAGGTCAGGCGAGGGGACATGGCTGATCTCCGAGCGCACTCTCGATGGTGCGCCGCTGTTTCTCGAGTCTATCGCCGACCTGCCGCCGCAATTTTCATCCGAGGACAATGGTGAATACTTCATCATGGTGTTCTCGCCATTGATAGAGCGCACGGGCCTGTTCGGGTGGATCGCCTTTCTCGCTGTCTTTGCTATCGGCATTGCGGCCGGGCTGTTGTTCAAGCGGGCCATGGCATGGACGGCGCGCAAGGCTGACCGGATAGACCAGACTTTTTTGGGTGCGACACTGCGCGGCTTTGGCAATGCAGGCGGGCTCGTCGTTTTCACATTTTTCTTCACGATCGCCATCGGCTTCCTCGCCCTTGGGCCGGTGCTGCAGGCATTGCATTACGAGATTCCGCGCTTCCTGATGGTGGTTGCCATCGCCTTCCTCATCGTCTCGCTGATCGATGTCTTCGTCGCCTTCCTGCGCGAGCGGGTCAGTCATGAAAAAGACCATTACGACCAGATGGTCATTACGATGATTCGCCGTATCCTCCGTGTGCTGGTCATTTCCATCGTACTGATTTTCGTATTGCAGAACATTCTGGGCATGAATGTCGGCGCGCTGCTGGTCGGCTTTGGGTTCCTCGCGCTCGCCCTGTCGCTGGCGGCGCAGGACTCGGTCAAGAACCTGTTCGGTGCCGTGTCCGTCTTCATCAACCGGCCCTTCGTCATCGGAGACTGGATCTGCTTCAAGGGCGAGATGGGCGATCATATCGGGGTGATCGAGGATATCGAGTTGCAGGCCACCAAGCTGACGGACCTCGCCGGCAATCTCGTCACCCTGCCCAACATGCTGTTCATCGACCGCGAGGTGCAGAACCTCTCCGCCCGCGGCTATATTCGCCGCCGGGTCGATGTCGCAATTCCCTATCGTGCCCATGCCGATGAGATCGATCGCGCCCTGCAGGCGATGATGGATGTCTTCGATGACGAGGAGGTGGTCGAGGATAGCGGGCTGGAAGGCCGGGAGGAGAAGGCCCATGTTTCCTTCAGCGGCTTCGACGACAGCTGGCTGACCATCACCGGCTATCATTATTACTTCATGGGTGGTGAGGGCGAAATCCAGCGCGATACCGACCGTGGCTGGTTCAGCTATCTGTCCCATTGCTCGCTGGTGAACCGCAAGCTGGTCCAGCTTTTCGGCGAGCGCGATATCGAGTTCGCTTTCCCGACCCAGACCGTCGAGATCGTCCCGCAGAAAGGCGAGCCGATTACTGTCCGGTCTACACAGTCTGTTGAGGCTGACTGACGAGCTACAATGCCCCTTTTGCCATCCGCATGGCGCGGCGTATAAGGGCTGATGGCCATCATGGCCATGATGAGGGCATTATGCAGGATCAGGACACGTCCCAGCCGACCCGGCGCATCGACAGTGCCGAGGCGATCAGCCAGCAGCGCTTCAAGTACTATGATTTCGCGATGGCGGCCTTTGTGGTCATTCTCGTCCTGTCCAATGTTATCGGCGCGGCCAAGCCCGCCCAGTTCGACCTGCCGGGTATCGGGCCTTTCGTATTCGGCGCGGGCATCCTGTTCTTCCCGCTGTCCTATGTGCTCGGCGATGTGCTGACCGAGGTCTATGGCTATGCCCGGGCCCGCCGGGTCGTCTGGGCCGGTTTCGGGGCCGTCGTGTTCATGGCGCTGATGAGCTGGGTTGTCGTCTCCCTGCCGCCTGCCGATGGCTGGGAGGGGCAGGCGGCCTATGAGCAGGTCTTCGGCATCGTGCCGCGCATCGTGCTTGCCTCGCTCATGGCGTTCTGGGCCGGTGAGTTCGCCAATGCCTTTGTCATGGCGCGCATGAAGGTCTGGTCGAAGGGCAAGCATCTATGGCAACGCACGATCGGTTCGACCGTGGTCGGGCAAGGCGTCGATTCGCTGATCTTCTACCCGGTCGCGTTCCTCGGCATCTGGGACACGGGTCAGGTCATCACCGTCATGATCACCAATTACGTCCTGAAAGTCCTGTGGGAAGCGCTGCTGACGCCGGTTACCTATCGGGTCGTCGGCTGGCTGAAAAAGGCGGAAGGAGTTGACATTTACGACGCGGACACCAATTTCACGCCCTTCTCTGTCAAATCCTGACAGACGGGATAAACGCCGTGTTCAATTTCTCGGTCTCCACCAGCCCGGCCACTTGGCGCCAGGCCTTGTTCTTCTTCGGCATCGTGATTTTCATGATCGGCGCCTTGATGCTGATCCCTGCCTTTGCCGAGCTCGTATATGGCGAGCCGGGACAATATTCGTTTGCGATGAGCGCCCTCATGACCATGGTGATTGGCTTGATGGTCGGCATCGCCATGTGGAACCGGGAATTCGGGGCAATCCGCACACGCCATGCCTTTTTGCTGATCGGCGGGCTGTGGCTCGTTGTACCGCTCTTCTCCGCGATTCCCTTGCTCGGCTATGGGCTGAACATGGCCGAGGCCTATTTTGAGATGGCGTCCGGCTTCACCACGACCGGCGCGACTGTCATCAGCGGTCTCGATGAGGCGCCGCGCAGCCTGCATCTGTGGCGCTCCATGTCGCAATGGATCGGCGGCATCGGTATCATCGTCATGGCGATTTTCATCCTGCCTTTCCTGCGCGTCGGCGGCATGCAGCTGTTCAGGGTGGAAAGCTGGGAAGGGACGGAGAAGATTTTCCCGCATACAACGGCGCTCATAGGGTGGATCTTCGCCGTCTACGTATTCTTTTCCATTGCCTGCTTCCTTCTCTATGTCGCGGGCGGGATGAGCGAATACGATGCGCTGAACCACATGATGACGACCGTCTCCACCGGGGGCTATTCGACCCATGATGCTTCGTTCGGCTATTTCGACTCGGCGTTCCTGGAATGGGTCTGCATTGTCTTTATGACACTCGGGGCGCTGCCGTTCCTGTTCTTTCTGAAACTCGTTTTTGTTCGCGGCCAGACGCGCGAGGGCGATTCGCAGGTCGAATTTTTCCTGTTGATGGTCGGCACGATCTCCATTCTCACCGCCTTCTGGCTGGCGATCACGACGGAGACCGGCCTGCTCGATGCTCTCCGGAGGGTCACCTTCCATGTCATCTCGATCGTCACCACGACCGGTTATGCGACGGAGGACTACCAGCTCTGGGGGCCGGGTGCCGTCATGCTGTTCTTCCTGCTGACCTTCCTTGGCGGCTGCGCCGGCTCGACATCGGGTGGCATCAAGGCCTATCGCCTGGTCATCCTGCTGAAGCTCATCCGCTCACGTTTGTTGAAGCTGCAGACGCCCAACCGCATCGTGCCGATCACCTTCAACGGCCGCGATGTGACCGAGGACACGATCGTCTCGATCCTGACCTTTCTGACCCTGTTCACCATGTCGATACTCATCGGGGCCTTGCTCCTGTCTTTCAGCGGCATGGATTTCATTACGGCGCTGACAGCAAGCGCTACAGCTATCTGCAATGTCGGTCCCGGATTGGGCGAAATCATAGGTCCTGCCGGCAATTTCGCTTCGATGAACGCCTATGACGAAATAATCGTCAGCTTCCTGATGATTCTCGGCCGTCTCGAGATTTTTGCCGTCCTGATGCTCTTCGATCCGGAGTTCTGGCGCTACTGACCTTGCCTTTTTGCGCTGCAGCATTATACTCGTTTAAAGCACATGAACTTGTGCCTGTAGCGGGTGTTCCGGGGGACTGAAGAGGCAAAAAGGGAAATTACTACCTATGGGCAGATTGATCGGGGTTTCAAACCGCACCGCAGCCGACCCGAACGCCAGGGCAGGCGGGTTGGCAGTCGCTCTCTGGGACGCACTCGTTTCCTCGAATGGCACATGGTTCGGTTGGAGCGGGCGCACGGTTGACGAGGCGCGCGGTATCGAGATGTTTTCCGACGATGGTGTCGACTTTGCCCTTGTCGATCTTACACATGAAGAGCATGAACGCTTCTATCTCGGTTATTCGAACCGCGCCTTGTGGCCAATCTTTCACTATCGCACTGATCTTGCCAATTTCGACGATGAGGACTTTGCCGGCTATGAGGCTGTCAATCACCGCTTCGCCCGTCTCCTGTCGAAGCAATTGAAGCCTGACGATGTCGTCTGGGTGCATGACTATCATTTCTGCCTGATGGGGGAGGAGCTTCGCCAGCACGGCTTTGACGGCCGCATCGGCTATTTCCTGCACATTCCGTTCCCGGCGCCTGAAGTATTCCGTACACTGCCGGAGCATACGCGGCTTGCCAGGGCGATGACCGCTTATAATCTCCTCGGCTTCCAGACAGACGACCACCGCGCCAATTTCGAACGTTACCTGCTGGAGTTTGCAGGCGGGCGGAAGAATGAGGATGGCACCATATCAGTCCACGGGCGAACGGTCCGGTTGAAAGCCTATCCGATCGGTATCGATGTCGATGATTTCGCCGCACTGGCAGAGAAAGACAAGGCGCGTGAGGCCAGCAGCCGCATCGGGAAGTTCCTCGGCGGTCGCGAACTGGTTCTGGGCGTCGATCGTATGGACTATTCCAAGGGCCTGCCCCAGCGTTTCGAGGCGGTCGGGCGCATGATCCGTGATTATCCGGACCTGCATGGCAAGGTCTCCTATACCCAGATCGCGCCGCCATCGCGCACCAAGGTCGACGAGTATGCTGAGCTTCGCGAACAGCTCGACCAGCTGTCAGGCTCCATCAATGGCGACCATGGCGACCTCGACTGGATTCCCATCCGCTATCTTGCCCGCTCCTACACACGCGATGAGCTCGCGGGGCTTTATCGCATCGCCCGCGTCGGTCTCGTCACGCCGCTACGCGATGGCATGAACCTTGTCGCCAAGGAATTCATTGCCGCGCAGGACCCCCATGATCCCGGCGTGCTCGTCTTGTCCCATTTCGCCGGCGCTGCCTCGCAGATGCCGGAGGCGCTGCTGGTCAACCCTTATGACACACACGAGGTTGCCGACGCCATTTATCGCGCGATCCACATGCCGCTGGAAGAACGCAAGGAGCGCTGGAATGCCATCAACGAGACGATCCGGGAGAAGGATATCTTTTGGTGGCGTCAGAGTTTCCTGCACGACCTCGGCCATATCGACGTGGACAGCGACATTGCACCGGTTGAACTGAACGGCGCAGCCTGACACTCTGCCGACTTGCCCTATGTTAGTTCACAGAGTGCGCAGGCGAGGGCGCCTGCCAGACCCCGGATTGCAGATGACGAACAAGACCTACCCACCCCTGCCGGAAAAGGGCCAGGCCCTGTTTCTCGACTTTGACGGAACGCTTGCCCCCTTGCAGGATGATCCGGATACGGTTGCACTTGTTGACGGTGTCGCACCGCTGCTGTGCGAACTTGCTGACAAGCTGGAAGGGGCGCTGGCCATCATCAGCGGGCGTGATATCGATGACCTCTGCAAACGGGTGCCAGATACACTCTGGAGGCTTGGCAATCATGGCCAGAACGTCATGGCGCCGGGGTCAGCGGCGCTGACCCGCACCGACACGGCGCCCGCTGAAGTCATCGACGGATTGACCGCCCTCTCTGCCGACTATCCGGGTACAAAACTGGAGAACAAGGGGTCGGTACTCGCGCTTCACTATCGTGCCTGCCCGGAACAGGGCGAGGCGTTACTGGCCGCCGCCCGGCAGGTTGTCGGGTCGGTAGAAGGCTACAGCGTTCAGGGCGGCAAGATGGTGATCGAGGCAAAGCCCGGCGGGGCAAACAAGGGTCTCGCCATACGCGAGATAATGAGGCAACCGCCATTTGCCGGCCTGACGCCGGTGATGGCCGGTGATGATGTCACCGACGAGGATGGTTTCGAGGCCGTGCTTGACCTTGGCGGTTATGCCGTGAAAATTGGTGGGGGAGAGAGCGTGGCCACCTATCGCCTTTCCTCCCCTGAAGCTGTAGCCGACTGGCTGGAAAAGGGAACTGCCTGATGGATGGGAATACACCGCCTGTACTGAATAAACCGTCTCTTGAACTGGGGATGGTGGGCAATGGTACTATTGCCGGTCTGATCGATGAGCAGGGGGCTTATGGCTGGCTCTGCCTGCCGCGTCTCGATGGCAAGCCTGTCTTTAACGCATTGCTGGGCGGCAGCGGAACCTTCGCGGTTGAGCTTGAGGGTTTCGTGCGCAGTCGCCAGTACTATATCCGCAACACAGCTGTTCTGTGTACGGTGCTTGAGGCCGAGGATGGCAGTGCTGTCGAGATCACGGACTTTGCGCCACGCTTCGAGGCGCGCGAGCGCACCTTCCAGCCCATGGGTATCGTACGCCGCCTGCGGCCGATTTCCGGGACGCCGCGCATCAAGGTGTTGCTGAAGCCCTCGACCGGTTGGGACAACAAGCCGTTGCAGGTTACCCGTGGTGTCAGCCATGTCCGCTTTGCCAGCGAATCGCTTGGCTTCCGCGTTACCACGGATGCGCCGATCTCCTATGTAATGAGCGAGACATCTTTCCTGCTCGACAAGCCATTGTCGTTTCTTTGCGGGCCGGATGAATCGGTTTCGGAGGGGGTGAATACCCTGTCGCGGGAATGGGAGGAGCGTACCGTCGCCTACTGGCAGAACTGGTCCCGCCGTCTCGCCATTCCGTTCGAATGGCAGGAGGCGGTCATCCGCGCCGCCATCACGCTGAAAATGTGCGTATACGAAGAAACTGGCGGCATCATCGCGGCGGCAACGTCTTCCATCCCCGAGCATGAAGGCTCGGAGCGCAACTGGGATTACCGCTTCTGCTGGATCAGGGATGCCTATTTCACCGTTACGGCGCTGAACCGCCTGTCCTCCGTCGGGACACTGGAAATCTATCTGCGCTTCCTGCGCAATGTCGTCGCCTCGACCAAGGGCGGACACATCCAGCCCGTCTACGGCATCAGCCTGGAGCAGCAGCTGGAGGAAAAGATCGCCGACGCGCTGCCCGGTTATCGCGGGCACAAGCCGGTTCGCTTCGGCAACCAGGCGGCGGAACACATCCAGCATGACGTCTACGGACAGGTCATCCTCGGCGCGTCGCAGGCCTTTTTCGATACACGCCTGCGCAATCAGGCCGGCATCGCCGAATTCCGCCAGCTGGAACAGGTCGGCGAACGTGCCTGGGCCATGCATAACGAGCCCGATGCCGGCATCTGGGAATATCGCACGATCAGCCAGGTGCACACGTCCTCGGCGCTGATGTGCTGGGCCGCCTGCGACAGGCTCGGCAAGATCGCTGCCTATCTCGGTGATGGCGCGCGCGCCGATTACTGGAACGAGCGTGCATCGAAAGTGCGAGAGACGATCTATGACAAGGCCTGGAACGACAAGATCAAGGCATTCACCGGCGCCTATGGCGGGGAGGCCCTCGATGCTTCGGTTTTGCTGATGGCCGAAGTCGGCTTCCTGCCAAAGGACGATCCGCGTTTCGTTGCCACGGTCGACGCCGTCGACAAACAGCTGCGCCATGGCATGCATGTCTATCGCTACAAGGCGCCGGACGATTTCGGCACGCCCGAAACCGCGTTCACCGCCTGCACCTTCTGGCACATCGACGCGCTGGCCCATATCGGGCGCAAGGAGGAGGCGCGCGAGATCTTCGAGGACCTGCTGTCCATGCGCAACAAGCTGGGCCTGCTGTCGGAAGATCTCGACCCGAAGACCGGCCAGCTCTGGGGCAACTTCCCGCAGACCTATTCCATGGTCGGTATCATCAACTCCGCAACAAGGCTGTCCAGTCGCTGGGCTGAATCAATATGACGAAAACCCGGGCCGAGGATAAACCGGCCCGGTTCATGTCGTGCAGACTGAACGGCTATCGGAAGCCTAATGTGCCCGACCGTTGATGTGTGCCGCCGGGCCGACATGGTGGACGGCGGTAAACTCCGGCCAGAACTCCGAATAGTCGCCAGTCAGCTCTTCGCCCTCGGCGATATCGCGGCGCGCGAAACCCTTGTCCGGACCGGTAAAATCCGTGTTCGGATCGAAGGAATGGTTCATGAACCGGCCATTGTCGCTTTCATAAATCACATAGCGCGGGTCCGGCGCGTGCGGGTAGGAATAGCGCATCAGCAGTTCACGATTCGCCATCTCGCCGTCTTCCAGCACGCTGCGCGGGATCAGCAGGTCGAACCGGTGGTCGAGTTTCCAGATAAGCTGGCCTTTTTTGATGGCTTCACCAGCAAACACGCCAACGCCTTCAATGGCGCTCGCGGCGACAAAGGTCTTGATCAACAACATGAGTTGTCTGTCTCTCCAGAGAAATAGGGGACCAGCCGCTTCCGCCGTTAGCATGCGTCTCACCGTCGAGGCGTTATTCCGCGCGTGCTGTCTGATCGCTTCAATAGGATGATATCTTTTGCGCCAAATACAAGAGGGAAAAGAGAGGGCGGCCTTAATTTAATCTTTGCGGCCAGAGGGTTGTAGCAGGGCGGCGCGGGCGAGGCGTTTTGTGCCCTCGACATAGTCCGCCTGCGACCAGCCGCAGTCGATGGTCAGCTGTTCCCAGTTCCTGACCGACAGCAGCGTCCACAAGATGTCGGTTGCTGCTGTTTCGGAATAATCCGGGTTTAGAGCGCCTGCTTCCTTCAGGGCACGGATCGCTGCTGCACATCCATGGCGCACGGCCTGCATACGGTCACCCCACGCAGCCCGGGCCGCTTCATCGGTATCCATCATGGCCATGAAGGCGCGGCCTATGCCGTAAATCTCCGGAATGTATCCGCCCCATGCCTCGATGAAGGCATCGAGCCGGTTAATGCCTGTCGCCGCCCGGCTGGCGGCAAGACGTTCATCGATATTCTTGACCTCATCGATATAGCGCGCCGTCGCGATCAGCAGTTCGGCTCGTGTCGGATAATGCAGATAGAGCGCCTGACGGCTGATGCCGGCCTCTTTCGCAATGTCGCCGACGCGCACGGCCTTGTGCGGGGAGGCTTCCAGCATTTTCCAGGCGGCTGTGAGGATCGCTTCTCGGGTAGGGAGATTTTTTCTTGACATGGTGTCAAGGTATACATATTTGACACCATGTCAACTTTACACAGTGTCAAGAAGGAGAGAGATCCATGACCGACTTTGAAACCAATTCGATTGAAAACCGCCCCGTCCTCGTTACCGGCGGCACCGGCAAGACCGGCCGCCGTATCGCCGAGCGTCTGACCGCCCGCGGCGTGCCGGTGATCATCGGCACGCGTTCGGCCTCGCCGGCTTTCAACTGGGACGCGCCGGAAACCTGGGCGCCTGCACTGCGCGGTGTCGGTGCCGTCTATATCGCCTATTCCCCCGATCTCGCCGTGCCGGGTGCCACGGGCATCATCGCCCGTTTTGTCGAGGTTGCGGTGGCGGCCGGCGTCTCCCGCCTTGTGGTCCTTTCGGGCCGGGGAGAGGAAGAGGCACAGGCCTGCGAGCGCCTCGTGCAGGCCTCGGGTATCGAATGGACCGTGGTTCGGGCTTCCTGGTTCAACCAGAATTTCTCGGAAGGCGAGTTCATCGACATGGTCCAGTGGGGCCTGCTGGCACTGCCGGCGGGACAGATCGCCGAACCCTTCGTCGATGCAGACGATATCGCCGATGTCGCCGTCGCCGCCCTGACGGAGCCCGGCCATGCCGGCCGCGTCTATGAAGTGACAGGCCCGCGACTGCTGACCTTTGGCGATGTGGCGCAAGAGCTGTCCCGCGCGGCCGGTCGGCCGGTGCGCTATGCCGACATTCCGCACGAGGCCTTTATCGAGGCGCTGACCCAGTCCGGCGCGCCCGAGATCATTGTCTGGCTGATGGATTACCTGTTCTCGACCGTTCTGGACGGGCGCAACCAGCACCTCGGCACCGGCGTGCAGGAAGCCCTTGGTCGCGAGCCGACCGATTTCGCCGCTTGGGCCGCGCGGGTTGCCGCCAGTGGCGTCTGGCAGAAAGCCGCCTGAGCGCAGGAAGGAGAAAATTCATGTCCTACGATGTCCTGATCTATGCGAGCGTCGCTGTCGGTCTTTCGGCAGCCCTCGTTGCCGGTGTCTTCCAGTCCTTCTCCGACTTCGTGATGGACGGGCTGATCGCCGCGGAAGAGGGCGGCATGCGCGCCATGCAGGCGCTGAACCGCACGGTAATGCGCTCTGCTTTCCTGGCCATGCTGCTCGGGCTGGTGCCGGTCACCGTCGGTCTCGCCTTTGTGGCAGGCAGGCTCGCCACCGGGCCAGCTGCCTTATGGATGACCGCCGGTGCCATGGTTTACGTGTTCGGCGCGTTCCTCGTCACCATCGTCGGCAACGTGCCGATGAACCGCCGGCTCGATCGGCTTGACGGTCACAGTCCGGACGGGCTGTCCTACTGGCACCGATATGGTGTGCGGTGGACGCAGCTGAACCATGTCCGCACGCTGGCGTCAGCAGCGACGGCTGGCTGTTTCATCATGGCGGCGGTGGAGCTCGCCGCAGGGCAGGGGTAATGTCCCGTCAAACATCAAGCCGATGGCGGGGTTTGGCCGGTTGACAGCCCCGCCATCGCGCCCTAGAACCCGCGCTTCTGATGACGGGAAATGCGTGAACCGCCGTTGAGATTGCATGCCGGATGGGCCGGTATGCCGGGCCGCATTGAAGAAAAGGAAATCGCATGTCCAAGAGACATACGGTCAAGTACAAGATCGATCGCCGCGTAGGCGAAAACATCTGGGGCCGCCCCAAATCTCCGTTCAACCGCCGCGAAACCAAGCCGGGCATGCATGGTGCCCGCCGTCAGGGCAAGCTGTCCGACTTCGGCATCCAGCTGATGGCCAAGCAGAAGCTCAAGGGCTATTACGGCAACATCACGGAAAAACAGTTCGCCAAGATCTATGAAGAGGCTGACCGCCGCAAGGGCAACACGGCCGAGAACCTGATCGGCCTGCTGGAAAGCCGCCTCGACGCGATCGTCTACCGCGCGAAATTCGTGCCGACCGTCTTTGCTGCCCGCCAGTTTGTCAACCACGGCCATGTCATGGTCAACGGCGTGCGCACCAACATTCCGTCCTATCGCTGCCAGCCGGGCGACGTCATCGAGATCCGTGAGAAGTCCAAGAACATGGCGCTCGTTCTCGAAGCCCTGCAGCTGCCGGAACGTGACATCCCCGACTATGTCGAAGTCGATCCAAAGAAAATGACCGCGACTTTCGTCCGGATCCCGGAATTTGCCGAAGTGCCCTATGCCGGAACGATGGAACCGAACCTCGTCGTCGAATTCTACGCTTCCTAGGTGTTTGCTGCTGGCTCTGGGCTGGCGGCATACCTTGCTTGCACACGAAAAAGCCCGCGCGATCTGCGCGGGCTTTTTCAATTCTGTCTGTCATGACGGCAGAACCGTCACTCAGGTTTATAATGGTGTTGCATTCACCGTCATGACAAAGCCGGTGAACCCGACAATGGCTGCAACGGTGCCGATTCCGAGCCAGGCAAAGACCTGCCACGTCATCGAATGGTTATCAAAGAAGCTATCCGTTTCACCGTGATAGCCAGTATCGTCTGTAATATGAGCCATCTTAAATACTCCTGACTAGTATGTGTCATAGAACTGTCATACTATATGGGCAACGAGTGCGCCCTGTCAAGCGATAACCCGCAATCAGTGCGCAAAGTGCGCACTGAGGGCGCTAAGATGATGATTTTGGCCGATATTTGGATTTCTGATTAATTGCTTTCAGCTTCCCCGGCCGGGGCGTCGTGCTCTGTCTCGCCCTTTACATCGAGCGACTCACCCAGCGTATCTTCGACATAAAGCATCTGCACCATCACATAGAGAACAACGGTGATCGGCGTGGCGAAAACAGCGCCCAGCGGCCCGAACAGGGTGGTGAAGGCAAGGATCGAGAACAGGGTCAGCACCATGGGCAGGCTGGCGGTGCGGTTCATGACATAGGGTGTCAGAAAATTGCTCTCGACCTGCTGCACGCCGACATAGATCGCCAGTGCCCAGGTAAAGGGTACCCAGCCCATCGATGCGGCAATGATCAGCCCCGGAATCGCCGACACGATCGGCCCGATCAGCGGCACGAACTGGGCAAGACCCGCCAGCAGGCCCAGGATAAGCCATGAGGGCACCCCGACCAGCAACAGGCCGAGGCTGACGAGGATCGCGATGACGCTCATGGAGATGAGTTGTCCGATCAGCCAGCCCTTCAAAGACCGGCCACAGGCATTCATCACCGACCTGACACGGTCCCGCGACTGTGATGGCAGCAGCAAGAGCATACCGTCGCGATAGCTGACAGGACGGGAGGCAAGCATGACGCCCGCAACGATGATGACGACAAGGCCGACTACAGAATTGACGACATTACTGACAAGCCCGCGCAGATAGCTGAGGGCGACACCTGCCTGTTCGCTGGCGCTGTTCCACGCCTGCATGGCCACTTCACCGAACGGGCTCGTCTCGACAGAAGAGCGGACCTGCTCCACGGAGCGCGGCAGCTCATCCAGGAAAGTGTCGATCTGTGCCGCAAGCTGGCTGCCAAAAAGCCAGGCAAGACCGGCGAGGATGAGAACCAGAATCAGAATGGCGCTGAGGACAGCATATTTCTTCTGCATCTTCAGCCGACGATGTAGCGGGTCCGCGATCAGGTGGATGATGACGGCTACAACCACGGCACCGGTCGCCATCAGGAAGACAGTCGACAGTTTTATCGCGGCATAGGTCAGGGCGATCAGCCCCAGAATGAACAAGGCCCGCACGATGAAAGTGCGGGTCAGGGCAGCATGTCGGGAGGCGATATCGCCTTTGGGAGAAGATGCGTCAGGCATGCCTCACTAATGCGTGAGGTGCCTGATGGTTTCATCTCGTGGAACAGCAATACGAAAGATCCTCAGGCGTCCTGCTGGATCAGGCCCTTTTCGGCGAGGAATGGCTTCAGCTCGCCATTCTCGAACATCTCGCGGACGATGTCACAGCCGCCCACGAATTCACCCTTCACATATAGCTGGGGGATGGTCGGCCAGTCGGAAAACTCCTTGATGCCCTGGCGCAACTCGTCACTGGCGAGCACGTTTTCAGAGCCATAGTCGACGCCGACATAGTCAAGGATCTGAACGACAGCCGCCGAGAAACCGCATTGCGGAAATTGCGGCGTGCCCTTCATGAACAGCATCACCGGGTTGGCGTCGATCTGGGACTGGATGTGGCTCTTGATATCGGACATGGGAATACTTCCTTTTGCGTACGGGCCGCAGATGGGGTCGGACGTACCTGAAGTCAACGCCGCCATCCGGGTTCATCTGCCCTCTTGTTATCTGTCGGACGCGATGGCCGCAAGCCGCATCATGAGATCGTGAGGCAGCTCTCTCTGCGCAGCGGCGATATTCGCTTCCAGATGTGCCAGGCGTGTCGTTGTCGTCATCGCGCAGTCGACGGCGGGGTTGGCGAGGGTGAAGGCGAGGGCGAGGGAAGGGGCGTCCCAGCCTTCCACCTCGTGCAGCCATTGGGCTTGCGCGGCCTTGCCTAATTGCTGTCGATTTCGCACCAGCGCGCGGGCGATATACCAGCCATCGGCGAGACTTTTCGGCAGGAAGAAACCGCGCCGGTACAGCCCCTGGCCAAGCGGCGCGATGGCGGTGATTTTCTTGCCGGCGGAGGAAGCCTCGTCGAACAGCGTTTCATGCCGCCGGTCGAACAGATTATAAGTCCCCATCAGCACGTCGACGCTGTCCTCCTGCGCAGCGCGGGCAAGATGGGAACCTTCGGAACAGACCCCTGTTTGCCTGATCAGGCCTGCCTCTTGCAGGTCTGCCAGCACAGGCAGAGAGGTCGTCAGTTCATGTTCATCGGGTCCATGCAGATAGAGGATTTCCAGCGTGTCGAGTCCAAGCCGTTTGAGGCTCTGTTCGACGAGGCGGCGGATGGTTTCGCCGGAGAAGTCGCGCCGGCGTCGTCCCTCCTCATCGAGAAAGTTTCCGACCTTGGTCGACACCTGCAGGGACTTGGCCGCAGCCGGGCCGAGTGATTTGATCACGGTACCAAGGCGCTCTTCAGCCTTGCCGTAAAGTGGGCTCGTATCGAAGACGCGGATGTCGCGCTCGATCGCCCCTTCAATCAGCGCTGTGGCTTTGGCGTCGCTGAACCAGTCGGTGCCGAGCGGGCCTGATATACCCATTCCCAGCCTACCCTGATCAGAACGAGAAAGACCCGGACGCGCTTGCGGCCGGGTCTCGTCATTTTGCGTGGTCTCATCCATGCGGGATGAAAGCCCTGATTCTAGAGAATTGTCCTTTACAGGATCGTTTGGCCAGTGCCTTCCCAATCCTTGACGAAATCGGCGAGGCCCTTGTCGGTCAGCACGTGGTTGAGGAGGGCATTGAACACTTTCGGCGGAATGGTCGAAACGTCGGCGCCTGCCTTGGCAGCTTCGATGCAATGGCTGGCAGAGCGGATCGAGGCAGCGAGAATTTTCGTCTCATAGCCGTAATTGTCATAGATCTGGCGGATATCGTGGATGAGCTCCATGCCATCAAGGCCGAGATCATCCAGACGGCCGATGAAGGGCGAGATATAGGTCGCGCCGGCCTTGGCAGCGAGCCATGCCTGGTTCGGCGTGAAGCACAGAGTCACGTTTGTCTTGATGCCTTCCTCGGTCAGGGTCTTGCAGGTTTTCAGGCCTGCCCAGGTCAGTGGCAGCTTGACGACGACATTGTCCGCGATCTGGGCGAGGCGCTTGCCTTCCTTCAGCATCATGTCGGCTTCGGTCGAGGCAACCTCGGCGGAGACCGGACCGGTCGTCATCTCGCAGATTTCCGCGATCACTTCCTTGAAGTCGCGCCCCGCCTTGGCGATCAGCGACGGGTTGGTCGTGCACCCGTCGACGAGGCCGGTGTCGAACGCGGCTTTGAGTTCCTTGGTATCAGCGGTATCGATGAAGATCTGCATGTCTTTCCCTATGGTTTGGTTGTTTTCCTGCACCGTTCTCGTGCGTCCTATAGCATGACCGGCAGGGCCTGTCGCGGCCCCGGCGCCCATCATGGCAACACATGGTGACGTTTTCATGATAACGCTATCATAAATCCATCGAAATGGCCAGAGCTTGATCAGTTCGAACTGGCTTCGCGCTGGATTTCCGCATTGGTCTCCGCGCCGATGCATATGGCGAAGGCGGAGATCCACAGCCACATCATCAGGGCGATCGCCGCCCCCAGCGAGCCGAAGGTCTCGTTATAGACCTCGAAGCGGGACAGGTAGAAGGAAAAGGCGATTGAGGCCATGAGCCAGATCAGGGCACCGAGCAGGGCACCCGGCCATAGCCGTTTCGGCCTGATGCGTTCACCACCAGCCGTGCGAGGGTGGGCGATGCGATAGAAGGAATACACTGCTCCGAAGAACAATGCGAACATCATCAGCCAACGGAATGTATGGAGCAGGGCATCGGTAAAGGCACCGAGGCGCAGTGCCTCGATGATCGGAGGGAAGGCACTGATGATGGCGATCGACAGAAGTGCGAAGAATATCCCCGCAATGGTAAAGCCCAGCGCCAGCATGTTCTGTTGAAAGAAGCCGCGCTTGTGATCCTTGTTGATTGTCACCGTCATGGCAGACAGCAGCGCATTCACGGCGCGCGATGCGCTCCACAACACCAGGGCGAGTGACGCAATTGCCCCCCAGGAAAGTTTCCCCTCCTGTGCCTCGGCAATGCGGATCATCTGGTTGGCGATAAGCTCGAACGCATCCTCAGGCACGATCCCGCTCAGCAGGGTCAGGTGATTGCCCAGCTGGTCCGGGCTGTTGAACAGTCCCCAGATCATCAGGGCAAAGGCGATGGCCGGGAAGATCGACAGGAAGGCGTAGAAGGCAACACCGCCGGCAATCAGCCCGATATTGTCATTGCCGATACTGGCGAGGATGCGCGAGACCGGTTTTTCCACTCTCTGATAGAGACCGTAAAGCGGCAGTTTTTCCAGCCGGTCTTGTATCTGGGTAATCATGCCTGCCGTCGCCCCCGTTATCATGCAAGTCTGCACACCGTTATCGGTAACGGGTCTCGACGGGGGATGGTTCCGGTGGGAAGGTTTTACCTTATCCGCCCGGTTCTACATCCCCTGGCGGTCAGGCAGGCCGTATTCGCGGCGTTCACGGTTGACGCGGGTGTTCATCTCGACCTCGATTTCCTTGAAGCGCTGGTCGTTGCGCAACGGGTCGAGGGCCATCGAGCCGAGAGAGAAGTCGCTGACCAGCCCGGCATCCATCCAGTCCTGCAAGTGGCCAAGGGCGGCATCCTTATCGCCTGCGACAGCTTCATAATAGGTCAGGTTCCCGGCCATGTTCATGGCCGATGCGCCTTTTCCTCTTTCCAGTTCGATCGCCTCGCGCATGTATTCCAGTGCTTCCGCCAGTCGCTCGGTATCGCCTGTCACCTTGAAGGCGTTGGCAAGATAAGTCAGCCAGGCAAGCGCGTCATTCGGCGATTCATCGATCGCTTCCTCGATAGAGTCATAATAACGATCGAAATAGGCGATCATTTCCTCCGGCATCTGGCACTCGTCATAGACAATGAAAGCCAGTCCCAGCATGAAGGCACCTGCGTCGTCGGGTGTTGGCATATTCTCCAGTTCTGCCAGTGCTTCTTCCGTTCGTCCGAGTACGGCCAGAACGACAGGGCGCTGATAGAACATCGCCAGTTCAAGGGACCTTTCATACTCGCCAAGCTTGCCCATTTCGATTGTGGCGCTGGACTGCAGGACAGTGCTGCTGGCGTCCAGCTCAAGGGCGCGGTCGAAATAGGTCGCGGCCTCCGATACATCGCCCCGTGATTGCGCCACGAAGCCCCGGGCCATGAGCGTGTCCTTGGTGTCGCCCTTTACACGCTCCATGCGGTCGATCAGTGCTTCGGCCTTCTCGTATGCGCCGGTGTAGGCATAGTCATTGATCAGATTGTTGAAGGCGGGTCCGAACAGGGGGTCGGTTTCGACGATTTCTTCATAGACCTTGCGCTGTTCCGCTGAGTCCCCATTGCTCAGATAGGCCGTGGCCAGCCATGTCTTGGCTTCCGACAGGCCTGGATTGAGCTCGATGGCGAGACGCAGGGTGGCGATCACCTCGTCCAGATCCCCGTTGAGATTGGACAGGGCGAGCCCCTTGGCACCATAGGCCTCACCAAGGGACCGGTCGAGAACGATTGCCTTCTCCGCCATCTCAAGAGACTTCTGCGCAGCCTCGAGTTGCGGCCGGTCACCATAGGAGCCGGGCGAATTGGACAGCAGCACGTTGACGATCGCCTTCTGCGCCCAGGCAGGGGCATAGGCGGGGTCTATCTCCACGGCCCGGTCGAGCAGGCGTTCTGCCTGCTCCATCTTGTCCTTGTCGCGGGTGTAGATCAGCTGGCGCGCCTGCAGGTAGAGGTCGAAGGCGGCAAAGTCGCTCGGCGCGTCTTCCTCTGCGGCATCCTCGCCCAGCCATTCGGTGCGCAGGGCCCTGGTAATCTCTGCAGCGATCTCGTCCTGCACGGCAAAGATGTCAGACAGGTCACCCTCGAACGTATCCGAATAGACGTGATAGCCATTCGAGGTATTGATCAGCTGCGCCGTCACCCGGATCTGGTTGCCGGACTTGCGTACCGACCCTTCGAGGATATGCGCGACATTCAGGATATCCCCGATCTCGCGCAGGTCGCGATTGTCGCCCTTGAAAGCGAATGATGAGGTGCGCCCGGCGATTTGAAGCCCGTCGATCTTGGCCAGGACGTTCAACAGCTCCTCGGACAGGCCATCGGCGAAATATTCCTGGTCCCCTTCGGCTGACATGTCGGCGAAGGGCAGGACGGCGATGGACTTGTCGCTGAGGTCTGCACCGGAAGCGGCAGGGGCAGTCGAGGTCACCTGAACCGCCGGGCCATTGTCATCGAGGCGCGGAATGAAGCGGTCGCCCAGCACGATGGCCGCGACGATCACAAGGCCGCCCAGCAAGGCATAATCGAGCTTGCGCCCGGTGCGGTCCGTGATGCTGTCTTCGGGGCTCACGGCAGCGGTGCGCTTGACGCCTTGCGGTGTCATTTCGAATGCCCAGGCAAAGATGATCGCGATGGGGAATCCGATCAGGAGAAGGGAAGTGACGACCGCGTCGAACCAGGACGGCATTTCCAGCGCCGCTTCCAGCGCCACGGCGATCTGCACCAGCAGCCAGCTGATGACGGCATAGACGCCAGCAATGCGGAACACATTCCGCCTGCGCAACTCCCTGAAAAGCTTGTCCAATCGGGGCTCCCCTCACACTCTCCTGCGACCAGTGGTATCATGGTTGCGACGGGAAGTCTAAGCGGCAATGAGCAGATTATTCCGCCAGCTGCGCGAGCCCGGCCCGCAATTCGGGGAGACCGAAGCCCTTCTCCGAGGACGTCGCCGCGATGAAGGGGAAGGCGGCCGGGCGGCGGGCGATTTTCTCCGCCGTCTTCGCCTTCAGCTTCTCAAGCTCGGTCGGCTTGATCTTGTCCGTCTTGGTCAGGACGATTTGGTACGGCACGGCGGCGACATCGAGCATCTTCATGATCTCAATGTCGAGATCCTTCAGCCCGTGGCGCGAATCGATCAGCAGGCAGACGCGGCGCAGGGTCACCCGGCCTTTCAGGTAATCGCGGATCAGGCGGTTCCACCCGGCGACTTCCTTCTTCGACGCCTTGGCATAGCCGTAGCCCGGCAGGTCGACGAGGCGCAGCCGGTCATTTAGGTTGAAGAAGTTCAGCTCGCGCGTGCGCCCCGGCGTGTTGGAGGTGCGCGCCAGCGCTTTTCGGCCGGTGATCGCATTGAGAAGGGACGACTTGCCGACATTGGAGCGCCCGGCAAAGGCAACCTCCGGCATGACCGGCGGGGGCAGAGTCTCCATCGACACGACCCCGAGCATGAAATCGCACGGGCCGGCGAACAGCACGCGGCCAGTTTCGATCTCCTGCTCGGAAAATTCATTGTCCATTACTTGGAATCATTCGCCGAGGCAGGCTTCTTCTCGCCATTCTTGCCGAAGCTCTGCTTGATATTGCCAAAGATATCCACGTCCGCGCCATGGCGCTTCATGATCACATATTGCTGGATTACGCCCAGGAAGGTGTTCCAGA
Source organism: Aquisalinus luteolus (assembly GCF_009712425.2). Taxonomy (GTDB): domain Bacteria; phylum Pseudomonadota; class Alphaproteobacteria; order Caulobacterales; family Parvularculaceae; genus Aquisalinus; species Aquisalinus luteolus. The sequence continues at coordinate 420,565 of NZ_VCJR02000001.1, forward strand.
ACCAGTACAGGACGAGGCCTGCCGGGAACGGCGCGAAGATGAACAGGAAGATCAGCGGCATGAAGTTGAAGATCATCGCCTGCGTCGGGTCTGGCGGCGGCGGGTTCAGCTTCGTCTGGAAGAACATCGCGATCGCCATCAGGATCGGCAACAGGCCGATGGCCAGGTAGGTACCGACCACAGGAATCGTGGCGACATCCCACGGCGCCAGGCCGAACAGGTTCAGCAGCACGGCCGGGTCAGGCGCGGTCAGGTCCTGGATGTACAGGAAAGGCTCGTGACGCAGCTCGATGGTCACGAACAGCACCTTGTAGAGCGCGAAGAAGATCGGCATCTGCATGATGACCGGCAGGCAACCGGCGAGCGGATTGATGTTGTACTTCTTGTACAGCGCCATCATCTCCTGCTGCTGCTTCATCTTGTCGTCCTTGTAGCGCTCCTGCAGCTTCTTCAGCTCGGGCTGGACCTTTCGCATGCCGGCCATGGAGGCATAGCTCTTGTTGGCCAGCGGGAAGAGGACGGCCTTGATGACCAGCGTCAGCAACAGGATGGCAACGCCGTAATTGCCGGTCAGCTCGGCAAAGAAATGCATCAGCCAGAAGATCGGACGGGTCAGGAAGAAGAAATTGCCCCAGTCGACGGCCTTGTCGAAATCCAGGACACCGAGACCGCCTTCCTCGACCGGCTCTTCATAATGATTGAGGATTTCCATGCGCTTGGCGCCGCCGAACATATAACCCTGATAGGTCCATGTCTCACCCGGCTCTACCACCTGCTGCGCGCCGCGATATTGCGAACGGTAGACAGGGTTGTCGCGCGTGGTGTTCGGCTCGTGGCCCATATTGGCGCGGTAGACGAGTGACTGGTCGGGGATCGCAGCGGCCAGCCAGTTCTTGGATGTCAGGCCGACCCAACCGCCGGAAACGCCTTCTGCGGAGCGCTCTTCTTTCTTGTAGACATTGTTGTATTTGCGCTCTTTCAGGCCGACAGAGCCGAGCACACCGACCGGGCCTTCATGCAGGATCATGAAGTTTCTCAGGAAGGGCGGGTCGCCGCGCTGAACCGTCAGGCCGAACGGTGCGACGATGGCGCGCTCGCCAGTCGTATTCTCCACCGTGCGCGTGACATCGAACATGTACTGGTCGTCGATGCCGATGGTCATGGTGTGGACGAGGCCGCCTTCGGTGCGGGTCAGGGTGACGTCATTATCGACAGTCAGCACAGCGCCTTCCGGGGCGGTCCAGATCGCCGTGCGGTCATCCTGCAGTGGGCTGTCACCGGCCCGGGCGATAGCGCCGGTCTGCATGTAGTGCCCATACTGCGTCTCGCGCGGATTGAGCATGATCACGATTGGCGAACTCTCATCCGGGGTTTCGTGATACTGCTTCAGGCTGAGGTCATCGATGACGGCGCCCTGCAAATTGATCGAGCCGGTCACCATCGGCGTGTCGATGCGTACGCGGCCCGGCGCGAGGGCGAGGGCTTCTTCCCGGGTCAGGATGCGATTGACATCGGAGGGATCCTCCAGCGTGCCGAGATCGCCAACAGCCTGCTCGTCGACCTGCATCGCCTGCTGTGCCTGGCGCTGCGCTTCCATCGCGTCGCGCTGGGGCTGCATGTAGAAGACATCCCACAGCAGCAAAAGGCCCATGGAAACGGCGACAGCGATGATGAGATTACGATTGTCCATTGAATATTCCGTCTAGTCTGTCGAGGGTCCGGATATAGTGGACCGCTTCCTGCTGCCCGTTCCTGCATCCGGGCGCTTGTTCACAGGTGGGCTTACAAGGGCCTGTTTCAGATCGTCAAGCAGAATGGCGAAAGGAAGCTCTTCCGCCGCAGATCGCGCGATCAGCACATAGTCATGGCCGGGCGCGCCGTGAAGGGTGAGGACCTCTCTGCCCACCGCCCGCAGCCGACGCTTTATGCGGTTGCGGGTGACCGCCTTGCCCAGCTTCTTCGTCACGGTGATGCCGAGCCGGGCAATGCCTTCACTCGCTCGGTCAGCCGGCGCAGGGGCGCTGAGCAGGAGAAAGCCTTTTTTCGAGGCCCCGCGGCAATGCCTCAAACGCAAAAAATCCGCCCTTTTTTTCAAAGAGCGGACCGGCAGCATGGCTGCGTGTTTGCTGGCGGGGCCTGTCAAGCAAAGCCCTCCCTTGAGCTGCCTGCCTTACGCTGACAGCTTCTTGCGGCCCTTGGAACGGCGCGCTGCGAGTACTTTCTGGCCGCCCTTGGTGGCCTTGCGTGCGCGGAAACCGTGACGGCGCTTACGCACCAGGCGGCTTGGCTGATATGGTCTTTTCATCGTCTGCCCCTTTGAAGGCGTCAATAAACATGAATTCGAAGGCGCGTGACTACGTCATGAGCGCTGTCCCGTCAAGGGTGCAGATGCGCGAAAATCGCTGATCTTTGACACGCGATGGTGAGGGCGCCATCGCGCAGCTGTGACGCCGCCGCAGCACCTTTTCCGGTATCACGGGCAAACTTGCCGGACACCGCAGGCGTTATGGCACCATAGTCTACGATAAAAGAGACCATAATGCGATTTTTCGCCAACCTTTTCAGTGCCTTGATCCTGCTTGTCGCAACTTCGGCCGATGCGGGTGAAGAAACCTACTCCCGCTTTCTCGATACTTTTGTTGTCGAGCAAGGCCCCGGGGTCACTTCTGTGCGCTATGGTGAGGTGACGGACAAGGATCGCGACGCCCTGAAAGCATGGATCGAAAGTCAGGCCGTGGCTGGTCCGCCGGAAGACCGCGACGCCGCCTTCGCCTGGTGGGTCAATCTCTATAACGCCGTCACCCTCGATGTTGTCCTCGACAACTACCCGGTCGATTCGATCAGGGATATCAGGTTCGGTTTCGGCCTGCGCCCCGGCCCGTGGCGGGAAGATCTGGTAGCCGTCAATGGCGAGGCGATGAGCCTCGACGATATTGAACACGGCACGTTGCGTGAGGAATGGGATGAACCGCGCGTCCACTTCGCGGTCAACTGCGCCTCCATCGGCTGCCCGGCCCTGTTGCCTGAACCCTTCGCCGCCGAAACGCTGGAAACCCAGCTCGATACCGCAACCCGCGCCTTCGTCAATTCAGGCCGCGCCGTGCAGGTAGATGAGGGGGGCGATCTCATCCTTTCCTCGATCTTCCAATGGTATGGCGAGGACTTCGGCGACAATGACCGCGCCATCCTCGACTGGCTTCGATTCTATGCCGAAGGCGACACTGCAGCCATGCTTGACGGGCGCAGGAAAATCGACGGCTATGCCTATGACTGGTCGCTGAACGAGGCCGAGTGAGGCGAAGGGGATTGTCATGCATATTCTGGTTCTGGGAGGGACGAAATATCTCTCTCGAAAGATCGCCGAGATCGCTATCGGACGCGGCCATGATGTGACCATTGCGGCGCGTGGCGAAAGCGGGCGGCCTCCCGCCGGTGCAGCATTTATAAAGCTCGACCGGACACAGCCAGAAGATTATGCCGCGCTGTCCGGACAGGGATGGGACAGCGTGATCGACATTGCCCGTATCCCTCGTCAGGTTGTGCAGGCGCTGGACGCCCTGTCGGACAATGCGCGACACTGGGTCTTCGTTTCCTCCATCAGCATCTATGCCGAGCACGAGACTGTCGGACAAACGGTAGAGACAGGCAGCGTGCTAGAGCCCTCGGCACCCGACAGCGATGCCGCTGGATGGGACGTATACGGCAATAACAAGGTCGCGTGCGAGAACCTTGTCCGTGAGCGGATGGGAGAGCAGTGCTTCATTGTTCGCCCCGGCCTCGTCATCGGCAATGACGACCCCAATGACCGCTTCGGTTACTGGCCGCGCAGGATCGCAAGGGGCGGCGAAATCATCGCTCCCGGAACGCCATCAGATTCCGTGCAGTTTATCGATGTCCGCGATCTTGCCGAATGGATCATCGATGCCGTCGAGGCAAAATTGGCCGGTACCTATGACGCGGTTTGTCCGCCGATGTCGCGGGAAGATTTCCTCAACCGGCTACAATATGCCGTAGGTGCTGAGGATTCCCGGTTTACCTGGGTGCCGGTACCTTTCCTGACCGAACACGGGGTCAGTGTGTGGTCGGGAGAGGAAAGCCTGGGGCTGTGCGCTCCGGCGAACTGGCCGGGCCTCATGGCACACGATGTTACGTCTGCCCTTGCGGCGGGCATGACGATCAGGCCAATCGAGGAAACGGCCCGTGACTGGCTGGCCCGGGATCGGCTGGTCGCGCCTGAAGAGACATCCCTTCTTGCCTCCCTGTCGGAGGGAAAAGAAAAAGCAGTGCTCGCAGCATGGCATGAGGAAAGATCATGACACAGACGATCAAGGCAGATTTATGCGTCATAGGCGCGGGTTCAGGCGGGCTGTCGGTGGCGGCTGGCGCAGCGCAACTGGGCCGCAAGGTGGTGCTGATCGAAAAGGGCAAGATGGGCGGCGACTGCCTCAACTATGGCTGTGTCCCGTCCAAGGCGATGCTGGCCGCGGGCAAGCATGCCCAGCACATGCGCGAGGCGGCCCGCTTCGGCATCGCCAGCGTCGAGCCCCAGATCGACTACAAGGCAGTACTCGACCATGTCTATCGTACCATCGCCGAGATCGAGCCCAATGACAGCCAGGAGCGGTTCGAGGGTCTTGGCTGTACCGTCCTGCGCGCCCCCGCCCGATTCACCGGCGAGCGCGAAGTGACTGCGGGCGATCACGTGGTCAAGGCCAAGCACTTCGTTATCGCCACGGGTTCATCGCCCTTCGTCCCGCCGATAGATGGCCTCGACAGCGTGCCCTATCTCACCAACGAGACGATCTTCTATTCACCGGAACAGCCCAAACACCTGCTGATAATCGGCGGTGGTCCCATCGGTGTGGAAATGGCGCAGGCCCATCGCCGCCTTGGCGCGGAGGTGACCGTCATCGAGGGCGCGAAGATCCTGCCCAAGGACGACCCGGAACTCGTCACCATCGCCCGTGCGCATCTTGCCAATGAAGGTGTACGGATCATCGAGGGCGGCAAGGTCGCCCGGGTCAGCGGCAGCGAGGGCGACATCACCGTTCATTATGCCACTGAGGAGGGGAACCACTCCGTCACGGGTTCGCATCTCCTCGTCGCCACGGGCCGACGGGCCAATGTGAAGGGTCTTGATCTTGAAAAGGCCGGTGTCGACTATGACGAGCGCGGCATCAAGGTGAATGCCCGCCTGCGCACGAGCAATAAACGCATCTATGCCGCAGGTGACGTCGCGGGCGGTCGCCAGTTCACACATGTCGCGGGTTACCATGCCGGCGTGCTTGTCCAGAACATCCTGTTCAAGGTACCCGCGAAAAACAAGGAAGAGAACGCGCCCTGGGTCACCTATATCGACCCTGAGCTTGCCCATGTCGGCCTGACGGAAGCGCAGGCGAAGGAACAGGGCGAGAAGTACTCGATCGCCCGCTGGAAGTTCGAGGAGAACGACCGCGCCCATGCAGAGCATGAAACCTCCGGCATGGCCAAGGTTGTTGTCGGAAAGGGTGGGAAGGTACTGGGCGCGTCGATCATCGGGCCGGGCGCAGGTGACATGATCGGGCCATGGGCGCTCGCCATTGCCAACGGGCTGAAGATCAAGGCCTTCACCAACATGATCGCGCCATACCCGACCATGGGAGAGATATCCAAACGTGCCGCAGGCGCTTACTACACGCCGACGCTGTTCTCCGACCGCACGCGTTTTGTCGTAAAGCTGCTATCAATGTTCGATTGATGGCATGAGGGCCGAACTGCGCTAGATAGAGGGCAAAGGAGCGGGCGGCATGGCCGGTATTGGCAAATCAATCAGCTATCTGGTCGAGCGGCGGCATAACCTGCCTGCGCGCCTGCTTGCGCTGACCGTTGCCTTCATCATCGTCGCCGAGATCGTCGTCTTCGTGCCGTCTGTTGCCAAGTTCCGCTTCGATTACCTGCAGGAGCGTATCGAACGTGCCTATCTGATCTCGGTTTCCTTCGAAGTAGCCCCTGACAACATGATCGAACCGGAGACGGTCCGCACCCTGTTCGAGACGGCAGAGATCATCGGTGTGCGTATCGATGCCGGTGGTCGCAGCCAGTTGATCCTCGCGCCCGGCAGCGAGGCGAGTGGTGAAGGCGGCGACGACGAAACCCGGATGGACAGGAAGCTTGTCGACCTGCGCGATGCTTCACCGTTGCAGCTTATCGGCGATGCTCTCGGCAATATGGTCTCTCCATCCAACATGTATCTGATGGTGCAGGGCTCGCCACCGTCTTCACCAGATACGACAGTGGATATCGTGATCGAGAAGGCCCCGCTGCGTGACGCACTCTGGCGCTATGCCGTTGGCATTTTGGGGTTGTCCATCGTCATCTGCATCATCGTCGCCGGGGCGGTCTATTTCACGATCCTGTTCATCTTTGTACGGCCCATGGTCAAGTTGACGGCGAACATGGCCCGGTTCCAGCGCAAGCCGGAGGATGAAAGCGCTATGATGCGCCCGTCAGGCCGGCGCGACGAGATCGGCCAGGCGGAGCGTGTTCTTGCCGACATGCAGGCGGAGCTGAGATCGGCCCTGCGCCAGAAATCGCGTCTGGCGACGCTGGGCGAGGGCATGTCCAAGATCAACCACGACCTGAGGAACGTACTGGCCAGCGCCATGCTGATGTCCGACAGGCTGTCGCGAAGCGAGGACCCGCAGGTCAAGCGTCTCGCCCCGCGCCTGATCAAGGCTCTCGATCGGGCGGTGGTCATGTGCCAAGCGACGCTCGACTATGGCCGGGCCGAGGTGAAGGAGCGCGAAAGCGTCAACCTGTTCGATATCGTCGAAGAAACCTCCGACGCGCTGAAGATCTTCACCGAGGGCGAGCCGCCGATACGGTTCATCAACCATGTCTCGCCGCGCGTGGAGCTGATGGCCGATCGAACCCAACTCTTCCGTGGACTGTTCAACCTTGCCCGCAATGCGGCTGAGGCGCTTGCTGCCAGCGAACAGTCTGCGCCCCAGGTGACCTTTTCGGCTGAGCGGACCGACCGTCTCGTCATCATCGATGTGCAGGACAATGGCCCCGGCTTGCCCGTCGCGGCGCAGGAGCATTTGTTTGTACCGTTCAAGGGTTCCGTCCGTCAGGGCGGCTCGGGGCTGGGTCTTGCCATCGCGGCTGAAACCGTCCGCGCCCATGGCGGCGAGATCGTCCTGAAAGAGACAGGGTCGGATGGAACGACGTTCCGTATCACCCTGCCGGCCCAGTAAGTCATCAGCCTGGCTTACCAGTCTCAACTGACCAGTCTGGGATAGCAGGGGGCGCCGCGGGGTGGTTCAGACTCTGCCGCATCCAGTATAATGCCGTCTGCTGACAGTTTCCGTGCGAATATCCGCATCGCGGCAGCAAGTGCATCCTGCCCTGTTGGCCGGACCATGGTCCGACAGCGTAATTGCGCTTCCCGGTCACGTCCGGCCTGTGTGGCGGAGAGCAGGCCGGCAAAGGCAATCTCATCAGCGCTCATGACCATGCTGTGTGCCGGATGGAGCCGCAACGGACGGCGGGCATGGGTATCGATCAGGCGCATCACCTGCAACAGGGCCTCCGCCGGGCTGTCTTCGCGCAACGTGTCATGCACCGGTGCAGCGCAGGGGCAGGCGAACAGGCGCAGGGCCGAGATGATGAACAGGGCCGGGTCTTCGGTCCTGTCCGCCGGCAGCGGCAAAGGCAGGGGTCTTGTCGCACTCATGAACTCACTTCTCCCATTGCATTCAGGTAGGCATTCAGGGTTTTCATGGCCGACTTCCGATCAGGTTTCCTGTCGAAAGCAGCGGATGACAGAGGATAGTCACAGTTGCGAATAATTATCAATAGCAGAATTTACGCGCAGTGCGCAGCCTTGTTGATGCCACATTCTTGCGGCTTTCTGTTAAGCATGGACAGGAAACTCAGCTCATTGATTGCCCCCGCCGCCCTTGCCGTTTCGGCACTGATGGCCTTTACATTGCCCGCCTCTGCACAGGTTCGCGGCAGTGCTGCCGTTGACGCGCAGACCGGTGAGGAAATTTCCCCGCAAGATACCCAGCGCTGGGATGGCGACATCGATGGCCGTCTCGCCGGCGGCCGGGATGATCGTGGCGCTGATCGAGACCGGGACTATGACCGCGAACGCGGCTATGATCGTGATTCCGACAGGGGCCGCGATTATGATCGCGACTACAGCCGGGGGCAGGTGCGTGGCCAGGATGGCAATCGCTACCAGGAAGACGCTCGCCGCTACTCCGATAATTACCGCGGATATTCGGATGACTACCGCCGCCGCTACAGCGACAACCGCCGCTATGACCGAGACTATCGGGACCGTTACGATTATCGCGGTCGCGACTACCGCTATCGCTATGACCGCAATCGGGGCAGCAGCTTCGACCTTTCCGTTGACCTTGGCGACGTGACGATCGGCTATTCCGATGGCTACCGCGACGGCTATTACGTCTATTACAATGGTCGCAATCGCTATCGCCATCGCGACTGGCGCTCGGGCTACAGCAATTACAACTATCGCTGCCATCCTGTAAGCTACAGTGAATGGCATCGCGGTCGCCGCGTGCCGGTGACGGGAACCATGTGCTATGACCGTTACGGTTATGGCTATGTCGTGCCGGGCAGCGTCCGCTATGGCCGCTGGTAGGCATTCAGCCTCTGGCTCCGCGAATCACGTAATCCAGCCTCCATCTTCTTGAAGTCACGGCCTCGTGAACCCATATGAATAGGGTAGAGGGCCGCAGACAAAGCAAGGAGATAAGAGAATGAGTTCCACTGCCCGCAAAGGGTCTGTCCAAGAGCAGCTGCGGCCGGCATGGACGCCCATCAATACCGCCATCATGGTTGTCGCCTTTATCATTGGCGCCTGGCCGGTAGGCCTGTTCATGATCGCCTATATGATCTGGGGTCAGGCCTGGGGCCTTGATTTCAGCACATGGGGCAAGTCCGATAGCGTTTCGCGCACGGGCGAAAAGGTGAAGTCGGCTTTCGACAAGGCGTTCGATGGCAAGGCATCGTCCTCGCGCACCGGCAACAGCGCTTTCGATGAATGGCGCGATGCTGAACTGCGCCGCATCGAGGAAGAGCGCCAGAAGCTGGAAACCGCCAAGCGTGAGTTCCAGGCCTATATGGAAGAGATGCAGAAAGCCCGCGACAAGGAAGAATTCGACCGTTTCAAGTCGCGCTGGGACAATAATGCAACAGGCACGGATACCCCTTCCGGCCAGTAAGTCCCTGAAAATATACACCTATCCGGAAATCCGGCGTCAGAAACGCCGGATTTTTTTATGCGCTGAAAGCGAACTGGTCAGCCCAAGAATCGTTTTATGAACAGTAGCGTAACAGGATAGGAGAAAAAACCATGCTCCGCTATGTTCTTGTTCTGATTATCTTTGCCGTAGGCCTCCCCTTGGTCATGATCTCGCTCGGTGCGCAGAATGACCAGCCGGACGCTATAAATTATGGGGAAGATGCGTTTGTCGAACAACAGGCACCTTACTCCGCCGCATCCGTTTCGGTGATGTAGGAGAGAGACAATCTCTTGGCATGGTCAGGTGACTGATCGCCTGACGGTTTGCACTTGTTTTCGCGTTTACATGGCGTCACGCCAATGGCAGCGCTCCGAATTTCAAAAAACGTCAATCATCTCTGTAAGAACCAAATCCCTTTGTGCGCTGTTCTCAGACAGACACTGCATGGAGACGTGATATGGCAAGATTTTTCGGATTTATCTTTTTTGTGGCCCTGCTGGTCGGTGGCGCGCTTTACCTGATCGATCGAAATGGCGGCTCGATCGGCGAGGAACCTGCGCTGGCCGATAACAGCGATGTGGATGTGATGGCCCGCCAGGAACGGGCAGTGCGGAGTGTCGATCGTTCTGTGGAACGGGCCGGCAAGCTGGCCGAAGAGGCCTATGCCCTGGCAGAGGAGCTGGAGGAAAACGCAACGCGTGCTGAGGAAAGCGCGGAAAAGTCAGCCCAGCTTGCAACCTATAATGACGCGGCCGAGGCATCGGTCACGGCTTCTCTCGAGGCGGCTGATCGCGCACACGCAACGGCTGTGATCGCTCGCGAAGTGTCGATTATGCTTGCACAGGCCGCTGAGGATGCCAGCGAGGTAACGGATGAGGCCGAGGAACTGACGAATGTTGCCGTCAGCGTAGAGAAGAGCCAGCGCGAGGCTCGTGAGGCCAAGGAAGAGGCTGCCGAGGCTGCTGCCAAGCTCGAAGAGGCCGAGGAGGCCGTTGCAAGGGCGACAAATGATGCACAGATCTTTCTCTCCCAGCGTGATGGGGAAACGGTGAAAAGCCGCCGCATGGCATCCGGCTATGGCAACGCGTACACTGGTTCCAGTAACCCCAATCTGGTTTACGAGGAAGAACGCAACCGCTATGTCACCGGCAATATCGCGGACGATGATGACAGTCGCTAGGCCGGCACACGGATAGCTTCCGCTTCTTGTGAAAAGCTGTGACGGGACCGGATTGGCATAGTGCGATAGCACTTTGGTCAGTCAGTTCCCGTCATTTTCCATTTGCAAGGAGCAAACCCGTGAAACGTCTGCCCATCATTCTTGCTGCCCTGATTACGGGGCTCTTTCACTTCACCACAGCCAGTGCTGCCGACCCGATCTATACCGGCCTGTTCTCCAGCACCGCTGTCGGTGGCTACGACCCGGTTGCCTATTTTACGCAAGGCGAGCCTGTTCAGGGCTCGAAGGAATATACCACAGACCATGAAGGCGCTGAGTGGCGCTTTTCTTCTGCTGAAAACAGGGACTTGTTCATCGCCAATCCATCCGCCTATGCGCCGCAATATGGCGGCTACTGCGCCTGGGCGGTCGCGGAAGGCAAGCTGGCAAAGGGCGACCCTTCTTACTGGACCATCGTCGATGGCAAGCTGTATCTCAACTACGATCGCAAGGTGCAGGAAACTTGGGAGACGGATATCCCGGGCTTTATCATGAAGGCCGATGCCAACTGGCCGGACATTCTGGATTGAGCATCCTCGCCTAGCGTTTCAGGCTTCCCAATATGCCGCGCATCAGCGACGAGACGATCCGGTTTGTCGCGGTGCGCGCCACCTGTTTGAGCACTGCCTGTGTGGTGCTCTGGCGCCGAGACCGGCTGCGCGGCTTTGCTGATGAAGAGCCGCTCGTCTTCGCTTTTTTCGCCTTTTCAGCCTGTTTCGCTTCGCGTTCGGCCTGCTTTCTGGCCTCTGCGGCAGCTTTCTCTGCGCGTTCGCCAAGAATTTCGTAGGCGGAGCGATTGTCCACGGTCTTGTCATACGTGCCGGCGACGGGGGAGGCGCCGATCGTCTTCTTGCGCTCTGCCGCCGTCAGCGGCCCCATGCGAGAGGAGGGCGGGCGGATGAGCGTTCGCTCGACAACACCGGGCACGCCCTTGCTCATCAAGGTACTGACGAGTGCTTCGCCGATCCCAAGCTCGGTAATCACATCTATCGTCTCGAACGCAGGGTTTGGGCGGAATGTCTCTGCCGCTGCGCGGATGACCTTGCGCTCCTTCGGGGTAAAGGCCCGCAATGCATGCTGGATGCGGTTGCCGAGCTGGCTGGAAACGCTGTCCGGCACGTCCATCGGGTTCTGGGTTACGAAATAGACGCCGACCCCCTTGGAGCGGATCAGCCGGACGACGGTTTCCACCTTGTCGAGCAGGGCGGGCGGACAATCCTCGAACAGCAGGTGCGCCTCGTCGAAAAAGAAGACGAGCTTCGGCTTGTCCGGGTCGCCGGCCTCCGGCAGCATCTCGAACAGCTCAGACAGCATCCACAACAGGAAGGTCGCGTAAAGCTTTGGCGACATCATCAGCTTGTCGGCGGCCAGCACGTTGATGATGCCGCGGCCATCCTCGGCGGTGCGCATGAAATCGTTCAGGTCCAGCGCGGGCTCTGCAAAGAACTGGTCGGCCCCCTGTTCTTCCAGGGCGAGCAGCTTGCGCTGGATCGCGCCGATGGAGGATGGCGAGACATTGCCGTATTTCGCCTGCAGCTCCTGCCGCCGGTCCGAAATATTGATCAGTAATGCCCGCAAATCCTTCAGGTCGAGCAGCAGCATGCCTTCATCGTCGGCAACGCGGAAGGCGAGCACCAGAACCCCTTCCTGCGTGTCGTTAAGGCCCAGCAGCCGCGCCAGCAGCAGCGGGCCCATATCGGTGATCGTCGCCCGTACCGGGTGCCCCTGCTTGCCGAACAGGTCCCACAGGACGGTCGGGTAGCCCTTCATGTCGTATGGCTCCAGCCCGATCGTCTCGGCCCGTTCCTGCAGGAAGCCCTTCATCGTGCCTGCCTGCGACAGCCCGGCGACATCACCTTTGACGTCGGAGATGAAGACCGGCACGCCGGCATCGGAAAAGCCCTCGGCGAGAATCTGCAAAGTCACGGTCTTGCCCGTGCCTGTCGCGCCGCAGATCAGCCCGTGGCGGTTGGCATATTTCAGGGTGAGGGACACAGGGTTCTCGCCCTTGCCGACAAAAATACCCGGATCGCTCATCTGCTCGTTCATGATCTGCCTGTCCTCTCCTGATCAGGGCCGATATTCGGCAATACCGCCGCGGGAAACAAGGCCGGATATAGGGTAAAACACAGGCAATTCAGGCATTTGTCAGCGACAGCAGCCCCGCAGGGCGACGGTTTCGCTTTGGAATGGCGGCCATCGCGGGTAAGGTGCGTTCTGAAACAGAGAATTCGACTGGGGGTCGACAATGAACGTCTTGAAAATCCTGCTCATCATTGCGGTCGTCATTGCCGCTGTCATCGCGGCGATCATCTTCTCCGGCCGCGAGGTTCCCGAGGTTGCCGAACAGGCTGTCGAGGAAGTGCAGGAAACAGCTGACCAGATCGGCGATGCCGTGACCGGCGAGGAAGAGCCGGAGCCCGCCCCGCAGGAGACAGCGGTTGTGGATGAGGAAGACCCCGCCGGTGTGGAACAGGCCGTGGCCGAGGAATTCCCGCTCGGTGACATGGTCAACGAAGCCGCGGCAACCGCCATCACCCGGGCGCGTGAGGCCATCATCCTGGCCGATCAGGCCGGTGACGATGCAAACAAGGCGATTTCGAACATCGCGATGATGCAGGAAACCGACCCCATTGCCGCCGCAAAGGATGCCGACAGGCTGGCCGTCGCAGCGATGGAGGCTGCCGAGGAATCTTCCATGGCGGCGCAGGACGCGCTTCTCTCCGCTAGGGAAGCCACACAGGTCGCCGAAGGCATGACCAACGAGTATCGTGCGCAGGCGATGGCGGAGGCCAAGGAAGCCCGTGACGCGGCGGATGAAGCGGTGGCCGCTGCCCTCGATGCCGAATCCTATGCTCGCGAGGCGATCACGGCCGCCGCCGAGGCGGATGCCGCCGCACAGCAGGTGACGCTACCGTCTGAGGAACAGGTCGAACCCGAAGCGGCAGAATCCGAAGCCGCAGAACCTGAAGCATCCGGGCCGGTTGAAGAAGAAACCGCTGACGAGCGATAAAGGGATATTCTCCTGTCCGCAGGGCGTCGCTGAACTGCCGCCCATATCATGAACGGTCTGTTAATCATTGCTCTGTCATCCTGAGCCGGACGAGGGCGGCACCTTTCATGATCAGGGGCCGCGAGGCGAAGGGGCGACGACGATGACTGCAGCGTGCCTGATAGATCTTGACCATCTTGATCTTTATGTTGCCGGCGATGATGCGCTGCGCGACGAAATACTCGGCATTTTCGAGACGCAAGCCGAGATGTGGGCCGGGCTGCTTGATCCGGCTGCGGAGGATGCGGCTTGGCGCGATGCTGCCCACGCCCTGAAAGGGGCAGCCCGCGGTGTCGGTGCCTGGCAGCTGGGTGATATCTGCGCCCGCGCAGAAACGCTGGTCGGGCTTTCGCGCCGGCGTGAAGAGCGGGCTGAACTGCTGGAGCAGCTGCGCAGTACAGGCCGCGAGACCATCGCCGAAATCCGTCGTCTGCGCGACGGCACCTGACAATCTCTCAAGGTCGGCTCTGAGGCCGGAACGTTCGACACCTCACCCTGTTTGTTATCCATAGGGAATAACGGAAAGGATGTGCAATCATGAGAGATTATGCTGACCAGATTACCTGGGTACTCGTCGCCGATGGCGAGAAAGCCCTGTTTTTCCGCAATGACGATATCGACACCCAGCCGCTCCTGAACGTCATCAGGAAAGAGGAACTGGACAATCCCCCCACGCGAGAGCAGGCCGCCAATAGACGTGGGCGGATGAATGACAATGGCGCAGGCGGTGCCCAGAGATCGGCTGTTGATGATACGGACTGGCATGAGTTCGAGCAAGAGCGCTTCGTCGGTGAAATCGCCGATCGCCTCAACAAGGCCGCGCTGAAAAATGCTTTCGACCGCCTCGTTGTTTTCGCCCCGCCACAGGCGCTTGGCGAGCTGCGCAACGGCTATCACAAGGAAACCGAGGACCGTATTGTCAAGGAAGTCAGCAGCGACCTGACCAACCACCCGATCGAAAAGATCGAGGCACAGCTTGGTGAGCTCTTCTCAGGCCCGGATCCTGACTACGACAAGGACCTGAAGCGTTACGCCTGATCAGCCGATAAACACGATATGCCAAGGGAGAGCTCCGGCTCTCCCTTTTTGCATCACGCCTTGGGCGCGTTGCGCCGGGTCATGGTGAAGGCGTTGCCGCCATTGGCATAGACCGGCATGTTCGGCGGGATCAGCGTGATGTTGTTATACTCGACATGATGTATGCCCCTGTACGGATCATCGAGCTTGTCCATCAGCTCGCTGGCAAGCTCCGGCATGGCATAGAAGACGAACTCCCCCAGTCCGGCGATCAACCACGCTTCGAAGCCCAGTTCGAATGAGTCATCATCATAGGGGTGTGGAAGGGCGGTGGTGCACAGTTCATAGAATTTGGCATGGGTCTTGGTCGACCAGCCGCTGAACTCGATGATCTCGCGTTCATAAAAGCTGAAGTCGATCAGCTCCTTCCATTCGTCCCTCCCGCCATCGATCCTGTCATCCCCGATAAGCATCCACAGGAACTGGCCAAC
Organism: Aquisalinus luteolus; assembly: GCF_009712425.2. Taxonomy (GTDB): domain Bacteria; phylum Pseudomonadota; class Alphaproteobacteria; order Caulobacterales; family Parvularculaceae; genus Aquisalinus; species Aquisalinus luteolus. Next base: position 435,601 of record NZ_VCJR02000001.1, read on the forward strand.
CGCCGCCGCTGGCTTTCGCAGGATCAGGCCTTCATGCTCGCCCGATCCGCCGCCGATGACGATCTGGCCGGTCGTGCAGCTGAAATCGCCTGTGAAATGCTCGTCGTCTTCGCCCTCTATGTCCTCGAGCGGATGATAGACGGGCAACCGGCCAAACATGCCGACAATTTCATGCGGGTAGGAATCGATATGGCTCATGGGGGAAAACTGGCCGGTTCGAAGAATTCTGTAAAGCGCAACTTGGCGGCTACCGCTTCAGCTCCGCCATTGCGCCTTCCAGACCCTCCAGCGTCAGCGGATACATTCGGTCGGCAAACAGCTGGCGCATCATGCCGATGGAGCCGACATAGTCCCAGCTCTGCCGTCTGACCGGGTTCAGCCAGACTGCATTCTCATAGATATCGAGCAGGCGCTGCAGCCAGACGGCACCAGCCTCCTCGTTAAAATATTCCACCGACCCACCGGGCACGGTGATCTCATAGGGGCTCATCGAGGCGTCACCGACGAAGATCACCTTGTAGTCATTGCCGTATTTATGCAGCACATCCCAGGTCGGGATCTTGTCGGTCCAGCGGCGCTTGTTGTCCTTCCACACGAAATCGTAGAGGCAGTTGTGGAAGTAGAAGTATTCCATGTGCTTGAATTCTGCGCGCGCGGCGGAAAACAGCTCCTCCATGATCGTGATGAACGGGTCCATCGACCCGCCGATATCGAAAAAGATCAGTACCTTGACCGTATTGCGCCGCTCGGGCCGCATATGGATATCGAGCCAGCCCTTGCGTGCAGTGCCGTCGATCGTGCCGTCGAGGTCGAATTCATCCGGCACGCCGTCGCGCGCGAACTGGCGCAGGCGGCGCAGGGCCATCTTGATGTTGCGCGTGCCAAGCTCGACCGAGCTGTCGAGGTTCTTGTATTCCCGTTTCTCCCAGACCTTCACCGCCCGCTTGTGGGTACTCTCCCCGCCGATGCGGATGCCTTCCGGGTTATAGCCGCCATGGCCATAGGGCGAGGTGCCGCCAGTGCCGATCCACTTGTTGCCGCCTTCATGGCGCTCCTTCTGTTCCTTCAGGCGCTCCTGAAGCGTCTCCATCAGCTTGTCCCAGCCGCCGAGCGCCTCGATCTGTGCTTTCTCTTCTTCAGTGAGGAACTTGTCGGTGAGCTTGCGCAGCCATTCATTGGGGATCTCCGCCTCGATACCCTCGCTGACGCTCTCAATGCCCTTGAAGGCGTGCGCGAAGACCCGGTCGAACTTATCGAGATTGCGCTCGTCCTTCACGAGGGCCGCGCGGGAGAGGTAATAGAAATCCTCGACCCGCTTGCCCGCGAGATCGGCCTCCATCGCCTCCATAAGAGTTAGGTATTCGCGCAGGGAAACCGGCAGCCCGGCGTCTTTCAGCTCATGGAAAAATCTGGTGAACATGGAGGGGAGGGTAGCGTTCGCGGCGTCCCGCGCAAGGGCAGCATGCAGCGGCCCGTGGAAAAAATGCCGAAGGGCGGCGATAGACTCCCTGGCTCATACGTTCTATCTTTGTTCTCGTCATGGGAACTGTCGAGAACACCTGGCACCGCCAGCTGGCGTACCTGTTCATGGACTGCAACGCCTTCTTCGCCGGGGCGGAGCAGCATGACAATCCGGCGTTGCGTGGCCGGCCGGTCATCGTCATCCCGCAGAAATCCGACCATACATCAGCCATCGCGGCGAGCTACGAGGCCCGCCCCTATGGCATCAAGCGCGGCACCATGGTGCGCGAGGCAAAGACCCTGTGCCCGGACCTTGTCGTCCTGCCCGCCCGGCACGACCGCTATGTGCAGATACACAAGCTGCTGCTGGCCGAGGTCGAAAAGCACATCCCCGTCACCAAGGTGTATTCGATCGACGAATGGGCCTGCCGCCTTGCGCCGTCGGAGGGTGACCCTGCAAAGGCGATGGCGCTGGCCGAACGTATCCGCGAGAGCATTTCCACCAATCTCAGCCCGGCACTGCGCTTCTCCGCCGGGCTCGCCCAGACCCGGCTGCTCGCCAAGCTGGCAGCAGAAAGCCAAAAGCCGGACGGGCTGACGGTCTTTGCTCCCGGCGACCTGCCGGATCGGCTCGACGATATCGACATCATCGACATTCCCGGCATCGGGCCCGGCGTCGACCGGCGGCTGCAGCGCATTGGCGTCACCACCTTTCGCCAGCTCTGGAACATGGCCCCGAAACAGGCCCGCCAGGTCTGGGGCTCTGTCCAGGGCGAGCGCTTCTGGTACGCGCTGCATGGCTATGAAACCCACGAGGATGCAGAACCCGAAAAGCGCATGATCGGCCATGGCCGCGTCCTGTCGCGCGAACACGAGACGCCGGAGGGGGCGAAGATCGTCACCCGGGCACTGCTGCTGAAGGCGGCAAGCCGTCTCAGGCATTACGGCATGTATGCCAGCGCGCTGAACCTGTCGATCCGCATGCGCGCCGGTGTCGACCATGATGGCGAGCGGGCCGAGGGTGACCGCTGGGGCTCCAACCGGCAGTTTTCCTATACGCAGGACACCTACCGGTTCCTCGATGTGCTCGATGATATGTGGACAGAGCTTTTGCATGTCATGCCGCGCCTGCATGATGGCGGCGGCGGGCGGCGTATCGGCAACGTCTCGCTCTTCCTGCACGGGCTGGCCAGGGAAGGCGACAGCGTCATCAGTCAGGGCGACCTCTTCGACAACGCGGAAGAAAGCGAGAAGGAAAAGCGCCGGGCGAAGCTGTGGGCCGCAATCGACAGGATCAATACCGACCTCGAACAGAAATATGCAAGGCTGGGGGCAGGGGAGCGCACCCGCCCGCCATCGGGCCGCTATGTCAATCTCGCCGCCCAGCAGGGGCTAGACCTCAACTATCTCGGCGCCAAGATCGCGTTTTCGCGGGTGCCCGAGGATTCGGAGTTCTTGTTTTAGGGACAAAAGGGGGGGCGCTATTAGACAGATCATTGCATGTCAAGGCCGCGCCTTTGGCGCGCCGCGAAGCGGGTGCCGCCTTGACATGCAATGATCTGTCTAATGACAATGCCACCAAGGCCTGTAAGGCATAAAGTGCCTTACAGGCCTTGGATGCCACTAAAAGAAAGTCTCCACAGAAGGGAAGTTGAGATGTGGGGCAATCCTCAGCCCTCAACCTCATCCGGGCCGATCTGCTGCCCGCGCCAGTGGCGGCGGCACAGCGAGATATAGCTCTCGTTCCCGCCGATGGCGACCTGGTCGCCTTCCAGAACCGGCAGGCCATCGGCCCCGATGCGCAGCACCATTGTCGCCTTGCGCCCGCACCAGCAGATCGTGCGGATTTCCCGCACCGTATCGGCGACGGCGAGCAGGGTGGCGCTGCCGGGAAACAGCCGACCACTGAAATCGGTCCGCAGGCCATATGTCATAACCGGCACACCCAGATCGTCGGTAACGCGTGCGAGCTGCCAGACCTGAGCCTCGGTCAGGAACTGCGCCTCGTCGATCATCACGCAATGGCATGGCATCAGGCTTCCGACCCAGGCAAACAGGTCGTGGCTTGCGTCGAACATCAGCGCGTCTTCGTCGAGCCCGATGCGCGAGGCGATCTTGCCTTCGCCGCCGCGCTTGTCGATGGCGGCGGTGAACAGCACGGGCACCATGCCGCGCTCGCGATAGTTATACGCCGCCTGCAACAGGATCGTCGACTTGCCGGCATTCATCGCCGAATAGGAAAAATAGAGCTTTGCCATACCTGTTTTTGACACGAGTCGTAGTTTGAAGCTCGGGCGCCTCGTCCTTCGAGGCTGCTGCGCAGCTCCTCAGGATGAGGCTATCTTTAATTTGTCGGATTGAAAATCCTCATGCTGAGGTGCCCGCGATAGCGGGCCACGAAGCACAAGGATTTCAGACTTCTTTCACCGCCGCCTGCATGACGTCACAGATGAAATGCGCCTGTTCCTCGGTCAGGTAGGGGTGCATCGGCAAGGACAGGACCTCATTCGCCGCCTTTTCGCAATTCGGCAGGCCGCCTTCCGGGGCGTAAGCCTCGAACGCCTTCATCGTGTGCAGCGGCTGCATGTAATAGATCGCCGTCGGCACACCGGCTTCACCGGCCTTTTCACGCACGGCATCGCGATTGTCGATGGCAATGGTGTAATAGCCATAGCCGCTCTCCGCACCCTCGACATGTTGCTGCGGGCGGGCGATATCGGCGAGCCGCTCATTATAAATATTTGCGATCCGATGGCGCGCCTCCAACTCGTCATAGAAGATCGCGACCTTCTCCAGCAGCACGGCGGCCATGAAGGTCGACATGCGGCCATTCATCCCGACACGGACGGACTCACGCCGCTGCTCGTCGGTGCCGTGCCAGCGGATCGACTCGCAGATCTTGGCCAGCTCGTCATCGTCGCGCACCAGCGTCGCGCCCGCATCGCCATAGGCGCCCAGCGCCTTGCCCGGGAAAAAGGATGTGCCGGTCACCGGCGCCAGGTTGCCGACCCATTTGCCATCCAGCTTCCCGCCGAAGCTCTGCGCGCCATCGCCGAAGACGATCATGTCCTCGGCCTCGGCGATGCTGTTGATGGCGTTGTAGTCGGCCGGCGAGCCAAACAGGTCGACCGCGCAGATGACACGCGGCTTCAACTTGCCCTGCAGCTTCACTTCCTCGATCTTGGTGATCAGGTCTGTCGTCGACATGTTGAACGTGTTCGGATCGATATCGACGAAAACCGGCGTGCCGCCTGCGATCAGCACGGCATTGGCTGTGGCATTGTACGTGAAGCCGGGGATGAATACGGCATCCTCCCGCGTCAGGTTCAGGGCCATCATCGGGATGATCAGCGCATCGGTACCGTTGGAACAGGCGATCACATGTTTCGCGCCGGTCTTTTCTTCGAGAATTTCTTCCAGTTCATCGATTTCCGGCCCGGCGATATAGCGACCATGGTCCAGCACGGCGATCAGGCGTTTCTCGACCCGCTCTCGGATCACCTTCTGCTGTGCCTTCAGGTCGATAAAGGCAATGTTGCCAACGCGGCTTTCGCGTTCCAGGGCCAGGTTCGATACGCCGTTCATGCTCAGTATCCTCCTTGAATTATGCGTGTCAGGCTGCGGCCTGTTCGATGCGGATGGCAAGGTCGAGTGCTGCCCGGCCTGCCTTGCCGGAAACGATGGGCGCCTCGCCGGTCATGACCGACCTGATGAAGCTCTGCGTGCCGAAGGCGAGGGGGTCGCTGAACGCCAGCGGCGCATTCTCCGCGCCGAACTCCAGCGCCAGCGGTGTGCCGGTCGTGTTGGTGATCTCGCGCTTCAGGAAATCGATCACGATTTCCCCGTCATCATAGACGAGCGTCATGTCGCGGGTCGGTGACTGTTCGAGGCGGGAGGCGGCGAGGCTCGCCTTCAGTCCGCCTGCGAAAACGATCTCCGCCTCGGTACGATCCGAATGCGGCCCGTGCTCGCACACTTCGCTTGCTGTCAGTCTCTCGACCGCGCCGCCTGCGATCTGGCACAGCATGTCGAGGTCGTGGATCATCAGGTCGAAGACGACAGACACATCCATCGCCCGGCCGGAGAATTTGTTGAGGCGGCGAGAGCGTACCTCGCGCGGCTTGTCGGCCCGCGACAGGATGCCGAAGGCCTCGAACACATAACGCTCCTGGTGGCCGATCTGCAGGACGAGGTTCTCGGCCTCCGCCACCTCGATCAGCCGGTCGGCATCGGCGACATTCAGCGCGATGGGCTTTTCGACCAGGCAGTGACGGCCGGACTTCAATGCGCGCAGGGCAAGCTCGTAATGGAAGCTGGCGGGCGCAGCGATCGTCAGCAGGTCAACTTTCGACAGGAAATCGTTGTAATCGGTGCAGGCTTCGCAATCATGCATCTTCGCTGCCATCGCGGCGCGATCAGGATCGGGGTCGTAGATTGCCGCAAGGGTGGCATCGGCTGCTTCGGCATATTTGTTGGCATGATAGCCGCCGAAAACGCCTGCCCCGGCAACGCCTGCTTTCAATGTCATGTCGTGCACACCTTCCTTTTGCGGTGCACCATAAATAGTGCTGGCACGGGAGGCAATCAGGCCACCGTCACATGATATTTCGGGCTGTTACACGAGGAATCAAGCCTGCGGGCTCGTCAGTTACAGCGGTGCGCCGTTCTGGTCTGTCAGGGAAAGGCCCGTGCGCCGGGCGAGGTAGGACAGGAAATCCTCATCCCCTCCGCGCTCTGCCGACAGGATAAGATAGAGCCAGCCATCCTCGTTTTCGCCATAGGTGATATAGGCGAGCGTATCTTCCATCGCATGGCCCTTGCTCTCAAGGTAGATGCCGGTGATCTCCTCATACGTGGCGGAGTAGATATTCTGTACACCATCAAGTGTTTCATAGGATACGACACGGCTGTCGGTCAGGATATTCCCTGCCTTGCGGTAATCGAAAACGGCTTCGGAATAGAACATCTTCAACTGTTCGTCGGCGCGGATGATGCCTGCCTCGCGCAGCCCATCGATCTGATCCTGCGGCGTCGTGTCGATATCGGTCACATAGGTCTGGGGCGCGTCCGGCGACATCATCAGGAAGAAGCCGAACCCGAAGAGCCCGAGGAATGCCACGGCGGCAACGCTGCCGCCGATCCAGCGCCATGCCGGCACACGGCGGTAGTTTTCATCCCGCTCCTTGCGGATCCGGTGGGCAGCGAATGCCCCGGTAATGCCCCTCCAATAGAACCAGACGAAGATTGCCGACACCAGAAGGCCGCCAACCTGGCCGAACTCGACCACCATCACTATCTTGCTGAGGACGTAATAGATCAGAAGGGACACGGCGCAAAAGCGCGACCGGAACCAGACGCCAAGGCCCAGTCCAAGGATCATCACCACATCTATCAGCATCCACGGATCGGCAAAGAAATCGATGACCCTGTCGCCGCTCCAGCCGCCATCACCGGAAAATATGGCGAACAGCACGACGCCCGCTGTCAGCGCGCCGCTGACAAACGCGGCTACGGCTGCATGGCGGCAGCGCCGCAAGGCTTCTTCGTAATGCATCGTAATCCGGCCCCCCGGCTTGGAATCTCTTACAGGGGATAAGTCTGCCTGATAAATATTAAAAAAAACCAGCCAACGCGCTGGCGATGGCTGGCTCTTTAATTTTCAGTCCTTCCGGAAGCTATGCCGCGGCGCGCGCTGCGCGGTCCATGCGCAGGGACTCCGCCAGCCGGAAGGCCAGCTCCAGCGACTGTGTTGCATTCAGGCGCGGGTCGCAATGGGTGTGATAGCGGCTCGACAGGTCGCTCTCGGTGATCGCCTGGGCCCCGCCGATGCACTCGGTCACGTCCTGGCCGGTCATCTCGAAGTGGACCCCGCCCGGGTGGGCGCCCTCGTCGCGGCAGACCTCGAAGAAGGAATTGACCTCAGACAGGATAGAATCGAACGGCCGTGTCTTGTAGCCGTTTTCCGCCTTGATCGTGTTGCCATGCATCGGGTCGCACGACCAGACGACCTTGCGGCCTTCCTTCTGGATACGCTGGACGAGGCGCGGCAGGCCTGCCTGCACTTTCCCGGCGCCGAAGCGGGCGATCAGCACGATGCGGCCAGCCTCGTTTTTCGGGTTCAGGATATCCAAGAGCTCCATCAGCTCGTCCGGCTCCAGAGTGGGGCCGCATTTGATGCCGATCGGGTTCTCGATACCGCGGGCAAATTCCACATGGGCGCCATCCGGCTGGCGGGTGCGGTCGCCGATCCAGATCATGTGCGCGGATGTGTCGTAATATTTCCCGCTGGTCGAATCGACGCGCGTCATCGCCTGTTCATAGCCGAGCAGCAGGCCCTCATGGGAGGTGAAGAATTCCACCTCCGACAGCGGCTTGGAATAATCCGACGTCACGCCACAAGCTTCCATGAAGGTCAGCGCATCGGAGATCTTGTCGGCGATCTCGTGATAATGCTCAGACTGCTGATTGCCCTGTACGAATTCCAGGTTCCACTTGTGCACGTTCCTGAGGTCGGCATAGCCGCCCTTGGCAAACGCGCGGATCAGGTTCAGCGTCGCCGCCGACTGGCCATAGGCTTTCAACAGGCGCTGCGGGTCGGGCACGCGCGCTTCCGGGGTAAAGTCCATCGCGTTGATATTGTCGCCGCGATAGGAGGGCAGGGTCACGCCATCGACCGTCTCGATGGGCGAGGAGCGCGGCTTGCCATACTGGCCGGCGATGCGGCCGACCTTGACCACCGGCATGGCGGCGCCATAGGTCAGCGCCACGGCCATCTGCAGCAGCACCCGGAACGTGTCGCGGATCTTGTTCGGGTGGAATTCCTTGAAGCTCTCGGCGCAATCGCCCCCCTGCAGAAGGAAAGCCCTGCCTTCGGACACGGCGGCAAGGCGCTGGCGCAGCGTGCGGCTCTCCCCGGCAAACACCAGCGGCGGATAGCTCGACAGCTCTTCCTCGACGGCGGCAAGCGCCGTCATGTCGGGGTAATCGTCCGGAATGTGTTTTGCCGGGCGCGCCCTCCAAGTGTCGGGTGCCCATTGTGCCTGTTCTCGTGCCATTTTATGTCTCAATCCAAGTAGGGCTTAACTCTTTATGCTAAGGCCCCCGACCAATCAACCGCCATGCGCCCATTAATACGGTAAAATCCGGCTCACGCGGGCGTCATGTGTCTTTCGTGCCCGTGTACTCTAGATATTGGCTCAGGAGTAAACATCCAGAGGGAAGCAAAATGAAAGCCAGATTTCTCACAACCGCAGCCGCAGGGACCGCGCTAGTCGCAGCCGGTATCGCTCACGCCCAGGACGAGGAAGTCACCATCGAAGCAACGGACCTTGGCGGCGGCATCTACATGCTGGTCGGCCAAGGCGGCAATATCGGTATCTCTGCCGGGCCGGACGGTGTCCTGATGATCGACGACCAGTTCGACCGCCTGTCGGAGAACATCCTCGCCAAGGTCGAGGAGATCACCGGTGGCCAGGAACTGAAATACGTCCTCAACACCCACTATCACGGCGACCATACCGGCGGGAACGAGGCAATGACTGCTGCCGGCGGCACCATCGTTGCCCATGCCAATGTCCGCGTGCGGCTGGCAAGTGGCGAGGAGCCGCGCTCCGACGAGGCCCTGCCGGTCATCACCCACGAGGACGGCATGACCTTCTTCTGGAACGATAACGAGATCCAGATTCACCATGTCCCGAGCGCCCATACCGACGGCGACTCCATGGTCTACATCCCGAACCTCAACATCATCCATACGGGCGACACGCTGTTCTCCGGCCGTTACCCCTATATCGACCTCGATGGCGGTGGCTCGGTCGATGGCTATATCGCCAACCTCGCCAATATCGTCGAAATGGCGGACGAAGACACGCAGATCATCCCCGGCCACGGCCCGCTCTCGACCGAGGCCGATGTGCTCGCCCTACACGATGTGCTGGTCGATGCCAAAGCCGCCGTTCAGGCGCTGGTCGATGAAGGCATGAGCGAGGACGAGATCGTGGCCGCCGACCCGCTGGCCGAGTGGAACGAGACTTATGCGTGGGGCTTCATCAATGGCGAGCGCATGACGCGCACGCTCGTGAAAGACCTAACGACGGAAATGTCCCATGAGGATATGGATCACAGCGACGCGGATCACGATCACTAAGTATCGTTGCCCTGCCTCTGGCGTTATGCGCCGATTGAGCATAAATCTGGGCCATGGCAGAGACACTGAAAATCGCCCTGGCCCAGATCGCCCCGACCGTCGGCGACCTTGACGGCAACAAGGCCCTGATCCGCGATGCCCGCAAACAGGCAGCGGAGGAGGGCGCCGACCTCGTCGTTTTCCCAGAACTCATCGTCTCCGGCTACCCGCCGGAGGACCTGGTGCTGAAGCCAGCTTATCAGCGCGCCTGCCGCGCCGCTGTCGAGGAATTGGCGAAAGATACCGACGATGGCGGCCCGGCCATGATCATCGGCTCGCCCTGGCCGCAGACCGAGCGCGGCGGCGGCAAGGCATGGAACGCCGCGGTGCTGTGCGATGAAGGTGTCATCCAGAACATCGTCTTCAAGACCAAGCTGCCCAATTACTCCGTGTTCGACGAGCCGCGCCGCTATCGCACCGGCGACAGCGTGACGGTGACGCCATGGCGCGGCATGAAGCTTGGCCTGATGATCTGCGAGGATATGTGGTATCCCGACGCGGCGCAGGAATTGAAAGCGCAGGGCGCGGAGATATTCATCGTCCCCCATGGCTCGCCCTTCCGCACCACGGCCCACGCCGAACGCCTGACGACGGCAGAGGCCCGCATGGAAGAGACCGGCCTGCCGCTGATTTTCGTCAACCAGGTCGGCGGGCAGGATGAACTCCTTTTCGACGGCTCTTCCTTTGCCGGCAACGCCCAGAACGACCGCGTGCAGGCGCCATGCTTCGAGACCGGCGTCTTCATGACCGGGTGGGAAAAGCAGGATGAAAAATGGACCTGTACGGACGGCCCGATGTTTGCCTGGCCCACCGGGCATGAGCTCACCTATCCCGCCCTCGTCATGGGTGTGCGCGATTACGTCAACAAGAACAAATTCCCGGGCGTCGTCATCGGCCTGTCCGGCGGTATCGACTCCGCGCTCACCGCCGCCATCGCCGTCGATGCGCTGGGGCCCGACCGCGTACGCTGCGTGATGATGCCGTCGCGCTACACGGCGGGCGACAGCCTGAGCGACGCGGAGAAATGTGCCGAGGCGCTGGGCGTCTCCTATGAATCCATCGCCATCGAACCCGCGGTGAAGGCCTTCGACGAGATGCTGGGCGAGACCTTCGCGGGCCGCGAACCCGACACGACGGAAGAAAACCTGCAATCGCGCATCCGCGGCGTCATCCTCATGGCGCTCTCCAACAAGTTCGGCCCGATGGTGCTGACGACCGGCAACAAGTCGGAAATGTCGGTCGGCTACGCCACCCTCTATGGCGACATGAATGGTGGCTATAATCCGCTCAAGGATGTTTACAAGACGGATGTCTTCGCGCTTGCCCGCTGGCGCAACAAGAAAGTGCCTAAGGGCTGCCTCGGACCGTCGGGCGAGGTGATCCCCGTCAACATCATCGACAAGCCGCCCTCGGCCGAACTGCGCGCCGACCAGCGCGACGACGACTCCCTGCCGCCCTATGAAATTCTCGACGCCATCCTCAATCGCCTTGTCGAGGAGGAAATGGCCGTGCGCGACATCATCGCCGAGGGCCATGACGAGGAAACCGTCCGCCGCATCCAGCACTTGTTATACGTCGCCGAATACAAGCGCCGCCAGTCACCCCCAGGCCCGAAGATCACCACACGGAATTTCGGCCGCGACCGGCGTTATCCAATCGTCAACGGGTTCAGGGACAGGTAGGCCCTCACCCGGAAAATGCTGACGCATTTTCCGACCTCTCCCAAAGGGAGAGGTGAAGTACGAACAATGAGCATCCGGCCTTATGTAGCAGAAGCACCAACAATATACCTGATTTGTGAGTCCGTGTTCTGATAATTTCGGCCTTATGGACAATGTTATTTCCGAGCTTCTGAAAGAGCGTGATGCGCTACGGGCACGCATCCGAGACCATGAGCGCAAGGCTTACGAAATGCGCCAGACATTGAAGTCTCTGGATGCGACCCTTATCCATCTTGGCCACACCGGCCCCGGCTTTGAAGACCCGGCCAAGCGCAAGCTGACTGATGGGCTGTTCTACTCAGGCGAGTTGCCCCGAATGCTGATGCGCGTCCTCAGGGCCAATCCTGACGGCCTGACGCTGCGCAAGATGACCGAACAAGTTTGCGCTGAAAAGGGCTGGGAACTGGATGACGCCCGCTTCTATGGTGCGGTGTCGAGCAAGGTCAGCCGTAATCTCGACAAGTACAAGAAACGTGGCCTTGTCGAACTATATGACGGGGCGTGGCGGCTCAGCGCTGCCAATACCCAGCCCAATCCCGGCTGATCGGAGCGGCGAGCGCATTGTGCAGGGCGCGGCGGGCCAGCTTGCCATTGCTCTCCCGGCGATGATCTTCCAGCCATGCAGCGTGGTTTGCGTACTGGTGCAGGTATTTCGGGCTGACGTGGTGATGCTGGCCCGAGACCATGCGGCGAAGGCGGGAGAAATAGCTCTCGGCAAAGTTGGTGTGCACGCCATTCACTGAATAAGCCTCGCTATGGTTGATGCGCTCCAGCGGGTAGAAGCCTTCCAGATTGTCCCAATGGGAAGCCTCGTCAGCATTGATCGTAACGCCGGTCAGGACGCGCTCACGGGCGAACTGGACGCCCTCGGCCTCGCGTTTGGCAACGGTCGTCAGGGTGCGGCCAAAGCGCTCACGGGCGACGATGACAACGCGGCGGTTGCCATTCTGGTAGGCGAGGCGGCGGCGGTCGCGGCGGTCTTCCTTGCGGTTCTCAGGGCGGATATGGCCGCCAAAATACGCGCCGTCGATTTCGCACTCGCTATCGATCTTGGCGTTGTCGATTTCGTCGGCCATGGCTTCGCGCAGTTTGTGTGCCAGAACGAAAGCCGTCTTGTACTGAACGTCCAGATCGCGGGAAAGCTGAACGGCAGAGACGCCCTTGGCGCTGTTTACGATGATGGCGATAGCGGCCAGCAGGTCGGTGAAGTCGAGTTTGCGGCTGGCGAAGATCGTGCCGGACGTGACCGAGAACTGTTTGTGACAGGCCTTGCACTTGAACTTGCGGCGGGTGGTGATCTTGTAGGCTTCGTCATGACCGCAAGCCGGGCAAACAGCCTCGCCGGCAGTCTCAGGCCAGCGAATTTCGCAGAACGTCTTGTAAGCCGCTTCCTCGCCAGCCTTGTAGATCTCTTTGATCGACAGGGTCCGGGATTTTGCTGAGAGTAAGAAATGCTGTGCCATTGTAACTATATCCGATGCCTATGCATCATATATGGTACGTTGACGTATCCCATACAAGGGCATATATATCGGAAATAGTACTTTTTCTATTATCGGAGATACATATGGATTGGGAAAAGCAGGCGTCCGGCATCCTCAAGGCCGAACTTAAGCGCCGGGGCGTTACCTATGCCCAGCTAGTAGACAAGCTGGCAGAGATAGGGGTGGAAGAAAAAGAGGCCAACATCCGAAATAAACTCTCGCGCGGAAAGTTTTCTGCTGCTTTCATGCTTCAATGTTTACAGGCGATAGGCGCAAACAGGATAGAAATAGTCTAGCGTTTTGGACCCTTGCCCTTATCGGTTTGGCGGTCATCCTTGCCATTGCTGTTCATTTCCAGCCGCCGTCTGAAAGCGTTAGCGGGTTAGATACCCCAAGCCACCAGAAAACCTCCTACGCAACAGCATACGCATCCCAATATGCCCAACAGGAGGCTGCGGCTGCGACCAATGAGGCCGAAGCCCAGCAAATTAAAAGCACCACCAACCCCAAAGCTTATGGAGTGAAGCCACTTACGCTCGCTGAGCGAGATTTGCTCGCGCAAGAGAGGATGGCCTACTGGACCATTTGGATTGCCGGATTTACCGGGTTTGGCTTGGTGCTTCTGTTTTTGACCCTTTCCGAAACAAGAGACCTGACGCGGATTACTCAAGACATTGGGGAGGCTCAAACAGAAGCATACCTCTCCGAGACGGGGTTTAGATTTCAGCTTGATCACAAAGATAGGCTGGGAGGTGGATTGTTCATTTATCTGGCTCAAACCTGGATGAACACCGGTTCCACACCGGCTTACAGTGTGAGAATACAGTACGATTTTATTCTGTTCATTGACGATAATGTAATCAAATCCCAGCACTGCAAATGGCCACCTGATCATACTAGATCCGGCTCGCTGATTACACAAAGCATCGACCCAAAGGCGTCTGCGTCCATTACTATTGGCGATCCGGCCCTGAACTATCTCAGACACATTGACGAGATTCTGCCCGGCAAAGCGCGAGTAGAAATAATCGTGACGGGCGGATACGACACTGCATTTCATCGACGAATAATGTTTCAAAAGCGATACATCGCGCACGTGGAGTCTGTCTCCACCAACCCCGATACCGGAAAGCAAGATATAAAGCTGAAGGTGGAGCAGGTGGACAATTAGCGAGCTAGTCACCTAGCACCCCCTCTGGGCGCTGGTGCTTTTGCTACATAAGGCCGTGAGCATCCCGCGACGCTCTACCTCTCCCTCCGGGTTCGGGTGAGGGGAAACTTATCCCCGCCCACAATACCTCCCTTATAACCATCCCCAAGCCCGGTGAGGACCGGGTGGAGGCGTTCTGTTCTGCCGTGACCTGCGGTGGGGGCAGGGCGTATCAGGGTGAGCCCTGAAAAATTGGGGTTGGGGCCCCAATTGTAGGGCGAACGGCGGCGCGCGTTCGGAGGACGATTGATTCACTGGATCAATCGTTTCCTCCTCACCGCATCGTCCGGCGGAGCGGTGTTCCGTATCTTGACAGTGCGGACGGGAGAGCTGGGTATCGGCCCCGCACCAGATCACCGCCGTGGGAGTGTGAGGCTACCTACACCTTATATATTTTATATGGAGCCGTAGCGCTCCCACGGGCCCCTCCGTGCCGCGCTGAAGCCCAAAGGGCGTAAGCGGGTGTCGCGCCGAAGCGTCAGCGTAGGCGGATCATCTTTCAGACGTTCGCACTCATTGAGTGGCGGCGATATTGGTGCAGTTTAGTCAGCCAATGCCTGTAAGGGTGAGGCCGATCTGAAAACGGGGTTGGGGCTCCGTTTAACCAAATTGGGCGCCGCCGCGAGGCGGTTTCATCCTTGACTAACCCTGATCCGGTGAAACACCAATCGCCTTCAAAGCCTTGCCTAACGCCGCGGTGTTGCGCACAAGGAGGCAGGTCGGGGAAGGAGCCGCCAATGCAGCAGTTTGCAGACTCTCTATGGCTTGCCGATGGTGGCACGGTCGAGGTTTTCGGCTTCGCCTATCCGACGCGCATGGCCGTGATCAGGCTAGCCGATGGCGGGGTGTTCATCTGGTCGCCTATCGAATTGACGGACGCTCTGCGCGAACAGGTCGAGGCACTGGGGCCGGTCCGCTACATCGTCGCGCCGAACACGCTGCATCATCTCTATCTGGGGGACTGGAAGGCGGCTTTTCCTGATGCCGAATTGATCGGCGCGCCGGGACTGCCGGAAAAACGAGACGACCTGACCTTTGATGACATCCTGTCCGATCAGCCGAATGCAGGCTGGGCGGGGGAGATCGACCAGTGCCCGATCATGGGCAACAAGATTACGACCGAAGTTGTCTTCTTCCATCGCTCAAGCGGCACGGTGCTGTTCACCGACCTGCTGCAGCAATATCCCAAGGGTTGGTTCTCCGGCTGGCGGGCTCTGGTCGCAAAACTCGACCTGATGATGGAACCGGAACCCTCCGTACCCAGAAAATTCCGCCTCGCCTTCACGGACAAGCCTGCTGCTCACGCATCGCTCGAAAAAGTCCTGAACTGGCCCGCCGAAAAAATCGTCATGGCCCATGGCACGCCGGTCGTGCAGGATGCTCGGGGCTATCTGCGCCGTGCCTTTGCCTGGCTGTTCTGAACGCAGTCAGGATTGACAGAAGCTCGCTTGACCCGTTCTCCCCGCCTTGTACTGTAACCGGTAACAAGAACACCAGGGTGGATAACATGTCGTCATCGGTTTCACGAATTGCCATAAGTGTTTGCGCCGCAGGCGCAGCGCTCCTCCTCGTTTCGCCTGCCATGGCTCAGCGTGATGAGGCGACAACATACCAGCCCGACGAAGCCTCCCTGTCGCGCCACAGCGAAGTGCCCGAATGGTTCCGCGATGCCAAGCTCGGCATCTATGTGCATTGGGGGGTCTACTCCGTGCCGGCCGATCGCGACGAGTGGTATCCGCGCTGGATGCATTTCCGCGAGTATGCCTCGAGGCCAGAGATCGAAGCGGTCTACCAGCGCCATGTGGAGCGCTACGGCCCGCCGGAGGAGTTCGGCTATCACGACTTCGTCCCGATGTTCACGGCGGAGAATTTCGATGCGGATGAATGGGCCGATCTGTTCGTCGCCGCTGGCGCGAAATTCGCCGGCCTCGTCGCCGAGCATCACGACGGCTTTGCCATGTGGGACAGCGCGGTGACGCCGTGGAATGCAGCGGACAAGGGGCCTGAGCGCGATGTCGTGGGCGAGCTGTACGAGGCCTATCGCGAGCGTGGGCTGAAGGTCATGGGCTCGTTCCACCATGCCCGCAACCTGCAGCGCTACAGCGACCTGACGGCGGAGGAATCCAACGCGCTGCTGGCCGGTGAGGATCGCTGGATCTTCAGCGACAGTCATTATCCGTGGATACCCGGCCAGCCGCCGACATCGGACGACCCGGAGCTGCGCCTGCTGTATGGCAATGTGCCGGAGAGTGAATGGCTGGAGGAGATCTGGTATGCCAAGTTGACCGAGTTCATCGACAGCTATCACCCTGACCTGATCTATTTCGACTCATGGCTCGACACGATCCCGCAATCCTATCGCGATCGTTTCGCCGCATACTATTTCAATGCGGCGCGGGAACGCGGTCAGGACGTGATGGTCACCCACAAGCAGGAAGACCTGCCGCTGACATGGTCGGTGGAGGATTTCGAAAAGGGACGGATGGACCGCCTGACCGATCAGGTCTGGATGACGGACGATACGATCTCCGATGGCAGCTGGTGCTACACGGAGGATCTGGGCGTCAAGCCGCTGACCCGCGTGCTGCACGACTTCATCGACAGCGTCTCCAAGAACGGCCAGTTGCTGCTCAATGTATCGCCGATGGCCGACGGCACGATCCCGGACAACCAGCGCGCCGTGCTGAATGATCTTGGACACTGGATGGATCGCAATGGCGAGGCAATCTATGAGACGCGGCCATGGCGTGTCTATGGCGAGGGGCCGACGAAACTCTCCGGCAGCGGCCATTTTCTCGATGCAGTCTCCTACACGGCCGGGGATATCCGCTTCACAACGAAGGGCAGCGACACACTGTATGTCATCGCGCTGGGCGAGCCGGACGGCGACACGCTGACGGTTAAGTCCCTGGCAAGCGACCTGACGCTTTACGAGGACGAGATTGCTTCGATCAGCCTCGTCGGTGGGGGTGAGGTTAATGGCTGGGAGCGCGGGACGGAAGGGCTCGTCATACCGGTCGGCGATGACGCACGCGGCCAGCCGGCACTCGTCTGGAAAATCGTCAGGGCTGTGCCAGAGGAATAAGTCTGGCAGGAGCTATTCCCGGCGCAGGATCTTTTCCGTCAGCAGGCTGCCCAGTGCCGTCGGCTGGAAGCTTTCCTGCACCGCTTCCTTGTCGTAATCGCTCTCGACCCAGGCAAGGAAATGCTCACGGGTTGGCTCGACGCCCTCAGCTTCTGCAACAGCTTTGTAGATATCAAAGAAATGGTCGATCACGCCGGTCTTGCCTTCCTTCACATGGCCGTATTTGAACGACAGCTGTTCCAGCGCCTCATCCAGCGGGCGGCGCTCATGCAGGAAGAGATAGAGGGCGGAACCGATGCCAGCCCGGTCGGCGCCGGACTTGCAGTGCAGGATCGCCGGATACTCGATCGTCTCGAACAATTCGTTCAGTCCAAGGATGAAATCCTTTGGGGGTGCCTCCCGCGACCAGGCGCGGTGGTTGATCAGGGTCAGGCCCAGCTGCTCGCAGGCCTCTTCCTCCAGCCAGTAGAAGCCGGACTGTGGCACCGAGTTACGCAGGCCACGGAGGTTGATCACCGTCTTCACACCCATGTCGCGCCACTCTTTCAGGCGGGCAGGGGAGGGTTGGTAGGTGCGCCAGACCTTGTCGGAAATCTTGTGGCTGTTGTCGTAAATCTTGCGCAGGAAGCCATGGTCGCCGAGGAACAGGTTGCGCCATGCGCGTTTCCTGCCCTCGGGCGTGGCAAATTCCTCGCGGGTCATCGGCCCGGCCATGGCGGCTCCTTTTTTGGACGGCGGTCTAGAATTTGCCGTCGCCATCCGGGTCGAGGAATCTGTGCATGTGCACGATGAAATAGCGCATGTGGGCATTGTCCACGGTTTGCTGCGCCTTTCCGCGCCAGGCTTTTTCAGCCAGCGCATAGTTCGGATAGATGCCGACGATGTCGAGCTCGTCGATATTCTTGAACCGGGCTTCGGCCGGGTTCTCCAGTTCGCCGCCAAAAACGAGGTGCAGGAGTTGCGGTTCCTTGTCGCTCATCAGGGTGCCTCTTTCTAAGTGATCAGTTGCTGCCGCTCGTGAAATCCGGCGGCAGGTGCGCCAGGCGCTTGAGCACATGCTCGTATAACGCCGGGGCCGCGCACACAAGACTTCTCTGGCGCGGGTCGGGCTTGTTGTAGGTGAATTTCTCGCCGAGATGGTCGCTGACGATGGCCCCGGCCTCCTCTGCGATCAGTGCGCCCGGGGCGGCGTCCCAGTCGGCCTTGCGGGCGAGCGCCAAGGTCGCGTCGAACTCGCCCTTGGCGACGAGGGCCATGCGATAGTTCGTCGAGTTCCTCTGGTCGATACGCATTTGGGGCCAGTCTTCCGGCCAGCCGGGGTGGCGGAACATGTGCTCGGCCCCCAGCATGGCGCAGTCCTCGACTACCGCGTGCCCGCTGGCGCCAATGGGGGCACCGTTCAGGGTCGCGCCTGCGCCGCGCTCGGCCTCGAAGAACTCCCGTGTTGCGGGGTTGAAGACGGCGGCGGCAATGGCATCGCCTTCCTCGATCAGGGCGGCGCAGATGGTGAAATGCGGGCGGCCTTTCAGGAAGGCGCGGGTGCCGTCTATCGGGTCGATCACCCAGGTGCGCGGCGCGTCGAGGCGGCCATGCTCCTCGGTGCTCTCCTCCGACAGCCAGCCATAGCCGCCGTCATGGCGGTCGATCAGATGGGCTTTCAGGATGCGGTTGGCGGCGAGGTCGGCCTCGGAAATCGGGCTGGAGTCTGCCTTGGTCCAGGCATCGATACTGCCGCCGAACAAGGCAAGCACGGCGGCGCCCGCCTCGCGCACGGCCTCTCGCATCGCCTGCCGGTCTGCGGCAAGCCCGGGAAAGCGCTCCGCCATCGCGTTAGTTGCCTGCGATGGTCATGCGCTCGATGCGCAGGGTGGGGGCGTTCTTGGCGCCCTTGAACTCCAGGTCGCTGGCCGGGGTCAGGTTCGCAAACATCTCCAACAGGTTCCCGGCGATGGTGATCTCCGAAACCGGATAGGCGATCTCGCCCTTTTCGATCCAGAAGCCGGAACAGCCAACTGAATAGTCGCCGGTGTTGGAATTGACCTGCGGCCCGAACATGTCGGTCAGGTACAGGCCCTCGCCGGTGTCGCGGATCAGTTCATCGACGCTCATCGTGCCGGGCTCCATCCACATATTCGTGGAGCCAGAGCCGGGAGGACCGCCAGTGCCGCGCGTCGCCCGGCCATTGGTTTCAAGGCCCAGCTGGCGCGCCTGAGAGGAGTTGAGCATCCAGGTCGTCAGCACGCCCTTGTCAATCACGGTCAGGCGCTCATTGACGACGCCTTCGCCATCGAAATGGCTGGAGCCGAAACCGCGCTTGACCAGCGGGTCGTCGATGATGGTGATCGACTCGGGGAAGATCTGCTCGTCCATCTTGGTCTTCAGGAAGCTGACGCCGCGGGCGATAGATGCGCCATTGATCGCTGTGGCGAGTTTTCCGATCAGTGACTTGGCGAGGCGCTGTTCGAAGATCACCGGGGCCTGACGGCTCGACAGGCGCTGCGGGTTCAGGCGCCTGACCGCCCGTTCCCCGGCGCGGGTGCCGACGGAGCCTGCATCGCGCAATGCTTCCAGATGGGTTGCGCTGTCATAGTCATAGTCGCGCTCCATGCCGAGACCTTCACCGGCGAGGACCGAAACCGAGACGGAGTGGCTGCCACCGGCTGACGCGCCGAAAAAGCCGTGGCTTGTCGCGAACCACGATGTGCCGGAACCGAAGCCCGCATCGGCGCCGCCGGAATTGGTCACGCCATCCACGGCGCGGGCCGCTTCCTCGCAGGCGAGGGCGCGTTCCTTCAGTTGCTCGGTCGTCGGCTCGACGCCGTCGAACAGGTCGAGATCGGCAAAGGGGGCTTTCGCCAGCCGGTCTTCCGGGGCAAGCCCGCAATAGGGGTCTTCCGGCGCTGCCTTTGCCATGGAAACGCAGCGCTCTGCCGTCTCCTTCAGGGATTCCGGCGTGAAATCTGTGGTCGAGACACTCGCCTGCCGCTTGCCATAGATGACCCGCAGGCCAAGGTCGCGGCTCTCAGACCGCTCGACATCCTCGACCTCGCCGAGGCGGACGGAAACGGCATTCGAGACGCTTTCATACATCAGGGCGTCGGCGGCATCGGCACCGGCCTTCATCGCATCCTCGATGAGCAGGCCAAGCGCGTCTTCAGGGGAAATCTTTGTCATGGCAACCGAGATAGGCTGGAACCGCCCGCCGTGCAACAGCGCTCGACTGGCGAGAAGACTGCCTTACATTGATCGCGGTCACAAGGATTGGGCATAAGAGAGGTATCATGCGTATTTTCGGGTCGGCCATCATCTCGATGGCCTGTGTCTGTATGACTGGACTTGCCAGTGTCGCTGCACAGGAAGCACAGGGCATGTCGGCCGATCAGAACGGTGTCGACAGCGGGGACTGGGACATCCAGGCCGGGGCGATCGCGATCGCTGGCAATGATTATCCCGGTGCTGACGCCATCCAGGGGATGGTAGTGCCCTATTTCGATGTAAGCTGGCGGGATAGATATTTTATCGACCCAATCCGCGGTATCGGTGTCCAGTGGGGTGGTGGGCGAGACGTTCCATACTCCCTTCAGGCAGGGATTGCGTGGGATTTCGGTCGCGATGAGGATGACAGCGCTGCCCTGCGCGGACTCGGCGATCTGGATGGTGGCCCTGCCTTACGCATCGCCGGCGATTATCGACTTGGTTACATATCTCTCGGTGCGACGCTGATGCAGTCCCTCGGCGGTGATACCGGCACGGAATTGGTGCTTAACGCTGGCACGCGCCTGCCAGCTGGAGAACGCCTGACGATTATTCCGTCCGTCAGGGCTACCATCGGCAATGACGAGCGGCACGATGCATTCTTCGGTGTTATGCCGGATCAGGCGGCGGCAAGCATCTACACGCCCTACGATCCCGATGGCGGGGTCACCTCCTATGGTGTCCAGCTCGTCGGTTTCTATGACATCACCGACCGGCTGTTTGCGACCGGCATCATCGCCAGTGATACACTGACAGGTGATGCTGCCGATAGCCCCATCGTGGAGCGGGAAGACCAGCTATTCATCGCCCTGGGTCTGGTACGAAAATTCTAGTTGCAGCCTTTTTCGAGCGTGACTTAATGAGCGATTGACTCAACCCCGCCAGCGCCTATTCTCCCGCCTGAGCCCGGTGATTCCGCCGGGCTTCGCGTTTGGCGGGAGAGCCCGGCCGTTACGACTGGCCGGCACCGAAGGAGCAACCGCCCCGGAAACTCTCAGGTACAAGGGACCGCCGACGCGACAAAGGCTGGAAAAGGATCGGACGATCCTACCGAAGGAGCAAGCGAGCCTCACTCAGGGTCTCGCGGAATCTCTCAGGTCCCGTGACAGCCGGGGCGCTGCTTGAAGGCAGCCATCCCGGAACTGACACTGATGACTGATGAAACCTTGAAGAAACTGCCCCTCGACGCCATCCATCGCGAGCTTGGCGGCAAGATGGTGCCCTTCGCCGGCTATGAAATGCCGGTGCAATATCCGCTCGGCGTGATGAAGGAGCACCTCCATGTCCGCGAGAAGGCGGGGCTGTTCGATGTCTCCCACATGGGCCAGGCGTGGCTGACGACTAAGGCAGGCCCGCTCGGCACGGCAGAGGCACACAAGGCGATCGCCGAGACGATCGAGCAGCTGGTGCCGGGCGAGATCCAGAAACTTGCGACAGGGCGTATCCGCTACACCGTTCTGCTGAACGAGGAAGGCGGCGTGCTCGACGACCTGATGATCACGCGCCCCTCGACCGAAGAAGACCAGGGTCGTCTTTTCCTCGTGGTCAACGCGGCTGTGAAAGACCAGGACTTCGCCCTGATCCGCGAAAAGCTAGGTCACATCGCCATTCTCGACGTGATGGAAGACCGCGCGCTGCTCGCCCTGCAGGGGCCGCTGGCGGCAGAGATTCTGTCAACATTCATTCCGGAGGCGGAGAGCATGCCCTTCATGTCCTCCATCGACACGTTCTTTGACGGCATGCCCATCGGCCTCAGCCGCTGCGGCTATACGGGCGAGGACGGCTATGAGCTTTCGGTGCCAGCGGAGGAAGCCGAGCTGGTCGCCCGCCGCCTGATCGATCATGTTGCTGTCGAGCCCATCGGCCTTGGTGCCCGCGACAGCCTGCGGCTGGAAGCAGGGCTCTGCCTTTATGGCCATGACATGGATACGGCCACCTCGCCGGTCGAGGCGAACCTCAACTTCTCCATCGGCAAGCGCCGCCGCGAGGAAGGCGACTTCCCCGGGGCCGAGCGCATCCTGAAAGACCTGAAAGAAGGCACGGGCCGCCTTCGAGTCGGGCTGAAACCTGAGGGCCGCGCGCCCGCCCGCGAAGGAACGGAAATTCAGTCCCCTGACGGAAAGACCATCGGCACGGTGACCTCTGGCGGGTTCGGCCCGACCTATGGCGGCCCGCTTGCCATGGGTTATGTCGATGCGGCATTCGCCGAAGAGGGCGCGGGCGTCATGCTGATCGTGCGTGGCAAGCCGGTGCCAGCGAGCGTAGTCCCGACGCCGTTCGTGCCCCAGCGCTATTACCGCGGCAAGAAATAAGAGTTTGATCAAGAGGAGCGAGCAATGAAGAAATTTACTGAAGACCATGAATGGGTCAGCGTTGACGGCGATATCGCGACCATCGGTATCACGGCGCACGCCGCCGAGCAGCTGGGCGATGTCGTCTTCGTCGAACTGCCGGATGTAGGCAAGAGCTTCGGCCAGAAAGACGAGATGGCCGTTGTCGAATCCGTCAAGGCCGCATCCGACGTCTATGCCCCGATCTCCGGGGAGATCGTCGAGATCAACAACGACATCGTCGACGAGCCTGCCAAGGTCAATGAAGACCCTGATGGTGCCGCCTGGTTTGTCAAGATCAAGCTGTCAGATGCCTCCGAGCTCGACAAGCTGATGGACGAAGCGGCGTATAAAGAGTTTGCCAAATAAAGACCGGCTGAAGGAAGCAAAGCTGATATGCGTTACCTACCCCTCGACACAGAAGACCGCCGCGCCATGCTGGACGTGGTCGGCGCAAAGGCCATCGACGAGCTGTTCGCCGATGTGCCCGCCGATGCGCTGAACCCGCCACTCGATCTGCCGGATCATGCCGGCGAGTTCGCGGTGGAACGGCAGATGGCGGCAATGGCGGGAAAGAACCGCGCCGCCGGGGCAGGGCCGTTCTTCGTCGGGGCAGGGGCCTACAGGCACCATGTGCCGGCAACGGTCGACCATATCATTCAGCGCTCTGAATTCCTGACGTCCTACACACCCTACCAGCCGGAAATCGCGCAGGGCACGCTGCAATATCTGTTCGAGTTCCAGACCCAGGTCGCGTCCCTGACCGGCATGGATGTCGCCAACGCCTCCATGTATGACGGCTCGACCGCCTGTGCCGAGGCCGCGCTGATGGCCCGCCGCGTCACCCGCCGCGATGGCATTCTCATGTCCGGCTCGCTGCACCCGCATTATGAATCGGTCACGCGCATGAATGGCGGGCTCGTCGGCGGCAAGGCGACCGTTTCCGAGGCATCGCCGGACGGCGCGGACAATGTCATCGACCTGATCAGTGACGAGACCGCCTGCGTCATCGTTCAGACCCCGGATGTTTTCGGCAATGTCGTCGATCTCGAACCCATCGCCAAGGCTGCCCATGACAAGGGCGCGCTGCTCGTCGCCGTGGTCACCGAAGCCGTCTCCCTCGGTGCGCTGAAAAGCCCGGGCGAGATGGGCGCGGACATCGTCGTCGGCGAGGGCCAGTCCATCGGCAATGCGCTGAATTTCGGCGGGCCGTATGTCGGCCTGTTCGCGACGCGCCAGAAATTCATGCGCAACATGCCGGGGCGCCTGTGTGGCGAGACCGTCGATGCCGGTGGCAAGCGCGGTTTCGTCCTCACCCTGTCGACCCGCGAGCAGCATATCCGCCGCGACAAGGCGACGTCGAACATCTGCACGAACTCCGGCCTGTGCGCGCTCGCCTTCACGATCCACATGACCCTGCTGGGCGAGACAGGCCTGCGCAAGCTGGCGACGCTGAACCACGAGGCTGCCTGCGCCACCGCCGATGCGCTGTCCGCCATCGATGGTGTCGAGCTGGTCAATGACGCCTTCTTCAACGAGTTCACCCTGCGCCTGCCGAAGGATGCAGCCGAGGTCGTCGAAGCCCTCGCCGCGAAGGACATCCTCGCTGGCGTGCCCG
Organism: Aquisalinus luteolus; assembly: GCF_009712425.2. Classification (GTDB taxonomy): domain Bacteria; phylum Pseudomonadota; class Alphaproteobacteria; order Caulobacterales; family Parvularculaceae; genus Aquisalinus; species Aquisalinus luteolus. The sequence goes on from NZ_VCJR02000001.1 coordinate 459,950, forward strand.
GAAGCCGTCTGTGGCCGGAGGATGAGAGCAAGCACAACCTCCTCATCGTCGCCGCCACGGAACTGACCCAAGACAAAGATATCGAGGCGTTCGCCAACGCCCTGAAAGAGGTGCTGTAATGTCCATGAACAATCAGGGCCGTCCCTCCCGTCCCGAAGACATCGAGGTCCAGTCGGTCGAGACCTTCACTGGCAACCGTGCGCTGCAGATCGAAGAGGCGCTGATCTTCGAGACTGGGCACATGGCCGCGACTGGCGTCGACCTGCCAGAGCCGAAAGGCACCAGGTCGCGCCTTGGCGGGCTGGAGCGCAAAGGCACTATGAACCTGCCGGGCCTCGCCGAGCCCGAAGCGATGCGTCATTTCGTGCGCCTCAGTCAGAAGAATTATGCCATCGACATGGGCCCGTTCCCGCTCGGCTCGTGCACGATGAAGCACAATCCGCGCCTCAACGAGAAGATGGCGCGCCTGCCGGGCTTTGCCGAGATCCACCCGCTGCAGCCGGTCTCCACCGTGCAGGGCGCGCTGGAGCTGATCGACACGCTCGCCGGCTGGCTGAAGGAGCTGACCGGCATGCCAGCCGTCGCCATGTCGCCGAAGGCCGGTGCCCATGGCGAGCTGTGCGGCATGGTCACGATCAAGGCAGCACTGGAAGCGCGCGGCGAAGCCGAGACGCGTACCCGTGTGCTCGCGCCTGAATCCGCCCACGGAACGAATCCGGCAACGGCGGCCCAGTGCGGCTTCACCGTCGATGCGATCCCGGCCGATGACACGGGCCGCGTCGATATCGAGGCGTTCAAGGCCAAGCTGGGGGACGATGTCGCCGCGATCATGGTGACCAACCCGAACACCTGCGGCCTGTTCGAGCGCGACATCCGCGAAATGGCCGATGCCGTGCACGAAGCCGGTGGCTATTTCTATTGCGACGGGGCGAACTTCAACGCCATCGTCGGCAAGGTGAAGCCGGGCGATCTCGGCATCGACGCCATGCATATCAACCTGCACAAGACATTCTCTACGCCCCATGGCGGCGGCGGCCCGGGCTCCGGCCCGACGGTGCTGTCCGAAGCGCTCGCGCCTTTTGCGCCGATCCCTTATGTGGTCAGCGATGCTGACGGCTTCCACCTCATCGAGAAGCGCAGTCAGGAAGAGGGCGACCATCACAGCTTCGGCCGCATGACTGCCTTCCACGGCCAGATGGGCATGTTCGTCCGCGCGCTGACCTATATGCTGTCCCATGGCGGGGACGGACTGCGCCAGGCTGCCGAAGACGCCGTTCTCAACGCCAACTATGTGCTCGCCCGCCTGTCAGCCGAGATGACCCCGGCTTTCGAGGGCACCTGCATGCACGAGGCGCTGTTCAATGACGACTTCCTGAAAGATACCGGCGTCGGCACGCTCGACTTCGCGAAGGCGATGATCGACGAGGGCTATCATCCGATGACGATGTATTTTCCGCTGGTCGTCCACGGCGCCATGCTGATCGAGCCGACGGAGACGGAGTCCAGGCACGAGCTCGACCTTTTCTGCGATGCGCTACTGTCACTCGCCAAAGAGGCCAAGGCCGGCAAGGCCGACAAGTTCAAGGCCGCGCCGGTGCTCTCGCCCCGCCGCCGACTCGACGAGACCGCCGCCGCTCGCAAGCCGGTGCTGCGCTGGGAGCCGTCAAACGACGAAAGCATGGCAGCGGAATAGGTCATGGCGAAGGGGGCGGTCATGCTGACGGATGAGCAGGCCGCCTTCTGGCAACGCTTCTGCGATGCGACGAGCCATCGCGGCCAGCCGCTCGATTGCGACAGCTTTGGCGGACCTGACATTGCCGACGAACTGCTGATGCTCGTCCTGTCGGGCCGAAAGCGGGCGACCTGCTCCAATGCCTGCTGGGTAAAAAAAGGCTTCATGCCAATGCCGCGTCGCGGCGGCCTGGCGATTGTTACCGACGCCGCAAACAACCCCGCCTGTGTGATCCGCACGGAGAAGGTCACGATCAAGCCCTTCAGGGATGTGACAGTTGCCTTTGCCTGGCGGGAGGGCGAGGGCAGTCGCATGCTGTCGGACTGGAAGCGGGGACACCGCCATTTCTTTCATCGCGAGGCGCTGGAAAACGGCTTTGCTTTCCGCGAGACCGATTTATGTATCTTCGAGGAATTCACGATGATTTGGCAGCCCTGACGGGTTGCGGGAGAGAGAATGGACTGGCTGGCTGACTTTACCGTACGCGGACTGAATATTATTTCCTCCCTCTTCGTGCTCGCCGTCGGTACCGGCGTCCTTGTCGTCATCATCATGTTCTTCCTCGACAAGTTCCAGTCGAAGGATTCCATCCGTCACAATTTTCCCGTCTTCGGCCGGTTCCGGTATCTGTTCAGCCATCTGGGTGAATTCTTCCGGCAGTATTTCTTCGCCCTCGATCGGGAGGAAATGCCGTTCAACCGGTCCGAGCGGGACTGGGTCTACAAGTCTGCTAAGGGCATCAGCAACACCGCGCCTTTCGGTTCCACGCTCAATCTGCGCATAGCAGGCACGCTGATGTTCGTGCCTGCCGGATTTGCAATGCTGGATCGGGACGCGGAGGAATGTCCGCCTGTCATTTTTGGCCCGGATACGGACAATCCCTATGAGGGAAAGTCCATTGTGAATATTTCGGGGATGAGCTTCGGCTCACTTTCGGCCCCGGCGATCGAGGCCTTGTCCCATGGTGCGGCAAAGGCCGGTTGCTGGATGAATACCGGCGAGGGCGGCTTGTCGCCTTACCACCTGAAAGGCGGGTGCGACATCATCTTCCAGATCGGCACGGCAAAGTATGGCGCCCGGGACCATGACGGCAATTTTTCCGAAGAGAAGTTTCGCGAGAACGCCCTTCGCCCGCAGGTTAAGATGATCGAGCTGAAACTTTCGCAAGGGGCAAAGCCGGGCAAGGGTGGTATCCTGCCGGCGGAAAAGGTGACGGAAGAGATCGCGGCCATTCGTGGCATTCCAGTGGGCAAGGCGTCGATTTCGCCCAATCGCCACCCGGAAATAGACAGTTACGATGACCTCCTGGATTTCATCGGCAGGCTGAGAAAACTGAGTGGCAAGCCGGTCGGCGTCAAGACGGTTCTGGGTGATGACAGCTGGGTAGGCGAGCTTTGTGAGGCGATCACCCGTCGCGGCGCTGCCGATGCGCCGGATTTCATCACCCTGGATGGCGGCGATGGTGGCACCGGCGCAGCCCCGCAGCCCTTGCTCGACAATGTCGGCCTGCCCTTGCGCGAATCCCTGCCGATGCTTGTCGATGGCCTGATCCGCAATGGCTTGCGTGAGCGCATCAAGGTGATCTGCGCTGGCAAGCTGATTACCCCGGCTGAGGTTGCGTGGGCCTATTGCGCGGGTGCCGATGCGGTCAACACGGCACGCGGCTTCATGTTCTCCATTGGCTGTATTCAGGCAATGCGCTGCCACACCAACACGTGCCCGACAGGCGTGACCACACACAAAAAGCACCTTCAGGACGGGCTGAACCCTGCCAGCAAGTCCGTGCGCGTGGCCAACTATGTCGATCGTATGAACAAGGACGTCTCGACCATCGCCCATTCATGCGGGGTGTCGCACCCGCGGGCACTGCAGCGGCGCCATGTCAGGATCGTTCAGGGCAATGGCCGGTCGGTCTGCTACAGCGAGCTTTACCCGACCGGCTGACGAGGGCTGCCTTGACATGGCTCAGGGCAGGAAGGGGTCCTCGATCATCTGGGCCGAGCGCAGCCAGAATTCCTCGTCGAAGCCCGGAATTTCCAGGTTGGCGATGAACTGGCGGGCACCGGCTTCCCAGTTGAACTTCATCGAATGCTCGCGGCAGGCTTCCGGGTCGCGGTTCTCCAGCGCGGTCATGCAGGCCTTGTGCAGGTCCTCATCGATACAGCCTGCGCCCGGGGGAGCGTCGGCCATGATCTCGGCCGGGCCACGTACGGGGAAGGCGGCGACGGGCACGCCGCATGCCAATGCCTCGACATTGACGAGGCCGAACGTGTCGGTGCGCGACGGGAAGACGAAGACATCGGCGGCATTGTAGTGCTTGACGAGATCCTCGCCAAAATGCGCACCGGCGAAGTGGACATTCTTGCCCTTGTACTTCACGCGCAGCTCAGCCTCCTGCGGACCGTGGCCGACCAGCACCTTGGTGCCGGGCAGGTCGAGATCGAGGAAATCCTCCAGCGTCTTTTCCACGGCCAGCCGACCCGCATACATGAAGATCGGGCGGGGCAAGTCCTGCAGCACGTCGGTCTCCATGGGCTTGAACACCTTGGTGTCGACGCCGCGCGCCCACAGCTTCATGTTGGTGAAGCCGCGCTCCGTCAGTTCATCCATCAGGCCCGGCGTGGCGACCATCATCGTCTCGCCATGCTTGTGGAAGTCCTTGAGCAGGGCATATCCCCACTCGACCGGAAAGCGGAAGCGCTCATATGTGTACTCGGCAAATCGGGTGTGGAAGCTGGTCGTATAGGGATAGGACCGGCGGCGGCAGAACCGGCGTGCGGCCCGGCCAAGGGGCCCCTCTGTGGCGATGTGCACCGCATCCGGCTTGAAGTCGTTGATCATCTTGGCAACCTTGCGGTTGGGGAACAGCGACAGACGGATCTCCGGATAGGTCGGCATGGGCATCGACTTGAAATCGAGCGGGGTGATGTACATCACCTTGTTGCCCTTGTCGGTCAGGATGCGGCCGAGGGTATCCAGCGTTGTCACCACCCCGTTCAACTGCGGCTTCCAGGCATCGGTCACAATCACGATCTTCAGTCCGCTTTCCGGATTTGGCATCGTGAATTTCTGTTTTGCCCGTGTCAGGCGGGCGACGCCGGCTCCCAGACGGTTCAGGGCACCCTTGCGCTTGGTAGTCGTGGCTGCTTCGCCCTCTGTCATTTTATTTTTTTCGGTCATTCCAACCTTCCGGATGAGTCGTTTTACGGCATAGTACTGTCAAAACAGGTCTCGGCAAATCCAAATTTCATTCGATCAAAATCTCTTAAGTCTAGAATTCATACTGAGTATTTAGCGTATTATTTTACTTAGGTGCCATAAGGTGGACAAATATGCCAAATATCTAAAAATATATGAAGCTTTATGTCTTTGTGCTGTTGCGCCGCAAAATACCTGTCGCATGCGAAGAAAAAGTGAGTAATATCATAATCGACGTTTAGACGTCATGCCCTTCCTGGGCGTTTCCTCCCTATTAAACTTGCCGCGGCTTCGTGCCGCGGCTTTTTTTTGCGCCATGATAGCGCTCCCTCTGGCGGAGGGGGCAAGTTATCTGAGTCTATTCGGCGGCCTGACGCACCGTCAGGGCCCCAGGGTCTATTTTCAGGAAATCGGCAAAGATTGTATTCAGCGCCAAGCGCAATGGAGCAAATCCTGCTGTCCGGGTGATGCGTGTCTCGTCGAGATAAAGGCCCCGATTGATTTCGATCTGCAACACATGAATGCCGCCCGACGGATTGCCGTAATACTGGGTCACATGCCCGCCCGCATAAGGAGAGTTCTGCGCTACTGCATAACCCTGATCGTTAAGGAGGCTTTGTGCGAGACTGACCAGAGCCGGGGAGCATGAGGCGCCATAACGATCCCCCAGCACGAAATCGACGTCGCATTTGCGATGGCGGTTCCAGACATGGCGCGATGGCATGGAGTGGCAATCGATCAGGATGGTGCAGCCGAAACGGTCCATGCATTCATCGATCATCCCTTGCAGAGCTGCATGATAGGGCCGGTAATAATGCTCCAGCCTGCGCTCGCTCTCGGCGAACGGTAATTTCTTGCGATAGATCGACAGCCCGTCGGCGGCAAGGCGGGGGATGACGCCGAACCCGGCAAGGACGCGATTGGAGCGGGTATCGCTGTTTGCTGGCAGCTGGTCAGCGAAGATCAGCGGGTCGAGTTCGTTTTCGGCCCGGTTCACATCGACGAAGGCGCGCGGAAACAGCGCCTTCAGGAAGGGCGCGCCGAGCCCGGGGACCATGTCGACCAGCAGGTCGACATAGCTGTCCTCGGAGCGGCGCAACGTGTGCAGGTCGAGCACGCTGTCTTTCAGGAAGGCGGCGGGATAGCGGCGGCCGGAATGGGGTGAGGAAAAGATGAACGGGGCGGACCATTGGGCAGGTCGCACGATTTCGATCGGTGCGAAACGCTCCTGCATGTCCTGGCCGGTCAGCCTGTCTGTCGGTCGCGAAGCCATGTCTTTGATCTAGCAGCCTTGTGCGGTTTTGACAGCATGTTTTCCGTCGGTTTCATAAAGGCCCCCGTTTGCCCGGCGAATCAATATCGCCAAGCGGATTAAAATGATGGATAGATGTGGGAAAAAGCCTGCCTGCCGACGCCATGAACGGACCGCAATTAAGGGCGTGTTAAGCCTGATCAGTCTATGAAGGGCAGCGAAAAAATCATAATGTCTGTGTGACGACCATTAGAGGGTGACTTGAGTATGGCGGCGATCCTGTTGGCAGAAGACGATGAGAGCATGCGCTCTTTTCTCAAAAAAGCGCTGGAAAAAGCGGGCCATAGCGTTGTCGACGCCGGCCAGGGGGACGAGGCGCTGACCGAATTGCAACTGCGCGAGTTCGACCTGTTGCTTACCGATATCGTCATGCCGGTCATGGACGGGATTGAACTGGCCCGCCGTGCCTCGGAAATCGACCCTGACATGAAAATCATGTTCATCACCGGCTTTGCCGCCGTGGCGCTGAACCCGGCCAACAAGGCGCCGGAAGATGCCAAGGTGCTGTCCAAACCGTTCCACCTGAAGGACCTCGTCAACGAGGTCGACCGGATGATCGCTGCCTGAGACGAGGCCTGGAAATCACACGAATTCAGACAGGGCGGCGAATTTGCCGCCCTTTGTGTTTTGGGACGTTTTTCGGGTTGCAATCGCAAAATCCCCGCGCTAATACCCATCGCTCCGGCGGGCCCTGTCCCGCCTGACCCTCGATGGTGAGTGGGGCGTATAGCTCAGTGGTAGAGCGCTACCTTGACATGGTAGAAGTCCGTAGTTCGATCCTACGTACGCCCACCATCACTTTTCCGGTTTTCCGAAGGAAAATCAAAAGCACCAGTGGTGCTTTTGAAGGAAAATGATGCCCCGGCAGGGGCCTTCGCCTTCGGCTTCGGATGGCGCAGCCATCCGAGGCGATATTGGCGAAGGAGTACCCTCCGAAGCCTTGGCGAAGGGGGGCTGTTTCCCGAATGTACTACGTTTATCTGATCCGCAGTACTTCGAGCCCTGATCAAAAATATGTGGGGTTCACCGAGGACTTACAGCAGCGCCTGAAAGCCCATAATGCAGGTCAGTCCAAACATACCGCGAAATACATCCCCTGGAAGCTTGTCAGCTGCCATGCGTTCGACTCCAAGGAGAAAGCCTTGGCATTCGAAAAATATCTGAAGTCTGGGTCGGGGCAGGCATTTGCCGCCAAGCGCTTCTGGTAGGCCTTCGGCTTCGGGTGGCGCAGCCATTCTCTTGTTGTCATCAAAAACAGATGGCCATGTTGCACTGCAACGTCTAAGGCTCTCCCATGCTGAAAATCACCAATCTCGACTATCGTATCGATGCCCGCCCGCTGTTTGAAAATGCCACGGCCCATATCGCGCCGGGCTGGAAGGTCGGCCTTGTCGGCCGCAACGGCACCGGCAAGTCGACCCTGCTCAGGATCATCCGCGAGGAGATCGCCAACCCGTCGCCGGACAGCTCCGTCAAGATGCAGAACCGTGCCCGGCTCGGCTGGGTCGCGCAGGAGGTCGAGGCCAGCGACGATACCATTCTCGACGTCGTTCTCGCCGCCGATGAAGAGCGCCACCGGCTGATGCAGGAAGTCGAAACGGCGACCGATCCCGACCGGATTTCCGACATCCACACCCGCCTTCTCGATATCGATGCGTGGACGGCGGAGGCGCGCGCCGCCTCGGTTCTGACCGGTCTCGGGTTCACCAATGACGATCTCTACCGTTCGACGCGCGAGTTCTCCGGCGGTTGGCGGATGCGCGCCGCGCTGGCGGGGGTGTTGTTTTCCCAGCCAGACCTGCTGCTGCTTGATGAGCCGACCAACTATCTTGATCTGGAAGGGGCGGCATGGCTGGAAGGCTACATCCAGCGCTATCCGTATACGGTCATTATCGTTTCCCACGACCGCGACCTGCTGAACCGCTGCGTTACACACACCATGGCGCTGGAGCACAGGCAATTGTCTATCTGCCCGGGCGGCTATGATGCATGGCTGAATTTGCGCGCGGCGAAAGTCGCTCAGCTGGAAAGCCAGCGGGCAAAGCAGGAGGCCGATCGCGCCCACCTGCAGGCTTTCGTCGACCGGTTCAAGGCGCAGGCCTCAAAGGCCCGGCAGGCCCAGTCGCGGGTCAAGATGCTGGAAAAGATGCAGGACATTTCCATTCCGCTGGCAGAGCGTACCGTGCCGTTCAGCTTCCCTGCGCCGAAGGACCAGATGTCGCCGCCCATGCTGCAGCTGCATGACGCGGATCTTGGCTATGGCGCCGATGCGAAGATCCTGTCCGGCGTCGACCTGCGCGTCGATCCGGATGATCGCATCGCAATCGTTGGCACGAACGGGCAGGGCAAGACGACCCTCGTCAAATCGATCGCCCGGCGCCTGCCGCTGATGGCCGGCGAATGCACGGCGGCCAGCGCCTTGCGGGTCGGCTATTTCTCGCAGGACCAGCTCGACGAGCTGACCCCTGGCTATACCGTGCTCGAGCATGTCGCAGAGGCGCTGCCAAAGGGGACGCCCGGCGCCAAGCAACGTGCGACGGCGGCGCAGATGGGGTTCTCTAACGAGAAGGTAGACACGCAAGTCGAGAAACTGTCAGGCGGCGAAAAAGTGCGCCTGCTGCTGGGCCTGATGTCGCTCGACAAGCCGCATATCCTGATCCTCGACGAGCCGACATCCCACCTCGACATCGACAGCCGCGAAGCGCTGATCTACGCGATCAACGATTTCAAGGGCGCGGTGTTGCTGATCACCCACGACGTCTTTCTTGCAGAGGCGACCGCCGACCAGCTCTGGCTGGTCAAGGATGGCAGGGCGCGCGTTTACGACGGCGACCTGAACGACTACCGGGCATTGGTCACGCAGGCTGACCGGGGGAAAAGCAAGGTCGCATGAAAATACCCGCGCCATCACAGCGCGGGTATAACTTTTATGCGGCTGGAATGATCAGTCGTCAGACAGATCCATCACTGCATTCATCAGATAGATGTGCGACGCGCCGTTCGGGATGACATATTCGTTCTGTCCCCAGAAGAACGGCCAGTCCTCGCGATTCTCCGGCAGGTCCGGTTTCAGCACGAGGATGCCGGGCACGGTGCCGCCGGCAATGTAGGAGAAGTCAGCCCGGTTGGTGCCGTAGGAGACCTTCTTCGACTGTGCGCCGACGCCGGAGACCAGCGACAGGTTATGCGCCGGGTGACGACCGAAGATGAAGTCGACGGCATCATAAATCTCGGCGGTATCGACCAAGCCGGGGAAGGTGCGGTGGATGTCATATTGCAGGATCGCACCATTGACGACCGTGCCGCTGCCAGCCCAGCCGCCGCGGGTGATCAGCACACCGAACGGATTGTCGGCCGCGCTCTCCTCGCGCTGGACAAGCCAGCTTTCGGATGCCGCGCGCACCTCTTCTGAATACGCCTGCGGCATCATCGGCACGATGGCGAGGGCGGATGTGCCGATGAAGGGGAAGAACTGCTCTTTGGCCTCGTCCCAGTACCGGCCAGCCGCTTCGGCGTAGGTGTCGTCGCCGGTCGTCAGCAGCAGCTCGGCAGCGGCGCGGAAGCGCTCGACCTCCACCGGCCCGCCGGTGGTGTTGCCATGGCGATAGAGATCGGGCTCCTTGCCTTCCTCCTCGGCGAAGGTCTCGACCGCAATGGAGAGGGCCTTGTCGGCCAATTCGTCATTATACCCTTCCAGGGCCCGTGCAGCGGCGGCGAGCCCGGCGAGGGAGCCATAGTTCAGCGCGCTTGACTTGGACGTGAACGCCCAGCGGTCATCAAGCTTGCCGGAGCGGCCGCTGCCGACTTCACCGGCAACCTCGTGTTCGCCGAGGCTGGCGTCATAGACGAGATTGTCGGTCTTGGTCACGCCATCGCCGAGATGGGTGTACTGACCAAGGTCGGGCTCGACGATGCCGTGGATGGCGTGGCCGACGGCATCGAACTGCGCGACCAGCTGCAGCGTGCCGTGCTCGATTTGTTGCAGCAGGTCGGCCTTGCCGTCGGGGATATGCATTTCCACATGGCGGATGTCTTGCTGGACCTGCGTCTGGTCACGGGTGATCCCGAACTTGTCCCAGGCTGCAACGAGAGTGCGGATCGTGCCATACTGGCTCTGTGTACGGATGTCATAGTCGCCGGCATCGTACCAGCCGCCAATGTTCAGGCCGGGGATGTGTTCCAGCGGCTCGAACGCCGTGTCGGTGGTCGGTCCCTGCGCATAGAGATCGTGGTGGACATGGTCGACCGGTGCCTGCAGCGCATCATCGAGATGGGAGGCCCCATGCCAGACGCGATAACCCTCATTGACGAACATATGGTCCATCTGCGCCGGGAAGAAGACGTCCAGCGTCGCGTGCCATGTCGTGTCGTAGACATCCTCGGCGATGGGGAAGGTGACCGTGCGCTCGCCATCATACTCGATGGCATAAAGCCCGGGCTCGGTGATGCTGCTGAAGTCGATGGTCGCATAGTCATAGCGCAGATAGTCGCCCCACGGTTCGACCGCCGGTTCCAGCACGGTGGAGACGGTGCCGTCGGCATCCATCTTCAGGATATTCGCGGTGGCTGGCGCGGTGTCGTTATCGTCAAGCTCGACGACGGCAATCTTGGAACGCTCCGGCGTATAGCCGACCTGCGAGAAGGAGACGACCGGTTCGCGTACGAAGTTCGGGTCGCTGTCGACATCGATGGTCCATTCGAGGACCTTGCCTTCCTTGCCAGCGGGCAGGAGGGAGCGGAACACATACCAGCCATTCTGGGCCTGGTTGCGGCCGTCATAGAGGGAGATGTCGGTGTTCCCGGCACTGAGGGTTATCTGATGGCTGTCATCGCCGGGGGCGAGCACGAAGGTCTTGGCGCTTGCGATGGCTTTGGCCTCAGCGCGCGTGCCCCAGGCCTCGTCCTGATACGGCATTTCCATGGCGCTCGACGCATAAGGCGGGAACAGGCCCGGTCTGCCATCGGCGAGATACGGCTTGTCCCAGTATTGCGACGGGATGAACTCGAGGTTGAACCCGGCCTTGCCTTCCAGTTCCCTGGGCAGGGCCTTTGGCAGGTTGACACTGACGACGACCTGGTCGCCCTTCGTCTCAGAGCGGATGGTGTAGGAAAAGTCGTACTCGTCATAATTCAGGGTCGCGGTGATGACGCCGTCTTCCTCGCTGACCTCGCGCTCGACGAACAGTCCGATCGGGTCCCATTGGCCGGGGGTCGCCGACAGGCGCACATCGCCATTGGTCGCGGTGCGGATTCCGTGCTGCACGATCTCGACGCCGGAAATCTTGGAGTCGGAAAACAGGCTGTCATAATAGTTGGAGAAGACGAGGACATTGGCGCCCGGCTTGGCGTAATAGCCGTCCTCCGTCAGTTCCATGTCCTGCGCGCCGGCGGTAGCGAGAACCCCGGCGGCGGCATAGGCAGCAGCGCAGGCAAACAGGCGTAACCCCTTGATGGTCATTGTATTTTCCTTCCCTGTGGCAGTTTATTATGTTTTGGTGAGCGCTAACATATCACGCCATCGCCAACAGTGCCACGGGGAAGGGCAAGCCCCTTTCGACCTACATTTGCCTCAGGGTCGACAGCATGGCGTCGAGGACCGCGCCGCCGAGGCGGGCGCAACGGGCCGGGGACCAGCCATACTCCGTGTCCGGCGTTTCGACCGTGTCCTTGAACGGCATTTCCAGCGTCATGGCGAGGCAGCCGAAGGTCCTGGCCATATAATTCGTGCAGATCGACAGGTCCGCACTGCCCGGTGCGCCCACCGGATAGCCGACCTTCGTCTGGAAATCCGGGCTGGCCGCGACATAGGCGTTCTTGAAATGGTCGAGCAGCATCTGGTCGCGATTGCTCCAGCCCTCGATGCCTTCAGCGCCTGCAATGAAGTTATAAGGCAGGGCTTCATCCCCGTGGACATCTAAAGAGAGATCGACACCGGTTTCCTTCATCTTTTCCAGCACGTGATAGACTTCGGGGCTTTTCTCGAGACTCGCCTTGTCCCATTCGCGGTTGAGATTGGTGCCGACGGCGTTGGTGCGCAGGTGCCCGCGGCGGGAGCCGTCCGGGTTCATGTTCGGCACCACATGGAAGACGACCTGATCGAGCAGGGTGCGGGCGACGGGATCGTCCTCGTCGAGCAGACGGTCGAGGAAGCCTTCCATCCACCATTCGGCCATTGTCTCGCCCGGATGCTGGCGGGCATCGACCCAGAACACTTTTTTTCCCTCGCCGGGCTCGCCGATGGTGAGCAGGTCCATGTCCTGCCCGTCGAGAGTATGGCCGAGGACGGAGACATGACAGCGGTCGGACAGGGCGGCCGACGCGATGAGGTCGGCATGGCGCTCCATGGAATAAGGTGCAAAGTAAGCATAATAGACCGAGTTCAGGCCCGGCGTATGATTGATGACCAGCTTGCCGTCCTTATACGTCGTGTCGACGCGGAACCACGTCTCGCGATCGTAAGAAGCGACGGCGCGGTAATCCGGCCAACCCTGCGGATAGGCGGCGCTCGCCGCATTTTCGATGGTCATCGTAACGGGTACGGCCTCGGCGCCGCTCAGCCGGAAATAGAACCACTGGTAGAAATCGGACTGATGGTCCTTGCGGATTTCAAGGCGAATATCGCTGGCGTCGTCACAGGCATTGCAGATGATGTTGCCGCCGTCGAAATTGCTGGAGATGATGAGTTTTTCCGGCATGAGAGCTCCTTGAAGCTGTTGCGTCTCGTGCCGGATAGGTAGGCCGTGTGTCCGGCTCTGGCAACCACCGGGACAGAACCCGGGTTGCCATGCCAGAGATTTACGTTGCTACTGACTGAAGGCCGACGGATGCTCGTCGGAAACGCCCAGTGCGCGTTCCAAAGCTGTGCCGACGCGGACGACGGCGTTTTCGCCAAAGAGAGGCCCCCAGATGGAGGTGGCACGGGGCACGCGGAAGGTTTCCACGCTTTCATCGGCTGGTTGGCCGAAGATCGTCCGTGTGGGGCGGTCGGCAAAGCCGGCTTTCAGCGCCAGGCAGGGATGGCCAGTGAAGTTCGTTGCCACCAGCGCGCCACCGGCAAAGTTCGGGCCGATCAGCACGTCTATATCCTCAAACACCGCGCCAACCTCGGCCATCACCCGGCGGCGCAGGCGGTCGAGCTGGATGTAATCGACGGCGGAATAGAAGCGCACACCGCGCCAAGAGTTCGGCCAGGCATTGTCGTCCTGCCAGGTCAGCTCGTCGTCGCGGTTTTCCAGCGTCAGCTCGGCGAAGGCGGCGGCGGCTTCGGCAAGCACGATGGTGGTCAGGTCGCCATAGGGCAGGTCGGGCCAGGCGACCTCGCGCATGGTCGCGCCGAGGCTGCGGGCCGCTTCCAGTGCTGCCTTGTCGACATCGTCGGCCTCTTCATACCAGCCGGGCACATAGCCGATGGTCATGCCGGCAAGGTCAGCCGTGCCATCATAGGCGAAATTGCTGCGCAGGCTGGACGGGTCGGATGCGTCATAGCCGTTGATGACGCTCATCACCGCGGCAGTATCCTCCGCATAGCGACAGATCGGGCCGATCTTGTCGAGCGACCAGCACAGCGCCATGGCACCGCTGCGCGAGACGCGCCCGAAGGTGGGGCGCAGGCCGGTCGTGCCGCAGCGCTCCGACGGGGAGACGATGGAGCCCAGCGTCTCGGTACCGATGGAGAAGGCGCACAGGCCCGCAGCCGTCGCCGAGGCAGAGCCTGCAGAGGAGCCGGAGGAGCCTTCATTCGGGTTCCACGGGTTGCGGGTCACGCCGCCGAACCAGATGTCGCCATAGGCGATGGCCCCGGCCGTGGATTTTGCCAGATGTACCGCGCCGCCTTCGTTGAGCAGGCGGGTGACCGTTGCGTCGTTTTCGGCGATCCGGTCCTTGTATGGTTCAGCGCCCCAGCTGGTGCGTATGCCGGCTGTGTCGATAATATCCTTCATCACGTAGGGAATGCCGTGGAGCGGCCCCTTGTCGGTACCGGCTGCGAGCAGCCGGTCCGCTTCGTCGGCCTGTTGCAGGGCAAGCTCTGGTGTGACGGTCACGAAGCATTCCAGCTGGCCACCGAAGCGCTCGATCCGGTCGAGATAGATTTCCGTCAGGCGGCGGGAGGTGATCGAACCATCGCGCAGCCAGCGACCCAAGGAGACCGCCGACGAAAAGGCGATCTGTGTATCCGTAGACGGAAGGCTGCCACTATCACCGGACGGGGCGAAGACTTCCTGTACAGGTGGCTCGGGGCTTTCAGGCAGGCGCGGGTCGAAAGTCAGGGCGGGGGCGAGATCGTTCGGCATCGCCTGGGCGCGGATGCTGGCGATTGATTCCAGTTGGCTTTCCACGAAGGAGAGCATCTGTTCGCGTTCGGCGCCGGTGTAATCGAGACCGAGGATCTTTTCGGCCTCGGACAGGGTATCGACCGTCAGTCCGCTACCCTCTGCCTCGTTCCCGGTCAGCCCTTGCGGTACACCCTGCATCCCGGTTTCTCCCTGTGATGATCCTTGAGATGATTGTTGCGAGCACGCACTGACGAGGGGAACCGTCAGGGCACCCAGCGTGGCCTTGCGCAGGAAATCGCGGCGCAGCTCACCATTCTGAGTGTCGTTCCTTGCTGGCGAATTTTCAGACTGTCCCTTGCTGGTCATTTAATGGCTCCTCGACCCAACCCGTTAAAACCTGTGAGCAAAGGTAAGCAGACCGTAGGGCGCGTCAAGCAGGCCTTTTGGCGCGCCAGCGGTGCAGTTGAGGCGGCTTTGATAGTCCAGCCTGTCACCCGTCTTGATTCGGGTATGCCAACGGGCCTAGGCTGCACCAAGGGAGAGTATGAGGGAGATTTTCATGAAGAAAAGTGTTTTGATGCTGATGCTCGGCGCGGTTGCGGCGACAGGGGTCACCGGGTCGGCGGTGGCTCAGGATCTGACCTTGGCAGACGATTCGCGCCTGATCCGGTCGGTTACGCTGGCAGAGCTGGAGGCGATTGTCGCCATCAAGGGCGATCAGCTGGTGTCCACGGGTGAGAATGGCGTCGTCTCGGTCAATGCCACAACCCCGGAAGGGCTCAGCTATCGCATGATCGGCACGGTCTGTTCCGAAGAGGCTGTTCCCAGCTGCAAGGGCATCCACATGGTAGTCACGTATGCCGTCAGCGATCGGGTAAATGACATGGTCGTCAACACGGCCAGCAAGCGCACCTTCGTGACGAGCGTCTGGCAGGAGGAAGGCCAGCTCGGCATCAGCCGGTACCTTATCCTCGATGGTGGCCAGACGATGGAAAACATCAAGATCAACTACGATAATTTCCTGTCCGCCGTAGACGCCATCGTTGCCGATATCTGGCCGGACTATGCCGAGGAAACAGAATACGAAGATCAGTAAACGGATCCGGCTTCAAGGCTCTATGCGCTGGCCGGCATAGTCGAAGCACCAGCCGCTGTCATCGGGACCCAGCCCGTTCAGGACATTGAGCATCTCGCCGGTCGAATAGTCCGGCGAGAACAGCTTGCCTTCCGGCACGTTCTTCTGGAAAGGCTCCGACAGTCCGGTATCGACCGTGCCGGGATGCAGGCCGACGATCAGCGCCTTCCTGTTCTTGCGCGCCAGTTCGATCGACATTGTGCGGATGACCTGGTTCAGCGCGGCTTTCGAGGCTCGATAGCTGTGCCAGCCGCCGATCCTGTTGTCGCCGATGGACCCGACCCTCGCCGACAACGCAGCGATGGCGGATTTCCGGTCACGGTCCAGCAGCGGCAGAAAATGCCTGGCGGCAATGGCCGGGGCGATGGTGTTGATGCGCAGGACTTCGGCCATCATGGTTGCATCGAGAGCGCTGTTGGATTTCTCCGGCGCGATATCGTCATCATGAAGAATGCCTGTCGCGATGATGCAAAGCTGTATCGGTCCGTCGATTGCCTTCGCCGCCGCGCTGACCTGTTCCTCGTCCGTGATATCGCACCCGGTAAAGCGGACCTTGCCCGAGCTGGCGGCCGGGCGACGCGAAAAGGCGTGAACCGTGGCGACATTCCCGGCTGCTGCGAGATGTCTGACGAAAGCCGAGCCGATGCCGCCACCGGCACCGAATACAACAGCAGTGATATTGTCGCCAAAACTCGACAGGTCGATCGCCATGTCAGTCCCTCTCATCCGGTTTCGCCTCGTTTGGTCTGGACTGGCGGCATCGCTGGGAGCAATAGCGCACACTGTCCCAGTCACGCGCCCATTTCTTGCGCCAGCTGAACGGCAGGCCACAGCCTGCGCAGGTCTTCTGCGGCAGGTCTGCCTTACTCACCGTCTTACCGTTGCGTTTCATGAGCGGTGATATAGAGAGGCTCGATTTGGCGGAAAGGGCAGTGCGGTCAATCCGCGGCACAGCTGTCGTCCGGGCAGGACCGGTTAACTGCGTCGAGCAGTTCTTCATCGGTGAAGGGCTTGAACAGCACGGCGCAGGCATCGAGCACATCGGCGCGCGTGGAGACGGATTCCAGCGTGTGGCCGGGCCCACCGCCTGACATGATGACCACCGGCAGCGTGTTGCCATCGGCCCGCAGGCGGGCGAGGACATCGAGCCCGTCCTCACTGCCCAGCCAGACATCGATGAGGGCACCGCAGAAATGCTGTTTTTTCAGCAATTCGGAAGCGCGGCTGCCGGTTTCGACATGGGTCGTTTCATAGCCATTGCGCTCCAGCACGAAGGAGACGGCCTCTGCCACGGTGGCGTCGTCTTCAATGATCAGGATTGACTTCACCTGGCATCCCCATTGTTCGCCATCCCGGCATGTTGCCCTGTCCTGGCCTTTTCTTTTGGTGCTGTCCTGCTTTCAGGTATCCAGACCCTGAATATTGCGCCACCCTGCGCACTGTTTCGCACGCTGACAATCCCGCCCCATCCTGTCACCATACCCTGTACCACGGCAAGCCCGAGACCGATGCCCTTGCCGCGTTTTTTCGTGGTGAAAAAGGGTTCGAAGATATGGGAACGGGTCTCCGGCGAGATGCCACTGCCTTCGTCCATTACATCGATCCAGACAAATGGCCCGGAGGAGGACGGGACGACATCGAGGTCTGCGGGCGGGATGCCGCCCCGGCCGGCGGATATGAAAATGTCCCCTGTGGCCTTCTGCGCATCAGATGCGTTTACCAGCAGATTGAGCATCACCTGTCTCAGCTCCACATCATCTGCCATCGCGAAAAGGCCTGCGCCCGGCGCGTCCAGATGGTAGACGAGGCCAGTCGGGGCAACATCCTGGGAATAGGAGAGTAGTTCGCGCAGGAACATGCCCAGATCCAGTGGTTGCAGGCCACTGGTGCCGCCACGTGCCATGGACAGGGTCTGGCGCAATATATCGCCGGCCTGCAATACGGCGGTGTTGATGCGCTCCAGCAGCTTCTCCCGGTCGGGCTGGTCCGGCTGTGCCTTGAGGGCACGGGCATAGACACCCGCAGGGTGCAGGATGTTGGAAAGCTCATGGGCAAGGCCGCCGGCGAACCGGTTCAGGGCTTCGATTTTCTGCAGTTCATAGAGTTTCTTCTGGTAGACGCCTTTTTCTTCGGACAGCCTGACACGCTCGGTGCGGTCGAACTCTACCGTCAGGATACGATCTATTTCGCCATTGTCGCCAGTCAGGGGGTAGACGTACACAAGCCAGTGAGTACCTTTCAACGGCCCGGCATTGACCCTGAGAGGGCGGCCGATAATCGGTTCAGGGCAGTCCATCACCTCTTTCAACAAAGGCTCGATATGGTGGCGGTGCCTGAGCCCCTCGACTGCCTGCTGCTTCTGGCCGATGACGTCTTGCGCCGTCACGCCATAGCTCTCTGTCAGTTCCCTGTTGATATAAAGAACCGCTCCCTCGCGATCCTGGACCATGACCCCCATAGGCAGGCGATCAAGAATATTGGAGGTCCGGCGATCGCGTTCAGCCATTCTTCGCTGGGAGAGAACCTGCTCCGTACGGTCATTGATGACGATAATGATCTCGTCATCTGAACAGGAACTGGCTGTGCAGTCATAGTAACGCCTTGAGCCATCGGGCCAGACCCAGCGCAGGACACCCTGCCAGGGTTTGCTGGAGGCAAGGAAGGCTTCATATTCCTTCCAGCGTAGCGCCTGCATTTCCTCCGTATCGTGATCGAGCATATGCCACGGCTTTCCGATGACATCCGCCTGAGCAGAAAAACCGAGCAGATGCCGGGCGCTGGAGGAGGCATGGACGATATGGGCGTTGCGATCGAAAATCGCGTAGCCGATCATGGACCGGTCGATGGCGTCCAGAATGTCCTTGTGGAGTGGTTCCATTGCACTTGCCTCTAGTTCCGCGGTCCCGGATGCCGCCAGGAAGAGGGTGGTCACTCGACCGGCGGTTTGGACAATCTTGAATGCAGCTTGTTCAGCGCAAGGGCAAGGGTCGACAATTCGTCTTCATCAAGTTCATGGACGATACGCGCGCAGCGATTGAGCGGATCATGTTCCAGGACGGCATGGCCTGCTTCGGTCAGGTTGATGATCTTGGTGCGAGAGTCGGTTGGTGAGTCGGTTACTTCGGCGAGGCCGCGGCTGACGAGGGAGGCGGTCGTGCGCGACGCCGGTCCGCTTGTAACACCGAGATATTTTGCAAGGCCCGCGACATTACGGCTGTTGGCGCCTGCCCGTTCCAGATAGCGCAGGGCCGACCATTGCACGGCGTGCAGCGCCTTAGGCTGCTTCTCGTCGTAGACGAGGCGGGCAGTCTGTTCCAGCAGGAGCGCTATACCGCGGGCTTTGCGGTCCGGTGTGATGTCTCTTTCCTCGCTCATTCACTCCCCCAAATGAGACGCCAGCTAACACGTTGTTTTTGCTGGCGCAGAAGGACGTTACAAAAAAACAATGCTAGTAGCAATGAAATTTCTTGACCCTTGTGATGTTACAAAATATATGTGTGCTACTAGCAACGAGTTGAGGTGCTTGGCGCGTCGACTCCGGCGTCTGGCTCGAGAGTTGCGTAAGTTTGAGTACGAGCCGGATCAGCCAAAGGAACACTGTTCCGTTGCAAGCCAGATTTGATTTTCGTCGGTTTCTCTCTCTCCCCCCTGACCGGCGAAACATCCGAGGGCGTTGTCAGCGTATCGGCAACGCCCTCTCTACTTTCAGGCCCCAAGCGGGCCTTTTGTTTTCGGCCCTTGCGGGCTCTTGGTCAGGTCCTTCGGACCAGTGGACATCCTGTCAGCTCTCTCTCCCCCTGCTGGCAGGATCAGGGGGTCGGTTCCTTAGGGTGCCGGCCCCCGCCTTGCTTCAATCGATCAGTGAACGTTTCTTTTCAGGTCCCGTACGATGAACCGTGCCGGTGACAGCATCGCCATGACGTCCGGGCTGACGGGCATGGGGATGCCGGTGATCATTGAAGTAATGATAGCGGCACAGAGGGGCGCGGTGACGAGTCCGCGCGAGCCGAGGCCGGTTAGCGCGTAGGTACTTTCTTGCCATGTGGCGAGTGGGTATGGGCCTTTCACGCCTGTGCGCAAACCATCATAGTCAGACAGGAACCGGCCCGTATCCGGCATCGGCCCTGCGACCGGGTGACGGTCTGCGGTAACGCACCGCCATGCGGCACGGGACGCATTCACTTGTGCCGTGTACAGGCCGGGAAGAACGGCCGATGCGGCATCGACATTGCGCAGGCTTCTTACCTCGTCCGGCGCCGGGGTCGGGAGGGCGCCTTGCGGAGCCTTGTCATAGGTAGCGCCGGTGACGAGCCTGTCGCCCAGCGGGGCTATGTAATTGCCGAAGGTGACGGCGCAGGCGGGTGGGGCCATGTCGAGAATATCGATCTGGCCGAGGGATGCGGAGAGATGACCGTCTCCAAATAGGCCAATGCTATTTGCGCCTGTGGCTTCGATGCGGACCGCAGCTGTTTCGGGTGCCGGCTCATTACGGATAATGATGCCCTGCAACAGAGCTTCGACGAAACGGGCGGGGCGGATCGTGCCTGCCTGCGGCAGGTATAGGTGCAAGGCGTCGTCCGGCAGGATCATATCGGTTGCGGCGATCTGTCGGGCGCGATCGCTATCGACCAGCTCAAGCCAGCCAGGCGGCAGGATGCCGCTTTCGGCGAGAGCGCGATGGCGGCCTGTATCTTCCAGCGTTAGGGCAAGAATGAGCCCGCTGCGGGAAGCGAAGATCTCCGTGTCCGTCTCTTTCTCCAGCTGCTCGATCAGGCGAACCGTGTGCAGCCAGGCCTGACGGTAGAATTGCCGTGCAGATGTATCGCCGAGGTCGAGCCGCGGCATGATGAGGCCCGCCGGATTGCCCGAGGCACCTGCCGCCATGCCGGAGGGATCATGGACGATGGCTTCGCGGCCTGCGCGTCGCAATGCCCAGGCAATGCTGGCCCCGGCGATGCCGGCGCCGGCGATGTGTATGGTCTCATTTCGTGATGGCCGGTGCAGGTTTGACAGGCTGAACCATGGGGCGGGGTCGTTCGGGGGAGCGTCCATGAAATCATCAGTGACCTGACGCCTTGCGATCAGCATCTCCCGCTTGCGGCCGAAGCCAGGTGTCTTTTCGATTTCAAAGCCGTTCGCCTGCAGGCGACGGCGCACGGCCCCGGCAACGGTGAAGGTGGCAGCTGTCGCACCGGAGGCGCTGAGCCTGCCGATTTCTGTGAAGAGCTCCTCGCGCCACATGCCTTCGTTGAGGGCAGGGGAGAAGCCGTCGAGAAACCAGGCATCAGCCTTGAAGTCGGCATTCGTCAGCATGCTGCCAGCTTCGCCAAGGGCGAGGGTCAGCGTGACATCAGGTGCCAGATAGAGCGTGTGGAAGCCGGGGGTCAATGCGGGATAGGCGGCGGCGAGGCGCTCCGCATAGGGAGCAAGATCGGGCCAGCGTTTGGCCACATGATCCTGCGCCGCATGGAAGTCATTCGGGGTTAGTGGAAAGCCTTCGACGGAGAAGATGTGGAGGTGGCCCTGGTCATGGCCTCGCTCGTTCCATGCCTGCCATGCAGCGAGAATGTTCAGCCCGGTGCCGAAGCCCATTTCGGCAATGGTGAAGATATTGCCTTCATTAAGGGTGGCGAAGCGGGTGGGCAGGTCATTGCCCGCCAGAAAGACATGCTGCGTTTCCTCCAGTCCGCCGAGATCGGAGAAATAGACGTCCCCGAACGCGGTGGACCGGACCGAATCGCCCGCCGACCAGTCGAGGTCGGCAGTGGGAAGGGTGTCGTTAAAGGGGGGGGCCTTGCTCATGAGGGCTGAATAAGCCCGTCGCAGGCGTCAGGCAACTGCAGGCATTTACCCCTTCAGCGCTTCCAGCACGGCATCGGAAGCGTAACCATCCGGCTCCATGCCGTTGGCCTCTTGCCATTTGCGCAGGGCGGCTCGGGTGCCGGCACCGATGATGCCGTCGACCGGGCCCGGATCGAAACCGGCATCGGCGAGGGCCTGCTGCAGTGCCTTGCGTTCGCTGAGCGACAGTGGGCGGTCATTACGCGGCCAGTCCTTGGAAAAGCCTGTCGCGCGACCGGCGATGTGGTCGCTGAGGAGGCCGATGCCCAGGGCGTAGGACGTGGAGTTGTTATAGCGCAGGATCGCGTTGAAGTTGGAAAAGGCGATGAAGGCAGGGCCGGCGGAACCGGCGGGCACGAAGATAAAGCCTTCCTCGTTCAGGTCGATATGATCACCCAGCGCGGTGCCGTCAGCTTTCGTGACGCCCGCTTGCGACCATGTCGCGGCGCTCTTGCGGATCGATCGGTCAGCGGAGGAATAATCGAAATTGTCCGGCAGGGAGACCTCGAAGCCCCATGGCTGGTCGGCGGTATAGCCCGACTTGCGCAGGTAGTTGGCGGTGGACCCGAACACGTCCGGCAGGTCGGCCCAGAGATTGCGGCGGCCATCGGCATTCTGGTCGACGGCATAGGCGAGATAGGTCGTCGGGATGAACTGGGTCTGGCCCATGGCGCCGGCCCAGGAGCCTTTCAACTGGTCGCGGTCGGCGAAGTCCTTGGTGATGATCTCCAGCGCAGCGAGCAGCTGTTCGCGGCCGAAGCTGGTGCGGCGGCCTTCATAGCCAAGGGTTGCAAGGGCAGACAGGACATCATAATTGCCGAGGATCGCGCCATAGGCGGATTCAAGCCCCCAGATGGCGGTGATGATTTCCGCATCGACGCCATAGGCGGCCTCGATCTCGGCTAGCAGTTCGCGGTTGGCGTTATAGTTGTTGAGGCCGTTGGAGACGCGGGTGTCGGAAACGGCGATGTCGAGATATTCCCAGATCGCCTTGGTAAATTCAGGCTGGTCGGCGTTCAGCTCCATAACTCGGGGGATGCGAGAGACGCTCTCCATTTCCTCGTCATAGATGCTGGCGGGGATGCCTTTCTCGATGGCGGTGGCGCGAAACTCGTCTTTCCAGGCGTTGAAGCCCGTTTCGCCGTCATCCTGAGCTGCGGCAAGGCCGCTGAAGGAAAGTGCGCCAGCAGCGGCGAGGAAGGCGAGGGGGCGTAGCGTCATGGGTCGGCACTCCGTCTATTCTGGTTAACTACCCGCGATTCTAGGCAAAATTCCGCTTCCCCGTCCAGTGACGAAGCAGACAGGAAGGTTAAGATAGCGGATACCGGTAATACCGGGACAAGCTGTTCCCGTAGAGTTGGGCCTTGACAGTCAGGGGGCTGTCCGCTACCTCCCACCGCTCACGGCGGCGCCCCCGGCGCAGCCTCACGGAATTCCTGAACACGAACGCACTAATCAAGGGCGCCAAGGCCATGAAAGTAAGAAGCTCGCTTAAATCCCTGAAGAACCGTCACCGCGATTGCCGCGTCGTGCGCCGCAAGGGACGCATCTACGTGATCAACAAGACCCAGCGCCGTTACAAAGCCCGCCAGGGCTAAGGCCGGGTCTTTCGGTCCCGTGACCGCGACGATTCTGACAAAAACCTCAATTGCCGAAAAGCGCAGCGCCCTCTACAGTCGAGGCATGCGCTTTTTTGCTTTTTACTTTTCCGCTATTGCCTTCCTGGTTTTTGGGCTGTCTGCAGGTCTTGCGCCAGCCGCCGCTGACCAGACCGATCCGTCGCTGGAGGCGCTGTTCGCCGAACTGCGCGACGGCACGGTGATCGACGCGCAGGCGACGACCGATCGCATCGTCGAGGTATGGGCGACCGCGCCGAGCCCGACCGTCAACATCCTGTATGAGCGGGCGACCGAGGCGATGTACAATGACGAGTATGATCTCGCGGACGAGCTGGCCAACCACATCACCGGGCTGGCGCCGCATTTCGCGCAGGGCTGGGTGCTGCAGGCCAATATCAAGATTGCGCTGAACGACCGCCAGCGGGCGCTCGATGCCTATCGCGAGGCGCTGGAACTGGAGCCGCGCCATTTCATCGCCTCCAGCCAGCTGGCCGATATCCTGAATGCCAATGGCGAGGACCGGGCGGCGTTCGATCTCTACCAGCAGGCGTTGCAGTGGAACCCGCATTATGCGCCTGCGCGCGATGCCTCCGCCCGCCTGCGGCAGGTCCTTACCGGGCAAGAGATTTAAGCAGACATCCAGACCTTATCCTGCCGCCAGCAGGGCCATCCCGCCGAGATACAGAACCAGAACGAGGCTGCTTTCGAAGCCTATGCGGGCAAAGCCGCGCTTTTCGCGCACGATCAGCCCGGCGATGAGCACTGCGGTCATCAGGATCGTCAGGGCGAGAAGGAAGGATTGCTGGCCGGAAATGGCGTGATAGATCGAGCCTTCACGATAGGCCGCATCGGCACCGGCGAGGAACAGCACGTCGAAAAGGTTCCCGCCCATGATGCCGCCGACCGCCAGTGTCAGTGCGCCGCGGCGCACGGCGGCGATGGTGGTGACAAGCTCCGGCGTCGACGTGGCGATGGCGGTCAACAGCGCGCCGGTAACGCTCTCGGACAGCGAGAAGGTCGTCATCAGTGTCTCGCCACTCAGGGCGATGGCCCAGCCTGCGATGCCGGTGATGCCGGCAAGAATGCAGAACTGGATGATCAGGCTCGACAGGGACATGTCGGCATTGGCCTCGTCAGGTTCGTCCATACGGGTTTCGCGTGTCTGCTCTGGCTGCCATTGCGGGAAATGCCGTGTCTTGCGCGACAGTCGCAGGCCCAAGACGTAGAAGCCGACGAGGAACAGGCTGGCCGGGTGGATGCCATGGACGGTCCAGTCGGGCCCGCCCATGGCGATTAGCGGCACGGCGAGCATGCCGGCCAGCATGATGCCGTAGAGCAGGTTTTCTATGGAGGCTGCGGCGTGCTCGAGATTGACGCGCTTGTGAAAGAAGTCCGCCGCAACGAGAAACACCGTCTGCGCAGCGATGCCGCCGACGGCGTTGCTGACGGCAAGTTCCGGCAGGCCGCGTGAGGCGGCGACGACAGAGGTCGTCAGGCCGGACAGGGATGTTGCCGCGCCGAGAAGCACGGCACCGACCAGCGCCTCGCCGAGACCCGTACGGTCGGCGAGCCTGTCGGCGACACCGGCGAGGCGGGACCCGGCAGCGAGAATGACCAGCGTCGCGAATGCAAATATGGAAAGGGCGACGGTCGCGCTCATGCGGCCTGCCCTTCAATAAATTCAGTCATGAGCCCTCTTCTTGCGCCCGTCAGTGATTCCGGAGCGCCTCGATCAGCTCGTCCTTGTCCATGTCGGAGCGGCCATCGATGCCGATCTCCTGGGCCCGGTCATAGAGCTCATCCTTGGTCCAGTCTTCGTAAGCGTTCGCCTCGCCGCCTTTTTTCGACGGATGCTGGTCGTTATTGGCCTGTGCATTGGCAATGCGAGCGGCCTTTTCCTTGGAATTGCCTTCCTCGCGCAGCTTGTCATACAGCTCGTCATCCTTGACCTGGGGGCCGTGATTTCCCTTTGGCATGATGTCCTCCAGTGAGATTGCAGTTGACGAACGGCGGGGAGGATAAAGGGGTTCCCCGCTGCGGCGGATCGCCCATCTGCACCTTGTGGAAAACATCGCCTTGTCCAAGGCGGGGGCGGCGGGTGTATTAGGACTTCGCGAAAAATCCACACGTTTCAGTCTCGAAGAGGATCAGACCATGGCCGACGGTTCAGCAAATATGGAAACACTGGCTGAGGGCTCCGGCGGGGTCGCCGCCGAACGCCTGCGCTCCTTCATCGAGCGGGTCGAGCGCCTTGAAGAAGACAAGGCCGCGATCATGGAAGACATCAAGGAAGTCTATGCCGAAGCCAAGGGCGAGGGCTATGACACCAAGATCCTGCGCCAAGTGATCCGTATCCGGAAGATGGACCGGGCCGAGCGTCAGGAGCAGGAAGCGATCCTCGACCTGTATCTCTCCGCACTGGGGGAATAGGTTCCTGCCCTGAGTGAGGGCTCGCTCGCGGCAACGCCTGAATTCTTGATCCTGCCAGCGATGCTGGGTAGGCTTTTCGAGAAAGAGGGGAGCCGCCGTGAAAAATTCAATTATCAGATCCATTCTGTTTGGCGCGTTTGCGCTGACAGGTGTTATTTCTGCTGCCATTGCGCAGGATGAGCCAACACCCAAAGAGCTCGGCGCGAAAATGGCCGACATGGTGTTCGGTGCGGGCAAGGTGCCTGCCGATGCTTCAACGGCCCAGCCGAAAGAAGGGTGCAGCGAGAACAGCGTCGAGATCTGCGTTGAGCAGTTCATGGCCGCGATCACCCAGCTGGAAGAAAGTGGGGGCGGCGCGGGGCTATACTCCGGCGGGCAGTACGACATGGCAGCGCTGCTAAGCGGGGCCGCTGCCTGCGATTATGGCGACGGGCGCAGCTGCTATCTTCTGGGTACACTCTATACCGACCCGCCACTCGCCGGCCGCCAGCCGGATATCAAGGCCGCCAATGACTATTACCAGAAAGCCTGCGATCTCGATTTTGCAGCGGGTTGCGGCGCGGTCGCCTATTATGGCGACAGGGCCGCGCTGGGGGTTCCGGCAGAGCACAGGGCATCGATGGCAAAAAAGGGTTGCATGCTGGATGATGAAAACTCGTGCACCTATTATGGTCTGTATGCGAGCCAGGGCGTCGGCATGGAAGTTGATCCCATGCTGACCTTTGCAGCCTTCATGAAGGCTTGCGATCTGTCGAGCGCGGCGGGCTGCGCCAATGTCGGCGCCATGTATGAATACGGAAACTTCGCGCCGCAAAGCATCGAGCGGGCCTCAGGCTATTACGACTGGGGTTGCAGGCTGGGTAATGCCGGAGCCTGCCAGTCAATGACCCGCCTGCACGCCGAGGACGGCCCGCTGCCTGATGAGGCGAATGTGGCTGCGGCTAAGGCGAGGGCCTGCGAAATCAAATCCGATCTGTGTGCGGAGTAAAAATTTAGTCTTTTTATCAGTTGTTCTCTGCGCGACTTCCAATCCGCCGGCCGCCATGAGCCCGAAAAGGATGCCGAGGGCGAGATTGTCGAAGATCAACCAGACGAACAGCGTTACCAGAAGGAAGGCGCCGACACTAAAGACGCGATGCGGCCCGCCTTTTTTGTCGGTCTCCGGATTATCGTGACTGCTGTTCGCCACTATTTGCCCTTTTCCAGAATCCGAAACCGTTTATCACATACGACAGCGGGCAGTCGCCGAATAGCTGGCACGATAGGTCGTGTCCGTGACTTTTTGGGCTGCCCCGTCAGGGCGCGAGGTCAGGCCGACGACGGTGCCACCCTGGTTCTGGCAGGCGGTGCGCGCGGCACCTTCTGCAGCGCTTCGGGCCTGGCTGGAGGCGGACGAGGCAGAAGCGGTGAGGCCCGATGTGGCACTGCGGGTGATGGTGACGATATTGGGCTGCGCAGCAGACGATGCGCCGGAGGTCGAGGGCGCGGGAACCGAGCCGGGCCCGGTATTACCGGCGGGCCTCATGCCTTTCTGATAGTCTTCCCAGATCGTGGTAATGCCGTTCTCGGGTCTACCGCCCATCGGCGCGCGCGCACCGGTATAGCGGGGGCGCTCACGACGGTCGATCACGAGGGCCGGGTTTGAGAACAGATTGTATTGATCGACCGTAGCCGGAACGAGGTTTTCAGAGCTGCTCGCAATATAGCGCATGGTGCCATTGGGCACAGTCTGTGCTGTGGGATGGGGGTTGATTTCCACCGTGTACGTTCCAATGTCCCACAAATTCAAGACCTGTGTCCCCGCCTCGAGAAATCGTTCCAGGGCAAGGCCAACCGTATAGCGATTGTCGCCATCGCGGTAGCAGCCAGGGGCAATCTGCTCACCCGCGGGATTGTCCAGGACAGGAGGATAGAACGCAATCCGGGATACATAAATGCGTCGGATTCTCATATTTTCGATTGCATCGAAAAAGTCCGCGGCTGACTCAGGACCCGTCTGACACGTCGTTTCGCCTTTGTCAGTCGAGCAAATTGACGGTGTCTGTACGCTCGCTGTCGTTTCACGATAATAGTCCGGATTATGCGCCGTATCTTCCAGATGCATCAAAACGTTGCGGCATTCGTTTTTGACAGTGCCCTGCGCGTGCGCGCTGCCCAGCGCCATGATGGCGGCAAAAAGTCCGGTGACAAGATGTTTCATGTGCTCCCCCAAGCTGATGTCAACTTCAAGCGCCACCTCGAATTCGAATGACGCTACAGTCATTAAAGCGCAACACCAAGACAGTTGACAACCGCCTTGCACATAATGTCGACGCCCGCATCAGGGTCGATGCGGGCGCAAAGAGTGTCGTGAAGACTGTCGTTTTGCAAATACTGTATGGAAAAGAGGCTTTAACAGTTTTTACCCCGTCCGTTTTACATCCAGCCCCTGTTCGCGGACCTTGCGGTAGAGGGTCGAGCGACCGATGCCGAGGCGTCGGGCGACTTCCGACATCTGACCATTGTAAGTATCGAGGGCCAGCGTGATCAGGTCCTTCTCGATGTCGTAGAGCGAGCGCAGGTGACCTTCGCGGTCGAAGACCGTCAGGTCGCCTTCCTCAAGCGTTACCGTGGCGGCGTCGCCATTGGCGGTCATATCTTCCGTGCCGGTATTGATGCGTGGCAGCTCGCTTGCCTTTTCATCGACATGGACCGGCGGACCGGAATGGATGTCTGCGGCCTCGAACTCATGGGCGAGGAACGGGAAGTCGGCGGCGGTCAGATAGCTGCCTTCGCACAGGACGACGGCGCGGAAGATCGCGTTTTCCAGCTGGCGGACGTTGCCCGGCCATGGCTGTTCGACGAGTACATCCATCACCTCGTGCTGGACGCCCTGAACATCACGGCCTTCCTCGGCATTATAGCGATTGATGAAGTGCGTGATGAGTTCCGGGATGTCTTCCTTGCGCTCGCGCAGGGGCGGGACTTCCATCGGGAAGACATTGAGGCGATAGAACAGGTCCTCGCGGAAGGTGCCGCGGGCGACTTCTTCCGACAGGTCGCGGTTGGTGGCGGAAACGATGCGCACATCGACCTTGACCGGCGCCTTGGAGCCGATCGGGTCGACCTCTGATTCCTGCAGCACACGGAGCAGCTTGACCTGGGCGTCGAGCGGCAGCTCGCCTACCTCGTCGAGGAAGATGGTGCCGCCATCGGCCTCTTGGAACTTGCCGACATGCTTGGCATGGGCCCCGGTGAAGGAGCCTTTCTCATGACCGAACAGGATGGATTCGACGAGATTTTCCGGCAGGGCGCCGCAGTTGACGGTGACGAAGGCTGCGCCGGAGCGTTCCGAGGTGCCCTGGATGGCGCGGGCGATCATTTCCTTGCCCGTACCGCTCTCACCGGTGATCAGCACCGGGATGGAGGATTTCGCGGCGCGCTCGGCCATGGAGAAGACCCGGCGCATGGTGCCGCCATTGCCGATCAGGTCCTCGAAGGACAGGGCATTGACCTGCTTGCGCTGGAGGCGGGAGACCTCGCTCTTAAGCGTTTTCATGTTCAGCGCGTTGTTGATCGAGACGATGACGCGTTCCGGCGAGACCGGCTTGACGAAGAAATCGACCGCGCCCTTCTGCATGGCTTTGACCACCGTATCGATGCCGCCGCGAGCGGTGAGGATGATCACCGGCAGGTTGTCGCGGATCTTGCGCACCTGTTCCAGCGTGTCCATGCCATCGAGGCCGGGCATCATGAGGTCGAGCATCATCAGGGAGACGGCCTGGCCCTCCGGCGAGCGCAGGATATCGACGGCTTTCTGGCCATCGTCGGCATGCATGACGAAATATCCGGCACGTTCGCACACCGCCTGCATCAGCCGGCGCTGGGTCGGGTCGTCATCGACGATCATGATTGTTTTTGCCATCAGGCCCATTCACCCTTCAGAAACAGTGTTATGGCGTCACAATAGGCGAAGTCAGGTAAACAGGGGGTTTAAGCTGTGCCGATTTGAGGCGCGTTATGCCCCCGGTGGCATTTTTGCGAAATTCTCGGGCGAATGGTGTTTATTGGCTTGGCCAGAAGTGATAAGTCACGCTATGAAAAGCCGAATTTGCGGGTGACCGCACCGACAGCGATACTCAAAGGAGTGAAAACCGATGGCTGAGAATGATTACGTCCGCGGCAGCATGGATGTCAGCGACCAGAAATCCACCTATCACGCAGTGATGAAGTACGGGATGGAGTGGGGCGCCCCGTTTTCCCTGGCTCTGGCGACGTTTTTTACCGCGCTGCTGGTCGGTGCGAATTTCTTTCTCACCCTGCTTATCATCTTCCCCGCAGTGCTGATCGGCTGCCATTTGTTTGTCAAAACCTTCCTGTCTCATTAGGTCATAGGGGCGGCACCAATGCCGCCCTTTTCGTATCACACGCCCGAAACGGGGGGATAAGATGAAAATAGCCGTTCTGAAAGAACGCCAAGACGGCGAGACCCGCGTTGCCGCCACGCCGGAAACAGTCAAGAAATTCAAGGCTCTTGGCTGCGATGTCTGCGTCGAGACCGGTGCCGGTATCACGGCCTCCTTTACCGATGCCCAATATGAGGAGGCAGGCGCGCAGATCGCCCATTCCGCATCCGATGCCTGCCAGAATGCCGAGCTGATCCTGAAGGTGCGCAAGCCCGATGCGGGCGAGCTTTCCAATTTTGCCAATGGCGCCAAGCTGGCCGCGATCCTCGCGCCGCACGCCGACAAGGACAGCCTGTCGGCCTATGCCAGCGCCGGGGTTGATGCCTTTGCCATGGACCTGATGCCGCGGATCACGCGCGCGCAGTCGATGGACGTGCTCTCGTCCCAGTCGAACCTTGCCGGCTACAAGGCCGTGGTCGATGCCGCCGGTGCCTTTGGCAAGGCACTTCCGATGATGATGACCGCCGCGGGCACGGTTTCCCCGGCCAAGGTCTTCGTCATGGGCGCAGGCGTTGCCGGGCTGCAGGCGATCGCAACAGCGCGCCGTCTCGGCGGTGTAGTGACTGCGACCGATGTGCGCTATGCCGCGAAAGAACAGGTCGAAAGCCTTGGCGCGAAATTCGTCGTCGTCGATGAAGAGGCGATGAAGGAATCAGAGACCGAGGGCGGTTATGCCAAGGAAATGTCGAAAGACTTCCAGGAGCGCCAGGCCGAATTCGTTGCCAAGCATATCGCCAAGCAGGATATCGTCATCACCACAGCGCTGATCCCGGGCCGCCCGGCGCCGCTGCTGGTCAATGCCGACATGGTCGCCTCGATGAAGCCGGGCTCGATCCTGGTCGATCTAGCGGTCGAGCAGGGTGGCAATGTCGAGGGGTCCATCCCCGGCGAGACGGTCGACAAGAACGGCGTGAAGATCATCGGCCACCGCAACGTGCCGGGCCGCCTGCCGACCGATGCGTCGGCGCTTTATGCCAAGAACCTCCTGAACTTCGTCACGCTGCTGACGGACAAGGAAACCGGCAAGCTCGCCATTGACTGGGACGACGATATCGTCAAGGGCGTGGCCCTGACCCGCGACGGCCAGATCATCCACCCGAATTTCGCCGAGGCACCACCCGCGCCATCGCAGCCGGCAGAGCCGGAAATCGTCGAGAATGATAATACTGAGACGGTGAGCGGGGACACATCCATCACCGACGACATCATCGACGCTGATGGAGACGGCAATAAGGAGACAAACCAATGATGTTCTTCATGCAGGACTCCGACAAGGAAATGGCTGCACAGACAGCCGAGGAAGCCGAGCGGACCGTCGAGGAAATCCGCGAGACGGCGGAAGCCGCCCGTCAGGCAGCTGACAATCTCGATGCGTCGGCCGATGCGCTGAACGGCCAGATCGGCGCGCTGCAGGCGCTGACCGACACGGCCCATGTGAACGAGTTCATCTACCTGTTCGCGATTTTCATCCTGGCGATCTTCGTTGGCTATTACGTCGTCTGGTCGGTGACCGCGGCGCTACACACGCCGCTGATGTCGGTTACCAATGCGATTTCCTCCGTGGTCATCGTGGGCGCGCTGATCGCCGTCGGGGCCGAGGTCGCCGACACCGCCGCAGGCGGCTGGTCCATGGCGCTTGGCGTAATCGCCGTAGCGCTTGCCAGCGTGAATATCTTCGGCGGCTTCATGGTCACCCAGCGCATGCTGGCGATGTACAAGAAGAAGGAAAAGCCGGCGCCGAAGGCGCAGGGCTAAGAGGGGCACGACATGAACAATAACCTTACCGCTATCCTCTACATCGCCGCAGGCATCCTGTTCATCATGGCGCTGCGCGGGCTGTCCTCGCCAGAGACCTCGCGCCGGGGCAACCAGTTCGGCATGATCGGCATGGCACTCGCCGTCGCCGCGACGCTGTTCTCAGCCCGCTTCCTCGAAGGGGCCGAGTGGACCTCGTGGATCTGGATCGTGCTGGCCATCGCCGCCGGTGCCATCCCCGGTGCGCTAATCGCCAAGAAAGTGCCGATGACATCAATGCCGCAGCTGGTCGCGTTCTTCCACGCGCTGGTCGGCCTCGCCGCCGTGCTGATTGCGTGGTCGGCGTTCCTTGCCCCCGTTGCCTATGGCATCGGTGAGCCGGGTGCGATCAAGGTCCAATCGATCATCGAGATGGCGATTGGCGTTGCCATCGGTGCGATCACCTTCTCGGGCTCCTTGATCGCCTTCGCCAAGCTCGACGGGCGCATGTCAGGCAAGCCGATCATTCTGCCGGCGCGGCACATCATCAACATCGCGCTGGGCGCAGTGGCGCTGTTGCTGATCATCCTGTTGTGCACGGGCGTGCAGAGCGCCTTCCTGTTCTTCCTGCTGACAATCGTCGCCTTTGCGCTCGGTTTCCTGCTGATCGTGCCGATCGGCGGGGCCGACATGCCGGTCGTCGTCTCCATGCTGAACTCCTATTCAGGCTGGGCGGCAGCTGGCATCGGCTTCACGCTGGAGAACATGGCGCTGATCATCACCGGCGCGCTGGTCGGCTCGTCCGGTGCGATCCTGTCCTACATCATGTGCAAGGGCATGAACCGCTCGTTTATCTCGGTCATCCTTGGCGGCTTCGGCGGCGAGGATTCAGGCCCCGCCGGTGGTGATGGCGGCGAGGAACGCCCGGTCAAGCAGGGCTCGCCTGACGACGCCGCCTTCATCATGAAGAACGCCGGCAAGGTCATCATCGTGCCGGGCTATGGCATGGCAGTCGCCCAGGCGCAGCATTCCTTGCGCGAAATGTGCGACATGCTGAAGGAAGAGGGCGTCGATGTGAAATACGCCATCCACCCGGTCGCGGGCCGCATGCCAGGGCACATGAACGTGCTGCTGGCCGAGGCGAGCGTGCCTTATGACGAGGTGTTCGAGCTGGAGGATATCAACTCCGAATTCTCCACCGCCGACGTCGCCTTCGTCATCGGTGCCAACGACGTGACCAACCCGGCGGCCAAGACCGACAAGTCCTCGCCGATCTACGGCATGCCGATCCTCGACGTCGAGAATTCCGGCACGGTGCTGTTCGTCAAGCGCGGCATGTCGTCGGGTTATGCGGGTGTACAGAACGAGCTGTTCTTCCGCGACAACACGATGATGCTGTTCGGCGATGCCAAGAAGATGTGCGAAGACATCATCAAGGCGATGGAGTAGGGGCGTGATCAAGTGGCTATCGACAGTTCTGGTTTTGATAGCCTCGCTCTCTTTTGGTATCTTTGCGCACGCATGTGATTGCCAGAGTAATGGCACTCCGCAGGAACACATAGAAAAGTCGCCAAAGGTTTTTCTTGGCTCGATACTGTCCGCCGAGCTGGGCGAAAAATATCGGGACCCTGATCGGGACTATCTTATGGGTATGGTCGCCCATGCAGATGTCAGGGTTGATGTCGCCGTGAAGGGCGTTGCGACAGGTCAGGTGGTCTCCGTTGCATTCGCGATGCTTCAAACCAGTTGCGGCATATATCCCGAAGTCGGCAGCAAGATGCTCTTCATTCTGGATGAGGATGAAGATTTTTTTCTGTGTACCTGTGAAGCTTTTTTCTATGACGAAGACGGTTATTTCGATGTCTTCTCGACCATGATTTCTGCGGAAGAACTGAGAGAAATCAAGCTTGTGGTAGCGGACCCGCTTTATAGTCGTGGTAGATTTCGATAATTCTCCCGGGTGTTTCAACGGTCATGATTAGTCAAGGAGCGTAGCCCGGCTTCGCCGGCGCGCCTCTGGCGCGTCCTTGACAAATCCTGATCGGTAAAACGATTAGCAGCCATGCCTTTTAAGGCAAGGAATGCCTTAAAAGGCCTTGGCTGACCACAATAGCCAAACTTCAGCGCGATATACGCCAGAAATTCTTCTCCTAACATCCTCTCTTGTCATCCCGGGGGATGCGTCAGCATCAACCCGGGACCCATTTGCCAGAGACGGTGAGGCGGCTTGGTACAGCAGCGGCAAGGCCTCTGGAAAATGGGTCCCGGCTCGCGCTGCGCTTGGCCGGGATGACAAGAGAGGCAGCATTAAAAGCACCGTCAGCTATCGCTGCGGTGGTTGAAAACAGAAGGAAGGCCCGTGGAGAATAGTATCCAGAGCGTATGTAGCTTTGAGAGCTTTGAGCTTCGGAAAAGCTGTTCACTCTCCACGGCGGCATTCTGGTCCGCGGCCCTGAGGGAGCTCTCGCGTCCGTCCGTCTGGACGGAATGCCGATCCCTGCCACGGGCGCCGACGCGCGCTCGCCCCTCCCGGCGGCAGGGATGCCTGTTGCCGCTGACCGGCGGGTAGATCGCCCGCAAGGCCAGAGACCTCCGCCCGGTTCTCACCGGGCTTGGTGGCAGAATAAACGGCTACGGAGGAGCGGGGATAAGTAAAAAAGCCCCGCTTTCGCGGGGCTTTTCTCTAGTGAATAAAATCGAAAAAGACGATTTCGGCGTCGTCGCCTTTCTCAAAGGTCAGCGTACCGCTTTTTTCGATGGCGAGACCATCGCCGCGACGCAGGTCCTGGCCGTTGACGGTCAGCGAGCCCCTTGCGACCTGGACCCAGCCCTTGTGGTTGGGGGCGAGGTCAAACGTTATCGACTGGTCACCGTTCAGCGTTGCCGCATAGATGTCGGCGTTGGAGCGGATCGCCATGGAGCCGTCACGGCCTTCCGGCGAGAGGAACAGGGCCAGCTTGCCGTCCTTGTCGGCGGCCGGAATGTCCTTCGTCTCATACCGCGGTCTGGCGCCGCGCTCTGTCGGCAACAGCCAGATCTGCAGGAAGCGGACAGCCTCGTCGCGGGACGGGTTGAACTCCGAATGGCGCACGCCCGACCCGGCGCTCATATATTGCACGCCGCCAGCCTTGACGATGGAGCCATTGCCCATCGTGTCCTTGTGCTCCAGCGCGCCCTCGAGGACGTAGGAGAAGATTTCCGCGTCCTGGTGCGGGTGGGGCGGAAAGCCGCCGCCGCCGGCGACATAGTCGTCATTGATGACGCGCAGCGTATCGAAATGCATGTGCTGCGGGTCGTAATAGTTGGCGAACGAGAATGTGTGGGCAGACCGCAGCCAGCCATGGTCGGCCTTGCCGCGCGCTTCAGCCGGGCGCAAGCGCAGTGCGCTTGTAGGCACCGGGGTTGGCGTGTTCGGGGTCATGGTTTGGGTAGACATAACTCACCTCCAATTGCGGGCACGCGATCCGTGCCCTGTTGAGCAAAAGGTAAGAGGCAGCCGCCCGTATATTAAGAGCCGAAAATGGCACTCATCATTGCCGGTTTGGCAACAAAGCCGATCAATCGACCGCGTCGTCGATGGCTTCGCCGGCATTGGTGATGTCGCGGCCTACGCCCTTCACGGTTTCGCAGGCAGACATGAACATGGTCAGGGCCACGAGGGCGGCAAGAATACGAAGCATTGGAAAATCCTCTCTGTCTCCACTCGGCCCAAGATATGCCGAAACGGGCCGGTCTCAAAGTGGGAAACGCGTGCGAGGGAAGAGCGGGCAAACAAAAAGCCGTATCGGACGATACGGCTTTTTTGAATTCGGTGTCGATGTCGACGAGAAGGCTAGATGACGCCTTCGCGCTGCATCCGCTTGCGCTGCAGCTTGCGGGCGCGGCGAACGGCTTCCGCTTTCTGGCGGGCCTTTTTCTCGGACGGTTTTTCATAGAACTTGCGGCGTTTCATTTCACGAAACGTACCCTCGCGCTGCATTTTCTTCTTCAGGGCGCGCAGGGCCTGTTCCACATTGTTCTCACGGACGACGATATTAACGATGGCCAGGGCCCTCCTATATTCGGTTCAGTCTAGCTTGGCGTTTGCCAGGAACGGTTGCCTGACTGGCAGGCGAATGTTGCTTCCAGAAGCTCCGGCAGAATTCTTGCGGATTTCCAGAGCGCGCTCTCTAGCATTGGGACGGTTTCTTGTCCACATTGAAAGATATAGGATCGCAAAAGAGATACTTCAAGGAC
Organism: Aquisalinus luteolus; assembly: GCF_009712425.2. Taxonomy (GTDB): domain Bacteria; phylum Pseudomonadota; class Alphaproteobacteria; order Caulobacterales; family Parvularculaceae; genus Aquisalinus; species Aquisalinus luteolus. Next base: position 495,905 of record NZ_VCJR02000001.1, read on the forward strand.
AGAGCCCATGAGCGCCACGGAAAAATCAAGGAAAAACAGTAACTTGGATGACCTGGAAGAGATGCGCCTCGCGATCCTCGATGAAATGCTCATCGAGGCGGCCTTCGATGGCTGGACCGAGTCGACCCTTGTGGTCGCCGCGAAAGCTGCTGGCATGGACTCAATAGCTTATGAGCGCGGCGATCTGAAGCGGGCGTTTCCGAAAGGCATCGCCGACGTGCTCGATTTCTGGTCAGAGCGGGAAGACGAGAAGATGGTCGCGGGGTTCGAGGCGGCCGACCCGGCGCCGGAAAAGATCCGCGACAAGGTGCGGTTCCTTGTGCGTACGCGCATCGAGGGGCTGAGCGAGCATCGCGAGGCGGCGCGGCGCGCCTCGGCGACCCTGGCGCTGCCCTATTACATGCCGTTGGCAACGCGCCTGTCATGGCGCACGGCGGACGCGGTCTGGAGGGCGCTGGGCGACACTTCCACCGATTTCAATTTCTATACGAAGCGCACGACCCTGTCCGGCGTGTATCTGTCGACGCTGGCGGCATGGTTCGGCGATGATGACGACGAGATCGCCAATCCGACATACGAGAAAACATGGAAGTTTCTCGATGAGCGGATCGAGAACGTGATGCAGTTCGAGAAGTTCAAAGGCGAGGCGCAGAAACGCATGCCGGACCTGACCGCCTTCACGGAGTTTCTCGGGCGGATGCGCTATCCGGGCAAATGAGTCCCTCGAAAGCTAAAGGCTGATCAGTTTTCTGGCGATTTTGCAGGCGGCATCAACCAGCTTATATCTTCGCCCGGAGCGATGAGCTTCTTGGTTTCCCACATATCGATAATCTGCCTGCGCAACTCGGTTGACAGCTCTGGTATACGTGCAGCGTGTATACCGAACATATAGGTTATCTTCCAGTGCACCTTGCGCATTTCACCCTTCAGAGCTTGCTCGTCGGTTGGCCAGTTTGTGAAAAGCGTGATGCAATTGTTCGGCTTGGGAACATATACAGCCTGGAAAGACCCATACTTCTTTACAATATAGGCTTGGTAAAGAAAGAATTCCGTATACCAAGCATGAGTCCTTTCAAAATACCGGACAAACCCTTCAGGCTGGCGCGCGTCAAGTTCGTCGATCATTTCACAAGTGGCCTCGCGCAGCATTACAAAAGGTGTTGTCGTCGGCATGGTTTCTTCGGGTGGTTCGTCAATGCCAAAACATTCAAATGACTTCTTCACTCTTTTGAGAAAATGACGATACTTGGCGCGTAGATAGGTCATTGGCTTGCCTTCCGCGCTCACAAAATCATCGAATGTCAGTGGGCGAAGGAAGTGATTTTTCGCGTCGAGTACGAGGTAAGTTTCGGTTTCCACCCTTTTCGCCACATAAAGCTTTAGCATCTGTTGAGTAAGGTATTTGTCCATATCCCCGGGCATACCGAAATCGTCGCTGGTGAGTATATGGACCTTGTCAGCGAGCTCGCCATATTCTGGCATGACCGTTTCACTTACGTCCCTGACTACAGCGTCATTATCAGGATCATTGGCGATGATCAGGATGCGGTTGATGCTTTCATGATGCAGAAATTTTCGTGTTGAGCGAGCCTGAAATTTGAGTAAAGGCACATCCTTAGAGTATACAAGCGTTACGATATCAAACGACATTAAAACACTCCACATGTCCTGTGGCAGAGGGAATTGACGCCTGCGGTTATACCGTCCCTACACCAGCTCGTTGACTTTGCTTAACAATGGTGCCGAAGCTACGCAATACTGAAATCATAAACGGATAGGGTAGGTTAGGATGAAAAAGGTCGCTTTTCTGGCTGGCGGAACGGCTGTTTTGGGTCTCGTCGTTTTTGCCGCCTGGTTTTTTCGCCCATGGGCGGAGTATTCGCCGTTCAATATAATCTGGAACCGAGAGACCGGCGATAGGGTCGAGCTCTATCGACGCATGGATGAGCTTTTTCCGCACCGAATTGTTGAAGGTGAGGAAAAGGCCGAACCATTGCCACGGTCGATCAAGGCGATTGATGAATCTTACGACTGGCAGGGTGAGAGAAAAACGATCGATGAATATGCAGCGGAAAGCGACACGACGGCGCTGATGGTGGTCAAGGACGGTCGTGTTGTGTTCGAGCGGTATTACCAGGGGGAGGATGCGGAGAGCCGTCACACGTCGTGGTCTGTCGCCAAGAGCTATGTTGCGACACTGATCGGTATGGCCCTGATGGATGGGACGATAAGCTCGCTTGATGACCCTGTGTCGAAATACGTGCCGGACTTCGAGGGCACGGATTATGGCAGCACCAGTCTGCGGCACTTGTTGATGATGTCGTCGGGCATCGACTTCATCGAGGATTATGAGAGCCGCGGATCGGACATGCGCAAGCTTTTCTTCGACGTCTTCATCATGAATGTCGATGTCGATGAATTCGTGAAGCCCTATCGCCGCAACCGCCCGGCGGGGACGGACCTCGATTACCTGTCGCCGAACTCTCACGTTCTGTCGATGGTGCTGCGCAAGGCCTATGACAAGCCGCTGGCCGAGATCGCGTCGGAGAAAATCTTCAAGCCGCTCGGCATGGCCGATGGCACCTGGCTGATTGATCGCAATGCGCCGGACGGCAAGGAGATCGGCTATTGCTGCCTGCAAACGCGGGCAGAGGATTATGCCCGCTTCGGGCAGCTCTACCTGCAGGATGGGATGTGGCAGGGCCAGCGGCTATTGCCGGTCGGCTGGACCGATCTCGTCAGCGTGCCGCCAACAGAAGTGCATGAGGCGGGCAGCACGCAATATGGCGAACGCGGCTATGGCCTGCATTTCTGGGTGCCGGAAGATCCGGCGGGAGAATATTTTGCCAATGGCTATAACGGCCAGAGCGTATTCATCGACCCGGCGAACAATGTCGTCGTGGTCAAGACCGGCGCCGATATCGACCAGATCCCGCGCCGGTCGGAAACGACAGCAGTGCTGCGGGCCTTGGCGCGCGCGGTGAAGTGATATGGCCGGGGCAGACGCAATGAGATGTGTTGCGATTGTGGCAAGCATGCTTCTGGCGTCGTGTGCGACACGATACGAGCTGCCCCCGCCGGTTCCTTTGGCGAGTGTATTTGAGCCCTATTCGGTCGGGTCGGTAACACTCGATGAGTATTGCGAAGAGGTCTTCATACCGGGCTCTCCTGATGGCAGTAACACTATCGAGGAGAGATGCCAGATACGTATCGACTTTGTCGATAAAGGTCTGCTTCTTGAGGATAGGCAGTCTGTTTACATATATGATCCGCAAGGGGACAAAATAATATGGGAAGTCTCCCGCGGGGATTTACCTGTGGGGTACATACCCGGGCAGGTCGATCTGACGGGCAAATATCTGTTGCTGGATACTTACGGATATCGTGACGATATCATGGTGGATCTGCGCGACGGCAAGGTCGTTGAAATGACATCGGCCACGGCAAGTTATACGCCTGTGCCGTCGCGATTGACATCAGAATGGCTGCGAACTCTGTCGCGCAGACAAGACGCGGATGACTTTGAAATCGCCGGGCCTCATGGCAGCAAGCTGTTCGGCACATGGGCCAATGGAGAAGACGTCTGGATTGGTCCGGTTGCCATCACATCGGATGGCAGTAAGGCTATCTGGGTGATGGGGCGTCCCGAAGCATTCCGGATGGCTTCCTTTCGGGGGCAGGCCATCGAATGGTCTCGAGAGATCGCTCTCGCAGCGCCACACTCCATTGAGTCATTGATCGGGGCGATGGCTGTTACGCCTGATGATCGTGTTCTGGCGCTGCGAGACAAAGGGCAGATGCGGTTGTTCGATATGCGAACGGGTACCGCATTATCAGAGCCGGTAGAGTGTCGAAGCCTCAGGCTGGCCGGAAGGCGATTTGCGGTTGATTGCCTTTCATATTTTCAAAGCGATTATCGGATGTTGGGTGACGGAGTGCAGCAGGCAGTGAACAATCAACAGCCTTGGGTCATTCAAAAATCCACGGCCAGCGAAGCGGGCATAACGGCAACCGTTGAATACAGGACCGTCGATGCGGATCACGATGCCCGCCGGCTGATGCTGTATGAAACGCGTACGGGATCTGTGCTTTCCAGCGTTCCTCTGGAACAACGACTGCCTGAAGGCTTGGGCGCAGTGGATATTGCCCTTTCGGCAGATGGCTCATTGTTGGCTGTGAACGATACGAGCGGTGTCGTTTTCGTGCTGGATGTCAGCAGAGTTGTTGGAGAAGAGTGATCGTAGCGGTCTGCCGCACAACCTTGCGAATCCGGGCTGAATGCCGTTTATTTTGAGGGCAGATATTTTAAACCAGAGCAAACCTCAGGGAGGAGATCATGGCTGGTAAATTCGAACTCTATAAGGACAACGCAGGCGAGTTCCGCTTTCGGCTGAAGGCCGGCAATGGCGAGAACATCCTCGCCAGTGAAGGCTACAAGCAGAAGTCCAGTGCCGAGAACGGCATTGAATCGGTGAAGAAGAACTCCACAGATGAAGCACGCTACGAGAAAAAGGAAACGGCTGCAGGCAAGTTCATGTTCAACCTGAAATCGTCCAACGGCCAGGTCGTCGGTACTTCCCAAAGTTATGCGTCTGCATCGAGCCGCGATGGCGGGGTCGAGTCAGTGATGAAGAACGCCCCTGACGCGGCGGTGGACGACCAGACTGCCTGATCATCTGGAATGCCTGTATCATTAAGGAATCATTCAACTTGAAGAGCTTGTTTAAAGCTCTTTAAGTTGTTGATGGTTTTGCAATCCGTGCCCTGATTTTTGATCGGATTTACAGTTATAGTCTGAATTTTACAGCCCTTATTTTCCTGTACTCTCCCGAAATTTTGTGTTAACAAACGTTTAATAATGTCACTGGCTGCAGGGGCATCAATCGGATATTGCGTTTGTGCGATGTTCAGTGGGGAGAAATCATGCGCATTAAAGCCGCAGCCGTTACGGGTGCTATGGCTATTGCCATTGGCGGGCTTTCGTCCATCGCCCCAGCGGCGGCGCAGCCGGAATCGTTTACCGGTCAATTGATGCTCACGGGATATAATTTCTGTCCTCAAGGGTGGGCGCCTGCCGAAGGGCAGTTGATTGCCATCAGCGAAAATCCGGCACTGTTCTCCCTATACGGAACATATTATGGCGGAAACGGCCAGACCACTTTCGGCCTTCCGGACCTGCGGGGCAGGGTGCCGATCCACTATGGTACCGGGCCAGGCCTGCCGACCTATCAGTTGGGGGAGGCGGGCGGCACTACCAGCTTCACGCTGACAATTCCGCAAATGCCGTCTCACGATCACAGGGTCAACACGACCAATCAGACAGCGGATCAGGAAGATCCGGACAACCGCTATCTGGCTGGAGGGGTCGGCGATGACGACATGTATCATGATGGTCCGCCGAACCGTGAGATGGCAGCCGACATGGTCGGCCAGGCTGGTGACAATGAGCCGGTCGATCATCGTGGACCCTATACTGCCATGCAGTGGTGCGTCTCTCTTCAGGACATTTTTCCACCGCGAAACTAATCAATCGTCCCTAACCGATGGACACTGTAAAAGGAGATAAAAAATGCGTAAAATTCTTGCCGCGACGGCGGCTGTATCAGGGCTGGTCCTTGGCGGCCTGTCTTCCGTGACGCCGGCTGCGGCGCAGCTGGACCCATTTCTAGGCCAGCTGACACTGACCGGCTATAACTTCTGTCCGCGTGGATGGGCGCCTGCGGAAGGGCAGATTCTTCCCATCAATCAGTACCAGGCACTCTTTTCCCTGTACGGAACGACCTATGGTGGGGACGGGCGTACGACGTTTGCCTTGCCGGATCTTCGCGGTCGTGCACCGATTCACTACGGTCAGGGCCCGGGCTTGCAAGCTTACAGCCTTGGCGAAAAGGGTGGCTATACCAGCTTCACGCTGACCATCCCGCAAATGCCCTCCCATACGCACACGGTAAATGCGACCAACCAGCTGGCCGACAAGGGTGGCCCGCAGGATCGCTATCTCGGCGCCGGGATGGGGGATGATGATTACTATCACGACGGTCCGCCGACCCGCACGATGGCTGCGAACATGCTAAGCCATACCGGTGGTAGCCAGCCCGTCTATCATCGCGGGCCGTATCTCGCCATGCAATGGTGTGTCGCGCTTCAAGGCGTCTATCCGTCGCGCAACTAGGGTGGTTTTCTGACAGTCTCGCATAAGAATAAGGAGAGTGAAGATGCGTAAACTACTAACTGCAGCTGCGGCTGTTTCGGGCCTCGTCGCTGGAGCGATGTCGTCCATAGCGCCGGCAGCGGCTCAAGCCGATCCGTTCATCGGCCAGGTGATCCTTACAGGGTATAATTTCTGCCCGCGGAACTTTATTCCCGCGGAAGGGCAGCTGATGTCCATTGCGCAGAACACAGCGCTATTCTCGCTGTACGGAACGATTTATGGCGGTGACGGTCGGACGACTTTTGGCATTCCGGACCTGCGTGGCCGGGCGCCGATACATTATGGCCAAGGCCCGGGCCTGCAATACTATAATCTGGGCGAGAAGGGTGGTCAAACCGGCTTTACGCTGACCATTCCGCAACTGCCGTCCCATACCCATACTGTAAATGCGACCAACCAGCTAGCCGACAAAGGCGGCCCGCAGGATCGCTATCTCGGCGCCGGGATGGGGGATGACGATTACTATCATGATGGTCCGCCGACCCGTACGATGGCTGCAGGCATGCTTAGCCCGACAGGTGGCAATGAGGAAGTAAAACACCGTGGACCGTATATCGCTATGCAATGGTGTGTTGCTCTGTATGGTGTCTATCCCTCGCGCAACTAGTTTTTGCTGCGGCAATGTATCGAGACTGGGCTGACGCAAACTGCGTCGGCCCTTTTTTTTGTAGTGATCCGGTGTGCCAGCCTAACTGCGTGGCTTCAGACGGGTGACATGGCCCATCTTGCGGCCGTTACGCGCTTCCTTCTTGCCATAGAGGGTAAGGTAGGCATCGCGTTCGCTGCCGATGGTCTGCCAGTCGTCGACGTCCTTGCCGATCAGGTTTTCCATCACGCAGTCAGAATGGCGGACAGGGTCGGCAAGCGACCAGCCGGCGATAGCGCGGATATGCTGCTCGAACTGGCTGACATGGCAGGCCTCGACCGTCCAGTGACCCGAATTGTGGACGCGCGGCGCCATCTCGTTGACGCGCAGATGGCCTGATTTTTCCACGAAAAATTCAACCCCGATGACGCCGACATAGTCGAGCTCCGTCAGAATATCGCAGGCGATGTCGGTTGCCCTGTCCCATGTCTCTTCGCTGATCTCGGCGGGCACGGTGGACGTGCGCAATATGCCGTCGCGGTGGACATTCTCTGCCGGGTCATAGGCCATCATGGTGCCGTTAAGCTCGCGGGCGGCGATGACGGAAATCTCCCGCTCGAACGGCACGAAGCCTTCCATGATTGCCGGGGCGCCCTTCAGGGAGGCATAAGCCTCGGCGACTTCATCCTCGTCATGGATGACAGCCTGGCCTTTTCCGTCATAGCCAAAGCGGCGGGTCTTCAGGATCGCCGGGATGCCTGTGACTTCTGTCGCCACGCCCAAAGCCGCTTCGCTCGCGACCGGCATGAACGGGGCAGTGTCAATGCCGAGGTCCTTGAGAAATTTCTTTTCCGTCAACCGGTCCTGGCTGACTTCCAGTGCTCGCGCCCCGGGGCGTAGCGGCGTGCCAGTGCGGGCGATGGCCTCGGCGGCTGAGGCGGGCACGTTTTCGAACTCATAGGTGACGACGTCGACCGAGGCCGCGAATCTCTCCAGCGCCGCATCGTCGTCGTAACCGGCCTTCGTGAAATCGCGGGCGACCTCGGCGGCCGGGCTCTTCTCGTCAGGGCAGTAGATATGTACGTGAAAGCCGAGCTTTGCTGCCGCGACCGCCAGCATCCTGCCCAGCTGGCCACCACCGAGGATGCCGATGGTCGATCCGGGGGGCAGGGGCGCGGACGTGGTGCTCATGAATCAGTCTTTCGGGTTTTCGTCGATTTTCGCAGTCTGCGCGGCGCGCCAGTCATCGAGCTTTTTCGCAAGGTCTTCATCGAAAGCGGCAAGGACGGAGGCGGCGAGTAGGCCTGCGTTTTTCGCACCGGCGTCGCCGATCGCCAGCGTGCCGACGGGCACGCCGCCAGGCATCTGCACAATGGAAAGCAGGCTGTCGAGCCCGGACAGGGAAGATGATTTCACCGGCACGCCGAAGACGGGCAGGGAGGTCATCGCCGCGACCATGCCCGGCAGATGGGCTGCGCCACCGGCACCGGCAATGATGACCTTCAGGCCGCGCTCGCGCGCCGTCTCTGCATAGTCATAGAGCCGTTTGGGTGTGCGGTGGGCGGAGACGATTTTCGTCTCATGCTCGACGCCCAGCTCGGCCAGCACATAGGCGGCGTGCTTCATCGTCGGCCAGTCGGACTGGCTGCCCATGATGATCCCGATTTTTGCGCTGCCGGCCATAGTCTCTCATCCTTTGAAGTCGGCGCTCACCCCATTCTCTCGGGGAGGCGGGGAAAGCGCGGTTTATAGCAAACCGGGGTGGGCATACAACGGAAAAATATCGCTGACTCCAGCAGGTACTTGAACTAAATTCATCTCAAATATTGTTTGAGACGTAAGTATTAGATCAATAATTACTGTGTAGCGTGAGTAACAAGTGCAGTGAAAGGAGTCAGTAGAGATGCAAACTTTAAATCAATGCGATGCAAATTATAGAAAAAATATTATAAACTTTAATTCAACACTGCCCGAAGCTGGCGATCCGCCTGCTGCGGTGCTGGCCTCTCAGGTCAGGAGCCTGCAGCAGCAGCTGGAGGAGGCCAATGCAAAAATCCGCGAACTGGCTGACTTGGCCGATACAGACCCGCTGCTCGGCCTGATCAACCGGCGCGCCTTCATGCGCGAACTGACCCGCACCATAGCCGAGGTCGGACGCTACGGGCTGGAGGCGCATCTTGCCTATATCGACCTTAATGGCCTGAAGCCGGTCAATGACAGTTTCGGGCATGCGGCGGGCGATGCCGTGCTTTGCCACCTGGCCCATACACTGTCCCACCTGATCCGGGATTCCGACACGATGGGCCGCCTAGGCGGGGACGAGTTCGGCATTATCCTGTCCCATACCGACCCGCAAACGGCAGTGGCCGCGATGGAGCGCCTGTCACGCGGTCTGGAGAAAGTGCCGCTGCTTTGGCAGGGCCACCAGCTGCCTGTCAGCTTCGCCTGGGGCGTGTTCGAGCTGCAGCCTGGCCAGAAAGCCGAAACGGTGCTGCAGGAGGCCGACCGGGAAATGTACGACCACAAACAGAGCTTGAAGGCCGGCACGCGGCACTGACCACCCTCCCATGCCGTTAGCCGCCTTCAGGGAAGCCGGGCATCACGCGATGATGTCCGGCTCCAGCTTGTCTTTCAGCTGGAAGATCTTGTCCTTCAGCATCAGTTTGCGTTTCTTCATCCGCTGCAGCGTCAGCCGGTCATATGGCAGGCGTTCTTCCAGGGTCGCGATGGCGTGGTCAAGGTCGCGATGCTCCTGCTCCAGCTCGTGCAGTTTCATCTGCACCGCCTCGTCATTGACGCCGTCCTCCAGCAGTTCATCGACTTCCTGCTCGGTAGCCGCTGCCTTGCGGGCCGCGTCCTCGGCGGTGTCGATGACCTTGAAGCGCGGTTTGCCCGCCGCATTGGCGGGCGTGTCTGTCGGATGGTCCGGCGTGTCTGTCATGGGAGCGGCTTATTCCTCGGCGGCGATGATTTTTGTGACTTCCCGGAAAAGGCTTTCCGGTTTTTCGCCGAGAGAATCTTCGCTCACTTCCGCCCCGTTTTCAAGAGAGCGTGCATGTTCCAAATAGAGACCGAAAAGGCTGTCGGCACCGTCCGGCGTGGGGGCGCCATCGCCAGCGGCGAGACGCGTCATCCCCTCCAGCATCTCCTGGCTGATGCGTTCGCCGGCCAGTTCCTGTGACTTGATCTCGTTGCGGAGTGTATTGACCGCCTCGGTCGAGGCGGGCAGGTCGCGCCCCTTCAGCCAACGCCGCACGCCGCGCAGGGGAATGGTGACGCGTTTTGCCCATTCCGCCGTCTGGCGGAACAGGGATAGGGTTTCCTTGTCAGATATTGGCGGGAAGTGAGTGCCAGCCCACAGGCACCAGAGCACGAGATTGACGTCGAGATCGTGGTCGTCCTGCATTCGCAAGAGGCGCTCTGCCGCGCCGGGCCTGCCATAAGCCTCCATCGACCAGTCCCAGAAGGTAGGGATTTGTGCGGGTGTCCTGTCGGTCTCTACATCAGTCACGATTTTCAGCGGCGTCCTTTTTCCAGGTCTTCGCCCCAACGCTTGGTCAGCGGGGTCTCGATATCATAGAGGTCGAGCACGCGCCCGACCGACTGGTCAATCAGCTCACTGATGGTTTTCGGCTCGGCATAGAAGGCGGGCAGCGGCGGGGCGATGATCGCGCCCATCTCGGCCAGCGCCGTCATGGTGCGCAGGTGCCCCAGATGAAACGGCGTCTCGCGCACCATCAGGGTCAGGCGGCGCTTTTCCTTCAAAACGACGTCGGCGGCGCGGGTCAGCAGGCTGGAGGTAACGCCGCTCGCGATCTCCGACATGGTTCGTACGGAACAGGGGACGATTACCATGCCAAGCGTCTTGAACGAGCCCGACGAGATGGCGGCGCCCACATCGGCAATCGCATAGGTCTTGTCAGCCTGCGCCTTGATTTCGGCGGCCTTCATTTCCAGTTCATAGGAGATGGTCATCTCCGCCGCCTTCGAGACAACCAGATGGGTCTCCACGGGCGTGTCCCGCAGGACCTCCAGCATACGGTGGGCATAAACGACACCGGAAGCGCCGGTGATGCCGATAATCAGTCTGTCCGGGCTGCTCATTTATCCACATCACCTGCGAATGTGATATTATATGCTAATATTTTCATAAACTTAAAGCTTACTGCTAATTAAGGCGCGGGGCGTCGTGACAAGCTCCCTCTTTTGATGTTCAATCCATACTGTTGTCAACTCAAACCGGGAGATCACATATGTCGATCGATGCAAGACTCGAAAAACTGGACCAACGCCACCAGGAACTCGAAACAGCGCTTTCCACCGAGTTGAAGCAGCCCTCAAGCGACGATCTGCGCATCAATGAGCTGAAGCGACGAAAGCTCGCGATCAAGGATGAGATACGAACGCTCCAGTCCCGAACGCGGCATTAGCCATTCAGCAACGAAACAGTGTCAAAGCGCTCCGGAGACGGGGCGCTTTTACTTTTGCCCTATATCATGATCTAACGAACGCCACTTGAGCCGCGAAGGAGCATCCATGGCAGGCAGGTCAGTGATCGTAACCGGCGTCGCTACAGGTATAGGCCGGGCCACCGCCATGCGCTTCGCCGGGGCGGGCGAGCGTGTCGTCCTCGTCTGCAAGTCGGAGGAAAAGGGACGTGCGCTGGCGGAAGTCATCCGCAGCCAGGGCGGCGAGGCGGTATTCATCCAGGCCAAGACCGCCAGGAAGCTGTCCGTACACAATATCATCGCAGAAGCGCTTGAGGCCTATGGCCGGGTTGATGTGCTGGCCCATTGCGATGGCCTGTTTCAGTCTGCACCTTTCCTTGAGACCGGCGAGGACCAGTTCGACGCGCTGATCGATGCAAACCTGCGCTCGACCTTCCTGCTGAACCAGGCCGTCTGCAAGCAGATCATAAAGCAGGCAGGCGAGACGGATGATGGCGGGGTCGATCAGGCGCGCGGCAGTGCGATCATCAACCTGACGACAACCGAGTCAGTGACGGCGAGCGCCGACCATGCTGTTTTTGCCGCGACGCAGGGCGCGGTGACGCAGCTTACCAAGGCCGTCTCTATGACGCTTGCGCCCTATGGCGCCCGCGCCAATGCCGTCGGCATCGCCGCGATCCGGGAAGAACTCGATGAGGTCGAGGAAAGCAAGTCGCGCGAGAAATCCTCGCCATCGACGCCACTGGCGCGAAAGGGCGAGCCGGAGGAGGTGGCCAATACGATCTACTTCCTCGCCTCGCGCGAGGCGTCCTACATAACCGGCCAGTCGATCTATGTGGATGGCGGCCGCCTGGCGCAATATCGCCGCGGCGACCGCAATGGCTGAAGCCTGATTCGGCGGCCTAGTAGTTGTCGTCGTCCTCGTCGTCATCGTCCTTCGACGATCCGGTGAAGTTGGCGAAGACCTGGCTCGGGTCGATCTTCTTCTCACGCTCTTCAGGCTCGTACTGAACGGTCTCGTCAGCCGGTTTCAGTGTTTCGTCTTCTGGCACGACACCATTGGCCTCGTCCATCCTGGCTTTCTTCGAGGCGGCTTTCTTCACGACCATGTCGAGATCGATCTGCGAGCACAGGCCCAGGCCGACCGGGTCCTGCGGGGTCAGGTTGGCCGAGTTCCAGTGGGTGCGGTCGCGGACGGACTGGATCGTCGCTTTCGTCGTGCCGAGCAGCTTGCCGATCTGGGCGTCGGAAACTTCCGGGTGGTTGCGCACCATCCACGCGATGGCGTCAGGACGGTTCTGGCGCTTGGAGACCGGCGTATAGCGCGGCGATTTCTTGCTCTTGTTCGGCACGACCGTCTTGGGACGCGACAGCTTCAGGCGGTATTTGGTGTCAGCCTCGCCTTTCTCGATTTCCTCGCGGGTCAGCTGGTTGGCCGAGACCGGGTCGATGCCGCGCACGCCGCCAGCGACGTCGCCATCGGCGATGCCTTTGACTTCCAGCGGATGCAGGCCGCAGAAGGCGGCGATCTGATCGAAGGACAGGCTGGTGTTATCGATCAGCCAGACGGCAGTCGCTTTCGGCATCAGCGGGGTATCGGACATGTCGGGTCTCCTTACAGGGTCGGGGCGCCGGGTTGATGATCTGCGGCGCAGATAACAGAAATTGCTCTGGCCGGAGGGTTTTCTCCGGCCATGCTTACCTCCAGCGATCAGGGGGAAAGCGCTGCGACAGCAGCAAGCCTGATATAATCGGCCTTGGCCGCGATGCCAAGCGGTTTTCAGTCAGGCTTTTCAGGAGATTGCGGTTTGGCGCTGGCCGGCGGTGGGGCCATCAGGGCGGTGCGGGCCGGGGAGGCGAACTGACGGGCGGCCATCATTGTGTAGATGACGAGGCTGGAGGCGATGAACAGGACATCCCCCAGGAACCATCCGAGATAGCCGATGGCGAGGAAGAAGGCGCGCTGGCCGCGGGTGAATTCGCGCGCAGCGGCGAGGTTCATGCCGACGCATTTCTCGATCGCGTGGCGACGCTCCTCCGGCGTCGCCTCGGCATTGTTCATCGGCACGGCCCCGATCAGGATCGAGGTGTAGTTGAACAGTCGATAGGACCAGCCGAATTTCAGGAAGGCGTAGGCGTAAATCAGCAACAGGCCGATGGCTTTCAGCTCGAACCAGCTTGCGCTCGTCGCCATCATGAAGGGCAGGTGGTCTGACAGGGCAAGGAAGCGCTCGGTCGAGTTCAGCAGCGTGAAGGCGGCACCGATGGCGAGCAGGGATGTCGAGGCGAAGAAGCCGGTGCCGTTCTGCAGGCCGAGCATGATCGATGTGTCGATCATGCGCAGGTCGCGCGACGCCATGGTCTCGATCCAGGACCGGCGCTCCCGCTCCATGTAATGGGACAGGGTGCGGTTGCGCCACGGGCTGCGCTCGACCAGCCAGCCATAGGCGAACCAGCTGAGGATGAAGAGACCGGGGGCGATGAAATTGCTCATGGTCCCCAGTTCTTGGCCTCGCCGCAGCTCCCGTCAAGAGGGGGAGCGGCAGACTTTAGTGGTCTACCGTCAGCACGATCTTGCCGATATGGCTGCCCTCGTCCATGCGAGCATGGGCCTTTGCTGCATCCTCCAGCGGGAAGGTGCTGTCGATGACCGGCTTGAGATTGTGCTCGCCGGTCAGCGGCCAGACATGGTCGCGCAGGCCGTCGATGACCTCTGCCTTTTCATCGGCGGTGCGTGCCCGCAGGGTCGATCCGGTGAGGGTCAGCCGCTTCCTCATGATACTGACGATATCGATGGTCGCCTGCATGCCGCCGAGAAAGGCGATGGAGACATGGCGGCCATGGGGGCGCAGGCAGTTGAGGTGCCTGTTGACGTTCTCGCCGCCGACCATGTCGAGCACGACGTCGACGCCGCCTGCGTCCTTTATCTCTTTCTCCCAGTCCTGCGTCTTGTAGTTGAAGACGCGGGTCGCGCCGAGGTCGGCGATGGCGGCGCATTTCTCGTCAGTGCCAGCGGTTGCGAAGACGTCCGCGCCGATGGCCCTGGCGATCATGATCGCCGTCGTGCCGATGCCGCTGGAGCCGCCGGGCATCAACAGGCGCTCGTCCGAGGTCAGCCCCGCATCCTGGAACACATTCGTCCAGACCGTGCAGAAGGTTTCGGGCATGGCTGCCGCCTCCACCATCGAAAAGCTGTCAGGGACGGGTAGGCAGTGGCGGTGGTCGACGACGGCATATTGCGCATAGCCGCCCCCGGGCAGGAGGGCACAGACCTTCGTGCCCATGAGGCTGTCCGGCGCGCCGGTGCCGGTGGCGACGATCTCGCCGGCAACCTCGAGGCCTGGCAGGTCGCTGGCACCTTCCGGTGCAGGGTAAAGCCCCTGACGCTGCAGCACGTCCGGCCTGTTGATGCCGGCTGCCTCGACCCTGATCAGCACCTCGCCGAGGCCGGGTTCGGGCCGGGGGCGCTCGACGGGTTTGAGCACATCAGGGCCCCCGGGCTGGGAAATCTCTATCGCTTTCATGGTTCCGGTCATGGTGTTTCTCCCTGTTGAACGCTTTTGCCTGATATGGTTGTTGGGCGCACTGATACCAGCATGGGGTGCGGGACGTAATCGCAGGAGGCAGTTATGGACGACATTCTCAATTCATCGGTCACTGACCCGCGCGGCGAGCGCCAGCTGGACGAGGTGGCGGCCCAGGACCTCTCCGCACTGTCGGTCGAGGACATTAAAGCCCGCATCGAGACCCTGCGCAGTGCGATAGAGCGTGCCGAAAAGGAACTGGCACAGCGTGGCGGGGCTGTGTCGGCAGCGGAAGCGCTTTTCCGGAAATAGCGTCTCATTCCCGGGCAGTGGCTATTTGGGGTGCATCATTTCAAGTCACGCAGCATACGCAATGCGTGCCCTCTTGATGTAGGCGGGACGACCTGTGCCCCTGTGACGTGCAAGATTGGCCCTCTGGGCTGAGTTCGTGGGCATTTTCACACCTGCCGGTTGCTGGCATGGCGATTGCTCTCTCCAACCCAAGGATATTTTGTAGCACCAACCGGAAAGTTTTCCGCATTCCCGTCATGGCACAGGGGGGCAGATTGCCTGAGCGTGTATTTGGGGTATTGTGTGAGCGTCGAGCAGGAGAGATTCAGCAGTGTCTGTACAACAACGCCAGGCGGGTGAGCCATCCCGCGTCAATCAGGCTGCCATGCGATTCGTCAGTTCAAAGATGTTTTCCAACATCTTTGCCGAAGGCATGCAGCTCGTTGAGGAAACGGCCGGCTATCTC
Organism: Aquisalinus luteolus; assembly: GCF_009712425.2. Lineage (GTDB taxonomy): Bacteria > Pseudomonadota > Alphaproteobacteria > Caulobacterales > Parvularculaceae > Aquisalinus > Aquisalinus luteolus. The sequence goes on from NZ_VCJR02000001.1 coordinate 511,431, forward strand.
GACGGGGAGGGGCGCGATGCCGCCCGCGAACTCGACCGGTCCGAAGCGCTTTCCTATGCCGGTATCTCCATGCGCCTGACGACGCGCCTGATGCAGATCGCCTCGTGGCTCCTGGTCATGCGGGCCGTGCGAGAGGACGAGATGAGCTATGAAGAGGCAGCCCAGGACAAGTATCGCCTCGGCAGCCCGGAAACTTCCGATCAGCGCAAGAGCGAGATCCAGTCCGGCAAGGAGCTGGCTGGCCTGCCGGCTGAACTGGTCAGGCTGCGCGCGGAGACCGCGAAACTCTATGAGCGCATCGTGCGCATCGATGGCGAGCTGTTCGATCAGCCGCCGCTCGCCCCGGCACAATATGACGCCGCATCCCGCATCGAAGCGCTGAACCGCGCCTTCCCGGGTAATAACGAAGACTGATTTCTGCCCTTTCCGGAAAATGGTCAGACAACAAAAAAGCCTGCCGGATGGCAGGCTTTTTCGTTTCTGATGGCAGTAAGGGCTTACAGGCCGAAATTGCCGAATTTGCTCTTGAACGCGGATACGCGGCCCTTGTCACTGACGCGGGCAGGACCACCGGTCCAGGCCGGGTGCGAGGCCGGATCGATATCGAGGTTGATGGTCGCGCCTTCCTCACCATAGCATGAGCGGGTCTGGAACGTGCTGCCATCGGTCATCACGACATTGATCGTGTGATATTGCGGATGGATGTCTTTTTTCATGGCGGGTCTCCCGTCAGGGGCTGCAATCGTCAAAATTTGAAAGCGCCACATACGCTCTGCGGCGGCGCAATGCAACTGGTTTGTGGGTCTGGTCGCCCGGTTTCTGTCAAAAAAGTTATGACTGTTCGACGACAGCCCCATTGCAGCGCACCCGCGGATAGGGTTTTCTGGGAGCAGTAGTTCAGCGTATTCATGTCATGGGGGAAAAATGGGCAAGCTCTCGCTTGCATTTCTGGCGTTTGTGCTCGTTGCGGCGGGCGCGATCGGATTGACGCTGAACCATCTCAATTATTTCTCTAACGTCGTATCGACAGATCAAGGCGCAACTCTTGCCAGCTGCATGCCGGTCGTCGGTATGCCGGGGGTGGAGGATGCTGCGACCGATCCTGTCTCCGGCCTTGCCTGGCTGTCTTCGATGGACCGGCGAGAGCGACGCGATACGGGTGATGTGCGTGGTGAGATAAAGTCTTTCGACCCTGACAATCCACTCGACCCGTCCTCTTGGCGGGATCGCACGGGGGGAGTGCCGACGGATTTCGAGCCGCTGGGCATCGACGTCTACGCCGACGGCCAGACCCACCGGCTGTTCGTTATCAACGAGGCCGACCGCTCCGTCCTGATCTATACGATCACGGGTCAGGGCGATCTCGCCCTGATCGACACGCTGCACGACGCCCGGCTGACGAGCCCCAATGCGATCGTCGCTGTCGGCCCCAAATCCTTCTATGTAACCAACAGCACGGCGAGCAGCTTCAGTTCGCCCCTGTCTGGCGTGGAGTTCGTTGCAGGGCTCGGCAATGGCTCGATCCTGCATTATGACGGCAATTCATGGAGCGAGGCTGCGCGCGGGCTGAAGTTCGCCAATGGCCTCGCCGTCAGCGCCGATGGCGAGGAACTGTATCTGGCGGAGATGGGCAGCAAGCTGGTGCGGGTATATGACCGCGATCTGCAACTGGGGACCCTGCAGCCGGAGCGCGTGATCCGCCTCGACAGCTTTCCCGATAACCTGACCTGGGGCGCGGGCGGAAAATTGCTGGTCGGCGCGATCCCCAAGCCGCTGCAGTTTGCTGCCCATGTGGGCAATGCTGAAAAGACCGCGCCGTCACAGCTTGTCAGTATCGATCCCGCGTCCGGCGCCGTCGAGACGCTGTATCTCGACGATGGCTCACGCCTGTCCGGCCTGACGGTGGGGGCAAGAATTGGCGGAAAATTCCTTCTGGGTTCTTTTGCCGAGAACAAATTTCTTCTATGTGACAGCCCTGTCGTGACAGAATCTCGCTAAGCGGGCCCGGATTACAGGAAGAAAACTGAAATGCACTACATCTCGACCCGTGGTCAGGCAGAGCGTCTGAGCTTTGCCGACGTCCTGCTTGCAGGGCTCGCTTCTGATGGCGGGCTCTATGTGCCGGAAAGCTGGCCCAGCTTCACCGAGGCGGAAATCGCCGCGTTTGCCGGCAAGCCCTATGCCCATGTGGCGACGGAAGTCATTTCCCGCTTTACCGGCGAGGATATCCCCCGCGACGTGCTTTCTGCCATGTGCGAGGAGGCCTATGCGAGCTTTGCCCATCGCGCCGTGGTGCCGCTGAGCCAGACCACCGAGGAAGACTGGATCCTCGAGCTGTTCCATGGGCCGACATTGGCGTTCAAGGATGTGGCGATGCAGCTGCTGGGACGGCTGTTCGATCACGTTCTCGCAGCGCGCGGCGAACGGCTGACGATCGTCGGGGCGACATCGGGCGATACAGGCGGCGCGGCGATCGAGGCCCTGAAGGGCAGCGCCAATGTCGATGTCTTCATCCTGCATCCGAACGGCCGCATTTCCGAAGTCCAGCGCCGGTTGATGACCTGCGTCGAGGAAGAGAACATCCACAACATCGCCATCGAGGGGTCCTTCGACGACTGCCAGGCGATGGTAAAGGAGATGTTCGCCGACAGGCCATTCCGGGAAGAGATGCGCATCGGTGCGATCAACTCGATCAACTGGGCGCGGATCGTGGCGCAGTCGGTCTATTATTTCACCTCCGCCGTGGCGCTGGGCGGACCTGCACGCGCGATCTCATACTGCGTACCGACGGGTAATTTCGGTGATATCTTCGCGGCTTACGTGGCCCGGCAGATGGGCCTGCCGATCGAGATGCTGTGTATCGCGACGAACGAGAATGACATTCTTGCGCGTACGCTGGCCGAAGGTGCCTATGAACCGCGTGGCGTGGCGCAGACGATCTCGCCCTCAATGGACATCCAGGTATCGAGCAATTTCGAGCGGCTGCTGTTCGAAGCCTCGGGCCGCGACGCTGCAGCGGTGCGCGCGATGATGGCGAACCTGAAGCAGGCTGGAAGGTTCGATGTGCCGGGTGAGGTTCTGAATAATATCCGCGCACTTTTCACCGCTGAGCGATCAGGTGAGGAAGAGACGGCGGCGATGATCCGCGAAGTCTTCGAGACCACTGGCGCGGTGATCGACCCGCATACTGCGGTCGGCCTTGTGGCGACCGCCAAGGCACGGGCTGCCGGGACGCTGGACGGGCCCGTCGTGACCCTCGCAACCGCCCATGCGGCGAAGTTTCCCGACGCGGTGAAGGAAGCCTGCGGCGTCTATCCCGACCCGCCGGTGCAACTCTCCGATCTTTACGAACGTACTGAAAAGCTGACTGTCTTGCCTCTGGACCAGCAGGAAGTTCAGCGTTTTGTTGCGTCTTCCGTTCGAAAGGACTAAGAAGGTTTACGGGTGGTGAACGTGCCAATTCGCGGCACGGTAATGGGATAAAGCAGTTTAAACAGTATGGTCCTTCTCGACTTCCCTTTGAATGATCCGTCGAACGCGATTCTGGTCGAGGATGGCATCTATCTGCGTTACCCGCAGGAACGCGATTACGAGCACTGGGCCGGTATCCGCGCGGCCAGCCGTTCCCATCTCCAGCCATTCGAACCGCTCTGGGCCGTGGACGAGCTTTCCATGGCCAGCTACCGCAAACGCCTGCGCATTTATGCGCGCGACATCAGGGCCGGGGTCTGCCGGCCCTATTTCATTTTCCGCTCCCAGGACGACATGCTGGTCGGTGGCTGCACCCTGTCGAATATCCGCCGCCGGGCGGCGATGACGGCAACGCTCGGCTATTGGGTCGGGCGGGACCACATCCGTCGCGGCTACGCCCTGTCTGCCGTGAAGGCGACCGTGCGGTCTGCCTTCGAGACGCTAAAGATGGAACGCATCGAGGCGGCCTGCCTGCCGGACAATCGTGCGTCCCAGAACCTGCTGGTCAAGGCCGGTTTCCGCAAGGAGGGGGTCGCCCGAAATTATCTGAGCATCAACGGCAAGCGCCGTGACCATGTGTTGTTCGGCCTCGACCCGGAAGATTTCCGTAAAATCGATAGCTGATTGCCGGTCTGGGGCACGCCCGCCAGCCGGGCTGGAGCCGATCTTGCAAAGAAGCATGGAAATCAACGGTGCGGGACGCCCTGTGGCATGCCGTGCCGCAAAAGGAACATTGACCGGAAGGGGTTAATTTCCCAAGGTATGAACGGGTTATGGGTGGTTCTGTCGTGGACGGCTTTCTTGATTATTTCCAGCTAGACGCATTCTTTCGCCAGTCGGCGGAGCTGAAGGCATCTTTCCCGCGCGAGGTGATGCTGACCGAGGGTATCATCCTTGGCGCCCTTGGCGGGGGCTTCGCGCTGTTCCTGCTGATCTTCCTGCTGCGCCGCAGCGCCATTGCCGCTATCGCGGCGAGCGTCGCCGGCATGACCTTCCTGATCGAGGCCATGGCCTTTGGCCGTCTGGAGAATGTGCTGCCGGATGGCGGCGGGCTGGTGTTGTTCGCGCTGCTCTTGTCATCGGTCATTCTTTTCCTGACGGCGACGGTGCGTGCTGCCAAGGAGAACGTGGCTGTCGGCGTCGTCTTCCTGCTGGCGATCGTTGCCGCGATCGCGCTGGGCGTTGCCGGTTATCTGGGTGTCTATCCGGCGGACCTGCCGCTGCGCCTTGCCGCGGGCGGGCTCGCCCTGTTTGCAGTGCTTTTGACAATGCAGCAGGCTGCGACCGGTGACCGCCGCTCGCTCCATATCGCGCCGGGCGTGCTGATCGCCGCCTGTTCGCTGGTCGTGTTTTTCGTCATGGGCAGCAATGGTGTTGCCAGCTGGATCGAGATGGCCGTGCCCCATGGCATGCTCGCCGGCGGTGTTCTGCTGGCCGGGCTGATGTCGCTTCTGCCGGCAGGAAGCCAGCCGAAGGCTGCGAAGGCGTCTCCTGCCAGCGGCAAGGGCGAGAGCAATGCCAGGAAAAAGGACAAGGCGCTGCCGTCCGTTGTCGGCGCAGCGCCGGTCATGTCGATGAGCGATGACGAGGAAGAGCCGGAACCGGACCTTCCCGACGCGATCACCGACATGGCAGGCGAGGATGACCCCGTGCCGGACGAAGAATCCCGTCCATCCGCTGCAGTGGCTGGCCAATCACCCATTTCTGCCCTGTGGGGGCACAAGAGCCCCGAGCCGAAACCGGCCCCGCCTGCGCCGGCGCGCAACGAGGTCAGCGAATTGCGTGCAGCGCTCGGCGCCGCTGGCATGCCTCTGTGGGACTGGAAGGCACCCGGGCAGATCAATGCCAGCGAAGAGACGGCGTCTCTCCTCGGTGTTTCCAAGATTTCGGCCCTGTCGCCGGAGAATGTCCGCGGGCTGATCGATCATGACAGCCTCGAACAGTATGACGAGGAAATCCTCGGCGGTGGCGATCCGCAAACAGGCCGTTTCGATTTCGAGGTGACGACCCGCGAGGGGCGCCGCCTGGCGATCAAGGGCGAGCGACAGGTGGACGAGGAAGGGTTTGTCGATCGCATCATCGCTTTCGTCGCGCCGGTCCGGAAAGCGGCAGCAAGCCCTGCCTTGCGTGCCACACCGGCTGCGCCCGGCATTACCGCTGAAATGATCCGCGAGGGGCTGGAGAATGGCGAATTCGAGGCCTGGTTCCAGCCTGTCGTGCGCCTGAACGATCAGGACATCGCCGGGTTCGAGGCGCTGGCGCGTTGGCGAAGGCCGGGCGGTGGCAAACCGATGCTGCCTGACCAGTTCATGGAAGTGGCCATCGATGCCGGGCTGGAAATGGATATCACAGCGGTGATCCTGTCACAGGCCGCAGCGGAACTTGCCGCCTGGGTCGGGTCGAGCCCGGCGCAAGGGCAGTTCGTGTCGTTCAACGTGTCCGCCGATACACTGATCAATGACCGTCTGGTCAAGCTGGTGCGCAACACGATCCGCAAGCACGACCTGCCGGACGGGTCGCTGGTGGTGGAGCTGACGGAAACCCACGTGCTGCACGACCAGCACAAGGTGCTGGCTGTCGCCAAGTCCATGCGACAGGCCGGGGCCCGGATCGCGCTGGATGATCTTGGGGCGGGCCAGTCGACGCTGGGGCAGCTGTCCAAGTTCCGGTTCGATATCATCAAGACAGACAGGGCGCTTCTGGAAGCTGCCCTGCGCGACGACCATGGCCACACATTGCTCGCCGGTCTGGTCGACATGGCCCATCGCATGGGCACGCAGATCATCGTGGAAGGGGCGGAGACAGCAGAGGCCGTCAGGATGCTGCGCGAAATGAAGTGCGATTATGCGCAAGGCTATTATTTCGGCATGCCGGAACCCGCAGGCGGTGCGCCGGAAGAGGAAGAAGTTCCGCGCCAGCCGGTGACCGCCGACCTGCGCTAGGCTCTTTCAGTTCCTAGTTCAGGGGGGTGTCGGGACTGCGCACTTCCGACCAGGCTTGCGAGAACATCGACTTGTCGATGCCGAATTTGGCAAGGGCTCTATCCCACACGGTATCGGCATCATCGGCAAAGATGAGTGACGGGTCGCCCGGAATGTTCAGCCATGCATTCTGGGCCAGTTCATGCTCCAGCTGACCGGCTGACCAGCCGGCATGGCCTGCGCAGATGAGCGCGCGCGACGGGGCATTACGGCCTGCCTGCATGCGCCCGTCAGGCTCGTTGAGGTCTTCGAGTATCTCGCGGCTCGCGGTCAGGCAAACGCCGGGCATGATGTCGATCGTGTCTTCATGCCGGTAATCATCCGTATGCAGAACGGCGCCGCGCTTGGTGTCGACCGGCCCGCCGAAATGGATCGGGCGGTCGTCGATATCGTCTGACGGCTTCAACTTTACCTGCAGTAGCAGGTCGGAGAAGGTGAGGTCGGAAATCGTCTTGTTCAGGATCAGCCCCATGGCGTGATCTTCGTCATGGCTGCAGATCAGCACCACCGATTCGCGGAAGCAGCCATCGCGCAGGTTCGGCATGGCGACGAGCAGCTGGCCGTGCAGGAAATCCTGCCGGTCGGGATCGTTATTGGTGCTATTCTCGTCTGTCATCTGTCGACCTCCTGCCATCCATGGTGGACGCCCCCTGCAGACAAGACTACATGGAGGCCTTGATCGCGTGCAACAGGAGAGACCATATGACCATCGCAAAAGGCGACCGCATCCCCGACGTTCAGGTAATGCTGGCCAGTGACGGCGGACCCGATGCCATCCAGACCGCAGAGCTGTTCGCAGGCAAGAAAACCGCGTTTTTCGCCGTGCCGGGTGCCTTTACCCCGACCTGTTCGGCCAAGCACCTGCCGGGCTTTGTCGAAAAGAAAGACATGTTCGATGCCAAAGGCGTCGACCAGATCGTCTGCATGTCGGTCAACGATGCTTTCGTCATGGATGCCTGGGCCAAGGACCAGGAAGCCTATGGCAAGGTCGTAATGGTTGCTGACGGCAATGGCGATTTTACCCAGGCGCTGGGCCTCGCCATGGACGGCAAGGGCTTCGGCATGGGGCTGCGCTCCAAGCGGTTCTCCATGATCGTGAATGACGGTGTCGTTGAAGAGCTGAACGTGGAAGAGGGCGGTGCCTTCGAAGTGTCCTCCGCCGACTATATGCTGGGCCAGCTGTAAGAACGCTCAATCCTTCCTGTCGTTCCTGACCTCCGCAAGCCGATCGTAATCATCGGCATGCGGAGCGTTGTGGCGTTCCTCGTCCTTGTCTTCGCTGGCTTCGGGTTTCGTGCTCGTCTCCGGATGAGGTGCGTCTTCATTGACTGGAGCCTGATTATGTTTAGGCGGCGGTTGGTCGGAATGCTTCTTCTTCGTCATGGGATCGTCCTCTTTCCGGTAATTTCGTGCTCCTTGTGAACGCATTGGCGCTCCAGCGTGTTCCATTGCGGAACTTCATGGAGGGAGAGCAATGCTTTCACTGTTACTGGACCTTTCCAATATTCTCGGCGGCTTCCTGCTCGCCATCGGGCTTCTCATCAAGATCCCCAATGTCGGCGATGACTTGGCCAAGGCGGCAGCGAAGCTCGCCCAGTTCGGCTGGGTGATCGGCATCGTCGCGCTCGTCACCGGCGGCTATTTCCTGATCGTGCATCTGACGACCGGACCGCACCTGTTCCATTTCGAGGTGGTCGCGATCATCACCGGTGTGCTGTTGCTGATGGATCGTGTCAGGGCCGGGCGGAACACCGAAGACCCGGTCGGGTCGGGAGCGAGCGCGTTCACCACGTTCGTCGCGATCTTTGGCGTCATCGCCATCATCGTCGGCTTCCAGGGGCTGTTCACGCCGAACTGACACGGGCGTTGATATCATGAAAAAGCCCGGCCTGAGCCGGGCTTTTTGCTATTTGTCATCAGACTTTTTCTTGTCCTTCTTGTCGCCTTCCGTCCCCTTGGGGTCGGCCTCGCCGGGCATGTAGCTGGGCGGGTCACTGGCGGGGAACGTTTCGTCCAGCGCTTCGTCGACATCGGTCTTTTTCTTATCTTCGGTGCTCATGATGGTACCTCCTTGTGAGATACAAACAGCCTGGGGCGGGGCACCGTTCCAGTCACTTGTCTCTAGGAGGCGAGCAGTGACAGCAGCGTCTCGCTAAGGGCGTGGTCCCTGGTCGACGGGCCGCCGCGCTTTTCGATGGTCCAGTTCAGCGCACCGAGGATGATGCGGTGCACCTCTCGCAGGTCTGTGTGACCTGTCAGGGAACCGTGGCTGCGAGCGCGTTTCAGCGTGTCGAGCCAGATGCCGTCGAAATCGCGGCGGGTCTCGATGGTTTGCTCGCGGATATCCTCCGGCACCATGGAGAAACAGCGGATCGAGGCGCGGGTGTAGGCCTTGTGCGCCGAGAGAGCCGACAGATGGGCGTCAATCGCCGCCTTGAGGACCGTGCGCCCTTCGGCATCCGGGGGAAGGGCATCAACGGCACGCGAGACCGCGTCCGAGACATATTCGACGCCTTCGTTCAGTATTTCGACAGTGATCTGTTCCTTGGAGGCAAAATGGTAATAGATCGAGCCGGCCTTCAGCCCCGCCACATCGGCGATACCGCGCAGCGTTGTCGCCTGATAGCCGTTCTCGGCCAGCGACAGGGCGGCGGCATCTAGAATGCGCCGGCGCATTTCCGCGCCGGGCGATTTTTTCTCGGGGATTGAGGAGGCGTCGGGCACTGAAGATTACAGCCGCTTGGCGACTTCCTCCAGCATGACCTCGGTCGCGCCGCCGCCGATGGACTGGACGCGGACGTCGCGATACATGCGGTTGATCGGCGTCTCCTCGATATAGCCGGAGCCGCCGTGGAATTGCAGGCAGTCATAGAGCACTTCATTGACGAGCTCGCCGCAATAGGCCTTCAGCATGCTGACCTCCTTCCCGCAGTCCATGCCCTGTGAATCCATCCACGCGGCGCGGTAGACCAGCTGGCGGCCGGCCTCGACCTTCGCGGCCTGCATGGCAAGGCGCTGGCGGATCGCCTGCTTGTCCCACAATACGCCGCCGAAAGCCTTGCGGCCCTTGACCCAATCGAGGGTCAGCTCGATCGCGGCCTGGGCCTCGCCCATGCACATGGCGCCGATGACGATACGCTCGTTCTGCAGGTTCTTCATGGCGGCATAGAAACCGCGGCCCGGCTCGCCGATGACGTTCTCGTCCGGGACGAAGCAGTCCTCGAAGACCAGCTCCGCCGTATCGGAACAGCGCCAGCCCATCTTGTCGAGTTTCTGGGCGACCTTGAAGCCTTCCATGCCCTTTTCGACGATGAACATGGTCGCGGCGCGGGAGGCCTTCTCTTCCTTGTCGCCGGTGCGAACGAGGGCGCAGACGAAGTCGCCATAGACGCCATTGGTGATGAAGAGCTTCGAGCCGTTGAGGATCCAGCCGCCATCAGCTTTCTTGGCCGTCGTGCGGATGCCCTGCAGGTCGGAGCCTGCGCCCGGCTCGGTCAGGCCGATGGCGCCGATCTTGGTCCCGGCGATGACCTCCGGCAGGAAGCGCTGTTTCTGTTCGTCATTGCCGGCATTGTTGATGTGCACCGACGACATGTCGGTATGGACGAGGGGGGTGATGGCAAAGCCGCCGAAGGTCGACTTGCCCAGTTCCTCGGCGAAGATCGCCGTCGCGATGGTGTCGAGGCCGGAGCCGCCATATTCTTCCGGAAAGTGGATGCCGAAGAAGCCATTGTCGCCCATCTTCTTCAGGACCTCGCGGGGGATCTTGCCCTCGACTTCCCATTTGTCGGCATGGGGTTTTACCTCCTCGCGCACGAAGCGCGCGACCTGGTCGCGCAGCATTTCGTGTTCCAGCTTGAAGTAAGGGCTGGAGGTCTGGTCTTCTGATGGGGTCATGCCGTCTGCCATGGGAGTGTTTCCTTCCAAATGCTGTTGGGCGATGAAGGGCCCCGCGCACTTTTTCTGCTGATCTTGCTTGCCAACCTAACAAATGTTAGGCAGGTTGGCAAGAACGACAAGCGGCCCACTTTGATGGGTGCGACAACAGGGAGCGATGAATGCCGGTTCTGGACAGTGCGGTGATGCCCGCAAGCCCCGATTTCGAGAAGAAGCGCGCCGCGTTCGACAAGGCGCTGGCGACATTCCGCGAGCGGCTGGCGACAATCGCCGAGGGCGGCGGGGAGAAAGCGCGGGAGCGTCACCTGTCGCGCGACAAGATTTTGGCTCGGGACCGGATCGACCTGCTGCTCGATCCGGGCGCAGCGTTCCTCGAGCTGTCCCCGCTCGCCGCATACGGCCTGTACGAGAACCAGGTACCGTCGGCGGCGATCATCACCGGTGTGGGTGTCGTCGAAGGCGTGCCCTGCATGATTATCGCCAATGACCCGACGGTGAAGGGCGGCACGTTCTATTCCGAGACGGTCAAGAAGCATTACCGCGCGCAGGAAATCGCCGATGCGCTGCGCCTGCCGGTGATCTATCTCGTCGATTGCGGCGGGGCGAACCTCTCCCAGCAGGACCTCGTCTTTCCGGACAAGGAGCATTTCGGCGGCACGTTCTGGCAGCAGTCGCGCATGTCGGCCAAGGGCATTCCACAGCTGTCTGTCGTGTTCGGCCCGGCGACGGCGGGCGGGGCCTATATCCCGGCGCTGTCGGACGAGGTGGTGATGGTGAAGGGCCATGGCCACATCTTCCTCGGTGGCCCGCCGCTGGTGAAGGCTGCCACCAAAGAGGAGGTCGATGCAGACAGCCTGGGCGGGGCGGAGCTCCACACCTTCGAGACCGGCGTATCCGACCATATTGCCTATGACGAGCGCGAGGCGCTGGGCAAGATGCGCGATATCGTCAGTGCCCTGAACTCGCAGAAGAAACTGGTGACACATGAGGCCCGTCCGCCGCGCCTCGACATGAACGAGATTGCCGGGATCATCGGCGACGACCTGAAAGTGCCGTTCGACATCAAGGAGGTGATCGGCCGTCTTGTCGATGACAGCGGCTTCCAGGAGTTCAAGCCGGATTATGGCTCTTCGCTCGTTTGCGGTTTTGCGAAATTGCATGGCCACCCGGTCGCGATCCTCGCCAATAATGGCGTGTTGTTCGCCGACAGCGCCGTGAAGGGGGCTCACTTCATCGAGCTTGCTGACCAGCGGCAGATACCCCTGCTGTTCTTGCAGAACATCACCGGCTTCATGATCGGGCTTGAGTCCGAGCGGGCCGGCATCGCCAAGCACTCGTCGAAGCTGGTCTACGCCGTCTCCAACGCCCGCGTGCCGAAGCTGACGGTTGTCGTCGGCGGCTCTTACGGGGCCGGCAATTACGGCATGTGCGGACGGGGCTTCCGGCCCGACTTCCTGTTTACCTGGCCGAACTCCCGCACCGCGGTGATGGGCGGCGAGACCGCAGCAGGCGTGCTGACCGACCTGCAGCGCGGGCGCGTCTCCGACGAGAAACTGAAAGAAATCGAGCAGGGCATTCTCGACCAGTTCGAGGAACAGTCCTCGCCCTATTACTCGACTGCGCGATTGTGGGATGACGGCATTATCGAGCCGGGCCAGACCCGCGATGTGCTCGGCTTCTGCCTCGGCCTCGTCGCTGACTTTGAAAAAGATACCGGCAAGCGTCCGGTCTATCGGATGTGAGGAGAGAGCAATGATAAAATCCGTCCTCATCGCAAATCGTGGCGAGATCGCCTGCCGCATCATCCATACCTGCCGGTCCATGGGCCTGCGCACCGTCGCCGTCTATTCCGATGCCGACCGCGGCGCGTTGCATGTTCAGTTGGCGGACGAAGCGGTGCATATCGGCCCGTCTCAGCCCTCAGAGAGCTATCTGAAGATCGAGAATATCATCCGTGCGGTGGAGATTTCCGGTGCCGATGCCGTCCATCCTGGCTATGGTTTCCTGTCGGAGAACACGAAATTCGCCAAGGCACTGGCCGATGCGGGCATCACTTTCATCGGGCCGAACGACGAAGCGATCCGCCAGATGGGCGACAAGATCGAATCGAAGCGGATCGCCGAGAAGGCGGGTGTGCCGGGCGTGCCGGGCTATAATGGCGATGACCAGTCTGACGCGACGCTGATCGCGGAAGCCGAGAAGATCGGTTTCCCGCTGATGGTCAAGGCATCCGCCGGGGGCGGTGGCAAGGGCATGCGCCGGGTGTTCGAGCGTTCGGAGCTGGAAAGCGCCATCGACATGGCCCGCAAGGAGGCAAAGTCATCCTTCGGTGATGACCGGCTGTTGATCGAGAAACTGATCACCCGTCCACGTCACCTGGAAGTGCAGATTGCCGCCGACAAGCATGGCAATATCATCCATCTGTTCGAGCGCGACTGCTCGGTCCAGCGCAATAACCAGAAAGTGCTGGAGGAGGCACCCGCGCCGAACCTGCCTGATGCTGTGCGCGAGAAACTGTTCGAGCGGGCGATCTCTCTGGCCAAGAACATCGGCTATGACAGTCTCGGCACGGTCGAGTTCATCATGGATGCGGGCGATGACGAGCCGTCCTTCCTGGAGATGAACACGCGGCTGCAGGTCGAACATCCAGTGACGGAATATATCACCGGGCTGGACCTTGTCGAGTTGCAGATCCGCATCGCAGCGGGTGAGGAGCTGCCCTACGAGCAGCACGAGATTTATCCGCGCGGCCACGCTATCGAGGCACGGGTGACGGCGGAAAAACCGGCCCAGAACTTCCTGCCGGATATCGGCAAGGTACACCTGATCCACTGGCCGACGGATATCCGCATCGATACGGGCATCGAGGCCGGCAGCGAGATTTCGCAATATTATGACTCGATGGTCGCCAAGGTCATCGCCTATGGCTCCGAACGGCGCGAGGCGTGCGACCGGCTGGCGGCTGCGCTGGAGACGACTGCGGTGATCGGTGTGGAAACCAATACCGCCTTCCTGCGCGACTGCGTACTGGCGGAGGATTTCTACGAGGGCCGGGCGACGACGAGCTTCCTGCCCGAGACGTTCCCCGATGGCTGGCAACCGGATGCGTCCGCCGATCCCATCATGGCGATGCGGGCAGCGGCGATCTGGCAGGCGATCGAGGAACAAAGCCAGCCTTTCACCGGCTTCCGATTGCTCACCAATGCGGGCAACCCGGCGCGGTCCTTTGCGATGGTCGAGCCCGATGGCGGCGAGGCGGTTGAGATGATCGTCAGCCGGTCCTCTGCAGACGGGGGCGGTACGAGGTACACTGTTTCCGATGGCGGCGAGACCCATGAAGTCGGTGTAAAGCTGGAAGGCTCCATGGCAATGATGTTCGGCGAGGGCTATCGCACGGCGGTCTCGTTCTTCAAGAAAGATGAGACTTTGTTTATCGGCGCAAAGGGCCGGGTGCGGAAATTCACCATACTGCCGTCTGCCGAGTTCGCCCGAGCGAGGCTTGCCGCGGGCGGCTCCGGCGATGTCGTTTCCGACATGCCGGGAGCCGTTTCGGAAGTGCTGGTCGAGGCCGGTCAGCAGATTGTGGCTGGTCAGCCCGTACTCGTTCTGGAGTCCATGAAGCTGCTTATTACGCTTAACGCATCGGTTTCAGGCACAGTTGAAACGGTCGCCGTAAAACCGGGAGATATCGTGAAGGCGGGGGCTGTCCTGGTGGGCATCACGCCGGGGGAAGAGGGTTAATTATTCTCTCCCGCGCAACTATTAGTAACTATAAGTGCTTTAAATCATTATGAGTTTCTTCAGCATTTACCGCTAACAATCCTCGCGTTGAGGATTGACTGATATGCTGAATTTATTGACCTGCATCACGCAGGAGCATGACTGGCGCTTTGTCATCGGGGCGGCGCTGATCTGTCTAATCGCGAGTTTGACGACGATAAGTCTCTTGCAGCGGACCCATGACAGGACCGGCAGTGGACGCATGCGCTGGCTACTGATGACAGGATTTGTCAGTGCTGCCGGCATATGGTCCACGCACTTTGTCGCAATGCTGGCCTATTCAGCTGTCATTGAAAACGGCCTCAGCCTGTCCCTGACCATCCTGTCATTCGTCATCGCGGTGGTGATGAACATCGCGGCATTTTCCGCAAAGGTATATCTGAAGCACAAGCTGCGCTATGTATTCGCGGGTATAATCCTTGGGCTGAGCATCTCCGCCATGCACTATACGGGCATGGCAGCTTATGGCGCAGGCGCCATGCTGAGGTTCGACATGATATATGTTGTTGCCTCCATCATACTTGGCTGCGCCTTCTGCATCGGCAGCTTCCGCCTTGTTCGCCATGCAATCTCGTCGGCAAGGCTTGTGGCGGCAGCCCTCGTATTGGTCCTCGCGATCGTGTCCATGCACTTTACGGGCATGACGGCGCTGACCGTGATTCCAATACCGAACGAAAACGCGCAAGCCTGGCTGAGCCGTGATGTGCTGGCCGTCAGTGTCTTCTTCACTTCTGCAGGTCTTGTCATTCTGGCACTCGTCGCCGCGATGTTCGACCAACGCCTCTCGCGCCAACAGATGGAAGAGACGGAACGCCTGCGCACGCTCAACGCCGAATTGCTTGCGGCCAAGGAAATCGCCGAAGCATCCAGCCGGGCGAAGTCAGACTTTCTCGCAAACATGAGCCATGAAATCCGTACACCCATGAATGGGGTTATCGGCATGACGACGCTGCTGCTGGAAACGGAGCTGAATGACCGCCAGAAGGAACTGGCCAAGATCATTTCCAGTTCCGGTACGTCGCTGATGGCAATCATCAACGACATTCTGGACTTCTCCAAGCTGGAAGCAGGCAAGTTCACGATACACCCTGAACCGTTCAACCTGCGCCGCACGGTCGAGGATGTCTCCTCGCTGCTGGGCAGCAAGGCAGCGGCCAAGGATATCGAGATTGCCGTCGATTACGATATCGACCTTCCGGAAGGGTTTGTGGGCGATGCCAGCCGCATCCGCCAGGTGCTGACCAATCTTGCCGGCAATGCAGTAAAATTCACCGATGCCGGGCAGATCCTGATCAGCGTTACCGGCGCAGTATCTGGCGCAAAGGCCGATCTGCGGTTTTCCGTGAAGGATACTGGCATTGGTATCGCGCAGGACAAGATCCAGACGATCTTCGAGAAATTCTCACAAGCCGATACGTCTTCCACCCGCCGCCATGAGGGCACGGGACTGGGGCTGACCATAAGCAAGTCCCTTGTCGAGATCATGGGCGGGGAAATATCTGCCACGTCTGAAGTAGGAAAGGGGTCGGTCTTTACCTTCACCCTGTCGCTGCCCGTGGATGAAACGGTCGAAAAGGCCGGACCGCAACGCGACATCGACCTGAGCGAAGTGCGCCTGCTACTGGTCGATGATAACCCCGTCAACCGCAAGATCATTGCAGGGCAAGTCAGCCTGTGGGGCATGCAGCACGAATGCGTCGACAGCTCCGCTGAGGCGATGGCCCGTCTCGAAGAAGCTGAACGGACCGGCAAGCGATTTGATCTGATGGTCACTGACTACCTGATGCCGGATACGGATGGTCTCGGCCTTGTTCGCCAGCTACGGGCCGATGACAGGTTCAAGAATCTGCCGATCATCATGTTGTCGTCTGTCGATGACCGTTCGAAGCTGGAAAAGGCTAACGGCGCACATGTGGATGGCTGGATCACCAAGCCGGCCCGCACATCCCAGATCATGGATATGATCGTTGGCATCCTGTTCAACGGCAGGGTTGAAACGTCCCCTGACCAGACGGCAGAGATCAGCCCGCTGCTGAAGCCGGATGTGCAGGCCAAGCCTGAAATCACCGGTTCCATGCGGGTGCTGATGGCGGAAGACAATGTCGTCAACCAGCTCGTCGTCCAGAACTTCCTGGCTGATATGCCGATAGAGCTCATTATCGCTGGTGATGGCGAGCAGGCAGTGCTGATCTATGAAACCGATCCGGGCGCGATTGACCTGGTACTGATGGATATCTCCATGCCAGTCATGAATGGCCACATGGCATCCGAACGCATCCGCCAGATCGAAGCCGAGCAGGGACTGCAGCCTGTACCGATTGTCGCGCTGACGGCCAATGTGCGTCAGGAAGACAAGGAAGCAGCCTTTGCTGCCGGAATGGATGATTTCCTGACCAAGCCGATCAAGAAGGACGTGCTGGGTGAGACGATCATGACCTGGGGACAGGCGAGCCGTCGCCAGCCTGTACGGATGGTGCGGTCAGCGTGAGCGGATCAGAACCGTTCGAGCAACCGTTCCAGATAATCGATTTCTTCCTCGGTCCGTCCGGGCTCTGACAGTTTCCTGCGCAGTTCCAAAATGAGCTCGCGGGCCCGTTCCGGGTCCGACAGGTCAGGAATGCCGATATCGGTCGACGGGGCAGGGGCACCATAGGGCCGCCCGAGCGGATCGACCTGGGCCTGTGCGCCATTGCGTCCGCCACGGGTGCTCTGGCCGTCCTCGCCTTCCTCATCGCCCTGCTGGGCCTGCATGATCTGGTCGGAGATACCATCGGCCCCCTCGCGCAGGGCATCGAGCGCATCCTGCTGGAAGGCACCTGCAGCGCCCAGATTTCCACTCTCCAGCGCTTCAGCAGCCTCTGCCATGCGCTCGCGTGCCTCGCGGAAGGAGCGGGCGATGTCTTCGCCAGTCCCGTTCCCGCTTTCGGCGGTGGCATTGTCCAGATCCTCGAGCAAGTCATCGACGGCGCTGCCAAGTTCTTCCTGCTGCTGCTGCAACTGGGCGGCTGACTGTGCACCGCTGCCCGTGCCTTCCGGATCGAATTGCTGGCGCTGGGCCTCGAAGGTCTCGTCGGCAAGGTCGCGCTGGCGACCAATCAGGTCGCCGGTGCGCTGGGCCGTTTCGCCGCCCGCACCCTGCTGGCCGCCTTCGCCGGACCCGTCGCCCTGTTGCTGGCCACCTGCCTGCTGCTGGCCGGACTGGGAGCCACTGCCGCCTTGCGTGATCTGCAGGTTCTGCAGCATCTGTTCCAGCTCGGATAGGAGCTGGCGGGCGGCATTGTTGGCGCCGCTGTCCGACAGCTCGTTGATCGAGTTGAGAATATCGTCGAGGTCGCGGGCTTCCAGCTCCTGCGACTCGCCCTGACGGCTGGCCATGGACTGACCGGACTCTGCGAGCGCCTGGATATAGTTCTGCATGGCGGTGCGCAGGTTCTCGACCAGCCGCTGGATTTCAGACTGGCTGGCGCCTCGCTCCAGCGCTTCGCGCAGGGCCTGCTGGGCGGCGGCCAGCGCCCGACGGGCAAGCTCGAGCGCCTGGTCTTCGAGTTGCAGGGCCAGTGGCCAGAACTCTTCGATCAGGTCACTGACATTCTCGCCGCGGCCATTGATGACGCCCCAATAGGCGGCGCGAAGCAGAAGGTATTCTGTCGGGCGATCAAAGAACCGGTCGGGCGCGAAAGTCAGAGCGTCGAGGCTGCGGCTCGTCTGCGTCCAGCTGTCCGGCGCAACGGCGAGGTTGCGGCGCTCATGGATGATGGCGCGGGCGAGGGGGTTGTAGAAATCGCGTTCGGGAAGCGTGACGCTGACCGTTTCCGTTGTAGCTTCCTGCCCGGCGCCGTCCTTGCCCAGTATACGGATATTCACATCGAGCCCGGCCCAGGGGTGGTCTGTAAGGGTCAGTTCGGCCGAGCGCACGCCATAGGCCCCGGTCAGGCCGGAGACGGGGACGATCTCTTCGTCAGTAGCGCGGTCGGCGGTAATCGCCGGCGTGTCGAGCGGGCGGTCCTGATCGGGATCGAGGCTCATGACCGCGAAACTCTCGGTGATGCCATAGTCATCGTCGAGTTCGACGACCAGCCGCACGCGGCCTTCCTCGGTCGCCAACGGGTCTTCGGCAAAGTTGATTTTCGGCGTCTGGTCGGGGGCGACGACAACCGGCCAGCTTGCCTTGCGGCCATTGACGGTCAGGGTGATGGCGGCGTTCTCGCTGAGGCTGGCCTCGCCGGTCAGGGTTGTTTCGCTGCGGGACAGGTCGGTGCTGGCGCGGCCGATATTGTCCGTTTCCACAATGAGCCGAGCCCTGCCCGGGCCGCGGCGGTCAGCACCGTTGATGCGGGCATGGAGGGTAGAGCCCTGCGGCACGGCAATGCCCGGCTGGCTGCCTTCGGGATTGGCCTTGGACTGGACAAGGATGACCGGCGCGCGCCCGGTATAGGCTGGCGGGTCGATCCACAGATCGACGGTCGCGGGGATCGAACCTGCAGGGCGTGGGGAGACCGCGTTCCAGAAGCGGGGGGTGAAATCGCCCCAGGCGATGAATGTGCCGACGACGAGCAGCAGCAGGGCGCCATAGCGCAGATTCCACGGGTCGAGCCGGTCTGCCGTGGCCTTTGCCTTGTCGAGCCGGGCCTTGCTGGAAAGCTGCTCCATCCGGGACAGGTGCGCGCGCCACAGGGGGCTGTCTTCATCGGTCTGGCTGAACGGCCTGTCCTCACGGGCGCGCAGGGCGGCGTGGGGGATCTTTCCATCCTTTTCCAGCCGGTCCAGCGCCTCACCCCGGCGGGGCCATTCAAGGTCCTTCAAGTCGCGGATCAGAAGGAATGCGCCGATACCTACAAGTGCCGCCAGAACGGCGTAATGGGCGATCCACGGCAGGAACTGCCACAGCTCGAACAGTGTCAGCAAAAGGAACAGGGCAACCATGCCAAGCGCCGGCAGCAGCGCCGGCCACAGCTTTTCGAGAAACAGGGTCAGCTGCGCCCTGTAAATCCGGGCCTCTGCAACCCGTTCCTGCCGTGTTATCCTTGACTTGATCATGGTCATCGATCCTAGCGTCTACCGGCCCCCGGGTCGATTATCTTATCGGTCAGATTCGTATGGTTTTTCAGGCAATTAGGCACATAGTGGAAAAGATCGTGTGGCGTGCGGCACGATCCGGCCCGGCTCTTGCAGTCCTTAACCCCCGTAAACCTTTTGTTAACAATACGAACGAGCGGGGTTCGATCTGATGACTGCAGCAACAAGAACAAGGAAAACCGTCTGGCAGCGCTGGAAAAGGATCGCCCACCACGCCCGCGACGCCCGGAACGATCGCAGATTGTTCATTGCTTCGGCCATCATCGCCATTCTCTACAACGTTATTGGCGCACTCGACGTGATGTCGACGCTGGCCGGGCTGCAGATGCAGGCCGGCACGGAAGCGAACCCGTTCCTGCGCGTGTTGATGGAGTCTCTCGACAATGGCTGGGTGCTGGCCAAGCTGAGCCTGCAGCTGATCGCGTCTGCCATGATCCTGTGGTTTCCGCACCGGCTGGTGCTGGGCATGTTCTCGGTCGCCGTGCTGTTGACCGCGATCACCGTGTGGAACAATTTCCACGTGATAGGCGTGCTTTAGTCTTCTGCCTGTTCCGGGGAGGGGGCAGGCCGGTTCCAGTAGATGAAATTGGGACTGCCTGAATTGGCGATGAGGATTTCGGGATACTCATCGCCAGTAATGTCGACAGCCTTGATGTCATAGGTGTCGCCTCCATCTCCGTCGATGGTGATGATTTCGAAGCCATCCTCCCGGTTCAGATAGAGGCTGTTCTTCCCTTCATTACCGAAGATTGCGTCCGGGCGACCGTCCTGGTCCATATCGGCGATGGCGACGGCTGCCGAGGCTTCATCCTCCGGGCCGATAGCTTCAGATCTGTCAAAGCTGCCACCCTCATTCCAGAAAATCCGGTTTGGGCCGGTGAGCACGGCGGCGACGAGATCCATGTCGCCATCGCTGTCCATGTCCGCTGCGGCGACGGCTCGGGACTGCTGGTCCTCTGCGCCGAGCATAATGGCGTCGGCAAAACCACCACCCTGATTGAGGAGGACGGCGAGAGTCGCGCCGCCGCGGATGGTGAAAATGATATCGTCGAGATCATCGGCGTTCAGGTCGGCAACCTCGACCCCGACGGCATCGCCTTCGAAGATCACTTCAGTCTGCGGATTATCGAGCAGGGGCCCGTAGGCGATGAAGCTGCCGTCGCCCCTGTCTGTCAGTACAGCGTCGATGATGCCATCGCCGTTGAAGTCACCCGTGGCGATGTCGCGGGCAGAACCCGGCTCGCCGAATTCGACCGTCTGGCCCAGGTCACCAGTGCCGTCATTGAGATAGACGGCAGGGGAGAGGAGATCGCGGGCGATGACGAGGTCGATGTCGCCATCGCCGTCAACATCAGCCGGGCTGGCGCCATAGCCGGTCGTGCGCATAGCGCCAGCATCGGCGGCAGCGGGGAAGCGGCCCGCGCCATTGTTGAACATCACGACGTCTTGCCCCGGCCAGTGGCGGCCATTGATCACCGCCATGTCGGTGTCGCCGTCACCGTCGAAATCGGCCATGCCGAGACCGGCGGTCAGCTCGTCCTCTCCGCCGAAGATGAGAAAGTAGTCTTCGGTCATGAGGATGCGGGCTTCACCCACGGGTGTGGTGAATTGCTCCGCAGACGCCAGTGACGGGATGAGCGCCACTGCGATGGCCATGAGAGAAACGGTGCGATGCATGGGCATACTCCTCTTTCCCGAACTCTGGGGGAAGTGTCGCCGGAAGACCAGCTCTTACACCCAGTCCGGAACCGTTTCGCGGGCGATCATCTCGTCATAGGTCGGGCGGCGGCGAATCACGGCGTGCTTGCCGCCATCGACCAGTATTTCCGGCACCAACGGACGAGTGTTGTATTCATTGCCCTGCACGGCGCCATAGGCACCGGCGGTGAGGAAGGCGACGAGGTCGCCCGGTTTCAGCGGCGGCATCTCGCGATTGCGGGCAAAGCGGTCCGTCGACTCGCAGACCGGGCCGACAATGTCGATAAGCTTCGTGCCAGCACCTTCGGCGGGTTCGGTGATCGGGATGATATCGTGCCAGGCATCATAAAGGGCCGGGCGGATCAGGTCGTTCATGCCGCAATCGAGAATCGCGAAATGTCGGCCCTCGTTTTCCTTCAGATAGGTGACGCGCGCGACCATGATGCCGGCATTGCCGGCGATCATGCGGCCCGGCTCGAAGATCAGCTGGACGTCGAGATGGCTCGCGGTTTCCTGGATCACCTTGGCATAGTCGAGCGGGTGGGGCGGGGCGGGCGTGCCGTCCTGATGGTGATAGGGCACGCCGAGGCCGCCACCGAGATCAAGACGGCGGATATCATGGCCCTGATCACGCAGTGTGCTGACGAGCGCAGCAACTTTGGAGAAGGCCGCGCCGAAGGGGGCAAGGTCGGTGATCTGCGAGCCGATATGGACATCAACGCCAGACACATCGATGCCATCCATCTTCGCGGCCCTGGCATAGACATCCGCTGCGATCGACCAGGAGATGCCGAACTTGTCGGTCTTGCGGCCGGTGGAAATCTTGTCATGGGTGCCGGCGGCAACGTCCGGGTTCACCCGCAGGGCGATGGGCGCCTTCACGTTCATCGACCGGGCGACCTCGTCCAGTGCGATGAGTTCAGCCTCGGATTCCACGTTGAACTGGCAGATCCCGGCCTTTAGCGCATCGGCCATTTCCGCGCGGGTCTTGCCGACGCCTGAAAAGACGATCTTCTCGCCCGGAATACCGGCCTTCAGGGCACGGAACAGCTCGCCGCCGGAGACAACGTCTGCGCCTGCGCCCTGCCTTGCCAGCAGGGAGAGGACGGCGATGTTGGATAGCGACTTGACCGAAAAGGCGACCAGCGTGTCCTGACTGTTGAAGGCATCGGCAAAGACCGAATAGTGCCGGCGCAGCGTGGCTGCGGAATAGCAATAGAACGGCGTGCCGACCTCTCCGGCGAGGTGGTCGAGCGGAATGTCTTCGGCGTGGAGGACGCCGTCGCGATATTCAAAATGATGCATGAGCGAGCCTTATTCGCTTTGGTCCTGCATTTCGCCCGGGCGCGGCGGCGTGTCGAGATCCGGTTTCTTGCCGCAGGCGGCGATCAGCAGGCAGGCGGTCAGGATAACAAGAAGCTGTTTCATGATGCGGGTCCTTTCATCAGCTCTTTCCAGCGGGCGATCTGTGCCCGGACATTGTCAGGGGCCGTACCGCCATAGGAGGTGCGCGAGGCGACGGAATGATCGACGGTCAACACGGAGAAGACATCGTCGGTGATTGCATCGTGCACGGATTTCATGTCGTCGAGCGACAGGTCGGCAAGGTCGCAGGACTTTTTCTCGGCCATGGCGACGAGGGCGCCGGTGACATGGTGGGCATCGCGGAAGGGCAGGTTCAACTCCCGCACCAACCAGTCGGCAAGGTCGGTCGCTGTCGAAAAGCCGTGACCGGCGGCAGCGCGCATGCGGGCTTCATTCACGCTCATGCCGCTGATCATGCCTTCCATGGCGCGCAGGCACAGCTCCAGCGCATCGAATGCATCGAAGGTCTGTTCCTTGTCTTCCTGCATGTCCTTGGAATAGGCGAGCGGCAGGCCCTTGAGCATGATCATCAGCCCGTTGAGATCGCCGATGATGCGGGCGACCTTGGCACGGCACAGCTCCGCCGCATCGGGATTGCGCTTTTGCGGCATGATGGACGAACCGGTGGAGTAGTCGTCCGGCAGGCGGATGAAATTGAACTGGGCCGAGCACCAGATAACGATTTCCTCGGCGAGGCGGGAAATATGCATGGCGCTGATCGCGGCGGCGGAGACGGCTTCCACGGCGAAGTCGCGGGCCGAAACCGTGTCGAGGGAGTTCGCGGTCGGGCGGTCGAAGGCGAGCGCCGCGGCGGTTGCGTCCCGGTCGATGGGGAAGGAGGTGCCGGCGAGTGCCGCCGTGCCGAGCGGACATTCATTCATGCGGTTGACGGCATCGGTGAAGCGCTGCCGGTCGCGGGCGAACATCTCGACATAGGCCATGCAATGATGGCCAAAGGTGACGGGCTGGGCCGTCTGCAGGTGGGTGAAGCCGGGCATCACCGTTGAAGCGTGCTTTTCGGCCTGGCCGAGCAGCGCCTTTTGCAGGTCGGTGAGCAGCGCATCCATGCGCAGGCAGGCGGTGCGCACCCACAGGCGAAAATCGGTCGCGACCTGATCGTTGCGCGAGCGCGCGGTGTGCAGGCGCCCGGCAGGCTCGCCGATGATTTCCTTCAGGCGCGCCTCG
Organism: Aquisalinus luteolus; assembly: GCF_009712425.2. Taxonomy (GTDB): domain Bacteria; phylum Pseudomonadota; class Alphaproteobacteria; order Caulobacterales; family Parvularculaceae; genus Aquisalinus; species Aquisalinus luteolus. The sequence goes on from NZ_VCJR02000001.1 coordinate 534,884, forward strand.
ACATTCATGTGGATGTCTTCCAGCGCGGCGGAGAAGGGGAACGACCCGTCCTCGATTTCGGCGGCGACCTGTTCCAGCCCGCCTTCGATGGCTTTCAGGTCATCGGTTGAAATGATCCCCTGCGCGGCGAGCATGCGGGCATGGGCGCGCGAGCCCATGATATCCTCGCGCCACAGGCGGCGGTCGACATCGATGGAGGCGTTGATCGCTTCCATGATTGCGGAGGGGCCTGCGGCGAAGCGCCCGCCCCACATCTGGTTTCCGGTCTTTTTCTCGTTCATGGCGTCCTATATAGCGAAATGACAGCGCCATGATAGAGCCTTCTCGGGGTGAAATGGCATAATGGGTCAGGAAATGCCGGAATCTGAAAACAAACAGCCAAGCGCCTTCTCGAAATATCTCCAGCCACGCTTTCTGTTGCTGGTCTGGATGGGTCTCGGGGCTGTATTTCTCGCCTTCATCTCGATCAGCGCGATGATTCCGTCCGATGCGCCGCGTCCGGGCACAGTGCCGGTCGGCAGCCACCGGGTCGGCGGCGAGATGGCGGATTTCACCCCGGCTTTTCCGCCACGAAAGGCGCCGCAGGTAGCGTTTACCGGGCCCGAGGGGCAGGTGAGCCTTGCCGATTTTCGCGGACAGGTCGTGCTGGTCAATTTGTGGGCGACCTGGTGCGCGCCATGCCTTGAGGAAATGCCATCGCTGAACGCCCTGCAGAAGAAGATGGGCGGGGACGATTTCCAGGTGGTAGCGATTGCCGCAGAACCGCGGGCCGAGGAAAAGGCGCTGCGCTTCTTCGATGAGCACGGCATAGATACGCTGGCGCTTTATTCCGATCCGCTGCTGAGCTTCGCCACGACCATGGGCGGCTCGACCGCGCTGCCGGTCTCCGTTCTTTATGATGCGAAGGGCAATGAACTTGGACGCCTGGTCGGCGGCGCGGACTGGGCCAGCGACGATGCCGTCAACCTGATCAATGCCGCTATTGCGGGCAGGGAGATCAAGGGCTGAAGTGAACGGTTGATTGCCCGGGTTTACTGGACTTCCAGCCTGATTCACGCAACAAGTGTGGCTGAAGGGCGCCACCCTCCGTGATGCTGGAGGCGTGGCGTTGGAGACTTGCCCGCTGATTCTGGCGAAGGGTCGCCGGAGAGGGGCTCGAGGGAGTTTACTCATGAAGACTGGAATTTTCCGCCGCACACTGCTGGCCAGTGCCTGTGCTTCGCTTTTCGTCGTCGCCGGCTGTGGCAATGATGATGAGGGCGAGGGAACCCGTGCCGGGTCTGCCGTGGAAAATGCGGCCGGTGCCGCGCTGATCGACATCACCGCCGGCTCGCCGATCGACAAGCCGTTTCGCATCTCTGACGCAGATTCCGGCGATCTTGCCCGTTTCAATGCGCTGATGGACAGCGCTGACGAGGCGCCGTTTCAGGTCGGCAATGCAGCTTTCGACGACAATCTCGGTGCGCTGGTTCTGACGGATATCTCCAATACCGAAGATGGGCGCGTTTTCACCATTGGCCGGGCCGAACTGTTCGATGTGAATTTCGACTACCTCGAGGCTTTGCGGGCAGAGGAGACTGTCACCGGCCTCCAGGAGGTGTTCCGCAAGGTACGTCTGTATGATGTCTCGTTGTTTGGCCACGAGGACCTTGATTTCGATGGCACGATCGATGTTGCCGCGGTTGAATTCGACCGTATGCAGATGGATAGTGCCATGGCGGGCGAGGATCCCCTGTCGGGCGAGGGCTTCAGCCTTGACGGGTTCTTCGTCAAGGAACTCGTTGCCGAAGGGGTCGGCGATGACACTGCAAGCATCGGCTTTTCCGTTGATGATTTGCGCTTGTCAGACCTCGCGCGCGGCGCGATGGGGCCGATGATGTTCAAGAACCTTGAATATACGATCGAGCAGGATGTCGAGGCCATGATGGCCGAGGTGGAAAGTGCGGAAGGGGCGGCAGGTCCGATGGCAATGCTGACGAACTCTCCGTTCCGCAACATGTTCTTCCCGGCCGAGCAGCGCATCGTCATGTCCGCCGGCAAGTGGGACGGCATGAACCTGTCCGGCCTGCTTGATGCCGCCGCCAACGAGGAGCTGCCGCCAATCGACGAGGAGGGGCTTCTTTCCTTCGGCAAATTCGAGGCCGCTGACATGGAGAGCTGGATCAACGGCAAGCGGTATGCCTACACGGAATATACGATGATGGAGCCGGTCGAGTTCGCCTGGCTGATCCCTTCGAAGATCCGGGCGACATCGCGCGGGTCGGTCGCCGACATGACCGCGCTGGTCGATGAGAGCGAGACCGAGATGCTGGGTATCCTGCGCGAACATGGCCTCGATGAATTGCCGTCAGAGGGCGAGTTCCTGTGGACCTATGACCCCGACAAGGGCGCTGCGGCGATGAGCTATGATGTCGATATGCCGGGTTTTGCGGCAATCGATGCGAATTATGCGGTTTCAGGGCTGACTCTGAAGCAGATCGATACGGCGATCACGACCCAGAACCCGCTGGTGCTTGCAGCCCTTGCCATTGATGGCATGACGATCCGCCTTGATGACGAAAAGCTGCTTGATGGCATCATGGCTATTGCCGCCCACGAGACAGACCAGACGCCGGAAGAGCTGCGCGAAAGCCTGCCGGCGCTGATCGCGCTCGGCTCCTCACAGGCGTCGCAGATAGTGCCGGAGGTCGAGGATTATGCGGCGTCGCTGACGGCTTTCGTGATCGAAGGCGGGACGCTGGAGATCGCGATTGCCCCGGAAAGCCCGGTGCCGCTGATGACGCTGGGGCTTCTGTCCCAGACATCACCCCAGATGATTCCCTCGACGCTCGCCCTGACGGTGACGCACGAGGAATAGTCTTGCGAAGACTCAGGCCGGTTCGGCGACCCGTTTCGGGCGCCGGCCGGCGGCGAGTGCGTCGAGGCTGAAAACGATCACTGCGACCCAGATGAAGCCAAAGCAGATGGCGTGGGCAGTGGTAAAAGTCTCGCCATAATATAGTCCTACACAGAACTGCAGGGTCGGCCCGAGAAACTGCATGAAGCCGATAGTCGACAAGCGCAGGCGCCGCGCGGAGATCGCAAAGAACAGGAGCGGAATGACGGTGAGGGGACCTGCAAGGAGCAGGAGCCCGATCGTGCCCGGCGCATCCGGCGTAAACGCCGAGGTGCCCTGCATCTCCAGCCAGAGCCAGAAGGCTATGGCTGGCAGCACCAGCCAGATCGTCTCGATGAACAGGCCCGGCATGGCGCCGATCTGCACAGTCTTTCGCAGATAGCCATAAAAAGTGAAGCTGATCGCGAGGACAAAGGATATCCACGGGAAGACGCCGCCATAGATCGTCAGCACGCTGACACCGATGGCGGCAAGCGCCACGGCGGCAATCTGGCCACGGCGCAGCACTTCGCGGTTCACGAATACGCCGACGAGGACGAACATCAGCGGGTTGATGTAATATCCAAGGCTCGCCTGGAAAATACGGTCCGTCTGCACCGTCCAGATGTAGACGCCCCAGTTGACCGCGATGAATGCGGCGGTGATGCCCATGCCGCGCAGGGCGCGCCAGTCGGAAAAGGCCTTGCGCACTTCCGGCCACTGGTTGCGGAAGGTCAGGATCAGCGCGCCGACCGGCACCGCCCAGATGATGCGGTGGGCAAGCACCTCGGTGGCGGCGACGGGGCCTAGGACCTTGAAGTAGATCGGCAGGAAGCCCCACATCGTGTAGGCGGCGAGGCCTGCGATCAGTCCTGTCCTGACATCATTATTGTTTTCGTCTGGCGTCATGCCTGCCTCCGGGTCCTGCGCCACCGGCCCTTGGCACAGCCGGTCTCTCGCCACGTCCCGAAAACAGCAGTCAAACTACAGGAAGGGGACCGATGGAGGCCTCATAGAGTGCGCCAGCCGGTCTGTGAAGTCGCGCAGGGACCTAAGGCGATCACATATGATGGCGCAATGTTCTCAGGATATGGGGAAGGCTAGTCGCTATTTGCTGGTATTACCCTCGGCAGGGACGCCGCCATTTTCCTTCAGCATGCGGCCGAAGTGGATGAGGTTCCAGCTCATCGTCCGGCACATATTCGTGGTAAAGTCATTGCCGCCGGCCTCGATATAGGACGGGCCGGGACCAGCCTCGCCGACCCAATAGGCATCGGCCTGTGGCGGGATGCAAAAGCCGACATGCTGCAGGCCGTATAGAAGATCGCGGCTGACATGCTTGCCGCCATCTTCGTTGCCGGTGACCATTGCGCCGCCGACACGGCCGTAATAGGCGTACTGGCCCTTGTCATTGGTTTCGGCGGAATGGGCATAGAGCCGCTCCAGCACCTTGGTCGCATGGGAGGCCATGTTGCCGATCCAGATCGGCGAGCCGATGACGAGGATATTGGCGTCGAGGATTTTCGGGTAGATCTCGCCCATCCAGTCATCCTCATGCTTCGGGTCCATCACCGCATCGATGTTCTTGTCGGCGATGCGGACCAGCTCAGTCTCGACGCCCTGATCGCCGAGGATTGCCATGGATTCCTTCATCAGTGCCTCGGTGTTCGACTGGTCGGATGAGGATTTGAGCGAGCAGTTGAGATAAAGCGCTTTCATCGTGTCGCGGGTGAGGAAGTTTTCGGCCATCGGCGTCTCCTGTGGTGTCTCCAGTCGCTCAGCCAACACGGGATAGAGCTATTGGTTGCTTGTTGCGCTTTCTCGCGGGTAGTGGTTGTCTGGGTCCCGGGGAGGCTGGAGGGACTGATGCGGTTTTGTTGGTTAATGTTGGCTGTGATGCTGCTGGCGGCGTGTGCTGCCAGCCAGCACAATGAATCCATACGGTTTGGGCAAGCCTCGTCTTCAAAATTTAGACAAGGGCAATTCGATACTAGTTCCGTCATCGCACCGCGGGCGAATATTGGTTTCCGGGCTGAGTATTTGGTTTGGGGCGAAACCACACAGTGTCAGAAACCTTTCGGACTATCTAATCCAAGCTTTGAGACAGAGCGACCGGATGCGGCAGATGTAAAGTTGCGCGACCTGCTCTCCCTGAAGCTGGCAGAGCAAAATGTGGAGATGTCGGATGAAGCGTCGATTGACCTGTTTGTAGAAGCAATCATTACCGATGTGCCGCAGAGCCTTGCAGAAAAGGCGCCAACTGCATTCTGTCTGCTTGATTTGAAAAGCGGGCTCTATTTCCGCCCCCTGAATCAAGATGGTGAACCATTTCGAGCTAGACCGGGCATTGGAAGAGAAATCCGGACGGCAGAAGCCCGTGTATTCGTGGCCCCTGACGCCATCTGGGACGAGATCAATCATTTTCTCACACTTGATGTGGCGGAGTTGGCGCCGACCTTGCGGGGCGAAGCACCCGAAAGTTGCGGGTATTTCCAATCCGATCCTCAGCAGACCTGTCAGCGGAGATATGAGGCTGAAATCCGTGAAGTACGCCACAAGCTGGCGTGCGCCACCGATGATACGGAGAGGGGGCGATGGGAAAGCAAGTTGACCGAACTGGAAGCGAAAATGCCTTCCATCTCTAAGGCACAAGAGCCACCTACAAAACCGGGAGAAATCGTCGTTGACTGGGGAATTGGCGATTGCCCCGCCGAAAACCGGCCCGCGCTTGACCGGCAGGGGAGAGGGCAGTAGCAACGCAGAACGTGAATTTGAAACAGGACGAGCCCCGTGACCAACGCACCGATGCCCGCAAACGAGAACAAGCCGAAGGCGCTGTCCTTTCAGGACCTGATCCTGACACTGCAGCGCTACTGGTCGGATCAGGGCTGCGTCATCCTTCAGCCTTATGACATGGAAATGGGCGCGGGCACGTTCCACCCGGCGACGACGCTGCGCTCATTAGGGCCGAAACCGTGGAAAGCTGCCTATGTGCAGCCATGCCGCCGGCCCACCGACGGGCGCTATGGTGCCAACCCGAACCGGTTCCAGCATTACTATCAGTTCCAGGTCGCGCTGAAGCCGAGCCCTGAAAACATTCAGGAGCTCTATCTCGGCTCGCTCGATGCGATCGGCGTCGACCGCTCCGTGCACGATATCCGCTTCGTCGAGGATGACTGGGAGAGCCCGACCTTGGGCGCCTGGGGCCTCGGCTGGGAAGTCTGGTGCGACGGCATGGAAGTGACGCAGTTCACCTACTTCCAGCAGGTCGGCGGTTTCGACTGCAAGCCGGTAACCGGCGAGATCACCTATGGCCTGGAACGCCTCGCCATGTATGTGCAGGGCGTCGACAACGGGTTTGACCTTGCCTTCAACGATGAAGGCGTGACCTATGGCGATGTGTTCCACCAGCAGGAGGTGGAGTTTTCGGGCTATAATTTCGAACTGGCGAACACGGACGATCTTCTCGACCAGTTCAAGGAAGCCGAAGCGGCCTGTCTGCGCATCATCGAGGCAGGCAGGGACAAGGGCGTCTCCTACGCGCTGCCAGCATACGACCAGTGCATCAAGGCGAGCCATCTGTTCAACCTGCTCGATGCCCGCGGCGTCATCTCCGTCGCCGAGCGCCAGTCCTATATCCTGCGCGTGCGCACGCTGGCGAAAGCCTGCTGCGAGGCATGGCTGGCAAGCCCGATGGGCCGCGGTGAAGGCGCCGGCATCGTCGATTACGCGGCTGAGTAGGGAACACGTTTTCAATCCGTCCGAAGAAAGTGGTAGCCAGCCAAGGGCATGGTGCGCCGGAAGTCGAGATGATTATTTCTACAATGTAGAATTAAATTGACAGCGGGTCTCTTAATCCTCTACATTGAAGAGGATATTGGGGTCGATATGGCAAATTATCTGGGCGAATTCGAGATCATCGTACTGGCAGCCCTCGTCAGGCTGGGAGATGATGCCTATGGCGTCAGCATCAATGATGAGATTGAAAGCCGTACCGGGCGCACGTCCAGCGTCGGGGCCTTGTATACGACACTGTCCCGCTTGTCGGCGAAGGGTTATGTAAGAAGCCGGCTGGGGGAGGCCACGCCCCAGCGTGGTGGACGTGCCAAGAAATATTTTGAAATCACGTCCGAGGGATTGGCCAGTCTGGAACAATCAGCACGCGTTCTCCATGGAATGCTGGGTGGCATCGCCGGGTGGCCACAGAAAGCCCCCGGATGAGACAGGCACCAGTACACATCGCACAGTTCTTGCTGAAGACGATCCTTCCCACGGAAGATGCCGAGGCAATTCTCGGTGATATCGAGGAGATCGCCGAGAGCAAAAGCGATGCGAAAAATCCGCTGCACCGCGATGCGGTATATGTCTACGAAGTATTGAGATCAATGCCGGCCCTCGCCCTGCGTAACGCGGAACTGGCCTTGGGCAGGATCGATACCGGACACGTGCTTTTGCTGGCGTTGTCTATCGCCTTCGTGATTTTGTGGGAGCGAGGGATCGCTCACGTCTATGCATGGCCCCTGTCGCAGGCGACAGGCGATTTGCTTGGTCTAGGTGCGCTGCATGCATGTCGTTGGAGTTATATTTTCCTGTCGGTATCCGGCCTGATCGCCTGGCTGGTCACATTGCGCGCGAGTGCCGCATATTGGCCTGTCTTGTGGAAATGGCTGGGCACTGCGCCCCTGCTTTCCGTTTTGTGCGGATGCGCACTCGCTGTCTATTTCATGATACGCCCGGACCCGACCGATGGACTGCTGCATCGTTGCTTCCACATACTGACGACAGTCATCGCCGGTGTGGCAATGTATTCAGTGTGCAGATTCAATCCTGAACGCCATGTCCGACCGAGTGACGGTCCTGCGGCGAATACATGAAGCAAATGGAGAGAGAACCATGAACCTGATCCGCACTGTCATGATGGCATCCGCCTGTGTCGTTTCGCTGACTGTCGTGTCATCTGTACTGGACGCGAAACCAGTCCTTGCAGGAGACGTGGTGTTGGCACAGGGCGACACGGAAACCCCATCTCCCCTGGTCATGCATCTTTCTGCGGATCAGCAGCCTGTCAAGGCAACGATCGAGGATGCCGCCTGGCTGGAAGGCTCCTGGTCAGGCACATACACCCAGATCGAGAGCGAGGAAGGCGTTACCGTAGAGCATCATATCTACCCCGAGGCCATGTCGCACATGCCGGGTTTTGTCAGGGCGCATAAGGATGGCGAGTTCCGCCTGTATGAAATCTCCGCCTTCGCTGAAGTTGAAGGAACGCTTCTCTATCGGGTGAAGCATTTTGGCTATGAATTCGAGGGGTGGGAGCCGGCAGATCAATCAGTTGAAAGTAAACTTGTCGCAATTACGGATGACACGCTTTTTTTTGACGGCATAACATTTCACCGCCTCTCGAAAGACAATTTTGTTGTCTATTTCGAAATGACAGGCGGTCCCGATGAGGGCAAAATCCTCGTTGTCCCATTCAAGCGCCAATAAACTCTCTTGAACGAGGTCTGCTTGCTTCTTATCTCTTCAAAAAGGGAGGAGCGAACATGTCTCTTGGAAATATGGCCCTTGTCGGGGTTTGCATTGCTGCCGGTGTGTATGTGCTGGCGCTGCTTGTCGGGATGATCGCGGTCTTCCCCTTCGGTCTGCTGGGCCTTGTCGTGCTCGGTTTTGTCGGCTTCCTTCTGTTTTCCGTTCTGCGCCAGAAGCTGGATGACAAGGAAAACCGTCACTACGAAGATAATGTCAATGAGTAAGAGGGAGAGAAAATGATCGTCGCTACTACAGAAACCATTCAGGGCCGCGCCATTGCCGAGACGATCGGCATCTGCCGGGGTAATGTCATCCGTGCCCGCCATGTCGGCAATGATATCGTCGCGGGCCTGCGCAATATCGTCGGCGGGGAAGTCAACGAATATACCAAGATGATGGCCGAGGCGCGCGAGCAGGCCTATGACCGTATGGTCAAGCATGCAGAAAGTCTCGGCGCCGATGCGATCGTCGGTATGCGGTTCACGACGTCGACCGTTACGCAGGGCGCAGCAGAAATCCTTGCCTTCGGCACGGCGGTGAAGCTTGCGCCTGCCGGTGCTGCGGCGCAGGCGCCGGATGCCCAGGCCTTCATGACGAAAGCCTGATAATACAGCTCAGCCCTGCGGGTGACGGTGCTTCAGTGGCGAGCCCGCCTTCAGCATGCGCATCAGCGTGCCATCGCGATCGATGATGGCGTGTTTCAGTGCTCCCAGAACATGCACGATGACGGCGAAGAGGATGATCCTTGCCGCCCATCCGTGCAGCATGCCGATGAAGTCATGGGCTTCCGGCATGCGTCCGAAGGGTCCGGGAATGGCGAACCAGTCAAACACCTTGATCGGTACACCAATAGTCCACACCGTGACCGGGCCGCTGATCAGCTGGAAGACAATCAACGCCAGCAAGAGCCAGTGAATGGTTGTGGACAACGCGGACAGGGGCTTTGCCTGCTGCACGCGCTCCGGGCGGCGCTGGGAAAGCCGCCAGACGATCCATCCGGCCATGATCGCGTAGAGCAGCATCGCAATGCCGACATGCAGCCAGATCGCCGCGATGCGGGCCTCGCGCCCCTGCGCATCGTGGATGGCATCGCCCAGCAGATACAAGGCGATGATGGAGGCTGCCCCCGCCCAGTGCAGGGCGATGGATATCCAGCCATAGCTGCCTTTCGTATCTCTCAACGATGCCATCTGCCTGCCTCCTAGTATGTTGCTGTCCAGCGGATTGCGACTTTGCCATTGCGACCGGGGGCGAGAACGCCGGCAAAGCTGCGCTCATATTCCTCGTTGAAAACATTGTCGAACCCGGCATCCACGCGCAGGCCGGCAAGGGAACCGGTAGCCGGTGCCCAGGAGGCATAGATATCGCTGACGAGATAGCCATCGCGTTCCTGCGCCGGATCGTTGACCTTGTCATGGTCTGCGGCGAGTTCCGTCCGTAGGCCGATCTTCGTGTCGATCTCCGGGAATTTCACGCCCCAGTTCACGTTCAGCCGGTTGGGCGAAAGGATGCCGACATAGTCGCCGGTATCGCGGTTCTCGCCATCGATGCTGGAGAAGTTGATGGAGGCGAAGTATCGCGCATTGTCGTAATCGGCTTCCAGTTCCCAGCCTTCCAGCGTGGCATTGGCGACATTGGCATAGTTGGACGTACCTGCGTTGCATGCTCCGGCGCCCGGCGCGAAGCAGCCCGGCGAAAAGGCGAAATCGACATTGAGATCGATCAGATTGTCCACGTCGGAGGAATAGTACCCCGCCTTCACCTGCAAGCTGTCGGACGGCGCGAACAGGTCAGCGAACTGCACACCGCCGCCAATCTCCCAGCTGGTCGATTCTTCCGACTGAAGGTCAGGGTTCGGGATGAAATAGTTCTCCGCCTCGACACCCGGGCCGAGGGGGATGACGAAGTGGATATCGTCAGCGAACAATTCGTTGAAGGATGGTGCGCGGAAGGCTTCGGCATAATTGGCATAGAGCAGCGACCATTCCGTTGGGCGCCAGGCAAGCCCGGCCTTGGCAGATGTCGCATCATCCTCGATCTCCAGATCATCAGCGGGCGAACTTGACGAGAAGCTGTCATGGCGTATGGCCGGGATGAAGCTGAACTGGCCGATGCCGGTCTCGATCTCCAGTTCAGCCTGCGCAAACAGGCCGGTTGTCTCGGCGCTCGCATCCGGCACGCCCCCGCGTGTCCCGTCAGTGGTGTCATTATCCGTGCCCGTCTGCTCGTCTTCATAATATTCACCGCCATAGGTGAAAGTTAGGCTGGCGGCAGGGGACAGGGTGAAGCGGCTGCGGTTGTCGAAAACGAAACCGGTGCTTTCGACCGTGCGCCCGATCGTGCGGTCGCTGTCGACCTCGTCTTCATCGACTGAGGCTTCGTTGGCATAGACGATAAGCCCCGCATTGATGAGATCATTGCCAGCCGGGTTGAAGGAGAGGGCGCTGCGCCAGCTATCGCTGCGGATTTCCTTTTCTACCAGGTCACCTTCATTGGCACCCTGGCCATTATTCGGCTCTACCGCATCATCGGTGTAACCGGTCCAGCTTGCTTCAAGGCGCAAGGCTTCTGTCAGCTGGGCCGAGCCCTTGATGAGGCCGGAGAGGAGTTTATCGTCGGCAGTCAGTTCCAGCCCGTTGCCAAGGCTGATATCGCCGGCTTCGCGGCGGGTGAGGGAGGCGAGGCCATCGAACCGTCCGTCAGCGGAGCGCCCGAAGACGGTGCCGCCAATCCGGCTCTCGCCATTGACGTCCTGATAGCCAGCGCCGAGGCGATAGCCGAACTGCTCGCCATCACCGAGAAGGTCTGAAGCATCGAGTGTGCGCAGGGCGATGACGCCGCCAAGGGCGCCTGACCCGTAGAGGGCGGAGCTGGGGCCGCGCACGACTTCTGCCTGGGCGACAAGGTCCGGCTCGATGAAGAACCGGCCATCATGGCCTGAAATGAAGCTCTGACGAACACCATCGAACAGGATGACCACGCCTTCGCCCTCGATACCGCGAATCGACGGCGTCTCGCCGGTGCGCCGCGGGCCACCATCGAAGCGGATGCCTGGCTCTTCGTCGAAAAGGTCCGAGATGGAGGAGGCGAGCTTGTCCTCGATTTCCTCCGTGGTGATGACTGAGACCGACCCCGGATAGTCAAAGGCTGGCATCGGGTTGCGCGTTGCCGTGATGGTGAAGACCTCCCCGGCATAGGCAAGGTCGGTAACGGTCTGGTCCTTGCCGGTTACCGTCTCTGCTGACTCGGCGGCCTGTTGGGCGATAGCCGTGGCGGGAAGGCTGGACAGGGCGGCACCCAGTGCCAGGGCGGTGGTGGTGAGCAGAAGCTTTTTCATGATGACCCCTCATCGATAATTATTGCGAACGATTATCAGTTTCATAACAGGCAAAATTCAAAATGCAAATGATTCTTAGAATGATTTGCAAATAATGCGAGATTGGTGTAGCTGCTGGCAAACACCAACCATTCATATGACTTTCAGGGGACAAGCCGTGATCAGACATTCATCTATCTCATCCAGACTGAAATTTGCCGGGCTCTGCGCCGTCGCAGCATTGGCAACGGGCTGTGCAACGCAGCCTGCCAGTCCGGAAACCGCATCTTCTCTTCAGGCTTCGACGACACGGGCCTCAGCCAGTCCCACATCCGAAGAGCAGAAAAAAGAGCAGGACAGGGCTGCGATCCTGGCGATGGCCGGGGACTACAAGGTCAGTTTCGATTTCACCGAAACGGTGCCGTTTGTGGCTGGATATGAACTGAAGGAGCCGAAACTGTCCGGCGGCCATGAGGTCGTTCGGGTGATTCGCAATGATGAGGATTTCATCAGCCTGCAGCATATCCTCGTCGTCGGCGGAGAGCAGAAGTTCCCGATCAAGCACTGGCGGCAGGACTGGATCTATGAGCCGGCCTCGATCCCGGAGTATGTGGGCGGGAATGCCTGGCAGAAACGCGAATTCTCCGCTGCCGAGCGTGACGGAAAATGGGCGCAGCTCGTCTATCAGGTCGATGATGGCCCGCGCTATGGTGCGCTGGCGGAGTGGACGCACGAAAACGGCGTTTCCAGCTGGACATCGCCGCCCAATATGCGCCCGCTGCCCCGTCGTGATGCGACGACACGGGATGACTATGACGCCATCCTGGCAACCAACCGCCACGCGATCACGCCGAATGGCTGGGTGCATGAGCAGGACAATTCCAAACTCATCCTGCGCAATGGAGAACCACAGGTTCTCGCGCGGGAAGTTGGTATCAACACCTACAACAAGTATGACGATTTCGATGTCGGTATTGCCGACGATTACTGGGCTGCGACGGCCGAGTATTGGGCGATCGTGCGCGATGCGTGGACGGCGCTGGAGCAGGATTTCGATGCTTTCGGCCTGACCGTGCAGGGCGAGCCGGAGGCGCTGTACATGCCCTTGCTCAATCTCGCAGGCGAGGTCGAGGAAGGCACCTTGAGCGTTGCCGAGGCAGGCGCACAGGCCGAGGCGCTGATCGAAGAATACACGACGACGCAGATCGGCACTGTCAAGGAGCGCCTCGCAGAAGTCGGCAAGGAGGACGGCACGGCTTCCTACTAGGGCCGCGCCGATTTGACTGGAGATGATTGAGGCCTATTCTTTTTGCATTGCAGCAAAAGGGATAGGCCATGATACAGACACAGCCAGGTGACGGGGATCCTTTTGAGCCTCTGGCCAACGCCATTGACGGCATGGAGATGTCTAATCTTGTCGGCGCAGGTGTCCTGGTTGGTGCCGTCCTGGTTGCTGTCTTCATCAAATCCGTCGTGTGGACTCTCGCGACGAAGGCGGCCCGGCGCGGCAAGCAGCAGATGCTGACGCGTATCCTGCACCGCTCGCGCGTCGTGGCGACCATCGCTGTCGCGATACTTGCCGTCGAGCTGACCCTGCCGTTGATCACCATGCCGGAAGCGGTCGGTATCTTTGTCGACAGGATGGTAAACCTGTTCCTCATTGGAGTTTGCGGCTGGCTGGTAATACTCGTGCTCCGTGCCCTGACGGATGCGCGGATGTCGCGCTATGATATCAATGCCGAGGATAACCTGGAGGCACGGCGTATCGCGACGCGCATGCGGGTGCTGCGCCAGATGATGACCATGGTCATCCTGCTGGTCACGGTCGCGACCATGCTGATGACCTTCCCCAGCGTGCGGGCCATCGGCGTGTCTTTGTTCGCATCCGCCGGTGTCGCCGGGATCGTCATCGGCTTTGCAGCGCGGCCCGTATTGTCCAACCTGCTCGCAGGTATCCAGATCGCGCTGACCCAGCCTATCCGCATCGGCGATGCGGTGATCATGGAAGGCGAGTGGGGCTGGATCGAGGAGATCACCTCGACCTATGTGGTCGTGAAAATCTGGGACTGGCGGCGTCTCGTCGTGCCGCTGACGCAGATCATCGAAAAGCCTTTCCAGAACTGGACGCGCGAGACCGCGTCGATCATCGGCAGCGTCGTCTGGCATCTGGATTATACCGCGCCTGTCGGCAGGATGCGAGAGAAGCTGAAGGAGTTTCTCGACGAGTCAGAGCTGTGGGATGGTGATGTGCAGGTGCTGCAGGTGATCGAGACCAGCGAAGAGACGATGGAACTGCGTGCTTTGATGAGCGCGAAGAACTCACCCACGGCTTGGGATCTGCGCTGCGAGATCCGTGAGAAGATGATTTCCTGGTTGCAGGCTGAATGCCCGGGTGCGCTGCCGCGCCGTCGTGGCCAGCTGCAGATCGACCAAAGCGATATTGCCATCACAGAGGAAGAGCGACCATCCGCCGATAGCGGCAAGGACAGGAATATCTCCGATCAGATCCAGCACCCTGAAGATGGAGAGGGTACTGACGAAAAAAAAGCTGCCGGCCACGAGGATAGCCGGCAGCAGTAGGAAAACGGAAAACCGGTCGAGGGTGGGATCGCAGGGCGTCAGGATGACAAGGCGCACCTGCTGGGTGAAGTGTCCCTGGCTTGTGAGGGGATCAGGGACTAACCGGGTTTACTCTCCGCCTTCGAAAACCGTCAGAGCAGGGGTGCCAGCGCGACGGCATAGCCGGTCAGGACCATGCCTGCGATACCAGCCCCCAGAAAACGGGCCATGTGTTTATCTCCTTTCGTTAAAGCGTTAAGCGTTTGACAACAAGGAGATAAGCGACACCACGATAGGAACAATAACCAAGTAAAATAATTTTTGATAGGAATAAGCTATCAGCCTATCAACGTCAGATCCTTGTGCTTGCGGCTGGCGATATCGCGGATGATGTCGGCTATCCTGCGATAGGCTTCGCCGCGACCGGCGCGCTTGCGCCACATCAGGGCAAGGGACCTGGTCAGGCTGCGCCCCTTCATGCGCTTGATGACAACTTCGCTTCGTGTGCGGATCTCTGACTGAACGTAGAGAGCCGGCAGGAAGCTCAACCCCATGCCCATGCCGACCATCTGGCGCAGGGCATCGAGGCTGGTGCCTTCATAATCCCGGGACAGGCGGGCGCCAAAGGTTTCACACAGGCGCATCACCTGGTCATGCAGGTGATAGTGCGGATTGAGCGACAGGACGTCCATTCCCTTGAGGTCCTCCGGGGCGAGCGTCTCGTGATCAGCAAGGGGGTGGTCGGCGGCCAGCGCCACATATAGGGGTTCGCGGAAAAGCGGTGCGCTGACGAAGTCCGGATTGTCCGATCCCTGCTGGGTGAGGATCACATCATGAATGCCGCGCGAAAGCTCGAACTCGAGGTCGCGGGTGGCGCCTTCGCGAATATAGAGATTGAGGCCGGCGTGATGCTTGTGCAGCGTCGCGACGACGCCGGGCAGGAGATACGGGCCGACGGTCGGGCTGGTGCCGAGCCGGATGGTGCCGGACAGGCCGTGACGCGCCCCGGCGGAGAAATCCATGATGCTCTGGACTTCGTCGGTGATGCGGCTGGCATGGTCGGCGACCTCCCGTCCGGCGGGGGTAAGGGTGACACCACTGCGGTTGCGCTCGACGAGCTGCAGGCCCAGCACATTTTCAAGATTCTGTATCTGGGCGCTAAGCGATGGCTGGGTGATGCCGATCCGCTCCGCCGCCTGCCGGAAATGACTGGTTTCTTCGACAGCCAGAAGGCATTGCAATTGCTTCAGTGTCAGGAATGGATCGGTCGCCAAAATCAGTTCTCCGAAGTGGTTTTTCCTATCAATGTATATCTCTTGATAAGTTCTGCCATCGAAAAACAGTTGCAGCTTAACTGAGGATGCTGCCGCCCTATATTGTCTGACATAAAAAGCGCCCTAGCATCAGGTGCTGTCTGAAAGGAGGCACAGTCCTTGCGCATCTTCGGTCTTCCCCTGATCCCGGTCATCGTCGCCGGTGTCATCTTCAACGTGATCAGCTTTGGCTGGTATGCGTACTTCTTCGGCGATGAATGGATCGTTTCCCATGGCTTTGCCGAAGCGGCAGCCCATTCCGGCTCACCGCTTTGGCGCATGGTCAGCCCGCTGCTGGCCTTCGCGCAGGTGATCGGGCTGGGACTTGTGCTGCAATGGCGCGGCTGGCCGGATATCGGCGGGACGATCGCGACGGCATTGATCGTGGCGCTGCTCTTCGCCGTGCCGGTGCTGGCTTACGATCCCGTAAACCTGCCCTCCCATAATGTGATCGCGTTTGTCATCGATGCCGGTCACCTTATACTTGCCTGGATCGCGTCGGCGCTGGTGCTGACGGCGATGCGTCGGGATTGATGTGTGATGGCAGATAACAAGGGGGCAATAAGGCGACGGGCGACCGCGCGCAAGCGGCAGCGCCGACGGAAGTCGGGCGCGCTCTATCTCGACTGGCCCCTGGTGGGAAAAACAGTATTGCGCCTTGTTGGTGGCGGTCTGTTCCTGTCGATCCTCTGGACCGTGCTCTACCTCGTCGTGCCCGTGCCTGGCACCACCCAGATGGGCTGGCGCGCCCTGCAGGGGCAGGAGGTGCGCCATGACTGGGTACCACTCGATGAAATCTCGCCGCATCTGGTACGGGCGGTGATTGCCTCCGAAGATTCAAAATTCTGCCAACATTTCGGGTTTGATATGGAGCAGATCAGGCTGGCGTGGAAGGATGTTCAGGCCGGGTCCGGCTGGCGCGGGGCCTCGACCATCTCTCAGCAGACTGCGAAGAATGCCTTTCTGTGGAATGGTCGCGACCCGGTGCGCAAGCTGGCGGAGGCGTATTTTACAGGGCTGGAAGAGCTGATCTGGCCCAAGCGGCGGGTGATGGAGGTTTACCTCAACGTCGC
This sequence comes from Aquisalinus luteolus, assembly GCF_009712425.2. Lineage (GTDB taxonomy): Bacteria > Pseudomonadota > Alphaproteobacteria > Caulobacterales > Parvularculaceae > Aquisalinus > Aquisalinus luteolus. Next base: position 551,549 of record NZ_VCJR02000001.1, read on the forward strand.
CGAATGGGGTGACGGGCTGTTCGGGGCCGAAGCTGCAGCGCAGGGACGCTTCGGCAAGTCGGCGGCCGAACTGACGGCCTATGAGGCATCGCTGCTCGCCGCCGTGCTGCCGAGCCCGAACAAGTGGTCGGCCAATCCGCCGGGGCCGTATGTCTCGCGCCAGGCCGGCACGATCCGCGCGCGCATGGCGGTGGTCCGCAATGAGGGCCTCGATAAATGTGTGCTAGACTGAATGATGAGAGAAGGGAGACAGTAATGATCAGATCAATTTTCACGGGCGGTGCCCTGTTGCTGGCGCTCTCAGCTTGCGTCACGCCAATGCAGGGGCAGGCGCCCGCACCGGTCGATCTGCGCGGGCCGGCCCGCACGGCGGCACCGTCACAGGATGGCTGTGCGCAGGTCGTACCGATCTTCGCCCAGACCACGCAGGATGGTATCGCCAAGGAAAACGCTTACCTCGCCACCAAATATCCGGGCGCGCGCAAGGCCGACCAGTACATGACCTATTGCGGCTCTACGCCGGTGGATGTCGTCACGCTCGTCACCGAAGACGGGTATACAGAGGAAGTCTGGTTCGACATCTCATCCTTCTTCGGCAAGACCGGCAGCGGCGATCTCGACGACAGGCTGGATGGGTAGATACCGCGCTAGACGCCCTTCTTCTTGACCATGGGTGCAGCGCGGCATAATGCTTGACGCCTGTGTGATGCCTCGAAAGTCTCCCCGAAAGTATTGTGATGGCCAAGAAGAAGTATGATTGTCTCGAATGTCCCGCCTATTGCTGCTCCTATGCGCATATTCCGGTGACGGACAAAGACATCACCCGGCTGGCAAAATATTTCGATGTGTCATGGGAAAAGGCTCGCAAGAAATTTATCAAGAAGGGCGATGACGAGAGCCCGCTCGTGCTGCGCCATCAGGAGGACGAGCATTTCGACACGATCTGCCAGTTTATCGACCTGGAGACGCGCAATTGCACGATTTATGAGGCGCGCCCTGAAATCTGCCGCACCTTCCCGACGCAGAACCGCTGCGGCTATTACGATTTCCTGATGTTCGAACGCGAAGTGCAGGACGACGACGAATGGATCGCCACGACCAGCTAGGCGCCCGCTGATGGGCGAGCGCGTCGACAGCGTCGTCATCGGGGCGGGGGTCGTCGGCCTCGCCGTGGCGCGCGCGCTGGCGCTGTCTGGGCGCGAGGTAATGGTGCTGGAACAGCACGACGCCTTCGGCACCGAAACCTCCTCGCGCAATTCCGAAGTCATCCATGCCGGCATCTATTACGAGCCGGGCAGCCTGAAAGCGCAGTTATGCGTGCGCGGCAAGGAGGTGCTCTATCCTTATCTCGCGGAGCGCGGCGTGCCGTATCTGAACTGCGGCAAGCTGATCGTCGCGACGTCGCCCGCCGAGGTGCCGGGCCTGAAGGCGCTGATGGCGCGGGCGGAGGCCAATGGCGTCCATGATCTGCAGCTGATGAGTGCGGAGGAAGCAAAGGCGATGGAACCGGCGCTTGCCTGCGAAGCGGCGATCTGGTCGCCCTCGACCGGCATTTTCGACAGCCATACCTATATGCTCAGCTTGCTGGGCGATATCGAAAATGCGGGCGGCATGGCCGTGTTCAATGCGCCAGTTGTTGGCGGGCGTGTCCGGGAGGAGCGCGTCGAAATCAATGTCGGCGGCGAGGCGGGTGTGAAGCTGGATGCGGCGCTGGTCGTCAACTGCGCCGGGCTGCATGCGAGCCGAGTGGCGCAGCTGATCGAAGGCTTCCCGGCGGACAAGGTGCCGGAGACGCGATACGCCAAGGGGCGGTACTTCACCTATTCCGGCAAGGCGCCGTTCGAGCGGCTGATCTATCCCATGCCGACGGCGGACAGTCAGGGCACGCACTATACCCGTGACCTCGGCGGGCAGGGGCGGCTGGGGCCGGACGTGGTCTGGGGCGTGGAGCTCGGCGATTACGATGTCGATGAGGGGGCCCGGGACCAGTTCTGGCAGGACGCGGTGAAGTTCTGGCCGGGGCTGGAAAAGGACAAGCTGTACGCGTCGTACGCAGGTATCAGGCCGAAGATCACGACGCCCGGCGTGTGGGCGGATTATCGCATAGAGGGGCCGGCGGCCCACGGCGTGCCGGGAATGATCCAGCTATTCGGCATCGAATCGCCGGGCTTGACGGCGAGCATGGCGATTGGGGAGTATGTGGCGGGTATTTCAGGGGACTGAGGATGTCAAGGCGGCACCCGCTACGCGGCGCGGCAAAGCCGCGGCCTTGACATCCTCAGTCCCCTGAAATCAAAATGCCGACAAGGTCTGTAAGGACAGGTCTGTCCTTACAGACCTTGAAGAGATTGAAGGTAAAGGCGAGATGAAAACCGTTTGGCGTATTGGTCTCTGGATGACCTCCCTTGTCGTTATCAGCGTTATCTACGCTGCATCACTACGATATGTATTCGCCGATACAGAAATCGCTGAACATAGATTCTTTTCAGAAGCTATTTTTGCTGTTTGGGTGTTTGTAATAGTCTTTCCGCATTGGTGGTGGCTTGGCCAGATACGGAGTCGAAAGCATTCGACATGAGACGAGTGCTTTACGCTGTTAAACGATTTACTCCGCTGCCTGCCGGTCTTCCTGTTGGCGCTGCCACAGCTCTGCATAATCACCGCCTTTGGCAAGAAGCTCCGCATGGGTCCCTTGTTCGATGATCTGGCCGTCATCCATCACAAGAATGCGGTCGGCGTCGATGATGGTCGACAGGCGGTGGGCGATGACGAGGGTTGTACGGCTCTCCGCGACATTGCGCAGGGCGGTCTGGATGCCCTGCTCGGTCACGCTGTCGAGGGCCGAGGTCGCCTCGTCGAGGATCAGGATCGGCGGGTTCTTCAATATGGTGCGGGCGATGGCGACGCGCTGTTTCTCGCCGCCTGACAGTTTCAGCCCGCGCTCGCCGACGACGGTGTCATAGCCCTTGGGCAGGCCGGTGACGAAGTCGTGGATCTGCGCCATCTGCGCGGCCTGTTCGATCTCGTCCTGCGTCGCACCGGGCTTGGCATAGGCGATGTTGTAGCCGATCGTCTCGTTGAACAGCACCGTGTCCTGCGGCACCATGCCGATGGCGGCGCGCAGTGAGTCCTGCGTGACATCGCGGATATCCTGCCCGTCGATCGTCACGCTGCCCTCGTCGATATCGTAAAAGCGATAGAGGATGCGGCTGATGGTCGACTTGCCCGCGCCGGAATGGCCGACAATGGCGATCTTCTCGCCGGGGCGGGCCGTGAAGGAGACGCCTTTCAGGATCGGGCGGTCTTCCTCGTAACGGAAATGGACATTGTCGAAGGCGATGGCCGCGCCATCGACCTGCAGCGGGCGGGCATCGGGCCGGTCCTCGACTTCCTGCTTTACGTTCAGCAGGCTGAACATCTTTTCCATATCGATCAGCGACTGCTTGATCTCGCGATAGGCGAAGCCGAGAATGTTCAGCGGCTGATAGAGCTGCATCATGATCAGTGAGACACCGGTGATGACCCCGACCTCCATCTCGCCTGCTGCGATGGACCGGGCGACGAGCAGCAGGATCGCGACGATGCCGGCATTGAAGATCAGCGCCTGGCCGATATTGACGATGGCGAGGGAGTTGTTGGAGCGGATGGCCGCTTCCTGATAGCGCGCCATGGCATCGTTATAGCGGTCCGCCTCCCAGCGCTCATTGTTGAAATATTTCACCGTCTCGTAGTTGAGCAGGGAATCGACCGCGCGGGTGTTCGCCTCCGTGTCCTGCTGGTTCATCTCCCTGCGGAATTTCAGTCGCCATTCAGTCGAAGAGATCGTGAACCAGACATAGACGATGACTGTCACTGCCGCGATGACGGCATAGACCGGGTCGTAGCGGATGGAGAACAGGACGGCGATGATGGCGAGCTGGATGAAGGTCGGGATGATGTTGAACAGGAGGAAGCGGAACAGGAAGTCGATGGAGCGGATGCCGCGTTCGATGATGCGTGACAGCCCGCCGGTGCGCCGCTCCAGATGGAAGCGCAGCGACAGCGCGTGGAGATGGCGGAAGACGTCGATTGCAACCTCGCGCTGGGCGTTCTGACCGACGCGGGCGAACAGGAATTCGCGCAGCTGCGGTACGGCAACGCTGAGCAGGCGCAAGATACCATAGCCGATAATGAGGGAGAGGATTGTTGCGACGGCGATAACCGCGGGGTCCGACTGGTCGAGGCCGTTGACGACTTCCTCCAGCAGGATCGGCGCGCCGAGGGAGACGACCTGGCCCAAGAGGATGACGATGAAGGCGGCAACGACGCGCAGCTTGTAGCTCGGCTTGTCCTTCGGCCACAGATGCGGCAGCAGCGCGCGCACGGAGGCAAGCTGCTCCTTCAGCGAACTCGCCTCGCCGTCATGCAGGCCGTATTCTCGTTTGGATCCCCTTGGCATGGGGGTGAGGTAGGATGTACGGGCGCAAAAGGGAAGGGGCAGCTGTCAAAGGCGTCCCCATGGCCTGACGGTAACGCGCCCGTGACGGAACGAGCGTCTCCCTGAAGTATTGGATAAACAACCGATATTTCAGGAGACTATAATGAGCGACACTCTCACTACCGTTAACCCGGCGACAGGCGAAACTCTCAATACCTACGACCGCATGTCCGACAAGGAGGCCTTTGCCGCCGTCGAGCGCTGTCACGAGGCGTTTCTGAAATGGCGCCATCGCACCCTCGAAGACAGGGCCGCCATCATAAAGAACATCGCCAAGGAGTTGCGCGACAACAGCGATGAATTTGCGCAGCTGATGACAAACGAGACCGGCAAGCTGGTCGGCGATGGCGCAGCCGAAATCGAACTGTGTGCTGGTATTTGCGAATATACCGCTGAGACCGGGGTTAAGGCCCTGCAGGATGAGGAGCGCGAGGTCGATGGTGCGAAGGCAGGTATCATCACCTACAGCCCCGTCGGCGTCGTCTATGGTATCCAGCCATGGAATTTCCCGGCCTACCAGGCCGTGCGCTATTCCATCGCCAGCCTGATGGCGGGTAATGGCATCCTGCTGAAGCATGCCGAATCCTGCACCGGTAGCGGGCTGTTCCTGAAAAAGCTGTATGAGCGGGCTGGACTGCCTGAGGATCTGTTCACCGTGCTGCTGATCGATCACGACCAGTCGGACAGGATCATCGAAAACGATTTGGTGCGCGGCGTTACCCTGACCGGCAGCGAAGGCGCGGGCAAGCATGTCGGCGAGGTGGCCGGCAAGGCGCTGAAGAAAATGGTGCTCGAGCTGGGTTCCAATGATGCCTATCTGGTGCTGGAAGATGCCGACCTTGATCTTGCTGTCGAGCACTGCGTGAAGGGCCGCATCTTCAACAATGGCGAGACCTGCGTAAATGCCAAGCGGTTCATCGTGGCCGACAAGATCTATGATGCCTTCGTCGACAGGTTCGTGGAGAAGATGGCCTCGATCAAGATGGGTGACCCGACGGATGATGAGACGCAGCTGGGCCCCATGGCGCGTGGAGACTTACGCGACACTCTCGCCGGACAGGTCGAGGAAAGCGTCAAGAATGGCGCGCGTATCCGTTGCGGCGGAGAAGTGCCGGACGGCAAGGGCTTCTATTATCCGTCTACGGTGCTCGACAATGTCGAGCCGGGTCATCCGGCCTATGATGACGAGCTGTTCGGACCGGTTGCCTCCGTGATCCGGGCAAAGGACGATGAAGACGCGATGCGCATCGCCAATGACAGCCGCTATGGCCTTGGCGGCGGCATCTTCTCAAAAGACGAGAACAAGGCGATCGAGCTGGCGCGTGATCACTTCGACACCGGCATGGTGTTTATTAACGGGTTCAGCATCGCGACGCCGAACATGCCTTTCGGTGGTGTGAAGAATTCCGGCTATGGCCGCGAACATGGCGGCTTCGGTATGAAGGAGTTCGTGAATATTAAGGCGATCTCCGTCTTCTGAAATACGGATTTTCCATCGCGTCAAGAAAAAGCCCTGCACCTGCGGCGGGGCTTTTTCCATGCCTTACTGCCGTGCCTTGGGCAGGGACAGCGGGAAGATGATGGCGCAGCCACGCAGGGCAAAGGCGCTGACGATGCAGGCGATCAGGCAGATGCGGTCATTGAAGCCTGTGAAATAGAGCCCGGCGAAAACGGTCGAGCCGAGCAGGGCGGCGGTCGCGTAAATCTCCTCTTTCATCAGCAGGTTCTCGCGCCCCGCGACGATGTCCCGGACAATCCCTCCGACCGTTGCCGTCATCACGCCCATGACGATGACGATGGCAAAGGAGTGGCCGAGTTCTGCTGCCTTGGCCGCGCCTGTCGCAGCGAAGACTGCAAGTCCGGCCGCATCGGCCCAGCGCAGCGGTTTGAAGTCCTCTATCGTCTTGTGCAGGAAAAAGGCGGTGATGCCGCCAAGGCCGGCGAGCAGGAGCGAAAGATTGTCCTCCAGCCAGAAGACCGGCACATCGAGGATGAGATCGCGCAGCGTGCCCCCGCCAACGGCGGGCAGGAAGGCGAGAACGACCACGCCGAAAATATCCATGTCCCGGCGCACCGCCGCGATCCCGCCGGACAGGGCAAAGACGAAGACCCCAACGCGGTCGGCGATTTCAAGAAAAAGGTCAAAGGGCATGGGCGTGTCCGGAAGCTGCTTGCGCAAAGTAGGGGATTCCCACTCATAAGTCAGCGCGTGCCGCGTCCGCCTACGCTGCGCTTCGGCGCGACAGCCTTCGCTCTTACGAGCTTGACATGGCTGGATGATGGCTGGCTTGCCGAGCCGAAGCTCGTAAGAGCGAAGGCTGGTAGTGGAGGGCGGGCTTGAACCGCCGACCTCAGGGTTATGAATCCTGCGCTCTCACCAACTGAGCTACTCCACCCCAAAGGGCCCAATGCCTTAACGGCCTGTTCCGGCGCTGCCGGACAGAGCGACGGTATAAAGGCGATCCCGCTGGCTTTGTCAACTGACGAATGGCGCATAGCCGTTCTGCACCCGGGAAGCTGGCGGCGAGGCGGTCATTCGCCTAAGTAGCATACAGTAAAGGGCCGTTAATCGCATGCTTACGGGCAGCGTGTAGGGTCGGGGCACCTATGTAATGCCGGGGCAGGACAATGGCACGAGCGACGGAAAAAACTCTTTTTACTTCAGTGGCTTGCGCCGTAATCGCAGGTGCAACTGGCTTCGTGCCTGCGCAGGCGCAGACACTGCGGGAAGTGCTGGAGCTGACCTATGAGACGAGCCCGGCCCTGAAAGCGGGGCGGGCCCAGTTGCGTGCGACCGACGAACTGGGTGCCCAGGCGCGGGCCGAGGGGCGGCCGACCCTGAACGGGCAGCTTTCCTATGAGACTGCCGAAGGGAATTACGACCCGGGCCGCGATCTTTCTGAACTCTTTGGCGGTGGTGAGGGCGGCATTCCGCCGGATATGGGTGACGGTGAACAGCAGGAGCTGATTAACGAGGCGCTGACCGGCAATGGCGGCACCGGCACGCGGCAGATCGGCGTGGAGCTGCAGCAACCGATCTTCCAGGGCTTCCGGGTCAAGAACTCCATCAAGCGCTCTGAAGCACAGATCGATGCAGCGCAGGCCGAGCTGGTCGCGACGGAGCAGCAGCTCTTCTATGATGCGATCAGCGCCTATCTCGGTGTGATCACGGCGGAAGAAGCCATCGGATTTACCGAGGCGTCGCTGACCTCCCTGCAGGGGCAGCGGGATTTTGCCGAGGCCCGGTTCGACAATGGCCAAGCGACTCGCACCGATATCGCCCAGGCGGAAGCGCGGGCAGCACAGGCCAATGCCGACCTGATCCGGTCCCGTGCAACGCTGACGACGGCGCGGGCGCGGTTCGAGCGGATCACTGGCCGCATGCCGGGCACACTGGAGACGACCCCGCCGCTGCCGCCCATGCCAGCGACACTGGATGAGGCGCTGGAGATCGCCATGGACGGGAACCCGTCCATCGTCGCGGCTCGCGAGCAGGAGCGGGCGTCGGCCCATGCAGTCAAGGTTGCCAAGGGCTATCTCGCCCCCACGGTCACCGCGCGGGCCAGTTATGGCTATGCCCAGAACCAGTTCATCGAAGGCGACCAGTCGGAAAATGCGACGCTAGGCGCGCAGATCACCATCCCGCTCTATCAGGGCGGCGCGACCTATTCCGGTATTCGTCAGGCGCGGGAAGCCCACAGCGCCGATCGCTGGCGGCTTCGGGAGGCTGAGCGCCAGTTACGTGAACAGGTGGAGTCGGCCTGGCTGCAACTTGAAGCAGCGCGCGCTGCATGGGAGGCAACAGACCCCGCCTTGTCAGCAGCCGAACTGGCCCTTGAAGGGCTGACACTGGAGGGGCGTCTGGGTCAGCGCACGACGCTGGATGTGCTTGATGGCGAAGCGGAACTGCTCCGTGTTCGCCTGTCACGACTGCAGGCGCGGGAAGCCTATTACCTTGCTGCTTTCCGCCTGCTTCAAGCCACCGGCCTGCTGACAGCAGAAGCGCTGGCACTGGACGTCGTGTATTACGACCCCGACGCCAATCGCGACGACGTAGCCCGGCGCTGGTTCGGCACCGGACCAGAGCGGGACTAAGAGCGCGATCAGGTCTTAACGCCGCATAAACAAAGGCTTTGCTATAAGAGCTTATAGTCACGCAATGGAACTGACCCCGAACATTGTGTGTTTCAAGTGTATTATTCGGCGGGGGTGCGCTGTTTTCTGCATCGCTTCCCTGCATAGCAAACGGAGGTGACTTATGGCTTTTACAGACAAGCTTTCCACCAGGAACGAAGAAGATCTTGCAGCGCTGCTGAAGGAGCTGCGCGGTGATATCGATACCCTGCGCAAGGATATGCACACGCTGCAGAAGGACGCCGGCAAGTTCGGGTCGGCCAGCGTGCACAATGCCCAGCACAAGGTTGAAGAAGCAACCGACAAGGTCATCAAGATGAGCCGCGACAAGGCCAAGAAATTCAAGCACGAGGCTGAAGAACAGACCGAGTCGCTGCGCGATACCGTTCGCGATAACCCTGTCGCGTCACTCGGCCTCGCCGTTGCCGCAGGTATGATCCTCGGCCGCGCAATTTTGAAGTAACGGATAGATCGGTTCCCATGCTGAATGGTTTGATCAGATCGACGAAACAGGACGCCGCCCGCGTAGCGACGCGGGGGGCGCTTCTGGTCTATGCCGGACTGTTTGCCGCGATGGCCAGCCTGTTCGTGACCGTCGCCATTGTTCTTTCCCTGTCCCCGCTGATCGGGCAGGGGCTGGCTGTGTTGTGCGGTGGCATTTTCCTGTTGTTACTGGCAGGTATATTCTTTTTCGCGGCCCAGGCTCAGGCTGGCCATCACGGGCACGCCGCCAGCAGCAAATCCAGACCATCCTCCCTGTCGTCTTCTTCTGCCTCTTCACAGGGGGCCAATTACGAAGCCTTGCTGTTGCAGGGCATCGGGGGCGGTCTGCTGGAAAAGCAGTTCAAGGAACATCCGGTGCGTATGGTGGCGGCGGCTGTTGCTGCGGGGGCTGTCATGGGCATGATGGAGGCACACGAGTCCGACTGATGAGCGTGACCCGTCCCCTGCGAGGTCAGCTCGCTCGCCGGTTTTCGGACAAACTTGCAGGACACTGCACGACAATGTTTTCGAAGTTTCTTCATATAGCCGCGACATTTGTGGCCATTTTTTTCATCCTCGTTGGTCTCGTCGTGATGCCATCGCCAATTCCGTTCGGGATCGTGCTGATCCTGATCGGCCTGAGCATGTTGATTACGACCAACGCCGCTTTCGCTTTCTGGCTGCGCCATTTCCGTAGCCGCCATCCCCACATGGAAGAGAAGATCCGCAAGGCCCAGCAATGGCTGCCGGGCTTTCTGCGCATTCCCCTTGAAAAGACCACACCGGACGGCACTGAGACGAGCTGACCTCTGCGCTTGCCGCCATGGCCTGCAATTCCAATCCCTTGAGGGGTGTGATACGCCCCTTTGCCTGTGCTAGAAGCGGGTAGAATCAAGGGAGTCGCCTATGGCCGGTCTGTGGCTGGAAGAATTCGAGGAAGGCATGGTTTTCGATCATGCCCTGTCCCGCACGATCACCGAATACGACAACATGCAGTTCTCGTTGATGACGATGAACCCGCAGCCGCTGCACATCGATGCGGATTTCGCCTCCAGGACTGAATGGGGCAAGCCACTGGTCAACTCGCTGTTCACGCTCGGTCTCCTGATCGGCATGACGGTTGGCGACACAACACTGGGCACGACCATCGGCAATCTCGGCATGAGCGAGGTAAAGTTTCCCGCGCCCGTCTTTCATGGCGACACAATCCGTGCACGCACAACCGTACTATCTGTTCGGGAAAGCAAGTCGCGACCGGGGCAGGGTATCGTTACCTTCAAGCATGAAGCGTTAAATCAGAAGGGCGACGTTGTGGCCCTGTGTGAGCGTGCCGCACTGATGCGTGCCAAACCGGCGGAGACAGCCTGATGTTCAAGTCCCTTCTGTTCGTTCCCGGTGACAGCGAGCGCAAGATCGAAAAGGCAGCCGGCTCCGGCGCCGATATCCTGATCTACGACCTGGAGGATTCCGTCGTGCCCGAGCGCAAGGCGGAAGCGCGGCAGATAACGCGCTCGGCCCTGAAGAATGCAGACCGGTCCCTGTGTAAATATTATGTGCGGGTCAACAGCCTCGACACTGAGTTGATAAAGGAAGACCTCGCAGCTGTCGTGCCGGCGCGGCCCGATGGCATCGTTCTGCCCAAGTGCAACAGTGCTGACGACATCAAGTCGCTCGATGCGCTGATCTCAAGTCATGAAACGGAAGAGGCGATCGGGCGTACCAAGATCATCGCTATCGTTACCGAGACGCCGCAGGGTGTGCTGGCATTGACCAATCCCGGCTGGGTGCAGCCGCGCCTAGCCGGCATGATGTGGGGGGCGGAGGATCTGTCGGCAGAGATCGGCGCGACCGTCAATTACGACAATGGCGATTACACTGAGCCGTTCAGGCTGGCCCGCAATCTGTGCCTGATCGCAGCGCGTGCCGCTGGCGTCGTGCCCATAGACACTGTGTTTGCCGACTTCAGGGATGAGGAAGGGTTGACCAGCCTCTGCCAGAAGGCCCGCCGCGACGGTTTCGAGGCGAAGGCGGCAATTCATCCGGCGCAGGTCAACCCGATCAATGAGGCTTTCCAGGCAACGCCGGAGGAGATCGAGTGGGCGAAGAAAGTCATTACCCTATTGAGGGAATCCGGAAGCGGCGTTGCATCCCTTGATGGAAAAATGCTCGATATGCCGCATTTGCGCATTGCACAGAAGATACTCGCCAAGGCCGAAGGCAGCGGAAAAAGTTAAAATACGTTCCATGCGGAACACAGCTTGTATCAAAATATAACACATATAAATGCTTGTTAATCAAGGTTAACGGAAAATCCACACAATCCTTGAAAAAGGGTTAACGCGGATCGTTTTTGTTTGCTTTTCAAGGTTAATCCTTCATTATCCACATTATTGGGTGAACCAGGGCCTATGAGGGGAATCCGCAAGAAGATTTCAGGCCCTCTCTTGTGGAGAAGTAATCAGTCATGTCGAGCATCAAACATTATCAGGAATTGCAAGGAAGCGGTTCTGACGAGGTGCGCGTTTCTGCACCCGTTTACGCTGCTGAGGATCTGTTCAAGGGCGCAGTGCCGCGCGCCAGTTTCCTGAACATAGATTTTACCGTATCCAGCATTTCCTCCACCGGGCTGACGCTAAGTGTCCCTGAAGGTCTGTGCGTGACAGAAATCCGTACAGCGCAGATGCTGGAGCTGAAACAGGGCGGTGAGACGTTTTTCGAATGCAAGGTCGTGATCGCTGGCGGCGCCGTAGACAAGACCGAGCTGCGCGTGCTGTTTGACGAGCGCGGCATCGATATCAACCAGATTGCCCGCAAGAATTCCATGGCGCTCGCCCGGACAAAGGCGAAGTCGAAAAAGCCCGCCATCACCTACAAGGTGCCGATGGAGTACAAGGTCTATTGTACCGAAGTGCTCGACTATATCGCCGACCAGCGCCAGTTCATCGATACGCATATCGCTCCGTATGAAGATGGCCTGTCCGAGGTCGAGACGCATGAGCTTTGCGAGCAACTTGAACAGAGCAGCAAGGCTGGCTGGTCCGATATCTGGTTCCGCGGCAATGAACTGGTCCTGCCTTTCATCGACGATGCCAAGGCCAAGCAGGATCTGAAGACCTTTACCGAAAGACTGGTCACGCGTGAACTCGTTGGCGGGCGCAACTGGCATCGCAGCTATTTCAAACCGATGGGCTATCCCGGCGACTTCCAGATCATGAACTACATGTATGATCATCGTCCGGAAGGCACCTCGATCTACAGCCGCTATCTGCATATTCTGGGTCTGATCAGCGGTCGCCCGATCGTCTCGCGCATGGAATATATCTCCGAGGCACTCGACCGGCTGAACCAGCAGGAAGACAAGAGCGATCTCTATCACGTCATGAGCATCGGCTCCGGCCCGGCGCGTGAGGTGCAGCGCTTCCTCGAGACGACCTATCAGTCGGGGGAGGGATATTCCTTCACGCTGGTCGACCAGGAAAAGCAGGCGCTTGATTACGCGATCACGACTGCCTATCGCAGCCTGACGCCGAGCCAGTCCAATGTCATCGTTTCCGGCATGCATACATCGTTCACGGAGATGCTGCGCCCGATGAGCACGTTCCGGCATATCCCGCAACAGCACCTGATCTATTCCGCAGGCCTGCTCGACTACCTCAATCCCGGCCTGTCGCGTCGCCTTTGCGCTAAGCTTTACGATTACCTGCGCCCAGGCGGCACGCTGCTGATCGGCAACGTCAATGACGCTTCCAACGGGACCTACTGGCCAATGGAATTCATCCTCGACTGGACGCTCTATTTCCGCAACAGACAGCAGATGCTGGATATGTCTGCGGGCTGCAAGGGCGCGGAAGTGGATGTCGACATGGATGAATCCGGCGCTGTCTACATGCTGAAGATCACCAAGCCAGCCTAGAAACGCGGCTGGTTTCAAGTGACGAAAAAGCCCGGTCGATGCCGGGCTTTTTCATGATGCCTGTTTCAGGGCAGCATCCTGCCTGTCAGTGCCCGTTGCCCCTGCGGGTTCCTTGAAGGCTGCTTCGTTTTCTTGCCGGTTGAGGGTCAGTCTTGCAACGGTCCCGCCATCCCCGGCATGGACAAAAGACAGCTTCCCGGTGTGGATCTGTACGATCTTGCTCGTCAGCGTGATGCCGAGGCTGATCTTGTCGCTGACGCCGAGGAATTCCTCTGTCCGCTCGAGCGTGTTCTCGATCTCGTCCAGCTTGCCAAGATCGATACCCGTGCCCTGATCGGTGATGACCAGACTGACGGTCTCGTCTGTTTCCTCCGTAGAGATCCTGATCGTGCCCTTCTCCGGTGATGCCTCAACGGCATTGGCCAGTAGTTCATAAACGGCCTGTTCCATCAGGGCGCCATCGACCTTTATCCGGAAATGGCGTTCTGGCTTTTCTAGCTCCAGCTTCTTTGTCTCGATATCATCCACCAGACGCGACAGGGCGCAGTCGATCAGTTCTGCCGTCGTCGTCGACTGGCGGCTGAGTTTGATGCTGCCGGAATCAAGGCGCGAATAGGTCAGTATACGTTGCACCGTCCGCAACAGGCCCTGGCCGGCCGCATGGATATTGCTGGAAAATTCCTTGTACTCTGTCGCTTCGTGCGGCCCGAGGGATTCCTGCTCCAGGATCTGGGCATAGCCGATGATCTGGTGCAGCGGTGTCTTGAAGATATGGGTCAAGGTATTGAGGACGGCATTCTTGCGCTTGATGGAGCGTTTGGCGTCGTCATACATGTCCTGCAGCTGGCCGGCGAAGTTCTGGTTCTCGCGATACTGGATGTATTCGTCCCGCCGTCCGATCTCCATGATGTAGCTGGATATGATGATCAGGACGAAGGAGCTGGCAGTGAAAAAATGTGCCGCATAGACGTAATTCGTCCAGCCCATGGGGGCGACGGCGAGGGCAAAGCTGAGATAGATCAGGGACAGCGCACCGATCGACAGCATGAAATAGATGCGAACCAGATTGGTCATGATCATCGCGGTCATCACCAGGCCGACATAATAGGGTGGGGAAACGCTGCCCTCCAGCCAGATCATGAAGGCGATCGATACGCCGGCCATGGTCATCAGGAAACAGGCGATCTCCTGGAAGTATTTCTTGCCGATCTCCAGGCGCGTCATCCAGATGATGCCAATCGCGCCGACCATCATGAGCAGCCGGATGGAGATGATCTCGGTGCGCGCGTTCTGCAGCACGAAAAAGTCGAGAAAGACGAACAGGCCATAGATCGCGACTGCCGCATACAGCATCAGCCGATCCTTGTCGGCAAAGAACATGCGTGAATATCCCTGATAAGCCTTTTCAAGCTCAGGGTCGGCGAATGTCGCCGTTATCCGGTTCTTTGCTGGTTTGACAGTGTCCATACCGTTTCCAATTCAGGACAACCTATAGGACACAAGTCTTGAATTTTATTTAAGCCACGATTTTCGGAAATAGGCGGAAATTTCGGCGGTTGTAGTTACCATTTGTTACACAATTTTCGCGATGAAAGGCAGGTATGGATTTCTAGAGGCTCGTGGGGGGCTAATGTTCGGAAAATCGGTCAAGGTCAGCCCGGCGATCAGCAGCGAGGCGAAGGGGCTTTACGGTTCTCTCAAAAGCTATGGCGGCTTCGACACCATCGGAAATCCGGTGATGCGCCGGCTCGGGCGCCGTATCATAAATAGTGGCTGGCGCCAGACGCTTGAGGAAATCGACTTTCCCTATTCCATGAGTGCGATCACCCTTGGCGGTGTCGAGGGCTTGCAGTGCAAGTCGCCTGCATCTGACAGGGCTGGACCTGTAATCCTGTATATTCACGCAGGCGCCTTTGTTTGCGGTTCTCCAGAAGACAATGCCAGCGCGGCCTTGCCGCAATGTGAGCTTGCGGGCGCGGAAGTCTATGCCGTGCGCTATTCGCTTGCGCCTGAGTTTCCATTTCCCCGTGGGCTGGAAGATGTCCGCAATTTTTATTGCGCCCTGCGTTCGCATGTCGGCAATGGCCGACGGATCGTGATCATGGGCGATTCCGCCGGGGCCAATATCGCTCTCTCTTCGATGGTGCAGTGGCGCAATAATGGTATTGCCCTGCCGGATTGTGCGGTGCTGATTTCAGGTTGCCTCGATGGTACGGCCTCGAGCGATACGATGATCACCATGCAGCGGCACGACCCGTTGATCCGTATACGCGGCGGAAACAGCCTGAAGTCCATCTTCGGGTACTACGCCAATGGTACGCCAGTCAGTGACTGGCGGATCTCGCCGATCTATGCGGACCTTTCAGGTCTGCCGCCGATGATGCTTCAGGTCGGCTCGCGTGAGACCTTGCTGGGCGACAGTGCCCGTCTTTCAGAGAAGGCGAGAACTTCGGGGGTGAATGCCACCCTGCGCGTCCTCGATGGCATGTTCCACATGTTCCATCTGCACTGGTCGATGCCGGAGGCGAAATCCGTGCATCAGGACATTGCGAACTTCATCGCGACGGCAAGGGTGCAGGCCGCCTAGGCGCAAGCCTATTCCGCAAGTGCCGCAACGGCGCTGCCATCATTATCCTGTTGAGGAGCGTCAGCCTTCTTGCGTTCTGCGGCCTGTTCTTCCTGAATGTCCACCAGATGCTTGGCGAAGGCTGCGTATTTATGGCTCGGCACGCGCGGATACATGTGGTGCAGCAAGTGATAATTATGCCCCGCATGCAGGAAGCTCGACAGCGACTGCAGGTAGGACGGGAAGATCGCGATCCGCTCGACCTGTTCGCCCGGGGCATCAGGCGATTGCCGGTGCGGGATGACGGCGACGAAGGCGAAAACGATCACGTAATTGATATAGGCCGGGATCAACCACATGAAGAGCACATTGGTGAAGCCGAACAGCCAGATCAGGGCGGCCGTGAACAGCGCGGTGCCGATCCAGAACAGGAAGAATGTCTTTGCCACATGGGGCATCGGCTTGACGCGGGAGTAGCGCAGCATTTCCTTGTAGTCGCCAAACGGAGCAATCAGCAGCTTGCCCAGCAGCCAGGGCAGGGAGCCACGCACGATCCAGTGGTTCGGGTCATCGACCGGCGTATTCGTCTTTCGATGGTGCTCCAGATGGGTCTCCTTGAAGCCGTGATAGGGCGTCAGTGTCGGCGTTGCCATCATGTAGCCGAAGATATTGTTGAGCATCCGGTATTTCGGGTTGCGCTTGAATATCAGGTCGTGGGCGACATCATGGCTGACATTGAAGCAGAACAGGATCAGCCAGGTCTGCGCGGTCGCGCCGAGCAGCGCTTTCTGCCAGACCTTGTCGAGGGTCACGCCCCAGAAGAACACGAGGAAAATCGCCAGCAGGGCGGCGGACCCGGAGATCAGCGATGTCCAGTCGACATTATAGACCATGTACTGGCCAGCCAGGCGGTTTGCGCGAATCTTGTTTTCGCCAGTCTTGAAATTCTTCAGGTCGAGAATTCTGACAAAGGCCATGACGGGACCCTCCCGCAATCGTTAAAAAAGACTTAAGGATTTTACGGCAGGGGCCTGTGGATAACAACGAATAAGTGGTTAACAAAGGGCCTTTGAGGTGTCCTATTTTGGCTCAGAGTGCTTTATAACAGCGTATAACTGCGCCTTTCCGGCTTGCCGCGAGATATCATATTACTCTAGAGCTTGGGGCGACAGACAAACGCCAAATCACGAGAAGGTTTCATGAGCAAAAAAACCTCAGCCGACAGCGGCAGTTCCAAGTTTCTGCCCGTCGAGCCATTCGACATTATTGTCTTCGGCGGGTCGGGCGACCTGGCCCTGCGCAAGCTGATGCCGGCCCTTTATCACCGCTGGCAGGACCAGCAGATCCCGGCGACCTCCAAGATTATCGGTTCTGCGCGGACGAAGATGTCGAGCGAAGAGTATCGCCAGCTTGTGCGTGACAAGTTCGAGGAGTTCTATCCGGACGACAAGCTGGAGGAGGACACCTGGAATGCGTTTGCCGAGCATATTCACTATGTTGGCGTCGATGCACTGGACCAGAAAAGCAGCGACTGGGACGACTTGAAGGAATTGCTGGCCGGCAGCGACGAGAAGCTGCGTATCTATTACCTCGCCCTGCCGCCAGGCATCTATGGCCAGGTCAGCGCCAATGTCGATGCCAATGGCCTGAAGACCGACCACACCCGGATCGTGCTGGAAAAGCCGATCGGCTCGGACCTTGATTCTGCCCGCGAAGTGAACGATTCCGTCGGCGAGGTCTTCGAGGAAGACAAGATCTTCCGTATTGACCATTATCTCGGCAAGGAAACAGTGCAGAACCTGTTGATCCTGCGCTTTGCCAACTCGCTGCTCGAGCCGGTATGGAATTCCCGCCATATCGACCATGTGCAGATCACGGTGGCCGAAACAGTACCGGCCGGTGAGCGCGCGTCCTATTACGACAAGGCCGGTGCGCTGCGGGACATGGTGCAGAATCACCTGTTGCAGTTGCTCTGCCTCGTGGCGATGGAGCCACCGATCGACCTGGAAGCGGATTCCGTCCGTGCCGAGAAGATCAAGGTGCTCAAATCCCTGCGCAAGATCGACTCAGGTACGGTGCGCGCCGATACGGTGCGCGGCCAGTACAAGGAAGGCTCGGTCAAGGGCAAGCCGCAAAAGGGCTATGCCGAGGAAGTTGGCAATCCGACCGATACAGAGACGTTTACCGCGCTAAAGGTTCATATCGACAACTGGCGCTGGTCGGAGACGCCGTTCTATATCCGCACCGGCAAGTGCATGAGCGGGCGCTGGTCGGAAATCGTCATCCAGTTCAAGTCGGTCGATCACCTGATGCTGGCGCCGGAATCCGGCCGCGTGCAGCCCTCGCGCCTGATCATCCGCCTGCAGCCGGACGAAGGCGTCAAGCTGATGCTGATGACCAAGGACCCTGGTCCCGGCGGCATGCGCCTGCGCTATGTGCCGCTGAACCTTTCCTATGCGGAAACCTTCGCGCCGCGTTATCCGGATGCTTATGAGCGCCTGTTGATGGCTGTCGTGCGCAACAACCTCGGCCTGTTTATGCACCGCGACGAGGTCGAGGCCGCGTGGCGCTGGGTCGACAGTATTCTCGATGCCTGGTCGAGGGATGATATGCCGGTGCATCTGTATACGGCTGGAACGGACGGTCCGGTACAGGCATCGGTCCTGCTCGATCGCGACGGAAGGGAGTGGTTCGATGGCGCATGATGGCGGTGACACAGGACTGATTTCGTTTCCCGGCGAGGCGGCGATGGCCGCGCGCCTTGCTGACCTGATCGCGGCGCAACTGGCTGCCGCGGTCGAGGACAAGGGCCGGGCAAGCTTTGCCGTCTCCGGCGGCTCGACGCCGAAGCTTCTCTATCAGCATCTGTCGCAACGTGATCTGAACTGGTCGAAGGTCGATGTTGTTCTCGTCGATGAGCGCTGGGTCGAGCCGGGCGAGGAAGGCTCCAACGAGACCTTCATCGTGGAGAACCTGATGCAGAACCGCGCTTCGGCCGCGCGCCTGACCGGTATGAAAAACAAGGCGGCCAGCCCCGCCGAGGGCCTGTCGACCATGGAAGCATGCCTGTCTGGCATTTCCTTTCCGCTCGATGTGACCGTGCTGGGCATGGGCGGGGACGGGCACACGGCCTCGTGGTTCCCGAATGCGCAGGGCCTCGACGCCGCCCTCGACCCGAACGGCAGGGACCGTGCCGCTGCCATTACCGCGACCGAGAGTGAGGTGACCGGCAAATTCCTGCAGCGCATGACACTGACGCTGCCGCCGGTCGCGAATTCCGGCCTGATCGTCCTGATGATGAAGGGCGAGGGCAAGCGCGACGCCTATGAAAAGGCGTTAGGCGAGGGTGCGGTTGCGGACATGCCCGTGCGTGCCCTATTGAGACTGCATGAGAGCCGTTCCCTGCCATTCTGGCCCTGCTGGACGGCGTGAGGAGAAAGAACCATGAGTGACCGCCTCCACCCCGTTATCGCCGAGGTGACCGAGCGTATTCAGGAGCGCAGCCAGAAGAGCCGCGATTCTTACGTGAGCCTGATGAAGAAGGCTGCCTCGGAAGGACCGAACCGGAACGAAATTTCCTGCGGCAACCTCGCCCATGCCTTCGCCGGTTGCCCTGACGAGGACAAGCAGGCGCTGCTGCATGGCGATAACATCAATGTCGGTATCGTCAATTCCTACAATGACATGCTGTCCGCCCACCAGCCGCTCGGTGCCTATCCCGATATTATCAAGCAGGCCCTGCGCGAGGTCGGCGCTGTCGGCCAGGTTGCGGGCGGTGTGCCGGCTATGTGCGACGGGGTCACGCAAGGCGAGCCGGGCATGGAGCTGTCGCTGTTCTCGCGTGACGTGATCGCGATGTCGACGGCGATCTCTCTGTCCCACAACGTGTTCGATGCGGCGCTGTGCCTTGGCGTCTGCGACAAGATCGTTCCCGGACTGATGATTGGCGCGCTGCGCTTCGGTCACCTGCCATTCGTCTTCGTGCCCGCGGGGCCGATGCCGTCCGGCCTGCCGAACAAGGAAAAGGTCCGCATCCGCCAGCTTTTCGCAGAGGGCAAGATCGGCAAGAAGGAATTGCTGGAAGCGGAGAGCGCGTCCTATCACTCGCCGGGCACCTGTACTTTCTACGGTACAGCAAACTCCAACCAGATGTTGATGGAAGTCATGGGCGTGCACCTGCCGGGGTCTGCCTTCATCAATCCGGGTACGCCGCTGCGCGATGCGATGACGGCGGCAAGCGCCAAGCGCGTTGCCGAGATTACGAAGCATGGGAATGAATATACCCCGCTCTATGAAGTCGTCGACGAGAAGGCGATCGTCAACGCAATCATCGGCCTGAACGCGACCGGTGGGTCGACCAACCACACGATCCACCTTGTCGCCATTGCCCGCGCCGCTGGCATCGTCATCGACTGGGATGATTTCTCTGACCTTTCAGGCATCACGCCGCTGCTGTGCCGTGTCTATCCCAACGGCCCGGCGGATGTGAACCACTTCGCCCAGGCCGGCGGCCTGCCGTTCATGATGCGCGAGCTGATGGAAAACGGCCTTCTGCACACGGACGTCAAGACCGTGTCGCGCGGTGGCATGGAAGACTACAAGTCAGAGCCCTTCCTGAAGGAAGGCAAGCTGCACTGGGTCGAGGCCGAAAAGGAATCGAAAGACGAGGCTATCGTGCGCCCGTTCGACAAGCCGTTCCAGCCGACGGGTGGGCTGCAGGTCCTCTCCGGCAATATCGGCCGTGCCGTGATCAAGATTTCCGCCGTCAATCCGGAGCACCAGAAAGTCACGGCGCCTGCCATCGTTTTCGAAAGCCAGGGCGATCTGTTGGCACGGTTCAAGGCGGGTGAGCTGGAGCGGGACTTCGTTGCCGTCGTCCGCAACCAGGGGCCGGGTGCCAATGGGATGCCGGAACTGCACAAGCTGACACCGCCGCTCGGCGTCATCCAGGACAAGGGCTACAAGGTCGCGCTCGTCACCGATGGCCGTATGTCCGGCGCGTCGGGCAAGGTGCCTGCGGCGATCCACCTGTCGCCGGAAACGGTCAAGGGCGGCATCATCGGCAAGATCCGCGACGGCGACATGATCACCCTCGATGCCGTCAACGGCACGCTGACTGCTGATGTCAGTGACGAGGAACTGAACGCCCGCGAAGCGCCGCCATCGGATATCATCGCCAACGAGACCGGCATGGGGCGCGAGCTCTTCGCCGGCATGCGCCAGGTCGCCTCGACCGCCGAAACCGGGGCAGTGACCTTTGCCTCCACCGTGGCTTTCTGAAAATCGTCACGGAACGAACTGAATAGGGAAGAAATCGTTGAGTAAGCCATTTCTCATAGCGGATATTGGCGGCACCAATGCCCGCTTTTGCCTCGCCAGCCTCGACGATTCCGCCGATGGCGTGCACCTGTTCGAGCGCAAGGATTACAAATCCAGCGAGTACGACAAGCTGGAAGACGCCCTGAACGATTATCTCGGCGGCATTTCCGAAACCGACCTGAAGGATGCGTGCTTTGCCGTCGCCGGGCCGATCAAGGACCGGGTGGTGGACTTCACCAATTCCGCCTGGATGCTGGACGGTAACAGGCTGGAGAAGAGCCTGTCGCTCGATCACATGATGGTGGTCAACGATTTCCGCGCCATGACATATGGCACGCTGTTCCTGCCGGATGAAGACAAGGAAGAGATCAAGCCGGGTGATATCCTGCAGGATTATCCCCGCGCCGTCCTCGGGCCGGGAACGGGTCTCGGCCTCGGCCTGATCGTGCCGTTCGAGGGCAATTACCGTGTCGTGGCGACGGAGGGCGGCCATGTCAGCTTTTCACCGCGTACGGAGCGCCAGATTGCCGTGCTGCAGCACCTGACGCGCATGTTCGGTCACGTAACCTTCGAGCGGATCGTGTCTGGCAAGGGCATCCTGAATACCTATCGCGCGCTATGCGCCATAGACAGTCATCACTGCGACCTCAAGACACCGGAAGAGGTGACCACCGCCGCGCTGGAGCATAATGATCAGCTGGCTGAAGAAACCCTGACCATGTTCTGCGATGCGCTCGGCATCTATGCCGGCAATATCGTGTTATCGACCGGCGCGCGGGGCGGGGTCAGCCTTGCCGGGGGTATCCTTCCGAAGATTCGTGATTTCTTCGAGGCCAGTTCCTTCCGTCAGGCGTTCTCGGACAAGTCGCCGATGGACCATTATTTCGACGATATCCCCGTCCATCTCATCACATCGCCCAACACAGCCCTGATCGGGGCAGCCAAGCTCTTGAAGGATTTCGGATAATGACGATCGACACCGTACTCGAAAAGGCAACTATCATTCCGGTCATCGAGATCGCCGATGCAGGCGTAGCCGGTGACCTTGCCCAGGCTTTCCTCGATGGCGGTCTGGAAGTGATCGAATTGACCATGCGCACGCCAGCCGCACTCGATGCGCTGGCCGCGATCAAGAAGGCGGCGCCGTCGCTGATCACCGGTATGGGCACGGTGCTGAACGAGCGCGATTACAAGGGCGCTGTCGACAATGGCGCCGACTTCATCGTCTCGCCGGGCATCACCCTGCCGCTTTTGTCCTATGCCGCCACCCAGTCCGTGCCGATCCTGCCGGGTATCGCGACGGCGAGCGAGGCGATGACGGCGATGGATCATGGCTTTACGGCGTTGAAATTCTTCCCTGCTGAGGTCGCCGGTGGCGCGCCCTATATCAAGGCGCTGGGCGGTCCGCTGAAGAGTCTGCGCTTCTGCCCGACCGGCGGCGTTTCGCCGGATAATGCCAAGGATTACCTGTCGTTGCCGAACGTCGTCTGCGCAGGCGGATCGTGGATCGCGACGAAGCAGATGATCGATGGCCACCAATGGGGCGAGATCACGGCCAAATCAAAAGAGGCGGTTGCTCTGTATAAAGAGATAAAAGGCTAGGCAGGACTAATAGTCCTTCTTGTAATTCGCCGACACGCTCTGGGCGCCGGTTTCCTCCAGCGTCGATTCCACGGTGATGTGGTCCGAGACCTCATAGGTCACGCTGACCGAATTGCCCGCATCGCCGAGGCCTTGTGTCGCCGAAACATAGACATCATCAGAGACATATTTGCCCACGGTCAGCGTGCCGCCGCCAGTTTCTGCATCCTCGCCGAATGACAGGGTGTCCAGACCGGCGGACCGGCGCAGGGAATTGGTGATACCGCCACCACCGAACGGACCGGTCGCCGTCAGGGTCGCAACGGACTGGGCGATTTGCAGGGACTCATAGGCCGTAAGCTGGCCCGGGTCCTTGCCGAACAGGATTAGGGACATGATGTCTTCCTGCGGCAGGGTCGGGGTCGAGGTTAGGCGGATCGTCGGTGACTCGGCTGAGCCGGTAACACGGATCGTCGCCGTAACATCGCCGCGCGCCGCCGTCTCGGCTTCATAGCTGGCGGATAGGTCGAGGCGCGGTGTCAGGCCGTTCGGCTCGTTGAAGATGATATCGCCATTGGTGATCTCGAAGCGACGGCCAGCGAATTCAAACACGCCATCGACATTCTCGATCTGGCCATTGAGCACCGGAGACGTCGCCGTGCCGGTGACATCTAGGTCGGCCTGCCATTCGCTCTGCAGGCCGCGACCGCTGATGTAAATCTGGTTGTCCGCAGAGATGGTCAGGTCGAGAGAGACGGTGACAGGCGTCGGTGCTTCGACTTCCTCGCGTTCCGGTCTGACGGGGTCGTTGTTCTCGTCGACCCTGACGACCGTGACGGGCGTATAGCTCTTGCGTGATGGCGTCTCCGGGATGATCGCATCGAAATTCTGTATATCGATGTTCCCGGCGAGCAGCATGTCGCGCGCCGTACCGCTGAGGTCGAGATTACTGGAGACGGTAACCGACAGGTCGGAGGATTCGATCAGCGTCGCCCGGTTCAGCGCCAGCGTGCCCTCGACGCTGGAGCCGGCCTCGCCAGCGACATCGCCGAACAGGAGGTCGCCTGAAAGGTCGAAGGCATTGGCCCGGCCGGTCGCATCGCTGGCCGTCACGGTGAAGGACCCGGTCGATCCGCCTGCGTCGTAGGAGAAAGTCAGGTTGCCATTCATGTCGTTGAGAACGGCACCGGAGCGCGGCTCCTCGAAGCGGCCATCGACGAGGCGAGCGCTGCCGGTGATCGCGGGCTGATCAACCGTGCCGGAAATGTCGATCTCGGAGACAAGCTGACCGGTCAGGAAATTTTCGTCCATGGGCACGAAGGCGACGATATTCTCGATCCCGGCGTCATAGACGAAGCGGCCATTGATGGCGCCGTCGCCAGTGGAGACCGAAAGGCTTTCGCCCCGCACCAGCGCGACCGGAATGGAGAGATTGAGTTCGCCGGGGAAGTCGTTGCTGGCATCTCGCAGGCGGGCACGCAGGGCAAGCGTTTCGCCGTTCCATTCGCCGCGCGCCGTCAGGCGATGCAGTTCGTCATTCTGGTCCTGCACTTCGCCGGACAGGGTGACGGTACCGGGTACGGCCTCGTCCGTATCGAGATCGATCTCGAAGGTCAGCGGCGATTGCAGCCCGGGAATGCGCACGGCGGAGCCTGATGCGTCGAGTACCCATCGGTTCGGGCCGTATTGGCCGGCGACGATGAACTCGCTGCGGTCGAAACTGTCGATCCTTGTCTCGGCGAAGGTGACGACGCCATCGGCATAGGCAACGCGCGTGGGGGCGAGAAGGCGGATGGTCTCGTCCGGCGTGCCTGCTCCGGTGCGGGCGACGAAACTGGCTATGTCAGCGGCAAAGCCTTCCTCCGTCTGGCCGATCGTGGCCTCGCTTGTCAGGCTGGTGACGAGATAGTCATTGGGCAGGATCACGTTCTGAGCGGTCAGGTTCACATCGGCGTTCTGAGCCGTGCCTCGCACCGACAACTCCAGTGCTTCGAGGCTGGCATCGGTCGTCCGGAAATTGCTGGCGGTAATGTCGGCGCTTACGGTCCGTGTCTCGCCTTGCATTGCCGTATCGAAGGTCAGGTTCGCGGTACCGGAGACAGTGCGCTCGGCACTGACGGCAACATCGCCCGCTGTTTCCAGTTGCAGCGTGCCTGTTGCCGCCATGGTTTCAGGGTTGACCCGGGCGTCACCGGCGACGGTCAGAAAAGACGAAGAAAACGAGATGTCCCGCGCGACGATATCGTCAGACTGCAGCGTATCAAGGATGACCCGCCCGGTATAGGAATTGTCTGCCGACTGCAGGCGCAGACTGCCATCGGGCCGCCCGGGCAGGCCATTGAAACTGGCTTCCAATACACCTGCAGCAAATGCCTGGTCGGACAGCGACCCGGCGGCATAGTCACTGGTAAGCTCCAGCGCCAGATTGTCGAGTGGACCGTTGACTGAGAACCTGTTGCGCAGGGGGCCATCAAAGCTGACAGCGTCGGTGAAGATTGCGACGATGCGCGGCGCGACACTGAGGGAGCCGGAGGAGGAGACGCGCTCTGCATCCATGTCATAGTCTGCACTGCCACTGAGGACTATACCGGCATTACCACGCTGCTGGCCTGAATAGAGATCGATATTCTGTGCCCGTACACGAGCTTGCCCATAGGTGATATTGGCGCTGGCATTCAGGCCGCGCGGGAAAAGCTCGTTTAGGGTTTCGTCATCGATGGGCAATTGCGCCATGCTGACGGAGATATCGCCTGTCAGCGTCTCTTCAGCATAATCGAGATCGGTAAAGGCGATCTGGCCTGCCGGTGTCTGCAGCGTGCCCGTTGCGGCGACATCGCCATCGCTGTCATAGGTGACTTGCCCGGCCAGCACGTTCTGGCCGGCTATGGTGCTGGCGCCTATCGTCTGTGCATAGGTGCTGGCGAGGTCCAGCGTCAGCTCGACATTTCCATTGTCGATGGTGCCATCGTCGCCGATGCCGGTCACTTCGCCCGACAGCGTGCCGAAGGCACCCTCTATCGTCTGCATCCTGACAGTGCGGCGGCCCATACTGGTGGTCACAGCGAGGTCGAGGATCAGCGTGTCGCCTGCTGCCTCGCTGGCCGCTTCCGGCCATTGCGTACCGGGGGACACGCTGCCTGTCAGGGACAGGCTGTCGCGAGAGGAAAGGTCGCCGGTAAACTCCAGCTCTGCAGTGCCATAGGCGGCGGCATCGGCGCTCAACGTACCCGCCCATTTGTTCAAGGGGCCCTTGCCGGTCAGGGCAATATCCACCGGACCGCGAGCATCGAGGTAGTGATTGACGAGGCCGCTCTCGGAGGACTTCGCCGTCAGGTCGACGGTCAGGATACGGCGCTGGGTCTTCACCAGTGCGCGGATCAGGTCGTCATTGTCGCCTGTCGTGACGGTGAGGTCGGAGGAGAGGCGGTTATCGGCGGTAGAGAAGCGCCCTTCCGCACGGATCGTGCGGGCATCGCCCGCGATACCGTCTGCAAGCCGCAACGGTGAAATGGAGATGCGCTCGATGTCGATCCACGGCAGTTCCTGCGGCAGGGAGAAGGGCTCGTCTTCCGTCTCTTCCTCCGGGGCCGGACGTTCGGGGGGCAGGGCGTAGAGGTCGGCATCCTGCAGGGTAAACTCGCGGATCAGTACCTTGCGGTTCATCAGGGCGAACGGGTTCCACACCATGACGGCGCGGTCGGCCTCGAACCACACTTCGCCATCGGCACTGAGGGTGATGTCATTGATGGCGATGCGGCCCGGCAGGCCGTTTTCAAGCTCGCCGATGGTCAGCTCGCTCTGCAACTGGTCACGGACGACCTGCTGGGCAACGCTTTCCGCGCGTGTCTTGAGGAAGTCGCGCCCCGGCGGCGTGTGCACGAAATAGAGCCACGTGACGATCACTGCGCCAATGATCAAGGCACCAATGATCAGGACTATGTTGAAGGCAAGCCGCATCAGAAGGGCTGCCCCAGCGCGATATAGAACTGGACTGCGTCATCGCTATCCCGAGGGTTCAGGGGCGTGGCGAGATCGACGCGCAACGGACCAATGGGCGTCAGGTAACGCGCGCCGATACCGGCACCCCACAGCACTTCCTCTGAAAAGTCGGGCACTTCGCTGTCCGACACCGTGCCGCCATCAAGGAAGACGGCAAGCTGGATCTTCTCGCGGAGATTATATCGCGCCTCGGTGTTGACCTCGATGATGGAGGCCCCGCCGAGCGGGTTGCCTTCGGCATCAAGCGGACCGGCCTCCTGATAGGCAAAGCCGCGTACGGAGCCGCCGCCACCGGCATAGAAACGCTCCGTTGCCGGAATGTCATTGGTATCGACACCGAAGCTGGAGCCGACGAGGCCGCGAATGGCGAGTGTATACTGGTTTTCATCACCCAGCGTCGTCCTGGTTGCGCCGGTCAGTGTGCCGCGCAGGAAATTGACGTCGCCGACATAGGGCGTCAGGCCGATGCCGGCGCGGAAGCCGCGCGTCGGGTTCAGCAGATCATTGTCGCTGTTCCACGAAAGCGAAAACGGGATTTTGGCGAAGGTGAACGTATCCGCCTCGAACTCATCGGTCGTCGACAGGCGCGCGCGGGCATCCTCGACCTCGGAATAGACGATGCCGAGCCCGCCGGAGGCTTCCAGCTTTTCAGCGAACCATGTCTTGCTCAGGGAAGACGACAGTTCCAGCGTCTGCGCGTCGAACGCATCGGTGATGTCGTTGGTGAAGGAGATCGCGCTCTCGAACCGGCCGGGCAGGGTCGGCAATGGCTTGCCAAAGGTCAGGCCGACAATCTGTTCGGGGCTGGAAAGTTTTGCCTGCGCCGTCAGGGTCTCGCCCCGGCGCATGAGATTGCGGTTCTGCCAGTACAGGCTGACACCCGGTCCGACATCTGTAGCGTAGGAGACACCGGCACCGACGGTGCGGTGGTCACGTTCCGTCACCGTCACGATCAGGTCGGTGCGGCCATCAGGCTGCGTCTGCCCCGGCTCGACAGTGATCTGCTGGAACAGGCCGGTCTTGCCCAGTTTCTCGCGATAGTCGACGACCTCGTCGCGATTATAGAGCGTGCCTTCTTCCCATGGTGCATAGGCAGCAATGAAAGTCTCACGCGTACGATCCGTCTCCTGAACGATCGCCTCGCCGAAATAAGCTTCCGGACCGGTGGTGATCTCGAATACGGCAACGGCGTTGCCGGTGTCGAAATTCGCCTCCACGAAATGCCGGTTTGCCCGGGCGGCGGGGTAGCCGTTTTGCTGCAGCCAGGTGAGAAACTGGTTTTCGAGCCGTACCAGCGCCTCGCCGCTCGGGTCGTTTTCGGTTTTCACATCTGCTTCGGAGAAGGTCTGAGGTCGGTCGGCGGCAATCTCGTCCTGATAGGATATGCGGTAATCGGTGATGTTGAAGCGTGGGCCGCGGTCGATCTCGAACGTGATCAGTGCACGGTCATCGCTGCGAACGACTTTAGGCACGATGGAAGCGGCGTAATAGCCCTTGGAGGTTAGCGCCTCCAGCATGCGGTCGGCATCATCCTGCGCGGTGCGGCGGATGGCGGCGAGGCTGGTGTAATTGCGGTCTGTTTCTACGAGGTTCGACAGGGCGCGCAGCTCGTTGCGCAAGCTCTGACTGGTCAGCCCTTCGATCGTCACGTCGCGCTCGAAGTCTATTGCCCATGCAGATGTGCAAAATGGCGCGGCGGCGAGGGCCGCTGCAACGAACGCACAGGTCGCGAGCCGGGATATCCGGCGGGATCGTCTGGTCTGGCCCAACTTCAAAAACACGCTGATAACTGTAAAGAATTCTTATCCATATTTAGGGCGCCCTGATTAATATCACATGAAAAGCGCAAGGCCCCCTAAAGTTCCGTAATCTATGGGCTTTCCAGCAATTACAGTGCCAACTGCACCATTGTTTTGACACCCCCCATGCAGGGGATAAGTTGGGTCCATACCCCGGGAAAGAAGGTGTGAGTATGGATTTGAAATTCAGCGACAGGGAAGAAGCGTTCAGGCAGGAGGTGAAAGCTTTCCTTGATGAGGCCTGGCCAGCGGAAAAACGCGGCGGCAAGACCGACTTCACCCGGGAAAATTACCTCGGTTGGCACCGCAAGCTGCATGCGCGTGGGTGGATTGCGCCAGCGTGGCCGGAAGAATATGGCGGTACGGGCTGGACGCCAACCCAGCGCTATATTTTCGACAAGGAATGCGCCGCCGCCGATGCCTTCCCGATCCTGCCGTTCAACATCTCCATGGTCGGCCCGGTGATCTACACCTTCGGTTCCGATGAGCAGAAAGAGCGCTTCCTGCCGCCGACCCTGTCGGGCGATATCTGGTGGTGCCAGGGCTATTCCGAACCGGGGGCCGGGTCCGATCTTGCCTCCCTGCGCACCAAAGCCGTGCGCGACGGCGACGATTACATCGTAAACGGGTCGAAGACCTGGACGACGCTGGCCCAGCATGCCGACTGGATATTCTGTCTGGTACGGACCGACCCCAACGCCGAAAAGAAACAGCAGGGGATTTCCTTCCTGCTCGTAGACATGAAGTCGCCGGGCATCACCGTGCGTCCCATCATCACCCTTGGCGGCGACCATGAGGTCAACGAGGTGTTCTTCGAGAATGTCCGTGTGCCGGCAGAAAATCTCATAGGGCAAGAGAACCAGGGTTGGACCTATGCCAAGTTCCTGCTGACCCATGAGCGCTCCAATATTGCCGGCGTTCACCAATCATGGCGGGCGCTCGACCGGCTGAAGAAGATCGCAGCTGACAAGGACCTCTATGGCGATGCCCCGAGCCTGATGGAGGATGGTGATTTCGTCCGCCGGATTGCCGAGACGGAAATCGACCTGACGGCGCTCGAGTTTACCGAATTGCGGGCACTGGCACGGGAAGAATCCGGTGGCGGCATGGGGCCGGAAAGCTCCCTGCTGAAAATCCGCGGTACGGAGATCCAGCAGCGCATCTCGCACATGTTTCTCGATGCGGCGGGCAATTACGGCCTGCCGTTCCAGCGCGAGCTTGGCCATAATGAAGCAACGGAAGGCCCGGACTTCGCAGTCGAAACCGCGGCGCGCTATTTCAACATGCGTAAGACAACGATCTATGGCGGCACCAATGAAATCCAGCGCAACATCATCGCCAAGATGATTTTGGGCCTTTAGGAGCGACACTGATGAATTTCGATCTGACAGAAGAACAGGACATGATCCGGGAGTCGCTCTCCCGCTTCCTGCGTGACCGCTATGATTTCGAGGCGCGGGGCAAGATTATCAAGTCGGAAAAGGGCTGGAGCCCCGAGGTGTGGGGGCAGCTGGCAGAGCTTGGCCTGATGGCCGTGCCGTTCGCAGAAGTGCATGGCGGGCTCGATGGCGGGCCGACCGACATCATGGTGGTGATGGAGGAACTGGGCCGGGCACTGGTGGTCGAGCCCTACCTGCCGACCGTGGTGCTGGCAGGGTCTATCCTGCAGGCGGTTGGCGGCGCGGTGGCAGAAGAACTAATCCCGCAGATCGCCGGTGGCGAACTGGTCATGGGGCTTGCCTATGCCGAGCCGCGCAGTCGCTATGACCTGTTCCATGTTGAAACGACCGCCGAAAAGTCGGGCGATGGCTATACGCTGACAGGCCACAAATCGGTCGTGCTCGCCGCGCCACTGGCGGGCAGGTTAATTGTTTCGGCCCGCACGAGCGGCGGGACGCGAGGCCGGGATGGCATCAGCCTGTTCCTGATCGATCCGCAGGCGGACGGCGTGACGGTGAAGGATTATAGCACTATCGACGGCTTTGCCGCTGGCGATGTCATCCTCGACAAGGCGCCAGCGACGCTGATCGGGGCCGAAGGCGAGGGGCTGGCCTTGCTGGAAATGGCTGTCGATCGCGGCATCATCGCCTGTGCAGCGGAGATGACCGGCCTTGCCAGGCGCATGACCGAGCTGACGGTGGACTATACCCGCCAGCGCGAGCAGTTCGGCGTGCCGCTGTCAAAGCAGCAGGTCCTGCAGCATGCCATGGCCGACATGTTCATGGCGGGCGAGGAGATGAAGTCCATGGCCGTGCGCGCCACGGCACTCGCCGATGCCGACCCCGCCGAGAGGGCAAAGGCCGCTGCCATGGCCAAGGTCTTCATTGGCAAGACCGGCAAGTTCGTCGGCGAGACAGCGGTGCAGCTGCATGGCGGTATGGGCATTACGGAGGAAATGGCTATTGGCCATTACTTCATGCATGCGACCATGCTCGACACACTGTTCGGCAATCGCGACTATCACCAGCGCCGGTATGAAGCGCTGACCGGCCTGAGGAAGGATGCAGCATGAAAACCGTCAGCCGCGACGCGCTTCAAGAAATGATCGGTGGCGAGGTGGGTGTCTCCGACTGGTTCACCATCGACCAGCAGACGATCAACCGGTTCGCCGATGTCACCCATGACCATCAGTTCATCCATGTCGATGAGGAAGCGGCGGCAAAGACGCCCTTCGGCGGCACGGTCGCCCATGGGTTCCTGACCCTGTCCATGCTGTCGCATCTGGCGGCGACGGCGGGCATGCCGGTGCTGGAAGACCTCGTCATGGGCATCAATTACGGTTTCGACAAGGTGCGCTTCGTCCAGCCGGTGCGGGCGGGCAAGCGCGTGCGCGGACGGTTCGTTCTGGGCGCGGTGGAGGAGGGCAGCCATGGCCGCTTCACCCTGAAATTCGCGGTCACGGTCGAGATCGAGGGTGAGGAGAAGCCCGCCCTTGCCGCCGAATGGCTGACCATGCAAGTGGTGCAGCAACAGTAACAGACGGAGTGACGAGACGATGACGGATGAAATCAGGTTCGACGGCCAGGTCGCAATCGTTACCGGCGCCGGTGGCGGGCTCGGCAGGTCACACGCGCTCGAGCTTGCCAGGCGCGGCGCGAAGGTCGTCGTCAACGATCTCGGCGGCGCGCGTGACGGCACCGGAGCCTCCAGCGATGCGGCGCTGAAGGTCGTCGAGGAAATCCGCGCTGCAGGCGGCGAGGCCATAGCCAATGGCGCGAATGTGACGAAGCGCGACGAGGTCGAGAAGATGGTCGCCGATGCCCTGAATGAATGGGGCCGCGTGGATATCCTGATCAACAATGCCGGTATCCTGCGCGACAAGACCTTCGCCAAGATGGACATGGAGGATTTCGAGCTGGTGCTCGATGTCCATGTCACCGGCAGCGCCAATTGCGCCAAGGCCGTCTGGCCTGTCATGCGCGAACAGAACTATGGCCGTATCCTGATGACCTCCTCGCCCTCCGGCCTCTACGGCATTTTCGGGCAGGCAAATTATGGTGCAGCGAAGGCGGCGCTGATTGGTTTCATGAACGCGCTGCATCTGGAAGGGGCGAAATACAACATCCATGTCAATGCACTCGCCCCGACGGCGGCAACACGGATGACGGAGGATCTGGGAATCCCCGATCAGGTCTTCGAGCAAATGAAGCCGGAGGCAGTGACCGCCGGGGTCATCTGGCTGGTCAGCGCCAACGGGCCGTCCAAGGCGATCTTGTCCTGCGCCGCCGGCGGGTTCGCCCGCGCTTATATGGCGGAGACGGACGGTATCTACCTGCCGCCGGGCGAGCTGTCACCAGAGGCTGTTGCCGAGCACTGGAATGCCATTTCCGATACATCGAACATCAATTTCTATCAGGACTCTAACGGGCCGAACATGAACTTCCTCGGGAAGATCGCGGCCCACCAGAAAAAATCAGGAGATTAATCATGAGAGAAGCCGTCATCGTTTCGACCGCCCGCACGCCCATCGGCCGCGCCTATCGCGGGGCGTTCAACAACACCCCGTCGCCGACGCTCGGCGGCCACGCGATCAAGCATGCCGTGGAGCGCGCAAAGATCGATGGCGCGGAGGTGGATGACGTGATCCTCGGCGCAGCAATGCAGCAGGGCTATCAGGCCAACAACATCGCCCGCAACGCGCTGTTGCGCGCCGGGCTGCCGGTGACCGTTGCAGGCATGTCGATCGACCGTCAGTGTGCGTCCGGCATGATGGCGATCGCGACGGCGGCAAAGCAGGTCATCACCGACAACATGCAAATCGTCGTTGGCGGCGGCGTTGAGTCGATCTCGCTGGTGCAGACGCCGGAGTTCCGCATCCAGGCCGACAAGTCGCTCGTGGAGATGCACCCGAAGGCCTATATCTCCATGATCGAAACGGCGGAAATCGTCTCCACCCGCTATGGCATTTCCCGCGAGGCGCAGGACGAATACGCCCTGCAGTCGCAGGAGCGAACTGCTGCAGCGCAGGCTGTGGGCAAGTTCGATGACGAGATCGTGCCGTTGCCTTCCAAAATGATGGTCAAGGACAAGGAGACCGGCAACATCTCCGAAAAGGAAGTCACGCTGGCAAAGGACGAGGGCAATCGTCCGGAGACGACGCTTGAGGGCTTGTCAGGCTTGAAGCCGGTGATGGGCGAGGATGCCTTCATTACTGCCGGGAACGCCAGCCAGCTCTCCGATGGCGCGTCGGCCGCTGTCGTGATGGAAGCCAAGGAAGCAGAGAAGCGCGGGCTGACGCCGCTCGGGCTTTATCGCGGCATCGCCGTTGCCGGGCTGGAGCCGGACGAGATGGGCATCGGCCCGATCTATGCGATCCCGAAACTCCTCAAGGCACATAACCTCTCCATGGACGATATCGGCCTGTGGGAGCTGAACGAGGCGTTTGCCGTGCAGGTTATCTATTGCCGCGACAAGCTGGGAATTCCCAACGACTTGCTCAACGTCAATGGCGGCGCGATCTCCGTCGGCCACCCCTATGGCATGTCGGGTGCACGCATGGTCGGCCACGCCCTGATCGAAGGCAAGCGGCGCGGCGCGAAATATGTCGTGTGCACCATGTGTGTCGGCGGCGGCATGGGTGCTGCCGGTCTTTTTGAAGTCGCATAACTGTCGAGGTAGTCTGGATGCCCAATATCATCTCGCGCCGCGATCTCGATTTCCTGCTCTATGAGATGCTGGATGCCGAAAGCCTGACGCAAAAACCGCTCTATGCGGAGCATTCGCGCGAGGTCTTCGACCAGATCATGGAGACGGCTGAAAAGCTGGGGGAGAATGTCTTCCAGCCGATCGCGGCGCTGACCGACCGGGAAGAGCCGGTCTTCAACAATGGCCGCACCATCCTGCCGGAGGAAACGAAGGAAGCGCTTGACGCCTATGTCGAGGCCGGTTTCCCGGCCATGAGCTTTCCGGAAGACCTCGGCGGGCTGCAGCTGCCTTACCTGATCTCCCAGGGCGTCGGCGCGACCATGGGCGCGGCCAATGGCAATGTTTCCGGCTACATGATGCTGACGGGCGCTGCCGCGCGGCTGATCATAGCCCATGGGTCAGACGAACAGATCGCGCGGTTCGCAACGCCGATGATCGAGGGCCGATGGTTCGGTACCATGTGCCTGTCCGAGCCGCAGGCGGGGTCATCGCTCGCCGATATCCGTACGAAAGCCGAGCGGCGCGAGGACGGGACTTACAAGATTACCGGCAACAAGATGTGGATTTCCGGCGGCGAGCATGACCTGTCGGAAAACATCGTCCACATGGTGCTGGCCAAGGTGCCGGGCGGCCCGGCGGGCGTAAAGGGTATCTCGCTCTACATCGTGCCGAAATTCATTCCCGATGCGGATGGAAACCCGGGCGAGCGCAATGATGTCGTGCTCGCCGGGCTCAACCACAAGATGGGCAATCGCGCCACCGTCAACACCGTGCTGAATTTTGGTGACAAGGGCGG
This sequence comes from Aquisalinus luteolus, assembly GCF_009712425.2. Classification (GTDB taxonomy): domain Bacteria; phylum Pseudomonadota; class Alphaproteobacteria; order Caulobacterales; family Parvularculaceae; genus Aquisalinus; species Aquisalinus luteolus. The sequence continues at coordinate 585,761 of NZ_VCJR02000001.1, forward strand.
CGCGACAGGCTGGCTCGTCGGCGAGGAGGGCATGGGGCTCGCCGCCATGTTCCACATGATGAACGAGGCGCGCATCGCCGTCGGCCTCGGCGCGGCATCGACCGCCTATACCGGCTATCTCCACGCGTTGGCCTATGCGAAGGACCGCAAGCAGGGCAGGGCGCTGGACGACAAGAACCCGGAAAATCCGATGGTGCCGATCATCGAGCATGCGGACGTGAAGCGCATGCTGCTGCAGCAAAAGGCCTATGCCGAGGGCGCCGTTGCTCTGTGCCTGACCGGCGCGCGCATGATCGATGATGAGAAGACGGCAGAGGATGAAGCCGAGAAGGCGCACCTCAACCTGCTGCTGGAACTGCTGACACCGGTAATGAAGTCCTGGCCGTCGGAGTTCGGCCCACGCGCCAATGACCAGGCGATCCAGGTGCATGGCGGCTATGGCTATACCCGCGATTACCCGGTCGAACGTCTGTACCGGGACAATCGTCTCAACCCGATCCATGAGGGCACGAAGGGTATTCAGGGCTTGGACCTGCTGGGTCGCAAGGTGGTGATGAAGGAAGGCGCGGCGATGAAGGCGCTCGACGCCGAAATCCGCAAGACGCTGGATGAGGCAAGCGGGCTGGAGGCTGTCGCGGCCCATGCCGATACGCTGAAAGCCTATTGGGAAAAGCTTGCCGCCACGACAATGCAGATGGCGGGGCAGGCGGCCAAGGCCGGGCCGAAGGCCTATCTCGCCAACGCCACGATCTATCTCGATGCCTTCGGGCATGTGGTTGTCGCTTGGATCTGGCTGCGTCAGGCGATTGTCGCGGCGCGGGCGATGGAGGCGGGCACGGGCGAGCAGAACTTCTACCGCGGCAAGCTGCAGGCCTGCCGCTATTTCTTCGCCTACGAATTGCCCTCGGTCACGCCGATGCTGGAGCTTTTGGCGACGCTGGATACGACATGCATGGAGATGGATGAGGCGTGGTTTTAGGTTTGCACCTTCATTCAAGCGCCGAGGCGATTTGAAACGTCGTGTACGTCACTTGTCAGCCAATGCCTGTAAGGCAGAATCTGCCTTACAGGCTTGGTGAGCAATTGTCTTCCCTGACTTTATCTGTCAAGGACGCGGGCGAGGCCCGCGCCGCGGAGCGGTTGCATCCTTGACAGATAAAGTCAGGGGAGGCACCCGCCGCAATTCTTTCAAGGCGCATCCAATCCACGCAGGCGCGCCGTGCGCAGTGCCGCCAGGTCCTTGCTCCCTGTACAGAAACACGCCGTGCGCAGTTGTTCGCCGAGCACGGTGAAATGTTCGACGATTTTCTCCGGGTCCTGAAGGGCGGGCGCGAGCGCCGGGGCGGCCTGGCCCGCCAGTGTCGCGCCGAGGCGGATTGCCATCGCTGCTTCTATGCCGTCGCGAATGCCGCCGGAGGCGATCAGCGTTGCGTCGGGTGCGACCATAGCCGCCTCGACCAGCGCTTCCGCCGTTGGGATGCCCCAGTTGCGGAAGGCAGCGCCGACCTGCGCCTTGATCGAGGCGTGCCTGTCGTCTTCCTTGACCCGTGCCGCCTCGACCCGGGCCCAGTTGGTGCCGCCGGCCCCGGCGACGTCGATGATCGACACGCCTGCATCGGCCAGCTGCCTCGCGACGCGGCCGTTGATGCCAAAGCCGACTTCCTTCACCGCAACGGTGATGCCGGATTTTGCGATTGCCTCGATGGCGGACAGCACGCCGGTCCAGTCCGTGTCGCCGCCGGTCTGCACCGCCTCCTGCAGCGGGTTCAGATGGATGAACACGGCATCAGCGCCGATCATGTCGGCGGCGCGGGCGGCAAGGTCCGGCCCGTCGGCGCCCCTGATCTGGGCCGCACCGAGATTGGCGATCAGCGGGATCGCGCCGGCCAAGTCTCTCAGCGTCTTGCCAAGCCCGCCAGCGCCTTCATTTTCCAGTGCCACGCGCTGGGAGCCGACGGCGAAGGCGATCTTCAGCTCCGCCGCCGCCTCGGCCAGGTTGCGGTTGATTTGCTCGGCCTTGTCCGGTCCGCCAGTCATGGAAGAAATGAGAAATGGCAGGGCGAGAGTGCGGCCGAGAAAAAGCGTTTCCAGCGAGACATCGTCCAGCGCCAGTTCCGGCAGGGCGACATGATCGAATCGATATTTCTCGAACCCCGTCGTGACATCCGGAAAGCCGACATCCCGGTTGAGGACGATGTCGATATGGTCCTGTTTTCGCGACTGAATTTCACTCACGGCGCTGCGGCGCTCCTGTCTGCCAGATCTTTAAAGAGCCTTGCACCAATGGCGTTGCCAATCAATCCGTTGTTCGCGTATCGTGGGGCTATTGGGTGAGGGGGTGCAGGCTCCCGGAGAGGTATCATGGCTTTCGCGCCGGAACATCACGGTCTGACAGAAGCGGATTTCGCCCGCCTGAAGAGCGTGACCGAGACGCGGCTTGCCGATCTGGTGCCGGATCAGGGTGGGCCTGCCCGTGCGGCGCGTCACTCGCTGCTTTCCCCGGCAAAGCGCCTGCGCGCGATCATGACCATGCTGGCGGCGCGCCAGTGCGGCGGGCTGGAGGAAGATGCCCTCGATGCCGCTTGTGCGGTGGAAATGGTGCATACGGCCTCGCTCATTTTCGATGACCTGCCGGCGATGGACGACGCGGCGCTCAGGCGCGGTGTGCCGTCGACCCATGTCGCTTTCGGCGAAGACGTGGCGATCCTGGCCGGGATCGGGCTGATGAACGGCGCGTTCGGGGTCATCGCGCGGGATGGCCAGCTCAGCAATGGCCAGAAGACGCGGCTGGTCGACATTCTCAGCGCCTCCATCGGTTGGGCCGGGCTCGTCAACGGCCAGGCGCTCGATCTCGAACAGGAAATGAGCCAGCCCATGTCGGCCGGCGCGCGCAAGGCTGCGACCCTCGATGAATTGCATCACTGCAAGACCGGCGCCCTGTTCGTTGCCGCCGTCCTGTCCGGTGCGGAATGCGCGGGCGCCGATGAGCGCACCGCCGATCATCTCTGCGCCTATGCCCGTTCCATCGGGCTTGCCTATCAGGCGTTCGACGATGTGCTCGACCAGATCGTCGACGATGCGGAAGCCGGCAAGTCAACGAGCCGCGATGCTGGCAAACTGACCAGCGTCAGCCTGCATGGTCTCGACCGTGCCCGCACCATGGCCGAGCAGCATATCGAGGATGCCATCGGCCATGCCCGCCGCGCCGGTGGCGGCGATGCGCCACTCGCCGATCTCGCTGACTTCATCAGCCGCAAGTTCGACGAGAAATTCGCCCGCACCGCGGCGGAATAGACAGGCTTTCATGACGTCCACGACAGACCTGCCCCTTACCGTCAGCGGCGTTCATCATCATTATCGCGGCCAGAAGACCTTGAACGGTATCGACCTGACCCTGCAGTCTGGCGAGGTGCTCGCCCTGCTGGGCCCCAATGGCGCGGGCAAGACGACGCTGATCCGCACCATCGCCGGACGGCTGGCGCCGAGACAGGGCAGCGTTTCCGTTCTTGGTAATGATCCGTGCCGGGAGCAAAAGGCGCGGGGCCATATCGGTCTCGTGCCCCAGCACCTGGCGCTCTATGACAATCTGACGGCGCGGGAGAATCTCGAAGTGTTCGGCCAGCTGTTCGGGCTGTCCGGTAGTGAGGCCAAGGCGAGGGCCGATGACCTGCTCAGCCTTACGGAGCTGCGCGACAAAGCGAGTGCCCGCGTGGGGCGATTGTCCGGCGGCATGCGGCGGCGGCTGAATATCGCGGCGGCAGTGATGCATCGCCCGGCGCTTCTCTTGCTCGATGAGCCTTCCGTCGGTGTCGATGTGAAGGCGCTGGAAGGCGTCGTCGCGCTGATCCGTCGCCTGCGCGAAGAGGGCTATGCCATCCTGATGACGACCCATGACATGGCGCTCGCCGAAGCCGTGTGCGACCGCGTGGGCATCCTGAAGGCTGGCACCATGATTGCCGAAGGCTCGCTTGACGTTCTGAAGGTGCAGCATTTCGGGCGCAGCCGTATTGTCGAGGCGCGGTTCGCTGAGCCGATAGAACCGGGGAGTGCTGACGCGCTGGAACAACTCGGGCTTGAGCCAGTACCGGAGGATCAAAGTCGCTGGCACGGATTGAGCGAGACAAGCGAAGATATCCTCAACAGGCTGATGATGCTGCAGGACGTGCCGCCGGTCAGCGCCGTTTCGGTGCGGGAGCCGGGCCTTGCCGATGTTTACCGGCACGTGACCCATGAACCAGTTGCCGAAAAGGCTATTGCCTGATGCGTCTCGCCGTTATCCGTACCCTTTTCCTGAACCTGCTCCGTGACCGCAGCGCGCTCGCCATGGCGTTCATCCTGCCGCCGATTTTCTTTGCAGTCTTTGCGTCGATCTTTGCCAACACCACCAGCGGCGATTTGACGGTAAAGACGGCGATTGCCGTGCCGGACACGCAGATGGGCCGCTATTTCGCCAGCGGCATGGGGCGGATAGAAAGTCTTGATATCGTGCTCACCGCGACGACCGAAGATCCGGTTCGCCGGGCGGTGCGTCTGGGCCAGGCCGATGCGGGTCTGATCGTTCGTGTGGGTGAGGATGAGAAGCTTGAGTTCGAGATCGTCTCAGACCCCAGCCGCCGTATTGCAGAGCGCATGCTTGAAGGCGCCGTGGCGGAAATGGCCGGGCGGAATGCACCCCAGACAAGATTGCAGGAAGCGATCGCCTTCCTGCAGGAAGAGGTCATCACCTTTACCCCGGACCAGCAGCGGGCAATCGGCGAGCAGCTGTCGGAACTCGACCCCGCCGATATCGACCTTGGCGACAGCGCCCCGTCGGTGACGATCACGCCGGTGGCGGGGGCGGTGTCGTCGGCCAGCTATTATGCCATTGCCGTCGCCATGCTGTTCGTGTTCCTGTCTTCATTGCAGGGGGCGCTGACGATGATCGAGAGCCGGGAGAGCGGTATTTTCGACCGGCTGGCGGTCAGCCCCGGCGGCCCGGCTGTGGTCGTCGATGGCAGCTTTGCCTTCCTGACGCTGCAGGGGCTGGTGCAGGGCGCAGTCATCTTCGCCCTCGGCTGGCTCGCCTTTGATGTGCCGGCGCTGAGCTATCTCTGGGTGATTTTCGTTATTGTTCTGTGCGGCGCGCTTGCTGCCGCTGGCATCACGCTCGCCATCGTCGCCCTGTGCCAGACACGGCGGCAGGCCCATTCCATCGGCACGATCCTGATCCTGCTGATGGCAGCACTCGGCGGGTCGATGGCGCCGCGCATCCTGATGCCGGAAACCTTCCAGAAGATCGGCGGGCTGACACCGAATGCATGGGGGATCGAAGCGTTTTCGGGCGTGGTCATTCGTGGCGGGGACGTGTCGACCATCCTGCCCTGGTGCGTCGCGCTGGCGCTGACCGGCATTGCCGGGATGCTCGTCGCGCGGCTGGCGGTAAACCGTTACTAGTCAGAGAACCCTGGTCCAGAGGTCGCCGCGTTCGGGTAACGCCCGGCGGCGGTTGAAGCTGGCACCTGCAGCCAGCGTCAGCCCCTTGCCGGCGCACCAGATCTTGCGAGGCTTGGAGGTCGAGGCGCGTCTGTCCCATGCCGCGGGGCCGCGCTGGCGCACCAGCCGGCCGATATCGCGATAGACGGAACGGGCGGCAGCAACGGCGGCGGCGGCGCGCCAGGGCAGGCGGCGCAATCCGTAGCCAGAGGATGCGTAATAGCGGTCTGCTTCCTTCAGCAGGCGGCGGGCGACCTGAGCCAGCATGTCGCGATTGGCCTCATCAAGAATGCCCGCCGGCGTCCCGGGGATGCCCGCGCCCTCCAGCCAATCGGCGGGGACATAGACCCGGCCGATCTTTGCATCGTCGACAATGTCGCGGGCAATATTCGTCAACTGGAAAGCGATGCCCAGATCGGCGGCGCGGTGCAGCGTTTCCTCGTCGTCCGGGTCGACACCCATGATGATCGCCATCATCACGCCGACGACACCCGCGACGTGGTAGCAATAGACGAGCGTATCCTGCAGTGTCGTGTACTGATAATGCGTCGCGTCCATGCGAAACCCTTCGAGCAGGTCGAGGGGGTGCTGGTGCGGCATGTCATGGGCGAGGGCCACCTGCTGGAAGGCGGCGAATTCAACCCCTTCCACCGGTTCGCCATTCAGGGCGGCGATGGTCTGGACCTGAAGATGGGCGAGGCGGGCTTGCATTGCCTCCGGCGTATCGTTCTGTGCCGCCGGGTCACCTTCGAAAAAGCCCAAGTTCTGGCCGTCGATCACATCGTCGCAATGGCGGCACCACGCATAGAGCATGTGCGCATCGCGCTGCATGTCCGGCGTGAAGAGCAGCGAGGCGAGGGCAAAGCTACGCGAGCCCTGTTCTATAGCGTCTCGGCTCTGGTCGGCGAGATTTCGCTCCTGTCCTGCCATTTGATCAGGCAGCGCCTTTGGCAGGCTTGGGTGCGTTGCTGCGGTCCATGCCGAAATCCTCCAGCATAAGGCTCGCCGTCGCCTTGGCCGAACCGACAACGCCGGGGATGCCCGCACCCGGATGCGTGCCAGCACCGACGAAGTAGAGATTGCCGATTTTGTCATCGCGGTTGTGGGTGCGGAAATAGGCGCTCTGGGTCAGCACCGGCTCCAGTGAGAAGGCAGAGCCGAGGTGAGCGTTCAGCTCGGTGACGAAATCGTCCGGCGTGAAGATGCGGTGGGTGACGAGATCGTCGGTCAGGCCGGGCAGGTAGTGCTCTTCGAGATATTTGAAGATCTTGTCCCGGTACTGAGGTCCGACGACCGACCAGTCGATCTCCGCCTTGCCAAGGTTCGGCACGGGCGAGAGGACATAGAAGCCGTCGCAGCCATCGGGGGCAAGTTCCGGGTCCGTCGCCGTCGGGCGGTGGAGGTAGAGCGAGAAGTCGTCCGGCAGGGTCGGGCCTGAGAAAATCTCCGAGATCAGCTCGCGATAGCGCGGGCCGAACAGGATCGAGTGATGGGCTATATTGTCGTGGCGCCTCTTCAGGCCGAAGTAAGCCACGAACAGCGAGTTGGAGAAGCGCATGCCGGTCAGTTGTTTCGCTCGTTGTGGCCCGCGCTCCGACTTGCCCAGCAGCTTGCCATAGGTGTGGACGATGTCGGCGTTCGACGCGATGGCATCGAACTCGCCGCGCCAGCCGCTTTCGGTCGTTACCGATTTGACCGTGTCGCCGTCAGCCTCGATGGCGCTGACCGCATCGCCGAGGCGGATCGTGCCGCCGAGATCCTCGAACAACCTGCCCATGCCTGCGATCATTGCGCCGGTGCCGCCCTTGGGGAAATAGACGCCCCATTTGCGCTCAAGCGCATGGATCAGCGCATAGATGGATGATGTCTTGAACGGGTCACCGCCGACGAGCAGCGTGTGGAAGGAAAAGGCCTGGCGCAGATGCGGGTCCTTGATGAAGTCGGACACGCGGCCATAGACCGACCGGAAGGACTGCAACATCATCAGCTGCGGTGCGGCGCGGACCATGGACCAGAAGTTCAGGAACGGCACATGGCCGAGTTTCAGGTAGCCTTCTCGGAAAACTTCCTCTGAGTACTGATAGAATTTGCGATAGCCCTCAATGTCGTCCGGGGATTTCTTTGCGATCTGCGCTTCGAGGGTCTCTGAATCCTGCGTATAATCGAAGCTGAAGCCATCTTCCCAGTGCAGGCGATAGAGCGGCGCGACCGAGCGCAGCTCGACATAGTCTGCCAGTTTCTTGCCGGAGATATCGAACAGTTCTTCGAGCGCCGACGGGTCGGTTATGACAGTCGGGCCGGCATCGAAAGTGAAGCCGTCCTGCTCGTAGACATAGGCGCGTCCGCCGAGCTTGTCGCGCTTCTCGATCAGGGTGGTCTGAACGCCTGCGGCCTGGAGCCTGATGGCGAGTGCGAGGCCGCCAAAGCCCCCGCCGATAACTGCTGCTGTCGTCATAATTTCATGCCCTCTCTGTCACAGGGGATATACCGTCAGGGTGGCGTCCGGCAAGGCAGGGCAGGGCGCGGTGTATCGGCACAGGCGGTTTGCCTGCGAGGATGCGGATCTTGTCGCCAAGCGTGTTCTGCCCGGCATAGAAACGCTCGATCAGCCGGGGCGACAGGCCGTAGAAGCGCTGCAGCACCTTGTAGCGCTCGGTCGGCTTTGCTGCCCAGAACAGCATGCGGTTGAGCAGGCGGTAGAAGCGCTGGGAGTGCCAGCTTTCGATGGCGTAGCTTCGCATCGCATCGACGATATCGTTGCTTCTGAGGCTCGGCTGGGCGGCGATGAGGTCGGCAACGCGCACGGCGTCGGGCAGCGAATAGCCAGTGACAGGGTGGAACAGCGCGGCGCGCAGGCCCGATGGCGGCGCTTCCACGTAATCCCTCCAATAGGCCTCGATATCGCCGCCGAGGGTGATCGGCAGGATGCCGTCTTCCTCGCGGATCACTTCGGCGATCTGCCACCCTCGGTTCTGGGCGTAGGTGGCGATGCGCCTGCGCAGGGCATCGGTGTCGAGCGCATCATCATCGGCGTAGTAAGTGTCTTCGATCAGCACTTCCGTGTCGGTAAAGGGCAGGAGATAGATGAAGCGATAGCCGCCTTCCTGCGGAATATCGGCATCCATGATCACCGGTGCGTCCAGGCCGTGGGGTTTTTCGAGGCGCACATGCTGGCCGAGGAATTTCTGCCAGCCGAGCTGCAGGTGTGGCGAGGGGTAATAACCGCGCCCGTCGATCACCAGCGGTGCCTCGATGCGACGCTCGTCGGTAAGGCCGATGACATCATTCGAAAGCCAGTCGACCGGCGTGCCGGTGATTACGCTTATATTGGGGGCGGACCTGAGGACTTCATCGAACCGTTCCGAAGTGATCGAGCGATAGCCCGTCTCCAGCCGCCGCTGCCGTTCGGGAAAAGAGACCTGTTGGTTGTTCCAGCGGTGAACGATGAAGGGGGCCATCCAGTCATGCTGGTCTGGCGTGACATCTGTCTCGTGAAACGACCAGGTGTGGTTACCGCCAAGGGTTTGCCCCGCCTCGACAATCAGTATTTTCAGGTCAGGCCGGACCTGCGCCAACCGCCATGCGATCAGGCCATTGGCAAGGCCGCCGCCGGCGAGGGCGACATCGGCGGTAATCGTGTTGTCGCGAACATCCTGCCCGTCAGTCATGGTTTCAGTCTTACCCTGTGGCGCCGGGCCATGCTAGAACAGTTTCATGGAGAGTTTGGGCGCTGTCACACTCACGGGATTTCTCGTCAGCTATATCGGGCTGACGCTGATCATCCAGCTGCGCTATGTCGCCATTGCCGGTCTGTTTCACTGGCTGCTCTGGGGCAGGCCGGAAGAGAAGGTCAGTGCGGTGAAGCTGGCGCGGATCAGCCCGAAACGCGATGTGGTGCGCCACGAGATCGTCATGTCGCTGATCTCAGCCTTAATATATGCCGCACCCGCCGCCTTCGTGCTGGAAATGTGGAAAGCCGATGGCACGGCGATCTATGGCGGCTTGCCGGCGGGTGTCTGGGGCTGGCTCTATCTGCCGATCAGTGCCTTCATCTACATGGCCATTCAGGACACGTGGTTCTACTGGACCCATCGGGCGATGCATCATCCAAAGCTGTTCGAGGTGATGCACCGCACCCATCACAAGTCGATCCAGCCGACGCCATGGACTGGCTTCTCCTTCCATCCGACGGAGGCACTGACCACGGCATGGCTGCTGCCTCTGTGTGCTGTCTTCATACCGATCCATATCGGGGTCGTGCTGTTCCTGCTGACCCTGATGACCGTCGTCGGCATCACGAATCATGCGGGCTGGGAAATCTTCCCGCGCTGGTGGATGAACTCCCTGCCGGGCCGCCAGCTAATCACGGCGACACATCACAACCTGCATCATACAAGGTTCTCGTGGAATTACGGGCTGTATTTCCGGTTCTGGGACCAGGTGATGGGTACCGATACGATGGAAGTAGCCACGCGGAAAAAAGCGGTGCCGCAAAAAGGCGAGACGCCGGAAGCCGCGCCCGCCGAATAGATCGGTTTACTCAGCCAGTAACTTGTCCGGATCGATTTCCTCGACCGGCTCGCCAATTCCAGCCTTGTTCGCCAGTGCATTGCTGACCTTCTGGTGCAGCTCGTGCAGCACGGGGATCAGGAACAGGGTCACGAAGGTCGAGAATACCGTACCGAAGGACAGGGCGATCGCCATCGGCACCAGCCAGCGGGCAGAGCCGGACGTCTCGAACAGCAACGGCATCAGGCCCACAGTGGTCGTGATGGATGTCAGCACGATAGGCCGGAAGCGGCTTATCGAGGCTTCGATGATCGCCTCCTGCAGCGGCATGCCCTCTTTCAGGGCCTCGTTGAAGCGCGTCGTCAGGACAAGCGATCCGTTCACCACGAGACCGCCCAGAGCGATCATGCCGAAAACGGAAGTTGCCGCCATGTCGTAGCCCATGAGGATATGACCCGCGATGCCGGCGCTGGCGGAGAAGGGGATCGTCAGTACCACGATCAGGCCCTGAATGTAGTTGCGGAACAGGGCAGCCATCATCGCATAGATGATAATCAGCATGCCGCCGACCCCGGCGAAGATGGCACCGAAGACGCGGTCGCGGTCGCCGCGGCCGCCAAAGCCTGCATCGACATCGGCCGTCAGGCCAGGATACTTCGACAGGATGTCCTGCAGCGGGCCGTTGACGATGCCCTGGCGGGCGAGGGTGATGGAGGTGACGCTTTCGTTCACGCCGCCAGTGACGCGGATGACGCGCTGGCCATTCTCGCGGCGGATATCGGTAAAGGCGCGCGTGTTCTCGATCTCGGCGGCCTGCAGCAGCGGGATTTCCGTCCCGTCCGGCGCAAAGACAACGAATTCCGACAGGTTGTTGACGGACTGGCGCTCTTCACGCGGCAGGCGGGCGAAGACCCGTACCTCGCTGCCATCGCGCAGCATGCGCAGTGCCTCTGCGCCGTAACCGGTCGCGCGGATCTGTCGGCCGAGCGAAGCTTCGGTCAGGCCCAGGGCGCGGCCCTCGGGCGTGAGGGAGAAACGCAGCTGGCGTTTGCCCTCAGCCGTGCCATCGGCAACGTCGAACACGCCAGCGAAATTCTCCATGCCGTCTGCCAGTTCCCGGGCGGCCGTTTCAAGTGTGTCCTCGTCCGGATGGGAAAGGACAAAGCGCAGCGCCTTGCCCGCACCGGGGCCGGACACGAATTCGAACTGCAGCATCTTGGCCTCGGGCACTTCGCCCATTTCCTGACGCCAGAGATTGGTGAATTCGGCCTGAGTGAAGCTGCGCTCCTTTTCAGGCTTAAGCTGGAAGGTGACATCGGCCTGGGTATAGCCGCCCCAGCCGGAGGAGACTTCCCAGCTTTCGATCTGGTCGCGGCCACCAAGCTGGTCGAGGGCGCGCAGGCCCGCTGCCTCGAGACGCAGGGCAACAGCCAGCGTTTCGTCGAACGTTGCGTCAGTCGGCATTTCAAGCTCGCCATCGACACGGTCTGAAGCGATGCGCGGCGACCAGCCAAGCTCGATCCTGTCGGTCGAGTACCAGACGAAGATGACGGCGACGAAACCAAGGAAGCCGACAATGATGCTGGCAGGATGTTTCAGCGCCCAGACAAGGCCGTTGCGGTAATGAGTATCGCGAAGATCATCCATGGTGCGGGCAACACGCTGGCGGAACAGGCCGACACGGCGCCATGTCATGTTCGTGCTTTTCGCCTGATTGCCACCGGCAAGCGATGCCTTGCCATTGAGGTGGGAGGGCAGGACCAGCAGGGATTCAACGAGCGAAACGACAAAGATCGTACACGCCACGATCGGCAGCGCCTTCATGAACTGGCCGGTTTCGCCGGGAATGAACATCAGCGGGATGAAGGCGATAATATTGGTCAGGACAGCAAAGGTGACCGGGACGACCATTTCCTTCACGCCTTCAAGCACGGCATCATGGGTCGACAGACCCTGTTGCGCCTTGGCGTAGATATTTTCCCCGACAATGATCGCGTCGTCGACGACGATGCCGAGCGTCAGGATGAATGTCATCATCGTCAGGATGTTGAGTGTCTGTCCTGTCGGCCAGAGCAACACGAAAGAGCCGATCATCACGACGGGGATCGAGACCGATACCCAGAAAGCAAGTCGCAGGTTCAGGAACAGGCCAAGGGTTATGATCACGAGCAGAAGGCCGCCGACACCATTGCCGATCAGCAATTTGGCGCGGTCGGAATAGTTCTCGGAGTCATCGTCCGTTACCTGGATGGAAACGGCTTCGGGCAGGGAGGCATTGACGCCATCAAGATATTCCTTGACCCGTGTAGCGAGGTCGACCGGGTTGCCGCCTTCTGCCTGGGTTACGAAAAGGCGCACACCCGGCTGGCCGTTGAAGCGATAAAAACGCCATGCCTCGGTGAAGCCATCATTTATATTGGCGACGTCCTTCAGGCGCACGACGGAGCCGTCATCATCGCTCTTCAGCGGAATTTCGGCAAATTCCAGGCCTCGTTCCTTGCGGCCTTCCGTGCGTAGCAGATATTCGCCTTCATTGGTCTCGAAACCGCCAGCTGGGACATCGCGTGCGGAGCTGCGGACGATGGACGCTACATCAGTCAGGGTCAGGCCAAGGGCGCGCAGCTGGCGCTGGGATATCTCGATGGAGATTTCCGGTTCCCTCAGGCCGCTGATATTGACGCCGGAAACGCCCTCGATCATCAGAAGTTCATCGCGCACGCGCTGGGTCAGGTCATACATCGCCTGTTCGGAGATATCGCCGGTGATGCCCAGTTCGACGACGGAACGGGTCCACTGGTTATAGCGAACACGCGGCGGTTCAATATCGTCCGGGAACGATGTGATGCGGTCGACGGCACTGCGAATATCCTGAAGGGCGCGGTCGATGCTGGCGCCTTCGACCAGCTCTGCCGTAACCTGGCCATAGCCCTCGCTGGCGGTGGAATTGATCTCGGTGATATCGCTGATGGCGCGCAATTCAGCCTCGATTGGCAAAACAATGCCTTCCTCGACTTCCTCTGGGCTGGCGCCGGGATAGGAGACGGACACGGCGACGGAGTTCGGCGCAAAGGTAGGAAAGATTTCCTTTGGCACATTCATCATCGAATAGATGCCGCCCAGAACGAGCGCGAGCATCAGCAGGTTGGCCGCGACATGGTTGTCCGCCATCCATCCGACAAAGCCGTGTCTGGTCTTGCTTGCCGGCGCGCCGCTGGTTTCCGCCATGGGTTGTTCTCCGCTGATCGTCTCGTCGTTTGTGTCTAGTTACTGCCGCTTGTTGCGCTGGCACCAACGCCGCTGTCGCCTGCTGTATCAACAGCCGAAACCTCGCCAGTGCCGCCGGTCTCGGCATCATTGATGCGCACCCTCAGTTCCGTGCCCGGAGCAATGCCCGATACCCGGCTCGTAATGATCCGGTCACCGGTCTCGAAGGTCGGACGGACGAGGACCTGGTCATCCAGTTCCCAGGCGATCTGCACAGGACGGATGTCGAGACGGTCTTCGGCAGTGGCGACATAGACCATGTTGTTGTCCTGCAGGGCACGGCGCGGCATGACGATCACATCATCGACACTGCCAGCCTGAAGGCGGGCCGCCACATAGGAGCCGATCAGCAAGGGCGGACGGTCGTCATTCTCCGGGCGCATGGACAGGGGATCGTCGATGCCGACATAGACCCCGCCAAGGCGGGTTTCCTGGGATACATCAGCCCGTATGCGGATGACTTCGCCCGGATACTCCGTCCCGTTCAGAGTGATGCGTACATCCGAGCCGGTGCCATCGGCGCTACGCGTCTCCAGCCTGCCAAGAACGTCATGACGAACACGTAGTTCGACCCAGAACTCGTCTGCCCGGGCCAGGGTGCCGGCGATTTCGCGGGCACCCAGATATTCGCCATCTATGGCGTCCACGCCGAGAACAACCACGTCATAAGGCAGGCTCAGCGAGGTGCGGCGCAGGTTCAGTTGCGCCCGGTCCACCGCGGAAAGAGCCGCTTCATAGTCAGCCTCGACGCGCTGCAGCTGCGGCTGGCGTAGGGCAAGGGCGCGGGAGGCAGTGTCGAACTCGATATCGCCTTCAAGCAACTCGAATTCCGCTTCGGCGATGCGCTGCTGGCCTTTTTCGATGTCGACCGCAGCTTTTGCCTGATTAAGGGCAGCCCGGGCATCTGCCAGGGCCAGTTCGTAGTCGGTGCGGTCGATCTGCAGGATCGTCTCACCAGCGGGGATATAGCCGCCCGGCTTGAATTGCGGATGGGTCGCGATGACATCGCCGCCGACCTGGGCGCGCAATTCCACGGTGCCGTTGGCTGGTGCGACAACGCCCTGTGCCGTCGTCGTGACGTCGCGATTGACGCTTTCCAGCGCCATGGCTTCGACGACCGGCTTTCTGGCTTCCGGCCGCTGCATCTGTGTGCGCGGCTGGGTGGCATACAGGAAAAAGATCGCGACTGCGAAGCCACAGGCGAGCACCACCGGAAAAACCGTCATCAGCCTGAAGCGGCTTTTCTTCTTGTCAGAGCCCTGTTGTTGATCCCCGGTCATCAAATCGTCCTCTCGGTCATTGTCTCTGCAGGCAGGCCGATGGCGGCATGCAGCCTGATGCGAATTCGTGCCTGTTCTGCCTTCAGATTGATCAGACGGCGTTCCTGTGTCTGGATCGAGCTGAGGGCGTTGAGAACGGGCAGGTAATCACTGGCGCCCTGGCGGTATCGGCGGCGGGCCGATTCCAGCAGCTGGCGCGATGTCTCGAGCCGCTCTTCAGTCAGGCGGATATTCTCCAGCCCTTCGTTTTCCTGGCTTATCAACCCATTTATCTCGGCAAGCGCATCGAGCCAGTCCTGAAGCAGCAGAATGCCGCTTTCTTCATACTGGGCGCGGCTGAAATCGATTGCCGCATCCTTTGCCCCGCTGTCAAAGACGGTCAGCGCGCCGGATACGGTCGCCGTCACGAACTCGCTGGCATTGCCGGAGACGAGGGAAGAGACAGCCGAGCCCGAAAGATTGAATGAAGGCAGGCGATTGAGAATGGCGGCGGTATAGGCCGCGTTGTCGGCCTGCAGGGCATAGACGGATGCCCGCAGGTCCGGGCGCGTGTCCAGCAGCGTGTTTGCCTGCGGCCAGGTAGCGACCGGCGTGATATCGGGAATGTCGGCAAGAAGGGCAGGCATGTCGTCTTCAGCCGGCGGCGTACCGGTGGCAGTTGCAATCGCGTCGATCGCTGTGACGCGGTTTGCCCGCAATGGCGGCAATTGCTGTTCAAGCGACGCGATCTGGTCACGCTGCTGCAGCACGTCCACGATTGAAGCCTGGCCCTGTGCAAAGCGCAATTCCGTTAGTTGGAGCAACGTGCGGCTGGTCTCGATCTGCTCTTCGATCAGGCGATAGAGCAAGGAAGCCTCAGAAGCGTTGACAACATTCAGCGACAGGTCACGCAGCGCCGTATTGCGCGTCTGATCATAAGTCGCGAGGCTTGTATACAGATTGTAACGGGCGGCATTGCGCAGCGTGCGCAGGCGTCCGGTGACATCGAGCGGCAGGTCCAGCCCGAGGGAAGCACGCTGGGAGTCGGAACTGTCATTCGTGTCGAGATCGTATTCGGCGCTGCCGCTGCCTGTCAGCACGACGTCGATCCAACGGTTCGCTTCAGCAGACTGGAGATTGGCTTCTGCCTGTTCGACGCGTTTTGCCTGGATGCGAATAGCAGGGTTCTGTTCGGCCGCGATCCCGAGCAGGGTCGCCAGATCCGGCGATACCGCTGTTTCATACCATGTGCTGGTCTGGGCGAGCGGGGCTTCAGCGGTTACCCCGTCTTCAGCGGCTGCCGGAAATGCATACAGGCCTGCATCAGGCACAAGGTCATCGGCAGGCGGCACAGACGTGCACGCCGCGATGCTCAAGCCCATGCCTGCAAGCGCGGTGGTGGCAAAAAATCTCTTCATGTTGTCGTATATATACCAGAAATGCATACAGGCCTTTAATGACGGATTGCTCACAAACAATTGAACTGAAAAGAAGAATGGATGAATGGCTTTTGGCTGTGCACTTCCACTGCCGGATCATCATTCCAGGTGTGGCGTGATAACGGCATTGGTCGATAAAATCGGCTTTTACGAGTAAAAACCGCAGAAATTCTTTCCCATGGCGACGGATTCGGGCGAAACAGGCTCCTGACAAGCTAAAGAACAGGGCGGCAGCAAAGCCGCCATATATGGGAGGGCAGTCCGTATGTCTCTTGAAATAATCGATCTCATTATCGTTGCCGGCTATGCGCTGGCGCTGATCGGCATCGCCACATGGGTCTCGCGCGAGAAGGCAGGCCACGAGAAGAATACCGAGGACTACTTCCTCGCGGGCAAGGCGCTGCCGTGGTGGGCGATCGGCGCCTCGCTGATCGCGGCGAACATTTCTGCCGAGCAGATCATCGGCATGTCGGGCTCCGGCTTTGCCATCGGCATGGCCATCGCCTCCTATGAGTGGATGGCGGCGATCACGCTGATCATCGTGGGCAAGTTCTTCCTGCCGATCTTCCTCAAGCGCGGCATCTATACCATGCCGCAATTCCTGGAGAGCCGGTTCGGGTCCTCGGTCAAATATGTCATGTCGGTGTTCTGGCTCGTCCTCTACACGGTGGTGAACCTGACGACGGTGCTGTGGCTGGGCGCGACGGCGATCAACACGCTGACGGATCTGTCGATGTTCAACGGCATGCTGGCACTCGCTGCGTTCGCCGCAGCGTACTCCATCTATGGCGGGCTGAAAGCCGTGGCGCTGACCGACATCATCCAGGTCGTGCTGCTGATCTTCGGCGGCGCGCTGATCACCTGGATCGTGCTCGGCGAGCTGGGCGGGGATGCCGGCGCCATTGCCGGCTTCAACACGCTGGTCACCGACCTGCCGGAACGCTTCGACATGATCATCGATCGCGAGACACGGCCCGAGGACTTCCAGAACCTGCCGGGCATCGGCGTGCTGATCGGCGGCATGTGGATCATGAACCTGTCCTACTGGGGCTTCAACCAGTACATCATCCAGCGCGCCCTCGGCGCCAGGGACATCAAGGAAGCCCAGCGCGGCGTCCTGTTCGCGGCCTTCCTGAAGCTGATCGTGCCGTTCATCGTCGTCATTCCGGGTATCGCCGCCGTCATGCTGGCGCCGGATATCGGCAAGCCTGACCAGGCCTATCCGACCATGATGACCTATGCCCCTGTCGGCATTCGCGGGCTGATCTTCGCGGCGCTGGTCGCGGCAATAGTCTCATCCGTCGGCTCGATGATGAACTCGATCTCGACGATCTTTACCATGGACCTCTACAAGCCGCTGCTGGCGAAAGATGCACCGGAGAAGCGCCTCGTGATGATCGGGCGGATCGCGTCTTTCACCGCGCTCGTCATCGCTGTGTTCCTCGCCCAGCCGCTGCTTGGTGCATCGGGCCAGGTGTTCCAGAACATCCAGAACTGGACCGGCTTCGTGACGCCGGGCGTGTGTGCGATCTTCTTCCTTGGCATGTTCTGGAAGCGGGCAACGGAGATCGGCGGCCTTGCAGCCGTAATCGCCTCGGGCGTCCTGTCCTTCGCCTGGCCGATGATGTTCCCCGACATGCCGTTCATGAACCGCGTCGGCTTTGTCTTCCTGTTGTGCCTCGGCCTCGGCATGCTGGTGTCCTACCTGCAGAAGCCGGATGGCGAGGACAAGGTGGTGCGCCTCGGCGACATCTCCTTCAAGACCGGCCCCGGCTTCAATATCGGCGCCGTCATCGTGACGATCATCCTGATCGTGCTATACGCCGTGTGGTGGTAAGCATTGAAAAGGCGGGCGGCGCACCAGTGTCGCCCGTGATTTTCACCAGAACCGGGCAGGAGATTTCCGTTATATGGTAGATGAAACGACGTCCGCTTCGGCAAAGTCAGTGATCGTCGAGCCGTTCGGCGAGACTGAGGGCAGGGAGGTTTTCCTCTATACCCTGACCAACAAGACGGGGATGATGGCGAAGATCACCAATTATGGTGGCATCCTGACCCATCTCTATGCGCCCGACGCCAAGGGCAGGTTCGAGGATGTCGTTCTAGGCTATGACAATCTGCAGGATTACATCGACCACTCGCCTTATTTCGGCGCGCTGATCGGGCGCTATGGCAACCGCATCGGCGGGGCCAGCTTTACGCTGAACGGGCAGACCTATGAGCTGGTCAAAAGTCAGGGCGAGAACACGCTGCATGGCGGTAATACCGGTTTTCATGGCATCGTCTGGGATGCTGTCCCGTTCGTTGCCGAGAACGGTCAGGGCCTGACCCTGACCCATATCAGTCCCGACGGGGATGAAGGCTTCCCGGGTACGCTGAGCGTGACTGTCACCTATTTCCTGTCGGACAATGACGAGTTGTCGATCGATTACAAGGCGACAACTGACAAGGCGACGCCCGTCGCCCTGACCCAGCACGCATATTTCAACCTGTCAGGTGATCTCGGATCGGAGATCACGGGTCACCTGCTAAGGCTGGAGGCTGACCGCTATACCCCGACCGATGACAGGCAAATCCCCACGGGCGACCTGGCATCCGTGAAGGATACGCCCTTCGATTTCCGCCATATGCGCCCGATTGGCGAGGAAATCGATGCCGATGGCGAGCAGCTCTCCTATGGCGGTGGCTACGACCACAATTTCGTCCTGAACCGGAAGGGTAGAGGTCTGGAACTGGCTGCAGTGGTGGAAGAGCCGACATCCGGACGGCGGATGGAAGTGCTGACGACAGAGCCGGGCGTGCAGTTCTACTCCGGCAATTTCCTCGATGACAGCTATCGCGGTAAGGGCGTTGTGTTCGGCAAGCGGACCGGCTTCTGCCTCGAGACCCAGCATTTTCCGGATTCACCGAACAAGCCGGATTTCCCCTCGACGACCCTGAAGCGCGGCGAGACGCTGCGTTCGCAGACGATCTACCGTTTCGGCGTTATCAAGAAGCATCGATAGCAGGCCATGGGCATAATGGCCGCGCTAATGCATCAGCTGCGACGTGCGATGTACCCGGCTGCCGGAGGCAATTTTTCTGGCGGGGAGATGTCGTTGACAATATTGACGGCGATGTCGATCGACCAGCTTGGGGCCGCCTGCCATTCGACCATACTGGATGAGGGGTTGAAGACGCACAGCCTGTCATCCCCCTTATCGGTGCTGCGAATGAAGGCAACGATGTCGGACGGGGTCTCCAGGAACCGGATCGACCCGTGATGCAGGGCCGGGGATGACTTGCGCCTCGCTATGAGCTGCCGGGTGAAGTTCAGCATGGAATCCTGATCGGTGTCCTGCTCATTGACAGCACACGGAATATGGGCTGGATCAACGGGCAGCCAAGGCTCGGCTGTCGAGAAGCCAGCGTGGAGCTTGGCGCTGTCCCACGGCACCGGCGTGCGGGCGCCATCGCGGCCCAGCGTTTCCGGCCAGTTGATGATCGCTTCTGGGTCTTGCAGCCGTTCAAAGGGGACGTCAGCCTGTACAAGACCCAGCTCCTCACCCTGATACAGGAAAGCATTGCCACGCAGGCTCATGAGAAGAAGCATGGCAAACCGGGTGTAATTCTCTACCGGGACTGTACCGGCCCAGCGTGAGACAGCACGTGGTGCATCATGGTTAGAGAATGCCCAGGACGGCCAGCCATCGCTCTCTCGCCACTCTATTGTCTTGGTGCGAACAAGATCTGCACTCAGTGTTTTTGCATAGAGATATTCGAAACTGTAGGCAGAGTTGAGGCGAGCCGCCCCTTCCGTATACATCTTCATCTCGGCGAGAGATTCATCGCCGGCGATCTCGGCGACGGTGAAAATGCCGTCATACAGATCCGTCAGCTCACGTATGCGCTCGAGGAAACCGGTAATTTCCGGGCGTGACTTGGAAAAGACATGATCCTGAAAGTCGAATGGCCGGGTCGGCGGACGGTGAAAGACACGAGCGGGCGGGTTATCCCGTAATTGCTGGTCATGCATACCGAAATTCAGGGCATCCAGTCTGAAGCCATCAACGCCGCGGTCCAGCCAGAAGCGGGCAACGTCCAGAAGCGCATCCTGTACTACCGGATTATGCAGGTTCAGGTCAGGTTGGGATTTCAGGAAATTATGCAGGTAATATTGCCGCCGTCTCGCATCCCACTCCCAGGAAGCGCCACCGAAAACCGATTGCCAGTTGTTGGGCGGCGAACCATCAGGCCTGGGATCAGCCCAGACATACCAGTCCGCCTTGTCGTTTTCGCGCGACTGCCGACTTTCCCTGAACCAGTCATGTTGATCGGACGTATGCGAATAAACCTGGTCGATGATGATTTTCAGACCAAGGCCATGGGCCTTTTCGACGAGCTCGTCAAAATCGGCGAGGGTGCCGAACATCGGATCTACATCACGATAATCTGCGACGTCATAACCGAAATCATCCATGGGTGAGGTGAAGAAGGGCGATAGCCAAATGCCATCTACGCCAAGTGACGCGATATAGTCGAGCTTCTCGATGCACCCCCGCAAGTCACCGATACCGTCCCCGGTCGTGTCGAGATAGCTGCGAGGATAGATTTGATAGATGACCGCACCGCGCCACCAGATATCGGTCTTATCGACGGAAGTATCAGAAATATCCATGATCGGTCGGTTCTCCTCAGGCTCTGAGTCTTACATCCAAGCGAGGGCGTCGTCACGCAATAGCTCGCGATGCCTCCAAAACAGCTCACTATATGCAGTCTAGTAGATGCGCTGTCAGCCTCGTAATGCGTGCGGGATTAGCGTAGGCTGTCCATCAAGTTTCTGTATGCTCTCAAGCGGGTTAAAAGGGAGAGGGGCACCATGCAGTATAGGGAGTTTCCACCATCAGATGAATTGTCGGATTGGGTGGAGAATCGCTGGGTGTTTGAGATTGACGAGGAAGTGCAGGCGCTCGAGCATGTTATAGTTCCTGACGGGACGATTTCCCTGTCCTGTGCAATCCTGCCTGGCATGCCGCCAATGCTCGCCATTGTCGGGCCGTCCGTGCTGGCCTATCGTCGGCCGGTAATGCCGGGGGCTGTCTATTGTGGGCTGCGGCTACGCGCAGGTGTTGCCGGCAGTATGTTGCGGCGAAACATCCGCACACTGGCAGGCCAGATCCTGCCGATGGCCGAGGCGTTTCCTGATCTATCCGAAGCCTTGGGCGCAGAACTGAAATACGGCCTTTCAGCCGACGATGGGCTGGATCTGCTTGGTCAGGTCGTGGCGAGGCTGATGCACCAGGCAGATCCTATTGATGCCCCGGTGCGTGACTATTGCGACCATATCGTCGCGGAACAGGGCGATGTTGTCCTGAAAACCCTTGCAGAGGCAGCGCCCCTTGGCGAACGTCAGTTGCGGCGCCGGTTCCTGTATCAGGTCGGATTGACAGCCAAGGAGTTTTCACGGCTGCGCCGCGTGCGCCATGCCTGTGCCTGCATTGTGCTGGGTAAAGGTACGCCAGCTTCGGCTTCTGGGCAGAGCGGCTTCTCCGACCAGTCGCATATGAGCCGGGAATTCCGACATGTTTTCGGATCGTCCCAGCGTCTAGTGACTGATTATCTGAGCAGCATTCGTCATCTGGGCCTTGCCTGATGTCCGTTTTGTTCAAGACGGAACCGCTGTGGCTTCTTATGTTGTAAGAACAGATTGGTACAAGGAGAGATCGATGAAGAGAGTTTTTACATCTCTGATGGCCGGCGGGATGGCCCTTGCCCTGTCCTGTGGGTTAGCGACGGCGCAGGAAAGCCCGCTCAGCGTGATGTGGGGCGAGTGGGAGGGGGCGGCGAATGGTGTTGGCCCTGATCGCCAGCCATTCACACTGACGCAGACAGAGCGTGTCGGCCCTATGCTGGACGGCGAGATCACCGTCGTCGAGGGCAGGGGATATGACGATGATGGTACAGTGTCGTTCAATGCTTTTGGTATCATCTCCCTGAACAGCCAGACCGGCGACTATGAAATGCGCAGCTATATGGATGGCCGGTCGGGCACCTATCCCTTTCGCCTTACAGACGATGGGTATGTCTGGGAAATCCCGGCAGGTCCCGAAGCTATCGTACGCTACACTGCCGTTATCGATGAAACGAGCTGGGTAGAGGTCGGGCAGTACATTGCCGAAGGGAACCCGCCAATAGAAGTCTTCCGCATGGAACTGACGCGGCGAGGCGATACCGACTGGCCATCGGCTGGCTATCTCCTTCCCTCTGCTGGGGAATGAGAAAAAGCCGGATACAGAAATCTGTACCCGGCTTTTCTCTTGCCTCGTTCGTTGGTGATCTATTGAATGCGTTCGACCTTTATGCCCTCTGCCTCGAGCAGGGCGGGGACACCATCGTCGCCGATCAGGTGGCCGGCGCCAACGATGATCACGGCTTCCTCATCACCTTCCATCAGCGTCCTGATTTCCTCGACCCAGGCTTTATTGCGCTTGACGATGAGCGTCTGATAGACCTCGTCGCTTACGTCAGCCATGGAATCGTTCACGATCTCGTCGAGGGTTTGGACGTCACCACTGCGCCAGGCATTAGCCATGTTTGTCATGACCTCGGGGCCTTCCTCGATCTGCTCGACAACCGTCACGAGCAGTTTTGCCTGCACGTCGTCCGGCATGTCGGCGAAAAACCTGATCTGCTGTTCCGCCGTTTCAAAGTAGCGCTCTTTCTCGTCATCGGTCTGCGCCATCATGATGGTCTCGACACCGCTCGCGGGATCGAAACCTGCAGCCTGCACCGAGACGACTGACAGTGTCAGATAAGCCAGCCACGGGCGGTAAGGCTCAAGCGTTGCCGGTGACATGCCATAGGAAGTGACTGCCGCATCAAACGCTGTCTTTTGCTCTTCCGTCAGGTAGGAGGATAAAGTCTTGCCTTCAGGGGCCGTGCCATATTGCAGGGCGAGGGTCTGCATCAGGGCTTGCGCCTCGGCATCCATCGCAAGCTCGTAATAATAATAGTCAGCCAGCGAAAGGGCCTTGTCGAGGGCTTCGGTCTGCCATGGCGCACCTTTATCCAGCAGGTGGATCGATCCGAACAGGTAGATCTCGCTGTCCTCGTCGCTTGCCTTCCACATTGCTGGCTCTGCTGCGGCGTGGCCGATCGCCAGCAGCGATGCCCCCAGTCCGATCAGAAATTTGCGCATGATATCCTTCCCTAGACGTCGTCTGGCGTTCACCTGGATATAAGCAGTGTTCTATTCTTCGCCAGCCGGCGTCGCTGTTTGCATGTTGCGATAGAAGTCAGACAGCACGTAAAATGCCTGTTTGCGCTGACCGGTCTCTGAAATCAGCCCCTTGCGGTTCCAGCCCTGCTGGTAGACGGGATGCTGGCGGCGGGGGGAGCGGAAATCCTTCAGGATCCACGGGGACATGCCCTTGAGATGCGGGATCTTCTCGCTCATCGCCAGCGTTGCGCGATAATAGTCCGCCTGAAAACTTTCCGAGAACTTGCGGCGGATTTCCTCATCGGCGAACCCGGCAAGCGCGCCGGCACCCAGTTCGGAAAAGATCATTGGTTTGTCGTGGCGCGATTCCCAGATGATATCATCGACACCGTCGAGGGCAGGACCACCATACCAGCCATTATAGGTATTGACCGCAAGGATATCGAGATTATCCGCTAGCGGATCGTCGATCCATGTTCTCATCGTGCCGTTGCGGGTTTCGCTTGTCGTGAGCAGGGCGGCGCTGACAAGGCGGCTGTCATCGCGCGTTCGCACATCGTCGATCAGCGTGCCAAGGAACCGGTTGCGGTCATCGCCGACGGGTGTTTCATTGGCGACACTCCATATGATGATGGAAGCGCGGTTCATGTCGCGTGTCATGTTTTCGGCCAGCATGGTGCGCGCCTCGGCGAGCGTGTCCGGATTGTCCCAGTCGATCAGCCAGTAGACGGGGATCTCGCTCCACACGAGCAGGCCCATCTCGTCTGCAAGACGTGTCGTCAGTTCCGAATGGGGATAATGCGCGAGCCGCACGAAATTGCCGTTCAGCCCGTCTTTTATCTCGGATAGTAGCGCCCGGATGGCCGGTTCCGTCATGATCCGGCCCGGATCGGCGCCCAGCTCCTCTTCATGCATGCTGATGCCACGCAGATAGATCGGCTCGCCATTCAGCAGGATATCCGTGCCGCTTGCTTCTATGGTGCGAAAGCCTATGCGCTCGGGCAGGGTATCGTTTCCGGCAGTGAAGGCAACATCGTACAGCGCGGGGCTCTCAGGTGACCAGAGCGACAAATCCTCAGGCGCAGGTGTGCTGCCCTGCCATACGCCATTGCGGTCGGTGCGGCCATCCAGTGTCAGGCCGAGGGCGTCGATAGTGACGCTGACATCCCGCCCGCCGGCGCGCGGGCCGTCGAGGGCAATCTCTGCCATGATGCTTCCATCCTTGCCGAGCCAGGCGCGGGCCTCGTCGATGAAAGTCTCCGGTGTATAGATCAGGCGCACGGGGCGGGTCAGGCCGCCATAGGTTTCCCAGTCCGTCACCGGGGGCGGCACTGTCTGGTCGGTGCGCTGGGCATCGACGCCGACGACCAGCAGGTTCTCGCCATCCTGCAACAGGTCCGTCACTTCAAAGGCGAAGGGGGTGAAGCCGCCGTCATGACGTCCGACAAGCTCGCCATTGAAATAGACATGGGCAGTGTAATTGGCCGCGCCGAATCGCAGGAAGGCGCGCTGGCCACTTTCCGGCGAGGCATCGAATTCGCGGGCATACCACATCAGCCCGTCATAATGGCGCAGTTCCGGCGCATGGTTGACCCACGAACCTGGCAGGGTGACGATCTTTTCCCGGCGCATGTCATATTCATAGCGGGCAGTCGGGTTCTCCCGGGTTACGCTTTCGACATCCGTGGTCTCATAGCGCCGGTGGCCAAGGCCCGGGCCATTGCCATGAAAGCTTTTCAGACCGTCGCGGTAGGGGTCGATGGAATAAGTCCAGGCGCCGGTCAGGTCTAGATGTTCGCGGCTGGCGGAGTTGGTCAGGACGATTTCGGGTCCGGGCGCGTCCTGACCGGTTGCCGTTGGCACCGTCAAGCCGCACAGAATGATAATTCCTGTTACAACATTGAATATTCTGCTCATTACGACGCCCTTTCCACAATCATGCGGCCACCTTGGCCGTAGTCTTTCGGCTTAGTCAATGCATGACTTGCGGGAGACAGGGGGATTGCTACTCGCGAAGTCTATAGGCGTATATTGCACCGCACACAAACTTGTTTGGCCCAAGCCCTCGGGTGGAGGAGTAAATAAAATTGATATAAATATCAGGGTATCACTCAATATATCACTGGTCCCTGTAAAACTCTGTTTGCAGATGATCGCACAGATGATGCTGCATGAATGCAACAATCCTGCAAATATGACCGGAAGGGGTTGCAGGGGCATTGCGCACTCCTGCGAAGGCTGCTAACGCTAACAGAATAACAAGGGAGGGCTGCGTCCTTCGGCTTACCGTGACGGCCGTTCGCATCAACCTCCTGTAAGGGAAGTAAACGCTCAGCGCTTACCGCTCATATACCACCGAAAGGTGGAATGTTTTCTTTTCTGCAAAAGCGATTTTGCAGAACGGGAAAGTATTGTGCCGATTTCCGAAAGTATTCGGGGTCGGATAGTGGCTCTGTATCTCTAGTGCCTCGGGGGCAGGTGAGATACCGGGAAGCAACAAAGGGAGGACTGAAAGTGAAAGAACTAGAACAGAAAAATCGTCTGCGCCGTACGGCGCTTATGGCGGGTGCATCCATGATAGTCATGGGCGCTTTCTCGCCGATGGCTATGGCCCAGGATGATGAAGCCGCCGATGATGATGTCATCGTCATTACCGGCATTCGTGGCGCTCTCGACCGCGCCATGGACGTCAAACGGAATTCCAATGGCGTTGTCGATGCGATTTCCGCAGAAGACATCGGCAAGTTCCCGGATACCAACCTCGCGGAATCGCTGCAGCGCATTACCGGTGTTTCCATCAACCGTGTTAACGGCGAAGGCTCCGAGATTACAGTTCGCGGCTTCGGTCCGGGCTTCAACCTCGTAACCCTGAATGGCCGTACCCTGCCGACTGCAGAAGTTTCTGCAATCGGTCAGCGTGGTAACTATGGCGCTGGTGGCGGCCGGAACTTCGACTTCTCGAACCTCGCTTCGGAAGGCGTTTCGGCGCTTGAGGTCTACAAGACCGGTCAATCCATTCTGCCGTCCGGCGGACTCGGTGCGACTGTAAACATTGCGACCCGTCGCCCGCTGGATACTCCGGGTGCGGAGGGCACTGTCGCCATCAAGGCGATGATGGACACGAGCAACGAGAATGGCGACGATATCACGCCGGAAATCTCGGGTCTCTATAGCTGGACGGACGATTCGGAACGCTTCGGCGTCTCGCTTTTCGGTGCCTATTCGCGTCGTGATTCCGGCGCGCCGACGATGCAGGTCAACGACTGGATCGTTCAGCGTTCCGAGGATGGCACGATCGGCTCCGGTTATGTGCGTGGTGACGGTTCTACGCAAATCACCAATGCACCAGCCGCTGGCCAGCTCTACGCGATTCCGCAGGACAGCCGTTATGACTTCTCTGACATCACGCGTGAGCGTATCAATGGTCAGGCTGTCGTTCAGTTCCGTCCGATGGATACGCTGACCCTGACGGGTGACTACACCTTCGCCCGTAACGAATCGGACGAACAGCGCTATGAACAGACCAACTGGTTCGCAACGCCCTTCGATCAGATCATATTCGACAATGACGGTCCTGTCGCTACCGCCGTGTTCCTGCAAGAGAACAATGACGGTACCAAGGATATCGGCTTCGAGCAGACCTATCGTGCAACCAAGGACGAGCTGGACTCCCTCGGCTTCAACGCCGAGTGGGAAATCACTGAGGGTGGTACTCTGGTTCTCGACGCGCACACGTCAACCGCCGAATCAGGTGGTAACGACCCGCTGGGGAACACGGCGACCTTCGTCGCTATCGGTGCTCCGGTCAATGTTCAGCACTCCGTCGATTTCCGCAGCGGCTATCCGATCCAGGACTACACGATCGATGATAGCGGCAAGGGCAACGGCAATGGCATGCTGGATGCCGGCGACCTCGGTTCGCAGGTTGGCCGTACCAGCGCCTCCAACATGAAGCACGAAGTCGACGAAATCGACCTGCGTTATGTATGGGAGTTCGACAACAGCTCGCTGACTGTCGGTGGTAACTATCGCGACACGACGATGACGCGGAATACCCGTACGACCCAGCAGGACCTTGGTTCGTGGGGCTTTGCAAACCCGCAAGACGTCGAACAGTTCGCGCCGGGCGTCGTTGAATCCTACTGCCTGTCCTGCCTGTTTGATGACCTGCCGGTCGGCAAGGCGGAAACGGCATTCCGGGCCGATGCAACGGAGCTTTATCCGCTTCTGTCCGCTGCCTACTCGCAAAATTCACTGAACCCGTCGACCAGCTATGACGTCGTTGAAGAAACGATTGCGGCGCTGTTTGCCCAGTTCCAGATGGAAGGCGAGTTCCTTGGTCGTCCGGCACGCCTGAACGCCGGTATCCGCTACGAGGAAACGGAAGTTAATTCCGCAACCGAACAGTCGGTGCCATCCGGCATTCTCTGGCTTGCTGACAACGACTTCCTCGTTCAGCAGTCTGGCGATCTGCAGGATGTCTCCGGTGAAGGTGAATATGATCACCTGCTGCCGAATATCGACTTCCAGGTCGATGTGACCGAAAATCTCGTTGCCCGTGGTTCTTACTCCAAGACCATCGGCCGCGTCGGTTACGGCAGCCTGTTTGCATCGACCACGGCCAACGCTCCGAACCGTCCAACGGTTCTCGGTGGTCAGGTTACCGGTAGCTCGCAAAACCCGGGCCTTCTGCCGCTCGAATCCGACAACTTCGACCTGTCGCTTGAATATTACTATGGTGATACGAGCTACGTGTCTGTCGGTTACTTCGACAAGAATGTCCGTAACTTCATCGGTACGGGCGTTGTAGACCGCAACCTGTTCGGTCTGCGCGACCAGACATCCGGCGCTGCCGGTACGCGTTCGGGCGATGCTCTGGACATCATCGGCGATCTTGGTGTCGATGCTTCCGAAGCTAACCTGTTCACGCTGGTTGCCCTGATCGACGCCAATGGCGGCAACCGCGCCGCCGCTCAGGCCGAGTTCGAGGCGAACCTCGTCAACGGTGCTCTACCGCAGAGCTATGTAGACCAGATCCTGACTGCCTACGATGTATCTCCCGCTTCGGATGATCCGCTCCTGACCTTTGCGGTCCAGCAGCCGATCAACAACCGCGAAGGCAACATCAATGGTTGGGAACTTGCCTGGCAGCACTTCTTCGGTGACACCGGCTTCGGCTTCGCCGCCAACTACACGATCGTGGACGGCGACGTCGATCTCGACCCGGCTTCGGATCCGAACGAGAACCAGTTCGCACTGGTCGGTCTGTCCGATACGGCCAACTTCACGGCGATTTACGAGAACTACGGCTTCTCGGCTCGTCTGGCCTATAACTGGCGTGATACCTTCCTGTCAGCGACCAACCAGACCGGTGACCGGTCCGGCGTCTATGTTGAGGACTATGGCCAGTTCGACCTGAATGTAAGCTATGATGTGACGGACCAGTTTGTCGTTTCATTCGAGGCGATCAACATGACTGGTGAGGACCAGCGCACTTATCACCGCGTACCGGAACAGTTCTACTACGGTTACGAATTGTCCCCGCGCTACAACATTGGTGCGCGCTACCGGTTCTAGTTCGGTTGCGAACAGGACTATCTACAAAGACGAGGGGAAGGCCGCTGTTCGCAGCGGCCTTTTTCCTCGCCCATGGTTTTTCTCAGGGGCGCCTTGTGTCGCGGTTGAGAAGCTGGCCGGTTTGTTTCATCATGAGCAAACGGGCAAAATCATCAAAAGGGCTGGCATGGCAAAGGAACTGCTGAACAATGTCGATCATCACGACCTGAAGATCCGCACGGGTCACGGGCCGCAATTCGGCGATAACGTCAACATGGTGATCACTTTCCCGACCGAGTTCGCCGATATGCAGCGCGAATACCCCATCCTTTTTCGCAAGGATGCCAATGACGAATTGATCTGTGTTGCGCTTCTTGGTCTCGACAAGGGGGAAAACCTCTATCTCGACGGCGATGGCTGGCGTGCACGGTATATCCCGGCAATCCAGCAGCGCGGGCCATTCCTGATCGGCTTTCAGGAACGCGAAATCGATGGCGAAGCCGTCCGGGAGGCGATGGTGCATGTCGACATGGATCATCCGCGCATCAGCCATGACGAGGGCGAGCCCGTCTTCCTGCCACAAGGGGGCAACTCACCCTTCCTTGAACGGATCAACAAGGTGTTGAACGTCATTCACCAGGGCGTCGAATTTACAAAGCCGATGTTCGAGGCGTTCGAGGAGGCAGGCCTGATCGAGCCCTGCAAGATAGAGATCAAGCTGTCAGACCGCGAACAATATAACCTGCAGGATTACTACCAGATCAACGAACAGAAGCTGGGCGATCTCCCTGGCGAGATGCTGGAAAAACTGAATCGCAGAGGCTTCCTTGCTGCTGCCTATATGGTCACGGCATCGCTGGGCAATATGAGGCACCTGATCTATCTCAAGAATCGCAAGCGGGCTGCTGCAGAAAGCCCGGCCTAGCCGTGCAGAGTTGAGGATCGATGGCCAATATCACGCGCAAGGTGAAGGAAGTCGAGGGAATTGACCCCCAGGCGATTCCGTATGACGCGCTGGTGGAGGCGGGAGAGCCGGTCATCCTGAAAGGTGTCGCCCAAGGCTGGCCGCTGGTGCGCGAAGGTTTGCAATCGCCACAGGCGGCGATGGACTATCTCCTGAAATTCTATCAGGGCCGGCCCGTCGTCGGATCAACCGGGGATGCCTCGATGAAGGGGCGGTTCTTCTACAACGAAGATGTGACCGGGCTGAACTTCCGGGCCACCCGCGTTCGGCTGGACGACTATCTGAGCGGGATCCGCGATCATCTGGGGCAGGACGACGCGCCGCATTACTATATCGGCTCGACCGATCTCGATCTCTATCTGCCTAGCTTCCGCACAGAAAACGATCTTGTGCTGAACAATCAGATGTTTGAGCGTCATCCGCCACTCGCCAGCATCTGGATCGGCAATCGCACAATCGCCAGCGCCCATCATGACATGTCCTATAACCTCGCGTGTTGTGTCGCCGGTCGAAGGCGCTTCACCCTGTTCCCTCCGGAACAGGTCGACAATCTCTATCCCGGCCCGCTGGAGCCGACGCCGGGCGGGCAGGTCGTCAGCATGGTCGACTTCGATGAGCCCGATTACGAGCGCTATCCGCGCTTCCGGCAGGCTGAAGCGGCAGGCCAGGTCGCCGAGATGGAGCCGGGGGACGTACTCTATTATCCGGCGCTATGGTGGCACCATGTAGAAGCGCTCGCCGACTTCAACATTCTCGTCAATTACTGGTGGAACATGACACCAGCTTTCATGGATACGCCGCAAAACACGTTGCTGCACGGGCTGCTCAGCCTGCGTGATCGTCCGCAGGCAGAAAAAGACGCGTGGAAGGCGATGTTCGACTATTATGTCTTCGGGCCTGCCGAGCGGGCGGGGGAGCATTTGCCGGCGCATGCCCGTGGGCCGCTGGGCCCGTTCGATGACATGCAGGCCCGCCGCCTCAGGGCATTCTTGCTGGGCAAGCTGAACCGCTGATTGGGGAGTAGATAGTGGCAGAGCAACGTGTAAAACGGGTCATTATCGCAGGCGGGGGCACTGCCGGGTGGATCGCCGCTGCCGCGCTTGCAAGGTCTCTCGGCCCGCTGCTTGAAATCACGCTGGTCGAGTCCGACGATATCGGCACGGTCGGCGTGGGTGAGGCAACGATCCCCACCCATCGCACCTTTCACAACTTTCTGGGCATCGACGAGCAGGAATTCATGAAGGCGACGCAGGCGACCTTCAAGCTCGCCATTGCGTTCGAGAACTGGGCCCGCGATGGCGACCGCTATATCCACTCCTTCGGTGAGGTAGGGCGAGGCACATGGGTTGCCGACTTCCACCATATCTGGCTGCAGGGACGGGGCGAGGGTGTCGCGGAAGGTATCGGCGAATACTGTTTCGAGCTGAAAGCCGCCGAAGCAGGCAAGTTCTATACCTCCGACAAGGCACCGCTCAGCTATGCCTATCATCTCGATGCCAGCCTCTACGCGAAATATCTGCGCAAGCTGGCAGAGGAAAAAGGCGCGACACGGATCGAAGGCAAGATCAAGAGCGTGGAGCGTGATGGGGATAGCGGTGATATCGCTGCCATTGTGCTGGAATCCGGCCAGCGCATAGAAGGTGATCTGTTCATCGACTGTACCGGCTTCCGCGCGCTCCTCATGGAGCAGACGCTGGAGACGGGCTATGAAGACTGGAGCCACTGGCTGTTTACCGACAGTGCTTTCGCCGTGCAGACGCAGGCGGTGCGCGATCCCATTCCGTACACCCGCGCAATCGCCCATGATGCAGGCTGGCAATGGCGCATTCCGTTGCAGCACCGGGTCGGTAACGGCCTGATCTACTGCAGCGAAGATCTTGAAGCCGATGCCGCGCGCCAGCGCCTGCTTGATAATATTGAAGGCGAGACGATTACCGAGCCGCGCCTGATCCGCTACAAGACCGGTCGCCGTAACAAAGTATGGAACCGGAACTGCGTTGCGCTTGGACTATCTAGCGGCTTTCTCGAACCTCTGGAATCGACCAGCATCCACCTTATCCAGCTGGGCATCACCAAGCTGATACAGATGTTCCCCTTCGGCGGCATCACGCCGGGCTTGCGGGACCGCTATAATCGTCAGACACAGGATAATCTGGAGCATATCCGCGATTTCCTGATCCTGCATTACAAACTGACCGAGCGGGACGACAGCCCGTTCTGGCGGCGGTGCCGGGACATGGAGATACCCGATACGCTGAAGACTCGCATCGAGCTGTTCAGGGAGCAGGCCATGGTGTGGAAGGATCAGGACGATTTGTTCCAGATCGATTCATGGCTTCAGGTCATGCTTGGCCAGCGCCTCAGCCCGGCGGCGCACCATCATATCGGGCGCCTGATGAGCCGCGATCAGCTAGGCAGGTCCCTGGCCAACATGAAAGGCCAGATCGCCGATGCGGTCGGCAAGTTACCGACCCATCGACAGTTTATCGAGAAGTATTGCCCGGCACCGAAGCCCTAGGCCGTAAGCCAGTTAGCCCTGCTCAGGCGCGCCTGCACCGCCAAGGGCGAGGTACAGCGCGACCGCATTTGAAGCTCGTTCCTGCTGTGCAGCGATCAATGCCTGGCGGGCCTGATAGACTGTACGCTGTGCATCGAGGACGGAGAGATAGGAATCAATCCCTTCGCGAAGGCGCAGTTCAGACAGTTCCAGCGCCCGCTCATTGGCGTTGACGAAATTCTCCAGTGAGGCAATCCGCCGGTCGATCGTCTGCGACACGGCAAGGGCATCGGCGGTCTCCCGGAAGGCAGACTGGATCGCCTGCTCATACTGGGCGAGGGCGATATCACGCTGGGTCTTGGCGAGCCTGAGATTGGCCCGGTTTGCGCCACCGGAAAAGATCGGCACACTGACAGAAGGCGTAAAGCTCCACACTCCGGTGCCGTCGGTGAACAGGCCATCGAGCTCTGTCGAGGTATACCCTGCACTGCCGGTCAAGGTGATGCGTGGGAAGAAGGCGGCCCGCGCTGCACCGATATTGGCATTGGCCGCTTCCAGCGTGCGTTCGGCAGCCAGCACGTCGGGCCGGGTCAGCAACACGTCGGAGGAACGGGTAATGGCCAGGTCTGTACTGACTGGAGCTGGCAGCAGTTCGGCCTCGTCCATTACCGTTTCCGGCACGGGCGCGCCGGTCAGGAGGATGAGCGCATTGCGCGCCTGCGCGACCAGCGCCTCGTAGCGGGCGATATCGGCGCGGGAGGTCTCCACGCTGCCGAGCGCCCGGCGATAGTCAAGCTCGTTGGCGGCGCCGGCTTCGAACAGTTGTTGCGTCAACGCCAGCGATTCTTCCTGCGCGTCGGCGGTGTCGATGGCAAGAGCCAGCAGCCGCTCGTTAGTGGCGAGGCTGATCCAGGCATTTGCTACGGTGCCGATCAGGGTCAGCTCGGCATTGCGGCGGTTTTCTTCTGCGGCAAAATATTGCTGCAGCGCTTGCCGGTTGAGAGAGTTTACGCGTCCGAACAGGTCCAGCTCGTAGGCAGTGGTCGCCAGCTGGGCGGAGGCCTGGTCGACCTGCTGGAAGGCAACGGAGGGGTCTTGCGCAGATCCGCCTTCATCGAACACTTCGCGTTCCGTTGCGCTGGCGCTGGCAGAGATAGTCGGATAACGGGCCGCCCCTGTGATGCCGTAGCGGGCACGGGCAGCCTGCACATTCAGCGTGGCAACGCGCAGGTCGCGATTGTTGACGAGTGCCGTCTCGATCACCTGTTGCAGGGCAGGATCGGTGAAGACACTGCGCCAGTCTGCACCAATGATGGCAACGCTGCCATCAACGTCACCGACGGGCAGGGCGACCGGCACCGGCGCATCGGGGCGCTCATAGTCCGGCGCCAGGGAGACACAGCCCGACAGGGCGATGGCGCTAACCGCGACAAGGGCAAGGATCTTTTTCATTACACGATATCCTTCAAATCATTCTGCCGGCTGTAACGAGGCGGACGGTTCATCTTCTGCGCCCGGCTTTTTCAGCGGCTTGGCACCCGTCAGCTTGCGGATGATCACGTAGAACAGCGGGGCGAAGAACACGCCGAAAACCGTCGCCGCGATCATCCCGCCAAGCACGGCGGAGCCGATGGCAACACGGGCTGCCGCGCCGGCACCGCTCGACAGGGCGAGCGGGATGACACCGAAGCCGAAGGCGAGCGAGGTCATCAGGATCGGGCGGAAGCGCATGCGCACCGCTTCCAGCGTTGCCTCGATCAGTTCCTTGCCTTCCTCTTCCAGCAGCTTGGCGAATTCCACGATCAGGATCGCGTTTTTCGAGGCGAGGCCGATCGTGGTCAACAGGCCGACCTGGAAGAAGATGTCATTGGAAAGGCCCCGGAAATAGGCAGAGAGAAGCGCGCCGATAATGCCCAGCGGCATGATCAGGAGGACCGAAATTGGCACGGTCCAGCTTTCATACAGCGCGGCAAGGCACAGGAACACGACCAGGATCGACAGGGCATAGAGCAGCGGCGCCTGGTTGCCGGATGTCTGTTCCTGAAGGGACAGCCCGGTCCACTCAAAGCTGATGCCTTGCGGCAGCTGACCGATGATGTTCTCGATCTCGTTCATCGCTTCGCCGGAGGAATAGCCCGGGGCTGCCTGACCCTGAATGTTCAAGGCCGGCACACCATTATAGCGTTGCAGCTGCGGGGAGCCGTAGGTCCATTCAGCTGTGGTGAAAGCGCTGAGCGGGATCATCTCGCCTTCATCATTACGGACCCGCAGGTCGGCGATATCTTCCGGCATCATGCGATGCGGGGCATCTGCCTGAACATAAACGCGCTTGATCCGTCCACGGTCGATATAGTCGTTGACGTAAAGGCCACCAATCGCGACCGATAGCGTGGAGTTCACCTGCGCGATATTGAGGCCGAGAGCCTGTGCCTTTTCAAAATCGACGCTGATATTGTATTGCGGATTGTCTTCCTGGCCGTTGGGGCGAACGCCCATCAGCTTCGGATTCTGTCCCGCCATGCCGAGCAACTGGTTGCGGGCATCAAGGAGAGCATCATGGCCAAGGCCACCGACATCCTGAAGATAGAGGTTGAAGCCGGAAGAGTTGCCAAGCTCGCTGATTGGCGGCGGCACGATGGTAAAGACCATGCCTTCCGTGATCTGGGAGAAGCGACCCATGGCTTGTCCGGCCAGATCCTGGGCGCTGATGTCGCGGTCTTTCCAGTCCTTCAGGCGTATAAAGGCAAGGCCCATATTCTGGCCCTGGCCCGCGAAAGAGAAGCCGGATGCCGTGAAGAGGCCCATCACCGCATCGCCCTGTTCTTCAAGGATATAAGTGCGGATTTCTTCCATCACTTCTTCCGTACGCTCCATGGAGGCGGAGGGCGGCAGCTGGACGAGGGCAATTGCACCGCCCTGGTCTTCGTCCGGCAGGAAGGATGTCGGGATACGTGTCGACAACAGCCCTGCGAAGACCAGCAACAGCACGAACACACCGACGAACAGCCAGCGGCGGCGAATGATCCGGTCCACGGTTGCCTCATACCATTCGGTCAGGCTGTTGAAGGAGCGGTTGAACCAGTCGGCAGGGCGGGAAACGAGACCACGCCAGCCCTTTTTCTCGGTCGGCTCATGCGTGGCATCCTTGTGCTTGAGCAGGTTGGCACACAGGGCAGGCGACAGCACGATGGCAACGACAACCGACAGGATCATCGCGGAAACGATGGTGATCGAGAACTGGCGATAGATGATGCCGGTTGTTCCAGGGAAGAAGGCCATCGGTACGAACACGGCCGACAGCACAACTGCAATGCCGATCAGGGCGCCGGTGATCTGGTCCATGGATTTGCGTGTTGCTTCGCGTGGCGGCAAGCCGTCCTCCGACATCACGCGCTCGACGTTTTCCACGACGACGATGGCGTCATCGACGAGAAGGCCGATGGCGAGAACCATGGCAAACATCGTCAGTGTGTTGATGGAAAAGCCGAAGGCAAGCATGATCGCGAAGGTACCGAGCAGCACGACCGGTACGGCGATCATCGGCACCAGCGTCGCGCGGAATGATTGCAGGAAAACCAGCATGACCAGGAAGACAAGGAAAACGGCTTCATAAAGCGTTTTTTCGACTTCGTGGATCGACTTGTCGATGAACGGTGTGGAATCGACCGGATAGATGATCTCGACGCCCGGGGGCAGCGTGTTCTCCGTCAGCTCGGTCACGCGCTCGCGCACAGCCTCTGCCGTGTCCAGCGCATTTGCGCCGGTGGCAAGCTGTACGGCAAAACCAGTCGCGACCTTGCCGTTCCACTTGGCGACGCGACTATATTCGGCAGCGCCGACCTCGACCCGGGCAACGTCCTCGAGCCGCACGGTCGCGCCGCTCTCGGTCGTCAGCAGGGTGATGTCGCGGAACTCCTGCGGTGTCTGCAGCAGCGATTGAAGCGTGATTGTCGCGGTGATCTGCTGGCCCTCGACGAACGGGGCAGCACCAATCGCACCGGAGGACACCTGGGTGTTCTGCTCACGGATCGCCTGGACAACGTCGGAAGGCGTCAGGTTGAACTGTGTCAGCTTGTCGGTGTCGAGCCAGACACGCATGGCATATTCTGCACCAAACCGCTGGATGTTGCCGACACCCTCGATACGGCTGACCGGATCGATCAGGGTGGAGGAGGCGTAGTCGGCGAGGTCAGCCTCGGTGTAGCCATAGCTGTCATCGGCCGCGACGAGGCCCACGATGATCAGGAAGCCGGCATTGGCCTTGGCAACCGTGATGCCCTGGCGCTGGACCTGTTCCGGCAGCAGCGGCGTTGCGCGGGCAAGCTTGTTCTGTACCTGGACCTGCGCAATGTCAGGATCGGTGCCGCCGGAGAAGGTCAGGGTGACGTTGGCAGCGCCAGAGGACGAAGAGGAGGAGGAAAAATATTCCAGCCCGTCAAGACCGGTCATCTGCTGTTCGATGATCTGGGTGACGGAGTCCTCGACTGCCTTTGCAGACGCCCCAGGATAGACGGCGGAGACGCTGACGCTCGGCGGTGCGATATCAGGATATTGTGCAACCGGCAGGATGCGCAGGGAGATGATCCCCGCCAGCATGATGACGAGCGCGATGACCCAGGCGAAGACGGGCCTGTCGATAAAAAACTTGGCCATGATGTATTAGTCCTTGTCTTGCCTAGTTCGCAGCGTTGGTACCGGCGCCAGCAGGGCCACTGCCTTGCTGGCCCGCACCCTGTGGGCCTGCATCGTTGACGACCGCCACAGGCACGCCGGGGCGCAGCATCATCAGGCCGCTGACGATAAGTTCCTCTCCCTCGGAAAGGCCGCTGGTGACGATCCAGTCGCCGGAGCGAGCAGTTTCGACCGTCAGCATGCGCTGTTCGGCGGTGCCTTCCGGGCTGACAACATAGGCGAAAGCTTCACCCTTTGGCGTGCGCTGTACGGCAGCTTGCGGCGCGAGGATCGCGTTCTCATATTCGCCGACCGGCAGGCTGGCGCGCACGAACGAGCCGGGAAGGATATAATTGTCCGGGTTCGGTACAGTTGCGCGGATGACAACAGTGCCTGCGCGTTCGTCAATGCTGACCTCGGTAAATTCCAGTTCGCCTTGTCGGTCATAGACCGTGCCGTCTTCCAGCGTGATGGTCACCGGAACATTACCTTCGCCGGTCGAGGCCATGCGGCCCTCGGCCATCTGGCGGCGCCAGGAGAGAAGATCGGCGGAGGAGGCGGTCAGGTCGACATAGACCGGGTCGAGCTGTCGGATAGTTGCCAGTGCCTGTGCCTGATTCTGGGTGACGAGGGCACCTTCCGTAACAGCGGAGCGGCCGATCTGGCCATCGATGGGGGCGCGGATGACCGAGCGCTCGAGATTGGTGCGGGCTGTTTTCAGCGCAGCCTGCTGCATGCCGACATCGGCCTCTGCCTGACGGGCAGCAGCGACGGCTTCGTCATATTGCTGCTGGCTTACGGCATTGTTCTCGACAAGGCGCTCGAAACGGGCAGCTTGCTGGCGGGTAACCTCAGCCGTTGCCTGGGCGCGGGCGAGGGCAGCCGCGGCGCTGTCGACAGCGGCGCGATATTCAGTGTCCTCAATGCGATAGAGCGGGTCGCCGGCGGCGACTTCACCACCTTCGATAAAGATACGCTCCTCGATCAGGCCAGTCACCTGCGGGCGGATCTCGGCAATGCGATAGGCGCTTGCTCGGCCCGACAGGGTTTCGGCCAGTTCGACGCTCGCATCATCCAGCGTAATCGTTTTGACCTGTGTCGCCTGTTGGCCTGGAGGGGCCTCCTGAGCCTGCGATTGCTGGTCGCTGCAGCCTGTCATCACAACGCCAAGCATGGCGAGGGACAATGTGGCGGCTAGACCTGACTTGAAGGAGCCTTTGACGGGGAGGGCGTATCTGGCTGGCATGTAATGTAATTCCCGCTTGAAAATTCACCGAATAGATAGATATTCAGTCTAGAATGAACATTCGATCTAAATATTTCCTTACGAATGTCAATCGCTGCAGTGCAAAAAATTTGACGGTCCCCGCGACGGGATATAGGCAAGAAAGATGGTAATGACAGACGATCAGGCCGCAGAAGCCGAACCAGTCACCAAAAAAGATCAGGCCTTACAGGCTGCTGCACGGTGTTTCGTGGAAGAAGGCTTTCACGGCTCCAGCATGTCACGCATTGCCAAGGCCGCCAAAATGAGCGTCGGCCATATCTATCACTATTTCGCGAGCAAGGACGAGATTATTGCCGCCATCGTGCGCGAGGAGGAAATCAAGGCAGATGAGAAGCTCGCCTATTTCCGCAGCCTGCCGGCGGAGGCACTGCACGAGGCGCTGATTACCAAGATCGATGAGGCGGCCTGTCATCTGTCTGACATGTTCCACTCGGTCCTTATGCTGGAGATCCTGGCAGAGGCGGCACGCAATCCCGAGATCGCCCGGATCGTGCAGGAACTGGATACATCCATGCGCAACGGTTTCATCGAGATTATTGGCCAGCGCATGGGGCTTAGTAATGCCGAAGCCCGCGTAGAGGTTCTTTTCTCGGTCATTGGTGGTCTGGCCATTCGTGCCATCCGCAACCCGGATTTTGATCGCCGGAGTGTTGTTCCGGTCATCGAAGGTGTGATCGGACAGATCCTCAGCGAACATTAAAGCGAAGCCTCCGCTACTCCGCAGAGCCGTAACTCCTCAGAGCAAAGTCCCTGCCGGGGCATTCTTCGCTTAAATTCGATTCACGGGATCGATCATCGCCCGCCTTCACGTCGTTTCGGCGCGGCAGCCTTCGCTGGCCTGCCGAGCCGTAGCTCGTCAGAGCGAAGGCTGGTGGGTCCGGAGGGACTCGAACCCCCAACCTAGCGGTTATGAGCCGCCAGCTCTAACCAATTGAGCTACAGACCCCCTATGCGTGACCGTAGAAGAGGGCTTACGCCCGGCCGGTCCCGGAGAGTTCTGCCCTATAGCAGTTTCGTTTCTCCCTTGGAAGCCTGAAAGCCCGATTGAGATGGCAGTTGGTGGTGGCCAGGGTCGTCTCTCCTTGACGGCCAGAAAGAGGCGCTGGCGATTGAGCCGTCGTCGAGGAGCAACATAGGCAGAGCATGCGGCACGCAAGATCACTGTTGCAGAAATCCCATAGGTTTTTGTTTTGGCGTATTGCCGGAGAAAAATATTGATCCGCCTGTTGACTTATTATCGCTGAGGCGTATGTGTCCGGCTCCCGCATCAGGGCGGGAAGAGGAAGAAGATCATGAAACCGGCTGTTCTACTGGCCCAGTACGAGATGAGCGATGCAGCGCTGGCGCTTGGCACCTTTAATGGTGGCCAACCCGCAAGCCTGTTCGACGCTTCGTGTGCGTATCGCCCAGCGGGCGAGCGGCCACAGGAGGGTTTCGTGATGAGGCGGTAGTCCGTACCGCCCATATCCGCAAGCAAGCGGATGTCCGAACCCTTCAGGCGATGCCTCGGAGGGTTTTTTATTGCCTGAATTTCACAGGAAAGTGAAGGAAATCAAGCATTTAGCCGCCAACAAGAGGAGAGATTATCATGGCGGAAACTGAAAATTTCGAAGTGATGGAAACCGGCGGGGTGCCGGTGAAGGCATGGGTCAAGGGCGTGCCCGTGGAAGAGGAAGCACGGATGCAGCTTGGCAATGTCGCGCGGCTGCCCTTCATCCACAGCCACGTCGCGGCGATGCCCGACGTCCATTTCGGGCGCGGCGCGACCGTCGGGTCTGTCATCGCCACCAAGGGCGCGATCATTCCGGCTGCGGTCGGTGTCGACATCGGCTGCGGCATGATGGCGATGCGTACCAGTCTGGGTGCTGATCAATTGCCGGACAGCCTTGCGCTGATCCGGAACGACATGGAGCGCACCGTGCCCCATGGCGGGATCGGCGCGAAGGGCGGGTGGTCGCGCGGCGTACCCAATGCCGTCGGCACGCGCTTTGTCGAGTCCGGTCTCGCCGACCGCCTGAAGGTGATCGAGGACAGGCATCCGAAGATCGCCGGGGCGAACCACGTGATCCATCTCGGCACGCTCGGGACCGGTAACCACTTCATCGAGCTGTGTCTCGACGAGGAAGACCGTGTCTGGGTGATGTTGCATTCCGGATCGCGCGGGGTGGGCAACCGTATCGGCACCTATTTCATCGAGCGGGCCCGTGAAGCGCTGAACAAGCGTGGCTACGGCATCCCCGACAAGGACCTGTCCTGGTTCGAGGAAGGCGAAGACCTCTTTGCCGACTACACCGAAGCGGTGCTGTGGGCGCAGGACTTCGCCCGTGCCAACCGCGAGGTGATGATGGAGCGGATCCTGTCGAGCCTGCGCCATCGCCTGCCGGCGTTCACCGTCGAGAAGGCGGCCGTCAACTGCCACCACAACTACGTGGCACGCGAACGGCATTTCGGCGCCGATGTCTGGGTGACCCGCAAGGGCGCCGTGCGCGCCGGAGACGGTGAGCTTGGCATCATTCCGGGGTCGATGGGGGCGAAATCCTTCATCGTCCGCGGAAAGGGGAATGAGCAGTCCTTCTGCTCATGTTCCCACGGAGCCGGGCGGCGCATGAGCCGTACGGCAGCGAAAAAGGCCTTCACGCTCGACGATCACCGACGGGCAACCGAAGGCGTCGAATGCCGCAAGGACAAGGGGGTCATCGATGAGACGCCCGGCGCCTACAAGGACATCGACGCTGTGATGGCCGCGCAGACCGACCTGGTGGAGATCGTCCACACGCTCAAGCAGGTGGTGTGTGTAAAGGGATAGGGACAGCGGAATTCGCCGCTTTCCCATGTCCGGGGGGCGGCGAAGCATGAGAGCGCCGCCCCCAAAGTTTTTTTTAAGCCGGTTCTTCGGGCTTGCTTTTACTCTCGGTTTTTTTGCGCGTCGGTCCGACACTGGCGCCAAGCAGCAGGAGCCTGGCCTGTTCCTGCCACCTGTCTCGTGTGATGCGGCCGGGGAAGCCGAGCCGGTTGTCGAGCCAGGCGATCTCCTGCTCCGTCCAGTGAGCGATCTGGGCGTAGTAATAAACACCGAGGTCGTTCAGCAGCTTTTCATAGCGCGGGCCGATGCCGCTGATCCGTTGCAGGCTGTCCGGGTCGCCCTTGTCGGGCTGGTCATAGAGAACGGGCATGACCGGGTTCATCGCGCCCGGTGTCGGCGCCGGGGGTGGCGGCACGTCCGTTTTTGGCAGGGTGCGTTCCGGCGCCATGCGGCTCGGATGGGATTCTTTTTCCTCGGTGTGATGCTCGCGCTTCCAGAACAGCCACCAGCCCATGAACAGGCCGAGCAGGAAAGCGAGGGCGAGCAGGATCCACATATGCCAGGCAAGCCAGATCATTCTTCCTGTTCTCCTGCTTCTTCCAATTCTGCATCGCTGCTATCGTCCTCAACCAGCGTTCCTGGCATGAGATTGATTGCGGTGGTGATAGTCAACCCGGTGGGGTAGGCGGCGAGAGGTTCCCGTGCAAGGTCTGCGGTGGCCACGTCAACAGCAAGCCCGCTTAAGGTGAACTCGGCGTCATGCGCCTCGACCTGTCCGGTTTCCAGATGGCTGAGGGCGGCGAGTGACAGGCTGGCGGCCCGGGTCCAGTCGCCTTCCGGCGCGCCGCGGGCGACCTGCATCAGGTCTTCTACAGGTCCCTCGAACAGGCTTTCGGCCTCTGCCACAAGGGCGAGGCGCACCCGGTCATCCGGCACGAAGCCGACGAGCGTCACACCCTCACCATCGGCAAGGCTCGCCGACCAGGTGAAGGGCGCGGCGACCGGCGGGGCGGCGTCGAGCATGGTCTCGAAGCGAACGCGGGAAATATCGACAGAGGTAATGCCACCCCCGACATAGCCACCCGCCCAGACGGAGGTGCGTACAAGGGTGGCGGCAGCCTCTGCGGCTTCTGCATCCGGTGCCGTGCCGGAGAGGACCGCTTTCTGGCCATTCATGGTCACATTCGCCCAGCCGACCCCGGCTTCGGTCAGGCTCGCAAGTGCTGCCTCGCGCAAGGCCTGCTCGGCGGCCTCGACGCCCATATTCTCCAACCCGGCCCGTGCTGGCCACTGGCTGTGGATGCCACCATAGCCGAGCAGCAGGAAAAGCGCCGTGCCTGCCAGAATTTTCAGCGTCATCTGCCCGTCATGTCCTTCATGGGTTGCGCGGCGCCTTACATACAACAGCGGGGCTGACGGCGTAAGCCCCGTAAGTCCCTGTAAGTATCTGCATCTAAAGGCATGTTCGGGGAGGGGACGGGCAAATCTCGACTGCGCGCCAACTGCATCGCAGCATTGCAAGCCAAATCCGGCTTGCCTAGGTTTCAGGCAACGACGGGACGGGCTTGCCGCAAGGCATCCGCGCCCCACGTCCAGACAAGCTCCAGGAAAGGACATATCCGTCATGGCAGACGCTTATATTTACGACGCCGTCCGCACCCCGCGCGGCAAGGGCAAGCCCGATGGCGCCCTGCATGAAATCACCCCGGTCCAGCTCGCCGCCCAGGTTCTCGAGGCTGTGCGCGACCGCAACGATCTCGACACTGAAAATGTCGACGACGTCATCCTCGGCTGCGTGATGCCGGTGGGCGAGCAGGGCGCGAACATCGCCCGCACCGCCGTGCTGCAGGCCGACTACGCCCAGACGACCGCCGGCGTGCATGTGAACCGCTTCTGCGCCTCGGCGCTGGAAGCGACCAACATGGCCGCGGCCAAAGTCATGTCCGGCGAGGCCGATATGGCAATCGGCGGTGGCGTTGAATCGATGTCCCGCGTGCCCATGGGCTCCGATGGTGGGGCGATGGTTTCCGACCCGGCAGTGGCGATCAAGAACTACATCGTGCCGCAGGGTATCTCCGCCGACATCATCGCGACCAAATACGGCATCTCCCGCGACGATGCCGACGCCTATGCGGTGGAAAGCCAGAAGCGCGCCGCCAAGGCATGGGAAGAGGGCCGGTTCAAGGGCTCCATCGTGCCGGTGAAGGACGTGCTCGGCCTGCCGGTTCTGGATCATGACGAGACTGTCCGTCCGGACACGGACATGCAGAAACTGGGCTCGCTCAACCCGTCCTTCGCCATGCTGGGCGAGATGCCGGGCTTTGACTATGTCGCGATCCAGAAATATCCCGAGCTTGAAAAGATCAACCACGTCCACCACGCGGGCAATTCATCCGGCATCGTCGACGGTGCCGCGGCGATCCTCGTCGGCTCGAAGGAAATCGGCGAGAAGCTGGGCCTGAAGCCGCGTGCCAAGATCCGCGCCATGGCATCGGTCGGGTCGGAACCGACCATCATGCTGACCGGGCCGGAATTCGTCACGCAAAAGCTGCTGAAACGTGCCGGCATGGACAAGAAGGACATCGACCTTTGGGAGCTGAACGAGGCGTTTGCCTCGGTCGTCCTGCGCTACATGCAGGCGATGGACCTCGACCATTCGGAGATCAACGTCAATGGCGGCGCCATCGCCATGGGCCACCCGATGGGCGCGACCGGCGCGATGATCCTGTCGACGGCGCTCGACGAGCTGGAACGCTCCGGCAAGGAAACTGCGCTCGTCACGCTGTGCATCGGCGGCGGCATGGGCACGGCAACCGTCATTGAACGCGTTTAATTCAGGGTACGGAGATATATCATGTCATATGAAACCATCAAATTCGACGTCGACAGCGACGGCATCGCCCTGATCACCATCGATCTGCCTGACCAGTCCATGAATGTCTGGAACGCGCAGCTGATCGAAGATTTCGAAAAGGCGGTCGACGAAGTCCTGTCCAATGACGACATCAAGGGCGCGGTTATCGCGTCCGGCAAGGAGTCGGGCTTCATGGCCGGTGCTGATCTGCGCATGCTCGGCGATTCTTCGGAGAACCCGTCCGTGCAGGAAGTGTATGAGGGTGCGACGCGCCTCAACAAGCTGTTCCGCAAGATGGAGACGGGAGGCAAGGCCTCGAAAGACCTGTCCAAGGGCGCTTACACCAAGCCGTTCGCTGCGGCGATCAACGGCCTCGCCCTCGGCGGCGGGCTGGAGGTCTGCCTCGCCTCCCATTACCGCGTCGCCTCGGACTCGCCGAAGGTTCAGATCGGCCTGCCGGAAGTGCTCGTCGGCCTGTTGCCGGGTGCCGGTGGCACCCAGCGCGTGCCGCG
Organism: Aquisalinus luteolus; assembly: GCF_009712425.2. Classification (GTDB taxonomy): domain Bacteria; phylum Pseudomonadota; class Alphaproteobacteria; order Caulobacterales; family Parvularculaceae; genus Aquisalinus; species Aquisalinus luteolus. The sequence goes on from NZ_VCJR02000001.1 coordinate 630,047, forward strand.
CCTTGCCGGTATCCAGAACGCCATGCAGATGTGCACGACCGGCTCTTCGATGAAGGCGGAGCAGGCGAAATCGCAGAACCTGATCCACGACATCGTGCCCCATGACGATTTGGTCGCGAAAGCGAAGGAATGGGTGAAGGCCAACCCGAAAGTGCGCCAGCCCTGGGACGAGGCGAAGTTCAAGTTCCCCGGCGGGCAGGGTGCGATGGACCCGCGCGTCGTGCCGATCTTTGCCGGCTCCGCGGCGATGGCCCAGAAGCAGACCTTCCACAACATGCCGCAGGTCGACAAGATCCTGTCCTGTATCTACGAGGGCTCGATCGTGCCGATCGATGTCGCCCTGCGTATCGAGAGCAAGTATTTCACCTCGCTCCTTCTCTCCGACCAGACCCAGAACATGATCCGCACCCTGTTCATCAACAAGCAGGCGGCGGAAAAGGGCATGGCCCGGCCGAAATCGGTCGATCCGGTCAAGCTGACCAAGGTCGGCGTTCTCGGCGCCGGCATGATGGGGGCGGGCATCGCCTATGTCACCGCCCGTTCCGGGATGGAGGTCGTGCTGCTCGACCGCGATGTCGATGCGGCGGAGAAGGGCAAGGACTATTCCCGCAAGCTCAACGACAAGGGCATCTCGAAAGGCAAGCTGACCAAGGGCAAGTCCGAGGAAATGCTGGCCCGGATCAAGACCACAGCCGACTATGATGACCTGAAAGATGTCGACCTGATCATCGAGGCCGTATTCGAGGACCCGAAGGTCAAGGCAGACGTGATCAGGAAGACCGAAGCCGTCATCGGCAAGGATGTCGTCTTCGCGTCGAACACCTCGACCATCCCGATCACGTCGCTGGCGAAGAATTCAGAGCGTCCTGACCAGTTCATCGGCATTCACTTCTTCTCGCCGGTCGACAAGATGCCGCTCGTTGAGATCATTCCGGGCGACGCGTCCGGCGACCTGCCGCTGGCGGCAGCCCTCGACTACGTCAAGGCGATCAAGAAGACACCGATCGTCGTTTCCGACACGCGCGGCTTCTACTGCAACTCCGTTGTTGTTCCCTATCTGAACGAGGCGGCGCGCATGGTGAAGGAGGGGATCAACCCGGCCCTCATCGATAATTGCGCCCGCAATCTCGGCATGCCGGTCGGCCCGCTCGCCCTGATGGACGAGACGAGCCAGGAGCTTGGCTACAAGATCATGATGTCGGCGCGCGAGGAGATGGGCGATGCATATCAGCCAACCGGTGTCGATGACCTGCTTGAAAAGTTCGTCGTCGAGCTTGGCCGCAAGGGCCGCAAGTCCGGGGGTGGCTTCTATGAATATCCGGAAGACGGCGGCAAGAAATATATCTGGCCGGGCCTGAAGGATCACTTCCCGCTCGCCGACAACCAGCCGAGTGCTGAGGAAGTCGAAGAGCGCCTGCTGTTTATCCAGCTCGCCGCCGTCGCCAAATGCTACAGCGACGATGTCGTTCATGATCCGCAGTCTGCCGATCTCGGCGCCATTTTCGGCTGGGGCTTTGCACCCTGGACCGGCGGGCCGATGAGCTATATCGACACGATCGGTGTCGAGGACTATGTGCGCCGCGCAGATGCGCTGGCCCAGCAGCATGGAGAGCGCTATGCACCACCGGCGTCATTCCGCAAGAAGGCGGAAGAGGGCGGCAAGTTCTACGCTGCTGCCTAAATGATCAGCCTCAGGACATAAGAAAAGCCCCGCCGGTCTGGCGGGGCCTTTTTTGTCGAGATCTAAGCCTTAACCTGCGGCATCCATGTCAGTCTCGGTTTCCTGTTCAGCGGAAACTTCAAGGCCGGTAAAGCTCTGGGCGAAGGCGTCAAGCTCGCTATCGATCAGCAACTCGTCACCGTCGGCGTCAGCGTCGAGGAATGCGCTGGTGCCTTCCGAAACGAGGATCGTCGCATCAACGGCGCCGTCAACATTCAGTTCGGCAAAGCGGGCGCTGGCAGCGGCGGCAACCTTGTCTTCGCTCTTCGCGCCTTCATAAAATTCGCTGGTGTCACGCTCCATCATGTCGGCGATGGCGCCAGAAGACGAAATATCAACACCCATGCGCGTACCGGCCGAGGCAATCGACATGTCGAGGTTGACGGCATAGTCATCGACCATCGTGTTGGAAACACCACGCGTGAACGCTTCGAATTCTGCCTCGTCGAGCAGCTCGTCGGCATTTTCGTCAGCCGCGGCAAACTGGTTCTCCGTCAGCTCGGTCAGTTCGTCCTGAGTCAGGCCGTCGACTTCAACTTCAGCCGTGGTGTCAGTATCGATCTGTGCCTCGACAGCTTCTGTCTCTGTCGTCAGCTCGACATCGCTTTCTACATCCTGAGCCATGGCAGCGCCGAGGCTCAAAATAGAGGCCGATGTCAGTGCGGTAGCATATTTCATAAAATTAGTCATTGGATCATCTCCTGTCTAATCAGAATACAGAGCAAACATACCAACACGGCGTTTGTTCCGATCAAAAGGAGATTGGAGCCAACTAAGGCAGGAATGTGCCGATACGGGGGAATTGCTGCCCAATAAGGGGCATTTCAGGGCCAGTTAAAAAGCGGCAAGAAAGGAACTTTTGCGTCAGCCGAGTTTGGAAAAGTCAGGCTTTCGCTTCTGCAGGAAGGCGGATACGGCTTCCTGCATTTCGGCAGACTTGATCCGCTCGCCGAACTTCATCATTTCCTCGCGCATCAGCGCTTCCATGCCCGGCATGTGGTCGCCCTTCATCAGGCGCTTGGTCTGCCGCACGGCTTCCGGCGGGCGCTCGGAGATGCGCCTGGCGATGGCGAGCGCCTGGTCGGTGAGGGCGCCGGGGGAGACCACACGGTTTATCAGCCCCAGCTGTTCGGCCCGTGCCGCCGTCATCCGGTCACCTGCGATGAGGAATTCAGCCGCGCCGCGCCAGCCGATCGCTGCGGGGAAAAGCTGGGAGGATCCGGCCTCCGGCACAGCGCCGAGATTGACGAACGGTGTCTGGAAGGTTGCGCCCTCCGCAGCGAGAATGAAATCGAAATGCAACAGCAGCGTCACGCCGATCCCGACCGCCGGGCCATTGACCGCGGCAACAAGCGGCTTGTCGCAGCGGGCCGCCGCCATCATCAACCGGAATGTCGGAAAGGAATCGAGATCGTCCGGTTCCGGCGCGAAGAACGATGCCATGTCGTTTCCGGCCGTAAACGTGTCGCCGCGCCCTTCCAGCAGCAGGACGCGCAGGCGGTTGTCCTTCTCGAACCGCTCGAAGGCATCGGCCAGTGCCCGGTACATGTCCGGCAGGATCGCGTTCTTCTTTTCCGGTCGGTTGAAGGCGATCCGCAGAATGCCGTCCTGGCTCGTGATGTCGATCTGCTCGGTCATGGCGATGTCCCGGTCTCCTTCAGGTCGCGTCTCTCTCATCCCTACTTGACGCAGGCGGGCAGGTGGAGGCAAGGCTTTGTGACAGTTGGCGCGTCACGAGACGGGAGAGGGCGGCGCATGAAGATCGCGATCATCGAGACGGGCATTCCGCCTGAGGGCCTCGACAGGGCCCATGGCACTTATCCGGACATGTTCCGTGCCATGCTCGCCCCGTATTTCCCCGATCTTGAGACGACGGATCATCCGGTTTACGAAGGGGCAGACCTGCCAGCGCTGGATGCTGCAGAAGGCTTCCTCATCACCGGCTCGCCCGCCGGAGTGTATGAGGATCATGACTGGATCGAACCGCTCGCGACCTTCATTCGGGACACAATCGCGGCGGAAAAGCCCGTCGCGGGCATCTGCTTCGGTCACCAGATCATGGCCCATGCGCTGGGCGGCACGGTGCGCAAGTCCGACAAGGGCTGGGGCGCAGGCATCCACACCTATGAGATGATCGATACGGCCCCGTTCATGACCGGCGAGGCACTGCCGCGAATCGCCTGCGCGGTCTCCCACCAGGACCAGGTGATCGAGGCGCCGGCTGATTCTGTGCGTCTTGGCGGCTCGCCCTTCTGCCCCAACGGCATTCTTTCTTATGCAGGTGGCAAGGGGCTGTCCTTCCAGATGCATCCTGAATTCACCCATGAGTTTGCGCTGGCGCTGATGGAGCTACGCTCCGACCGCATCCCCGACGATGTCCGCGCGCTGGCCCGCCCGGGCCTTGCCCACGGCTCGGACCGGGAAACCATCGCCCGCTGGATCGCCAGCTTTTTTAAACCCACTTACTTGAGCAGGGAGCCTGACCATGGCTGACACGGACTTCACCCTCATCATCGGCAACAAGAACCTGTCGTCCTGGTCGCTGCGGCCATGGGTGCTGATGAAGCACTTTGAGATCCCCTTCGCCGAAAAGATGATTCGCCTCGACCAACCGGACACGCGCGCGACGATCAAGGATGTCTCGCCCTCCGGCCTCGTACCCTGTCTCATTCATGACGACACCCACATCTGGGATTCCCTCGCCATCGCCGAATATCTGGCTGAGCTTTATCCCGACCAGCATCTCTGGCCGCGCGGGCAGAAGGCGCGTGCTCTCGCCCGCTGCATGGCATCTGAAATGCATTCCGGCTTTTCAAGCTTGCGCGGCACTTGGCCGATGGATTTCGTCAAGGAAGGCAAGGGCCTGTGGGGCGGCCCGGGCGTGCGGAAGGACGTTACCCGCATCATCACCCTGTGGGAGGATGCGCTGGAGCGTTACGGCGCGTCGCTTGGCGGCCCGTTCCTGTTCGGGCGGTTCTCTATCGCGGACGCGATGTATGCACCGGTGGTCTCGCGCTTCCGCACCTATGGACCGCTCAGGGTGTCAGAGCCGATCGCCGAGTATCTTGAGGCGATGTGGACGCTGCCGGCGATGCAGGAATGGGGCGAGGGCGCCCGGAAGGAAGCCGATGCCGGCTGGTATCGCGGCTAAGATCACGCGCAGCGCGAGCAGCGGCCTTTTATTTCCAGCCGTGCCGCTTCCATGCGAAAGCCTTTTTCGGCGACCACGGCCTTGATGTTCGATTCGACCGACGGGGTGGCGGAGACGCCAGTGTCGATTTCTTCCACGTTGGAACAGCTCTCGCAGACCAGGAATGACTGGATCTGGTGCGGCTCGTCGTGATTGCACAGCACATAAGCGTTCAGCGCGTCGAGCTTGTGGACAAGGCCCTTGCCCTCGAGCCCCTCAAGCGCGCGGTAGATCGTCATCGGCGCGCGTACGCCCTTGGTTTTCAGGATGTCCAGAAGGTCATAGGCCTTGAGCGGCTGCCCGGCCGACTTCAGGGCGCTATAGACAAGGGCCTCATTCTTTGTGAGCGTGCCCATGAAATCATCGTCGTGGTGATCGTGTGCCATGTTGTAAACGTTTCCCGCGTTTGTTTCCCCGTGTTATATCAATGTTATATCATGGCTTGGCGCGCGTTTTAAGAGGGGCAAGGGGCAAAAATCCCGCTTTTGGGGAAAACTTCTTTTCCGTGGCTTTTGGCCGAGCGTCGCCCTGCGACCATTCTGACCAGCGATAACATGCATTTTTCTTGACGGATTTTGGCATAATCTATAACTAGAGGCCAACAACGGCGGTATGTTCAGCCTGACTGGCTCCCCTTGCTGGCCCGAAGGCTATGGCTGCCGTAACGAAAACAGGCGACATCAGTACACCGCAGGATGACCGTCTCACACAAACAGATTGTGTGCTGGCGCGCTTCTGGCGGTTTTTTGCGCCACAAAAAACATGTAACGACCCGAATGCCGGCCTAACTGGGATAGAGTAATACGTGACTGACAGACGGAATTTTATCGGACTTTATGATGCGGATGCGGACCATAGCGCCTGTGGCGTCGGCTTCCTGACCCGCAAGGACAGCGTTCAGAGCAATGACGTTCTCGTCAAGGCGCATCAGGCCCTGTGTTCGATTCCCCACCGTGGCGGCATGAGCTCCGAAGGCGTCGGTGACGGGGCCGGGGTGTCCATCGACCTGTCGGAGAAATTCTTCCGCAAGATCGCCGGCGAGCCGGAGATGTGCCTGGGTGATTTTGGCGTCGGCAACTTCTTCATGCCCGATGACCGCACCATGCATGAGGAGGCGGCTGCCCTGATCGACGAGGCGCTTGCTCGCCAGAATATCGAGGTCATCACCATCCGCGACCTGCCGGTGAATATGGCGGCGTTGCGTCCAGCCGCGCGTCACCACCAGCTCAATATCCGCCAGTGGATCTTCCGTTGTCCTGACGCGGCGAAGGACGAGGATGGGCACGCCTTTGACACGCTGATCTATCAGGCGCTGCTGGAGATCGAACAGGTCGCCTATACCGATACGCGTTTTGCCGGGCTTTACCCGCTGTCGATGAGCGCCCGCACACAGGTGCTGAAAGGCCGTTTTAACTCGCACGAGATCATTCCGTATTTCGATGATCTTGCCGACAGCGATCATGAGATCAACACGATCTTCTTCCATACGCGGTTTTCGACCAACACCGCGCCGCACCCCATCATGGCCCAACCCTTCCGGCTGATGGCCCATAATGGCGAGCTGAACACCGACAAGAAGAACCGCTTGTCTGAGGATGCCATCGCCCGCATGAAGGGCCGCCGGATCATCTCGCCGAAAGGCCAGTCGGACTCTGCCCGGCTCGACCAGACACTCTATCGCCGCACGATCGAGGACGGTCTCGACCTCGTCACCGCCGTCGTCGCGATGATGCCGCCGGCCTGGGAAAACGATTCGCGCTATTCGCCGGAAGTGCGGGCGATGCTGGAGTATTTCTCCCTCTATGAGGAGAAGAATGACGGCCCCGCCGCGCTTATCTTCGGCAATGGCAAGGTTGTCGGGGCGCGTCTCGACCGTCTTGGCCTGCGTCCGCTGCGCTCGGTCGAGACCGAAGAATATCTCTGTGTCACCTCAGAGGCAGGCCAGATCGATTTCCCGCCCAAGGATGTCATCCGCCGCGGCCGCATCGAATCCGGCGGCATGCTTTGGTACAGTCACGGTGAGAAAAAAGCCTACAACTCGCTGGAAACGCTGGAAATGCTGGCGAGCCGCGAGAACTATGCAGAGCTGCTGGGCAAGAGCCGTACGAACCTCATCGACCTGCCGCCGGCACCCGATGAGGCCTATACGGACGATCCGGACTTCACCATCGCCCAGCGCTTCGTCTCCTGCGCCCTGAACCAGGAGAGCTTCAAGTTCATGCTCGACCCGATGCTGCAATCGGGCTCGGAAAAAGTCTCCGCCATGGGCTATGGCGCGGCGATCAACGCGCTCTCCGATCAGGAAGGCGGGGTTGCGAAATATATCTCCCAGCGTTTTGCGCAGGTGACGAACCCGCCGCTCGACTCCATGCGCGAGGCCGACGGCATGACCCTGCGCGTCGCACTGGGGCCAAAGCCGTCTTTCAACGTCTTTGACACCAAGCAGATAGTCGTCGAAACGCCGATCCTGAAAGCGGGCGACCTTGCCAAGATCCGCATGCAGAAAGATGTGAAGGTTGAGGAAATCGAGACTTGCTATGAGCCGGTCTATGGCGACACGACGAAGAACGCCGCTGCCATTCTCGAGGCCATGGAAAGGGTCTTCGACCAGGTCGAGGAGAAAGTCCGCGCCGGGGCGGGTATCATCGTGCTCAGCGATCTCGGCATGAATGCGTCGAAGGCGCCCCTGCCGGGGCTTCTGGCTGTCGCCGGGGCGAACCAGCGTTTGATCCAGAAGGGCTTGCGCTTCTCTGCTTCCATCGTGCTGGAATCCGGCCAGTTCGCGTCGTCCCACCACGTCGCGGTGGCCCTCGGTTTCGGCGCGTCGGCGATCTGCCCGGTCTCCGTCTTCTGGCGGGCACAGCAGAAATTCCCCGATGATGTCGAGGGCGCGATCAACCGTTTCGTCAAGGCCGCCAACAAGGCGCTGATGAAGACGATGGGCAAGGTCGGTCTGTGTACGGCGGAAAGCTATATCGGCGGGGAATTCTTCGAGCCGAACTTCCTCGATACCAGCGATCCGGTGCTGAAGGAATTCTTCCCGAACATGGTCTCGCCTGTGGGCGGGGTCGGGTTCGAGACGATCGTGCGCTCGTCTGCCGACTGGCATGAACGGGCCCGCCGCGTGCGCAATGAGGACGAGATCCCGCTCCTCGGCCTGTTCAAGGAACGCGCTGAGGGAGCAGGACACTCATACGGCACGACGGCTGTGCGCGGCTTCGTCGAGATGACCGAAGAAGAAATTGCCATCCCGGCTATCCGTGAGCCAAAGGATGGCGAGCTGGAGCCAGCCAATGACGAGGATGCAGACTCCATGCGGCTGCTTACGCTGCAGGGTCTGAACGATTCCTTCGGCATGGACGCTGACACCTACAAGTTTGCCGGCTTCGGTCGCCGCACGCCGGAAGAGATCGACTCCCAGGAAATCACGCCGCGCTATCGCGAGTTCATCCGCATCCTGACAGAAGAGCGCAACAAGCGCCCGGCTGCGCTGCGCGACGTTCTCGGCTTCCCGGCAGACATGCGCTTCTGCACAACGGAAGAAGAGTTCGAGGACGAGCTCTCCAAGCACGATGTCTACGGCAATGAAAGCTTCCTCGTACGCGGCCTCGACTGCCGCCCGGAAAATGACGGCATCTTCGAGCTGAAACTGACCGGCCAGCTGGCGACCGACTATGCCCGCCTGACAGTGCTCGCCCACGCGATCCGCAACCGCTTCGGCGATGATATCGTCTATGCCAAGCATGTCGACGATTATGTCGAGCTGCAGGCCGAAGGCGCGGCGCTCTATTACTTCACCCATCTCTATTCCGCGCCCGGCACCGTCCCGTTGGACGAGGTGCAGCCTGCGTCAGAAATCACCAAGACACTCGCCTCTGGCGCGATGAGCCACGGTGCGCTCGTGGCCACGGCCCACGAGGCTGTCGCCCACGGCACAAACATCGCCGGCGGGTTGTCGAACTCGGGCGAGGGCGGTGAACACTTCTCCCGCTACGGAACGATCCGCGCCAGCGCGATCAAGCAGCTTGCCTCTGGCCGCTTCGGCGTCTGGGCCGGTTACCTTGCCGACCCGAACCTGAAAGAGCTGGAAATCAAGATCGCCCAGGGGGCCAAGCCGGGCGAGGGCGGCCAGCTGCCTGCCCAGAAAGTGACCGTCGAGATCGCGGCTGCCCGTGGCGGCACACCGGGCGTCGAGCTCGTCTCGCCGCCGCCGCACCACGACACTTATTCCATCGAGGACCTCGCCCAGCTGATCCACGATGCCAAGGCCGCCCGCGTGCGCGTCATCGTCAAGCTTGTCTCGTCAGAGGGTATTGGCACCATCGCCGTCGGCGTCGCCAAGGCAGGTGCTGACGTCATCAACGTCGCCGGCAATACCGGCGGCACGGGCGCTGCCGCCGTGACATCGCTGAAGAACACGGGTCGCGCGGCGGAGATCGGCATTGCTGAAGTCCATCAGGCGCTATGCGTCAACGGCATCCGCCAGAAGGTGATCCTGCGTGCTTCCGGCGCCCACCAGACCGGCTCGGATGTCGTCAAGTCATCACTGCTTGGTGCAGACTCGTTCGAGTTCGGCACGACGGCGCTGATGATGCTGAAATGCGTCATGGCCAAAAATTGCAACGTCAAATGCCCGGCGGGCCTGACCACGAACCCGGAAGTGTTCGATGGCGACCCGCGTGCGCTGGCGCAGTACCTCATCAACATCGCCCACGAGGTGCGTGAGCATCTCGGCCGCCTCGGCCTGCGCTCGCTGCGCGAATCCCGTGGCCGCTCCGACCTCCTGCATCTGCTCGATCATCCGTCCACGGTCGGCCAGCTGGACCTGAAGGCCATGCTGCATCCAGTCGAGGAAGTGCGCGTCGAAAAGCCGGTCTATCTGGAGGCCAATTTCGATGTCGACGACATGATGATCGAACGGATCGAGCAGGCCCTGTTCAAGGATGGAGAGGAGCACATCACGCTGAAGGGGCCGGAATTCGTCCTGTCCAACCCGAACAAGACGGTCGGCGGGCAGATGTCTATCGATCTCGAACGCATCCTGCAGCACCAGATGGACCAGGAAACTGCCGACAGGCTGCTAGCGGTGAAAACCGACGACCGGGGCCGTCGCTTCCTCGAGCCGGATACGATCCGTATCGAGACGACCGGGTCTGCCGGCCAGTCCTATGGCGCTTTCGTCAATGACGGTGTCCTGATGATCCATACCGGCACGGCCAATGACGGCGTCGGCAAGGGCCTTTCCGGCGGGACGCTCGCCATGTCCTCGCCCGGCGGCGGCAATTGGGAAGAGCAGGGCGGCAACGTCCTCATCGGTAACTTCGCCCTGTTCGGCGCAACCGGCGGCAAGCTGTTCGTGAACGGAGAGGCGGGCGACCGCTTTGCCGTGCGCAACTCCGGCGCTGTTGCGGTCGTCGAAGGCGTCGGCGATTTCGCCTGCGAATACATGACCAATGGCGCTGTCATAAACCTCAGCCATTTCGGCAAGGGCATGTGCAACGGCATGTCCGGCGGTTTCGCCTTCCAGTATGACCCAGAAGGCCTGCTGGAACACAGCTACAGCGCCGACTCCGTCTTGCTGCTGAACTTGGGCGATGCGACGGAAGAAGCCGCCATCATGCGCGAGAGCGTCGTCATGCTGCTTGAAGAGCATGTGAAGCTGACGAACTCGTCCCGCGCTAAGCGTATCCTGAAGAACTGGGACACAGAGGCGCGCAATTTCCGCTACCTTCTGCCGCGCGCCCTTGCCGGCAGCCAGAACACCTATGACATCCTGCGCCACCACTCGCGCAAGCAGATGATCGAGGAAATGGCAACGGCGCTGTGCAAATACCAGCTGCGGAAGTTCAAGATCGCCTGGCGCGACGGCCAGAACGTCATGTCCGGTTTCACGCCTGCCTTCGGCTCTGCCGAGGCGAACGAGACCTATGTGCTGCTCAATTCGTATACGGTCATGCACATGGCGACGCGTCTTGCCATGACCCGCCTGCCGGGCCAGCCAGCGCCGCAGGACCCGGAAGTGCAGAAGGCGATGAAGAAGCTGATCCTGACGGAAGACTTCGCGCTGATGCAACAGCTGATGAAATATGCCCGCTCGGCGCTCGGCAATTATTCCGACGAACAGCTGGGTGTGCTCGTCTCCGACAAGCGCCTGAAGGATTACAAGGAAGCCCTCAGCCGGCGGAACGTCTTGTCCATGTATGCCCACGGCACCTATGGCTGGATCATGCTGAAGGACCGGGAGAACCGCGAGCGCCTGTCGCCGCTGCCTGGCTTTGAGGAATTGTTTGCGCGCGAGGCGAGTGTCGATATCGCCCGGGCGGCGAGTTAGGGAGCCGGTCATGGGTGAACAGAACCACAAGCTTTTCGCCAACACGCTGTTCTTCCCGGAGGAGGCACCGTTCTCCCCGGACCAGAAGGCATGGCTGAACGGCTATTTCGCAGGCCTTAATTCGCGCCTTGCGCAGATCGAGGACGCAGCACCGACACAGGCGCTGAAGCCTGTCCACATCCTCTATGGCAGTCAGACCGGCAATGCCGAAAGTGTCGCCGAGGAAGTCGCCGAGAACGCCAGCCAGTTCGGCCTCGCGCCGCACGTCATGGCGCTTGATGATATCGAAATCGCCGACCTGAAGAAGATGGAACGGGTACTGATCTGCGTCTCCACCTATGGCGAAGGCGAGATGCCCGATAACGCCCAGCTGTTCTGGGATGCGATCCTGTCCCAGACTGCGCCGCGTCTGGAAAAGACCCATTATGCCGTGCTCGCACTTGGCGATACCAGCTATGACGAGTTCTGCCAGGCGGGCAAGCTGATCGACCTGCGTCTTGAACAGCTCGGCGCCTATCGCATCGCCGACCGTGTCGACTGCGATGTCGATTACGAGGACAAGGCTGCCGAGTGGCTCGGCAGTGCCCTGCCGGAAATCTCCAAATTCGGCAAGGATGCGCCAACCGCCGGTGTTCCGGAAGCCTCCAAGGACGTGCCGGTCGGAGAGGCGAAATCAAAGCGCGCCAAGTGGAACCGGAAAAATCCGTACACATCAGTACTGGCCACCAACCGACTCCTGTCGGCAGAGGGTTCGGCCAAGGAAATCCGGCACTTCGAATTTGCCCTCGGCGACAGCGAGATCGAGTATGAGGCGGGCGACGCCCTCGGCGTCATGCCGGTGAACGATCCGGAACTGGTCGAGGCGACGATCAAGCGGCTGGGCTACAACCCCGACGCCGATGCAGGCGATGGCAAGTCGCTGCGCGAGGCGCTGACAACGGATTATGAAATCTCCATGCCGTCGCGCGACTATCTCACCGCCGTCGCGGCACAGGCCGAAGATAGCCGCCTGTCGCACATCGTCGACAATAACGACAAGGAAGCGATCGACGATTATCTGTGGTCGAAGGACCAGCTCGACCTGCTCAATCTGTATCCGGTCGTGACCTGGGACCTTGAGCAATATCTGGACTTGCTGAAGCCCCTGCAACACCGGGCCTATTCGATCTCGTCCTCGCCCAAGGCCGACCCGGATCATATCCACCTGACGGTCGCCTCTGTGCGCTATGACAGCCATGGCCGCCAGCATGGCGGTGTCTGCTCGACCTTCATGGCCGACCGCGTCGGCGATCAAGGGACGGCGGGTATCTTCCTGTCGCCGAACAAGGCTTTCCGCCTGCCGTCCGATCTGGACGCGCCAGTCATCATGGTCGGCCCCGGCACCGGCATCGCGCCGTTCCGTGCCTTCCTGCAGGACCGTGAAGCCGCAGGCGCGAAAGGCAAGAACTGGCTGTTCTTCGGCGACCAGAAGCGCAAGTCCGACTTCATCTACGAACAGGAAATGCTCGACTGGCACGACAAGGGCGTGCTGACCAAGCTCGATCTCGCCTTCTCCCGCGACCAGGAAGAGAAGATCTACGTCCAGCAGCGCATGAAGGAGAACGGCGCAGAGCTGTTCAAATGGCTGGAAGAGGGCGCCTATTTCTATGTCTGCGGTGACGCTACCCGCATGGCGAAAGATGTCGATGCCGCGCTCCTGAAGATCATCGAGAAGGAAGCGGGCATCAATGACGATGCCGCTTGGGACTATGTCGGCAAGATGAAGAAGGACAAGCGCTACCTGCGTGACGTCTACTGATCTTTTTCTTTCGCGGTATTTCAGGGGACTGTTGCTGTCAAGGCCGCGCCGGAGGCGCGCCGCGAAGCGGTTGCAGCCTTGACAGCAACAGTCCCCTGAAATCATCATCAGCCAAGGCCTGTAAGGCATAAAGTGCCTTACAGGCCTTGCTTGCCAATTAAAGAAGGTGTGGCTCTGTCCCATGGAGCCGCGGCTTACCTTTTTACGGCTGCTTTCCTCCCGCGCTTTTCATTTTGCCAGCGAGCCATATCGCGCTAGACCGCTGCCATGTCAGATACATCCAAACCGCTTCTCATTCTCGACATGGTCTCCGACCCTGTCTGCCCGTGGTGCTATGTCGGCAAGCGCTCGCTCGATCGCGCGCTGATGGCGCTTTCATTTTCCAATGACCTGATGGTCCGTTACCGGCCCTATCAGTTGGCGCCCGATGCGCCTAAAGAGGGGCGGAACCGCAAGGAATACCTCGCGTCGAAATTCTCCGCCGAACAGCTCGACCAGATGAACGGCGCCCTGCTCGAGGCCGCCCGTGTGGCGGGCCTTGACCTCGACCCGTCGCTACCGGAAATCGCGCCGAACACGCTCGACGCCCACCGGGTCATCCGCTGGGCCCATGAGGACAATCTCCAGCGCGAGGTGGTCGAGGCGCTGTTCGATGCCTATTGGAAGCACGGGCTCGATCTCGGCAGCCATGATGTGCTCGCCACGGTCGCAGCTGAGGCCGGCATGGAAAAGGCGGATGTGCTCGCCCGTCTTGGCTCGGTCGAGGATGTAAACGATGTGAAGGAAGAGGCGCAGGCCTTCCGCGCCGGGGGCGTCAATGGTGTGCCCACCTTCATCATCAACGAGCAGGCCGGCTTTGCCGGGGCCCTGCCACCGGACCAGCTCTTGGAAACTATCCGCCAGGTCGCGGCGGAGACGGAGCCCCCGGAATTTCAGGATGAGGGTTAACCCTCATCATCCGGTACAGACGGCACGAGGCTTGCAGCGCTGCACTGACCATGGGATTTTTCCTCGATCGGAGACGCGGGCATGACACGCAACTGGCTGGCTGGACTTTTCGGGATCTGCCTGTTCCTGACAGGGCTTCTCGCCGTGCCTGCTCTCGCCCAGGATCTCTCCGGTCTCACCCCTGAACAGCGCCGCGCCGTCGAGCGCATGCAGGCGCAGGGCGTCGAGCTGCAACAGGTCGACGGCGTCCAGCCCTTGCGGCCCCAACCGGTTGAGGCCGTACCCTCCGCCGGTCGCATCCTGACGACACCGGATTTCCTCATGCCCCATCGGGGAGGGGAGATCACCGGTCTCAATCTCGACCGCACGGCCCGTAATGCCGACCTTCCTTACCTGACTTTCGGGCAGGCCTTCACGGCAGGCGATTTCGCGCGGGGCGACCATCTGGCCATCCGCGTCGGCAACCAGCTCTTCCCGGTGCAGGCGGATGTGAAGGCGACCCATGGTGACGGCTCGGTCCGTCACGCCGTCCTCACTGCCGATCTCACCGGCCTCGACCGTGGCCGCCACAAGGCGATGCTGGTGCGCGTGCCAGCCGGTCCAAGCGCACCGCATAATACCATGGACCGCAGCCAGATCACCGTCAGCATTGTCGGTCGCCGGGCCGACCGCAGCGAGTTCGCCGGGCAGGTCGATCTCCTTTCCCTGTCCGCCCAGCGCGGCACGCCATGGCTCGACGGGCCTTTCGCGCGGGAGCGCAGTTACGAGAAGGATATCGGACCACTTCTCACCGTCCGTGCTGATCATCGTGTCTATGCCGGTGGCGCAGCGCGCACGCGGCTGAGTTTCGAGAACCACAAGACCTTTGCCCCCGGCATGCGTGACATGACGTATACGGTCATTGTCCATGATGGCGACGAGGTCATCGCGCAATATGACGATATCGAGCACTATCGCGGGTCGAACTGGTCGACGGTGGTCGAGACGACCGCGCGCTCCGGCTGGCGGGTGGAGCAGGACCCGGCCTATCTCATCGCGGCGGGCGCGGTCATGCCTTTCGATCTCGGCTATGGCGTTGCCGAGACCAAGATAGAAGCAAACCTCGCCGCCCTCGCGCAGGAAAAGGGCGTGCTCACGCCCGGCTTACTGACACCGTATTTTCCCTCGACCGGCGGGCGCGCCGATATCGGCCCGCTGCCGGCATGGGACGTGATGTGGCTGAAGAGCCAGAGCGCCAATGCCGAACGGCTGATTCTGGCGATGGCAAACCGGGCAGGGGCGGTACCCTGGCATTACGAGGAAGACACGACAGGTTTGCCCGTGCGGGTCGAGGGCCGCCCATGGTTCTGGGCCGAGGATCGGGGCACGGAGGAATGGCGCGGCAATGACCGGATCCCGCCGGCCTATTTCATGGGCTCGGATGGCGGTTGGTCCCTCGACACCGCGCACAAGCCGCTGATGACCTACACGGCGTATCTTTCTACGGGCGACGCTTACTTCGCCCGCGAGCTGTCGCACGAGGCGGCATGGGTCATCGCCGCGATCTGGCCTGACCTGCGCAATGTCAACAATCCCGGTGACCCGCTGGTGGGCGAGGAGCTGCAATTGCGTGGCCGCGCCTGGGCCCTGCGCGATGTATCCGCCGCCGCGTTTCTGTTGCCTGACACCGATCCGCTGAAGGGCTATTTCCGCACGGCCCGCGATATTTCGCTCGCCCACGTGAAGCGCAAATATATCGACCACGGCTTCCTCGATGCCGCCGGGGAAACCGAAGGCTGGTTCGAGGATATGTCCTATTCTATCGCCGGGGCCGTGCCGCCATGGCAGAACGATTTCATGGTCATGGTACTTGCTCATGAAGCGCTGCGCGGCTCGCGCGATGCGGCCGCCCTCGTTCAGTGGGCGGAGAATTATCAGGTCGGGCGTTTCCTCGCGACCGGTTCCTCGCCATCGGTAGGGGCAGCATACGCCCACATGCTGAACGAGCCGGGCACGCAGGAGCCTGTGGGGTCATGGGCGCGCGCGATGGCGCTTACAAACACCGACCCTGCCTACCTGAACAATTTCCCCGATGATGGCACTGGTTACGTGGTTAGTGCGTATGCGGCGCTTGCCATGACTCATGCCGTCACCGGCTCCCGCGCCAGCCTCGACGCGGCTGAGGCGCTGGCCGTCACGCAAGCCGACAGCCGCCTGTTCGACCCGTCGAATGCCGCCGGCATCTATACCCAGCCGCAATTCCTGATTACTTATCCGGATACGGAAAACAGGGTTAACTCCCGGTAATGCTAACGGTATCGGGCCCGCCTGACACACAAGCTTTACAAGAAACCCCTTGCGACGATCCGTCTTTTCAGTCATAGGGGAAGGGCAAAGCGGGAATAAGCCCCCGTGTTGTTTTGGCCACGCCTGCCAAGAAGACCAGTTCTAACGGCCAGACTTGAAGACGACCCAAGACAATTTTGCGACTTTAAATCGGGCTCGCCGCCCCAGTCTTGAGGAGACTTCAAATGGCATCTGGAACCGTAAAATGGTTTAACACCGAAAAAGGCTTCGGCTTCATCGAACCGTCTGATGGTGGCAAGGACGTATTCGTCCACATCTCTGCTGTTCAGCAAGCCGGCATGCAGACCCTGAAAGAGGGCCAAAAGCTGTCCTACGACCTGGTTGAAAACCGTGGCCGTCAAGCTGCTGGTAATCTGATTGCCGACTAAGCCGACCGTCTCATAGACGAAACGCAGCAAAGCGCGGGAGGTTTCTTCCGCGCTTTTGTTTTGCCTGCTCACTGAAAACCGGCGCACCTCGCGCGGCTGTGGCAAAATTGCATAAGCCCATCTTTTTACTCACCTTGTCAGAATTCTGTCGCATAGAATCAGCTAGGTTGATGTCACAGGGTTAGAGGGGTAGATTTACACCTCTATATCAGAGGAGTGCTCGGGTTCAGCTATTCAACTGACACCAGTTTGCGTCGCCGCCAATCTGTCCGGCCCCCTTGCGAGGGATCCAGCCGGGGACTGAGCGGTCGACCCTTCCCGGAAATTCAAAGGGTGGGGAGACGCTGAGATGCAGGTGATCCGGCATGCACCCGATGGCTGTCCCGCTCTGGTCCTGAACGCTGATTTCAGACCCCTGAGCTATTTCCCGCTGTCGCTATGGTCATGGCAGGATTCCCTGAAAGCGGTTTTCCTCGATCGGGTCGATGTCGTTGCCGAATACGAGACGACGGTGCGCTCGCCCAATTTCGAGATGAAGCTGCCCTCGGTCATCGCGCTCAGGCAATATGTCAACCACGCTCGCTCGCCGGCCTTTACCAGGTTCAACGTGTTCCTGCGTGACTCATTCTCCTGCCAGTATTGCGGCGATACCAATCGTGACCTGCTGACCTTCGATCATGTCATCCCGCGCTCGCGCGGCGGCAAGACGACCTGGGGCAACATCGTCGCGGCCTGTTCGCCCTGCAATCTCAGGAAGGGGGGACGCATGCCGGCCATGGCGAAAATGCACCCCTATCATGCGCCCCGGCAGCCGAGCATGTATGAGCTGAACGAAAAGGGCCGTGCCTTCCCGCCAAACTACCTGCACGAAAGCTGGCAGGACTATCTCTACTGGGATGTCGAGCTGGAGCCATAGGCCGCGTCCGCTTCGCCAGTTGCCGCCCCATCAACGGCAGCCATGGTCGCGACATGTCCGTGCTGGACCTCACGCCCGTTATCGCTTTCGTCTTCCCCGGCGGGCTTGAAGATCAGGTAGCGATAGATCCCGACACAGTTGATGACGAACAGCACGCCGTTCTGGATTGCCAGCGGCGTTTCGCTCGACAGGAGGGCGACGGCGACCCAACAGATCGATGACACGGTGAACACGATAAAGCCGAGGCCGGTAATCCGTGCACCGAGATTCAACGACACGGTGACAGCGGCAAAAATGCCGGTAAGTGTCGCGCTCCATTCAAGCAGGCTTTCCATGGCGGTGATCCCGTAATTGCAGACTGCCAACGAACACCAGATAAAAAAAGCGGTTCATGAAAAAAGCCCCGCCGTCTGGCGGGGCTTTGTCTTTTCATCCGGTTTAAAGCAGGATTACCAGCCGCAATTGCGATCGGCGTTCTGCTCTTCCAGCCATTCGTTCAGCGGCGCGAAATAGGCGATGACGGCGGAGCCATCCATCTCGCGCGTGCCGGTGAACATTTCCAGCGTGTCCGGCCACGGTTGTGACTGGCCCATTTCCATCATCGCGTTGAAGCGCTCGCCTACTTCTTCAGAGCCATAGAACGAACAGCGGTGCAGCGGGCCTTCCCAGCCGACCTGGTCGCAGGCGGCCTTGTAGAACTGGAACTGCAGGATGTGCGCCAGGAAATAGCGCATATAGGGCACGTTGTTCGGCACGTGATATTTCGAGCCGGGGTCGAACGCATCGGCCGGGCGCTCGTTCGGCGGACGGATGCCCTGATACTCCTGGCGCAGGTCCCACCAGCCCTGGTTATAGGTTTCCGGTGTCAGCTCGCCGGAGAACACTTCCCAGCGCCATTTGTCGACCAGCAGGCCGAAGGGCAGGAACGCGACTTTTTCCAGTGCCTGCTGCATCAGCAGCTCCAGGTCACCCTCCGTGCCCGGAACGTCGTCGAGCAGGCCGATCTGCTGCATGTATTCCGGCGTGATCGACAGGGCGATCATGTCGCCGATCGCTTCGTGGAAGCCGTCATTGGCGCCGTTCTTGAACAGGTGCGGCTGGTCCATATAGGCGCGCTGGTAGAAATTGTGTCCCAGCTCGTGATGGACCGTACGGAAATCTTCCGCGCCCACGGTCATGCACATCTTGATGCGCAAATCTTCTTTGTTGTCGAGGTCCCAAGCGGAGGCGTGGCAGACCACTTCCTTGCCTTCGGGCTGGACGAATTGCGAACGGTCCCAGAACGTGTCGGGCAGCGGCGCGAAGCCGAGCGAGGTGAAGAATTCCTCTGCCGTCTCGGTCATGGAGACAGGCGTGTAATCGGCGTCGACCAGCAGGGCGTCAAGATCGATCGACGTCATGTTCTCCGGCGTCTCCGGCTTGACGCGATCATAGGTGGAACCCCATTGCTGGGCCCACATATTGCCGAGCAGGTCGGCCCGGATCGGCTGGTCGAGCGGCACGACCTCGTCGCCATATTCCTCGTTCAGCTTGTATTTCACATGGCATTGCAGGTTCTCGTAGAGCGGGCGGACCTGGCCCCACAGGCGGTCGACTTCGGCGGCGAACGCATCGGCGTCCATGTCATAGCCCGAGCGCCACATCTGGCCGACATCGTCAAAGCCGAGCTCGCGCGCACCGGCATTGGCCAGTTCGACCATCTGCGCATATTCATCGCGCGAGGGCTTCGCCTGCTCGCGCCACTTGGTCCAGATCTCTTCCAGCTTGGCCGGGTCCTTCACATTGCGCATCAGCACTTCGGTCTCGGCTTGGCTGACTTCCTCGCCCTCGAACTGGATCTTGCCGGTCGAATAGGCAGAGGAGAGGGCGGTGTTCAGCTGCGCCAGCTCCTGCGCTGCGCCATCGCGCGACGGGGCGGGGATGGTGATGCCGCCGCGCAGGATATTCATCTTGCGCTGCAGGACCGCCGGCAGGTCGAGGTCCTGGAACCGCTTGGTGCCATTGGCGAGATCAACCGACAGCTTGGTCGATTCAGCGTCAATGTCAGCATAGGCCTGTTCATGCTCCGGCGTGATGTCGGTCGAATAGGTCCAGGCGATCTGCGAGGCGCGTTCCGATATCTCGGCGAGCTGTCGCTCGGCGTCGGCGACGAAAGCTTCGGCCTCCTCGACGGTCGGCTCGCCAGAAGTATCACCAGCCGTTTCAGCCATATCGGTATCAACGGTCGTATCGTCCTCGACCGCGGGTTCGGAACAGGCGATCAGCGCCAATACCGAGGCACCGGCCAAGGCCTTATAGAGTATCTTGTTTCCTGTAAGCATGGAATGTCCTCTGAATGTCGTCTCGACGGTGGCGGAATGCCGGACCGCAGAATCTGGCGCAACGCTAGCACGATCGGTCAGGACAGGCAAAACCGGTTAACGCTACAACATAGCAAAAAGCAGGGAAGATTCAGACGATCAGAGCTTTTCGGAAACCCGGATCGCCAGATGGCACCCGGCCTGGATGACGCCTTTCAGCAGGCCATAGCCCGGCGTCTCCTCCGCGCCTTCGGAAAGGGCGGTATCCTTGTGGCCGATCTCATCGGCGCGGAATTTCAGGAAGCGGTCGCGCATCTCCGGGTCGGTGTCACCAACCTCTTCGGCCTGCGCCTTGTAGTGCTGCTCGATCACTTCTTCCACGGCGCTGGTGCAGGCCATGGCGGCCTTCTCGCCCATCAGCGCGGTGCCTGCGCCCAGCGCAAACCCGGCGACATTCCAGATCGGCGCAAAAACTGTCGGGCGTGATTTGTGCTCCATGAGCAGGTCATCGAAGGCGTGCAGGTGCTCGTATTCGCCTTCTTCCATTTCCTTCAGCAGCCCGGCGATCCGCGCCTTGTGCGGCAGCTTGTCGAACACGGCGCGCTGGCCTCTATAGATCTGCACCGCGCCATATTCACCGGCATGGTCGACGCGCAGCATCTCGCGAATGCGCGCGGCACGTGGCCCCGGGCGGTTCAGGTGCGGGCTGTTCGCGGGCGGTGTTTCGTCAATGATCTGTTCGTCACTCATGATACTTATCTAGTCGCTGATGGCGTCAGCGCAAACCGGTCATCGCGCAGGGCGCGGACCATGCGCACCGTTGCCCATGCTGTCAGCCCGGCGAGCGCGAGGGAGAAGAGGGCGTTATACCCCGCCATGGAAATGCCGAGGAACCGCCATGCCGCATCGGAGCAGGACACCATCGGCGCGCCGCTTTCCAGCTGGGCAAACAATTCCTCAGGCGAATTGATCATCGCCCCGCCGGAACAGGTCGCAGGCCCCGGCCAGAATTTCCATTCCACCCCTGCGTGATAGGCGGCGAGCACGGCGCTGAAGAGGTAGATGAGAGAGGTGACGCCGAGGCTGGCGGCGACCGCGCGGCTGGCCTTGAAAAAGCGCCAGATCGCGAGCGTGATCAGCGCGGCGGCCAGCGCCGTCCAATGCGCCTCGCGCTGGTCGAGGCAGAGCATGCAGGGGGCGAGCTTGCCGAAGCGTTCGAACGCATGGGCGCCGGCCAGCAGCAACAGGCTGCCTGTCGCGGCGACGCCAGCGGCGCCATAAGGCGTCAGCAATTTGTTCAAACGCTCATCCATGGTGGCAGTCTAGCCGAATTTCCGGGGATGCCTAGGAACCTTTCGTCACAGGCAGACCGTGCTTTCTAGAACAAGCCGAGCAGCCAGTCCTTTGCAAAGCTGATCGCCTCGGCGCCAAGGAAGACCAGCAGGAAAACCCAGATGATCCCGATGGCGAGCCCGAGAATGATCAGCAGCCCATCGCGCTCGATCAGGCCGAGCGCCGTCACGGCAACGCCGATGCCGGGCGTCGTATTGGTCAGCGGCAGGGGCACGAGGATCGAGGCACAGGGAATCAGCAAAAGCGCCCCTACGATCCGCCCGCCGATACCATCGGAGATCGCCCGGAAACGCGAATGAGAGAGGCGCTCGATCCAGCCGAGATAGCGCTCGGCACGCTCCACCGTGCCCCGCATACTGACGATCTCGAATTGCCTGTCGGCGAGCCTGCGCGGCAGCCATGGCGCCTCACGTCCCAGCGCCAGCTGGGCCGACAGGGCCAGCATAGGCAGGGCGACGATCTGCGGCAGGATATAGACGAAGGGCAGGCAGCAGGGGATCGCCAGCAGGAGAAGCATCAGGCCATAGGCGCGCTCGTCCAGCGCATCGATCAGCTGGCCCAATGTCGCCTTCGGGCCCTTGGGCTTGTCGCTGTCGCCTCCCTGGATCTCTTCGCCGACTGTCACTTCATCGATCGACGGACGGGCAGGGGCTGCTGCCATTGCCTCGCTGGCCAGCAAGTCGAGGATCGCCTTCAGGCGCTGGGTAGCGCCGACATGGCTGGTGGTGGCTTGATGGTCGGTCATGGCAGGGTGTGGCCTTACGGCCTGTCCTCGTGGCTGGTGGAGCGCTGTTCATAAAGCAATCCGTTTCCACTGCAAAGCGGCTGCTTGACGTTTGCTCCTGAACCCGCCAGAAAACGGGTTCGCTATTGGCTGGCCCCTGTGGCGGAATTGGTAGACGCGCGTGACTCAAAATCTCGTTTCTTCGGAAGTGCCCGTTCGAGTCGGGCCAGGGGCACCATTCAAAACCGGTCGGCCGCAGGCCGATCAAACGATCCAGTGAATCGTTTGAAGGTTTGAATGCCCCGGCAGGGGCGCCTTCGCTGATTTTGGGCCATTGGATCAGGACCCTTCCTCACCATGAACTGGATACGTCTCAAACAGTTTGAAAAGTCCGGTACGCTTGTCTCCGTGACGATCAGGGAGAGCGATGGCGACGCCAGCTATACCGGGTACGTCCAGCATGTTGACCCGAACTTCATCGTTCTGGGCATGGTCTCCGAATGGCATCATGATGGCTTGTCGATATTCCGCATTCCTTCTGTCGTCAGCTGTGATGGCAGTAAATTGCTTGATGAACAGTCCCGTATCGTGGACTGGAATTGCGGTAAGCCGGATGATGTGCCCGACTGGCCCGTCTTTGAAAACGACGAAGCCCTGTTCAGGTCTCTATCCCTCCAGCCACTCTATGTTTTCCTGTACGATGGTGATGCGGCGGAAGTCGGCAGGATTTCATCGGTGAGCAGTGGTGGATTGGTCATGTCCGGTGTCGACGCTGGCGGGAACATATTGGCGGAGCCAATAACATGGACATTCGATGAAATCGTTCAGGTCACCTTCGGTGATGAATATTCATCTACTCTGTACAGGTATGTTTACCGTCAACCATAGGACGTCTCTACCTTGTAGGCATTCAGGTTGTGCCTAAAACTCCCGGCCCACCCACAGCCGCAAATCCGTATCGCTCGCAGCATTGGACATGCCGACCAGCACGCTGCCGACCACGGACCAGTTTTCGGTCACAGGTAGCGACGCAAACGGGCCTATCTGGTGGCTCTGGTCATCGAAGCCGCCCAGATCCTCCGTGTTCCCATAATTGTTGAACATCTCCACGCCGGCCTGTGCGCCGCCCTTGAGCTTCCGGGCGAGATTGGCGCGGGTCTGCAGGTAGATCCCGTCGCTGGCATTGTCGCCGATATCGATGGCGCTCATGACCAGAAACCGCGTCGACCAGCGGTCGGACAGCTTGACCTGGTTGGCCCAGTTCGCGCCGATCTGCCCCGGCCGGTCATCGTCGCGCCAGCGGGCATCGAAGCGGAAGCCGCTCTGCCATCTGCGTTCATCGGGCGTCACCTGCCAGAAAAGCTGGCCCTGCAGGTAATCGAAATCGAGACCGCTGCCGGGCCGGTCATTGGCCTGCGCCACGATACGCCACATCTTGGAGCCGTCGATAGATTGCTGATAGTGAAGGCGGTGGGCGATGGCATCGTCGCTGCCGTTTGCATCTGGCGCCAGACCGAACCGGTACTGCGCCGATTTGTGCCCCTCATTGACCACCGGCCCGAAGACGCCGCCGGTCGTCTGGGCCATCGCAGCCGATCCCAGCGCGGCATAAACTGTTAGCAAAACCATTGAGGCCAACCGGATGCGCATATATGTCCCTTCAGAAAGGCCCCGTCCACTCGGGACCGTGCATTAGCCGTGAAATTACGCCTCTTCCGAAGACTTTGAAATCCGGTTGATGATATATTCGCGGTAATCCGGTTACGCTCTAGTCCGTATCGAGCCCGGTGCGGGTCAGCTCTTTCTGGGCCTTGCGCGAGACGATAATCGTCACCGCCAGCGTGGCGACGAGGCCAACACCCAGAAGCCCCCATTTCGCCGGGCCGGTTTCCTCGCCGCTGCCCGCCGCAGCACCGACTGACGCGATCCACACGTAAAGCAGCACGCCGGGCATGATCCCGAAGAAAGTAGCGAGGGCGTAGGAAGTAAACTTTACCTGCGTCACGCCGAAGAAGTAGTTCTGCAGGTTGAATGGAACGAGCGGCGACAGGCGCATCAGGCCGACGATCTTCCAGCCTTCTGCCTTGATCGCCCGGTCGATTGCAGCAAACAGCCTGCTGTTGGCAGTGCGCTTTTCCACCCAGCCGCGGGCGATATAGCGTGAGACGAGGAAGCCACCGCACGCGCCCAGCGTCGCGCCGACCATCACCGGGAAGAACCCGCTCAGCCCGAAGGCGATGCCGGCGGCTATCGTCAGGGGGGAGCCGGGTGCGAGCAGGATCGTCGCAATCGCATAGATCAGCGCAAAGGCGACATAGCCCCAGATGCCGAGGCCATCGACCCAGGCGCGCAGCGCTTCCAGCCACTCGCCCAGCGGCAGCAGTGCCCACGCAGCAACGAGTGCAGCCACGACCAGGAGGCCGCCAGCGACTTTAAGCCATTTCGCCGAACCGCTCTGGCCAGCGTCATTGTCTCGCGTCGATGTCATGTCCATGTCAGTCATAAGGGCGGTCTTCCTGCACTGCGAGTCCTAATGTCTACCTCGCTCTATCATGTGTGAGATGGGCCGCGACAATCGCATTCGCGTGAAACGCAGCGTGATCATGGCGGGAAAGCCTGATTGGCCTACACAAACCCGCGATCAGGGTGTAAAAGGCCCGCGAAACGATGGGAGTACCAAAATGGCCGAGTATGATCTCTATCAGGTTGATGCGTTCACGGACAAAGTCTTTGCCGGCAATCCGGCGGGAGTGATGCCGCTGAGCGAATGGCTGCCGGACGAGACGCTGCAGGCCATCGCCATGGAAAACAATCTCGCCGAGACGGCGTACATGATCGCCAAGGGCAATGGTCAGTACGATCTGCGCTGGTTCACGCCCGGTGCCGAAGTGCCGCTATGCGGCCATGCGACACTGGCGACGGCCCATATTCTTTATACGGAGCTGGGCGAGGCGGCAGAGACGATCACCTTTGACACGATGAGCGGGCCCTTGATTGTCAGTCGCCAGGGCAATGGATACGCCATGGACTTCCCGGGCGATCAGGCGAGGCCGCTGAAGAATGTCCCCAGTTTCCTGATCGAGGCGCTGGGCGATGACCCGGCAGAAATCCTCGCCGGGCAATACATCCTCGTTGTCTATGAAGACGCAGAGACGGTGCGGGGCCTGAAACCCAACATGCTGCTGCTCGACAAGGTGCGCACGGCACGCGGCCACGGCGCGGCGGAGAACTGCGTCTGCGTCACCGCACCCGGCGATCAGGGCTTCGATTTTGTCTCGCGCTTCTTCGCGCCCGGCGTTGGCATCAATGAGGACCCGGTAACCGGTTCGGCCCATTGCCTCAGCGCGCCTTACTGGGCAGGCAAGCTTGGGCGCGATGAACTGAGGGCCTTCCAGGCGTCGCCGCGCGGCGGCATCGTCAACTGCCGGGTCGCGGATGACCGTGTCATTCTCTCAGGCGATGCCGTGACCTACCTGCGCGGGCGGATCAGCCTTTGAAGGCCCCGTGCGCCAAAGGAAATCTGTTTCGTCCGTGAGATGGCGAGGCCGATGAGGATCGCCACCAGCCCCGCGATGAAGGTCGGCTTCAGCGGCTCGCCGAAGGCGCTCATCCCGATAATGATGGCGACGACCGGCGTTGCATAATTGGTCAATGCCATGAAGCCTGCGCCCGCCTTGCGGATCAGCGTGATGATCAGGATCGCCGCGATCGCAGACGGGAACAGGCCGAGGAACAGGATGGACAGCCATGATACGGCGCTGACAGCGCCCCAGTCCTGTCCCGAGACAAGAGCGAAGGGCGATGCCGCAACGGCAGAGGACAGCATGACCCCGGCGGCGAAGCTGCGCGCCTGCATCTCCGGCGCCCGCCGCGTCAGAACGGCATAGATCGCATAGCAGATGACGGCGAGGATCATCGCGCCCTGTGCGATCACGTCAGCGGAGAGAATATTGGCGATGGCCGCAGGCCCGATCAGGAAGATGACGCCAGTGGTTCCCAGCATGAAACCTGTCACCTTGCGCACGGTCAGTTCCTCATCGGCGAAGATCCGGGCAAGGATGATCGTGACCAGCGGCATGAACGCCATGTAGATGCCGGCGAGCATGGACGAGACCGTCTGCTGGGCAAAGGGGAACAGGGTGAAGGGGATGGCATAGCCGATCACGCCACCCGCCATCATGAACCGCCACTCCGTCGAGACGGTCCAGCCTTTTCCTTCTTCCCGCCGCAAAAAGGCGGGCAGGTGCCGTCCGGTGGCATAGGCATAGATTAGCAGGAAGGCCGCCGCCGCCCACAACCGCCCGGCGGAGACGGTGCCGGGCAGGGCGGTGGCAACCGCCAGCTTGATCCCGGCAAAGGACGCCCCGCCGATCAGCGTCAACAGCCCGAGCAGCAGCCAGTCCCGCAGCGACGGCTCCGCCGGACGGGCTGTTGCTGTTGCTGGTTGCTCTGTTTTTTCGAGGCTATCGGTCATGGTTCGCCCGTAGGCTCTTCTACGCTTTTTGGCAATATGCCAGACGTGTGGACAAGCGAAGATTGCCAAAGCGCTTGTTACGAATCGTAATATGTAATACGATGCGTAATATGAAGACGCTCACTCCGTTGAACTACGCCCTGTTAGGACTGCTCAACCGTGCGCCGTTGACGGGCTATGAGGTAATGCAGGTGTTTCAGACGACGCCCCTTGGTGGTTATTCATCGAGCCCTGGTGCGATCTATCCTGCGCTGAAGAAGCTGCGGCACGCTGGTCTCCTTACCGTTTCCGGCAATGGTGCCAGCGGGCGCGGCGACACGCTTGCTGTGACCGCAGAAGGCAAGGCTATGCTGAAGGCGTGGCTTCTTGAGGCTCCAGTCGAGGGTGCCGGTGTGGACCTGCCAGGACAGATGCTGAAATTCACCTTCACCGGAGACATGCTGACGAAGCGCCAGCAACTGTCCTTTATCGACCGGCTGGAAAAAGCCATCGACAGCGCCATCAGTTCGCTGGCGGCGAGCCGTGACCGGATCCGGTCAAATCTGGGCACCCACGATATCCTCGCCGTCGAGGCCGGGCTTCTGCAATACCGCGCGGCGGCGGACTGGTGCGCTCTCGCCAGACGGGAACTTTCAAAAGGAAAATGATCATGCTACGGACTGTCCTGTTTTCCGGCCTGCGCCTGCTCGGCTTTGTGCTGCTGCAGTCAATCGCCGTCATGGTGCTTGGTGGGATTCTGATGGCCGAGGTCGCTGGCGACCTGCCGACGACGGGCGCGGCGGTTGATCCCGGCGGCCCGCTTGGCGGCATGCTGCTCATGACCGTCTCACAGGGTATCGCGCTGATGCTACTCTTTCGGCACCTGAGCCTCGGTCGCTGGCAGGCGTTCAGCCTTGCTGCCGCCATAGCCATCATGGTCGGAACGGTTCTGACACAGATCGATTCCTTTGTTTATTTCGACTGGTTCCGGTCCGAGCTCGGCTGGCGCATCGTTGCCGTCACCGCGCTCAGCGGCCTTTCCGGTGCGCTCTGGGCATGCCTTCTTTTCCCGCGCATGGGGGAGGGAGAGTCGCAGCTGGCCTCGCTCAAGGGCATGCTCCTGCCGGTCCTGCTCGTCGCGGTCATCCACATCGCCGTCTATTACACCGTCGGTTATGTCGTCGTCTGGGTGAATGACGATGCCCGCGCTTACTACGATGGTGGGGAGCTGTTGCCGTTCTTCACCCACATCGCCGATGTCGCTGCGACCAGCGGCTGGGTCATCGCAGTCCAGCTGGTCCGCGGCTTGTTCTGGGCTGCCGTGGCCATGCTGGTCTATCGCCATGGCCGCGGTCTGCGGCTACAGCTCAGCCTGACCATCTTCGCTTTATACTTCTCCTATCACGCCATGCCGCTGGTCGTGCCAAACGGTTTCATGCCGGACGTGGTACGTGTGCTGCATTTCATCGAGCTTGCCATTACTGCCGTACTGATGGCAGCACTTGCACATTTTCTGCTGCGTCAGAAATCCCGGCGTGAGAATGGTTAGCGCGAGCCGAGGCGGGGAAGGTTCCGGATCCTGTTGACCTGCTGAAGGTGTTCGCTGACCGTCATCAGGAACCGGTTTTTCTCTATCGGTTTGACGATGACATCGGTCAGTCCCATGCGCAGATAGGTCGGACGATCCTGCACGTCCGCTTCGCCGGTCAGGGCGATGACAGGCAGGCTTGCCCAGCGGCGTGTGTTGGCCCTGATACGGTTTATCGTCTCGGTGCCATCGAGAACCGGCATCTGCAGGTCCAGCAGCACGAGGTCCACTTCCTCGGTCTCCAGAATGTCCAGTACTTCCTGTCCGTTGGCGGCATGCAGGATCGTGGCGCCGTGTGGTTCAAGGAAAAGACCAGCCACCATCCTGTTCGTCTGCACATCATCGGCAATCAGGACGCGGGACCCTTTCAGGCAGGACAATGAAGCAGTATCGATCGCCACTTCGCTTGATGCTGCCGGGCTATCGCCAATATGGGCAATGAATGTCAGCCGGAAGGTTGACCCCTCGCGGGTGGTTTTGAGAAGGCTCAGATCGCCATCCATCAGGCGCGCCAGGCGACGGCTGAGTGACAGGCCAAGCCCTGTCCCGCCATAGGTCGCGGCAATGCTGGAATCGGCCTGGGTATAGTCTGTAAACAGCGAGTTCCGGTTTTGCGGATCGACGCCAATACCGGTGTCGCTGACATCGATGACGATCATCCCGCCGCTGCCGTCTTCATTCTGTTCATACCCTGCCTTGATCTCGATGCTTCCGGCCTCGGTGAACTTCACCGCATTGGACAACAGATTGTTCAGGCACTGGCCCACCCGGGTGCTGTCGAACAGCAATGCCGCCGGAAGTCCTTCGTCATAGAAGGCTTTCAGGGCAAGTCCCTTTTCCGATGCTGACGGACGGAAGAGATCAAGTGTCTTTCCGATAACGGATTTGAGATCGTTGCTGGTGGGGTTCAGCTCCATCTTCTCCGCTTCGAGCTTGGACATGTCCAGCACGTCGTTTAGCAGGGTCAGCATCATCGATCCGGTATCATGTATGGTACTGGCTTTCTGTTTCTGCTCATCGGTCAGGTCATCGTCCATCATCGACTGGGCAAGGCCCATCATGCCGTTGAGCGGTGTACGGATCTCATGGGACAGGTTGGCGAGGAAGGCGGACTTCATGGCGGAAACCCTGCTGGCGCTTTCGCGGGCGGCTTCCAGCTCTGCCTGCTCTTCCATCCGCGCGGATATATCCCGCGTGATCATGACGAGGCCGGCGACATTGCCGTCGAGGTCATGCCAGGGCTTTACCTCCCACATCATCCAGTGGATCGTGCCGTCAGCCCGCTCGAACCGGTCGGCATCGGAGCGTTCTGTAGCGCCGGCGAGGCAACGTGCGTGTACATCTTTCCAGCTCTGCGGGATCTCGGGGAATATTTCGTAGTGGCCGCGGCCGATGATCTTCTCCCGCTGCAGCCCGTATTCACTCAGCCAGCGCTCACTGACTTCGAGATAGCGCAAGTCGCGGTCGAACATGGCGATGGCGATCGGCGCACTGCGCGCAAAGGCTGTCAACTTGGCACTGCCTTCGCGCAAGGCGGCCGCATCTTCCCGAACATGAACGGCAAAGGACACGATACAGGCCATGCCGAGTATGATCGTACTGATCACGATAATGCCCGATGCGATTGTCAGCATACGGTCATTGTAAGGAGACTCGACTACCAGCCCATTCAGGTCGAGCAGGATCAGCCCAACGGCGAGAAGGATTGAAACCAGGCCACAGACGATTGTTGCCCGCAGGCCGACGAAATATCCTGCGGCTATAGGCGCAATGATCAACAAGGGCGCGATATAGCCATCGATGCCGCCATTGATATAGGCGCCGAAACTGGCACCGATGATTGCAGCGATGATGAAGATAAGCGCGTGCGGCTTGATTGTTTCGGCCCCTCGCGAGGTCACCGCAAGGACGCCAAAGATCGCACTGATCGCAAATGCAACGTAAACCCCGGCTCGAACGGTCGGGAACATTATCAGGGCTGCTATGCCATATCCCGCGATGGTCAGCGCAAACAGGCATGAAAGCACAAAGAAGGCCTTCTGGGTCCCCTTACAGGATAGGTCGGACCGGCCTGACAGGGGGTCATATTTCTCCGAGTGACCGTTCAGGACTCCTCCGGAAGAGATGTGACTGTTTTTGTTATTGAAAGGCACGCAAATAATTCCCGAAAACTGCGCTGACCTTGATCCAAAAACTTTAAAGAATTTCAAACCCGGAATGCGTGTATCACTGCATTTGGGAGCCGGGGCTCGCTTGAAACATTCGGTCAGGAAATAATCTGCTGATAGGCAGAAACTTCATTTGACTCTGTCGTGACACCTGTCATGTTCCGCGCGGGCCACGCCGTCCCAACGCGGCGCGTCCTGTCTGTAAGGATAGGAGTACAACATGACAGACCAACTACCCGCGACCAAACCGTCGCGCCCTTATTTCTCTTCCGGTCCCTGCGCAAAGCGTCCGGGCTATTCCCTCGACAATTTGCAAGGCGCGCTGCTCGGCCGCTCGCACCGCTCCAAGCCCGGCAAGGCCCGGCTGAAGGCGGCGATCGACAAGACGCGCGCGCTGCTCGGCGTGCCGGACGATTATCGCATCGGCATCGTGCCGGCGTCCGACACCGGCGCGGTCGAGATGGCCATGTGGTCGCTGCTCGGGCCGAAACCCGTCACCGTTCTCGCCTGGGAAAGCTTTGGCCAGGGCTGGGTCACCGACGCGGTCAAGCAGCTCAAGATCGAGCCGACCGTGATGACCGCCGATTACGGCGATATCCCGGACCTGTCCAAGGTCGACCAGACCCATGACATCGTCTTCACCTGGAACGGCACCACCTCCGGCGTTCGCGTGCCGAATGGCGACTGGATCAGCGCCGCGCGCGAAGGTCTGACCATCTGCGACGCGACCTCCGCCGTGTTCGCGCAGGACCTCTCCTGGGACAAGCTCGATGTCGTCACTTACTCCTGGCAGAAGGTGATGGGCGGCGAGGCGGCCCATGGCATGCTTATCCTCAGCCCTCGCGCCGTCGAGCGGCTGGAAAGCCATACCCCCGCTTGGCCGATGCCGAAGATCTTCCGCCTGACCAAGGGCGGCAAGCTGATCGAGGGCATCTTTGTCGGCGAGACGATCAACACGCCCTCCATGCTCTGCGTTGAAGACTATATCGACGCGCTCGACTGGGCCGAGAGCTTGGGTGGATTGTCTGCGCTCAAGCAACGTGCCGACGATAACCTTGCTGCACTGACGAAATGGGTCGCGAAGACCGACTGGGTCGATTTCCTTTGCGAAGACGAGGCCACCCGCTCCAACACCTCCGTCACGCTGAAGATCGTCGATCCGGCCGTCACCGCGCTTGATGACGATGCCCAGCGGGCCTTCACCAAGAAGATGGACCAGCTGCTGGATGCCGAGGGCGCTGCCTATGACATCAATGGCTATCGCGACGCCCCGGCAGGCCTTCGCATCTGGTGTGGCGCGACTGTCGACGCAGGCGACGTCGAAGCGCTAACCCCCTGGCTCGACTGGGCTTTTTCTCAGGCTCTCGCAGAGGTGGCCTAGTGGCAACGCGAATCGCGTTGCCGCCCCGCCCGAAAATCGTTAACAAGAAGCATGAGGGACTGACCGGAGGGGACACCCATGAAGAAGCTGATACTTTCATTGGCTGGCGCAGCAGCGGCAATCGCGTTGTGCGGCACTGCCTCGGCCGGCGAGCTGCGGCTCGGTATCGCCATGCACGACTTCGAGATCAACATGGACGACCGGCGCGAGAGCGGGGTCAACTTCCAGCCGCAATATGTCTGGAACTCGCCGGACTTTCTGCGCATCCTCGCCAGCCCGCAACCCTATGTGATCGCGTCGATCAACTCAGACCAGGAAACGAACTTCTTCGGCGGTGGCATCCTGTGGAAGAAGAATTTCGGGGGCTCCGCATACTTCTGGGAGATCGATACGGGCATCGTCTATCAGGACGGGCGCACGGAGCTGCCGCCGCCCAACCAGCCGGAAGAGCGCCAGCGCGTGCTCGACACGGAGATCACCTTCGGGTCGGAAACCCAGTTCCACTTCGTCTCCGGTCTGGGGATGGCGGTGACCGAGGACTGGGATGTGCAACTGTTCTTCGAGCACCTGTCGCACGGCCAGATACTGGGCGATTCCGACAAGAACGAGGGTGTCGAGAATATCGGCGTCAAGTTCGGCTACAAGTTCAACTAGGCTTTTGCCTCTTTGCATTTCGGCCTGATCCTTCGAGGCCCGCTGCGCGGGTGCCTCAGGATGAGGGCGTATCTGTAACTCAAGGAGTGCTTCATCCTGAGGTGGCCGGCTTGCCGGCCCACGAAGGACGAGGCACGGGCGCGTATAAGCCGAATTATCTCTCACAAGTTTGCTAAATTTATCCTGACAAGGAGTACTACCCCATGCCTAAAATTCTCATTTCCGACAAGCTGTCACCGACCGCCGTGCAGATCTTCAAGGATCGCGGCCTAGATGTCGTCTATGAACCCGACCTCGGCAAGGACAAGGCGGCCCTGCTCGAAGCCATCGCCGATGCCGATGGCCTCGCCGTGCGTTCCGCCACCAAGGCGACGGCTGATGTCATCGCTGCTGCGCCAAACCTGAAGGTGATCGGCCGCGCCGGTATCGGCGTCGACAATATCGATCTCGAGGCCGCAACGAATGCCGGTGTTGTCGTCATGAACACACCGTTCGGCAATGCGATCACGACGGCGGAACACGCCATCGCCATGATGTTCGCCATCGCCCGCCAGATCCCCCAGGCCAATGCCTCCACTCATCAGGGCAAGTGGGAGAAATCGGCCTTCATGGGAACGGAAGTATACGGAAAGACCCTCGGCCTCATCGGTTGCGGCAATATCGGGTCCATCGTCGCCTCCCGCGCCCTCGGCCTGAAGATGAAAGTCGCTGCCTTTGACCCGTATCTGACACCAGACCGCGCGGTTGAACTGGGCGTTGAGAAAGTCGAACTGGACGAGCTTCTCGCCCGTGCCGACTTCATCACCATTCATACGCCCCTGACCGAGCAGACGAAGAACATCCTGTCGAAGGAAAGCCTCGCCAAGACCAAGAAGGGCGTGCGCATCGTCAACTGCGCCCGCGGCGGTCTCGTCGACGAAGAAGCGCTGAAGGAGGCGCTCGATTCCGGCCATGTCGCGGCGGCGGCGCTCGATGTGTTCGCGACCGAGCCGGCGACAGAGCATCCGCTGTTCGGCCACAAGAGTGTCGTCTGTACACCCCATCTTGGCGCGGCGACGACCGAGGCGCAGGAAAACGTCGCCCTGCAGGTCGCCGAGCAGATGGCCGATTACCTGCTGACCGGCGCCATCACCAATGCGCTGAACATGCCGTCGGTGACCGCCGAGGAAGCACCGAAACTGCGGCCCTATCTGGCGCTTGCCGAAGACCTTGGCTCCTTCGCCGGGCAGCTGACAGAGACGGGTGTTAAGGCGATCGAGATCACCTATGCCGGGTCTGTCTCCAAGTTGAACCGCAAGCCGCTGACACAGGCCGCCATCGCCGCGATCCTCAAGCCAATGCTGCAGGGCGTGAACATCGTCAACGCACCCTCGATCGCATCCGACCGGGGCATCGAGATCACCGAGACGGTGACCGAGAAGGCGCGCAACTTCAATTCCACGATGCAGCTGAAGGTGACGACGGAGCGGTTCACCCGCACCGTCACCGGCACGATCTTCGGCGGCATTCCGCGCCTTGTCGAGATCAAGGGCGTGGAGATGGAGGCGACCTTCTCCGAGCACATGCTCTACGTCACGAACGAGGACAAGCCGGGCTTCATCGGTGCCCTCGGCTCGACGTTGGGCGAGCATGGCATCAACATCGCGACCTTCAATCTCGGCCGCGGCACGGCAGGCGGCGATGCCATCGCGCTGCTCGCCGTGGACTCGGAGGTTACGCCGGAAGTGCTGGAAGCTGTCCGCGCCATCAAGCATGTAAAGAAGGCCAAGGCGCTCAGTTTTTAAGGGCGGCACTTATCGCGACACCCATTATCAGAAAAAAGGCGGCTCAACCGAGCCGCCTTTTTTATTCTGTCGTTGATTACCTCAAGGCCGCTTGCCTTCCATCATGACGTATACGGTGGTCTCGCCTTCGAACCCTTCGAGCGTGAAGCGTTCGGTCGGCACATTGGCGATGCGATAGGTCACGGCCATCACGTCATAGGACTGGTCCTCGCGCGGGCGTTCCGTGCCGGTCATCTCGGCTGAGACGATTTCCAGCCTGTTGCCGAGGGTTATGGTCTCCACCGGTTTTGCCACGTTGGGGAAGAGGGCGTCCGAATACTGGTTGTTCCACCAGACCTGGATCATGTCCTCGCTTGCATCTTCGGCAAAGACGAACAGCTTGCCGCTCGCGGAGATCGATTTGCTCTCGTTTGGAAATTCCAGCAGCAGGGCGGCTTTCTGCCCCTCGACCGGATACATCACCTTTGTCGGGCCATAGGCATAGATCGAGAAATAGCTCGAAACCGTCTGTGCTTCGCTCACGGCCGCGTCGGCAGGCGGGCCTTCGGCGGCACTGCCCTGCAGCTTGCAGGCGCCAAGGCTGAACAGCCCGAGGGCGCCAGCAACAAGCGCGGTGGCGGTGAATGGCTTGGTCGGTCGATCTTTTTTCATGGCTCTGCTCCGGTTTCTGCCGCCTCCATGGATGCTGCCCGAATGTGCCGGATTCGTGGCACAGGCAACGCTTACCAGCGTTAATTCCCGGCAATACTGTACCGGGGAAAAATACCCCGTCAAAGCGGCCCGTTGCGCTTGCCCTTCGTCCCGTTAGCGTCCATTGTCCGCGCGGTTTTTGACAAGCCTGTGACAGGAAAATTGACATGGCAGATGTTGCGGTAATCGGCGCCCAGTGGGGCGATGAGGGCAAGGGCAAGCTGGTGGACTGGCTGTCTGCGCGCGCCGACGTGGTGGTGCGTTTCCAGGGCGGTCATAATGCCGGGCACACCCTCGTCATCGACGGCAAGGTCTACAAGCTGGCGCTCTTGCCTTCCGGCATTGTGCGCCCGGGCAAGCTGTCGATGATCGGCAATGGCGTTGTCGTCGATCCGTGGGCGCTGGCCGACGAGATGGAGCGCCTGCGCGGGCAGGGCGTCGCCATCAGCCCGGAAAACCTCGTCATCGCAGAGAATGCCTGCCTCATCCTGCCGCTCCATGGCGAGCTTGATGCCCTGCGCGAGAATGCGGCGGGCGACGGCAAGATCGGTACGACCAAGCGCGGCATCGGCCCGGCCTACGAAGATAAAGTCGGCCGCCGCGCCATCCGCGTCGTCGATCTCGCCCATCCAGACACGCTGGCCGAAAAGGTCGAGCGCCTCTTGACCCACCACAATGCCATCCGCCGCGGCCTCGGCGAGGCGGAGATCGCTCCGGATGACCTCGTCGCCCAACTGAAGGAGATCGCGCCGAAGATCCTGCCTTTTGCCGGGCCAGCCTGGAAGATCCTGCATGAGCAGCGCGAGGCCGGCAAACGCGTCTTGTTCGAGGGTGCCCAGGGTATCCTGCTCGATGTCGATCACGGCACCTATCCGTTCGTCACGTCCTCCAACACCGTCGCCGGGCAGGCAGCGGCTGGCGCGGGCATCGGCCCGTCCGCCGTTGGCTATGTGCTCGGCATCGTGAAGGCCTATACGACCCGCGTGGGTGAGGGGCCGTTCCCGACGGAAGATACCGGCCCCGTTGGTCAGCGCCTTGGCGAGCGTGGCCATGAGTTCGGCACCAATACCGGTCGCCAGCGCCGGTGCGGCTGGTTCGATGCGGCACTCGTCAAGCAGACGCTGAAACTCTCCGGCGTCCACGGCATCGCCCTGACCAAGCTCGACGTGCTCGATGGTTTTGACACGCTGAAGGTCTGCATCGGCTATGAGGTCGATGGCGAGCGTGTCGATTACCTTCCTGCCGGCATGGACGCCCAGCGCACTGTCAAGCCGATCTATGAAGACATGGAAGGCTGGCACGGCTCGACCGCCGGGGCACGGTCCTGGGCCGACCTGCCGGCAGAGGCGGTCAAATATGTTCGCCGGATCGAGGAGCTGATCGATACGCCGGTCGCTCTCGTTTCCACCTCGCCGGAACGCGAAGACGTCATACTCATGCGCGATCCGTATAAGGATGAGTAAAGGAGACTTCTCCAATGAAAGTTTACGGCCTGAAAAACTGCGACACCTGCCGAAAGGCGATGAAGGAGCTTGCCGCCTCAGGCCGTGAGCTCGAGCTGATCGATATGCGCGGTGGGGAGGTGACGAAGGCCCGCATCACGCGTTGGCTCAAGGCCGTTGGCGCCGAGGCGCTGGTCAATCGCCGCTCGACCACATGGCGCGGCCTTACTGAAGAACAGAAAGATCAGGCCATGGGGAAAGACGCCGCCAGCCTGCTCGCCGAGCATCCGACACTGATCAAGCGCCCGGTGGTGGAGACCGGTGACGAGGTCTTCGTCGGCTGGACCCCGACCTCGAAACAGGGGCTGCTCTAGCCTTCACTTTCGGCCATAAAAAAGCCACCCGCTAAAATCGCAGGTGGCAGTTTTCAGAGAGTCATATGTGACGGGTACGGACCCTACCAGTCCTTGTCTTCTTTATCTTTTTTGTCACCCCAATCCTTGTCGTCCATTTTCTCTTTCTTCATGGCGTAATATTCTTCCGCCTCTTCGAGGGTCAGGGCACCATCTTCGCCCCCCATCTTGTTGAAGGATTCAGTCGACTTCGCGACGATGTCCTCATCGGTCCAGTCGGTCCATTTGCCTTCCTCCTGCTTCATGGCGACTTTCTCCTCGAAAGACGCGAGGAATTCGGCCTCGGTCACGATGCCATTGGAATCTGTGTCCATCTTGGCGAACTTGTCTTCGACGCTCATTTCCTTGTCGCCATAATCACCGGCAATTGCGGCGCCCGACAGGGCAATGGCGGCGGCGCTGGCTGCTGCAAAAAACTTCATGGTCTTTCCTCCTTGCAATTTGCGAATGCAGGGGGAAAACGGGCGCAACCGCCGTCTCGTTCCCTGACATCGGCGTGAGCAGGAATTGAGGTCGACCATTAACGCGTGAAGAATATCAGGCCGTTTCGGCACTCTCGGTGCGCTCGGGCGGCGCTTCGTCGCGAGCCTTCCGGCGGAACGGCTGGACCTGCCAATAGGTGAGGGACCGCCAAAGCCATTCCAGCGGGCCGAAATGGAAATGTTTCAGCCAGATCGGCGACCAGATCAGGATCGCCAGCCAGGTTACCCCGACGATGCCCATCAGCTGCAGGTTCGTCACCTGGCCAAACAGCCCACCTGCATGGCCATAGAAGATCGTCGTGCCGATCAATGAACAGGAGATGTAGTTGGTAAATGCCATCCTGCCGGCTGCGGCCACCGGGCGCAGCTTCAGCCCGATTTTCAGCAGGAATCCGACCAGCGCGGCATAGCCGAAGGCGCCGACCAGGCCTGCGATGGTCGCGACCGGCGTGTAGATGCTGAATGTCTCGAACGACCAGCCGGAGCTTGCCATGGCATTGGCATGCAGTGCCTCCAGCCCCCAGGCCAGCGCAAGGCCGATGATCGCCAGCAACAGATAGTTCCCGCCGGACCACGCGCCCTTGTAGAAGCCGATCTTGAACAGCCACATGCCGGCCAGCATGATCGACAGCGTCAGCAGGAACTGCCCGCCGACAAGGCCATACATGACGAGATAATCGAAAGCAGAGTGCAGCCTGTTCTGGATATGCCCGCCGACACCGCCGAGATAGGTTGCCGTTTCGGCATCCAGAACAGCAGGGTCAGACCCCCACATGATGGCCGAGACCTCTGCCCCCAGTTCCGGCACAAAGGCAGGGCCGACGCCGAACATGCTGGTCCAGGCCAGCGCAACGATCATGATGCCGAGTGTGCACCAGCCGAGCGTGCGGCCGGACAGGTTGCGGAACCAGATCGCGACAAACCCGGTCAGCGCATAGACCGTCAGTATGTCACCCATCCAGATCAGCAACAGGTGGATGACCCCGAACAGCAGCAGCCAGCTATTGCGCAAGAGGATGCGCCCGGTGCCCTTCGCACCGGCGGCGTCCGCTTTCATGCTGATCAGCACCAGTCCGGCCCCGAACAGCGCCGTAAAGTTCGTGCGCCATTTGTTGTCGATGATGAAGGCCTGGATTTCCGCGACCAGCAGGTCGTATTCGCCCGGCCACAGGCTGGCGTTCATGTAATAGGCAAATGGCGCAGCCATGCCTTTTATGTTCACCGCAAAGATGGCAAGAACGGCAAAGCCCCTCAGCACATCGAGGTAATCGAGACGGTCGCCCTCGCGAACCGGTGTATCTGCCGTTGCCATGATCCTGTTCCCCTGATTTTCTCTTGCTGGCCCTCAGTCGCGCATTCTCCGTGATATTGCAGGAGGGTGCAAGCGCGATGGCCTCGCCGGGAAACCAGTCAGGGCATGTCCACGCGATAGGCGCGCACGGTTCCCGGTCGCCAGTTCGGCGTCACCAGCACGTCGCCATTCATGGTGAAGTCGTTCATGTTGACCGGCAGGTCGACCGTGTCCTGAACGGTCATTCGTTCGCCTTCCGGGCTGACATAATGGATGATCCCAGGCCAGGAGGAGACGAGATAACCGCCATTGTCCAGCGGTGCCATCATGTCGGCATTTTCCATGCCGCCCGCAATGAGCGTAATCTCCTTTGTCTGCAGGTCGACAGACAGGAGCTCACCGGCCTCCATCGCCGCGACCAGCAGGGCACCATCATGGGCAAGCAGGCCATTGACGCGGGCCAGGCGCTCATCCTGCATCCAGACCGACGGAACACCATCATTATACTGATAAATCGTGGCGGTGCCGGAGTCCGATACGAGAATGCCATGGCCAGGCACATAGGTCACATCGTTCAGGAATGAAGAATCCTGCATCGGTATCGTGTCGATAACCGCGCCGCGTTCGGCGTCGATCACGACGAGCGATACGATGTCCGACACGTACAGCTTGCCATCATGAAGGGCCATGCCCTTGGGGGCATTCAGCCCGGTAATCCAGTCGAGATCGGAAATGTCACCGTCGAGGCTCATCTTGGAGATGAATCCGTTATTGTCGACATCGCTGCCGCCGCCATTGACATTGGAGACATAGTAGAAGCCGCCATCGGCCGACAGGGTCACGCCTTCCGGCGCGGCGAAGCCGTCGGTTACCCAGAGTTCCGTCAGGGAGGGGATTGAGGCACTGGTGCTGTCAGAGGCGGTCTGGTCTGATTGCTCGGCAACCGAACTGTCTTGGGTCGCTGCGCCGGATGTTGTGTCGTTGTCGGTTTTGGCTTGCTCGCCGCAGGCAGCAAGGCCGGCGGTCATGGCGCTTGTCAGCAGCAACATGCCCAGGGTTTTCATCATCATGTTTCCTCTCCTCTTTTCTGAGGAAAGGTAATCCGGACAGGCGAACAAGCGCAATCCCGGTATGTGCAGGCCGCCACCAGTCGAGCGGCCTGCAGCTTTCATCATATCTGTTCAGGGGCTATCAGTTGCCGTCGTCATCGGTGTCGATGATGTCGTCATCATCGTCAAAGTCCTCGACTTCATCGCCAATCTCGTCTCCGGCCTCATTCCATTCATCGCCGAAGTCTTCTTCTTCGCTGGTCATGGCGTCGCCAAGCTCTTCTGCCGCTTCGCCAATTTCGTCATAGACATCCTGGCGTTTCTCGGCGTCGGATTCATTGCGTTCCATCGTTTCGCACCCGGCAGCCGCAAGGCCGAAAGCGCACAGAACTGCGATCAGGGAATATCGGGTCATGGTCATCTCCTCGTTCATTGCCGATGAAGGATTAACCATAATTCTTGCGGGTTGGTTCCCGGGCGGGGTTCCGGCAAAGCGGGAATCAGCAACGCAGGAAGTCCCTGATCTCGTCGATACGCTCCAGCGCATCCTTGCGACCGAGATCCATCAGGGCACGGATATAGCCGGGCTCGAACATCAGGTATGATGGCAGCACCCACGGCGCTTTCCAGGCACCGAGTGCCCGCAGCAAGGCCTTGACCGACCATGGCAGCTCCGCGACATGCCGCGCCGCGATTTTCCGAACATCTTCGGATGGTTGCAGCATCATGACATCGACATGGTGCAGGTCCGTCAGGGCGCGCCGTTCCGGCATCATGGAGTCGAGCGTCGAGTTGATCCGCTTCAGCCTTTCGACGTCTGCCTCCAGATTGTCGTTGAACACGATGTCCAGCAACTGGCCGGCGATGACACCGGGGGAGGGATAGGCAGGGGCGTTTTCCGGCTCGCCGCCGATTTCCGCATCCCGTGCACCGATCAGGAACAGCCTGTTGCAGCCCAGATGGATCGCTGGCGACAGCGGCGCAATCTGGCGCAGGGCACCATCGCCGTAATACTCATCATCTATCTTCACCGACGGAAAGACGAAGGGCAGCGCGGCAGACGCCATGATGTGTTCTGCCGTGATCCTGCCCGTCGTGCCGATCCGGCGGGAACGCTGCCAGGGCCGCGCCGGGGTCGATCCATGATAGAAGGATACGGAGGTGCCGTCCTCATAGGAAGATGCGGTA
Source organism: Aquisalinus luteolus (assembly GCF_009712425.2). Classification (GTDB taxonomy): domain Bacteria; phylum Pseudomonadota; class Alphaproteobacteria; order Caulobacterales; family Parvularculaceae; genus Aquisalinus; species Aquisalinus luteolus. The sequence continues at coordinate 670,624 of NZ_VCJR02000001.1, forward strand.
ATCGCCAGCGCATCCAGCGTTGGCCCCTCGACCATCTCAGCCAGCCGGTCGAAATCAACCTCGCGCCGCAGCAGCTCGCGCAGCGGCTGGTTGTCGAGGATCGACTTCGGCGGTCGCGCCCCGGCCCATCCGAACGTTGCCGCTGCACCATAGGACAGGATCGTCCTGGCCATGGTCGCCACATCGGCGCGATAGATGCTGTCGGTATGAAGCCCTGCCCACAACGCGCCAAGCTTGCGGATTGCGAGGCCGATATTGTCGGCGTCAGCCGTCAGGCAGGCGGCGTTGATCGCGCCAACGGAAACCCCGGTGATTACATCGAACGGCCGCTCCTTCGCGCCCAGCGCCTCGCCCAGCGCGCACAGCACCCCGACCTGGTATGCGCCACGCGCACCACCGCCGGTCAGGATAAGCGCTGTCTTGTCTGTCTCTTGTTCCATGGGCCCTGTCTTTTTCGGCAAGTAATGCCCTGATTGCCAGGCGCTTTCCAGTCCCGGTAATGCCGCGGCGGCATCGAATTGTTTGCCGCCCTGCAACGCCCGTGGTTTAGTATGGGCCGAAAAGGGGGAGTGCCTCGATGAAAACAGTTTCGATGATCGCATGCGTGGTCGCCGTGTCGGCAATCCTCCGGCCGGCTTTCGCGCAGGACGAAGAGATTGCCGGTTCCCTGCCGCCCGCTTCCCTGCCGTCGGACGCCTTGCCCCTTGGCGGTGTCATCACCTATGTCGGCAATGAGGGCGTGGTGATCGAATACGGCCCTGCCAAGATCGCCGTGGATGCTCTCTATGATGACGGCCTCGGCGACTATGTCGAGACGCCCGCGGCCATCCACGCTGCGATGGTCGCGGGCGATGACCCCTTTGATGGCATCACGGACGTCTTCGTCACCCACGCCCACAAGGACCATTACGGGCCTGCCGCGATAACCGACTACCTCACCGCCCATCCGGACGTTTACGCGCTTGTGCCCGCAGACCTGAAGGTCGAGGGCGAGGGGCGGGAGACGCCGGCCCAGCCGGTGCTGAAACAGGTCGTGCCGCTGGCCGGGCGCGACGGCATTGCTTCGCCGCTGAACCACGGCGCCAACTTCACATGGCGCTTCTTTCAGGTTCCCCACGGCGGCCGCCAGCATGTCGTCTACTGGTTCGCCCTGCCGCCTTTCGAACGGTCGGTCGCCGAGGCGGCGGGGGCGGGCATCTCCGAGCAGGATCTCACCATCCTGCATCTCGGCGACACGGATGATTATCCGGAAGACCTCGAGCCCCATCGCGCCGCCTTTGCCGAGCACCGGACCGATGTCGCCCTCGTGCCCTTCTGGCTGCTGGACGAGCCGGGTCTTGCCGAGCTGCTGAACGCCGACCAGCTCATCGGCATCCATGTCCCCGTAATGGGCTCATCCTCTCTCGATGCCGACACCATGGACTGGTTCTCCGACCCCGGCGAGCAGCGCATCATCTACAAGAACATGGAAGACTGATCGGCTCCTGCGGCCCCGTCTCTCTTTGACCGGGCCTTTGACGGAAGGGGGCACATCCTTTATGACTCAGTTTAGTGCCTAGGGGCGCCTTCATGTCGAAGGCTGAGATCGTACCCTTTGAACCTGATCCGGGAAACTTCTGACCCTCAAAGAGGGCGTGAAGAGGCCGGCGTAGGGAAGGAGCCATATATGTTCGAGACCACCACCGTCCTCACCCTGCATCTGGCGAAAGCGCTTGGCCTCTACATGGTCGCTGCCGGCCTGTCGGGTCTCATCTCCCATGGCCGCTGGCAGCGCTGGATGATGGATTTCGGCCCGGAAAGCGCGCTGACCTATGTCACAGGCGTCGTCGCCTTCGCCATCGGCACCGCCATCATCATCGCCCACAATATCTGGTCCTCGCCGCTCGCGATCATCGTGACGCTGGTCGGCTGGGCCGCACTGATCGAAGGCCTGATCCTCATCGCTTTCCCGGACCCGCTGGTGCGCATCGGCACGTCCCTCGTGCGCCCGGGCATCTCGAAGATCTTCGCCGTCGTGACGATCCTGATCGGCGCCTTCCTGCTGCTGGGTGGCCTCATCGGCCGGGCAGGGCTGTAAACTATTTTCCTTGAAAGGGGACCTTCCATGAACAAGCACATCGACCAGTCCGAATTCCAGACCCCGCAGGTCACCACCGGGCCGCTGCCGGCCTCGAAAAAGGTCTACGTCCAGTCAGACCGGTTCGACGATGTGCGCGTGCCGATCCGCGAGATCGAGCTGCACCCGTCGGCGAACGAGCCGAACGTGCCGGTCTATGACACGACCGGTCCGTATACGGACCCGGCGGTCACCATCGACGTCGAAAAAGGCCTCGCCCGCCATCGCACCGCCTGGGTGCTCGAGCGTGGAAACGTCGAGGAATATGAGGGCCGGGAGGTCAAGCCGGAGGATAATGGCGGCGCTCAAGGAAAGTATCTCGCCCGCGAGTTTCCCGTCCGCAACCGCCCCCTGCGCGGCACCGGCACCGGGCCTGTCACCCAGCTGGAATTCGCCCGCGCCGGCATCATCACCAAAGAGATGGAATACATCGCCATCCGCGAAAACCTCGGCCGCAAACAGGCGCTGGAAGACGCGGAGAAGACGATCGCGCAGGGCGAGTCCTTCGGCGCCGACATCCCGCCCTTCATCACGGCGGAGTTCGTGCGCGATGAGGTCGCCCGCGGCCGCGCCGTCATCCCGTCCAACATCAACCACCCGGAGCTGGAGCCGCAGATCATCGGCCGCAACTTCCTCGTGAAGATCAACGCCAATATCGGCAACTCCGCCGTCACCTCGAGCGTAGAGGAAGAGGTCGACAAGATGGTCTGGGCGACCCGCTGGGGTGCGGACAATGTCATGGACCTGTCGACGGGCCGCAACATCCACAACACCCGCGAATGGATCATCCGCAATTCCCCCGTGCCCATCGGCACCGTGCCGATCTATCAGGCGCTGGAAAAGGTCGGCGGCGTCGCCGAGGACCTGACCTGGGAGGTCTATCGCGACACGCTGATCGAGCAGTGCGAGCAGGGGGTCGACTATTTCACCATCCATGCCGGTGTGCGCCTGCCCTACATTCATCTGACCGCGGATCGGGTCACCGGCATCGTCTCGCGCGGCGGCTCGATCATGGCGAAATGGTGCCTCGCCCATCACCGCGAGAGTTTCCTCTATACGAAGTTCGCCGAGATCTGCGAGATCATGCGCCAGTATGACGTCACCTTCTCGCTCGGCGACGGCATGCGCCCCGGCTCGACGGCGGATGCGAATGACCGCGCCCAGTTCGCTGAGCTTGAAACCCTCGGTGAGCTGACGAAAGTCGCCTGGGGCCATGGCTGCCAGGTGATGATCGAGGGGCCGGGCCATGTGCCCATGCACAAGATCAAGATCAACATGGACAAGCAGCTGCGCGAATGCGGCGAGGCGCCGTTCTACACCCTCGGGCCGCTGACGACCGATATCGCGCCGGGCTATGACCACATCACTTCCGGCATCGGCGCGGCGATGATCGGCTGGTTCGGCACGGCGATGCTGTGCTATGTGACGCCCAAGGAGCATCTGGGCCTGCCCAACCGCGACGACGTCAAGGTCGGGGTCATCACATACAAGCTGGCGGCCCATGCGGCGGACCTCGCCAAGGGCCACCCGGCAGCGCATTTGCGCGACGACGCCCTGTCCCGCGCCCGGTTCGAGTTCCGATGGGAGGACCAGTTCAACCTGGCGCTGGACCCGGAAACGGCGCGCGACTTCCACGACCAGACCCTGCCCAAGGAAGCCCACAAGGTCGCCCATTTCTGCAGTATGTGCGGCCCGAAATTCTGCTCCATGAAGATCACCCAGGACGTCCGCGACTACGCCGACGGCCTCAGCGACAACGAGAAAGCGGATTTAGAGGCCGCCACGGCAGAAGCCCGCGAAGGCATGGAGCAGATGTCGAAAAAATACGAGGAAATGGGCGGCGAGCTGTATCTGGAAGAAGACGCTGTGAAAAAGGCGAACAGGGGCTTGTGAGGGACTTATTTGTATTTATTCAAAAATGAATGAAATTCTTCCAGTCCGCTTTCGTAATTGTACACATAAGTAGCAAATCTATGCGACAAAGAGGATCCATTACTCAGCCATTCATCGAAATTCCAACCGCATTCGATTAACTCAGATGCACAGAATACAAACTCTAATGTATCCGTTAGGAACGCTTGAATAAAAAAGTGTTGTTCGTATTCGAATTTCGTTTTTGAATTGTGAACCAAGTAATTTCTGTAATCAGCGGCATGCCTGCAGACAACGTCTAAGTCTTTAAATCGCTTAGGTTGCGCTGTGGTTACTATATTTGCCCGGTGACATATTCGATCCTTTAGACTTGGCGCGCCTAAGCGTCCCAAGGCGTTGAGTAATGAGGATCGCTCAGGCGACTCTTCAAGCTGCTTCAATTCTTCCTTGAATCGGCTTCTTATATTAGAGACTTCTCGACTAAGTCGCTTTTTCTTTGGGACATCTTGGTCTGGAAGATGGTCAAACATATTTGCTGCACTGACCGTACGATCTTTCGTATATATTTTTTTGTTAAATGACAAAATAATATCTTCTCTAGCCCGCCTTCTTTCTTCCTGTCTCATTATCCAATTTTTCAGCACTGTTTCATACGTATCTGGGTATTCGCAAGCTTGTATTAAAATGTCGGTAGGGTGGGGCGACCGTTCATCCTTTTCTCGCAAAACTTCTTTTTGCAATGATATTTTGACGTCTAAAATAGAATAATTATCATCTTGGTCCTCCAATTTCTTTGGGGGTGATACGTCTATATACAATTTTTCTAAGTTCTGTTCTCTCCCAAGGATAAGTTCAAAAAATAATTTCAAGTCGTGTACAGATTTTAATGCGTGTTCAAAATCGACTCTTTTGTGGAATTCAAGAGTCGCTGCAGGTTTGCTCGTGATGCCAACACCAGTGGGGCCTCCATGACGGCTCGTTCGAGCATGAAAAATAATCAAATTACCCAGTTTTGTCTCGGTTTTAAAGATATATTCTTTGCCCGTGTAAAACATTATTTCCGGGTAGGGGCCAATATCCAATTCCCGTACGTAGAAACCCTTTCTATTTATTAATTCTAGAATTTCCTTTCTTCCAGAGAGTGCCGTACCGAATGCGTCAAAGTCGTAAAATACAGATTGAAAATCGTCCAATTGAAATGTAATAGACTTAATTGATTTATCATTTGGATACAGATGTTTATTGCCGGTTATAACGAAATGCGGGAAAATTCTAGCAAATGTTACTGATGTGTCTCCATTATATAAAGATCCTGCATTAGCTATTGCTAAGCATTGAAACAAGGATACTTTCTTTTGGCTTGCTAATATGCCATGGATATAGTCCGAATTATCGTTCTCTAGCATGAAAAAGTCTTTGTCTTTAAGGAAAAGTTCTGTGTTTTTTCCGTCGACAATGAGTTCGCCTTGGACTGTCTTATTTTCCTTTATGGTGAATTCGCCGCTTTTAAGATAGTCAAAATCCATTTTATTCCCCTCGGGACACAATTCATTAGCGTTTCAGGCATGTAGTCGTTTCTGAGTTAAGCATATCTTATTTCACGAAGTTTTGTAATCTACTGCTGTGGCGCTCTGCAACTTAGCAATGGCGCATTGCGCCGTAGGGTGCATGGAGCGATAGCGCAATGCACCACTCTGATCTGACAATGCTTGGTGCATTAAGCCTTCGGCTCCATGTACCCTACAATTTCCTGAAGCGAAATGAGCGGTGTTTCACCGGGGCGGGTTGGTCAGCGCCAAGTTTGTCCGCGCCCGTCTTGCGCTTATAAAACCTATAAAAAATCTATATTATACTCTGAAGTGTCACGACTACTGAGAATAGGGGACAGCGGTGAAAATTCGTATCGAAATTGATGGACGGACTCAAAACATGGATACTGGGGACGGCGAAGAAGTATTTCTGGAAATCGAACCGCAATACGATGTGATTGAGTTGAATGACGTCTCTGGATACTGCTCAATCTTTATTCGGAAAAAGGCAAATGGGAAATTATTGATGGAGCGTATCAAAGTGCCCTTTGCCGAACTTAAGAAACTTTCTGCTTTCGTCGAACAATATCAATCTCTCCCAAGGGAATAACCGCAATAGCTCTTTGCACCTAGGCTTCATGCACCCTACGATTTTCTGAAACGAGATGAGCGGTGTTTCACCGGGACGGGTTTGTCAAGGAGCGTAGCCCAGCTTCGCTGGCGGCCCTTCGGGCCGTCCTTGATTAACCCGGCCCGGCTCACAATTGCTCGCCGTGCCTGTAAGGCAAAATCTGCCTTACAGGCCTCGGCTGACTAGCTTTTTGGGCCTAGACTCCTCACACTGCATCATAAGTTACATGGGGATGGCTATGTGCGGTTGGCGCGAAGAGATCATTTCAGCTATGGGTGACTTTCCTAAAGTGCTTGTTGCTTGTGGAGACTATCAACCGTGTAAGTGGGAGCTGGAGTTATTGGAAGCCCCACATCAGCGCCCAAGGTTATCGAAAGGGAGCTCAGCTGTGTATGGCTTCAACTTCAAAAGCGAATGGCTAAAGATAGGCAAGGTCGGGCCAAACTCTGGACCACGATATTCCTCTCAACATTATCAACCTAATAGTGCGCGGAGTAATTTGGCCAAAAGCTTGTTAAAGGATGTGGAAATGGTATCAGGCCAACATTTGCATGAACAAAACATCAGCGCGTGGATTTTCCAGAACGTTTCTCGATGCAATATCATATTTGAGAATATCTACTGTAATACTACCCTATCTCTTTTAGAATCTTATCTTCATCATCGACTCAAACCAAAATACGAAGGTTAGTTTTATACTTTGCGGTGTTTCACCGGGCCGGGTTTGTCAAGGATGAGGCAAATTATTGGGGATGGGACCCCAATGATTTGCCGAATGCCCGGCTCCGCCGGCGGCCCTCCGGGCCGTCCTTGACTAACCCAACCCGGCTCACAATTGGCCGCCGTGCCTGTAAAGGCATTCCATGCCTTACAGGCCTCGGCTGACTAATTTCCTCTAGCCCTCCACACGACCAGCGGGTTCGAATCTCTTCCACTCCGCCGCGTCCCGACAACAAAGACTCGCTGCAACGTCCCGGTGCCTGTACTCTCACCATAACCGCAACGAAAGGCACCACCGTGGGGAAAATCCGCGATGACATGGACCAGAGGCTGATCGACGCCATCGACAAGCATGGCTGGCAAGGCATGTCCGTGGCTTCCCGTGCCGACGAGCCGGACGATGGGCCGGCCTTTTGCTATTCCATCGGCTTCGAGACCAGCCTCGGCCTGCCAAACGTCATCATCTTCGGGCTTCGGACAAATGTCATGCACGGCATGCTCTGGCAGGTCTTCGACGCCCTCAAGGCAGGCCGCACCCTTGAAGACCGGTCGGTCTGGCCGGAGCCGCTGGAGGGCTATAAGTGCGAACTGCGGGCCGTCCACCGGACCAATCTGGTCTCCGATTATTTCGGCTACGGATTATGGTATCACGAGCGCTATCTGGAGCGGACCGACCCCTATAGCGCGTTCCAGCTGTTCTGGCCCGGCGTCGGCGAGAAGCTGCTGCCATGGGAGGAGGGGTGCCACGAGGATGTCATCGCCGCGCAACCCCGCCTCGACCTGCCGCACAAGGACCTGCATTGAGCGATCCTGCCTGTGTCCCCACCCAATCTTATCCCCGCGCCCCCGACCCCCGCTATAACCACCCCCAGGCCGGGTGAGGACCCGGCGGCGGTGCTCCATCCTCCCGTAACCTGCGGGCGAGGGCGGGGCGCATCAGGTTCCGGATTGCATGAGAGGGTGTGCGCAAGTCTCGCATCGTCGATCCGGGCGGTGTTCCGTACCTTGACAGTGCGGACGGGAGAGCTGGGTATCGGCCCCGCACCAGATCACCGCCGTGGGAGTGAGACGGAAAAGCAAACGATCCAGTGAATCGTTTGCCCGTCGAACGCCTTGCCCATACCACTAGACACATTGAAGGGCACTGCCCCGCTTCCACGAGCCCCCTTTATCGCGTCGAAGCCCAAAGGGCGAAGACGGATCATTCCCATACGCTCGCGGGGAAACCCGGCGGCGCTTTTCGTGCATGCTACCCCCGCACCGAACCATCGTCCCGCCCACCTGTTTCCTGCCTGATCACCAGTAGGAAACATCATGACCCGCATATTGCTCGCCGCCAGTGCCGCCATCGCCCTTATCGCCGCCTGTTCCGGCGAGCCGGAAGACGCTCCCGATCCACGCGCCCCGCAGGCCGACCCGGAGGAAATCTCCGAACGCGCCGCCGACGATGCCGCGCCCGCTTCGCAGACGCAGGGCGGCGACGGCTCCGCGCTGGTGCTCTCGCCCCTCACGGCGGCGGACCGGCGGGCCAACCAGCTCGATGGCGAGCTTGGCTGCGCCTTCACCCTGGCGGGCGATGACGCGCCGCTGTTCATCGGCGCGGGCTATGCCGGCGTCGACGAGCCCGCCTATGGCCTGATCAAGATCGCCAGCACGGTCGAGCGCGTGACGAGCCAGACGGCGGATGGCTTCGGCGGCATGGAGGATGGCGGGCGCTTTTCCGGCCGCGGCATGACGATCGAGATTTCGCCCACCGGCGAGGACCGCGCCGATCATGAAGGCCTGTTGCAGGACGCGACGCTGACCGCCATGCGTGGCGATGGCGCGGAGCGCACCTGGTCCGGCGACTGGACCTGCGGGCCGTAAGCGGCCCTTCACCGGAATGGGGGATAGCGCTGGCACCGGCGCGTGCTAGTCTCGCCTGGTCGAAAACGATCATCAGGGGGACAATCATGACACACACGCGCACCGCGCTCGCCGGGCTGGCCGCATCCATTCTCGCGACTACCGGCGCGGCCGCAGAAGACGCAGCAGACTGGACGCCGCAGGATTTTGCCGCCCTCGAGGCCATCATGACCGCCTCTGCCGACGATAGCGAACAGTCCGTCTACGCCCTCACGGTCAGCGAGGCGGGCTTTGCCGAGGAGATCGCCACCGGTGTGATCGGCTATCTCGACTCCGTCGACGAACCGTTCAATTTTACCGAAGCGCCCGACAGCGTGAAAATCGCCTGGATCCGGCTCGAGTTCCTGCGCGACCAGACCACCCCCGCAGGCTTTGCCGACGATATCGATGGCGAGGCGGTCTATCGCTCCCAGCAGGGCGGCTATCTCGTCGACTGCGCCACGCGCGAGCTTGCCCAGCACGGGCTGACCCGCTTTGCCCGCAACGATACCGAGGGCCGCGCCGTCTATTCCTGGCCGGGGGATTTCAACGTGCCGGTCGACACGTTCGATTTCGCCACCCCGGAGGAGGGTAGCCACACAGCCGGGCTCCTCGCCGCTGTGTGCGATAGCACCTTCGTCTATCTGCCAGCGGATTAGGGGGGCTTAGCAGCTGCCCTTGAAGGTCGCCGTAGAGCTCACCGACATCGACGCAGCATTATTGTCGTTGATGGCGCCACTGAGGAAAGTGAAGGATGTGATCGTATTGCCGTCATCCCTGATCGACGCGCTGACGGAGCCTGTCATCGTCACCCCGGCAGAGCCGCAAGAGGCGGACACGTTCATGGAATTGTCCGTATAGGTGGCACCGGTGAAGGAACAGCCCATCGGCAGGAAGAATTCCGGATAGAGCACGGCGTTATCCTTCTTGACGCACTGGGTCGTCGTGTTGACCTGTTCCGGCAGGTTCGTGGTGGTCTGGCCCGTGGTGGAGGACTGGGTCATGGTGCTCGTCATTTCCCACTTGCCAGGCTTGATCTCCGGCGCGGTGGTCCGCTCCTGCGCTGCATGCGCCACGATTATGCCCGTCGACATCAAGGCAGTTATGATGGTCAGGGTCGTTGCTTTCCGGGCTTTTGTCATTGATCTCTCTCTCTCTACTCAATTATTGGCGTACAGATTTGTGCTATTCTTCTGCGCCCGTCAATCATCCGTTCCGGGGAGGGTTTGTTGCGGTGCAGCGCTGCCTCCGCCGACCAATTGCGGTCGGTTGCTTTCCGGCGCATACTTCATGCCACGAAGAGGAGAGATCGTCATGAAACAGAAATTGCTTGTTGTCCTTACCGGATTTGTTGCTTCATCAGCCCTGCTGGTTTCCTCGGGAAATGCATTTGCGAGCCCTCAGGCAGATCAGTTGACGCCAGCCACAGCCCGGATCGCCGTGCAGAAATCCGACGATGGCGATACGGCGTATCAGCGCGGTTCCATCGTCTCCATCTACGTCAGTGCTCTGGGATCGGATAATTACGGAAAATATCGCGGTACCCTGACGCTCGATTTCCTCGGCACCGGTGCAATGGATTATAAATGGGGCGGGTCGACCTGCCCGGGGCGGGATCTGTCGGGCGAGCAGGTGCAGATGCTGGTCATGGCCCGGGCGCATGACCTGAAAGTCACGCCGGAGCATAAGCGCGGACAGGGCGGTGCCTTGTGCCTCACCGGTTTTACGCTTTCCGGCTAGGTGATCGGGGCAGGGTAAAAAAAGACCCGGGGCAACCTGTCGGTGCCCGGGTCAGGATAGTGCTTATGCGGGAGGGAAATACATAAGCATCGAGGGAAGGGTATGATCTATCGTGTACGGATTTCGCCATTCGCCCAATAGGTGCGGCCGGTGCGTTCATCGACATAGTAGTAGCGGCCTGCACCCTGATCGTAATAGCGGTCATCATTGCTGGCGACGCGGTCACCGCCGACATAGCAGCCACCCTGCTGGCGGCAGCCGGTATAGGCACCGACTGCGGCACCAAGAGCGCCACCGACAAGCGCGCCTGTGGTCTCGTCCCCGGCAACGGCGGCACCTGCTGCGGCACCTACGCCTGTGCCGATGGCGGCGTTGCGCTGGGCGGGTGTCATGTTCTGGCAGCCTGCAGCGGCGAGGGCTGCGGTGGATACTGCGGCTATGGCGAGATGGGATTTGTTGAAACGTGTCATAACTGAACCTGCTTTCATCATTTCTCTACTGGCGTATCGATGCCGTCGCACATGGAGCTGTCCGCTCCATCGCGCCGGGCTTATGTCTCGGCCAACAGGATGTCGCACATACCGTTCCGCAGAAAATGCAGATGATCCGGATGTGAAGGGATTGTAACCGTGTACGGCAGATCTGGTCAGGTGCGCCGCTTAGTCAGCGTGGCGAGGGCGACACCGCTCAGGATCAGCAGGCTCGCTATGGTAAAGCGCACTGTCAGTGGCTCGGACAGGAAGATGACACCACCTGCCGCGGCGATGGCCGGTACGCTCAGTTGCGCGATGCCCGCCTGCGTCGCCTTCAGCCCTGGCAGGGCGGCATACCAGACCGCATAGCCAAGGCCGGAAGCAATGGCACCGGACAGGGTGGCATAGGCGATGCCAGCGAACGCAGGCATCGGTTCAGGCATCATGGGTAACAAGGCTATGGCTGGCAGCACGGTGATGATGCAGGCACGCAGGAAATTTCCGGCTGTCTGCGCCGTCGGCTGGCGTGCGCCGCGCCCGATCAGGGAATAGACGCCCCAGGCGACGCCTGACAGTGCCATGGCGAGCATCGCAGGCAATGCCGACAGGCTGGCATTGCCAGCACCCGGCGCGATCAGCCACAACAGCGCCGACACCGCCACGGCCAGGCCGATCAGCTGGACAGGGGCGAGCCGCTCACCGCGAAAGACGCCCCAGCCGATCATGGTCATCTGTACGCAGGCAAAAAGGATCAGCGCCCCCAGCCCGGCGCCCAGCACGACATAGGCAAGCGAGAACAGGCCGGCATAGGCGGCGAGGGAGGCTCCACCGGTCCAGCTTCCGTGTCGAAGCGGGTTCAGGCGAAAGCGCCACATTGCCAGCCCCGCCAGCACCGCTGCGCCGCTGACGAGCCGGATCACCGTATAGGCAACCGGACCGATCGCGGCCCCGGCACCGCTGTCGATCAGCGCCAGTCGGGCGAACACGGAATTGGCGGCGAAGGCGATCATCGCCACGATTGTGAGGGCCAGGATGCGGGTCATGCGCGCACCATGGCCTGACGCGTTATCCCCGCCAAGCCCGGATGCACTATGCTCGCTGCGCTGTGATGACATCCCTCAACCAATAGGCTAGTCAGCGGCCATGGCCTCTAACCCTCACCACAACACCATCATCATCGGTGCCGGTGCCGCCGGCATGATGTGCGCAGCCCATTCAGGCGGCGACACGCTGGTGATCGACCATGCCAAGGCGCCGGGCGAGAAGATCCGCATTTCCGGTGGCGGGCGCTGCAACTTCACCAACATGCATGCGGGGGCGGACAATTTCATCTCGTCCAATCCCCACTTCGCCAAATCGGCACTGAAACGCTACACCCAGTGGGACTTCATCGGTCTCGTCGCCAGCCATGGCATTACGTATCACGAGAAGACGCTGGGCCAGCTGTTTTGCGATGACTCCTCGAAACAGATCGTCTCCATGCTGATGACCGAGATGGAGAAGGCGGGTGCGAAGCTCGTCCTGCGCACCGCTGTCGACAAGATCGAGAAGACGGAGAGCGGCTTTCGCCTGATGCTTTCCGGGGACCGGCAAGGCGCGGTGAGCTGCCAACACCTCGTCATTGCGACTGGCGGGCTGTCGATCCCGAAAATGGGTGCGACCGGCTTCGGCTACGATGTCGCAAGACAATTCGGACTACCGGTGACGCAGACCCGCGCCGGGCTCGTACCCTTCACCTTCGACGAGACGGTGATGAAGAATTTCAAGCCCATGGCCGGTGTCGCCTGCGATGCGCGGGTGACGACGGACAGGACGGCATTCGAGGAAGCCATGCTGTTTACCCATCGTGGGCTGTCGGGCCCCGCCATGCTGCAGGCATCGTCCTACTGGCGGGATGGGGAGGGCATCAGCGTTGCCCTGATGCCGGGTACGGATTTCTTCGGCCAGCTCAAGACCGTCCGCACCACCAATGGCAAGCGCGATATCTCTTCTGTCCTAGCGGAAATCCTGCCGCGACGCCTTGGCCAATATATGGCAGGCCTTGCAGGCGCCTCAGGCAATATTGCCGATTATTCGGACAAGAAGCTGCAGGCGCTTGCCGACCTTCTGTCCTGCTGGCAGCTGAAGCCAGCAGGCACCGAGGGCTATCGCACGGCGGAAGTCACTGTCGGCGGTGTCTCGACAGACGCGCTCAGTTCGCAGACAATGATGGCGCGCGATGTGCCGGGCCTCTATTTCATCGGCGAGGTCGTCGATGTTACAGGATGGCTCGGCGGCTACAATTTCCAGTGGGCCTGGTCGTCCGGCTGGGCCGCGGGCACCGCCATCGCCGCAGCGAAAGCGAGCTGACACAAACTATCCAAGGGAGGAGCCGTCATGGACTATCAGCCCTTTGTCGACGACAGGATTATCAGTACAGAGAGTCTTGGCGCCGGCACGTCCGGCAGCGGCACGACGCTGATCCGTCTGAGCCTGGAAGGCGGTGGCGACCTCGTCGCCAAGGAGGCGACAGGCAAATTCTCCGGTCTCGACTTGGAGGGCTGGATGCTCGGTTATCTGGCCGAGCATGCTGATTTCCCGGTGCCCGCTGTCTACCATGCCGAGGACCGCCTGCTGATCATGGATTACCTGCCATCCGGCGGATTGATGAGCGCGTCATGCGAGGAGGAAGTGGCAGACGCCGTCGCGGCCCTGCACCGCGTGAAGGCCGAGCAGTATGGCCTTGAGCGTGATACCGTCATCGGTCCCTTGCCGCAGCCCAATGCTGAGAGCGATGACTGGCGCGCGTTCTTCGCAGAGCATCGTCTCCTGCATATGGGTCGCAAGGCGCTGGAGGAGGGGCGGATGGATCAGGGTGTGCTCATCCGGCTGGAACGCGTCTGCGCCCGTCTCGATGACCTGATTCCCGATCCCGCCCCGCCGACGCTTATTCATGGCGATCTCTGGGGCGGCAATGTGTTGTGCGGTTCAGATGGCCTGTCCGGCTTCATCGACCCGGCGATCTATTATGCCGACCCTGAAATAGAGCTCGCTTTCATGACGCTGTTCGGCACGGTGGGGGACCGGTTCTTCCGCCGCTATGGCGCGCACCATGCGATACGGCCGGGCTTTTTCGAGATCCGCCGCGATCTCTACAACCTCTATCCGCTGCTGGTGCATGTGCGTCTGTTCGGCGGCGGCTATCTCGGCCAGGTCCAGTCGATCCTTCGCCGGCTGACCTGAACAACTGCGGCAGCGCGTCCTGCCGCCATTGCGCTTTTGATTTGCAAATCATTCTCAATTGTGATTGGTACCGCGCTATGACAGACACCATTACCATCAGGGATCTGAAGCGCGGCGAGCATGCCTCTGTCACCGGCTTCACGGATGCACAAGCCCCCATCGTGCGCGAATTGCGCGAGATCGGGTTTTCGGAGGGCGACGACATCGAAGTGCTGGCGCTCGGCGCCTTCGGGGCGACACCGATCTCTGTGCGCCTCAACCGCACCATCATTGCCCTGCGCGGCGGTGAGGCGGCGATGATCGAGGTCGCGCGCCGCTGATGACTGTACTTGAGGATATCGTCACCGACGAAAACACGTCGGGCCAAATGGATGTGCCGGAAAAGACCGGTCCGCGCACCATCGCCCTTGTCGGCGCGCCCAATGCCGGCAAGTCGACCCTGTTCAACGGGCTGACCGGCGGCAATGCCAAGGTCGCCAACTATCCGGGCGTGACCGTAGAGACCCGGGTCGGGCTGTTCGAGACGCCCGCCGGATCGCAGTTCAACCTGATCGACCTGCCGGGCATTTACGGCCTGTCGGCCCGCTCAGTCGATGCACGTGTCGCCCTGTCGGTCATCCAGGGCCAGACCGAGGCGTTCAATACGCCGGACCTGATGTTCGTCGTCATCGACGCCGCCCAGCTGCGCACGCATCTGCAGACCGTGCTGCAGATGCAGTCCCTCGGCAAGCCGATGATCGTCGTCCTCAACATGATGGACCTCGCCACCCGCGACGGGCTGGAGATCGATGCCGCAAAGCTTGAGGAAAAGCTCGGCGTGCCGGTCGTTGCAGCGACCTCGACCCGCAAGGCAGGCCGCGCCGATCTGCTCAAACGCCTCGACGAGGTGATGGCTAGTGAGACGACGCTGCAGGAAAGCGCCGCCGAGGAACCGGACCTGCGCCACGTCCAGACGACGGCACGGCAGCTCGCTTCGGAAGTGATCCTGCACGAGCCGGGTCTCAACAAGCTGACGCGTACCCTCGACAACATCCTGCTGCATCCGGTTGCTGGCACCTTCCTGCTCGCGGCGATCCTGTTCTTCGTCTTTCAGGCGGTGTTCTCCTGGTCGACAGTGCCGATGGACATGATCGACGGGTCGATCGGCGCGTTGTCGGGCTGGCTCGCCGGCGTCCTTCCCGATAACTGGATACAGAGCCTGCTGGTCGACGGCATCATCGCCGGGGTCGGCAGCGTGGTGATCTTCCTGCCACAGATCATCATCCTGTTCCTGTTCATCCTGCTGATGGAGATGACCGGCTACATGGCCCGTGCGGCTTTCCTCATGGACGAGCTGATGCTGAAGGTCGGTCTGAACGGGCGAGCCTTCATCCCCCTCTTGTCGAGCTTTGCATGCGCCATTCCCGGCATGATGGCGGCCCGCGTGCTGGAAAGCGAGCGCGACCGGCTGACGACTATTCTCATTGCACCGCTGATGACCTGCTCGGCACGCCTGCCGGTCTATACCCTGCTGATTGCCGCCTTCATCCCGCCGACGGCAGTAGGCGGGCTCTTCAACCTGCAGGGCATCGTCATGTTTGCCCTCTATCTCATCGGCATCCTGTCGGCCATCCTCGTTGCTTTCGTCCTGCGCAAGACACTGACGAAGGGTGAGACCCAGCCGCTGATCATGGAACTGCCGACCTACAAGATGCCCGATCCGTGGGAGCTTCTGTTGGGCCTTTGGCAGCGCGCCAAGATCTTCCTGCGCCGCGCCGGTACAATCATCTTCGCCGTCTCTATCGTGTTGTGGGTCCTGATCTCCTATCCGGGTGATACTCTGCGCACGTCTTTTGCCGGCATGATCGGTCGGGTGATCGAGCCCATTTTTGCGCCTATCGGCTTCAACCTGGAAATGGTCATCGCGCTGGTGCCGGGCATGGCCGCTAGGGAAGTTGCCGTCGGGGCACTCGGCACGGTCTACGCTGTTGCCGACGCTGAGGAGAACACGCAAGGCCTTGCCGAGGCGCTGCAATCGGCCTGGTCGCTACCGACCGCGCTGGCCTTCCTCGCCTGGTACATCTTCGCCCCGCAATGCATCTCGACGATTGCAGTTGCCCGGCGGGAGACGAACTCGCGTGGCTGGACGGCGCTGATGGTCATCTACCTCTTTGCGCTCGCCTATATTTCGGCAGGGCTGACCTATTGGGGTGCTCGCAGTCTCGGCCTCTAGGGTATCGGGCGGCGTGGCTTCGGGGAACGCCAACAGCAGGGCCGGTGTTCAGACTGCGGTATCGATATGCAGTCTACCCGTAACATCCTTCTGGCGGTCTTTCTGCCCTCCATCCTGCTGGCTGCCGCCCTGATCTGGGCGACCACGCGGCCCGCCATCATGACACCGATAACCGAGCGGGTGACCAGCCTGGTTACTGGCCACGAGACACGGATCGGAAGTGCCTGGCTCCGGTGGAATGATGGACCGGTCTATGCCATCCGCGAGATAGATATCGCCGACCGTCTTCAGGCAAGTACAATAGACCTGCGTCCGAACTGGTTCGGGTTCTTGCCAGGCATCACCATGGTTCGGTCGGTCAATGCAGACAGTGGCACCGTAATCATCGAACGCACTGGCGGCGGTTCGATGAGCACGAATTACGAAAGATATATCGACCAGGTTTCGCTCACCGGCATCGATGTCGTGATCCGGCGGGCATCAGCGACCACACGCTTTCGCATTGTCGATGGCAGCGGCTCCCTGCGCGGCGGCACACTGTCACTTGATGCGGTGGCAGGCGATGGTCGTGTCTATTTCCGCGGCGATGGCAAGCTAACTATCGTCGAGACGATTGAAGGTGATGTCACTGTCGAGGGCGATAACCTCGCCACTGTTGCTGAGGCCCTCGGTATCGCCGCGCCAGACGTACCGCCTTTCACCTTGAACGGGCGCCTCGCGGTCAATTCCGATAACTGGGACCTGACCGGCATTTCGGGCGAGATCGGTGACAGCGATATAGGCGGTGGGCTGACGATCTATTTCGAGGAACCCCGGCCGCTCATCGAAGCGGAGCTGACTTCCGAAACGCTCGACTTCGACGATCTCGGTGTGATCATCGGCTTGCCCAGTGCCAATGAAGATGGTGCGGAGCTGAACGAGGCTCAGGAAGCGGCCAACACCAAGTACCAGCAGAGCGACCGGTTCATACCGGATGCCAGCATTGACTTCAGCCGCCTGTCTGTCGTCGATGCAGATGTCTCTTACAGTGCTGCGAATGTTATCGATGCACCGTTCAGCATTTCCGCGTTCAACCTTGGCCTGACGATCGAAGAGAGCCTGCTGACTATCGAAGACTTCACTGCAAATATGGTGGACGGCCAGATGTCGCTGTCCGGCACGGTGAATGCCCGCGAGCAACCGGCACGCAGTGACCTTGCAGGCACTTTCAGCAATCTGGATCTGGAAGAGATCGTGCCGGACCGGATGGCCCGCGGCAAGATCGAGGGCCGTCTCGATCTGGCATTGACCGGTAGCGACTTCCGCACGGCGTTCGGCAATGCCAATGGCAGTGTCACTTTCTGGGCAGAGGATGCGCGGCTGGCGGCTGTGCCTGTCGAGGCAGCAGGGCTCGATCTTGGCGAGGCTGTCGTGACGCTTGCCGGGCAGGACAGGGACGATCCTGTCTATGTCGAAGCGCCATGTCTTGTGGCGAGCCTCGACATCGCCGATGGCATCGGCACGGCGAGCCCTATAGTCGCGGATACGGAAGATTCCGTCGTGCTCGCCAAGGGCACAGTCAATCTGCGCGACGAAACCCTGAACCTCGACGTGGAAGCGGACGCCAAGGACTTCTCGTGGGGCACCCTGATGGGGGACATCAATATCGGCGGCAAATGGCGCGATCCTTCGATCAGCGTCGATGCAAGCGGTGGCGCCGCGCAGGCGCTTTTTGCCGGGCTGCTGGGCACACTCGCATCCCCGCTTGCGGCGCTGCCGTTTTTCGAAACCGGCGATGGTGAGGATGTTCCCTGCCAGTCCCTGCTGCGGCGTGCCCGTTCAGGCAGCAGTGAATGAAGGCTATTTGTCCTTCGCGGGCGGCAGATAGGGGAACCAGCTGATATCGATGCTCTCGAACCGGTTGATGAAGCTGACAGCCTCTCTCATATAGGCTTCATCAAGTATCTGCATCTTGCCCGTCGAGCGCTTCAGGGCGCCTTGCTCCTGCAAGCTGCTCAACGCATTGCTGACCGATACGTTTGTCAGCCCGACGGCATCGGCAAGGTCGAACTGGGTCATGGGGAAATCGAAAATGTTGCCTTCTGCCTGGTCGATCATCCGTAACCGGACAAGGGTCGAGAGCAGGAAGTGGATCACCCTGTCACGAGCGTTCATCCGCCCCAGCACACGCAGCCTGTCGGTGTGCGTTTTCTGATCGACCATCATCAGGCTCAGCAGGAAACCGGTCAGGCGCGGTGTCTTGTGGAAGATGTCCTGGATGTGGCCATGGGTCAGCATGCACAGGCTGCAGTCGGTCAGCGACTTGAGCTCATAGGTAAAGCTTGGCAGCGGCATGTCGCAGAAGCCGATGATGTCACCGGGCAGGTGGACCTGTAATACCTGTCGGCGACCGTCCGGCATGATCGTGTAGGACAGGAGCCATCCTGACTGCACGACAAACAGATTGTCTGCGGCCCGCCCTTCGCGCACTACCTCGCTATTGCGGGCTATGCGTCGCGGCTGGTTGTCTAGTGATCCAAGGAGCTCCCGTTCATCCTCGTTCAGGTTCAGGTATTTCCCGGCCAGTATGGCTAGGGGGCTTTCGCCTCTTCTTGTTCGCACCATTGTTTCCTATGAAGGTGGTAGGGGACGTCAGCGAACAGGTATCGAACAGTTGGCGAGTTTTGCCATTAAGATAGATTAAAGGGACCCCTGAAACTGTAAAAAGGTGCTTGAGGGCAACAATCCAAGTTAAAGAAGGCCACCATTGCTATGAAAGACAAACCCGTTCTGGGCGATCCTTTGCCCGCCACTCATCCTGACGAGAATTTCTTGTCTATGCTCCAGCAGCGCAGGTCGACGACTGCTGCCATGATGACGGGGCCGGGACCCGACTCCGATCAGTTGACTACCATTCTGGATATCGCATCGCGGGTTCCCGATCATCGCCGGGTCGTGCCATATCGATTTGTGATTTTTGAGGGAGGTGCTCGACAAAACGCAGGCGATATCCTGTCGGCAGCCTATGGAAAGCAGAATCCCGGAGCGGAAAAGGCAGCGATGGAGTTGGAGGCCGCGCGTTTCCTGCGTGCGCCTGTGGTCGTTGCCGTCGTCGCGAGAACCGATCCCGGCCACAAGACACCGGAATGGGAACAGGTCCTGTGTTGCGGGGCTGCGTGCCACAACATGCTGCTGGCCGCGAGCGCTTCTGGTTTTGCCGCCCAATGGCTGACCGAGTGGTACGCCTATGACCGCGAGGTCCTGGCCGCCTTTGGCCTGTCGGAAGAAGAGCGCATAGCCGGCTTCATCTATATCGGCACGGCCAAGGAAGATCCGCTCGAACGCCCCCGGGTCGAGGCGTCGGATATCACTACGCACTGGCAGCGCTGACCGGCTATTTCCACACGGTGTTCAACGCCTCGGCGAGATACGTAATCTTGTCCTCGCTGAGCGCAGCGAAGTTCAGCCGCCCCGACGGCATCAGATAGACAGCGTGATCTTGTTCCAGCGTCAGCCGCTGTTCGTCGCTTAACGGCAGGCAGGAAAACATGCCTTTCTGGCGCAGCATGTATCGGCTGTCGAAATCGGGCAGGGCAGTGGTGAAATGATCGACCGTCAGCTGCCGCAGGCGCTGTACATGGGTGCGGGCCGTCTCCAGCTCTGCCTGCCAAGCCGCTTTCAGCGAGGCGTCCGACATGATGTGGGTGATGACGGCAGCTCCGAGGTCCGGTGGCATGAAGTAAAGCCCGCGGATAAGGTCGCCCATGTGCAGCCATGCCTCTTCCGCCCCGCGTCCGCCCTCAGGGTGCAGCAGCATCAGCGCGCCGACGCGGTCGCGATAGACCGCAAAGGATTTTGAGGATGAGACGGCAATCATCATCTCCGGCATGTGGGCTGCCATGTGACGCAGGCCCGCTGCATCCGCCTCGATCCCGTCACCATAGCCCTGATAGGCACTGTCGACGAGGGGCATGAGCTTTCTCTGCAGGCAGAACTCGGTCAGTACACGCCATTGATCGAGGGACAGGTCTGCCCCTGTGGGGTTGTGACAAGCGGCATGGATGACGACGATATCGCCCGCCTTTGCCTTGCCCAACCCATCTAGCATCGCATCGAAATCGAGCGTTCCCGACTGCCAGTCGTAATAGGGGTGCCAGGCAACCTTCAGCCCGGCGCGGGTGAAAAAATCGACCTGGTGCAGCCAGACCGGGTCGCTGAACCAGATTGTCGTGTCCGGCGCGAGGTCGCGGATCAGTTCTGCGGCAACCCTCAGTGCCGCCCCGGCGCCGGGTGTCTGCGCCGTTTTCAGCCGACCGCTGTCGATCACGGGATGATCATCCCCCAGCACCAGCCGCTCGATGGCGCCGGCATAGGCCATATTGCCGAGTGGGCCGACATAAGCCTTCGTCTGCTGGCTGGCGATGACATCCGCCTCTGCCTGGCGCACGGCGTTCATCACCGGGGCAGCACCATGCCGGTCGCGGTACACCCCGATTGACAGGTTCATCACCTCCGGGCGGTTGTCTGCCGCGCAACGCCGGAAGATGCCCTCGATGATGTCGTCCTGATAATCTGTCAGCTTGTCGAACATGCAATCGCCTTAGCCGCTTTTTCACGCTGCAAGCAATACTGCCCTTTCCTGCAGGTAATATTATCGTGAATGCCGCCGGTAACTCTGGAAGACAGGCGGCATCGCACTAGATTCTTGTGCGAACAGGAACGAAGGAAACCTCCATGTCTTTACTTACAAGAACAACTTGCTCCTTTTTCGCTATTGGCTTGCTGCTCGCTGCCTGTGGCAACGAGCCTGAAGCAACGGAACCGGCGGCTGATGAAACGGTCGTTGAGACCGAAGAGGCCACTACAGAAACCCTTGAAACAGTCGCCGATGCCGACGCAGAGGCCACCCCGGCACCGGCCGGCGTCGACTACACCGCCGCCGAAAGCGGGACCTATACCGAGGATGACGGCCATGCCTATATCGTCTTCAGCTATGACCATCTCGGCTTTTCCAAGCCGATCGTGCGCTGGGGCGACTGGGATGCCAACCTGAACTGGGATGCGGACAATCCCGAGAATTCGACCCTCGACGTCACCATTGATGCGACAAGCGTCGATACCGGCGTTGCCGACTTCAACGACCATCTGAATTCGGCCGACTTCTTCAACACAGCCGAATATCCGCAGATCACCTTCACCACAACGGCCCTCGAAGTGACAGGCGCCGACAGCGGTATCCTCACCGGTGACCTGACGATCAAGGACACGACGCAGCCGGTCACCATGGACGTGACGATCAACAAGGCGGGCTTCGAGGAACGCGGCAATGTCTACAAGCTCGGCTTTTCGGGTCGCACGACGCTTCTGCGCTCCGATTTCGGGCTCGACGCCTATGTCCCGAATGTCAGTGACGAGGTTGACGTGGTTGTCGAGGCCGAATTCGAGAAGCCGGCCTGATTGTGAAGTATCCGGCAACGATAAGCTGCCGGATCGGCAATTAATTTACGGCTTGAGAATTGTTAGATGAAAGGCGGGGGCAGAGAAGTCGCCCTCCCACAGGATCAAACCCATTCACCAGAACACACTGGAGACCGACCATGAAGAAACAGCTTTCCCTCAGCGCCGCCATCCTTGCCGGTGCGCTCGCTTTTGCCCCGATTTCCAACCTTGCCTTCGCACAGGACACGGCCCCCGCCGGTACCTATGCCGAGGACGATGCCCACGCCTATATCTATTTCACCTATGACCACCAAGGCTATTCCGCGCCCTATCTGCGGTTCAACGACTTCGCTGTCGAAGTGAACTATGACCCGGCAAACGTTACGGCCAGCACGGTCAATGTCACCATCGATGCCGCCAGCATCGACAGCGGCGTTGCAGATTTTGACGATCACCTGAACTCGGCCGACTTCTTCGAGACCGAGACCTATCCGGAAATCACCTTCGTCAGCACCGGCCTGACCCAGGCAACCGAGACGACCGGGACCCTGACCGGCGACCTGACCATCAAGGGTATTACCAAGCCGGTGACCCTTGATGTTACGCTCAACAAGATCGGTACGACCATGCAGGGCGATACGCCGAAAATGGGCTTCTCCGCCAAGGGCACTGTCCTGCGCTCGGATTTCGATGTCGACGCCTATGTCCCTTACGTCAGTGACGAGGTCGACCTGATCATCGAGATCGAGCTGGAAAAGTCCGAGTAAGGAAGACCGGTTCAATGGGGAGGGCCTGAAACGGCTCTCCCATTTCAGGATAAACCGCCATGTCGACCACAGTGCTCAATTCACCGGACCGGTACACGACAGTCGCCGTTACCCTGCACTGGCTCATCGCCGTGCTGATCATCGGCCAGATCGCCGGTGGTCTCTACATGCACAATCTGCCTGCGACGACCTGGAAGTTCGAACTCTACCAGTGGCATAAATCCTTCGGCATCACTGTGCTGCTGCTCTCTCTTGCCCGCCTCGGCTGGCGGCTGACCCACAAGGCCCCCGCGCTGCCCGAAGGCATGAAAAGCTGGGAAAAGCTTGCCGCGCGGTTCACGCATGTTGCTTTTTATTTCCTTATCATCGCCGTACCGCTGGCCGGCTGGCTGATGGTCTCCGCGTCGCCCTATGACTTGCCGACGGTCCTGTTCAAGCTGATACCGTGGCCGCATGTGCCCGGCATTCCGCAGGATGCAGCGCTGGAAGGCATCTTCAAGGAAGTGCATGAGTACATGGCCTTTGCCATCATTGCCCTCCTGGTCCTGCACATTGGCGCGGCCCTGAAACATCATTTCATCAACCGGGACGGGGTATTGGCCCGCATGATCCCGTTACTGAACAAGAAAGGATAAGACCCATGACATCCTTGTTCGCCAACTCCGCCGCTGCCTTCCTCATCCTCGCCCTTGTCGCCTGCGGCAATGCCAGCGAGACCACTGCCGAGACCGGTGAAGCATCCTTTGCGACCGACAGCGCCGGGCAGCCAGCTGCTACCGATGCCGGGGCAGGGGAGACCAGCCTGCAGGGCGACGATGTCTGGGCGATTGACCCCGCGGTATCCTCTGTCACGTTCACCGCCGAACAGCAGGGACAGGAGTTTACCGGTGAATTCGGCAGCTTTAGCGCCGACATCCGTCTTGACCCGCAGGACCTTTCTGACGCCATGATTTCCGCGACGATCGACATGACATCCGTCGATGCCGGATCGACTGACCGGAATGATGCCCTGCCGACCAATGACTGGTTCGCGGTGAAGAAATTTCCGGAGGCGACATTCGTGTCAGACGAGATCAACAGCCTTGGCGGCGACCAGTATGAGGCTGTCGGTACCCTGACCATCAAGGATGTCAGCCAGCCGGCAAATTTGCCCTTCACCCTCTCAATCGACGGCGATACGGCGACAGCGTCAGGAACGCTGGATCTGACCCGTACCGACTACAATGTCGGCACCGGTGCCTACAAGGATGGCAAGTGGGTTGGGCTGCCGGTCACCGTAATGGTCGAGATCACGGCCACCCGCCAGGCTATTTAGTCTGCACTCAACAGTTCTGACGCGAACCACAGCAACGGTGCCTGCCCGTGCAGGTCACCGGTGACGGTCGGTCGCTCGAGATAGTAGTTCTCGTCCAGGGACTGGCCGGTACCGACGCAGACGGCAGACAGGCGGCCATCCTCCTCGATATAGCCTTGCAGTGCTGTCCACGCCTTCTCTACGGCGGGGCCATAGAGATGCTCGTCCAGCAGGCCATTATTGATTCCCGCAGCCATCGCGTAACCAAACATGGCCGTGCCTGAAGTTTCCTTCCAGGCATCGGGATAGTCGATCAGCTGGCGCCACATGCCGTCCTCGGCCTGGTACTCGAGTAGCGCCTGCATCATCCTCTGATAGCCGCGTACGACCTCGTCGTAGTACTCATTGTCTTCCGGCAGCCCGTCGATGATCTCGGCGAGCCCCGCCGCGACCCAGCCATTGCCGCGGCCCCAATAGAACGGCGCATCCGGCCCGTGATGGAACAGGCCGTTCGGCTGCTGCAAGCGCTCGATATAGGCTGCCGCCGTGCGCGCCGCGCGGGTCAGATAGATCTCATCGCCCGTTGCCCGGTATGCCTGCATCTGCAGAGCGCCGATCATCCAGATGTCGTCGATCCAGTAGCGGGTCTGGACAGACAGGCCGGTTCAGGGTCGGCATCTACCCACTGGCCGTCAGCCAGCGCGATGCCGCGCTCCAGATAGTCCTCGCCACCGGACTGCATGTAAAGCTCCAGCGGCCACACGCCGAGCACATTGGCATCGACGTGGTTTTCGGAGTTCGGGATCTCTTCGCTGATGGTGCGCTCGTACCGGTCGGTCAAGGCGCTGACAAAATCGTCCCGGCCCGTCAGACCTGCCAGTTCCAGCGCGCCATAGGCCGCCGCGACCTCCGCATAATGCAGGGCAATGACCGTATCGACCTCATACATCATGAAAGTCTCGCGTGAGAGCAGCTCCTCGGTGACCAGCGCGCCCGTTGCGGCTATCTCTTCGTGGTCGATGTCGAAGCCCTCCGCTGCATCTTCATCCGTGCAGGCTGTAACGGCCAGCAATGGTACCATCAGGATAGCAAGTGTTGCAGAAAGCCTCATTCATTCCTCCGTTTTTTTCAGGCTAGCATGTATTGCCCAGTCATCCATATGCGGAAATGATCTAGCCATTGCGATGTTGTTTCAAAGGCTTATGAGGACTCCTTGCACTTAAGGGAGAGGCGGCAAGGCGGGCATTTGGGCGTGCGTCAAGCGGATGCAGACGAACAGATTGCCTATGCCGTCGAAATGCCGGAGTAATACCATTATAAAAGCAAGAGGGAGTAGAGCATGCCGGCAACCGGCCAGAGGGTGACAATTCAGACCGTCGCGGACCAGGCCGGCGTCTCCAAGAAAACCGTTTCTCGCGTCCTGAACCGCGAGAAGGGCGTCAATCCGGTTACCGAGGAAAAGGTCATGGAGGCCGTCAAGGCGCTGGGCTTCAAGCCGAACATTGCCGCGCGCAGTCTCGCCGGGTCCCGCTCCTACAATATCGCGCTCGCCTATGACGATCCGAGTTCGGAATACATGGCCGGTATCCAGGGCGGTGTGCTCGAGATCTGCCGCCTCTATGGCTATCACCTGATGCTGGAGCCGCTGGACAAGGCAGACCTTGTCTCGGCCGGCGACGGCGAGGACCGGGAAGCCGAAAGGGGCGGTGGCCTTTTTGGCATGCGCCACTTGGACGGGGTCATTCTCATGCCGCCGCTGTCGGACAATGAACAGCTGGTCGATGCGCTGGTCGCCAGTGGCCAGCCGGTGGTGCTGATCTCCTCCGGTCTTGAGCGAGAGAACGTCCTGCATGTACGCATCGACGAGATGCGGGCCGCGCGGGAGATGACGCGGCACCTGATTGAGCTTGGCCATCGCCGGATCGCCTTCATTGTCGGGCGCAAGCACCACGGCGCGGCTTTGCGCCGGCATAAGGGCTTTCTTGCAGAGATGGAGGCCCATGGTCTTGAGGTGCCGTCCGATCTCATCGCCCATGGCGATTTCACCTTCGCCTCCGGCATGGCGGCGACGGAAATGCTTCTGGCGTCGCCCGACAGGCCGACGGCGATCTTCGCCGGCAATGACCACATGGCCGCAGGCGTGATGGCGAGCCTTTACCAGCATGGCCTGAAAGTGCCGGGCGATATCTCCGTTGCCGGATTCGATGGCGCGCAGATCGCCGAGATGGTCTGGCCGCCGCTGACGACGGTCAACCAGCCGCTCGATGCCCTTGGACGGGCAGCGGGCGAGCGGCTCATCACCCGCATCCAGCGTGGCGCGGGCGAAGCGGGCGGAGCGCAGACCCTGTTGTCCCGCCTGATCGTCGGCGGCACGACCGCTGCGCCACACTAACGGCCAGCCACGACGAACGGTCATCCTTCCACGACGAATGGCAGTTGCACGGTACAGAAGGGTTGGGCAGTCTCGTCGCCTGCGCCATATTGATGGCACGAAACGTATCCCATGAAGATAACACGGGGATAACTGAAGGAATTGGTATGAAACAGACATTCAAGACCAGATTGATCAGCGGTGTGTCCGCTGCCGCTATTGCGCTCATGGCGGGCGGCCTCTCCATCACGGCGAATGCCCAGGAAGAAATGACGACCATGGCACAGGCCGACAATAATCCGCTGCTCGCCGAATGGACCGGTCCCTATGAAGGCGTGCCGGCATTCGACCAGATGGACCTCAATGCGCTGAAGCCGGCGCTTGAGGCCGGCATGGCGATGCAGCTAGCAGAGATCGATGCGATCACCGCCAACACCGAACCGGCGACTTTCGAGAACACCATCGTTCCGCTGGAGCGGGCGGGCGCTGAGTTGGACCGTGTTTTCACCTATTACGGCATCTGGTCGTCCAACATGTCCTCGCCGGAATTCCGTGCGATCCAGCAGGAAATGGCCCCGAAACTGTCTGAGTTCTCCACGAAGATTTCCCAGAACGAAGCGCTGTTCCAGCGCATCAAGGCGGTCAAGGAAGGCGAGGGGTATGACGAGCTGCGTGATGACCAGAAGCGCGTCGTCGACCTGACCTATGACGGGTTCGTGCGCAATGGCGCAGAGCTTGATGGCGAGGCCAAGGCGCGCTATGCGGAGATCAACAAGGAGCTGTCCGTTCTGCACACGGATTTCTCCAACAATGTCCTGCATGACGAGGAATTCTACGTCACCTACCTGACGGAAGACCAGCTCGGCGGCTTGCCGGAGAGCTTCGTCAAATCGATGGCTGCTGCCGCTGAGGAGCGTGACCGTCCGGGCGAATATGCCGTCACCAACACGCGCTCGTCCATGGACCCGTTCCTGACCTTCTCGACCGAGCGCGACCTGCGCGAGATGGTCTGGCGCACCTATTACAATCGTGGCGACAATGGCGATGAGTACGACAATAACGAGATCATCGCCAAGATCCTGCAGCTGCGCGACGAGCGTGTCGGCCTTCTTGGCTATGACAATTACGCCCAGTGGCGCCTGGAGGACCGCATGGCGAAGACACCCGAGCAGGCCTACGACCTGATGCTTGCCGTCTGGCCTGCCGCCATCGCCCGTGTCGAGGAAGAGGTCGCCGACATGCAGGCGATCGCCGACGAAGAGGGTGCCGACATCACTATCGAGCCATGGGATTATCGTTTCTATGCGGAGAAAGTCCGCAAGGCGAAATACGATCTCGATTCCGATGAGGTGAAGCAATATCTCCAGCTCGACAAGCTGCGCGAGGCGATGTTCTACGTCGCCGGAGAGCTGTTCGACTTCGGGTTCACGCCGGTGGAGGAGGGCAGCGTGCCTGTCTTCCATCCGGATGTGAAAGTCTGGGAAGTCACGAACAAGACCACCGGCGAGAATGTCGGCCTGTGGTATCTCGATCCCTTCGCCCGTCAGGGCAAGCGCTCCGGCGCGTGGGCGACGAGCTATCGCAGCTACACGACATTCGATGGCGAGACCAATGTCCTGTCCTCGAACAATTCCAACTTCATCGAGGGTGCTGAGGGCGAGCCGGTCCTGATCTCATGGGACGATGCGGAGACGTTCTTCCACGAGTTCGGCCACGCGCTGCACTACCTGTCCTCGAACGTCGCCTATCCGACGCTGAATGGCGGCGTGCGCGACTATACCGAGTTCCAGTCGCAATTGCTGGAGCGCTGGCTGCTGACCGAGCCGGTGATCGAGAACTATCTGGTCCATCACGAGACCGGTGAGCCGATCCCCGACGAACTTGTCGCCAAGATCAAGAATGCCGCGACGTTCAACCAGGGCTTCGCGACGACCGAGTATCTCGCCTCGGCCCTTGTCGACATGAAGTTCCACACGGTCGATCCGACCGGTATCGACCCGGACGCATTCGAGCGTGAGACGCTGGAAGAGCTGGGCATGCCGGATGAACTGCCGATGCGTCACCGCTCGCCGCATTTCGGGCATGTCTTCTCCGGCGAGGGCTATTCTGCAGGGTACTACGGTTACATGTGGGCCGAAGTGCTGACTGCCGATGCGTCAGAGGCCTTCGCCGAGGCGCCTGGCGGCTATTACGATGCAGAGATGGCTCAGAAGCTGGTCGACTATCTGTTCGCCCCGCGCAACTCCATCGACCCGGCTGAGGCTTATCGCCTTTTCCGGGGCCGCGATGCCAAGGTTGATGCGCTGATGCGGGACCGCGGTTTTCCGATCCCTGAACAGGAATAGCGAGGCGCTGGACCCGATTTGAAACCGACGATGAGAACCCGGCAGGAAACTGCCGGGTTTTTCCATATCATGAGAGCTGGGCTCAATATATCAATAATGTTGACACCGGTGTCAGACACCTTGATAATCATGGACAAAAGAATGAGAACATACAGGATGTGCAAATCCTGAAGTTTGAACCTGGGAAGGAAAACTGTGTCTTTTTCATTGAAAGAAATTCTGCTCGCCGGCACGGCGCTGACCATTGCCGCCTGCAGCCAGCCTGCCGATAGCAATGCTGGCAGCGAGCAACCCGAGCCAACTGATGTTGCCGAGGTCGAGAGCACCGATACCGACAGCATGGTCAATCCTGACATCTGGCCGGCACAAGAATCAGCCATCGGCCGCGACGAGGCTGTCGAACAACGGATCACGGAAATTCTTGGCCAGATGACGGTAGAGGAGAAGGTCGGCCAGGTCATTCAGGCCGATATCGCCTCCGTCACGCCGGAAGATGTGCGTGAGTACAATCTAGGTTCCGTGCTGAACGGTGGCAGCTCCGCCCCGAACAATGATAATTACTCGCCGGCTGAAGATTGGCTGGCGCTGGCTGACGAGTTCTGGCTCGCCTCGACCGATACCTCCGATGGCGGTGTCGGCATCCCGGCAATCTGGGGCACGGACGCAGTCCACGGCCATTCCAACATCGTCGGCGCAACACTCTTCCCGCACAATATCGGCCTCGGCGCCATGCGCGACCCGGCGATCATGGAAGAGATCGGCGAGATCACGGCCAAGGAAATGCTGGTCACGGGTCTCGACTGGACGTTTGCCCCGACTGTTGCCGTCGTGCGCAACGACCGCTGGGGCCGGACCTATGAGAGCTATTCCGAAGATCCCGCCATCGTTGCAGAATATGCCCCCCGCATCGTCATAGGCATCCAGGGCGAGCCGGGTACGGATGATTTCCTGTCCGATGAGCACATGATCTCCACTACCAAGCACTTCCTTGGCGATGGCGGCACCGAAGACGGTGTCGATCAGGGCTCCAACCTGTCCTCGGAGGAAGACCTGCGCGATATTCACGCTGCGGGTTATCCGGCGGCAATTGCCGAAGCAGGCATCCAGACTGTCATGCCATCATTCAATGACTGGCATGGCCGCAAGATGCACGGCTATGAAGAACTGCTGACCGACGTTCTCGTCGATCGCATGGGCTTTGACGGCTTTACTGTCGGTGACTGGAACGGTCACGGCCAGGTCGCCGGCTGTACCAACGTGTCCTGCGCACAGGCCTTCAATGCCGGCCTCGACATGTTCATGGCGCCGGACAGCTGGAAGGGGCTCTACGAAAACACGCTGGCCCAGGTTCAGGATGGCACCATCTCCATGGAGCGTCTCGATCAGGCCGTGTCCCGCATCCTGCGCGTGAAGCTGCGCGCCGGTGTGTTCGAGGCGGGCCTGCCGTCCGAGCGGCCCTATGCCGGTGAGTGGGACCTGCTTGGCAGTGACGAGCACCGCGAGGTTGCCCGCCGCGCCGTGCGCCAGTCGCTCGTCCTTCTGAAGAACAATGACGGCACGCTGCCACTCGATCCTTCGCTCAACATCCTGATGGCTGGTGACGGTGCCGACAATATCGGCAAGCAGTCCGGTGGCTGGACCATCAACTGGCAGGGTACGGACAATGAGAACAGCGACTTCCCCGGCGGCACCTCGATCTATGACGGTATCGCAGCGGCAGCCGAGGCAGCCGGTGGCTCTGTCACCCTGTCCGTAGACGGCAGCTATGACGAAGCACCGGATGTCGCCATCGTGGTGTTCGGTGAGGAGCCTTATGCCGAGTTCCAGGGCGACCGTGCCAATCTGGACTTTGCCGATGATGGTCCGCTCGCAACGATGCGCGCCCTGCAGGCAGAAGGTATCCCGGTCGTATCGGTCTTCCTGTCCGGCCGTCCGATGTTCACCTCGCCGGAAATGAATGCGTCCGATGCATTCGTCGCCGCCTGGCTGCCGGGTTCGGAAGGCATCGGTGTCGCCGATGTCCTGATGGCCAATGCCGATGGCAGCGTGAATAACGACTTCACCGGCACGCTCTCCTTCTCCTGGCCGAAAACGGCAATTGATGATGTGCTCAATGTCGGGGACGATGATTACGATCCGCTCTTTGCCTATGGCTATGGCCTGACCTATGGCGACGAGGAAGTGATCGGCGAACTGTCGGAAGATTCCGGTCTCGGCGAGGATGGCCTTGTCAGCCTCAACAGCCTGATCGTTGCCGGCAATGCCAGCTCGCCATGGCGCATGGTTATCACCGATGGCGAGGGCGAGAACCAGATCAGTGGCTCGACCGGCGAAACGCCGAGCGGCTCGCTGTCTGTCGTACCTGCCGATTATGAGGCGCAGGAAGATACCAGTATCGTCACATGGACGGCACCGGCGCGCTTCTACATTTCCGGCCAGCCGGTCGACCTGACACGCCAGACCAATGGCGACATGGTCGTCGAGTTTACCTATCAGGTAACCGGCGACACTGTCGGCGCAACGTCCCTGTTTGCCGAGTGCGGCACTGATTGCGGCGCGACGCTCGACCTGTCCGACCAGTTCGTCGGCCTCGCCGGGGCAGGCTGGCAGACATCCCAGGTCAAGCTCAGCTGCTTTGCCGAAGCAGGTCTCGATGTCAGCAACGTTACAGTACCGTTTGGTATTTCGTCGGAGGGTCCGCTCACCGTGCAGATCCAGTCCGCGCAGATTGTCAGCAATGGAGGCGACGCAGATTGCAATTTGTAAGTCAGGCCTGTCTTTGCACCGGGAAGCCGGCCTGACTGCCTTCTAGAAGCTGACTATTACTGCCGTGTTCCGTACTGGCCTTGCCTTACGCGGAACACGGCTTTTTTTTGCCTGAAAGCCCCGGCGAGCCGCCATTCCCGGCCTTTCGGAACAATCTGTTTAGGTTTCGGTGCTATCGCTTGACGATGATGCTGGAACGTTTCGAATATCTCGCCGATAGGCTGAGAGCGCTGAGTGACGGGCGGCGCCTCGTCTATATTCCCAATCCGGGCAATTATGGCGACGGCCTGATCCGCTATGCGACCAAGCAGTTCCTGGCCGATTTCGGCTTCGAACACCATGAGCTCAATATTGGCTACACCCGTGCGCGCTATCAGCTGGCGCCATGGCTGGTGAAGGGAAACGCCTGTTTTCTCTATGGCGGTGGCGGGGCCTGGTCCGAGCATTACGGGTTTGCCCGTGACTATTGCCGTTTCATCGACCGGTTCACCGACAGGCTGATGGTGCTGCCGTCGACCTATGCGCTCGATGGCCTGCCAAAACGTGCCGTCATGTTCCGGCGCGATGAAGCCCAGAGCGTGGACTTCGCCCCGAACTCAGAATTCTGTCACGACATGGCCCTCTATGCCGCCTGCCGAAAAAAGGGGGGCGGGCGCGTCTGGCCCGCGCCGACGCAAGGCACCGGCATGTTCCTGCGGACCGACCGCGAATCGCGCCTGTCGGCGGAGGCAGTCCCCGGTGGCAATGTCGATCTCAGCCTCGAGGGCGACCACATGTCCAATGGCGATGATTTCCTTTCCCGTATCGCCGCTTATGAGACCGTGGTCACCGACCGCCTGCATGTCGCCATCGGTGCCTGCATCGTCGGCCGTAAGGTTCGTCTGATCACCGGCAATTATTTCAAGATACGGGCGATCTACGATGCATCACTGGCGCCGCATTTCGGGGATCAGGTGTCGCTGGTCGAGGAGCCGATGTCTGTGAACGACCTCGCATCCCAGACGCTCAGCCGTGCGAGTTGACCCGTGAGCGAGCAACAGGACTATAGACAGGAAGCGGTCTTCAGGCCCCATAGCGTTGCGAAGGGGGCAGGGTGGCTTGCCGCCGCCCATGGCGCGTCGTTCCTGATCAAGCTCGCCTTGATCCCGGTACTGACCAGATTGCTGGCGCCTGAGGAGTTCGGCATCGTCGCGGCCTCCATGGCCCTGATCATGTTCATCGCGATCCTTGGCGGGCGCGGCGGGCTGTCTGCCGCTGTCATCGTCTTTCACCGCGACAATCCTGCCGCATGGCGCACGGCCTATTCCATCACGCTGATCATTGCCGGGCTTTGCGCCCTGATCGTCATTGCGCTTGCCCCTGCAATTGCTTCCCTTATCGGACTGCCGCAGGCCGTCCCGTACCTGCGCGCAGTCGCTCTCCTGACACCGATCATGCTGTCGGCGGAATTCATGTCGATCCTGCTGGTGGCAGACAACAAATACCGCACTGAATCCCAAGCGGGACTTGCCGCCGAGACGACGGCTGCGGTTCTTGCCATCATCGCGGCTTTTCTCGGGGCAGGGGCATGGGCGCTGGTGCTCCAGCATTTCCTTGCACAGGGTATCCGTTTCATCGTCTTCACCCGCGCAACGAAGCTCTATCCGGCGATACGTCCCCAGCTCGCGCTCATCCGTCCGATGGTGCCTTACGCGGTCAAGTCGACCGGCGGTGAACTCGTCAATTTCTTTGCCGTCCAGGCGCCGGTCCTGCTGGTGTCCCGCGGTCTCGGGGCCGCAAGTGCAGGGCTTTACGGCGTCGCCAACCGGCTGTCCTCGTTACCGGGCGATATCATCCTGCATTCGCTCGCCCGTATGCTATTCCCGGCTTTCGCGGAATTGAAAAGCGAGGAGGAGCGCGCCCGCGCCGTCGTGTGGAGCGGTACAGCCAACACATTTCTCCTGCTGCCGATCCTTGTCGGCATTGCCGCGGTGGCTGGGCCGTTGACCAAGGTCATTCTCGGGTGGGAATTCGCCCCTGCCGCCGGCATCCTCGCCGGGCTTGCGATCTCAAAGGCGATCACCGCGCCCTGCGTCGGGCTCTATGCCTTCATGAGGGCCGTCAACAGGTCCGGCACGCTGTTCTGGCTGCTGGCGGCGCGGGCGGTTTTCATCATCGCCGGTGTCGTGATCGGCATGGCTTATGGCGGGCTTAATGGCGCTGCTGTCGGCATGGCCGCGTCCAGCCTGCCGGGCCTCCTGGCAACCTGGCTCACCGTCCGCTCGATCGTTGCCTTCAACTGGCGTGATGTGCTCGTACCGTTCACGAAGATCGCCGCCTGCGGGGCCGTCATGTTCGTGGCTGTCTCGCTGTACGTGCCTTGGGCGGAGGGGCAGGGAGCGGAAGGCCAGACCCTGCACGAAGTCTTCGTGCTCGCCTCTGCCATCGCGCTTGGCGGGGCGGTCTATGTCTCCCTTCTGGCGGGGATGTTCTTTCCAGCCGTCATGGCTTTCATCCGCAAGCCGGACACCGAGCATTCCATAAAGGGCATGATCATCCGCCTGCGCCGTCGCATCGATCGCGGCCGGGCCGCTGCGGGCAACGCACCAACAGCGAGCACTACGGGCGGGCAGGTGTGACCATACTGTCTATCATCATCTCCAATTTCAATTACGCCCACTTCCTGCCGGTCGCCATCGACAGCGTGCTGTCCCAGGCGGACGATGAGGTCGAGCTTATCGTCGTCGACGATGTCTCCTCCGATCATTCCAGAGAAATCATCGCCGGCTATGGCGAGCGCATCACGCCTGTACTGCACGAGGTCAACAAGGGCCATGGCGGCGCGTTCAATTCAGGTTTTGCGGCCTCGCGCGGCGACCTCGTCATGTTCCTTGATGCCGATGACTTCCTGTTGCCGGGGGCGATAGAGGCGATCCGCGCCAATGTCGAGCAGGGCGTCGCCATCTATCACTACCGTATGCTGATCGCTGACGAGACCGGCACCCTCGGCGACCTGTTCCCGCCGGAACAGCAGTCGCTCGCCAGTGGCGATATTGCGAGCAAACTCCTGAAACACGGCCGCTATGATGGCACGATCACCTCGGGCCTCGTCTTTTCCCGCGCTGCGCTGGCGCAGGTGATGCCGATGGATCAGGAAGCGTTCCGGCAAGGCGGGGATGGCTATCTGTCTGCCGTCGTGCCGCTCTATGGCGAGAGCCGCAGTATCGATAGGCCGCTCTCCGGCTATCGCCGCCATGGCGCGAACCATTCCAGTTTCCAGAGCAGCCTATTGAAGCGTACGCGCTGGTACCTGAACCATGACGCCGAGCGCCATCGCGAAATCATCCGCCACGCCCGCAGGCTCGGTCTTCCGGTCGAGGACACTATCTCCCGCCACGACAAGTCGCATCTGGAAAGCCGTCTCGTTTCGCTGCTGCTTGCCCCGGAAAGCCATCCATTCGCAGAGGACACGCGCGCGCGTGTTGCGGGTGATGCGCTGAAAGCCATCCCCGAGACCGCGCTGTTGCGCACGAAGATCGGCCAGCGCCTGTGGTTCGTTCTTCTCGGCTATGGCCCCAAGCCTATGGCTCGCAAGCTCATCATGTGGAAGCTGGAGCCGGACAGCCGTCCGACGGCTGTGGCAAAAACGGGCCGCTTCCTGCGCACCCGTCTCGGCTTGATGCTGCGCTAGAAATTCCCTGAATCTTCGGCAATCGATTGCACGGTTTGTCTTGGACAAGCCGCCTGTTACTGCTAACATTCTGGTCGTCAGCCATTAATCAGAACAATATCAGGCTGATCCGGGAAATCATGACAGGCCGGTCCGGCCGCGGAGGAAACGATGAACTACCCCATGGCGCTTCTGGCTGCCCTGATGCTGCTTACAGGTCTGACGGCAAAGGCCGAGGACGGTTACGATCTCTGGCTGCGCTATGAACAGGCACCGGTCGAGCTGCGCGCTGACTACAACAGTCAGATTTCCTCCATCGCCGTGCTGGGGCAGGGTGCGACCATCGCAGCCGCCCGCCAGGAAATGGCAACGGGCCTTTCCGGCATTCTCGACAGGACGGTCACCGTCGGCACGGCAATGCCGCGCGGCAATGCGCTGGTTGCCGGCACCTATGATGAGCTCTCAGGTCTCGACCTAGAAAGCGCGGATGTCGGGCCGGAGGGTTATGCCATCACCCAGATGCGCCGCAACGGCCGCGTTCTGACGGTCATCGCGGCTGAGAGTGAGATCGGCGTGCTATATGGTACATTCGCCTTCCTGCAGCACCTGCTTCAGGGTGAACCGATTGCAGGCATGGAGCTTGTCTCGCGCCCGGCGACCGAGCATCGCCTCCTCAATCACTGGGACAATCTCGACCGTTATGTCGAGCGTGGCTATGCCGGCCAGTCCCTGTGGGACTGGCACAAGCTGCCGGACTATCTCGATCCGCGTTATACGGACTATGCCCGCGCCAATGCCGCCATCGGCGTCAACGGCACGTCGCTGACCAACGTCAACGCCAATGCAGAGGTGCTGACGCCGCAATATCTCGAAAAAGCCGCCGCACTTGCCGATGTGTTCCGGCCATATGGCATCAAGGTCTACCTGACCGCGCGCTTCTCCGCCCCGATCGAGATCGGCGGGCTGGAGACGGCAGACCCGCTGGATGAAGAGGTGCAGGCCTGGTGGCAAACAAAGACTGACGAGATATACAACTACATCCCGGACTTCGGCGGCTTCCTCGTCAAGGCGAACTCCGAGGGCCAGCCGGGCCCGCAGGATTATGACCGCAACCACGCCGATGGCGCCAACATGCTGGCCGATGCTGTCGCGCCCCATGGCGGCATCGTCATGTGGCGGGCCTTTGTCTATGCCGCCGACGAGACGCAGGACCGGGCCAAACAGGCCTGGGAGGAATTCGTACCGCTCGATGGCGAGTTTCGCGACAACGTCCTGATCCAGGTCAAGAACGGCCCCATCGACTTCCAGCCGCGCGAGCCGTTCAGCCCGCTCTTTGCCGGCG
Source organism: Aquisalinus luteolus (assembly GCF_009712425.2). Taxonomy (GTDB): domain Bacteria; phylum Pseudomonadota; class Alphaproteobacteria; order Caulobacterales; family Parvularculaceae; genus Aquisalinus; species Aquisalinus luteolus. The sequence goes on from NZ_VCJR02000001.1 coordinate 706,975, forward strand.
TGGAAGACACGACGCTGATGATGGAATTCCAGATCACCAAGGAATATCTCGGCTTTGCCACCCATCTCGCCTATCTCGGCACGATGTGGGAGGAGACGCTGGACGCCCCCGCGGAGAGGACCGGAGAGGGCGAGACCCTGACCGTCACCGACATGATGGTCTCCGACAATGACGACTACACGGTCAGCGCCATGGCGGGCGTTGCCAATATCGGCACCGACCGCAACTGGTCCGGGTCAATCTTCGATCAGGCCAACTGGTATGCCTTCGGGCGTCTCGCCTGGGACCCCGAGCAGGATGCCGAGACGGTCGCCCGCGAATGGGCTGCGATGACCTTCACACCTGAGGCAGAGTTCCTCGATCCTGTCGTCGAGATGATGATGGGATCGCGCGAGGCGGTGGTCGACTACATGACACCGCTCGGCCTCCATCACCTTATGGCGACCGGCCACCATTACGGGCCCGGCCCGTGGGTCGACGATCTCGGCCGGCCCGACTGGAACCCGGCCTATTATCACAAGGCTGACGAGGAAGGGATCGGTTTCGATCGTTCTTCCACCGGCTCCGACGCCGTCTCCCAATATGCGCCATTCCTTCGGGAGCAGTGGGACGATCCCGCGACCACGCCGGATGAACTCCTGCTCTGGTTCCACCATCTCAGCTGGGATTACGAGATGGGTAGCGGGCGTACCCTGTGGGAAGAGATCGTTTTCTACTACGAGCGAGGCGTGCAAAAGGTCGAGGCCATGCGCACGACCTGGGACGAGATGGCGCCTTATGTGGATGCCGAACGCCATGCCCAGATTGCCGATTTCCTCGCCATACAGGAGAAGGAAGCCCGCTGGTGGCGCAATGCCTGCCTTGCCTATTTCATGGAAGTTTCAGGCCGCGACCTGCCTGACGGCTATGACGTGCCGCCCCATGATGTAGACTATTACAAGTCACGGCATTTCCCCTCCGCTCCCGGAAATGGATAAGGGGCAGATAGGGCGAAGGGTGATCAGGCTAGATGTCGCTGTTGTCGGCAGCCGACAATAATGTTACCGGTGGCAAAACTGGATAATCGGCGCTCATGAAGTGCCGGACAGGGAAGACAGGGAAGGAAGCAGCTCTTGCTGAACCAGAAATCCAATCTGACCCGACGGGGGGCACTCGCCGCCTGTGCCGGGGTGGGCGCGCTCGGCCTGACCGGCTGCGGCAAGGGGCGGGAGATTCTCTACGCCGCCGACGCCCAGATCGATGGCTATCCGACAGTCGAGGCTGTTCGCTTCATGGCGCGGCGGCTGGAAGAGCTGACCGACGGCCGGATGAAGATGAATATCTATCCGGGTGCCCAGCTGGGCGCGGAGAAAGACACGCTGGAGATCACCATCTTCGGCGGGCTCGATCTAAACCGGGTCAACATCGCGCCGTTGAACTCCATAGCGCGCGAGACGTTCATCCCGGCTCTGCCCTTCCTGTACAATTCCATCGCCCATGCCCGCGCCGCGATGGACGGTGCGCCGGGGCAGGCGATCCTCGATGCGCTGGAGCCCCATGGCCTGATCGGCCTTTGCTATTACGACTCAGGGGCGCGCAGCTTCTATAATGGCCGGCGTCCGATCCACGAACCGGACGACATGAAGGGGATGAAGATCAGGGTGCAGAACTCCGATCTCTATGTCTCCCTGGTCGAGGCGCTGGGCGCCAACGCAACGCCCATGCCCTATGGCGAGATCTATACCGGCATCACGCAGGGCGTCATCGATGGGGCGGAGAACAACTGGCCGTCCTATTACACATCCCGCCATTTCGAGGTCGCTAAATACTACACGCTCGACCAGCACGTGCTGGCACCGGAAGTGCTCGTCATGTCCGCCCATCGCTGGAACCGCCTGAGCGATGATGACAAGCAGGCAGTACTTCAGGCCGCCCGTGAATCCGTGCCCTATATGCGCCAGCTCTGGGATGCGCTGGTTGACGAGGCCCGCGAGACCGTCCTCGCCAGTGGTGTCGAGGTCGTAGAGGATGTCGACAAGTCGCTGTTTGCTGCACGGATGGAGCCGGTCTGGGACCGTTTCATCACCACACCTAAAATGCAGAATATCGTCGATGACATCCTGTCGATGGAGGAAGCCAGTGCCTGATTTCCTCACACAACTCTCCAAGCTGCTTAGCCGGGTCTCGCTCACCCTTGCGGCTGCCGGCCTTTGTGCGATGACGCTGATCATCACCTGGCAGGTGTTTGCCCGTTACGTGCTGAACGCCAGTCCGTCCTGGACCGAACAGGCATCGCTCCTCCTCATGATCTGGTTCATCTTTCTCGCGACCGCTGTCGGTATTCGCGAGAATTTCCATATCCGCATCACCGCCATGGTCGATCCGCTCGGCAGCAAGGCGCGCCGGACGATGGAAATCATCACCCATGTCATCGTCGGCCTGATCGGCATCGGCATGATCCTCTGGGGCGTCCAGCTGACCGGCTATACCTGGCCGCACAATATCCCGACCCTCGGCATGTCGCGCGGCTTTGCCTATATTCCTGTGATCGTCAGTGGCTTGATGATCGCTTTCTTCGCACTCGAACACATATTTGCCGCCATAAAAGGGCAGGAGGTTGAACCACTATGGAACTGACACTCCTGCTTGGCGCACTCCTCATCCTCTTGCTGATGGGCGTGCCGGTGGCGTTTGCGCTTGCCGGGGCGAGCCTGCTGACCTTCATCTACATGGACATCCCGCCCATCGTCGGCCTGCAGCGCATGGCGGCGGGGATCAACACCTTTGCCCTGATGGCGATACCCTTCTTCGTCTTTGCCGGGGAATTGATGTACAGGGCAGGGATAGCCCAGAGGCTGGTGAAGGTGGCAGAGGCCATGTTCGGCCGCGCCCAGGGCGGGCTTGGCCAGGTCACCATCGGTGCCTCCATGATGTTCGGTGCCGTCTCCGGGTCTTCCGTCGCCAGCGTATCCGCCATTGGTTCGGCGCTGATGCCGATGATGCGCGAGCGCGGCTATGACGGCGATTATGCCGTCAACGTCACCGTCTGTGCGGCGGTGCTCGGCATCCTCATCCCGCCATCGCACAACATGATCATCTATGCCGCAGCAGCCGGTTCCGGCATCTCCATCGGCGAGTTGTTCCTCGCCGGTATCGTGCCTGGCATCATCGCCGGTGCCATGCTGATGGTCGCTGCATGGCTGGTAGCGAAAAAGCGCGGCTATCCGCGCGGTACGTTCCCGGGGTGGCGCAATCTCATCATCGGGCTGATCGTCGCGATCCCCGGTCTGATGACCGCCGTCATCATCGTCGTTGGTATTCTCGCGGGCGTCTTCACGCCGACCGAGAGCTCCGCCGTTGCCGTTGTCTATACGGTTATCATCGCCGGGCTCGTCTACCGCTCAATGGGGTGGAAGGAATTCGCCATGGCCGCGGCAGGTGCTGCCCGCACCACGGCGATCATCATGTTCATCATCGCCTCCGCCGGTGCCTTTGGCTGGCTGCTGGCGCTGTTGCAGGCGCCGGAAATGCTCGCCGGGCTGATCACTGCGGCGTCGGAAAACCCGATCGTCATCTTCCTGATCATCAACCTGATCCTCCTGATCCTCGGCACCTTCATGGACATGGCGCCGCTGATCATCATCATGACGCCGATCCTGTTGCCCATTGCCGAGAAGGCGGGCATGGACCCGACTCAGTTCGGCATGGTGCTGCTCCTGAACCTGTCGATAGGTCTCGTCACGCCGCCGGTCGGCTCGGTGCTGTTCCTCGGCTCGGCTATCGGCAAGGTGAAGGTGGAGGAGACAGTGCGCTCGATCTGGCCGTTCTACCTGGCGCTTCTTGCCGCGCTGATGCTCGTGACCTTCGTGCCGTTCCTGTCCATGGGCCTGCCGAACCTGATGAGCGGAAACTGACGAAACCATCACTGTGCAATGGCTTCTCACAGGGCTTCTTTAAGCCACTGTAACTATGCGCCCGGGCGGGAGCATGTTAGTCAACCGGCAGTTGGGTAACGCGTGCCGGAGTTTTGTCTTGGATATTTATAATCAGCACCCTGATTTTAAATGTCATGTCAGTTCCGTCGGGTCCGAAGGCGAGCCTGTTGTCGTTGTCGATAACTTCCTGGAAGACTCAGACGCGCTGGTCGAATCTGCGGAGCGGCTGGAGGACTGGCCGATCCGCTCACCCTTTTATCCCGGGGTGCGGGCCCCTGCCGGCGAAAAATACAGACAGACGGTCAAACAGATTCTCGGCCCGGTGATATACGATGTCTTTGGCAGACACAAAGAGCCGGAAGTGGAGCAGTGTGCCTATTCGCTGGTCACGACCCCTCCCGACCAACTCGTGCCGTTCCAGCGCATGCCGCATTATGACGGCACATACCCGAACTCGATCGCCGTGCTGCATTACATCGCGCGCAACGAGGCGGGAGGCACCGGTTTCTTCCGGCATGTGCAGACAGGGTTTGAAACTGTCACCTCTCGGCGCGCGCCATCCTATCGCGGTACTGTCGAGGCACAGGTTCGCCACTACGGGCCACCGCCGCAGGAATACATGAAGCAGAGCAACCCCTTTTTCGAGCGTATCGCCGGCTGGGATGGCATCTTCAATCGTGTCCTGATGTATCGGGGCAATACGCTTCACTCCGGACTGATCCCCGACTGGTTCAGGTTCCCTCAAAATCCGCGCAAGGGCCGCCTGACCATGAACGCGCTGGTGACGGTCTGATATACACCAGTCGCCTGTAGCCAATTTGCTCGTCACACCTGTCGCGGGTCATGCCTGCTGCACCCGCAGAGTTTTCTGTTGCTTGACGCTCCCGGCCTGTGATCTTATCCCAAACTGTTGTTGATCTTGGCGGCTTAAGTGCCGTATCGTGGCTGTTAGCCCTAACAATAAGAAGACAAGCCAAGGGTAGACAACAAACAGGGTGCCATGTTTGCCAGAGTAGGGCAGTGGCCAGTATCGAAGGGATGGAACATTGTCAGAAACAACCGCAGACGCTCCGAAGAGCGAGGGCAGCTTTGCCTACGTTCTTCTCATCAGTATCGTCGCCACGATCGGCGGCTTTCTCTTCGGCTTCGACTCCGGCGTCATTAACGGCACCGTAGACGGGCTGCAATCCGCATTTAACTCCGACAGCGCAGGCACGGGCTTCAACGTCGCTTCCATGCTGCTCGGCTGCGCCGGCGGTGCCGCGCTTGCCGGTACGCTGTCAGATGCTTTCGGTCGCCGCACGATGATGATCGTCGCCGCCGTTTTCTTCATTGTCTCCGCATGGGGCTCGGGTGTTGCCAACGGCTCCATCGAGTTCATCATCTATCGCGTACTCGGCGGTTTCGCCGTCGGTGCCGCATCGGTCATGTCGCCGGCCTATATCTCCGAGGTCGCGCCCGCCAAGTATCGAGGTCGCCTGTCTTCGATCCAGCAGGTCGCGATCATCACCGGCCTGTTCATGGCTTTCGTCAGCAACTACCTCGTCGCCGGTGCCGCCGGTGCCTCGACCAATGAATGGCTGATGGGCTTCGAAGCGTGGCGCTGGATGTTCTGGATGGAACTGATCCCGGCCTTCATCTTCTTCTTTGCTCTCCTGCTGATCCCGGAAAGCCCGCGCTATCTTGTTGCCAATGGCAAGGTCGAGAAAGCCCGCGGTGTTCTGGAGAAACTCTCCGGCGCGATCCGTGCCAAGACGAAAGTCACCGAGATCAAGGAATCGCTTGCCTCGGACCACAAGCCGAGCCTCGGCGACGTGTTCGGCGGGACGGTGTTCAAGCCCATCGTCTGGGTCGGTATCGGCCTTGCCGTGTTCCAGCAGCTCGTCGGCATCAACGTCGTGTTCTATTACGGCGCCGTGCTGTGGCAGGCTGTCGGTTTCTCGGAAGCTGACGCGCTTCTCATCAACGTCATCTCCGGCGCCGTCTCCATCGGTGCTGTCATCGTGGCGCTGGTGCTGATCGATGCCATCGGCCGCAAGCCGCTCTTGTGGTTCGGCTCCATGGGCATGACCGTTACGCTCGGCCTTCTCGTCTGGTGTTTCTCCCAGGCGTCTCTGGTCGACGGCTCGGTCCGCATGCCGGAAGATGTCGGTCGTACCGCGCTCATTTCCGCGAACGCCTATGTGTTCTTCTTCAACATGTCATGGGGCCCGGTCATGTGGGTTGCCCTTGGCGAGATGTTCCCGAACCAGATCCGTGGTTCCGGTCTCGCAGTCGCCGGGTTCTTCCAGTGGATCTCGAACTTCGCGATCACGCTGACCTTCCCGATGATGCTGGCAACGGCATGGATCGGCCTGTCGGGCGCCTACGCGTTCTACGCAGTCTGCGCGCTGATCTCGGTCTTCTTCGTCTTCTGGGCGGTCAAGGAGACGAAAGGCAAGGAACTGGAAGAGATGCAGGGCTAGCCCTCTTCTCACAGATCATTATCGAAAGGCCGCCTTGTGAAGGGCGGCCTTTTTTCATTAGAGTGCGGAAAAACATATCAGGGCAGGAGCGGTCATGACCCACATTTCGAGAAGGACGATCCTCCAGCTGATGGCGGCAATGCCCATGCTTGGCGCCTGCGGGGCAGGGCCATCGGACCTGCGCTCCATCCCCGTCATTTTCGACACTGATATTGGCGGCGATGTCGATGACACGTGGGCGCTTTATTACCTGCTGCGCTGCCCGCAGCTCGACCTGAAGCTCGTTGCGACAGAGGGCAGCGCGACGCCATACCGTGCACGGCTGACGGCGAAACTGCTCCAGCTTGCCGGGCGCACCGACGTACCCGTCAGTCTCGGGCCGAACCGCGACGACTGGGACGGTCCGCAATCGGAATGGATCGGCGATTATCAGCTCACCGACTATCCAGGCGCGATCCTCGAGGATGGCGTCGCAGCAATTCTCGCGGCCATCGAAAGCTCGGAAGAGCCGGTGACTGTACTCTCCGTCGGGCCCGCGCCCGTCCTGGCTGAGGCGATCCGTCAGCGCCCTGAAGTCTTCCGTAATGCCCGGCTGATCGGGATGTTCGGTTCCATCGATGTCGGTTATGGCGGGGCTGGGGAGCCGGTCGCCGAATATAATGTCGTTGCCGATCCCGGAGCCCTGCGCACGCTCCTGTCTGCGCCATGGCGGGACATCCTGCTGACGCCGCTCGATACATGCGGGCTGATCGTGCTCGACGGCGAGGACTATCAGCGCGTCTACCGCAGCGCCGATCCGCTCGCGCGCGCGACCATCGAGAATTACGAGACATGGCTGCCCAATGTCGACTGGATGCCGGAAGGATATGACCCCTCACAGGTCAGCAGCACGTTGTTCGACGTCCTCGCAGTGGAGCTTGCCTATAATGACAGCCATGTCGAGATCGAGACCCTGCCCATCACCGTGACCGACGAGGGGATGACGCTCGTCGATGAGGAAGCTGGTACAGCTGTGCGCTGCGCCATGGCATGGCGAGACCTTGAAGGGTTCGAACAGAAGATCGCCCGCCTGCTGACGAAAGAAGCCTAGCCGGTCCGGACCGCGTCAGCCTTTCTTCGGCACACCGACCGTGTCGCGTTCGATAATGGCGAAATCCAGCACCAGGTGATCGTGCCCGTCTGAAGACTGTTTTGCGCCATTGCCGTTGGAGCCTGCAACGCTTTCCGACAGCATGGTCACGGCAGATTGCGCCATGTCTGCGATCGGCTGGCGGATCGTCGTCAGCTGCGGCCATATCGCGGTTGCGATCGGCGTGTCGTCAAATCCGACGACGGAAAGATCCTGCGGAATTTTCAGCCCGCGCTGGTGAGCCATGGCGATAACGCCTGCGGCCATGTCGTCGTTACTGGCAAAGATCGCGGTTGGCGGCGTAGCCTGGCCCAGGATTTTTTCGGCCGCCTGCATGCCGGAGCGATAGGTAAACGCGCCCTGGATCACATCATCCCTGGCGATCTCCAGCCCGTGGGATTTCATCGCAGCCAGATAGCCTTCATGGCGGCGATAGGTCGATGACTGGTCCGGCTTGCCGAGAATGAAACCGATACGGGTGTGGCCCTTCTCGATCAGGTAATTGGTCATCATCTCTGCCGCCTGTCGGTCATTGATGAGGACGCTGGCATTTTCCGGCGCATTGTCGCCGGGCGAGACGAGTACGAACGGCGCCGCGATATTGCGCAGGGCCTGGATGAAGGACGGGTTCTCGCTCAGGGGTGGTGTCACGATCATGCCGTCGAGGCCGATATTGCGCAGGTGGCGTTCGAACTCCTCCACGCTCGTATCCTCGCCAATGACCATGTCTTCCAGCACCAGGTGGTGCGTCAGTTCACGGCACTTGTTGAGCGCGCCGACGAGGAACTCGCTGAGATAACTGCCGGACGGGTTGGCGTGCACGAGACCGATGAAGATGGAATTGCCGCCGGCAAGCCCGCGGGCAAGCATGTTCGGGCGATAGTTCAGCTCGCGCATTGCCTCTTCGACACGGGCGCGGGTTTCGTCTTTTACCACGCTCTGCTTGTTCAGCACCCGGGAGACCGTCATCAGCGAGACGCCAGCGCGTTCGGCCACTTCCTTGATCGTGACGGACTGGCGCTTGTTCATGCGGATCTGTGACTGGCTCATTTTATTGTCGTTTCTTGTCCCTGCTTGCAAAGCCTATAGCGTACTGAATGCCGAGTCGACAACTCTATGCCCCCGATGGCAATTCATGGGCAACCCGGCTGGCGGCTGGATACAGAAAAGCCCGCCGCGGAGGTGCGGCGGGCCTGTATTTCGGGTGCTGGTGTCATCTGCCTAGACGAACTGGTTCAGCAGGCCTTCCATATATTCCTGACGGCCGGATTTCGGCTTCGGATCGAGGCCTTCCTTCACGGCACGGTCGGCAATCTCGTCGAGAGAGCCCTGTTTCAGCAGCCACTGGCCAAACTCGCCATCCCAGCCGGCATAGCGCTCGGTGACGAAGTCCGGCATGCGGCCGTCTTCCATGATGTCGACGGCACACAACAGGCCGCGGGCCAGCGCGTCGAGGCCGGAAATGTGACCATAGAACAGGTCTTCGGCGTCGATCGACTGGCGGCGCACTTTAGAGTCGAAATTGAAGCCGCCGGTCTCGAACCCGCCATTCTTGACGATGTGATACATGGTCTTGGTGATTTCCATGTTCTCCATCCAGAACTGGTCGGTGTCCCAACCGTTCTGTGGGTCGCCGCGGTTGGCGTCGATGGAGCCGAAAATGCCGAGCGCGAAGGCGGTGGCGACTTCATGCTCCATGGAATTGCCGGCGAGCGTCGCGTGGTTGGTCTCGATATTGACCTTCACGTCATTTTCCAGGCCGTACTTTTTCAGGAAGCCGTACACGGTCGCCGTGTCGCGGTCATACTGGTGCTTGGTCGGCTCATGCGGCTTCGGCTCGATCAGGATCGGGCCGGACAGGCCGATCTTGTGCTTGTAGTCGACGGCGAGGGAAACCATGCGGCCGAGCTGGTCCATTTCGCGCTTCAGGTCGGTGTTGAGGATCGAGTCATAACCCTCACGGCCGCCCCACATGACGTAGTTCTCGCCGTTCAGGCGCTTGGTCGCGTCCATCGCCTGACGGATCTGGGTCGCCGCGAACGCGAACACTTCCGGGTCCGGATTGGTCGAGGCGCCGGCCATGAAGCGCGGATGGGAGAAGACGTTCGCCGTACCCCACAGCAGTTTTACGCCGGTTTCGCCCATCTTTTCTTCGACCTTGTCGAGGATCGCGGCAAAATTGTTCGTGTGCTCCTTGATGTCAGCGGCCGGGGCCATGATGTCGATATCGTGGAAGCAGAAATAGGGCGTACCCAGCTTGGTGAAGAAGTCGAACGCGACGTCCAGCTTGGCTTCGGCCATTTCCTGGCCGTCAAGCTTGTGCCACGGGCGGTTGAACGTGCCGCCGCCGAAGACGTCGAAACCGTCCCAGCAGAAGGTGTGCCAGTAGCAGATCGCCGGGCGCAGCCAGTCTTCCATCCGCTTGCCCATGACCATCTGGTCCTTGTCGTAATAACGATAGGCGAGGGGGTTCTTGGACTCCGGGCCTTCATATTTGATCGGGTCGATCTTGGCGAAAAATTCCGAACTGCTCATTACTGGTCTCCTTGTGGAAATACTGACTTCAAGTTCTTGTACAGGGTGCCGAAACGCTCCCGCTTGGCGGCGAGGGCGTCGATATCGGCCTGTTTCGGTTCAATGGTTTCGCGCACCGGCGGCGGAGCGCAGACCGTTGCCGGGTCGGCATCGGAAATGCTCAGCTGGGCCAGCTTGGCGGCGCCATAGGCCGGGCCGACCTCCGCATCGCGGCGATAGACGAGCGGCGTTTCCAGCGCTGCCGACAGGATGCGGCCCCAATAGGCAGAGCGCGATCCACCGCCGATGACGGTAACCTCGTTCAGCGTGCCACCACCTTCGACGAGGGCATCGAGCCCGTCGCGGAAGGCAAAGGCAACGCCTTCCATCACCGCCTGCCCGACGGTTGCCGGATCTGTGTCATGGTTCAGGCCGAACAGCACGCCGCGGGCATACGGATCATTATGGGGCGTGCGCTCGCCCGACAGATAGGGCAGGAAGATTTCCGGCCCGTCGAGGCGGTCCTTCGCGGCGGCCTTGGCGATGATCTCGCCTGCATCGTGTGTGCCGGTCATCCGTGCCGCCCAGTCGACGCAGCTCGCTGCAGACAACATCACCGTCATCTGGTGCCAGGCATTGGGAAGGGCATGGCAGAAAGCATGCACAGCCCGTTCCGGGTTCGGCAGGAAGGCTTCGCCCGCAAGGAACAGCACGCCAGAGGTGCCAAGTGACAGGAAGGCCTGACCGGGTTCCGTCACGCCGACACCGACGGCACCGGCAGCATTGTCGCCGCCGCCGCCTGCAACAGGCACGGCATCCATGCCCCAGTCTTTTGCGACTGATGCTTTCAGCGTGCCGGTAACCTCCGAGCCTTCGAACAGCTCGGGCATGTGGCTTTCATCGAGGCCGGTCGCGGCCAGCATTTCCGGCGACCATTTGCGCTTGGCGACATCCAGCCACAGCGTGCCGGCGGAATCCGACATGTCGCTGGCATAGGTGCCGGTCATCAGCAGGCGGACATAGTCCTTCGGCAGCAGCACCTTGGCTGTCTTGGCGAAGACTTCAGGTTCGTATTTCTTCACCCACACCAGCTTCGGCGCTGTAAAGCCCGGCATGGCGAGGTTGCCCGTAATCTCGCGCGATTTCGGCTCGGCTGCTTCCAGCTCCGCGCATTCGGCGGCGCAGCGGCCGTCATTCCACAGGATCGCCGGGCGCAGCGGCTTGTCCTCGGCATCGAGGATGGTTGCGCCATGCATCTGGCCGGACAGGCCGATTGCCTCGACAGCCTTGCGCCGGTCTGGCGACAATTCCAGTACAGCCTTGTTGGTCGCCGACCACCAGTCCGCCGGGTTCTGCTCAGACCATAGCGGCTTCGGCCGCGAGATGGGCAGGGGCGCAGTCGCTTGTTCGATCACGTCGCCATCGGCGTTAGTGATCACGGCCTTCACGCTGGACGTGCCGATATCAATACCTAGAAACATTCAAATCCAATCCGTTCTTTCCTGCCCTGAAGTTCCGTCTCAGCCTTCACTCTTCCCGCGAAGGGGGTCGGCCTTGCCCGGGTCTCGAACCGGCGCCGCCTTCAGCGACTGGCCGACAGCATCGCGCATGGCTTTTGCCTTGTAGTCGGCATCATACAGAGTCGGGCGTTTTGCAACACCATCTTCGCGGGGTTTGAAGCCCTGAAGCCAAGAATATTTGTCGACCATGCCCCAGATCAGGATTTCCTTGGTCGCCTCGTAGGACAGCATCAAGTCGAAATAGTCCTTCGTGTACGCTGCCATGATCTCGTCGCGAACCGCCGGGTCGGGGTCCATCTCCGTGTCGTTGACGTCGAACTCGGTGATGTAGATCTCCAGCCCCATGCCGATGGCTTCCTCGACAAAGGCCCGCCATGTGCGTTGCTTGTCGGCGGTGAACTCGTCCGGGTTGTTGTCGTTGGAATGGCTCTGGATGCCCAGCGCCTGGATCGGCGCGCCATTGGCAACCAGCCGCTCCAGCAGTTTCAGCACGCCGGTGCGGTGTTTCTCGTGCCCGCTCTCCCAGCTCATATAGTCGTTATAGGCCAGCGTTGCGTTCGGTGCGTATTCGCGGGCGCGGTGGAAGCAATAGTCGATCACTTCCGGCCCCATGGCGCGGGAGAACGACGTCTCGCGCAGTTCGCCCGTTTCCGGGTCGATCGTCTCGTTCACGACGTCCCAGGAATAGAGATAGGGGGAGTAATGGGTCGCGACCCGGTCGATGTAATCATCCAGCATCGCCTCGGCCTCGGCGGCATTGGAGAACTGCTTGTTGTTGACCCAGTCGGGGAACCATTGCGGGTGATGCCAGATCAGCGTGTGGCCGCGCATCATCAGGTTGTTGGCCTTGGCGAAGTTGACCAGCGTGTCGCCGGGCGCGAAATTCCAAACGTCCGGTTGCGGATGGATCGTGTACCATTTGTGCTCGTTCTCGGCGACGATGGTGTTGCACTCGTTCAGGACGATCTCGACATATTTCGGGTCATTGACCTGATAGGCGGCCATGGCCGTGCCGAAACGGATGCCCTTTTCGGCGGCGATAGCGGCGAGGGAAGATGCTTCATTAGACGCAGCAAAAGCAGGGGACAGGGCACCAGCACCGGCCATTGCAGCCGTGCCGAGGGAATAGGTCAGGTACTCGCGGCGAGACCAGCGGGTCATGTCTTGTTTCCTCCATCACCGGACCCCATCCAGTATTTTGTCTCAGGACAGGGGCAGAATTTTTTTGTACTTTTCGCCAGCTATACACTAGTCTGTTTGGTAACGCTATCATAAACTAACCATTGCCGTCCACCAAGAACAAAAACAGGGCGGCTTAACGTAACCGGGAGGAATCAATGAAAGACATCAACAAGCTTGGGATTATGGCTGCCATCATGGCGCTGGGCGGGGCTGCCGCCTGCAGTGAACCGGCTGCGGAAAACAGCTCGGCTGACACAGCCGAACAAGCCGCTGGCCCGCTGACGGCCAGCTTCGACAGCTTCACCTATACTGGCAATGACCCGGTCTATGACGGACTGGAGCCGGGGGCGAATCAGTTCCTCAATCCGGTGCTCGCCGGCTTCTACCCGGACCCGAGCGTCACTCAGGTCGGCGGTGACTATTATCTCGTCAATTCGACCTTTGCCTATTTCCCCGGCCTGCCGGTCTTCCATTCCACCGATCTCGTCAACTGGACGCAGCTCGGCAATGTTATCGACCGGCCCGGCATGCTCGATTTCGACGGTCTCGGCCTGTCGCGCGGCGTCTTCGCCCCGACGATCGAGCATCATGACGGCACGTTCTACGTCGCCAATACCTGCGTCGATTGCGGCGGCAACTTCATCGTCACCTCGGAAGACCCGGCAGGCCCTTGGTCCGACCCGATCTGGACACCTGAAGTCGGCGGCATCGACCCGTCGCTGTTCTTTGACGATGACGGCACCGTCTACATGATCAACAATGACGCGCCGGTCGGCGAGCCGCGCTATGACGGCCACCGGGCCATCTGGATTCGCGCTGTCGACCCGGAAACGCTGCAGCCGATCGAGGAACAGACCGTGCTGCTCGATGGCGGCGTTCGTCCGGAGGAAAACCCGATCTGGATCGAGGGGCCGCATATCTACAAGGTCGACGGTTGGTACTACCTGTCTTCGGCAGAGGGCGGCACGGCGATCAACCACTCCCAGGTCATCATCCGTTCAAGGAACATCAAGGGACCGTGGGAAGTCTATGAGGGCAATCCGATCCTGACACAGCGAGACATGGACCCGGACCGGGCCAACCCGATCACCTCCGTCGGCCACGCCGACATGGTCATCGACAATGACGGCAAGTGGTGGGCGACCTTCCTCGGCGTTCGTCCCTATGAGGGCGATTATTACAACACCGGCCGCGAAACCTACCTGCTGCCGGTCGAATGGCGCGATGGCTGGCCGGTGATCCTTGATCGCGGCGAACCCGTCGGCTACATGCTCGACCGCCCGGCACTGCCCGATGCCGGTGCGCCGGATATCCCTATGAATGGCAACTTCACGATCACGGAAGAGTTTGATGGTGACAGCCTTGATCCGTACTGGATGATGGTCCGTGTGCCGAAGGAGGAATGGTGGTCGCTCCAGGATGGTGCGCTGGTTATCGAGGCCCGCGACCAGCGTCTTGGCGACATGACCCAGCCGTCTTTTGTGGCCCGCCGCCAGCAGCACCTGCATGGCTCGGCGGAAACGGTCGTCAAATTCACCCCGCGCGATGCGGGTGATGAAGCCGGCCTCGCTGCCTTCCAGAATGATCACTACTATTACGCCATCGGCATTACCCTTGATCAGGACGGCAACCGTCTCGTACGCCTGTCCCAGCGTGTCGGCGAAGGCGCGCCCAAGGGCGGTGTTACTGTTGCCTCTGCGCCGCTGGCGGCCAAGGGGCCGCTGCGGTTGAAGGCTGTCGCAGAGGGCGTTGACGGCTACACCTTCCACTATGCCATTGGCGGTGGCGACTGGCAGCAGCTGGGCGAGCGCCTCGATGCGAAGCCTCTCTCGACCCGCACCGCTGGCGGTTTCGTTGGCGCAACCTTCGGCATGTATGCCCAGACGTCACCGGAAACAGTTGCCGCGCCGGTCGACGCTCAATAATCCGGCATCAGGGAAGGGCAGGCCGCCGCTTGCCTTTCCCGCCCCCATCGGCCTATTTCATGGCCGTATGACTGACTACACCAGCGACTGGAAATTCTGCATCGCGCCAATGATCGACTGGACGGACCGCCACTGCCGGTTCTTCCATCGTCAGATCACGCGCGGTGCGCGGCTCTATACGGAGATGATCGTCGCCGATGCGATCCTGCGCGGTGATCGCGACTACCTGCTCGGCTTTGATGAAATCGAGCATCCTGTAGCTTTGCAGCTCGGCGGCAGCGACCCTGAAACCATGGCCGATGCCGCCCGCATTGGCGCCGACTACGGCTATGACGAGATCAACATCAATGTCGGCTGCCCGTCGGACCGGGTCCAGTCCGGTGCCTTCGGTGCCTGCCTGATGCGCGAGCCGCAGCTTGTCGCCGACTGCTATCGTGCCATGGCCGGGGCGGTCGATGTGCCGGTGACGGTCAAATGCCGCATCGGCGTCGACGATCAGGACCCGGAGGAAGTCCTGCCCGGTTTTGTCGACCTGTTGGCGGATGCAGGCTGCAAGGT
Organism: Aquisalinus luteolus; assembly: GCF_009712425.2. Lineage (GTDB taxonomy): Bacteria > Pseudomonadota > Alphaproteobacteria > Caulobacterales > Parvularculaceae > Aquisalinus > Aquisalinus luteolus. The sequence goes on from NZ_VCJR02000001.1 coordinate 722,182, forward strand.
CTTCATCATCCATGCCCGCAAGGCCTGGCTGCAGGGTCTGAGCCCGAAGGAAAACCGCATCATCCCGCCGCTCGACTATGATCTCGTCTATCGCCTCAAGCAGGCCAGGCCCGACCTGACCATTGTCCTCAATGGCGGCATTACCGAGCCTGACGCCGCTGCCGGGCATCTGGAAAAACTCGACGGCGTCATGATCGGCCGTGCCGCCTATGAGAACCCGTATATGCTCAGCCAGCTTGATGAAAAGCTCCTTGGGCTGACGGGAGAGACAGCCTCCCGCCGCGCGGTGGTCGAGGCGATGGCCACCTATATCGACCAACAGGCAGGGCGGGGTGTGCGTCCCCACAATGTCGCCCGCCACATGCTCGGGCTTTTCCACGGCCAGCCCGGCGCCCGCCGCTGGCGTCAGACGCTGACAGTCGAAGGCACCAGGCCCGACGCCGATGCCAGCGTGCTGCTGCGGTCGCTCGATGAATTGCCCGCTGCAGCGCTGGAGGGGGCGGCGTGATCGACCTGACCGGGCTCGACTGGGCCCTGATGTTGCTCGGCCTTGCCGGGGTCGGCCTTTTCGCCGGTTTTCTTGCCGGACTGTTCGGCATCGGTGGCGGCATCGTCATCGTGCCTGCGCTCTATGCCGTCTTCGGTCTTATCGGTGTGCCTGAGGAGGAGCGGATCAAGGTCGCCGTCGCCACATCCCTTGCCACGATCATCGTCACGTCGCTGCGTTCGGTTTCCTCGCACATGAAACATGGCGCGGTGGACATGGCGCTTCTGAAGCGCTGGGCGCCGTGGATAGGCCTTGGCGCCATCGCCGGTGCGATCGCAGCGCGCGTCATCCCGGCGGAGGCGCTGACGCTCATTTTCGCTCTTGGTGCATTGGGCGTTGCCATCCGCAAGGGTCTGTTCCGGTCGCGGGAAAAAGAACAGGCGAGCGAGTTGGCCCCGGTGCCCGGCGGCCCAATCGCCGCAGCGCTTGGCGGTGGTATTGGCCTTTTGTCTTCGCTGATGGGCATTGGCGGCGGCGTGCTCGGTGTCATCGTGCTGACCGCCTATGGCCGCACCATCCATCAGGCTATCGCCACATCTGCCGGCTTCGGCCTCGCCATCGCCGTGCCCGGCACGCTCGGTTTCATCGGGTCGGGGTGGGGCGTCAACGGCCTGCCGCCGCTCACTATCGGTTATGTCAGCCTCCCGGCCTTTGCCCTGATCGCTGCGATGACGTTCCTGACGGCACCACTCGGCGCCACATTGGCCCATCGGCTCGACAAGGGCATTCTGAACCGCGTCTTTGCGATTTATCTTGGCATAACGGCGCTGTTGCTGCTGCGGGAAGCGTTGATATAGCTTGATGCGGATAGGTTATGCGCATAACGTATGCGCATAAAATTCTGGAGGGCCTCATGAGCTTCTACGATCGGAAAGCCCCGAAAAAGGCGACCAATGTCACCATCAATGCCGACTTGCTGCAGCAGGCCAAGGCGCTGAAGCTTAATCTGTCTGCCCTGTCAGAGCGGGCCATCGAGGAAGCCGTCCGCGCCGAGAAGAAACGCCAGTGGCAGGAAGATAATGCCGAGGCAATTGCCGCTCACCATGCTTTTCATGAAGAGCATGGTTTCTTCGCTGATCATGTCCGGGCGTGGCGCGACGGCAAATGAGTGATTTCACCGTTCACCAGATGCCGGTACCGTCCGTGCGCCGGATCATTCCCTATGTGGTCTGCGTTCAGTCTGATGTCTTCGCGTCACTACCGTCGCGCCTTGTTGTGCCGCTTTATGCGTCTGCGCCAGCTCGTGTGATACAGGAGCTGGCACCATCAGTCAGCTTTGAAGGACAGGACTTGCTGTTCATGAGTTACGAAATGACGTCATTCCAGACCGGCGAGTTAAGTGCCAGTCTCGGTGATCTGGAACATGACCGGTACAGACTATTGCAGGCCATAGACCTGCTCATTACCGGTGTCTGACATGACCTTGCAGATTTCCCGCAATATCGAGATCGACGACAAATGGCTGGAGGAGGCGTTTATCCGCGCGTCCGGGCCGGGCGGACAGAACGTCAACAAGGTGGCGAGTGCCGTGCAGCTGCGCTTCGATCTGGAGGGCTGCGACACGATCCCGCCGGATGTGAAGGCGCGTGCTCGCCGCATTGCCGGATCGCGCCTGACCAAGGACGGCCACATCCTGATCGAGGCGCAGCAATTCCGCCGGCAGGAAGCGAACCGCGAGGATGCCCGCAAGCGGCTGATCGATCTGCTGAGAAAGGCGCTCGTGCCACCCAAGGCACGTAAGAAGACGGCGCCGAGCAGGGCGCAGAAGGCAAAACGCCTCGACGCCAAGAAGCGCCGGGGCGATATCAAGAAGATGCGTGGGAAAATACCAGAATAAGCGATCAGTGTTCGCATTTCTTGTCACCATATTTTCGGGACAGGTGATATCTGTTTTCTTCTTCCGTGTAACCCAGAAGAGTACCTTGTAACCACTCCAAATGGGAGCACCAGCCGCCGCGGTATAACAAATCAAGTAACTGGCAATATGCCTCAACACGCCATTCTTCCCCGGCTTTGGTATAAAACCAGTAGTCGATTGTTGATGGCATACCTCTCAGCGAACATGCATATGTTCGCTTGTGTTCGGAGAAGGTGCCGTCGAGAACATACGGATCGAAATCCTGCGAGGCCAAAGCATCTGACTTCTCCCAACCTGCCACTTTTTCATGCGTAAAGACCGCAAGGGGTTTCTTACCCTCAAGCATGAGTTCCAACTCGCGGTTGGTATGCATCAAGTAGGGATATTTTTCATCTTCAGGAAGCATATCAGTCTACGGACTTATAGACGACGCCTTCCTTCATCACGAAGTCGACGCTTTCCAGGATCGAGATATAGTCCAGCGGGTTGCCCTGAACGGCGATGATGTCTGCGAAATAGCCCGGTGCCAGCTTGCCGATCGTGTCGCCTTTGCCGAGCGCGTCAGCGGCGTTGACGGTGGCGGCCTGCAGAGCTTCGGCAGAGGTCATGCCGAAACGGGTCATGCGTGACAGCTGCCGGGCGTTCTGGCCATGGGGATAGACCCCGGCATCGGTGCCGAGCACCATTTTCACGCCGGCTTCATGGGCTTTCCGGAAATTGTCGCGCTGGGTCTGGCCGGTCATGCGCTCCTTCTCCAGCGACTCTTCAAGGATCCCCGCCGCTTCGCCTTCGCCGAGGATATATTCGGTCACATAGATATCCATGGACAGGTAAGCGCCGTTCTTCTTGGCGAGGCGGATGCCTTCATCGTCGATGAAGCTGGCATGCTCTATCGTGTCGACACCGGCCATAAGCGCGTTGCGGATACCTTCGGCGCCATGGGCGTGGGAGGCGACCTTCAGTCCATGGCTGTGGGCTTCTTCTGTCAACGCGGTCAGCTCTTCGACCGTGTATTGCGGCGCACCGACCTTTGTGCCCTTGGACAGGACGCCCCCGGTCGAGCAGGTCTTGATCAGGTCAGCGCCATACTTGATGTTCTTGCGCACTGCGCTGCGCGCCGCCCACGGGCCATCGGCCACGCCTTCACCCTCCAGCTTATATTCCTCCGGCAACAGATTATTATCGGAACAGTGCCCGCCTGTGATCCCGATGGACGGGCCGGACACAAACATGCGCGGCCCGGGGATCATCCCCTGATTGATCGCATCGCGCAGGGCGACATCGCCGAACGACCCGGCGCCGACATTGCGCACCGTGGTGAAGCCTGCGTCGAGGGTCGTCTGCGCATTCACGACACCGATGATCGCACTCATCTCGTCGGACAGGGCGAGACCCCGATAGCCGTGATAGTCCGATGAACTCGTCAGATGGACATGCATGTCGATCAGCCCCGGCAGGAGCGTGTAGCCGGAAAGATCGATACGCGTCGCATCCTCGGGGATCGCCATCCGGACCGTCGACATGTCCCCGGCAAATTTCACCTTGCCATCCTCGATCAGCACCGCAGCATTCTCGATCAGGCGACCGCTCTCCACATCGACCATACGGTCGGCGGTCACAAACGCGTTCTGCGCGTGCGCGGTGCCGGTAATGGCGAAAACGGCAGCAGCGGCAGTCAAAAGCCGGGACATCAGTGTCATGCGGAAAACCCCTTCAGGATGGCGAGGGGATCAGGCGGCCTTTGCGGAAACGGTTTTCCAGGCCTCGCGCCCCCTCAGGCGATCGAAATAGGCTTGCACATTTTCAGGTGTGCCGTCCAGACGGCCCATGACCTTGAGCAGCAGCAGCATGTACCCGATGGAGATATCAGCCGCAGTAAAGGTCTCGCCGCAGATAAACGGCTTGTCGCCCAGCCCGTCGCCGATGAAATCGACGCAGGTGTAGACTTCCTTTTGCGCCCACTCGGCGATTGCAGGGTTGCGGTGCTTCTCCGGGAGGATCAGCGCATGGGCTAGCAGCATGTTCATGTATGGCCCCATGCCGGCCTCGCCATATTCGAACCATTGCAGGTAGCGGCCATAGTCGTGCGTGCCGGGTTCCGGCTTCAGCCCGCCCGCCGTCGACCCATCGCCATAGCGGCTCATCAGGTATTCCATGATCGCGGTCGACTCTACCATGGTGAAGTCGCCATCCTGGATCGCCGGATATTTCCCTGTCGGGCTGATCTTGCGATATTCCTCGCTGCGCGCGAACTGGCGGAATGTCGCCTGCGGCACGAGTTTCAGCTCATGCTCCAGTCCCATTTCCTCCAGCAGCCAGGCGATGCGGAACGAGCGCGAATAAGGGGCGTGATACAGCGTGATGGTCATGGGCAGTCTCTCCTGTCTCTCTCAACTCTTGCCGACATGAGAACCGGATACAAGAACGGCGGACAGTCCGGGACCGTCCGCCGCTGCATAGTCACTATGCGCCAAAAAGATAAAACAGGGGAAATCAGAGCTTCTGGTTGAACTCGCCGACTTCCGGGTAGCCCTCGAGGATCGCTTCGATCTCCCGGAACATCTCGTTGCGGTTCTCTTCCGATGTCGGGCTCTCGACCACGACCACCAGCTCCGGCTTGTTGGAGGAGGCGCGGATCAGGCCCCAGGTGCCGTCCTCGACGGTGAAACGCACGCCATTGACCGTGTTCACGTCGCGCAGCTTCTGGCCGATGAACGTACCGTCGCCATCGGCGTGCTTCTGCACCTGCGCGACGATGCGGTCGAGCACTTCGTATTTCTTCTCGTCATCGCAATGGGGCGACATGGTCGGCGACTGCCAGGTCTTGGGCAGGTCTGCGCGCAGCTGCGCCATCGACTTGTCCGGGTTGCGGTCGAGCATTTTCAAGAGTGCGATGGCGGCAACGAGGCCGTCATCATAGCCACGGCCATAGGGCTCGCGGAAAAAGAAGTGGCCGGATTTCTCGAAGCCGGCAAGCGCGCCGATCTCGTTGGAATAGCGCTTGATATAGGAATGGCCGGTCTTCCAGTATTTGGTCGTCGCGCCATTTTCCTGCAGCACCGGATCGGTCAGGTAGAGGCCGGTCGATTTCACATCTGCGACGAAAACCGCATCGTCATGCAGCGCAGACAGGTCCCGGGCGATCATCACACCGATCACGTCGGCGAAGATCTCGTTGCCCTCATTGTCAACGACGCCGCAGCGGTCGCCATCGCCGTCAAAGCCCAACGCCACATCCGCGCCATGCTCTTTCACCGCATCGACCATGGCATGAAGCATCTTCATGTCTTCCGGGTTCGGATTGTATTTCGGGAAGGAGTGGTCAAGCTCCGCATCCATGGGGATGACCTCGACGCCCATGCGCTCCAGCGCTTCCGGGGCGAAGGCGCCCGCCGTGCCGTTGCCGCAGGCCGCGACGACCTTCATCTTGCGGGTGAACTTCACGTCCTTGACGAGGTCGTCGATATAACGCTCGCGCATGCCTTCGACATATTTGTAGGCGCCGCCATCCTGCGGCTTGAACTCGCCGTTGAGCACGATTTCCTTCAGGCGGCCCATTTCCTCCGGCCCGAAGGTCAGGGGGGCTTCGACGCCCATCTTCACGCCGGTCCAGCCATTGTCATTGTGGCTGGCGGTGACCATGGCGACGCAGGGGATATCGAGGTCGAACTGGGCAAAATAGGCGACAGGCGACAGGGCAAGGCCGATATCGTTGACTTCGATGCCCGCGCTCATCAGCCCGACGATCAGCGCCTGCTTGATCGAGGAGGAGTAAGAGCGAAAATCATGGCCAACGACGATGCGCGGCTCCTTGCCCAATTCGTGGATCAGCGTGCCGAGGCCCGCGCCGAGGGCCTGGATGCCCAGCAGGTTGATCTCTTTTTCGAACAGCCATCGCGCGTCATATTCCCGGAATCCGGTCGGTTTGACCTTCGGGATGATCTCATACTCAAGCGTATTTGGCTCAAGATCGGTACGCGGGGTTGGCAGCATCGCTTCTCTCCTCTAGCAAAAGACCTTTCGTTCCTACCGGTACACAGTTACAGGGGCAAGCGCCCAGACATGACAAAACCATGAAAACGGTATTTCATGGTGGGAATCGCGGCAGGCCGGTCGTCAGGGTATCCGGTTGGGGCAGATAGAAAGAATGAGTATGGAATTGGGGCTCAGAGGGCAGTCACTGCTCGGAATTTTCGCGTTTATGGCAATCGCCTGGCTTCTGTCGGAGCGAAAGACAAAATTTCCTTTCATGAGTGCGATCTGGGCGGTGGCGATCCAGATGGGGATTGCAGCTTTTTTCCTGCAGTTCGATCCGGCCCGCCGGGCCCTGCGCGGTCTGAATGGCCTTGTCGATGCCCTGCAGGCAGCAACAGGCGAGGGCACATCCTTCCTGTTCGGCTATCTCGGCACCAGCGACACTGCATCCATGCCGTTCGAGGTGACCAATGAAGGGGCGCTTTTCATCTTTGCTTTCCAGGCCCTGTTTCTTGTGGTGTTCATCTCGGCCTTGTCCGCCGTCCTCTGGCACTGGGGCGTTCTGAAATGGCTCGTGCGCGGCTTTGCGATCGTGCTGACGAAGATCTTCGGCACAGGCGGCGCGGTTTCGCTCGCCGCCGCAGCGAACGTCTTCCTCGGCCAGACCGAAGCGCCCCTGCTGATCCGCGCCTATCTCGATCGGGTCACCCGGTCGGAGCTGTTCACCATCATCACCTCCGGCTACGCGACGGTCGCCGGCTCTGTCATCGTGCTCTATGCGACGATCCTCTCGCCGATCGAACCATCGATCCTCGGCCACATCATTGTTGCCTCGATCATCTCTGTTCCGGCCGCACTGCTGATCGGTCGTATCATGGTGCCGTATTCCGATGAGGAAACGCCGACGCCGACCAGTGCAGGCGATGATTTCCAGTATGAAGGCTCCATGGACGCGTTCATGCATGGCGTCACCGAGGGCGGCAAGCTGTGGTGGAACATCATCATTTCCATCCTCGCTTTCATCGCGCTCGCCGCGCTCATCAACATCATGCTCGACAGCTTTATACCGGATATCAACGGTGCGCCGCTGACGATCGAGCGCATGCTCGGCTGGGTCTTCATGCCGCTGGTCTGGCTTGCCGGCGTCCCGTTCGAAGAAGCGTTTCATGCAGGCCAGCTGATGGGCATCAAGACCGCCTTGAACGAGGTGATCGCCTATATCAACCTCGCCAGCCCGGAATATGCCGATCTCAGCGAGCGCACCAAGCTGATCATGGTCTATGCCCTTTGCGGCTTTGCCAATATCGGCTCGCTCGGCATCGTCATTGGTGGCCTGTCCAGCCTCGTGCCGAACCGGCGCAAGGAGATCATCCAGATCACACCAAAGGCGCTGGTCGGCGGCACGCTTGCCACCCTGATGTCCGGCGCCGTCATCGGCGTAATCTGGATGGGATGACCCGATGACCATACTGAGTGCTGAGAAGCTGTTCATGGTCTATGTCGGCGGCATGGCCGAGGGCTGCCACGTCGAGCTGCACGATGTCCGCTTCGTCATCGGCGAGAGCATCGAGGCCTGCTATGACGACCTGCGCGCGCAATGGTGGGGCACGCCTGAGAGCCTGCATCTCGACTGCTGGGGCGAAATCCACTGGGCCGACGGCCATGTCGTTGAGTTGCGCAATGAGCCTCAGGAGGGCGGGGCGTCATTATGGTTCGTCAATCTCGGCGGCTATGACCCGAAACTCTTCACCGAACTGCACGAAAACCTGCTGGTCGTCGCTAAGGATGGCCGTGAGGCAAAGAAACACGCGCTGGCGCAGATCGAGAACTGGGTCTCTCCGCACAAGGACAATGTTCTGACAGTCGAAGCGAGCGTCGATGTCAGCGCCAATCTAGCGGGGCAGGGGCGGTATGTGCACCTCACGCCCGGCGTCGAAAAACACCCCTTCGCGTTCGAAGCCCGCTATGTTCCCATCGGGAAGAAAAAATCATGAGCAAGGCGCGCGATGCAATCCTGACGCTGCTGGACAAGCGCGACCCCGGTAAATCCATCTGCCCGTCGGAAGCCGCCAAGGCTCTCTCGCCAGACAACTGGCGCCCGGAAATGCACAAGGTCCGCGAAGCGGGCAGGGCGCTGTCCGACGAAGGCCTGATCGAGGTCACCCGCAAGGGCAAGCCGGTCAATCCGCACACGGTCAAGGGCGTGATCCGGTATCGGTTGAAGTAGGACCCTCACCCAAAATCAGCAGGCTGATTTTGACATCTCCCAGAGGGAGAGGTAGGGCGCCGTAAAATATCTGAGAGTTGGCTTTACCTCTCCCTCTGGGAGAGGTCGAAATTCCTGCAGGGAATTTCGGGTGAGGGCAAAACTTATCCCCACACTCTCACCAGCACTTATAACCCCCCCCAAGCCCGGTGAGAACCGGGCGGAGGTCTCGGGTCTGCGGGTGATCTGTCCGCCAGCCCGGAGACAACAGGCATTCCTGCCGCCGGGAGGAGCGAGCGCGCGTCGGCGCCCGTGGCAGGGATCGGCATTCCGCCCAGACGGGTGGACGCGAGAGCTCCCTTAGGGCCGCGCACCAGAATGCCGCCGTGGAGAGTGAATAGCTGCTTCCAGCTTGTCAGCTCTCAATGCTCATACAGCTCTGGATAATACTCTCCACGGGCCTTCCTCTCTTCTCTCACGCTCGCACTGGCACAGTGGCGGCGACAAACCTATATCGTCACGACCATGAGCCTCAGCACCCTCAGAAAAGACCTTGCCGGCTGCCGACACTGCGAAGAAGTCGGCCTGATCCCCGAGGCGCGGCCAATCTTCCAGCTGCCCTCGAAGGCGCGGATCGGCCTGTTCAGCCAGGCACCCGGCAATCTCGCTCATATAAATGGCAAACCATTCTATGATCCGTCCGGCGTGCGCCTGCGCGAGTGGATGGGCGTTACGGAAGAAGAATTCTACGACTCAGGTCGCATCGCCATTGCGCCGATGGCGTTCTGCTTCCCCGGCTATGACGGCAAGAGCCCGACAGGCAAGGGTGGTGACCTGCCGCCACCAAAGGTCTGCGCGGAGATCTGGCGTGCGCGGATCATGAAGGAGATCGAAAGCCGGCTGAAACTCGTCCTGCTCGTCGGCGGCTATTCCCAGAAATGGCACCTCGGTGACCAGATGGGGCGTACCCTGACGGAAACGGTGAAGATGGCGCGGGACAGGATAATCGATGGGGAAGCGGCGATGGACTCCCCCATCTATCTACCGCTTCCCCATCCCTCTTGGCGGAACAATGCGTGGCTGCGCAAGAACACTTGGTTCGAAGAGGACGTCGTGCCCTTCATGCAGGACATCATCCGCCGAGAGTTCTCGTGAGGCTTACCAGCTCTTGCCGATCGTAAAGACCAGCCTCTGGTCCAGCTCATCCTCGCTGGAAAGCCTTGTCGGCTGGTTGTCGACGAACAGATCGTCGCCGCTTTCCGGGTTATCGATCGCGGCCCTGTCGGCTCGCCAACGCGCGCCATACAGCAGGCCTATATCAACCCCATCGGCTATTTGGGCACTCAAGCCGGCGTCGAACGAAACGCCGTAAGTCAGGCCTGAATCGTCATCTTCCAGATGGATCGGGACATTCTGGGAATAGTAGCACGCTCCGCAGAAAGTATCCTCCTTCGCATCAAGGTCTGCTTCGCGATAGCCGATATTGACCAGTGGGCGGGCAAAGGTATTCACCTTGCCGAACTTGCGCCCGAAGAACGGACCGACTTCAACACCGGCATAACGTTCCGTCAGGTCCTGAAGGCCGAATGTGTAAATATCCGGGTAGGTCGGTGTCGTGATCCGGAACTCGTGTTCCGTGCCGGAATAATCAAAGAAAAAGCCGTGATAGCAGCCCCAATACCAGTCCGGCGAAATGCCGTGATAAACCTTGCGCCCGGCGGCGAAGCGGAAGTTTTCATAATCTGTATGCGTCTCGACATCCGATCCGGCGCTGCCATAGAACAGTCCCGTGGCGTCGTCATCGGCAAAGTCGAAATAGACGACACCTGTGCCGTTACCACCGGCGGGAACACTGCCAAAGGATGACCCTTCAGCTTCAGTGTAGGACAATGAAGCGGCAAAGGCGCTCGCCCGGCCACGCCATTTTCGTTGCATGTATGAGAACCGCTCAAATTCATCCCTGGGGGTGAAAACAGTACCGCCCAGATAGGCCCCGCCGAATGTGGTGCCCGAAAGATGGTCGTCGGTTTCCGCCACGAACTGTTCATCGTCCGCTGTCACCTCGACGCCGTAGCCAGCCTGGGGCAGGCTTGTCTGCGACGCGCCGACAAAGAACCACAGCCTGTCCTTGACGATAGGCCCACCGAGGGTTTTGTCGTAGGCGTCTTCCGGTGAGTCAGTTCCCGGAAGAGCGCCCTGTACGTCTGACGTATCGAGACCATCATACCATTGGCCTCCGTCGGACTTTTCTCCAGAAGCGGTGGGACGCTCTTTGCCGACGTCTTCATCCTCGACGATCAATCCGCCAGTATCGCTGCCGACAAACCGTGCACCGTCCCGGCTTGAAACCGCGCCCTTTTCCGCCGCATAGAGATTCGCATCGGCATAGGCTGCGTCGACCGGCTCACCATCGTCGGCATCTTTGCTTTTGCCGGTAGAGTGAGGCGGATAAGAACCATCTGACCCTTCGCGCTCTTCCGTGAAACTCCTGATCACGAAATTGTCTTCGACAGCAGCCTCATCCATCGGTTCGGAAAAAGTCAGTACAAAAGACGTGCCGGGATCAACTCCGTCTGCATTCCGCGCCGGGCTTGTCCTGGCGACCTCGGGAAGATCCCCTGGCTGATGATCCGGAGCATACGCATCTCTCACCTCATCAAGCGTCTGGTTTGCTTCTGCACTGAGTTTTTCCCGGTCAAAACCGAAATAGACAATATTCGCGTCTCCGGCGGGTTGCCCACCTGGACTGTCTTCGGCCTTTGTTGTCTGCACTGGCTTGGGAAAATTCTGGAACCTGTTCAGCTGATCGGCAGTTGGCTTGCTTTCCATTCGGACTTTCAGTTCCCGGTAGGTCTGTGCGTATGCTTGGGTGGAGGCAGCTGCCTGCCCGTCCGCGAGCATCATCCCTGTCAATCTGTCTTCAAGCTGGGTTACACTAAGCGAGTCCATTGCCTGGGCGTGGGCGGGCGTCAAGACAACAGGAATAGCGCCACAGATGGCAATGGCGGCACATGCCGCGAGTAATGTACGTTTCATGGGTTCTCTCCTCTTCGAAAGTTGTGAACGAGGAGGAGGGTGCCGCTATGCCCGGCACTCCACATGATGCAATAGGACTAGGTGGGCCTAAATTATCCGGCAAGGAGCATTTTGATCAGGTCGACCTGCCCACCGGCACCGGTCTTGTCGAGCAGGTTCTGCATGTGTACCCGTGCGGTATTCACCGAAATGCCGGTGCGGCGGGCATGGTCGGGCACGGAAAAGCCGCCGGCAAGGCTGACCAGCAGCTTTTTCTCCGACACAGTCAGGTTATAACGTTGTGAAAAGGCATGATAATCCGTCAATTCCCCCGGTGCGGCGTGGCGCATTCGGTCGGTCAGTGCTTTGACCGTTTCTTCCGGCAGGTGCTGCGCGATTTCCCGCATCCGCTGCTGCCAGATAGGCACGTCCCCCAGCCGTTCGCCGTCGAATTCGAATAGCTGGGCATAGGTCAGGAACGCCTCCACGGTGTCCGTTTCGTCATTCTCATCGTCATTTCTGTCCTGCTCTTTGGCCATTTTCTCTCCGGTGGTCATCATGCCTTGCCCGGGCAGTCCTGTGAAGCATTCAGGTTTTCCTGATTTATGCTATACTCTGCAGGCAAATTTCAGGGGCGGGAGAGGCTCATGACGGCAGGAACCTATACCGAACGCATGCATCCGGCAGCCCGTCTTTCGGCGCTCGAGGCTGGCAGGCTCGCTCAATTCGTCCGCTCCGAGGCGGGGGTGATTGGACGTCTCGCTGATCACACCCTGGCCCGTTTTGAGAACATGCTGATCGAATTCGTTTTCATCAGTCGGCTGAGGAAGACGTTTCGCGACTTCGCCGATCCGTCAAAACCGACCAAAAACATGATGGACGACCTGCGCCAGCAACAGAGCGAGGGCAAGATGGCCGGCCTGTCCATGATGGCCTCGGCTGACGGCACGCCGCATATCGATACCGATGAGACCTCCAGCGCCGATGTCTGGCGGCTGAGCCGTCAGGGCGGCGAACGCGTCCTCTTCTACGTGCCCTGCGGTGGCTTCATCCTGCCCCCATCGCCGAAACAGCTGTCGACGGCTGAACGCCTCGCCAGTGCCTGCGACAGCCGCCTTGTCATCGGCCGCCACAGGCTGGCGCCGGAACATCCGTTCCCGGCGGCGATCCACGATATCGCCGATCATTACGAGGCGCTGCTGTCCGAGGGTCACCATCCCGGCAACATCATCGCCGGTGGTGACACCTCCGGTGCGGCCATCATGCTCGGTGCCCTGATGGAATTGCGCCGCCGCGGTGTGACCATGCCGGCGGGGGCGTTGCTGTTCTCGCCTTGGGCGGATCTTTCCCTGTCCGGCTGGTCCTACATCACTGGCAGCGTCTCCGCGACGAGCCCGTACCGAATGGAAATCGCTGCCTTCTGCGCGCGTCTGTACCTGCAGGATACGCTGCCGACAGATCCGATGGCCTCGCCAGTTTATGGCGAAATAAAGGGATTACCGCCCATGGCGATCCATTCCAGCCGGTATGACATTCGCTTCGATGATGCCCTGCGGCTGGTGGAAAAGGCAGAAAAGGCCGGTGTGCCGTGTCGCATCAATTACTGGGACTCGCCGCGCCACCATCTCGAAAGGTTCAAGTCCCGCGATGCCGACAAGTCTTTCGAACTTGCTGCCGTCTTCGTCGAGGAGGTGATGGCCTAGCGTTCTTCCGTGGGGAGTGGCGTTGCCATGATAAGCACCGGCTTGCGCGGACTTTCAGGTGCGCTGCCATCCTCCGGGAAGCTCGGCCATTGCGAATTGGCGATGAAAGCGAACTGACCGTCCCTGACAAACCCCAGTGTCGGATCGTCGAATTCGGGCATGCCTGTCGCCAGTGGCGTGACAGTTTCTATGGCGGATCCATTCTCTGTCAGGGAGAGATGCAGCACGCCATGGGGGCGTGCGCCGTTACGGATGGCGACCAGCCCGCCATTTCCATCAGCTGTCAGGCCATCGATGCCGATCAGCGATGCGTTGTCCGTCATCAGGCGTAATGCGGTGCCTGTCGATAGATCAACGCGCCATATGCCGGTCGCATAATCCGCCGCATACAGAAAGCTGTGACTGACCGTGATACCCTGCAGGGAGGCGAATGTGCCGGGGGCGACAACAGTCGTGAGCTCGCCAGTCTCGATATCCGCCTTGTAGATCGCACCGCCTGCCTGATCGGTGAAATAAACGATATCCTCGTCATGCGCGAGATCGGTGATCTGGGCATTGTTGGCAGGGGCCTCGAAGCGGTAAATAACCTGCTCTGTCTGCGGATCGATCGCCAGTAGGACAGTGCCTGCCTTGCGATGGCTTGCGGCTGTCTGCGGCACGATGGCCGTCGCCGCCCAGATCAGGCCATCCGCAGCAACGATCTCGAAAACACTGCCGATAGACTTGTCCTCCAGAAGGTTTTCCAGTGTATCATCGTCAAGGCGATAAAGGCCGGGCTGTGCAATGCCGCTGACATACCAGGTGCTGTCGACTTTCGCGACGCTTTCGATCAGTATGTCGAGGTAGGGGATGGTCACCAGCGCTTCCACTGTGCCGGTCGGGGCTCCATTCTCTTCAATCAACTGAAGCAGCACAGAAAGGTTATTACGCGCGTCTTCCGGCATTGCGGCGGCTAGGGCGCTGGTCGGATAGGAGAGGCCGAGACGATTGACCTCAGTCAACCATTTCTCGGCAGTATCCATGTCACCCATCCGGGCACTGAGGATTGCCAGGTTGACGAGAATGCTGCCATGACCGGGTTGATGGAAAAGGGCTGCCTCAAGGGCAGAAATGGCGGAAGGGGTATCGCCAGCATCGATGAAACCTGCCGCTGCCTGTCTGTGTTCCAGTGCCGCTTCATAGTGTTGTGCGGGTGTCAGGCTCGCGCTCTCCTGCGCAAGGGCACTCGTCCCGCCCCATAAAGCGAAGAGAAATATCAGGCAAAGATGCATCGGCTTGCTCCCGGCATTCCAGCATTTGCTGACCAACCGGGTACGTGCCGTTGCAGGCTAGCGCTTGTGGTTCAGCCAGTCGTCGATACGGGCATAGATGATGTACAGCACCGCGATCACGATGATGACGCCGATGGCGACTTGGAAGGCGAGGGTATAATCCTCCCGCGTGATCTCCGGGTCGGTCACTGGCGGCGTGCCGACTTCCGTTCCCGTGCCGGTATCATCACCAGCCGTGTCGTCGCTCGCAACGTCATCGGTCGCGCCGGTCGAACCGTCCGTCGACGTATCACTGGAGGTATCGTCAGTACTGTCTTCGGTCGCGTCATCAGTATCGGTGTCATCAGTCCCGGTATCGTCAGCTGGCTCACCATCGGCTGGCTCGTCCGTCGAACTATCCTCTTCGCCGGGGGCATCGGTCGTCGTGCCGCTATCGGTATCAGTCCCTGTATCCGTGCCAGTGTCGCCGGTCGTATCACCGTCGTCACCGCTATCGGGTTCGCCGTCTTCGCTACCTTCCTCGTCCTTGTCGCGGTTCATCCATGCCGCACCGGCACTGGCTGCGCCGCCCGCGCCGGCAACCACCGCGCCCTCCATGGTCCGCGAGGAGCCGATATTCTTGCGCCGGGGTGAATTCTCCTCCGGTGTGACGCGGCTGGAATCCTCGTCAGTATCGCCCAGCTCGTTGCTGTCCATCGGCTGCAGGAACAGTGCTTTCTCGGCAGCGCGGCGATTTACGAGGCCCTGCACGACCTGTTTCTGGCCGTTCACGGTCGCCTTGTTCCACCAGGTGATGGCATCTGCTGCTTCGGTGATCTTCCCCTGGTTGAAGAATTTCAGGGCACTCGACCCGCGAAAAGCGCTGACGCCGATATTGTAGGACAGCGATACGAAGGCATCGAACTGGTTCTGGTTGATGTCGCGTTTGAGGCCGCCCGAGACACCTTCCTCGAAGCGCTGCAACTCGTCGCGCAGCAGCTCCTCGGCATAGCCCTGGCTGATGCGCACGGGCTGGCCGCCATTGGCCGCGACGGCGGCAGCAACGCTGTCATAGCGCCTGCCGTCTATGCTGATCGGACCGATATGGCCGTAGCCAATGGTCCAGATACCGGCCACATCCTTGTAGGCATCGAGGCGAATGCCCTCGAAATGCTTGATCAGGTCGATCCCAGTTTGCGAAGCCCTCATACCATCCCCTTCCGGCGCCATTTGAGGCTAACCGGCCTTTCGCTGCCTGCAGTCTAGACCAGCCTGTGTTGCCCAACAATGGCGGCGTTAACTTTTTGTTCAATGCTACAAACGCCTGAGACGGGGAAAAGATCGCAAACCGGGCCTGATTTTTGCTTCTGTCCCAACCAGTTGGCGAAATGACACGGAAGAGTCTCTTTTTCGTCACACAAATTTTATGCAATGGGGAAGGTCTCGCCTTGCTGAATCAGGCCGTTTTGCCTATGACGCACATGCATTGCCATGGGTCGGGACATCATTCAGGGAGTACAGGATGTCGGCAACTGAAACTGAAGAATATCGTCCGTCAGACGACGAGCCCTTCATGAACGAGCGCCAGCTCGAATATTTCCGCAAGAAGTTGCTCGACTGGAAAGAGGACATCCTGCGGGCCAGCAAGGATACGCTGGGCCAGCTTCAGGAAGACAGTCTCCACCTGCCGGATGCCGCTGACAGGGCCTCGAGCGAGAGCGACAAGGCACTGGAACTGCGCACCCGCGACCGCCAGCGCAAGCTGATCTCCAAGATCGATGCTGCCCTGCGTCGGATCGATACCGGCGAATACGGGTTTTGCGAAGATACTGGTGAGCCGATCAGCCTTGGCCGTCTCGAAGCCCGCCCGATCGCGACCCTGTCGCTGGAAGCGCAGGAACGCCACGAGCGCCAGGAAAAAGTCCACAGGGACGATTGACAGGGCGACGATTAGAGCGACGACTGATCAGGCAGCGTCGGCTTTTCCGAGAGCGATAAAATCATCAAGGGTGGCGAATGTGCCGCCCTTTTCATTTTTGAACCAGGTGAAATAGGCATCTGACCGCGCCAGCAAGGCGTCGACCATCTCGGCGGTTTCGCTGTAGGGTGTCGCGCCTTCGGTCAACGAGGTCGAATGCAGGCTGAAGGTCATGATGCTGACCTTTTCGCGTATGAGCGCGTGGGTCAGGCTCTTCAGATCGTCAATCTCATAACCTTCGGGCGACAGGCGCACCGGCGCTGTCATGTGCTTGAGCAGGGTGGGCAGGGGGCCATTCCCGTCCGGCGCGCCCTTGGTACCGGGCAGTATCAGCTGTGTGCCGCGCAGCACGCGCCCGCCGGACACAGGCAGGCACAGCATCGCCGTGCCGTTCTCGTCCGGCTTGCGCCACCATGCCTTTGCCGAATGACCGGTGAAGTCCGGACCGCCATCGCCGCCCTGATCGAAGCCTGCGGAGGGCGATGAATCCAGCCACACGCCTTGCGCTAGCAGGTCCGCCTGCACGGCGGGCGACACGCCATACCGTCCCGCCCGATGGGCAATCGGGTTGATGCCAAAAACCTGATGGAAAGTTTCGATCAGGGTGCCCAGCTTTTCGCGATGCAGGTCCGCCGGCAGGTTCGCCTGATAGGAGGTGCGCGGCGTGTTCTCAGTCGTGTGCGGTGGTGTCACCCATTGGTGCAGGTGCAGGCCTAGGCTGGCCCTGCCACTGTCCTGCAACTCGCGGAAATAGCGCGCTGTCGCTTCATCCTGCATCAGCGGCCAGGTGATGAAGTAAATCGGCTTGATGGAATGGCTCTCGCACAGCATCTGGAAGCGGGCAATGCCTAACGGATCGGCGATCGAATGGCTGGCGAAGTCATTGGCCGACCAGTCGAAGATTTCCTCCGTATCCACCGTCACCACCATGGCTGGCGCGGTGCCATGGATATAGGGGCGGTCATACTGCCAGTCAGGCTTTGCCGTATGCGATGCGGTGGGCTGTGTTCCCGTCATACTGTCGAATAGCGATTTCAGGCCCAGCGACGTTTCCTTCCAGGAGAACTGTTCCGCATAGGCCCTTGTCCTGATCCGGGCGGGTGGATTGTCCAGCAGGTCTTTCACAGCGGTCACGATGCTCTCGGCACTGCGGTTCTCCGTCAGCCGGCCCGCTTCTGGCGCTGCGACCACTTCACCGGAACCCCAGACAGGTGTTGCAACACAGGGCGTGCCGCAGGCCATCGCTTCCAGCAGCACATTGGGCCAGCCCTCGCGCGAAGACGCGAGCACCAGCACGTCGGCAGCACTATAGAGGGCGGGTAGTTCTTCATGGGGCAGACCGCCGGTGAAAATCACACGTTCTGTCAGGCCCGACTTATCCGCCTGTGCCTCAAGCATGCTACGATCCGGCCCCGAACCGGCGATCACCAGCGTTGCGCCGGGCAGGTCTTTCAGCGCTTCAATGACGAGGCCATGTCCCTTGCGCTCGATCAGGTGACCGACAGAAAGAAGGACAGTGCCTGACAGGCCAAGGCGCTTGCGCGTCTCTTCCCGTTCAGTCTCGTGGAACAGGTCGAGGTCGACGCCATTGCGCAGTACATGGATTTTCCCATCCTCCGCGCCCAGTGTCGCCATCTCGTCCTTCAGGGCACGGCAGACGGTGATCGACGCATCGGCCTTTGCCGCCGCATCGAGGATCATCCGCTTCTGGCGCGGATATGACGGGATCAGGTTGATGTCGGTACCCCGTGCGGTCACCGTTACAGGCTTGCCGAGACGGCGGGCGACCTCCACGGCGGCGACACCGTCAGGGTAGTAGTAATGCGCATCGATCAGGTCAAAGTCCCAGCCTTGCGCGATCAGGCGGCGTGCCTCGCGCTCAAAACAGCGGGTCAGGGCGCTCGCAGCCCATGTCATGCCGATCTTCGGCGGCAGCGGATAGCGCGGGTGGACGACCTCGATCCCATGGCGGGTCTCGGCCTGCGGGGCTGCGGCGAAGGCGGCATACTTGCCGAAAACGGGCTGCCTGAACGGAAACCACGGCACCGGCGCGATGACTTTCGCCTCGACACCGCCTTCCTTCAGCAAGGCGCGCAGACGGTTCTCCACGAACACGCCATGGGTCGGCATGGCGGCGTTGGGATAGAGTGTCGTCAGGGTCAGGATACGCATAGGGATCAGTCAGTCCGGTCCGAAACGGCAGTAATACTGCTTGTCTTCAGGTAATAGCAGGCAACCGTTTCCAGAACTTCAACGCAATACAAGAGCTTTGCCGCCCTCCGCAAACACACTTCAGGGGCGAGTGGCATGCTTCCTGCTAGCCAGATGTGCGGCATTGCCATGATCTGTCACAGTGAGTAACAAGGCGCCGCGTGAGGGTTGTATAGTGAGTAGTCTAACAGACATCTGGGGCATTCCTGTTACTGTCCTGTTTATACAAGTCATCCTGTCGGGATGTCTTGCCCTCCTTTATCTGGGCTCCTTGCACCGTTCTGCGCGAAAAGCGCTCTTTTTTGCTGTTCCCGGGCGCCTCTGGCGGAAACCTTTCACTCACTTGCTGCGTAAGTCCATCATTATGGATGCTGACAAGTCTGGGGTTGAGCATTTGGACGGGCGGGTAAATCTGGAGTTGTTCGCCGAGCAGGAGATCGACGGTATTCCCGTCGTTCGCGGCGATCTGTGGGTGCGTGGCGGCAAGCGGCTCAGCGATATCATCATCAGCCTGGCGCTCATCCTGTTCACGCTGCCGCTGCTGTTGACGGTCGCCGCGCTGATCAGGCTGACCTCTCGCGGACCTGTTTTCTACAGCCAGACCCGTGTCGGGCGTCATGGGCGCCATTTCCGCATCCTGAAATTCCGCTCCATGACAGTCGATGCAGAGCGCGATGGTGCCAAATGGGCAGGAACGAACGATGCGCGCGTTACCTGGATCGGCAAGATCATCCGCAAGACACGGATCGACGAGATCCCGCAGGCAATCAACATCCTCCGTGGTGACATGAGCTTTGTCGGCCCGCGCCCGGAACGGCCTGAATTCACGGCCATCCTGAACGAACAGATCCCCCATTACGAGGAGCGCCACCGGGTCAAACCGGGCCTGACCGGCTGGGCGCAGATCAATTACGAATACGGGGCATCGGTCGAGGATGCGCGCATGAAGCTGCGCTATGACCTTTATTACATCAAGAACCACAGCCTGATCCTCGATCTGTTCATCATCGTGCGCACCGTATCGGTCGCGCTTCTGGGGACGGGCAGCCGATAGGACCAGCAGGAAATTGTGCCGTTTTGTGACGGCGGGGGATGTTTCTTAACGGGCCATAAAGAATAAAGGCGTTAATTTCCGCCCGTCTGGAACGAGCCCCATTCGTGCCGGCGGGTCCTGAACGCGAGTAATGAAGCGGTTTGCACCAGAAAGATGTGCAAAATCGTTGGTTAAGCCGAGATTCGGCACAGACCTCGCACCTGCAGGGCGAGGAGAGGACTGACAGATGACGAGTATGAAGTTTTTTGTATCGAAACTGGGGGCGGCACTGTTGTTGTTGCTCGTGGCTGCCTGCAGTTCGACACCACCGGGATCGATCAGCGATTCCCTCGGGCGCGGGCCAATTCCCGGACAAGGTCCCGGCCAAGCTTCGCAAGCAGCCGTTCAACAACAGTCCCAGGGCACGCTTCTACAGGCATCGCCTGAATATCTGATCGGCCCCCTCGATGAACTGAACATTTTCGTCTGGCGCGCGCCGGAGCTGTCCGGCGATGTTACCGTCCGTCCGGACGGGCGCATCTCCACACCGCTGGTGCAGGACATGCAGGCCGCCGGCAAGTCGCCGACACAGCTCGCCGTCGACCTGCAGCGTCAGTTGTCTGAATATGTCCGCAATCCGGAAGTCACCGTCAGCGTAAAGAAATTCTCCTCGACCTTTGACCAGCAGGTCAGGGTGCTGGGCGAGGCGCAGCGCCCTGTCGCGCTGCCCTATCAGGCCGGCATGACCGTGCTTGATGTCATGGTTGCCGTCGGCGGACTGACGGAATTCGCCGCCGGCAACAAGGCGGTTCTGATCCGCGGGCAGGGCGAGAACAAGCGCAGCTATCGTCTGCAGCTCGACGACCTGATGCGCCGTGCGGATGTGAAAGCGAATGTGCCGGTGCTGCCGGGCGATGTCATCCTGATCCCTGAAAGCATTTTCTAGATCAGGCAATAATATGCCGGCCCTTCGGGAAGGGCGACGGCGAGAGGGTAACGAGTACAGTGCTGACCTTGAACGATCTTCCCGGACCGATTGTCCGCTATGCCGTGGGGTTATGGACCCGCCGCTGGCTGGTCCTGTCCGTCGCTTGGTTGCTGGCCGCCATCGGTTGGCTCGCCATCATCCTGATGCCGGACAATTACGAATCCCGCGCGCAGATCTATGTCGACACCGACACGGCTCTGAACGAGACGCTGGAAGAAAGCGCCCGACGCGCCGATTTCGAAAAGCGCGTGCGGGTCATGACGCTACAATTGCTGTCACGTGAAAACCTCGAACAGGTCATTGCCGAAGTCGGTATCGATCAGGAGATCGCTACTGCTGCCGCGGAACGCGCGCCGGGCAATGCAGCCGAGCAGGAGCGTATCCGCAATGTCCTCCTGCAACGGAAGATCCAGTCGCTTGGCGAAGGCATCAAGATCTCCAGTTCCGAAGAGCAGTATTATACGATCTCCTACATGGACAAGAGCCCGGTAATGGCCCAGCGCATCGTCGCTGCTGTTGTCGATCAGTTCATCGAGAAGGATGTGGGGACTGCCATTTCCCAGAGCGAGACGGCCCTGTCACGCCTCGACCGGGAGATTCAGCGCTATGAAGCGCTGCTTTCGGATAAGGACCAGGAAATCGCCGCCTTCCGCAGGGAGAATGCGGACGAGCTGACGGGCAATGAAAACCAGACCCGCCGCCTTGATCAGAAAGAGGGTGAGCTGTCCGGTATCGAATTTTCCATCGAACAGTCGACCCGCCGCCGCCAGACACTGATCGGCGAGCTTGCTACGACGCCGCGCAATTCGTCGGGTACGGAGCTTGACCAGCTGAAGCTGCAACTTGCCCAGCTGCAAAGCCAGTACCGCGACAATTACCCGGACATCATCGCCCTGAAGGCGCGTATCGCCGAGCTTGAAAATGGCGGCGCCAGCCTGCCGAACAATCCGGAGTACCAGCGCCTCGAAGCGTCCATTCGCGTTGTCGAGGATGAACTTGCCGTGCTGCGCCAGCGCCAGGCTGACCTTCGCACGGAGATCGAGCAGCTGACCCTGACGGCAAGCCAGGTACCGGCCGTGCAGGCCGAGCTGCAGGAGATCATGCGCAATTACGAGCAGATCGAGTCCAGCTACAAGGACCTCCTGTCCGAGCGTGAGCGCCAGTCGATCACCGCCTCCCTGTCGGAGGGTGGTGGCACTGTCGACTACAATCTCTACGAAGCGCCGACAATCGCAGCAGAACCGACCTGGCCGCCGCGCGGGTTGATGAGCCTTGCGGTGTTCGTGCTTGCCCTTGGTGCCGGTGTGGGTGTTGCGTTCCTGCTGGCCCAGATCGACCGCACCTATACCCAGGCCAGTGACCTTGAGAAGGCGCTGGGCCTGCCTGTCCTCGGCGCCATTTCGCCGGCGCAGACGCCGGCCCGCCGCCGCGAAAACTTTTTTGACCAGACCGCCATTGTCGGTGTTGCAGGGTTGCTGTTCGTGACCGCCTGCGCCCTGTTCTGGCTCCATGAAATCCATGTCGATGCGGACGACACCAGACCCGGCCTTCTGGCCGCAAGCGAGGCTGTATGAGTCTGATCGAACGCGCCACAAACGCACAGCGCAATACACGTAACGAAGACGACACCCGGCATGAGGCTGCTGGAGATCGGTCAGAGAGCCGGGCGACCAACCGCGCCAGTGCCGATCGCAACCTGCCGGTGGTCCAGCCACAAGAAGAGCAGTTCTCCGAGGACGATCTCGACCTCGATCTGGACAATACCGATTGGAGCCGGGTGTTCGAACTGAACAAGGATTTGCTGGCCAGGCAGGGCTTCCTCGTGCCGGATACGAAAGACAAGCGGCTGGCGCTTGAAATGCGGGCGGTCAAACGCCGCCTCCTGCGCCGTCTCAATTTCTATCGCACCGAAAACTCCAGCCGCCGCCGCCCGACACCCCGCGGCCCGGTGCGCAACACCGTTCTGTTCACCTCTACGCGTCCGGCAGAGGGGAAGACCTTTTCTGCCATCAACCTCGCGCTCAGCCTGGCGCTGGAAGACAATATCAGTGTGCTGCTCATCGATGCCGATGTGCCGCGCCCGAAAGTCTTTCATCATTTCGGGCTTGAGGCGGGCGAGGGGCTGACAGACCGGGTGCTCGATTCTTCGACACCGATGGAAGAGCTGATCGTAAGAGAGGGCACTTATCCGCTGTCGCTGCTCAGCCAGGGCAGGGCGAAGGTCAATCCGATCGAGCTTTTCGCCAGCGAGGAAATGGCTGAGTTTGTTGAGGAAGTCTCCCGCCGTTATCCGGACCGCATCATCATTTTCGATGCACCCCCGGTGCTGGCGACGCCAGAGGCGGTCGTTCTCGCTCGCCATGTCGATGAGACCATCTTCCTCGTCGAGGCCAATGAAACGCCGGAACCGGCTGTGGCGATCGCTCTGGAAGAACTGCTCGATAACAACGAGAACATCTCGCTTATCCTGAACAAGTGCCTCGCACCGCAGGCTGCGGCTCATTACGGTTCCTATGAGGAATATTACACAAAGGGTTCTGAACTGAAATCCAGCCATTTGAACCGCAGGGAGCGGTAGGACATGATGGCGCGGCTCCTCAGGCTCTCCCTGCTGGCTGGCGTTGCCGCCGGCAGCGTTGTGCCGTCAGCCTACGCACAAAGCCAGGATACCCGCGAGAGATTGTCCGAGCGCT
Source organism: Aquisalinus luteolus (assembly GCF_009712425.2). Classification (GTDB taxonomy): domain Bacteria; phylum Pseudomonadota; class Alphaproteobacteria; order Caulobacterales; family Parvularculaceae; genus Aquisalinus; species Aquisalinus luteolus. Next base: position 745,639 of record NZ_VCJR02000001.1, read on the forward strand.
ATCTCGAAGGTCGCCAGAATACGACAGCTCTCCCGGAAACTGCGGGAACCCAGCCGGGCGACCGTGCAAGCCGCCAGGCCTATGAGGCAAGGCCGCTCTCCTATGTGCTGCGGGTCAGCCCAAGGGTGACGTATTCGGACAATGTCGAGCTTGCCCCTGAGGGCTTTGAACAACAGGATGCGCTCGCCTCCGTTTACATGTCGGGCGGGGCGCTGGTCGATCGCGTTCGGTTCAAGGGCATCGTCAATGGCTCGATCGAGGTTGGCAGCTATCTAAATCCGCCGGAAGTCGGCGGCGAGGCCCTCTACGACCGCACCGTCTTCAGCCCGAACGTGATTGCGGGCGGCACGACAAAGCTGGTCGATAATCTGTTCTACTTCGACCTTGCTGCATCGGCCCGCGAACAGGCGCTGGACGAGACGACGCGCTCTTCAGGCGGCACGTCACTGGCCGGCAATCAGCGCCTTGCCAATTCCTACGCCGTCAGCGCCAGCCCGTATCTGTTCCGCCGGCTCGGCAGCGAGGCCACGATTGAGGCGCGCTACCGCTATGTCGCGGTTTCTGTCGATGACGACCAGTCGGTGGAGGGCATTGATGATTATCTCAATGACTCGCAGTCACACGAACTGATCGCGGAATATTCCAGCGGCCGCCTGTTCGATCGCGTCGGCTTTTCCGTCCGCGCCTTTGCCAATTCGACGGAGGAAACAGGCAGCCAGGTATTGCCGGAGGTCGATTTCAGCCAGGCCAGCATTTCCGGCGATCTGCGCTATGCCATGAACCGCAAGGTCTCTCTGGTTGGCACCGTCGGCTATGATGATGTCGAGACCAATGGCACCAGCCCGTTCGATGATGACGACCTCAGCGGTACCTTCTGGAAGGCCGGTGTCGCGCTGACACCCGGTCGCCGCAGCGAGGCGAGCCTGGAGCTTGGCGAGCGCTATGGCGGCACATGGGTCGATGCCTCCGCGTCCTGGCGGTATTCAAGCCGGCTGCAATTCCGCCTGTCCGCCAATAACCGCCTGATGACGACGGCACAGGCACAGGCTGAGCGCTTCAACGTGCTGCAGGAAGAAACCCTGTCCTATGCGGAGGAGTTGCGCCAGCTAGGCAATCTGACCTCCGAGAATATTCTCGAGCGCGTGCTGGAATTCAACGAGGGCCTGTCCGACCTGACGCGCCAGCAGGCAGGCCTGTCGCGCTCCACAGGTGTCTATGCCGATATGATCGCCCAGGCACCGCGCAGTTCGCTCGTGTTGCGCACCGGTTATGACAAGTCCGATTTCGGGTTCGAGGAGATCGACACCTGGTCCATTTCCGGATTGCTCAATCACCGTATTTCCCGTCGCCTCGATGCCTATGCCCGCGCCAATTATCAGGATTCCAGTGGCGAGATCGGCGGCAGCCTGGAAGACTGTCTGACGGCGCTGCGCCAGAATCCGGACAATGCAGGCATGACCGACGCCATGCTGCAGGCGATCTGCCAAAGCGGCGAGGGCCTCGCCCTCGACACGCGCACGCTGATCCTCTCCGCTGGGCTTGATTACCTGCTGTTCCGCGACCTGAATGCCTTTGCGGCATTAAGCAGAAGCCAACGTTTTGCCGATACACCTGCCAATGAATACGTTGAAAACTCGGTCACCGTCGGCCTGAGTTACGACTTTTAACCGGCGCGACGCCGCCAGGGTGTTGAAATGATTGAAGATTATTTCGGGTTGATCAAAGCGCCGTTCAAGCTGAGCGCTGACCCGTATTTCTATTTTGACAGCCCGACCCATCGCAAGGCGATGTCGTACCTGCAATATGGCATCCAGCAGGCGGAGGGGTTTGTCGTCATCACCGGCGATACTGGCGTCGGCAAGACGACGCTGGTGCATCAACTGCTCAATGGTCTCGACAACAGCCAGATCGTCGCCGCGACCATGGATATCAGTCACGTCGCGCCGGGCGAGACGCTGTCACAGGTTTTGTCCGCTTTCCGGATAGAACCGGCTGGCACCGGGGCAAGCGCCAGTATCGAAGCATTGCAGGAATTCCTGACCGATCAGGTCGGCGATGGCCGCCAGGCTGTGCTGATCGTCGATGAAGCGCAGAACCTCTCGCCGCAGACGCTGGAAGAGCTGCGTATCCTGACGAACTTGTCCTATGACGGCCTGCCGCTGTTGCAGATATTCCTGATCGGGCAGAGCGAGATGCAGGACATGATTGCGCGCTCGGACATGGAACAGTTCCGCCAGCGGGTGATTGCCTCCTATCATGTCTCTCCGCTCACCCGCGACGAGACCGCCGCCTATATCGACCACCGACTTTATGCGGCTGGCTTCAAGGATGAGCAGTCGCTGTTCACCGATCGCGCGCAGGACCTGATCTATCGTCATACGGGCGGTGTGCCTCGGCGCATCAACAAGCTGTGCGCGCGGGTTCTGCTGCAGACGGCCTTGGACGAGAAGGACTTTGTCGATGCCGCCTGCGTCCAGGCCGTGATCGACGATCTGGATCAGGAAATGGGCCTCACCCGGGAAGAGCAGGTCGAGGAACCGGGGGAAGATTTTATCCCCGTACAGGACCAGCCAGATTATGTCAGTGCCGGGTCACAAGCCGATATTTCCTTGCCGGTAGAGGAAGAGCCATATCAGGACGATGTCCTTGCGGATGATACCCTCGATGAGGCGATCGACGAGGCCGCTGCTGTCCTCGCTTCCGGGGATGAGCCCCAGGGTGAAGAGAGTACCGATGCCGATGTTGCGCCCGACGACGTCGTTACATTGGGCGTCAGCGAGGAAGCGCCTTTCGATGAGAACGGCTACGCTGCCGATGACTATGCCGATATTGCCTCTGAGGCTGAGCCGGTCTTTGAATCCGCTCCTGAGAGCCCGAGCAATGTCTATCCGATTTTCAGCACACAGCGCGAGGAAACAGCGCCCCATGCTGATGAATTTGAAGAAACCGAAAACAATGACGTCATGGCTGCCCAAGAAGAGAACAGCCACGACACCGAAATTGAAGAAGAGCCTGAAGTGCCTGTCGCCGCGCAGCCGGAGAGCAGGACAGAGGAGGATTACCCGATGAGCGTACTGGACCGGCTGCAGGCCGCGAAACGCAAATATTTCCCAGGGTCTGGTGCCAGCGACGAGCAGGCCGTATCGGACGATGTGCCCGTTGCCGTTGCGCCTGAGGCAGATACGAATGACGATTTCGAGGAGCTCGGCCGGCAATTGCGCACACAATTCGAGGATGGAAATGTGCTGGAACAGGCTGTTGCCGAGGGCGATCCCGATGCCCGCAGGGAACGCGTCGCAACGCTGAAATCAGATCTGGAGACCTTTCTCGAAGAAGTCCGCAGCGGCCTAGGCGACCTGGAACAGTCAATGCAGGTCGTGAACGACAAGATCACCGAGATCGAAGCCTGGCAGAACAGCCGCAATGGCTTGCTGAAAGACAAGCTCCACAATGTCGAGACCATGCTTGATCGCCTGCAGGAAAGAAACTGACGATGGCTCAGGACCACAGCATTGGCGACCAGCGCCGCGCCGCCGGTCCTGATCGCCCCATCCCCCGGAAAAACGGCGTTCACGTCATGTCTGTGGATGTCGAGGACTATTTCCAGGTCTGGGCGCTGTCGAGCGTCATCAACCGTCAGGACTGGGACAGTTACTCCCTGCGCGTGGAAGACACGACGCGCCGTGTGCTCGACCTGTTCGCCCGCACCGGCACGACGGCGACCTTCTTTACCCTCGGCTGGGTGGCAGAGCGTTGCCCGTCACTGATGCGCGATATTGTCGAGGCGGGTCACGAGGTCGGCAGCCACGGCTATGAGCATATGAAGGTGTTCGACCAGACACCGGACGAGTTTCGCGCTGACGTGACAAGGACGAAAAAGATCCTTGAGGATGTCACTGGCAAGCCGGCCAATGGCTACCGCGCCGCCGGGTTCTCCATCGATTCCCGCACGCCATGGGCATTCGAAATCCTCGCCGAGGCAGGCCATCTCTACAGCTCCTCCGTACACCCTATCGTGCACGATCATTACGGCATGCCGGAGGCACCGCGCCACGCCTGGCATCCGATCGAGGGGTCCGACTTCGTAGAGATTCCGGTCTCCACGGTCGATGCATGGGGCAAGCGCTTTTCCTGTGCCGGGGGCGGCTGGTTCAGGCTGCTGCCCTATGCCTGGTCGAAGCACCTGTTACAGCGCCTGATCGAGGGCGAGGGCGGGTCCGCCGTCTTCTATTTTCATCCGTGGGAGGTTGATCCCGGCCAGCCGCGCGTCGACGGGATCAGCGCGAAGTCTCGCCTGCGCCATTATACCAATCTGGACCGCATGGAAGCCAGGCTGGAAAAGCTGCTCACCAACTACACCTGGCGGCGCATGGACGACGTGTTTCCGCTCCAGCCCCTGCAGGTGGCAGCATGAACGCGCCTGTTTCCTCCATCGCTCCGCAACAAGCGGCCTGTACGGTGCGCCGGGCGCAGCCGTCGGATGCGCGCGCATGGAATGACTATGTTCTCGCTCATCCGCACTCGTCCTTTTTTCATCGTTTCGAGTGGGGCAAGGTCATCGGCCAGACCTACGGCCACGAAGCGGTCTTCCTCATCGCAAATGCCCCGGACGGCAATATCAACGGCATACTGCCGCTGATCCATGTTCGCAGCCCGCTATTCGGCAGGGCGCTGATATCGACAGCCTTCACCGTCGGCGGGGGCGTGCTTGCGGATGATGCCGCAGCCGAGGCTTCTCTAATGGCCGCTGCCGAGCGGCTGGGGCAGGAGCGGGGTGTCGATTATGTCGAACTGCGCGGTGGCGCGGCTGCACCTGACTGGCAGACGAAAGACGCGACCTATGCCGGCTTCGTTAAGGATATTCCGGCAGATCCGGAGGAGAATCTCTCCGCGATCCCGCGCAAGAAACGCGCAGATGTGCGCAAGGGCATCAAGGCGGCCGAGGTCGGTGATCTGGCGGTCGATCGTGCTGGTGACATCGACACTTTCTATGCTCTTTATGCGGAAAGCGTGCGAAATCTCGGCACGCCGGTCCTGTCGAAACACCTCATTACCAACCTTGCCGCGGCCTTCGGCGCGGATATGGATGTCTCGGTCGTGCTCGCCTCCGGCACGCCTGTCGCGGGGCTCGTCAGCTTTTATCACAAGGGCACCGTCATGCCCTATTATGGCGGCGCATCGCCTGCGGCCCGGTCGCTGCATGCCTATGACTATATGTACTGGTCACAGATGCGCCATGCCGCGGAGCGGGGCTGCACAAGCTTTGATTTCGGACGTTCCAAGACAGGCACCGGCGCCTATGACTACAAGCGCTATTGGGGTTTCGATCCTCAGCCGCTTGCCTATCACTATTACCTCGTCAAGGCGGACGAGATGCCGGACATCAATCCGAACAACCCCAAATTCCGGCTGCTAACAAATGTCTGGAGCAGGATGCCCCTGTTCATGGCCAACCGGCTGGGACCGCTGATCGCCAGACAGCTGGGCTAGGGCGATGAGCCAGGCACCTGCCGATAATCGCAAGAGTGCACTATTGCTGGTGCACCGCATTCCGTGGCCACCGGACAAGGGCGACAAGATCCGCTCATGGCGGCTGTTCCGCTACCTGGCTGACCGCTACAGGCTTTCCTGCGGGTTCTTCGTCGATGACCCGGCTGACATGGTCCATGTCGATCATCTCGCGCAGTTCTGTGATGACGTGAAAGCGGTGAAGATCGATCCCCGGTTAGCCCGCCTGCGTTCGCTGACAGCGCTTGCCAATGGCAGGCCGATGACGTTCGACTTCTATCGCAGCAAAGAGATGACGGACTGGGTAGCCCAAACGCTGGGGCGTGGTGTTGATGCTGCCTTCGGCTTTTCGGCTGCTGTCATGCCTTACCTTGAAAGGGCCGCCTGTCCCGTCTTCGCCGATCTGGTCGACGCCGACAGCGCCAAATGGTCGAGCTATGGCGACCAGGCATCCTTTCCCATGTCCGCGCTCTATGCCCGGGAGGGCAGGGTGCTGGCCGACGCCGAAGCCGCCATCTCCCGCCGCGCGAGCCACACTTTCCTGATCACGGCGGAAGAGGCGGCCATCGTCAAGGCCCACCCGCAGGCTGACCCCGAAAACATTGGCTGGTACGGCAATGGTGTCGATACGGACTATTTCGATCCTGAAGCCGATTTCACGCCGCTCGACCAGCGTGTCGACCTCATCTTCAACGGTGCGATGGACTACCAGCCCAATGTCGAGGCGGTGACATGGTTCGCTGATGCGGTCTGGCCGCAGCTGCGCCAGGCTGACCCTGACCTGACCTTCGCCATCGTCGGCGCACGACCGACTGCAACAGTCAGCAAGCTCGCCGACCTGCCCGGCATCACCGTCACCGGCAGGGTGGAGGATATGCGCCCCTGGCTTGCGGCGGCTCGCATCGCCGTTGCGCCATTGCAGATTGCCCGCGGTGTCCAGAACAAGGTGCTGGAAGCCATGGCCATGGCCCGCCCGGTCATCGCCAGCCCCGGCGCCGCGACCGGTATCGCCGCAATACCCGGCGAGCACTTCTTCATCGCCGATGGGGCGGAGGCATTCCGCGATCGCATAGTCGCATTGTTGCAGGACGAGAATACTGCCGTCGCTATCGGACAGGCGGCTCGCACACACATGGTCGCCACGGGCAGCTGGGGAGCCCAGTTAACGCTTCTGGGCAATGTACTCGATGGGCACGGAATTTAGGAACCGCTTCCAAAGACCGATCCAAACACCTGATTTCCTTTATAAAACTCCAAACGCGCAATCCTTGCGTGTCATATAATTGAGACTTGTTGATCCCCTGTGGAAAGGTTAACCTCGCTCCGGGAAGAAACCAGTTTGGGGATAGTTATGCCTTTCATGAGAATTATTCTGCCGCTCGTCATCGCCGGCCTGTTCATCTATGCGCCGCTGCTCGAGCAAACGAGCGAAGGCGCCTTTACCGGTCAGGGCACTGACATGGTAACCGGTGCTGCCTATGTCGGCACGTCTGTCGATTGCGCGATGGAGCTGAACTTCAATCCGCTCGCGGATGGCTGCGAACCGCAAAACGGCATTACCGGCTGGGTTGTCTATGCCGCCGTTGCCGTTAGTGCGGTTGCCGCGATCATCGGCGTTCTCGGCCTGCTGCCGTTCCTTGCCGGGATTTCCGGTTTCCTGACATTCCTGTCCGGTGCTGCCGGCACGGCCGCCTCCGGCACGCTGCTCTATCAGATCTGGCAGCGCGACATGCTGGGCGATGTCCAGTGGTTCATGTGGGCGGCGCTTGCCGCATCGCTGCTGACGATCCTCGTCGGCATGAGCTCGATGAGCAGCAAGTCCGACTAGACCTGAATACCGGTACCGAAAACATGAACGCGCTCCTCTCCGGGGCGCGTTTTTTCATGTCAGGGCCATTTGGCTTCAGGGGGCAGGGAAGACAGGATAGCGTCGACATTGCCGCCGGTCTTCAGCCCGAACTGGGTGCCGCGGTCATAAAGAAGGTTGAACTCGGCGTAGCGCCCACGACGGATCAGCTGTTCCTCGCGTTCATCCTTGGTCCACTTCTGGTTCATGCGCTTGCCGACCAGCGCCGGGTATGACCCCAGGAACGCCTTGCCGACGTCCTGGGTAAAGGCAAAGTCAGCCTCCCAGTCGCCGCTGTCGTGCCGGTCATAGAAAATGCCGCCGACGCCGCGGGCTTCGCCCCGGTGGGGCAGGAAGAAATACTCGTCGCACCATGCCTTGAAGCGCGGATAATAGTCTTCGTGATGACGATCGCAGGCACTCTTGAAGGCCGCATGGAAGGCCAGAGTATCCTCGTGGGTTTCGCCGCGATAGGCATCCATCATCGGGTTGAGGTCGCCGCCGCCGCCGAACCATGTCTTCGTCGTTGCAATCATCCGCGTGTTCATATGCGCCGCCGGCGCGTGGGGATTGCGGGTATGGGCGATGAGCGAAATGCCGGCGGCCCAGAAGCGGGGGTCTTCCTCCGCGCCCGGTATCTGCGCGCGGAACTCCGGCGAGAACTCGCCATGGACGGTGGAGATATGCACCCCGACCTTTTCGAACACCTTGCCATGCATCAGCGCCATGGTGCCGCCGCCTTCGTCGGTACCTGTTTTTGACCGTTGCCAGTCGGTGCGAACGAATCGCCCGGGGGCCGATTCGCCATACAGGGCAGGGTCGGCCTCGGTCTCGAGCGTCTCGAAGGCCGCGCACAGCTGATCGCGCAGGCTGGCGAACCACTCCGCAGCCCGGCGTTTTTTCTCGGTTATCCCGCTAGAATCAAGATTATCCATTGGCGCACTTTATTCAGGTGTTGCCGAACTGCAACCTGCTTCAGGATGTTGAAATGCGCAGATTGTCACGGCCCGGCTGGCATTTTACTGTTAAGGTGAGGAGGGGGATGTGATGAGCTGGGACGAAATCCTTATTATAGCCTTGGCATGCAGCGCCGGCATGATCGCCGGTCTGGTGCTCGGCTGGCTTGTTTCCCCATTGGCAGGGGCGAAGGCAAAGAAGTCGGTGGGTGGCATCATGGTCATCGCCGGTGCCATTGCGGGCTATGCTTTCCTGCCATCGGTCATCAGCCCGTTCGTCCAGCCCCGGCTTGATCAATATGCGGGGGAGGCTGCTGGCGAAACCGCTGCTGCTGCGATAGTTACCCCGGAAATTCCCGAGGAGGTCGTTTCAGACGCTGTAGAAGATGCCATGACGGGCCTCAACGATCCCTTCTTCGATGCAGTGCTCGAGCGCGAGCCGAACCGCTCCGCCCAGATTCGTACGCGTCTCGCTGCTGCCTATCGCCGCGGCGGGGAAGATGCCCTGCTGGCATCGCTGATGGAGGCGGACCAGGAAATCCTCCAGTCGGCATTCCCCTATTACATGGCCCGGGCGCAGGCGAGCGATCTCATTTCCGCTGTCGAACAGATCAGGGTCGTCATCGCCACGCTGAGCGACAATGACCCGATGACCTGTCACACCTGGCTCTATGGCGGCATGCTGGGCGAGCCATTTGACTTCAACCGCTATCTCGCCGCAATCGGCCCGGCGACCCATATGGAAATGCAGACCCGGCTTGGCGCGGTGGTGCGCGGGGCCAGTGATATCCTGCCTGACTATGACGAGACCCATGCCATGATCGTCCTCGATGAGGTGCGGGTGGTGCTGAACAATCAGCTCGGGGACGAAAAGGTCGGGCTGATCATGGCGACGCAACAGCCGGGCAACGAGAATGACGCGCGTCTCGCCTGCGACGCCTCAGGCGATTACTACGACCTGATCCTGCAGGACACCAAGGCAGTGGACGTGCTGCGCCACCGTTATTCCGGCGGTCACGAATTCCTGTAGGGCGCTTGACGCCACTTACTCATAACCAAGCTGCCGCCGCGCCTCCGCCAGTGCAATCGCTGCCGATACCGCCATGTTCAGGGACCGGGCGTTCGGGGCGAGGGGGATTCGCACGGCGAGGTGACAGCTGCGACGCACATCATCGGGCACACCGGCGCTTTCCTGCCCGACCATGATCCGGTCATCGGGCCTGAATTCCACCTTGCCGATATCGCTGTCGCCTTTTGTGGTGAGCAGGATCAGGCGGCTGTAGCCATGGTCGCCATCACCATAGGCAGCCCATGAATCATGGCGGAGAGGCTGCGAGAGGGCGCCATAATCCATACCCACCCTTCTTATGTCCTTGTGTTTGAAGGGAAAACCGCATGGCTCGATGATATCCAGCCCGGCCGCGAAGCAGGCACAGATGCGGATGGCGGCCCCGACATTGGCGGCTATTTCGGGTTGATAGAGGACAAGGCGCATTGAGCTTTTATGGGCCTGAAACGGCGCCTTTGTCATCCGTGCCGTTTGCGACACCATGCCCTGCCAAACGGGCGTTGTGAGTACTGGACTTTACAGGGAAGTCATGTCAAACCCGCTCGAAATTTACCGTCAAACTCAAAGGGTAGCCATGAGTTCCACAACAGATGCCCCGGCGGCTGGCGAAGGTCACGAAGAACCCTCCCGCCGCGATTTCATCCACCTGCTGGCTGGCAGCGCTGCTGCTGCAGCCGGTATCGGCATTGCGATTCCGCTGGTCCATCAGATGAACCCTGATGCCTCTGTACGCGCGCTGGCGACGAAGGAAGTCGACATCGGTGCCGTCGAGGTTGGCTCGGGAATCAAGGTGATGTGGCAGGGCAAGCCGGTCTTCATCCGTCACCGGACGGAACGCGAGATCGAGGAAGCCCGCGCCGTACCGCTGACGGCCCTGAAAGACCCGGTTGCCCGGAATGAAAATCTCGGCGGCAGCCCGGAAGCGACCGACGATAACCGCGTCGAAAATCCGGCATGGATGATCGTTCTCGGCGTCTGTACCCACCTTGGTTGCGTGCCGCTCGGCACCGACGAAGGCGACAACAAGGGCGACTACAATGGCTGGTTCTGCCCATGCCACGGCTCGCACTATGATACGTCCGGTCGCATCCGCAAGGGGCCGGCACCGCAGAACCTTGATGTTCCGCCCTATGCGTTTCTTACCGAAACGACGCTTCGGATCGGCTAGGAGAGGACAAGAGAATGAGTCACGAATCCACCTACGTCCCCAATAGCGGCTTCGAGCGCTGGCTGGACAAACGCCTTCCCCTGATCCGCTTCGGCGATGATTTCATGGGCTTCCCGACGCCGAAGAACCTGAACTACTGGTACACCTTCGGCGGCATCCTGACGCTGTGCCTGATGATCCAGATCATCACCGGCGTCATCCTCGCCATGCACTACACGGCGCATGAGGATTATGCCTTCTGGTCGGTCGAGCACATCATGCGCGACGTGAACTTCGGCCACATCATCCGTTATGCCCACGCGAACGGCGCATCGATGTTCTTCATCGCCGTCTATCTGCACATGTTCCGTGGCCTCTATTACGGGTCCTATAAGGAACCGCGCGAGATCATCTGGATCCTCGGCGTCGTCATCTTCCTCCTGATGATGGGCACCGCCTTCATGGGCTATGTCCTTCCGTGGGGTCAGATGTCGTTCTGGGGCGCGACGGTCATCACCTCGCTCTTCGGTGCCATCCCTGTCGTCGGCGATTCCATCAAGACGCTGCTCTGGGGCGGCTATTCGGTCGACAACCCGACGCTGAACCGCTTCTATGCGCTGCACTACCTGCTGCCGTTCCTTATTGCGGGCGTTGTCGTCCTGCACATCTGGGCGCTGCATGTACCGGGCAACACTAACCCGACCGGTGTCGAGATCAAGAACGTGAAGAAGGACACTGTACCATTCCACCCGTACTACACGGTAAAGGATGGCTTCGCGGTCGTGCTCTTCCTGATGCTGTTTGCGGCATTCCTGTTCTTCATGCCGAACTCGCTGGGCCACCCCGATAACTACATCGAGGCGAACCCGCTGGTAACGCCCGCGCACATCGTGCCCGAATGGTACTTCCTGCCGTTCTACGCGATGCTGCGCGCCATCACCTTCGACATCCTGTGGGTTATCCCGGCCAAGCTCGGCGGCGTGCTCGTCATGTTCGGCTCGATCGCGATCCTGTTCGTGCTGCCATGGCTCGACCGCTCCAAGGTCCGCTCCATGCGCTATCGTCCGTGGGCCAAGATGTGGTTCTTCATCTTCGTGGTGAATGCCGTGTTCCTCGGCTGGCTAGGCGGTATGCCGGCAGAGCAGCCCTACATCCTGCTCGCCCAGATCGCGACGCTTTACTACTTCGCCTATTTCCTGGTGATCCTGCCGATCCTGTCGATCGTCGAGACACCGAAGCCGCTGCCGAAATCCATTTCGGAAGATGTGCTGGCGAAGAAGAAAGCCAAGAAGAAAAAACCAGCTGCCGATGTATCCGGTGGCGTCGCCCAGCCGGCGGAATAAGACTGAGAGACTGAATGATGAAAAAATTTCTCAAGACACTGACGGCTGTCGCTCTCCCGGTCATGATGATCGGCAGCATGGCCCATGCTGCAGGCGGCGAGACCAAGCCGCTCAAGCACCCGCACTTCGCCTTCGAAGGGGTCACCGGCTCCTATGACCAGGACGCGCTGCAACGCGGCTTCCAGGTCTATCGCGAGGTCTGCGCGGCCTGTCACTCGCTCAACTATGTCGCCTTCCGCCATCTTGGTGATCCGGGTGGCCCCTATGCCATGGACGAGTGCCCGGTCGGCGTGCCGGAAGGGACCGATTGTTCGAACCCGAACAATAACCCGATCATCAAGGCGCTCGCTGCCGAATACATGATCGAGGATGGTCCGGACGATGCCGGTGACATGTTCATGCGCCCCGGCCTGCCGTCCGACTATTTCCCGTCGCCCTTTGCCAACCCGCAACAGGCGATGGCGGCCAATGGCGGCGCGATGCCTCCGGACATGTCGCTGATCGCCAAGGCGCGTCATCACGGCCCGCAATATATCTATTCCCTGATGCTGGGTTATGAAGAGCCGCCGGCAAGCATCACCGTGGCTCCGGGCACGCATTACAACGTCTATTATCCGGGTGATACCACCTCGCTTCTGAACGAGGAATATCTCGATGAGGAAGGCCATCCGCTGGACGGCGTCGAAATCCCATACGGCGGTGCGTTCAAGATGGCTGCGCCGCTGCGTGATGGGGCCGTTACCTATGCCGATGGCTCCGACGAGACGGTCGAGCAATATGCCTATGACGTCGCAAGCTTCCTGATGTGGGCGGCAGAACCGAAGATGGAACAGCGCAAGCAGATGGGCATGGTCGTGTTCGTCTACCTGTTCATCCTCGCGATCATCGTCTATCTCTCCTACAAGCAGCTGTGGAAGAACGTGAAGGACACGGACTGATCCATTGCTGACTGACTGAAAATTGAAGGCCGCAGGCACTTGCCGCGGCCTTTTTTCTTGGCAGGATGGAAATGAGAAAAGGGACAAGCATATGAGTGACAGGACGGTACTCGGCTTTATCGGTGGCAGCGGTATTTATGCCGTGGACGAGATGGATAATGTCGAGCTGAAAGAGGTCGATACCCCCTGGGGCAAGCCGTCAGGGCCGGTCGTCACCGGTACGCTGGCCGGTGTCAGCGTCCGGTTCCTGCCGCGCCACGGGCCGGGCCATGCGATCCCGCCATCGGAAGTCAATTACCGCGCCAATATCGCCGCGCTGAAAATGCTGGGCGCGACGGATGTCATTTCCGTCTCCGCCTGCGGATCGTTCCGGGAGGAGTTGTCGCCCGGTACCTTCGTCATCGTCGACCAGTTTATCGACCGCACCCACGCGCGGGCAAAGAGCTTTTTCGGTACCGGCCTCGTTGCCCATGTGTCCATGGCCAAGCCGGTCTGCCCGAAGCTCGCCGATGCGCTGGAGGCCGGGTGCCGCGAACTGGATATCCCCGTGGTGCGCGGCGGAACGTACCTGGCCATGGAAGGTCCGCAATTCTCCTCCAAGGCGGAGAGCCATCTCTATCGCTCCTGGGGCTGCGATGTCATCGGCATGACCAATATGCCGGAGGCCAAGCTCGCCCGTGAGGCGGAGCTGCCCTATGCCAGTGTCGCCATGGTCACTGATTACGATTGCTGGCGCGACGACATCGCCGATGTGGAGGTGACGAACGTCTTGGAAATCCTGCAGCAGAATTCGCAAAAAGGCCGGGACCTGATAAAGGCTGTGGCCCCGAAGCTCGGGCCGGACCGAACACCATCGCCGCTCGGCATCGAAACCTGTCTCGACTTCGCGCTGATCACGCCGCCACATGCCCGCGACAAGGCCATGGTCGATAAGCTGAAAGCCATTGCAAGTCGTGTCCTGGGCTAGTTTGTCAGAACGGCAAAAGCTCCGGGTGCAGCAATATCGTCAGCACGATGCCGCCGATCGCGCCGCCCAGATGCGCTTCATGGGCGACATTGCTTTTCCGGTTCATGACGATGCGCGAATAGAGGATATAGATCACCGCGACGGCGATCGCCGGAACCGGCACGACCCCGAGGAAATACAGCATGCTGAACGGCGCGAAGGTGCAATAGGACAGGAGCACACCGGACACCGCGCCTGACGCACCGAGGGAAGAATATTGAGGCTTGTTCCAGTTGAGCATCAGCGAGACGCCCTTGGCGGCAAGTTGCGAGCCGAAATAGACGATCAGGAAATCCGTCGTGCCCAGTTCTCGCTCCACCGCGACGCCGAACATGAACAGCACATACATGTTGACGAGCAGGTGCAGGATCGATCCGTGCAAGAAGGATGCGGTTATGAGTCGATACCACTCGCCATTCCGGCGCAGCCGCTGGATGGAGAACAGGCAGCGGTTCAGGAATTTCTGATCCACATACAGCGCATAGAGGCTCACCACCACATTGATGGCGATGAGGATGAAAACCGCAGGCGCTGAAGTGACAAAGCCCATTCGAGTGGCTCTAGTTGGCGAAGCGGAAATGCATCACATCGCCGTCCTGCACGATATATTCCTTGCCTTCCAGGCGCACCTTGCCGGCTTCCTTGGCACCTGCCTCACCATTATTGGCGACATAGTCGTCAAAGGAAATCGTCTCCGCCCGGATGAAGCCTTTCTCGAAATCGGTGTGGATCACGCCTGCCGCCTTCGGCGCTGTCGCACCGATAGGGATGGTCCAGGCGCGGGCCTCCTTCGGGCCGGCGGTGAAATAGGTCTGCAGGTGCAAAAGCTCATAGCCTGTACGGATCATCCGGTTGAGGCCGGGCTCTTCCAGCCCCAGCGTCTCTAGGTATTCCGCCTGCTCATCATCCTCCAGCTGGGCCAGTTCGGCCTCGATGCGGGCGGAGATGATGACAGCTTTCGCGCCTTCCTCGGCGGCTTTCGCTTCGACCTGTTTCGAATAATCATTACCCGTGGCAGCGGAGTCCTCGTCGACATTGGCAACGAACAGGACAGGCTTCTGGGTCAAGAGCTGCAGGCCTTTCCATGCCTTGCGGTCGTCGGCGTCGATCTCGACCGAGCGGGCAGGGCGGCCATCGCGCAGGACTTCCAGTGCCTTCTCGACCAGCACGATGGTTGCCTTGGCATCCTTGTCCTGACCCTTGGCCTTCTTCTCCAGAGCGGGCAGGCGTTTCTCCAGGCTCTCCAGGTCGGCGAGCATCAGCTCTGTCTCGACGATCTCGAAATCCTCCAGCGGATTAATACGCCCGGCAACGTGGGTAATGTCGTCATCCTCGAAACAGCGCAGTACATAAGCAACGGCATCGACCTCGCGGATATTGGCGAGGAACTGGTTGCCGAGGCCTTCGCCCTGGCTCGCACCTTTCACGAGGCCGGCGATATCCACGAATTGCATGCGCGAGGGGATAACCTCAGCGGATTTCGCGATCTCTGCCAGCTTGAACAGGCGCGGCTCGGGGATGGCGACATCGCCGACATTCGGCTCGATCGTGCAGAACGGATAGTTCTCCGCCTGCGCCGCCGCCGTCTTCGTCAGTGCGTTGAAGAGTGTCGATTTGCCGACATTGGGCAGGCCGACGATACCGCATTTAAAACCCATGGTTCTTGTCCTTGCTCATCATTCCGATCCGAACAGGCCCTTGAGCTTGTCAAAGGGGCTGGCCGGTTTTTGCTGTTTGTCCGCAGGCTGGGGAGAGGGCGTGCTGGCCTCAACTTCCTTGCCTGCATTGTGTGTATTTTCCTGCTTCTTTACATCGCCTGTCTTCTTCGGCGGGTTCAGGCGCAGGGCGACCCGCGACATGAAACGGGCATCGGCATCGTTGCGCGCGCCCAAGAGGGGGGCAGCGTCGGCGCAGGCGTCGATCATCTCTTCGACCCAGTCGCTGCGCTCGGCCTTTGAGAAATCACCAAGCACATATTGCGTCACCCGGTTCTTGTCGCCCGGATGGCCGATGCCAACGCGGGCGCGGCGGAAATCCCCGCCAAGATGCGCGGTAATCGATTTCAGCCCGTTATTGCCGGCCGTGCCGCCGCCCATCTTCATACGCAGCTTGGCCGGGGCGAGATCCAGCTCGTCATGGAAGACGACGATGTCTTCCGGCTCGATCTTGTAGAACTGGGCGGCTTCGCGCACGGCGCGGCCTGAGTCGTTGTAATAGGTCTGCGGTTTCAGGATCAGCGCCTTTACCCGCTCGCCATGACCGTCGAGCAGGCCCTCTGTGACGAGGCCGGAGAATTTCGTGCGGGCAGGGGGGAAGTTGTAACGCGTGGCAATGGCATCGGCGATCATGAAGCCGATATTGTGCCGGTTGCCCGCATATTTGTCTTCCGGATTGCCAAGCCCGACGATCAGCAGCATCGAATAAGTCCCCAGTTTCTCAGGAGGCGGATATCAAAAAAGCAGACCCTGCGGCCTGCTTTTCTGTGTTCGGTCATTTCTGGCCTCAAGGCAAGGGAAGGGACAGGCAAAGGCCTATTCTTCCTTGTCGCCTTCTTCCTCTTCGCCAACAACGGCGACTTCGTCAGCGGCGACGGCCTCTTCCTCGTCCTCATCTGCTTGCGAACGCATGGCGGACGGGGCGGAGATGGTGGCGATCGTGAAGTCACGGTCGGTGATCGTCAGCTCGACGCCTTTCGGCAGCGTGACGGCGGAAATGTGGATCGAATCGCCGACCTGATAATCACCAGCGGCAAGATCAGCTTCCAGTGCTTCCGGAATGGCGGTTGCCGGGGCGATAACCTCGACCATGTGACGGACGATGTTGAGCACGCCGCCTTCTTTAAGGCCCGGGCAGTCTTCCTGGTTGAGGAAGTGCATCGGTACTTCGACGTTGATCCGGGTCTTCTCGGAGACGCGCATCAGGTCGACATGCAGCGGCAGGTCTTTTACCGGATCGACCTGGATCGCACGGCCGATAACGGACTGTTCCTCGCCGTCGACAACGATCTTGGACAGGACGGAGATCAGCTTGCCTGTGTTGTAGGCTTTCAGCACTTCGTTATAGCGCAGCTTGATGTTTGCCGGCTCCATGTCGCCACCATACAGGATCGCAGGTACCCAGCCATCACGGCGAACGGCCCGCGAGCCACCGGTGCCAGCACGCTGGCGCAATTCACAAGTCAATACAGCTACTTCGTCAGACATTGGTCTAATCCTTCTGAAACGCCCTCCGTACCAGAAACAAAGCCGCCCGTCTGGGCGGCCACTTTCCGTTCGCGGCAGGCAAGAAATAAATCGAGCGCGGTCTATACACGCGAGCCGTCCTGATGGCAACACTCCAAACGACAGGAATCCGCCGCAGGACGGGCTTTTGGCGCTATGGCTGTGGCACAGGCCCCGATGCCTGTTGGGCCTGCTGTTGTGGCTGCACGCGGGCTGCCTGGATCTGGCGGTTGATGGCAGCGCGCAGGGCTTCCGCCTCGTCCTCGCGGCCGAGATGCCTGAGGCTGGCAATCTGTTCTGAATAGGCGGTCGAGAGCATCAGGTAGATCTGCGGATCTTCGGTTTCTTCTGGTCCTGTCAGCGTCTCGTTGAAAGCGGCAAGCGCCTGCTCATAATCCTGCTGGGCGAAGTTGATCCTGGCATAGAGCAGCCGGCCAGCCCTGTCCTGAAGCAGCTGGTTCCGGTCAGGGGCGGCATTTGCCTGGTTAGCCGGGGTCTCGTCCGGCGCTGCGGTGCGCTTCTCCAGCATTTCCTCAGCCCTGATAAGGAGATCGCTCGACGGGCCGGCATCCGGATTTTCAAGCCATTTGGTGAACAGGGCATCGGCAAGGCTCAGGCGTGCGCCTCTGGTTTCGGCATGATCGGCGTCGAGAATACGTGAGCGGGTATCGACGATTTCTTCCAGGATCGTGACGGCCTCATCGGTGCTGCCGGTACGCTTGTTGCTGATCTTCAGGTTCGCAAGGTCATGCAGGATCAGGGCGGTCTCGCGGTGATTGTCGCCATAGGTCACCCGCGCGCCTGCCGCCGCCTCCTGCATATAGCGCTCGGCCAGATCATTGCGGGCCTGTGCGGCGAGCATGATCGAGGCATCTGACAGCGCCTGTATATGCTGGGGGGAGTTCTCGCCATACTCATCAGCGATGACCTGCAGGCTCTCGTCGATCTGCGGCACGACATTGTCACTCATGGTCGTGGCGAGGCTCTCACGGTGGCGGTCCATGATGCTGGTTATTTCCGGCGTTGCCACCGCCAGCTGGTCGCGGGGGATGGGCGGCGTGAAGCCTCCATCCACTTTCAGCGCCCAGACCGAATAGCCGCAAAAGGCGACCATCAGCAAAACGAGCAGGTTGGTAAAGAAACGCATGTGCCCACATCCCTGTCGCGGGCCGGTGATCTACCCCTTCGGCCCGATAATGCATTTCACAGCAAGGATGAGGCCAGATCAAGAATTTAGAATAGCTCGCGCCGGCCAAGTGGCTGCTCCGTCATGCGCAGGGCTGACGTATCATAGCCGCGCTGACTGGCCGCGTTGCGCATTTCCTCCAGCTTTTCCGGGGTTATCTGGGGCGACCTGGCGAGGATCCACAGATAGCGCCCGTCCGGAGAGCCGACGAGGACAGTCTCGTATTCGGGGTCGAGATAGAGGATCCAGTAATCGCCGGAGGCAAACGGCACCCAGGCCGGCGCGAATTTCACTTTCAGTTTCGAATTCGAGCTTTCGTCAACAACCCGGGCGACTCCCTCGGCGATGTCTACCGGTCCATCGACCGAGCCCTGGCGGCAGGTATTGGTGACGCTGACCTTGCCATCCTCGCGCAAGGCGTACTCGGCAGTCACGCCCTCGCAGCCTTCCTCGAAGGAATTGGGGTAGCGGGCGATCTCGTACCACAGGCCTTCATACCGGGTCAGGTCGACCGAGGCTTCGGTCTGTGGCGGCGTATCTCCGGCGCGATTGACGGGGGGGCGGCTGCAGGCCGCCAGCAGGGCCGTCGCGGCCAGAAACAGGATGAAGGTGCGCATTGCGGCGTCTCCTTTTGCACATAAGGGAAATAGGGTTTGCCGCGTTTGCGTCGAGGCCGTACACCGCACTACTGCTAATGCTTTACAATAGCGGGGTTGAGACTGTGTCCAAAGCCGCTTATTTCTGTGGAAAGTCTCATTGCGGGAGCTTGGGCAAGCTGGCCAGGTGTTGGCAGGACGTTTGCAAAGCCTTAACCAACGCATCTCGATAAAGACAGATCATTTCTAAAAAGCCGCTATCCTGCGGTCATATTTCCGGAGCCTACCGATGAAAGACCCTCATGACATTTACATGAACACGCTCGTGCCGATGGTGGTGGAGCAAACCAGCCGCGGGGAGCGGTCATACGATATCTATTCGCGGCTCCTGAAGGAAAACATCATCTTCCTGTCCGGTCCGGTGCATGACCAGGTCTCGACCCTGATCGTGGCGCAGCTGCTGTTCCTTGAGGCCGAGAACCCGAAGAAAGAGATCAATTTCTACATCAACTCGCCGGGTGGCTCGGTCACGGCAGCGCTCGCCATGTATGACACCATGCGGTACATCCGCCCGGCTGTGTCCACAATGTGTATCGGCCTTGCGGCGTCTGCTGGTTCACTCCTTCTGTGTGCCGGGGCGAAGGACATGCGTTTCTCGCTGCCGAACAGCCGCATCATGGTCCACCAGCCATCAGCCGGTTTCCAGGGCCAGGCCTCCGATATCGAGCGTCACGCCAAGGATATCCTCGAGACCAAACGCCGCCTGAAC
The DNA here is from genome assembly GCF_009712425.2 of Aquisalinus luteolus. Taxonomy (GTDB): domain Bacteria; phylum Pseudomonadota; class Alphaproteobacteria; order Caulobacterales; family Parvularculaceae; genus Aquisalinus; species Aquisalinus luteolus. Next base: position 765,224 of record NZ_VCJR02000001.1, read on the forward strand.
GAAATTTATGTGGAACATACCGGTCAGGACTACGAAACTATTGAACGCACGCTCGACCGTGACCACTTCATGACCCCGCAGGAGGCCAAGGATTTCGGCCTGATCGACAAGGTCATCGACCGGCGCGAGCAGCCCGCAACCAGCGAGTAGGCGGGAAAAGGCGAAAAATGGCGGGTTGGGTCCAGTGTGACAAAATCCCGCCGTTTTAAACCTTATGTTGATGAGTAAGATTGAAAATAGCTGGTACGTATTGCGTGAGTGGCACTAATCATGCAGATTTTGTGACACTGACCAGATTCTAGAAAGACCGGCAAAGGAGTAGCCTGTGAGCAAAGTTGGCGGCAAAAATTCCGGCGGAAGCGGCGACAACAAGAACACCCTGTATTGCTCGTTCTGCGGGAAAAGCCAGCATGAGGTCCGTAAACTCATCGCCGGCCCGACAGTCTTCATCTGCGATGAATGCGTCGAGCTCTGCATGGATATCATCCGGGAGGAGTCGAAATCCTCGCTGGTCAAGTCCGGTGACGGCGTGCCGTCCCCGCAGCATATCCACAACGTCCTCGACGACTATGTGATCGGCCAGGCCCATGCCAAGCGCGTGCTCGCCGTTGCCGTGCACAACCACTACAAGCGCCTGAACCACGCCACCAAGAACAATGACGTGGAACTGGCCAAGTCGAACATCATGCTGGTCGGTCCGACCGGCTCGGGCAAGACGCTGCTGGCCCAGACGCTGGCACGCATTCTCGATGTGCCGTTCACCATGGCCGATGCGACGACCCTGACCGAAGCAGGTTATGTCGGCGAGGATGTCGAGAACATCGTCCTGAAGCTGCTGCAGTCTGCCGACTACAATGTCGAGCGGGCACAGCGCGGCATCGTCTATATCGACGAGATCGACAAGATTTCCCGCAAGTCAGACAACCCGTCCATCACCCGTGACGTATCGGGCGAGGGCGTGCAGCAGGCGCTGCTGAAGATCATGGAAGGCACCGTTGCCTCCGTGCCGCCGCAGGGCGGGCGCAAGCATCCGCAGCAGGAATTCCTGCAGGTCGACACGACCAACATCCTGTTCATCGTCGGCGGCGCCTTTGCCGGCCTCGACAAGGTGATCGCAGGCCGCGGGGCAGGGGCCTCTATCGGTTTCGGTGCCCAGGTTAAGGAAGTCGACGAACGCCGCATTGGCGCGATCCTGCGCGAAGTCGAGCCGGAAGACCTCTTGAAATTCGGCCTGATCCCGGAATTCGTCGGTCGCCTGCCGGTCATCGCGACGCTGGAAGACCTCGATGAGGATGCCCTGATCAAGATCCTGACCTCGCCGAAAAACGCGCTGGTCAAGCAGTATCAGCGCCTGTTCGAGATGGAAGACGTCAAGCTCGCCTTTTCCGACGATGCCCTGAAGGCGATCGCCAAACGCGCGATCGCCCGCAAGACCGGGGCGCGCGGCCTGCGCTCGATCATGGAGGGCATCCTGCTCGATACCATGTTCGACCTGCCGACCCTGGAAGGCGTGGAAGAGGTGGTTATCAATGGCGAGGTCGTTGCCGGCAATGCCCAGCCGCTTTACATCTATTCCAAGAATTCCCGCGACTCCAAGGAGGTCGACGCTTCGGCGTAAGCTTTCTTCGCAGAAAACAATCAGCGAGGCCGGGCTTTATGCCCGGCCTTTTGCTTATGGGTCCGATGCGGGTAACAAATTCGTTTGCGAGCACACTGACAGCAGCCGCGGTTCTTGAAATGTGCCCACCAGTCGCCATTTCCTTTATAGTCAAACCGCAAGCGTGCCATTTCAGCCACTCACGGCTGGTTTCCCGGCATAATGTTTCCACATAATGTAGAAATACCGTTTGCAAGCGGTGCGACGCTTAGCACACTGCCGGTAGCGCTTCGATGAAGGCCCGGCACCGACTGCCGTAAGGAGTAATTCATGTCTGAATCCAGGACTTATCCCGTATTGCCGCTGCGTGACATTGTGGTCTTTCCCCACATGATCGTGCCCCTGTTTGTCGGCCGGGAAAAATCTGTCCGTGCCCTCGAAAACGTCATGCAATCCGACAAGGAGATCCTGCTGGTCGCCCAGAAGGATGCGACCGATGACGATCCGAAGGCCGACGATATCTACGAGATCGGCGTCATCGCCAAGGTACTCCAGCTGCTGAAACTGCCCGACGGCACCGTAAAGGTTCTGGTCGAGGGCGGCACGCGCGCAAAAATCACCGGTTATACCGACCGCGAGGAATTCTTCGAGGCCGAGGCAGAAGCCCTTCCCGAAGACGAGAGCGAAAGCGCCGAGATCGAGGCGCTGGCCCGTTCGGTGAACACCCAGTTCGAGTCCTATGTGAAGCTGAACAAGCGTGTCCAGCCGGATGTGATCGTGTCGGTGACGCAGATCCAGGAACCGTCGAAGCTGGCTGACACGGTCGCCTCGCACCTCAACATCAAGCTGTCCGAAAAGCAGGAGCTTCTGGAAATCATTCCGGTTACGGAGCGCCTCGAGGCCGTCTATTCCCTGATGGAAGGGGAGATGAGCGTGCTGCAGGTCGAGAAGAAGATCCGCAACCGCGTCAAGCGGCAGATGGAGAAGACCCAGCGCGAATATTATCTCAACGAACAGATGAAGGCGATCCAGAAGGAGCTTGGCGAGACCGATGACGGTCGCGACGAGCTGTCCGAGCTGGAAGAGCGCATCGAGAAGACCAAGCTGTCCAAGGAAGCCCGCACAAAGGCAGAGGCCGAGCTGAAAAAGCTGCGCCAGATGTCGCCCATGTCGGCTGAATCCACCGTCGTGCGCAATTACCTCGACTGGATGCTGTCGATCCCGTGGGGCTCCAAGGCCAAGGTCAAGAAAGACCTCGACGCTGCCGAGGAAGTTCTGGATACGGATCACTATGGCCTTGAGAAGGTCAAGGAGCGCATCCTTGAATATCTCGCGGTCCAGAAACGTACCAACAAGCTGAAAGGCCCAATCCTGTGCCTCGTCGGTCCGCCGGGCGTCGGCAAGACCTCGCTGGGTAAGTCCATCGCCAAGGCGACGGGTCGTGAATTCGTCCGCGTCTCTCTGGGCGGGGTGCGTGACGAGTCCGAGATCCGCGGTCACCGCCGGACTTATATCGGCTCCATGCCGGGCAAGATCATCCAGTCGATGAAGAAGGCCAAGAAGACGAACCCGCTCTTCCTGCTGGATGAAATCGACAAGATGGGCCGCGATTTCCGTGGCGATCCGGCATCGGCGCTCCTGGAGGTGCTGGACCCGGAGCAGAACAACACCTTCTCCGACCACTATCTGGAGATCGACTATGACCTGTCGGATGTCATGTTCGTGACGACCGCCAACTCGCTGAACATGCCGCAACCGCTGCTGGACCGGATGGAGATCATCCGTATTCCGGGGTATACGGAGGACGAGAAACTCGAAATCGCTCGCCGGCACCTCATTCCGAAGCAGCTGGAAAACCATGGCATCAAGGAGGGCGAGTGGCAGATCACCGATGATGGACTGCTCGGCCTGATCCGTTTCTACACCCGCGAGGCGGGCGTACGGAACCTGGAACGCGAGATTGCCAATCTCGTCCGCAAGGCCGTTCGCGAGTTCGAGCAGGGCAAGAAGGAAACGGTCGAGGTCACGAGCGAAAATCTCGGTGACTATGCCGGCGTCCAGAAATACCGCTATGGCGAGATCGATGGCGATGACCTGATCGGAGTGGTTACCGGCCTTGCCTGGACCTCCGTCGGCGGTGACATCCTCAAGATCGAAGCGGTCAAGATGCCCGGCAAGGGCCGCATGACCCCGACCGGTAACCTGAAGGACGTGATGAAGGAATCCGTCTCCGCAGCGGCATCCTGGGTGCGTTCGCGCTCGACCCTGTTCGGCATCAAGCCGCCAGTGTTCGACAAGACCGACATACACATTCACGTTCCCGAAGGCGCAACGCCCAAGGACGGCCCGTCCGCCGGTGTCGCCATGGCAACTGCCATCGTCTCGGTGCTGACAGGTATCCCGATCCGCAAGGATATCGCCATGACCGGCGAGATTTCCCTGCGTGGCCGCGTGCTCGCCATTGGCGGGCTGAAGGAGAAACTCCTCGCCGCCCTCCGGGCCGGTGTGAAGACCGTGCTGATCCCGGAAGAGAACGAGAAGGACCTCGCCGACATTCCGGACAACGTCAAGAAGGCGCTGGAGATCATCCCGGTCAAGACCGTGGACGAGGTTCTCGGCTATGCCCTCAAAGGCAAGCTGACGCCGGTCGAGTGGAACGAAGAGGAAGAGCCGATGAAGCCGGCCGCCCCTGCGGGCGAACCGGACGAGCCGGGCCCGGTCGTCACCCACTAGGCACTATCAGTGAACATGGAAACCGGCCCTTCGGGGCTGGTTTTCTTTTGCCCATCATGAACTGCGCCAATCGGCTCCCTTGCCGTGCGCGTCCGCTTCCTCTATGGCCTGAAAACATGAGCCAGAGCGTATCCGACACCCCGACACAGCCCCTCAATCCGGAAGACTGCCAGACCATGGAAGAGGTCAGGGCAGGGGTCGATGCGCTCGACCGCGAACTGGTCGCGATGCTCGTCCGTCGGCAGGGGTATATGGAGGCTGCGGCCCGCATAAAGCCCACGATTGACGACGTCCGGGTGCCCTGGCGGATCGAGGATGTGGTGACCAAAGTGCTCGCAGAAGCCCGGATTCTGGGGCTTTCAGAACGAATCGCAGAGCCTGTTTGGCGCGTTTTGATCGAACAATGCATCGAACACGAGGAAAAAGCCTGGCGTACCCACCGCGCATAGGGCTTTATTTATCCAGTAAAAGCAAGGAACTAGCCTGAAACCCGCATGAATGCTGCGTTGCAGGATGTTCAGCATTTGACGGGGGTGCCCCGCGGCCCATAGTAGTGGAGCTTCTATTCTACCACTCAAGCCACCATAGAAAGGGGAGGCCAATGAACAAGAACGAGTTTATCGATCGGGTAGCAGACCTGTCCGGCATGACGAAAGCCGATGCCGGCCGTGCCGTAGATGCTGTATTCGACGCAATCACAGAGACCCTGAAGAAGGGCGACGATGTCCGCCTTGTCGGTTTCGGCACCTTCTCCGCTGCCAAGCGTGCTGCCCGTGACGGCCGCAACCCGCGCACCGGCGAAACGATCAAGATCCCGGCCTCCATCCAGCCGAAATTCTCCGCTGGCAAGGGCCTGAAAGACGCCCTCAACTAGGCGCGATTTTTTTGCCGCGCGTGCGCGATTGTCCGCTTGATCCGGACGCCGCCCCGCGCTATAGCACGACGCTCACCAGCAATGGTGAGCGTTGTTGTTTTTAAGGCAGCGACAAATACCCGGACGGCCTTCGCGGCTGTCATCCATGGGGGCGATTAGCTCAGTTGGTAGAGCGCTTCGTTTACACCGAAGATGTCGGCAGTTCGAGCCTGTCATCGCCCACCACCCTACGCCTTCGGCTTCGGGTGGCGTAGCCACTCGCAAGCAGTTAGAAGTAGGCGTGTCCTTCGAAGCCTTGGCGAAGAAGGACTTTTGATCTTAAAAGCGAAATCCAGCGAATCGATTTTAAGCGAAGAATGCCCCGGCAGGGGCCTACGGACACCACGCGGATGTCAGCCAATCCGCCCTGTCACCCCAAAATCCCAAAGCCGATCTCTTCTGGCGGTTTCGCTTTCTGCATTTCAAGTCCATCGACGCGCGCTGCTGGCGGGCCTTCATAAAGCAAGTCCGCCATCTCATCGACCATATCCTCTGATCCACTGAAGACAGCCCTGACAGACCCGTCAGCCTCGTTCCTGACCCAGCCGTTCAGGCCGCGAGCCATGGCTTCGCCGCGTGTCCAGGCGCGATAGGAAACGCCTTGAACCTTGCCGGTAATCCTTGCCGCAATGGTCTTCACGGTTGTGCTCATAATACCCAGACAGCTAACAGGCCGGATCATTCCGTCGCAGTGTCTGCAGATTGATTTTGTTCCTTATTTGTTCCATTCTCTGTCTCCCGGCGGATCAGGAGAGCAGATATGGCGGCGCAGACGATCATCGACAAATTGAAGATATTGGCGGACGCGGCCAAATATGATGCGTCCTGCGCGTCGTCAGGCAGTTCCAAGCGCAACTCGCTCCAGTCGGGAGGGATAGGCTCGACTGAGGGAATGGGTATCTGCCACGCCTATGCGCCGGACGGGCGGTGTATCTCTCTCTTGAAGATCCTGATGACCAATTTCTGCATTTATGACTGCAGCTATTGCATCAACCGCGTCAGCAGCAATGTCGAGCGGGCGCGGTTCACGCCGCAGGAGATCGTGCGGCTGACACTCGACTTCTACAAGCGCAACTATATCGAGGGGCTATTCCTCTCCTCCGGCGTCATCCGCAATGCCGATTACACGATGGAGCAGATGATCGAGGTCGTGCGCACCCTGCGTGAGGAGCATCTGTTCCAGGGCTATATCCACCTGAAGACGATCCCCAATGCAGACCCGATCCTGCGGCTGGAGGCGGCAAAGTTCGCTGACCGGGTATCGATCAATATCGAACTACCAAAAGACCAGTCGATCGACCGCTTCGCGCCGGAAAAGTCCGGCACCGAGATCCGCTCGGCCATGGCGCATATGCGCACGCACCTCGATGACGAGGCCGACAAGGCGAAGACGGCCCGCCGCAGGAAGGTGAAGGCGGCCAGCCCGGCCGGCCAGTCGACCCAGATGATCGTCGGTGCCGATGCGGCGAGCGATGGCGATATCCTGAAGACCAGCTCCAGCCTTTATGCCGGCTATGGCCTGCGCCGCGTCTATTACTCCGCCTACAGCCCGATCCCGGATACATCCTTGCACCTACCGCCGCTGAAAACACCGCTGATCCGCGAGCATCGCCTTTATCAGGCCGACTGGCTGATGCGGTTCTATGGCTTCGAGATCGAGGAGATCGCCGGGCCTGACAGGCCGATGCTCGACCTCGATATCGATCCGAAGCTTGCCTGGGCCTTGACGGCGCGGGACCGGTTCCCGGTCGACATCAACCGCGCTGATCGCGAAACTCTGCTGCGCGTGCCGGGTCTCGGGGTGAAGGCCGTGAACCGCATCATCGCCGCCCGCCGCCATGGCCGCCTGCGCTACGCTGACCTTTCACGGCTCGTCCAGTCCGTCCGCAAGATCGCGCCCTTCATCGTTACCGGCGACTGGACGCCCGGCGGCATGCTCGATGCCGTCGACCTGCGCCAGCGCCTTGCCCCCGCACCGGAACAATTGTCGCTGATATGATCCGTGTAACTCTCGACAGTCAAAATGATGCCGATGAATGGCGGGAGATGGCACGGCTGCTCTGTTCGCATGGCATTGAACCGGCAGATGTAAGCTGGGCCGCCCCGGGCGCGATGGTTGACGACTTGTTCGGCGGTGAAACACCACCAGCCGAGCCGGGCCCACGCAAACTGTCCGTGCCGAAAGCGTTTCCAGACTTGCTTAAACGCGCAATCTGCCACAGCGATCCCGCACGTTTCTCCCTGCTTTACCGGCTGCTCTGGCGCCTGCAAAAGGAACCGCGCTTGCTGTCCAATCCCGCCGATACCGACACGATCGAGCTAAACGGGCTGATCAAGTCGGTCAGCCGCGACTGTCACAAGATGAAGGCGTTCGTCCGCTTCCGCGATATCGGCATGGAAGGGGCGCGCGAACGCTTTGCCGCTTGGTTCGAACCGGACCATTACATTGTCGAGCTGACCGCACCGTTCTTCATGCGCCGCTTTGCCAGTATGGACTGGGCGATCTACACGCCCCGGCGCAGCGTCGCTTGGGACGGCAAGCAACTTGTCTTTGGCCCCGGCGCGACGCGCGACAGCGTGCCCGCGGAAGACGCGGTGGAGGACCAGTGGAAGGCCTATTACGTCTCCATCTTCAATCCGGCCCGGGTCAAGGTGAATGCCATGACATCGGAGATGCCGAAGAAATACTGGAAGAACCTGCCTGAGGCGGCACTGATCCCCGATCTCATCGCGGGGGCGCAGGCTCGCGTTACCGCGATGCAGGCGGCGGGGCCGTCCATGCCTAATCCGCAGACGGACAAATGGCGCGAGAAGCGGGCACTGGAAGAAGAAACCGGCCTGCCGCCGATGGAGGCCCTGAACCGCCAGCTTGCCAAGTGCCGGGACTGTCCGATCGGAGAATGCGCGACGCAGGTGGTGAAAGGCGAGGGGCCGCTCGATGCCCGTCTGATGATCATCGGCGAGCAGCCGGGTGACCAGGAAGACCTGCGCGGGCGGCCCTTTGTCGGCCCGGCGGGCCAGCTGCTCGACAAGGCGCTGGACGAGGCCGGCATCGACCGTCAGCAAGCCTATGTCACCAATGCGGTCAAGCACTTCAAATATTCCATGCGCGGCAAGCGGCGCCAGCACCAGCGCCCAACGGCGGACGAGATCAGGCGCTGCCGCGACTGGGTGCGCCGCGAGGTCGAGATCGTCCAGCCGCAGCTGATCCTGCTATTGGGCGCCACGGCGGCCTATAGCTTGCTCGACACGCGCAAGCCGATGCGCGACCTGCGCCAGTCACTCTGGGGCTATGATGCGGCGCAGGTCGCTATCACGGTTCATCCGTCCTATCTGTTGCGCCTGCCCGAGGCAGAGCAGGCACCGGCCTACGAGGCCTTTGTCGAGGACCTGTCGCGCATTCCCCGCTTGCTGGACGGTCTGCCGCCGCTATCGCAAAAAGCAAAGTTGTCGCTGCCAGTGTGATCGTTCAGGACAGGGCTGCTATCCACGCCTGAAAGCCCTATATGTTTCCGGAGACCAGTAAGGGGGCATTGTATGCGCGAACCAAGCCACGAGGATTTTTACGCCATCGCCATGGAGGCCTATGGCCGGCTGCCGATCCAGTTCCGCAAGCTTGCCGATGATATTACCATCCGCGTGGAGGATTTCGCCGAACCTGAGGTGCTGTCCGATCTTGACATCCCCGACGCGTTCAACCTGCTCGGGCTTTATCACGGTGTCGACGTGACCCGCAAAAGCCTGTGGGACCTGAATGTCCAGAACGACATGATTTTTCTCTACCGCAAGCCGATCCTGAACATGGCGCGCCAGTCCAGCGACACGCTGGAACATATCATCGAGCATGTGCTGATCCATGAGATCGGTCACCATTTCGGCCTGTCAGACGACGAGATGCACGCCCTTGAGGATGAAGCCGATGGCGAGGAAATGGACTAGCGGTCCATCTCCTACCTGTTCTTCCTGTTCTCGATCAGCGTGTCGACGATGCCGGGATCGGCGAGGGTGGATGTGTCGCCCAGTGCGCCGTAGTCGTTCTCGGCGATTTTCCTCAGGATACGGCGCATGATCTTGCCGGAGCGCGTCTTGGGCAGGCCCGGCGTGATGTGGATATGGTCAGGTTTGGCGATCGGGCCGATCTCCTCGCGCACCTGAGCGACCAGCTCTTTCACCAACTCTTCGCTCTCTGACTTGCCCTGCTTGAGGATCACATAGGCATAGATGCCCTGGCCCTTGATGTCGTGGGGATAGCCGACGACGGCGGCCTCGGCGACGGCCTTGTGGGCGACGAGAGCGCTTTCGATTTCGGCGGTGCCCATGCGGTGGCCGGAGATGTTCAAGACGTCATCGACGCGGCCCGTGATCCAGAAATAGCCATCCTCGTCGCGCTTGGCGCCGTCGCCGGTGAAGTACAGGCCAGGATAGGTCGAAAAATAGGTTTCGACGAAGCGCTGGTGATCTCCGTACACGGTGCGCATCTGGCCCGGCCATGAGCCGGTGATGACGAGATTGCCGTCCGCCGCGCCCTCGATGAAATGGCCTTCATTGTCGACCAGTGCCGGCTTGATGCCAAAGAAGGGCTTCGTCGCCGAGCCGGGTTTCAGGTCGGTGACGCCGGGCAGGGCGGAGATGAGGATGCCGCCGGTCTCTGTCTGCCACCAGGTGTCGACCACGGCGCAGCGGCCATCGCCGACGACATTGTAATACCACATCCACGCCTCGGGGTTGATCGGTTCGCCGACCGTGCCGAGCAGGCGCAGGGACGAACGGTCATGCTTGGTCACCCACTCATCGCCCTCGCGCATAAGGGCGCGGATGGCGGTGGGCGCGGTGTAGAAGATCGAGACATTGTGCTTGTCGACCACCTCCCAGCAGCGGCCTGCGTCCGGGTAGGTCGGCACGCCCTCGAACATCAGGGTCGTCGCACCATTGGCGAGCGGTCCGTATACGATATAGCTGTGCCCGGTGATCCAGCCAACATCGGCGGTGCACCAGAAGACATCTCCCTGTTGGTAGTCGAAGACTTTCTCGTGGGTCAGGGAAGCATAGACCATGTACCCGCCGGTCGTGTGCAGGACGCCCTTGGGCTTGCCGGTCGAGCCTGACGTGTACAGAATGAACAGCGGGTCCTCGGCGTTCATCGGTTCCGGCCGGCAGTCCGGGTGCACATCCATCAGCACGTCGTTGAGGATATGGTCGCGGGAACCTTCCAGCTCGATGTCAGCCCCGGTATGGCGCCAGATCAGGACGGTGCGCAGGTCTACGCCTTTTTTTGCCAGCGCCGCATCGACATTCTTCTTCAGCGGCACTTTCTTGCCGCCGCGCAGGCCTTCATCGGCGGTGATCAGCGCGGTCGCGCCGCAATCGATGATACGTGAGGCCAGCGCCTCCGGAGAGAAGCCGCCGAAGACGACCGAATGCACCGCGCCGATGCGGGCGCAGGCAAGCATGGCATAGGCCGCCTGCGGGATCATCGGCATGTAGATGATGACCCGGTCGCCTTTCTTCACGTTGCGGGCCTTCAGCGCATTGGCGAAGCGGCACACCTGGATGTGCAGCTGCTTGTAGGTGATGTGCTCGGCTACGGACGGGTCGTCGCCCTCGAAGATGATCGCGGTCTCGTCGCCACGGGTCGCGAGGTGCCGGTCGACGCAATTGTAGCAAGCGTTGAGGACCCCATCCTCGTACCATTTGATGTGCAAATCGTCCTTGTCCCAGGAAACGTCGCTGATTTTTGTGGGCGCCTTGATCCAGGCGAGGCGGCTTGCCTGGTCTGCCCAGAACGCGTCCGGCTCGTCGATGGAGCGGTGATAATCGGCGTCGTAATCGGCGGGGGCATAGCCGGACTTTGCGGGCGGCAGGCTGGCGGCGGTGATCTTCTCTTGCGACATGTCTCGTCTCCTCCGGACTTCTTTGAGAGGTGTTATTGAAAGAAACTAGCGTACGGACAAGCCCCGTCGAGCAGAAACCGTCACCTGGCGTTCCCCTATAGTATAGACGTGGTCGGGGTGATCATATTCCAACAACATGAACTTGCTAGTTTTTGACAGAGTCAGCGGGGGGCGACGATGCAGTCATGCTCAAGTCGCTTCCTCACGCCTGCTCGAGGAATGAATCGATCACCTTTTTGTGGCCGGAATGGTCGAAATCGACCTCCAGCTTGTTGCCCTCGGCAGCGACGACATTGCCATAGCCGAATTTCTGGTGGAACACGCGAGAGCCGACGCGGAAGCTGGTCGAGCCGGGGGAGGAGGTGGCGACCAGCTCGGCGCGGCCCTCCAGCATCGGTGCAGAGCCTGTCCGGCCTCTCGCCGACTTGGCGCGGCGCCAGCCCGGCGTGTCATAGGTATCGTTCGTCTCGGCCATGTCGTTGAAGGAGGAATAGGCCGCAAGCTCCGATGCCGCATTGCCATAGAGGCCGGGCTCTGAGACGACCTCGACATGTTTCTCCGGCAGTTCGTCGATGAAGCGGGACGGCATGGCGTTCTGCCATCGTCCGTATACCAGCCGGTTCGCGGCAAAGGAAATGCGGCAGCTCTCCCGCGCGCGGGTGATGCCCACGTAAGCCAGACGGCGCTCTTCCTCCAGCCCCTCATTGCCGTTCTCGTCGAGCGAGCGGGCGGAAGGGAAGATTTCCTCCTCCCAGCCGGGTAAGAAGACTACGGGGAATTCGAGGCCCTTGGCCGCGTGCAGGGTCATCAGCATGACCTGGCCTTCGGACGTGTCCTGATTGATATCGGCCACGAGGGATACATGGTCGAGATAGCCGGCGAGGGTGTCGAACTCCCCGGCGGCGTTGACCAGTTCTTTCAGGTTTTCCAGCTTGGACGGCGCCTGCGGGCTCTTGGACGATTTCCAGAACTCCGTATACCCGCTTTCTTCGAGGATCGTCTCGGTTAGAATATCGGGACGTGCTTCGCGCGCGGCTTCGCCCCAGCGCATCAGGCCTTCGAGGAATTGCGTCAGGCCGGTGCGGGCCTTGCCCTTGATTTCGTCTGTTTCCAGCAGCATTTGCGCGGCGCGGGCGAGCGACACACCCTGCTTGCGGGCAGTGATGGTCAGCGCCTGGATCGCCTTGTCGCCCATGCCCCGGCGCGGCTTGTTGACGATCCTGAGGAACGACAAATCATCTTCCGGGTTTCGGGTCAGGCGAAGGTAGGCGAGGGCGTCGCGGGTCTCCTCGCGTTCGTAGAAGCGCGGGCCGCCGACGACCTGATAGGCGATGCCCGCCGTGTTGAACCGTTCCTCGAACGAACGCATCTGGAACGAGGCACGCACCAGCACGGCCATGTCGGAGAGGGAGCGACCCTTGCGCTGTTCGCTCTCGATATCGTCCGTCACCGTGCGGGCCTCTTCCTCGCCATCCCAGACACCGCGCAGCTTCACCTTCTCATGCTCGCTCTCGTCGTCGGTCCACAGCGTCTTGCCGAGACGGGTGCGATTGGCCTCGATCAGGCCGGAGGCGGCGGCGAGGATCGCGGGCGTCGAGCGATAGTTCCGCTCCAGCCGGATCACCTTGGCGCCGGGAAAGTCCTTCTCGAAATTGAGGATGTTGGCGACCTCCGCCCCGCGCCAGCCATAGATCGACTGGTCGTCATCGCCGACGACGCAGATGTTCCTGTTCTTCTGGGCGAGCAGCCGCAGCCACAGATATTGCGCGATGTTGGTGTCCTGATACTCGTCGACCAGCATGTAGCGGAACTTGTCCTGATATTTGGCGAGAATGTCAGGATGCTTCTGGAAGATGGTGATGTTGTGCACCAGCAGGTCACCGAAATCCGCCGCGTTCAGGGTGACCAGCCGCTCCTGATAGGCCTTGTAGAGCTCGATGCCCTTGCCATTGCCAAAATGGTGGGCCTCGCCCTTGGGCACATTGTCCGGCGTCAGGCCCCGGTTCTTCCAGTCGTCGATGAAGCTGGCGAGCCCGCGGCCGGACCAGCGTTTTTCGTCCAGCCCCGCCGCCTCGATCACCTGCTTGCACAGGCGCACCTGGTCATCTGTGTCGATGATGGTGAAGCTCGACTTGAGGTCCACAACCTCGGCATGGATGCGCAGGATCTTCGCGGCGATGGAGTGGAACGTGCCGAGCCATTGCATGCCCTCGACCACATCGCCGACGAGGTGGCCGATCCGCTCCTTCATCTCGCGCGCGGCCTTGTTGGTGAAGGTCACGGCCAGTACCTGCCACGGCGCGGCGAGGCGCGTGGCAAGGATATGAGCGAGGCGGGTCGTCAGCGCGCGCGTCTTGCCGGTGCCGGCACCGGCAAGCATCAGCACGGGGCCTTCGGTCGTCATGACCGCCTCGCGCTGGGCATCGTTCAGCCCCTCGAGGTAAGCGGCGGCATCGACGGGGGCGGGGCGTGCGGCAGCGGCAGCACGCTGGGACAGGGGGATATTCTCGGAACTCATGGTGAACATATAGGACCAAGAGAACGATTCTGGAACAAGGGCCGAATGCCGCGCCGGGGCAGGATCTTGATGAAAACCCTGCAACCTTTTGTTGGCGGTCAGGCAGAATGCACGATACGCTGGTGATCGACGAGGGAACGAAATCATGAAAGCAAAAATACAGGCGGTCTCAACCGCGACGGGCGCGCTCAAATTCGGCATGAACAATATCCTTCTGACCCTGAAGCTTTACTGGGTCGGCATGCTGCTTTTTGTCGGCGGTTATGCGCTGAGCTTTCTCGGCGCCATCCAGCTTGCGGGCGGGTTCGACGCGCTGGAAAGCGGGGAAGCGGCAGTGCCGTTTTGGCCGTTCCTGTTGGTTTTTGTCGTGGTGATGGGTCTGGGTGCCCTTGCGTTCGCGCCGGCGTCTGTGCGTTTGGCAAGGATTATCGCTGGAGATGCAGGTGAGCCATCCGGAATAGGCTATCTGAAGTTTACGGGGCGCGAGTGGCGATATGTCAAAGGGATGGTGATACTGGGGCTGATCTACCTGTTTCTCGTCTTCGTGCCCACCATGCTGCCCATGGCATTCGTGAACCTGGAAACGGGCGAAATACCTGCATTCCTCAGTATGTTGCCATTACTGATGTTCATCATCATGCTCGTATTCCTCTGGTTCATGCTGCGACTGGTCACCTTCCTGCCCATGATCGCAATAGAAGACCGGCTTTCCTTCCGTGATGCCTTCCGCATGACAAAAGGAAATGTCTGGCGGATCGTCGGGTCATTCCTGCTGCTTTACCTGATGCTGGTCGGCATATATTTCGCTGTTTTCTTTGGCGTCGCCCTCGTTTCCGGCATCGTCATGATCCCGCTTTCCTTGACAATGCAGGGAGGCGAGCCGGGGGCATTGACGATCATCCTCGGCGTCGTCCTCGGTCTTGTTTCCCTGGTATTTTACTTTGCCATGATTGCTTTCATGGGTGGCTCGTTCCATGCGTGGGGAACGAAGGTCTATCTGGCGCTGGCTCGCCCTGCAGTCGATGAGCCTGCGGTAGAAGCGGCTGCATCAGGATCAGACTCTCCGATGCCTGGCGGCCAGGACAACTAATCATTGTATCCGGGTCATTTCCGGTTAGGCTGTTTGCGGGGCGTATGAGTAGACGAGGGGAATTGGGGACATGAAGCCGAAACTTCGATCAGGGCAGCTGGCGACGAGTGCGCTTGGGCTTACGGCGCGGAACATCCCGCTCATCATCAGGCTTTTCCTGTTTCCGGCGCTGGCGGTGCTGGCGATCGAAGTGATCTATCTGGTGACCGCATTCGGGGACCTGTGGCTGGCGATCCTGCAGGGCGATGCTGGCGCCATCGAGGCGGAGGCCTATGGCCCGTCCTACTATTTGGCCGACGGTGCTCGCTATGTGATCAGCATGATCCTGTTTGCGCCCGGCACGGTGCGGCTGAGCCGGATCATCGCCGGCGACATCGAGCCGCCAGGCGGCTTCTGGCATTTCAGCTTTGGCGCGCGCGAATGGCGCTACGCCATCGCATCGGTCCTGGTTGCAGCTGTGTCCTGGATCTTTTTCCTGGCGCTGCCAGGCGGCTTGTCAGAGTTCGTTTTTGGCAACTTCATGCCGGACATCTACGCGCTGCTCGGCATTCCAGAGGGCATGGAAGTCTGGATATTTCTGGCGCTGTTGATCGGCATGGTCTGGCTGTCGGTGAAACTTATACCGTACCTGCCGATGGTGGCTATCGAGAACCGACTGGACATAGGCCGCGGGCTGGGGCTGAGCTTCGGCAATTTCTGGAACATTTTCGGGGCGCTGATCCTTTTCGGGATCATCCTTATAGGGCTTTATATCGCGCTGATGATCATTGTCGCGATCGTCATCATGATTGCCGCCTTTATCGGGATCATGGTGGCAGGGATCGAGGATTCCACCCACGCGGCCGAGGTCGGGACCATGATCGGTTTTGCCATCGGCTTTGTCGCCGGATATGGCTTCAGCGCTTTTTCCGCGTCGGCCACTTTCGTGCTGGCGGCCCTGGTTTATCTCGGCATCGTACGCCCCACGACAGAACAGGATCTGATCGACAAGCTCGACGATACGCCGATAAATCCCGAGGATGAGCCGGATCCGGATGGTCAAGACAGTACAAAAAAACCCGAGAGTGAGGCTGGTCAGGTGAAGGCAAATGATGCTGCGCCGCAATAACGGGCACTGAAATCTCGCTGGCAGAAAATGCTAGGCAATGATATCCTCAACCCGGGCGTGAAGGGGATATTACAATGAAAACCAAACTTGAAATCGTGAACACGGTGACCGAAACCGTGAAGTTCGCCTTTTCCAACTTGCCGATGACCATCCGCCTGGGCTGGCTTGGCGTCGTCCTGATGTTCGTCATCTTCCTGGGCGGTATGGCCGTCACCTTCGGTGCGTCCGGCGGCATGGAATTCATCGAGTCGCTGGAAAACATGGAAAATGGCGACTTTGACCCGCGCTTCATCGGCACGATCCTCGGCTTTTATGCCGGGCTGTTCTTCTGGGGCTTGCTTGGTGTGCTGGCGATGGTGCCGTTCATCGTCGTGATGCACCAGATTGCCGCGGGCGCTATCGAACCGCCACGGGGAATTGCCTTCTTCCGGTTCGGCGGGCGCGAGATAAAATTCATCGTCGCCAACGTCATTCTGTTCGTCCTGTCCAGCGTGGTCTTCATGGTCACCCTGCTGCCCGGCTATCTTGCGCTGATCATCGGTGTGTTCAGCAATGTGCCGGTTGAGGCGTGGCAGGCGATCGGGTCAGACCCGGACATGTTCGAGCAGGCGATCGAGAACAATGTCGATGGCGAGCAATCGGCCATGAGCGGATTGATCGTCGGGCTGGTCTTCCTTGTCGGGATCATTCTTTATGTCTGGTTCTCGCTGCGGGCGATCCTGTTCACTACCGCCGCTGCGGTGGAAAACGAATTCGCACCGTTCAGCGCCTTTGGCCTGACCGGCGGCAATGTCTGGCGCATCCTGGCGGCGGTGCTCTTCTTCTTCGTCGTTATCCTGGCGCTGGAGATGCTGGTGGTCACGGTGATGTTCATCGGCGGCGGTATCGTCGGCGCGATGATGATCCCGCTTTTCATGCAGGGTGGCGCAGCCGCTGTCGCTGGCGGGGTGGTCGTCGGTGTCGTGATCATCGCGCTGTACGTGCTGATGATCGCGTTCTTCGCCGCGCTGGAGATCGGCTTCAAGGGCAAGATGTATCAAAGCCTGACGCGGGATGTGTCGGCGGAGCCTGTAGAAACCTGAGTTCAATGACTGAGTATCAGACCGGTGCGGGCAATGAACCCGGCACCGGTCATCAGTAAAGAGAGTATCCATGAAGCCGAAACTGCAGGTTATCGAGAGCCTCACCGAAACGCTCAAATTCGTATTCACCAATATCCCGACGATCTTCCGGCTGAGCTGGGTCGGCATCCTGTTGTCCATGCTGGTCTTTGCCGGGTTGGGATATGCGATCTATGACAGTGTCGACTGGAGAAATTTCTCCGCGCTGGGCGAAGATGACAGCGGAGCAGAGGCGATGGCTGCCGTTGGTGACTTCTTCAGGGTTTATGGCGCTATAGTCGGTTGGTTCTTCCTGTCGTTTATCGTGTTGACGCCGTTCATGGTCGTGCTGAAGCAGGTGGCCGCGGGGACCGCGTCTGCACCGGTCGGTATCGGCTATTTCCGCTTCGGTGCAAGGGAATGGAATTTCCTCGGCTCCCATATCGTCCTTCTTCTGCTGTCCATGGTGGTCTACCTCCTGCTGGCCCTCGTCGTTGGTGGCCTGTTCGTCGGTGTGATGATGGGTGGTGCGATGATCGATCTGTGGGGAAACATTTTCGCAGACCAGGCGGGGACAGGTTCACTTGATACGCCTTCCGCTGCGCAGATCGCCCTGATTGTATTGTTCTACATCACTGCGATCGTCCTGTTTTCGTGGTACTGCCTGCGCGCCAGCCTTTTCACGACAGCCGCCGCGATCGAGAACAGTGTGGCGCCCATGGGCTCGTTCGGCCTCACTGGCGGCAATGTCTGGCGCATTCTGGCGACCTTCATCCTCTATTCTCTTTTCCTGATGGCGGTGGAGATGGTGCTGCAATTCGTGTTCATGTTCGTCTTCCTCGGCAGCAGCTTTTCCATGGTCGGGGAGTTGCAGGACGATACGATCCCTTGGGGCCTGTTCGCTGTGCTGGGCATCGCCGGTGGTGTGTTCATGATGGTTTACATGATGGTCCGCATGGCGCTGGACACGACGCTGACCGCGAAAATGTATCAGAGCCTGACGCGCACTGATGACGGGGATGACGACCTGGTCGGCGGGCTGAGCAACGAGCCCCAGCCGCTGGCGTAGTTTCTAGCCTTCGGCCAGTACCCGTTTCGGGTGCATGCCGTTGACCATGCCCATGAAGGGCGGCATCACCGAATAGCCAAGCATGGTCTGCAGCTCTGGCGTCAGGGTGCGGACGATCTCCTTTGGCGTCGACAGGAAATAGTTCTCCTGCGTCCGACACCACGGCTCGCAATATTGCGCCGTCACTGCGAGGCGGGAGGCATCCGACCGGTTCTCGCCGCCGCCATGCCACAACGTGCCACCATAGAAGACGACGGACCCCTTCGGCATCACCGCCTGGATGCGCTTGTCGTCATCCGTCGGCTGGCGGTCATCGCCCCATGTCTCGCTGCCCGGCACTATATTGGTCGCGCCGTTCTCTGCGGTGAAATCGTCGATGGCCCAGACCGTTGCCGCGCCCATTGGCGGGCGAGGGCGGGCCACCGGATAGAATGAATCGTCCGGGTGCAGATATTGGCCGGTTTCGCCGGGCAGGATGTTGATCACCTGCAGCTGCGAGAGCAGGTAATTGGGCCTGAACATGCGGTCGAGCAGGGCGAGGATGCGGGGATGGTCGACCAGCCGGTCGCAGGCGCGCGTCTTGGTCAGCACCGAATAGAGCCGTTGGGTCGCCTTGCCCTCGAACTCGTTGCGCCCGGTATGGGAGAGCAGTGGCAGCAGCACCTGCTTGATGCGGTCGCATTCCGCCTCCGGGATCAGTCTTTCGAGGATGACATAGCCATCGCGCTGCAAGGCCTGCCAGTCCCGTTCGACATCGGCGGGATCGGCCTTGCGCTCGTAATTTTCCAGCTTGTGGGTACCGGTCAGGTCCTTTTGCAGGTCTTCATAGCCGATCACGTCCGGCTGGTGCTTTGCGGATGGGGTGCTCTTGTCGGCCATATCATCCTCCCTTTGGAAGGAATGATAACGCCCCGCCATGACGGAGCAATGACGGGGCGCAGTTGACTTGCAGTCTGTCTCTCCTGCCTAGCTCGACTCTGCGAGCAGGGAGAGCTGTTCGATCACCGCCTTGTTGTGGGCCTGTGCCTGATCGGTCAGCGGCGTTGGATAGTCGCCGGTGAAGCAGTGGTCCGTGAAGACCGGCGCCTCGTCGTCCCGCGCGCCCTTGCCGAAGGCCTTGTAGAGCCCATCGAGGCTGAGGAAGGCAAGGCTGTCGGCACCAATCTTGGCGCACATTTCATCGACAGAATGGCTGGCGGCCATCAATTCTTCACGCGACGGCGTGTCGATGCCATAAAAGTCCGGGAAGACGATCGGCGGGCAGGCAATGCGGAAATGGACTTCCTTGGCCCCGGCCTCGCGCAGCATCCTGGTGATCTTGCGAGAGGTCGTGCCGCGCACCAGCGAGTCGTCCACCAGCACCACGCGCTTGCCCTTGACGACACCGAGATTGGCCGAGTGCTTGCGGGCAACGCCGGCCTCGCGGATCGCCTGGTCCGGCTGGATGAAGGTGCGGCCGGAATAGTGCGAGCGGATCAGCGCCATCTCGTAGGGGATGCCGGATTTCTGTGCAAAGCCGATGGCGGCAGGCACGCCGGAATCCGGTATCGGGGAGACGATGTCCGCCTCGATCGGCGCTTCCTTGGCGAGCTTGCGGCCCAGCTTCTTGCGCATCTCATAGACGCTCTGGCCGTCGACGAAGGAGTTCGGGCGCGCGAAATAGATCAGCTCGAAAATGCACGGGCGCGGATGTTTCGGGGCCGGGAAGGCCTGGCGGGTCTCCACCGTGCCGTCCTCGTGACAGATGACGACTTCACCCGGATTGATCTCGCGCTCGAATTCCGCGCCGATCACGTCGAACGCGCAGGTCTCGGACGCCAGTACAGGTGCGCCGTCGACACGGCCGAGCACCAGCGGGCGAATGCCCTGCGGGTCGCGCACACCGATCATGGAATGCTGGGTCAGGATGCACAGTGCATAGGCGCCCTCGATCGAGGCAAGGCTGTCGATCACCTTGTCGACCATGGTGATGCCACGCGACAGCGCGGCAAGCTGCATGAAGACTTCGGAGTCAGTCGTGGTCTGGAAGATTGAGCCCTTGCGGATCAGCTCCTTGCGCAGGGTGCGGGCATTGGTCAGGTTGCCGTTATGGGCGATGCCGAGGCCGCCGCGATCAATGTCTGCATAAAGCGGCTGGATATTACGCACGACCGTGTCGCCGGTTGTCGAATAGCGCGTATGGCCGATCCCGGCATGGCCCTTCAGGCCGTCAAGCGTTGCGGTC
Source organism: Aquisalinus luteolus (assembly GCF_009712425.2). GTDB lineage: Bacteria > Pseudomonadota > Alphaproteobacteria > Caulobacterales > Parvularculaceae > Aquisalinus > Aquisalinus luteolus. Next base: position 785,467 of record NZ_VCJR02000001.1, read on the forward strand.
TCGGTAAAGTTGTCTGAGACGAGGCCCAGATGGCGTTCGGAATAAAACTGGGCGCCGTCCCAGGTGATGATGCCAGCCGCTTCCTGGCCGCGGTGCTGCAGGGCGTGAAGCCCGAGCGCGATTTTCGCGGCGGCCTGGGGATGGCCGATAATGCCGAAGATGCCGCATTCTTCCTTCAGTTTCGGTCCGCCGCCATAAAGCTCTGCAAGGGCCGAAGACTGGCGCTTCACCTTGGCGTTTTCGCGTTTCAAAAAGGCGGCTGCCCAGCGATTTGGGCTCATGTCGGAATTGGCAGTCACAGGATTGGCTCCGTAAATACTCTAGATAAACCTGTCAGGGGCACTCGATGCCGCCATGTCACTCGTGTCAGCGGTGGTCGTCACCGTCTCTAGTCCCATGCTCTCAAGCAGGTCTGCAGCACCCGCCGCAAGACCCAGTGTAAGTGCATCGGTGATCGCCGGCGGCATCCGGTCGTCCTCGAAATAGTAATCGAGGGCGAGAAACAAAAGGCCGACGACGATATAGCCACGTAAAAAGCCGAAGATCACGCCGAGCACCCGGTCGATACGTCCGGGCTTTTCTGCAATGAATCGGCTTACCAGACTGTTTAGAACAATCAGGGAAACGATAAAGATGACGGCAAAAACGACCAGGAAGAGGATGATCGCCGTCATCGTGGAGCCGGAAGCAAAAAGCTCCCCCAGAGGAGGAGCCAGATAGTAGGCAGCGATGACCCCGGCCGCGAGGGCGACGAGGGTGGTAATTTCACGGGAAAAGCCGCGGAATGCCGCGAAAAGAACGGACAGCCCTAAGATACCCAAAACAATAAGGTCAAACCAGGTCATCAGCGCACGCCTTCACCGTTCCTGTTACCTTCCCCGACCCTTCCTTAACGCGATTGCACGTCGTGCGCCATGGCAATTTCGCAAAAGGTTCATCTAATTTCGGATCATGCGGACTGGCGGACCCAGCGGACAAAATCGTCCAATCCGGCGAAGCTGTTTAGCTTCAAGTCGCGGGATTTCAGCTTGGTCGGGGTCAGCGCACGGGAGAAGCCGAGCTTGGCAGCTTCCTTCAGGCGCGCATCGGCCTGCGGCACGGGCCGGATCGAGCCGGACAGGCCAACCTCGCCGAAGACGGCGGTGTCGCGTGGCAGGGCGATATCGGTGAGAGATGAGACGAGGGCGGCAGCCGCGGCAAGATCGGCGGCGGGCTCGTTTATCCGGAGGCCACCGGCGACGTTGAGGAACACATCGTGCCGCCCGAAATCGAGCCCGCAGCGTGTGTCGAGCACGGCGAGCAGCATGGACAGGCGCGCTGAGTCCCACCCCACGACCGCACGCCTTGGCGCGCCGAGGGAGGACTGGCTGACAAGCGCCTGAATTTCAACGAGAACCGGCCGTGTGCCTTCGATGCCGGCGAAGACGGCTGAGCCGGAGATCGTGCCGTCATTTTCCGACAGGAACAGCTCCGACGGGTTGGAGACCTCGCGCAGGCCGGCGCCGGTCATGTCGAAGACGCCGATTTCGTGCGCCGCGCCGAAGCGGTTCTTGACCGCGCGCAGGATGCGGAAGGAGCGTCCGGCCTCGCTCTCGAAGTAAAGCACGGCATCGACCATGTGCTCGACGACGCGGGGCCCGGCGATCTGGCCGTCCTTGGTGACGTGGCCGACAAGCAGCATGACGGTATCGGTCTGCTTGGCAAAACGCACCAGTTCCTGGGCGCAGGTGCGCACCTGCGTCACCGTGCCGGGCGCAGCGGGCAGTGTGTCTGACCAGAGCGTCTGGATCGAGTCCATGATGACGACATCGGGCTTGGCGGTCTTCAGCGTCGCGAGGATGTCCTTTAGCGCGGTGGCGGAGGCGAGATGCACCGGCGCATCGGCAAGGCCAAGACGGGAGGCCCGCAGGCGGATCTGGGCGACGGCTTCCTCGCCAGAAATATAAGCGACGCGGCTGCCGCCCTTGGCGAGGCCCGCAGCGACCTGCAGCAGGAGGGTCGACTTGCCGACGCCGGGGTCGCCGCCGATGAGAAGGGCTGAGCCGGGAACAAGGCCGCCACCGGCGGCGCGGTCGAATTCCATGTTGCCGGTGGAGATACGCGGCTCTTCGCTCAGCTCGCCCTTTAGCGAGACGAGGTCGATGGCTTTGCCCTTGCCGGAGGATTTGGCCGAATGGCTGCCGGAGGGCGCGGCCTCGGTCTGTTCGAGTTCGATCGTGTTCCACTGGCCGCAGGCCTCGCAGCGCCCGGCCCATTTGCCATAGGCAGCCCCGCAGGACTGGCAGATATAAGAGTCGGATGATCGCGCCATGGGATGGTCTCTAGGTGGAAGTTCCTGTTTTGTCCACTCTAGAGTTGCGGGGCCGATTCGCCAAACAGGATCGGCTCGTCAGAGGCGCTGCTCGGCGATGGCGACAGTGAAGTCGCCGTCATGGATCGGCGTCATCCAGTCGGGCCGGGCCTCGTCCATATATGCGCTGCCTTCGGGAAGGCCGTTATACCAGTTGGTTACGACCCAGTCGGTCTGCGCTGTGGCGGCAAGCTCGACCCAGACGCGACCGCAGACGGCCTGACAGACGAATACGTGATAGCCGTCAATAGCCTTGTCGTCGGGGAGGAATTCCGTGCGCACGCCATTGACCCTGACTGCGACAGGCTGCGCCTCGACCGGGATGAGGAGCCGCGTGAACCATGGTCGGTTGAGATCCTCTGAACCATCGACAGAGAGGACGAGGGTGCGGCCGTTATCTGCGGTGCGCTCCTCGACGGTCAGGGACGGGGCGGGCGGCGGCGTGGTGCCTTCCGCTTCGGCGACATAGGCACTGGCGAACAGCGCGTCGACGTAAGGGCCGGGCTCGGCGGAGAAATCTGCGCTCCGGGCTAATTCGTCGGGCAGGGGGGTGTCGGAGCGGATGCGCCATTGCGAGGTGCCGTCACGATAGTCCGTGGCATGAATGATATTCTGCCCCTTCGGCATCATTGGTGTATAGCTCGGCTGCAGGCCGAGGACGACAGCAGCGATCAGCACAAGGACGACGGCCCCGCCGCTGATGAGCAGACCCTGCTTGCGGATGATGGCGAGCGGCACCAGCGTCGCGGCGGCGAGCGCTAACGGCACGGTCATGGCGACGTGCATCTCGCCGGTCAGGGCTGCGATGTTTGAGACTGCGACCGGCGCGATGAAGGCCACGAAGAGTAGGCCCGCCAGGCCTGTGCTGATCCACTTCGTTTCCGTGCGGTCTAGGAAAGCACCGATGAGAAGGATCATGCCAGCGGCGAGCGCCGGAAGCAGCAGCAGGACGGACGCGCCGGGCAGGGTAAAGGCAATGACGCAGGCAATGGCAGCGATCATCAGCCATGGAGCGAAGAGGGAGAGCTTTTCACCGGCAAAGCGAGCGAGGCTAGCTCCCGTGATGGCGATCGATGCCCAGACAGCAATGACAAGTCCGGCGATCAAGATCGTAGGCGTCGCCCAGCCCGGTGAGGGCGTCATCAGGCCGGCAAGCGAATAGATGGCGAAACCGCCAGCAGCAGCGAGGAGTGCACAGAGCGGCAGGACGAAAACGCTCGCCACGATCTTCAGCGGCTGCATCGGCTCGCCGCGACTGGAGATGAACGCGGCGACAGCGATCAGCGCCAGCGCCAGCAAGCCGAGCGGCAAGGCCCAGCCCTGCGGCGCGTAGAAAAATCCGTACGACCACAGATCGCTGTAGATCGCGTTTTCTTCGGGCATGTCGGTCAGGTCCGCCGCGATCATCGCGCGGGTCATGGCCAGCATGTTCTCACCCTGATGCTGAACGCTGTCCGGGCTGAGGTTTTCGATATTGTCGAGATGGGTGTGATAGTGTGGCAGGCGGTCGAGAAAGGCAAAATTGGCCCCGGCAATACCCTTGCCCTTGACCATGGTCAGGTCGGTATCGTTCGGCAGCATCTCGTAAATGGTCTGGGTCAGTGAACTGGCCGAGGGGCGTTTTGCGTGAGCCGCATATTCCTTCACCATCCACGCACCGCCGGGCGTCGTCTCGAACAGGAAGCTGGGCCCCTGATTGCCCCGCGCCTCGACATTGATGACGGCGCCGATCCCCTCGATCAGACCCTGCTCTTCGAAGAAGGCCTTGGCACCGAGCAGGCCTTCCTCCTCGCCATCGGTGATCAGCGCCATGACCGGGCGGCCACTCGGACCTTCGGCTTTCAGGATGCGGGCGATCTCCATGATGATCGCGACACCGTGCGAGTCGTCCGCCGCGCCGGGGCCGGTGGGTACCGAGTCATGATGCGCCATCAGGACGACGGCGGGCCCCTCGCCATTGATGACGGGGGCGAGGATGTTGTTCACGCTCGTGCAGCTTACGTAGGACCAGCTCTCTGATTGCCTGCAGGTCGTCTGGGTTATGGTCTCAGACTGCAGGCCCAAGTCGGCGAAGGCTTCGGCGATCCGTTGCTGGCCGGCCTTGTTGGCTGGTGTGCCGACAGGGCGGGCGCTGCCATCGCCGATGAGGACTTCAAGCTGTTCCAGCGCTCGTTCTGCCGAGAACCGGTCTGCGGGAGCATCGAGGGGCAGGGCGCGGGGTGGCTGGACGAGCCAGACAGAGAGCAGAACCGTTATGGCCAGTATGGCCAGCAGTGCGAGCGGTCGGTTAAATGACATTGAGTTCCCCACGGTTCTTCCCATGGCGAGCCTAGCCCGCGCCGTCCCGAAAAGCGACCCATATGCCACACCCCCGGCACACCGTGCGCCGCCTGACTTTCCTTTTGCGGAAATCGCCGTAACTATGCTCGGGTCAGTTATGGGGAAACAGGAGCGTATCCGTTGAAAACCGAGACTTTTATCCGTTACCGCAATGTTCTGGCTGCCTCTGCTGCAGCCCTTGCCTTGTCTGCCGTACCAGTCATGGCGCAGACCAGCGCGCCGATCGTGCAGCCCGGTGCCCCCGGGCAGGACACGCGCGACCTAAGCGCCGATGAGGCGAGCAAGATCGCCGATACCCGCTATACGCAGGACGATGTCATGTTCCTGCAGCACATGATCCCGCATCACTGGCAGGCGGTGGAAATGGCCGCGCTGGCAGCTGAGCGGACGAACAATCAGGATATTCTCGACGCTTCAGGGCGCATCACCGCCTCTCAGGAGGACGAAATCGAGTTCATGCAGGACTGGCTGCGTGCCCGCGGCGAGGATGCGCCGGAACCGGGCGAGCACAGCATGCACATGTCGATGGAGATGATGCGTTCCATGGGCATGGCGACGCCAGACCAGATGGAGCAGCTCGCTGCTTCTGAAGGCAGTGCCTTCGACCGGCTGTTCCTTGAACTGATGATCCGCCATCACCGCGGCGCGGTGACCATGGTCGATGAGCTGCTCGACCAGCCAGGGTCGGCCTACGACCCGCTGCTTTTCGATTTCGTCAATGACGTGACAAACGACCAGACCGCCGAGATCGAGCGCATGAGCCTGATCCTTGCCGGGCTGTCGACTGACCCGCGTGTCGGCCTTTCTGCCGGCTTCCGCGATGCGGGCGAGGCGATTTCCAACATGACGCTTGTCGCGGCGCTGCCGAAACCGGCTGGCTTCTTCGATCCGGCCAACCCTGCCGGCCTGCCGCCGAAGATCGAGAAGGCCGAGGACATGGCCGAAGAAGGGGCCGAGGAGGCCGCCGAGCGTGACGACAACGAACAGAGCCTTGCCGGCACCCAGTGGGGCACGCGCTCACCGCTCCTGTCTTTCTCCAACACCGATATGGCCTTTGCCGGCGACAAGCTGATTGTCGGCTCTTATCACGGCTTCAACGTCTATGACCTCGGGGATGACGGCATGCCGGAGCTTTATAGCTCCGTCGTCTGTCCGGGCGGTCAGGGTGACGTGTCTGTCGTTGGCGATATCCTGATCATGTCGGTCGAGCAGACCCGTGGGCGTGTCGATTGCGGCCTGCAGGGCATTGCCGAGGACGTCAGCGAAGATCGCTTCCGCGGCCTGCGTATCTTCGACATCAGCGATCTCGCGCGGCCCGTTCAGGTCGGCCAGGTCCAGACCTGCCGTGGTTCGCACACCCATTCCGTCGTCTCCGCCGATGACGAGACCATCGTCGTCTACAATTCCGGCACCGCTGGCGTGCGCGACGAGGAGGAACTGGAAGGCTGCATCGGCTATGTGCCGGGCGACCAGCGCACAGCGCTGTTCCGCATCGACGTGATCGAGATCCCGGTCGACAATCCGGCGGCCTCGCGCATCGTCGACAGCCCGGCTGTCTTCGCCGACGAGGAAACAGGCAGCATTGCCGGGCTCTGGCTCGGCGGCGACCATGGCGATGATACCCAGACGACGAGCCAGACCAACCAGTGCCACGACATCACGGTCTTCCCGTCGGCGAACCTTGCCGCCGGGGCATGTTCGGGCAATGGCATCATCTTCGACATCTCAGATCCGCTGAACCCTAAGCGTATCGACGATGTGACGGATGAGGGCTTTGCCTATTGGCACTCGGCGACGTTCAACAATGACGGCACGAAAGTTCTGTTCACGGACGAATGGGGCGGCGGTGCCCGCGCCCGCTGCCGGTCCTATGATCCGATGACCTGGGGCGCTGACGCGATCTATGACATCGAGGACGGCCAGCTTGAGTTCAAGGGCTATTACAAGATGCCGGCCCCGCAGAGCGAGGAAGAGAACTGCGTTGCCCATAACGGCTCTATCATCCCCGTGCCGGGCCGCGACATCTTCGTCCAGTCCTGGTACCAGGGCGGCCTGTCGATCATGGACTTTACCGACTCCGCCAATGCGCAGGAGATCGCCTTCTTCGACCGCGGCCCGATCTGGGACGAGAAACTGGTGCTCGGCGGTTACTGGTCGAGCTACTGGTATGGCGACAAGATCTACGCGACAGAGATCGTCCGCGGTCTCGACGTCTTCTCGCTGGAGCCGAGCGAATATCTGTCCGAGAACGAGATTGCCGCTGCCGCACTTGCCGATCAGGGCGACGTGTTCAACCCGCAGCAGCAATTCCCGGTCACCTGGCCAGCAGTACCGGTTGTTGCCCGTGCCTATATCGACCAGTTGAACCGTGACGAGGCGTTGTCCGCCGAGCTCGGGGCGCAGCTGAAAGAGGCGCTGGACAATGCCGAGGCGGCACTGGCCGATGGCGGTCGTGATCGTGCACTTTCCTCGACCCTGCGCGGTCTTGCCGACGATCTCGACGGCGGGGAAGGCATGACGGCCAAGCGTATGGCAGCCCTGTCCGAGACGCTGGACGGCATCGCCGCCGAACTGCGCTGATATCGCCTTTGCGATAGCGTGATAACATTGCATGATAGCCCCATGATGAAGTCATTCCTCATGGGGCTTTTCTTTTGCGCATCGCTGACCGCCTGCGCCACCGTCGACTATGCCGCGCCGGACCCGGCGGGGGATACGGTCGAGCTTTACCAGCAGGACATGCAGCGCGAGGCGATCGACCTGCAGCTTGCCCGCCGCGCGCGGCTTTATGATCTTGCCTGGCCGGTGCTGAAGGAGAATGTCGCGCTGTGCCCGCAGACGAAAACTTCCATTGGCGTCATCCTCGCCGGGCGAAAGGAGCTGGGTGCCTTTGTCGGCGGGATCGATGAGGATTACCTGACCCGTCTGGGGTATGCGGACGATATCAACGTGCTCCATGCAATGGCGGGCAGCCCGGCGGCAGAGGCGGGGCTGAAGGCGGGCATGGCGTTGCTGGCGGTCGATGGCGAGGAAATCGAGACAAGGCAGGCAGAGACGGCGGTCGCCGCTATCGTTGCGGCGCTGGATGAAGACGAAACTGTCACGCTCACCGTGCGCGACGAGACCGGGACGAGGGACATCAGCATAGACGGCATCGAGACCTGCGCTGCGCCGGTGAAGATGTCGACCTCCGACGCGATCAACGCCATGGCCGCGACGGGGGATATCGTCATCCATGCCGGGATGATGCGGGCCGCCGATGACGACACGCTGCAATTCGTCATCGCCCATGAGCTTGCCCATATCGCGCTCGCCCACCGGCCCAAGGTGATCCGCAACTCCGTCGTTTCCGGCGCGGTGGTTTATGGCCCGATCCTCTATGCCGGCGGCATGGTCGCCGACACGGTGCTGCGCCTGACCGGCTCGCAGCGGTCCGGGTCTCTCTCGTCCCGCGCGCTCGCGGCGTCCGTGCCCTACATGAACGAATTCGAGGCGGAGGCGGATTATGTCGGGCTCTACATGCTGGCCCGGGCAGGCGGGAATATCGATGCCGCGCCGAACCTGTTCACCCTTTTCGCGACGGAAAAGCCGGAATCGACCTGGCTGCTATATACTCATCCGCTGACGCCGCAACGCTATGCCGCCGTCGAGGCAGCGGTGGCAGAGGTGAAGGCAAAGATCGCGGCGGGTGAGGAGTTGCTGCCGGAAAAGGTGGAATAGCGCCTATTCGTTTTCAGGCGGTGCCATCCCGGCGGAAAGCTGCTAAAGCGCGGTTAGTGAATTGAAGGAAGAGAATCATGCCCGGCGATATGTATCAGGAATATACCCGGCTCGGCGAAAAGGTGGACCTGCCGGAGGATCCGGACAAGGCGACCCTTGACCCGGTGCCGAACCCGCACACGGATGTCGATTACCTTGCTCGCTTCGTTGCACCGGAATTCACCTCGCTGTGCCCGGTCACCGGCCAGCCGGATTTCGCCCATCTCGTCATCGACTATGTGCCGGGCGAGCATCTGGTTGAATCGAAGTCGCTGAAGCTGTTCCTCGGCTCGTTCCGCAATCATGGCGCGTTTCATGAGGACTGCACCGTTGCCATCGCCAAGCGGATCGTCGCCGCGATCAGTCCGAAATGGCTGCGCATCTCCGGCTACTGGTATCCGCGTGGCGGCATTCCGATCGACGTGTTCTACCAGACCGGCGAGGTGCCCAAGGGCGTCTATGTGCCGGAAACCGGCGTCCAGCCATATCGAGGGAGAGGATGATGAAAAGGTTTTTTATCGGGGCAGCGGCCCTGGCAATGACGGCACCTGCCATTGCGCAGGAGGCTGAAGAGGCGGCGCCGAAAACTGTTGCCGAAGTCATGGAAATGGCTGGCGATGCCGACTGGATTGCTCCGAACCCGGACAGCACGATCTATATGCGCGTGCCGCACGGACTGATCGTCATTGTGCTGAGCGATGACCTTGCGCCCGGCCATGTCGAGCAGGTCAAGACGCTGGTGCGCGAGGGCTATTATGACGGCCTCAACTTCTATCGCGTCATCGACGGTTTCGTCGCCCAGGGCGGGGATGCTGCCGAAGAGAAAGACAAGGGCAGCGCGGCGGCGTCGCTCGTCGCAGAATATGAAGAGCCGATCCCGGATGGGTTGGCGTTCACGCCGCTCGGCAATTTCGACGGCTATGCACCGGAGGCAGGCTTCATCAACGGCATGCCGGCAGGCATCGACCGGGAGCGCGACAGTGTCTGGCTTGCCCACTGCACCGGTGCCTTCGCCTTTGGCCGCAACAACGAGCGCGATTCAGCCTCGACCGAGTTCTACATCACCCTGCAGCCGCAACGTTACCTTGACCGGAACCTGACCGTCTTCGGTCGGGTGATCTGGGGCATGGATGTGGTCCAGGCGATCAAGCGCGGCCGTCCGAACAATGGCGGCGTGATCGAAAACGAAGAGGACTGGACGCCGATCCTGTCGGCCCGCCTCGCCAGTGATGTGCCGGAGGAGGAGCTGCTCGACCTTCAGATGATGGACACGAACAGCGATGTCTTCCTCGAGCTGATCGAGGCGCGCCGCAACCGCATGGGCGAGTTCTTCTATGTCCAGCACGACTATCTCGACCTGTGCCAGCTGCAGCTGCCGGTCCGGTTGAAGCCGGTCGAAGGCGAGAGCGAATGAGCGATGTGAAGCGCGGACCTTGGACAGTCCATGGCGAGAGCGTCTCGTTCGACAACCCATGGCTTGCCGTCCACGAATACCCGGTGACGATGCCGAGCGGTGATCCGGGCCGCTATGGTGTCGTTCACTTCAAAAATCGCGCGATCGGTGTCCTGCCGCTGGATGAGGAGGGATACACCTGGATCGTCGGCCAGCACCGGTTTCCGTTCGATGCCTATAGCTGGGAATTGCCCGAAGGCGGTGGTCCGCTGGACGAGGAGCCGGAAGCGGCGGCCCTGCGCGAGCTGGAGGAGGAAACCGGGCTGAAAGCAGAAAAGCTGACGCCAATAGGCTCATGGCAGTTGTCGAATTCGGTCACCGACGAGATCTCCTTCGCCTATATCGCCACCGGCCTGTCTTCAGGTGAGTTCGCACCGGACCCGACCGAAGTGCTTGAAATCAAAAGACTTCCCTTTGCCGAGCTTCTCGACCTTGTGATTTCAGGGGAAATAACGGACGCGTTTACTGTTTTGATGGTACAAACTGCTTACATAAGGGCGCAACGAGGGCTGCTGCCGCCTGAGATCAGCCGCCACATCGTGCCTGGATAATGAAGGAGGAGCATCATGGCTCCAGCAAACACTGCCACTGCAGCTGACTCAGCGAAAGTCATCAGCCTGACGACGGACCAGACATGGTCGCGCATCCGCGTTGAGGCCGCGACCGGTGCCGCGCAGGAGGCGATCCTTGCGAGCTTCCTGAATGCGACTGTCCTGAACCATGACAGCTACCAAGCGGCACTTTCCTATCGCATTGCGCAGAAGCTGTCTGATGGCGAGATGAACGCCATGCTTTGGCGCGAGGTGTGCGAGGAGGCGTTCGAGGAGGACCCGTCGATCGTCGAGGCGGCCCTTGCCGATACGCTGGCAACCTATGAGCGCGACCCGGCGTGCCGCGAATACATCCAGCCCTTCCTCTATTTCAAGGGCTATCAGGCAATCCAGTCCTATCGCATCGCCAACTGGCTGTGGCGCCAGGGGCGCGAGGCGCTTGCGCTGTATCTGCAGTCGCGTATGTCTGAGCTGTTCTCCGTCGATATCCACCCGGCAGCGAGGCTTGGGCAGGGTATCTTCCTCGACCACGCCAATGGCGTCGTCATCGGCGAGACGGCGACGGTCGGCGACAATGTCTCCATGCTGCATTCGGTCACCCTCGGCGGTACCGGCAAGGCCGGCGGCAACCGCCACCCGAAGATCGGCAATGGCGTGCTGATCGGGGCTGGCGCGAAGGTACTCGGCAATATCAAGGTCGGCGACAATGCCAAGATCGCCTCCGGCTCGGTCGTGCTGGCGGAGGTCCCCGCAGGTTGCACCGTGGCGGGCGTACCGGCCAAGATCGTCGGCGATTGCCCGTGCAAGGAACCGGCAAAGGACATGGACCAGAATATCTGATCCGGCATTTCCCCATGAGCCTGCGGCAATCATCCAGCTTGTGAGCGTCGGGCGATACCGGTAAAGTGCGGCCCATGATCCTTGCCCTGAAAATCCTGATATTTCTGGCCACCGTGCTCGCCATGGAAGGCGGCGCGTGGCTCGCCCATAAATATCTGATGCACGGGCCGATGTGGTTCCTGCACGAGGACCATCATGTCAAGCGACATGACCAGGTGATGGAAAAGAATGACTGGTTCGCCTTCCTGTTCGCGCTGCCCGCCATCGCGCTGATCTGGATCGGCGTGCATGTGTGGTCGTGGGCATTGCCGATCGGAATCGGCATCACCGCCTATGGCCTGATCTATTTCATCTTCCACGACATGATCGTGCATCAGCGCATCAAAACGAAGCTGCCTGACTGGCCCTATCTCAACCGCATCATCGAGGCGCACCGCATTCATCACCATGTGCGCACAAAGGAAGGCTGCGTGTCGTTCGGGTTCGTCATCACGCCGAAACCGGCGTGGCTGAAGGCAAAGCTGAAGGCGATGAAAGCCGCTCAGACGCAGCAATAATCCCTGCAAGGGTTGGAGAGGAGAAGGCGATGAGCCGACATGACGACCTGCAACCCTACAATGAGGACACCCCGCAGCCGGAAAGCCTGGAACTGGTCATCGTGCCGCGCGCCCGCGATATTGGCGGGTTCGAGGTGCGCCGTGCCCTGCCTGTCGCCAAGCGGCGCCTGGTCGGACCGTTCGTCTTTTTCGACCAGATGGGCCCGGCGAGCTTTGCGGCGGGCAAGGGGCTCGACGTGCGTCCGCATCCCCATATCGGCCTCGGCACGGTGACATACCTGTTCGACGGCAAGATTACCCATCGCGATTCGCTCGGCACGAAGCTCGATATCGAGCCGGGCGCCGTCAACTGGATGCTGGCGGGCCGTGGCATCACCCATTCGGAACGCTCGCCGGACGATTTCCGCGCTGCGGCTGATGCGCCGCTGTCAGGCATCCAGACATGGCTGGCCCTGCCATCGGACAAGGAAGATGTCGCGCCTGCGTTCGAGCATGTGGCAAAGGCCGACCTGCCGATGGTGGAGGACACTGACAAGTCCCTTCGCATCATTCTCGGCGATGCCTATGGCGCATCGGCCACGGCGAAAATTCTGTCGGAGACCTTTTATGTCGATGCCGCGCTGAAGCCGGGTGCGAAGCTGCCGCTGCCGGACAATCACGAGGAGCGGGGGATTTATATCGTCGAGGGAGAGATCGATGTTGCGGGCGTGACATACGAAAAATCCCGTATGCTGATCTTCAAGCCGGGCGATGCGATCACCGTTATGGCTGGCGAGCAGGGCGCGCGGCTGATGCTGTTCGGCGGGGCGACGCTGGATGGGCCGAGGCATATCTGGTGGAACCTCGTCTCGTCTTCGCAGGAGAAGATCGAGGAAGCGCGTGAGGAATGGCGCGCCGGGAAATGGGGGGAGGGCATGTTCACCCTGCCCCCTGGGGATGACCAGGAATTCATTCCAATCCCTGATTGATCCGTCGTCTTGTGGCTTAGCTCTGGGCTGCTTCCTGGATGCGCGTGGCAAGCGCTTCGTCTTGGCTGGCCATCACGTAAATCTGGTTATAGCGCTGGGCTGTCATGCCTTCGTCCTCGACGGCTTCTTTCAGCGCGACCTGCATTTCCTGCTGCACGGTTGCGGCATTCTCTGTGCCTTGCGCTTCTTCAAGCTTGGGCTGCCATTGCTGAACAATGGTCTGAACTTCCATCGTCGCCGTGATGAAGGTGTCGATCTCGGCATCCGTCACCGGTTTCGCCTCAGCCATCTGCTGTTGCAGTTGCGTCGGTGCGGATTGTGCTTCCTGAGCGAAAGCAGGGGCTGCGCCAGCAATCGTCAGGGCTGCGGCAGCGGTACCGGCAAGGGCGGTTTTCAGGGGTGTAAACATAAAGAGTACTCCTTTGTTTGCGCCGCCAGAGACAGTGGCGGCATCGCCCGCCTAACAAATCGAGGGAGCGCATTCAAAGGGTGATCACGTGCCGATTATGTGGCGGGCCTGCCATATTCGGCTGAAAGCCCCGCCAGTGGCCGCTTACGGAGCTTTTTGCCTTGGCAAGGACAATCCATAAACATTGTCCATCTACCGTCATGGCACTAGTGTCCGTCGTGACCCATGGCATTCTTGCCTGACATGGCCATCATCGGCACGGTCAGCTCGCCGGCATTCTCGAAGGTGATGGTGATGTCATAGGTCTCACCCTCGACAAGCGGGGCAGCGACCCCGATCAGCATGATATGATAACCGCCGGGCGCGAGGGTGACTTCGCCACCGGCCGGCACTTCCAGCCCGGTAACAGGGCGCATCATCGAGCGGCCGTCTTCCTCGACCGATTCATGCAGTTCGACCGCTTCGGCAACCGGGCTTGTCAGGGCGACGATCCGGTCAGGCTCATTGCCAGTATTGCTGATCGTGCCATAGCCGGCGGACATGCGCACACCTTCACCGACAGCGCGGACCCAGCCGCCACTGATCGCGACAGTGCCCGCAGCGACCGTCTCCATCTCGTGCGGTTCCGGCGTGTCTTGCCCGGAGCATGCCGCAAGCGTCAGCAAGATGGCTGCAAATCCGGCAAGGGCGGGGGTGTTCATCAGGGCCATTCCATGCTCCAAGGGTTGATCATCGACATTCAGGGCCGTTGCGCTAGCTCTTAGCCTGACGCGACCGGGCCACAAAGACAAACAGGTTGCGTAACAACGCCGCGGAGAACCGGATCATGCAAGAGACAGAAATCGCCAAACTGCAGCTTTATCTGCGTCGTCGTTTCAATGACGAGAATTTATCCGTCCGGGCCAGAGCAAACAAGGACGACTCAGCCGAAGTATATATCGGTGATGAGTTTATCGGCGTCCTGTTCAAGGACGAGGACGAAGGGGAAGTCTCCTATGACTTCAACATGGCGATTCTGGAGATCGACCTGCCCAAGGGCTAGAGCATCGAGAGGCGAGGCCACGAATGGCTGACGCCCGTCCCGATACGTCTTACCAGCTGGGCCTGCCGGGCCCATTCATCGTCCAGCGCCCTTTCCTGACGCTATTGCTGGCAGGCTGCACCATTGCTGTGCTGCTTGCATCGGGTGATCCTGCCCCGATCGACTCCAGGCAGGCGGGCGGCGAAGTGCTCTTCCCGGCCATGCAGGCGCTGGGGATTACAGGTGCACTTCTTGTCATCGCCGGCCTGTTCCCGCCATCGGGCCGATGGCGATGGGCGCTGCTGGGTGTGCTGCTGGCCTGCGGCCTTGCCGCCTCGGCGCTGGCACCAGACCCTGACATGCGTCTGGCATTTTCGGTCGGCAGCCTGCTTGCAATCTCCCTCATCTGGCTCGGGCGTTATGCCGGGCGGGCCGCGCTCCTGATGGCTGTTGTCGGGCTTATGCCCGCGGCGGCGGGCTGTGCAGCACTGATTGTCTGGTCCGGCCAGAACGGTGTCGGGTGGGATGCTCCGGGCATTGGCCTGGTCTGGGTCTGCCTGTCGCTTGCCGTCATGGCGGGGGTCTATGCTGCCGAGGGGTTCGCCGATCGCCTTGCCAAGCGGGACGGGCTGCGTCTTGCCGCAGCGCTTACTGCCAACAAGCTGATGCGGCAGGTCGTCTGCCTGTTCCTGATCGCCGTTCTTTTCAGCTTTTCCGGGGCGGCACTGGGCCAGGCGCCCTTGTTACCATTGAGTGACGGCCCTTATGGCTTTGGTGCCATGCCGCTGATGCTGGTTGCCTTTTGCGGTGCTGTCGTCGTGATCTCCATGTCCCTGTTGTCGCTCCTGCCATTGCCGGAGCAGATTTCAAGATCCGCCGATCGCAGCTGGTTTGCGACCGGGATCGTCACGGCCCGCCTGCTCGGCACTGTCAGGCCGGTCGTGCCGGGGGCGATTCTCGCCGCTGTCGCGTTGCTGGCTCTCATGATCCTGTCGCTGCGACCGGACTTGCTGATGGCCGGGGAGGGTCCGGGAGCGTTAGTGAGAGCGATGATTCTCCTGTCGCTTGGCGCTGGCATCTTTGCGGTGATCATGGTGACGACCATGTCGTTCCGTACCAGCCTTCTCGTCTTCGTGCCTTTTGTTCTCGCCGCGATCCCTTTCGCGCTGATCACCGGCGATCACGTGCCGCCGCATCTGGGCGGGCCTGTTCACCTTGTCATTATTTTCGCCCTGTTGCGGCAGGCGAGCGTGTGGCGGGGTGAAGTCGCCAAACGGGCGAGAGGCAAAGAGCTGATGGTCAGGTCCGTCGCGGCCAGCCTGCCGGCAGGGGGCGTGGCGCTATTGGCGGCATCCTTCATGCTCATCTGCCTCGCCATGCTTGTGCCGGGGACAGGTCTGGGCGTAACGGGAGTGGTGCTTATACTGGGAGAGGGCGCCCTTGCGCTTGGGCTGGGGCATTGTCTCGGCATCCTGCTGCGCAGTGCCATGCGTGCGTCCGAGCGTCAGCCGATATCGGCGATCCCGTAAAGGAAGCGCTGGACCTCTGCGTTTATCTTTTGCCATTCCGGCAGGTATGCCTTCTTGAACAGGAACCGCACGGTCGTGCCGTCAGAGAAATCGAATTCGCGCCAGCATTCCGGCGGAATGACGTTCTGATCACTTTCCTTGAAACAGAACAGGACGATCGCGCTGCCATCTGCATCCTCGGCGACGAACATGTCCTTGTCGCTATAGCCATTCGTCTGGGTATCGCCGCCAGCGCTCCTGAACTCGAATTTGACGAGCCCGTAATCCGATTGCTGCCCGGCCTTGTCGATGGTGTGAGGCAGATAGAGGGTCTCCAGCCGGCGTTCCTCGGTAAAGACCGAGCTGCGCTCATCGACGATGATGTCGATCCGGCGGGTGTCGGCGTCATTGTCGATGAACTCGGACCGACGTGCGGGGGTATAGCCGTTCATGGTCGGCCAGAGAGCATAGAGCGTCAGCGAATCACGCGCGCCGCCGCGGCGATCACGCGGATAGACAGTATAATTGGCCGGAACCTGAAACCCGACATCCCCGACGGTGAGGGAGATCTGTTCCTCGCTGATTGTCGGCTTTGGCGTCGTGCCCTGGATCTCGTCATAACCCGGGCCGACATAGTGATAGAGAAAGATCGCGCACAGGATGAGCGTGGAGAAGAAGATCACCAGCGGATAGCGCCAGGATGATTCTTCCTTGATCTCATCGCCGCCGAAACCGTAGCTGTTGCTCATGCCCTGCCTGTCGTCTTGTTCTTCTGTCGAGCTTTTCGGCTTCTACCATAACCTTGCAGGCAGGCGAAGGGAAAGAACCTTACAAAACGGAATGAGCCCCGCAGCATGGCTACGGGGCCCTGATCACCCGATTGGGCTGTGATTCGTCAGAGGACGCCGATCATCTCCGCGACCAGCGGATGGCGCACGACATCCTTGTCGTTGAACTCGATGACAGAGACGCTGTCGAGCTTCGACAGTTTGGCCGAGACATCGGCAAGGCCCGACATGCCGGGCAACAGGTCCGATTGCTGCGGGTCGCCGGTGATGACCATTGTCGAGGACCAGCCGAGGCGGGTCAGCAGCATTTTCAGCTGGCCGTAGGTACAGTTCTGCGCCTCGTCGATCACGACGAAGGCATTGTTCAGGGTACGGCCCCGCATATAGGCGATCGGGGCGATCTCGATGACGCCCTCGGCCATCAGCGCTTTCAGGCGGCGGCCCGAGAGGCGGTCGGCCAGCGCATCATAGAGCGGGCGCAGATAGGGGGAGAGCTTCTCCTCCAGGTCGCCGGGCAGGAAGCCGAGGCTTTCGCCGGCTTCGACAGCCGGTCGGGACAGGACGATGCGGGTGACCTCGCCGGCCTCCAGTGCCTCGACCGCCTTGGCGATGGCGACATAGGTCTTGCCGGTCCCGGCAGGGCCCGAGGCGACGACAAGTGAATGATCGTTCAGCGCTTCCATGAACAGACGCTGCGATTCATTCTGTGGCCTGATGTTCTTTCGATATTTCGTTTCCGGTTTTCGTGCCCCGGGGCGTTGCTGCATCACCTCGTCCTCGCCATCCATTGGCGACCAGTCGGTATCGAACAACGGCTGGACGTTACCGCCGTGATAGTCGTAAGTGTCCAGGGTTTCCCTGGCGAGACGTTTCGTCGATTTGCGTGCAGCACGTTTTCCCATGACTGACCTCCTTGGGGCTGGCTGGTGGAAAGGCGAAATGCGACCGCTTGCCGAACGCAATGAAACTGCGATCAGCATACGAACTATCAGCTATGGTGAAAAAAATCGGGAAGCAGGGGGCTGGCCGGCTTTCCCCGGCGGGGCGGTGGAATATGTTGGTATATCCCACCATCAGAGCTAACCTGAAACCGAATCAATCATCTTCTTCATACTACTTCAGATCGCCCCCTCTGGCGAGGGCGGTGAGGGAGTATGACAAAAGTTTTTTAGTGGTTAATGAGGTGTTAACGCCGGACTGTCGGTACACAAACCTATTGCGGGGTGTCTGACCTAAAGGGGCGGGCGTGCCGGATGCGCCTAGCGCATCCAGGCCTTGATCATCTTGGAGTGTTTCTCTGGCGGGAAATTCTGCCAGACACTGCGCCCGCGGGTGGAGTCGACGATGAACACCGGCTCGCGCACCTGCAGGTGCGGGGTCAGCAGGTTCTTCAGGCCCATAAGGGTCTGGTCGCTGGACACTGCCCAGACATTGTCGGTCACGCGGAAGGCGGGACCCAGATTTCGAATCACATGCTCCAGCCGGCTTGCTGCGCCGGAAACAACATCGAAGATAAGGAGGAAGTTGGCGATTTCAGGCTCTTCATCCTCACTTGGCTTTTTTTTCTGGTTCGATCGCGCGACCTGTTCGGCTGTGATGGTTTCCTGGCGGCCACCGTCGAGGATCTCGGCAATGTTCGGATATTGTTTGGCGGCACGCCACATCTTGCCGCCGGCCGGGGCGACCATCGATTGCGGGCCGAGCCGGCCCTGCATGGCGAAGGTTTCAAGTTGGTCGGTGGAGTAGGGGCCGTAAACCCGTTCTGCGACCTTGATGCACCAGTTATCAGTAGAGAGCATTATCGACGAATCCCTGTCATTCAGTCCTTGATAAACTCCAGGCCAATGCCTGACTCATGATGGCGTACTACCCGGCCGCGCATCTTGCCGATTACCATTAAACGTCCAATGTCGGGTCTCGGGTCGATCGCGACGGACGCGCCGGTTACCGAGATATCGAGAATGCGGCAGTCGACGGTGGAACCATCTTCCAGTTCAGCCTTGGCGGCACGGTTCTGGCGGATGCGAATCGCCCGGCGGCGTTCGAAATCATGCGTGCCGCGATTGACCAGCCGGATCAGTGTGTCGGCCATGCGGGCACGGCGGGAGCGGCGAACATCGAAATAGACGCGAATCGCCTTCGAGGCCGTTGCCTTCACGATGCCTTCCATGCGGCCGATATGGTCGATGTAGAGAATCACCTTGTCGCCGCGTTTTACCGGCGCTTCACACTCTATCACTGCTTCGCCGGCGGAGATGGTGCGCAATCTGGCGGGAAATTCCCGTTCGTCATTCAACAGGAAGCGGGCATCGAGCGGCAGGCGGATGCGCCGATAGGTCCGCCTGTCGGCGACAGCCGATTGCGGTGAGCCTGTCTCAGGAGCGCGTACCTGCTGAGCTTGCATGTGTAATCCCCTGCCTTACCTTTAGGGCTGCTTCGTTCAGGAAAAGTAGCCCGCTAAAGTGAAGAAAAGCTTGCCAAGCCTCATTGTGATGCAGATTTCCGGGCTTTTCGCCCGGTTCGCCGAGCCTGTTCCGGTCTGGCACAGAATGATGCCGAAAACCGTGGAAGGCGGCTTATGAGACCCTCGCAAGTGCACCGAATCGCTGGTCATGAGCCGACATATACGCCGAAAAAGGGCATTCCGACGGTCATCATCGTGCTGCTGGCCATCAATGTGATCATATACGCGGTGCGATTCGTTCTTCCGGCCGGGCTTCATGAAGGGCTGATCCGGTTCTTTGCTGTGGTACCGGGGCGGGTCGCGTCGACCGATCCGGACAATATCATGGCGCTTGGCCATGAATTGCTGACCTTCATCACCCACGCTTTCCTGCATGGCGATTTCGGCCATATCGGGTTCAACTGCCTCTGGCTGCTGGTGTTCGGCACGATGATGGCCTCGCGTTTCCGGGTTGAAACGGCGAGCGGTCTGATCGTGTTTCTGAGCTTCTATCTGACGGCAGCTGTGTTCTGCGGCATCGTCTTCG
>NZ_VCJR02000001.1:810000-1809694 GCF_009712425.2 Aquisalinus luteolus
TAGGCACAGCGAAAGCGAGTCTTAATAGGGCGTTTGTTAGAGGGATTAGACCCGAAACCCGGTGATCTAGTTATGAGCAGGATGAAGGTGAGGTAACACTCACTGGAGGTCCGAACCCACTTCTGTTGAAAAAGAACGGGATGACTTGTGACTAGGGGTGAAAGGCCAATCAAACCGGGAGATAGCTGGTTCTCCGCGAAATCTATTTAGGTAGAGCGTCATTCGAATTCCTCTGGGGGTAGAGCACTGGATGGGCTATGGGGCCCCACCGGCTTACTGATCCTAACCAAACTCCGAATACCAGAGAGAACTGAATGGCAGACACACTGCGGGTGCTAAGGTCCGTAGTGGAAAGGGAAACAGCCCTGACCGACAGCTAAGGTCCCTAAGTTGTAGTTAAGTGGGAAAGGATGTAGGACTCCCAAAACAACCAGGAGGTTGGCTTAGAAGCAGCCATCCTTTAAAGAAAGCGTAACAGCTCACTGGTCTAATTAAGGGGTCCCGCGCCGAAAATGTAACGGGGCTTAAACTACACACCGAAGCTTCGGGTGTGCACTTTGTGCACGCGGTAGCGGAGCGTTCCGTAGGCGGATGAAGGGTAACTGCGAGGTTGCCTGGACGTATCGGAAGTGAGAATGCTGACACGAGTAGCGATAAAGAGTGTGAGAGACACTCTCGCCGAAAGTCCAAGGGTTCCTGCGTAAAGCTAATCTGCGCAGGGTTAGCCGGCCCCTAAGTCGAGGCAGAAATGCGTAGACGATGGGAACACTGTTAATATTCAGTGGCCAAGGGATGTGTGACGGATTGCGTAAGTTGTTCGACCTTATTGGATTGGTCGGGCCGCGAAGCAGTCCCTGGAAATAGCCTCCCTATTAGACCGTACCCTAAACCGACACAGGTGGACTGGTAGAGCATACCAAGGCGCTTGAGAGAACTGCGTTGAAGGAACTCGGCAAATTACTCCCGTAAGTTAGCGAGAA
Source organism: Aquisalinus luteolus (assembly GCF_009712425.2). Taxonomy (GTDB): domain Bacteria; phylum Pseudomonadota; class Alphaproteobacteria; order Caulobacterales; family Parvularculaceae; genus Aquisalinus; species Aquisalinus luteolus. The sequence continues at coordinate 810,981 of NZ_VCJR02000001.1, forward strand.
GGGAGCCCCGTTCGAAGGCAACTTTGGGCGGGGGGCACAGACCAGGGGGTGGCGACTGTTTACTAAAAACATAGGGCTCTGCGAAGTCGCAAGACGACGTATAGGGTCTGACGCCTGCCCGGTGCCGGAAGGTTAAAAGGCGGTGTGCAAGCACCAAATTGAAGCCCCGGTAAACGGCGGCCGTAACTATAACGGTCCTAAGGTAGCGAAATTCCTTGTCGGGTAAGTTCCGACCTGCACGAATGGCGTAACGACTTCCCCACTGTCTCCAACGCAGACTCAGCGAAACTGAATTCCCCGTGAAGATGCGGGGTACCCGCGGTCAGACGGAAAGACCCCGTGCACCTTTACTATAGCTTTGCAGTGGCATTAGTGACAATTTGTGTAGGATAGGTGGGAGACTTTGAAACCCTGGCGCCAGTTGGGGTGGAGTCGTTGGTGAAATACCACCCTGATTGTTATTGATGTCTAACCGCGGACCGTTATCCGGTTCCGGGACCCTGCATGGTGGGTAGTTTGACTGGGGCGGTCGCCTCCCAAAGAGTAACGGAGGCGCGCGAAGGTTGGCTCAGAGCGGTCGGAAATCGCTCGTTGAGTGCAATGGCATAAGCCAGCCTGACTGCGAGACTGACAAGTCGAGCAGAGTCGAAAGACGGCCATAGTGATCCGGTGGTCCCTCGTGGACGGGCCATCGCTCAACGGATAAAAGGTACGCCGGGGATAACAGGCTGATGATGCCCAAGAGTCCATATCGACGGCATTGTTTGGCACCTCGATGTCGGCTCATCGCATCCTGGGGCTGGAGCAGGTCCCAAGGGTTTGGCTGTTCGCCAATTAAAGCGGTACGTGAGCTGGGTTTAGAACGTCGTGAGACAGTTCGGTCCCTATCTGCCGTGGGTGTAGGAATATTGAGAGGATCTGCCCTTAGTACGAGAGGACCGGGGTGGACGTATCTCTGGTGGACCTGTTGTCGCGCCAGCGGCACAGCAGGGTAGCTATATACGGACGGGATAACCGCTGAAGGCATCTAAGCGGGAAACCCCCCTCAAAACTAGTATTCCCTTGAGAACCGTGGAAGACCACCACGTTGATAGGCCGGGTGTGGAAGTGCGGCAACGCATGGAGCTAACCGGTACTAATTGTTCGATAGGCTTGATCATTTCTCATGCCAGTTACTATGCCGTAACTGCGTATGAAGCATTATCTCATGCGTGGCGAACGGTCCGTTTCGACGGATCTGCCACGAGCGTCAAAGACATTATAAACTCTCGCAATTTCAAAAGCCGTTTTCGCCGGCCTGGTGATTATGGCGCAGGGCCCCCACCCGTTCCCATCTCGAACACGGCCGTTAAATCCTGCAGCGCCGATGGTACTACGTCTCAAGGCGTGGGAGAGTAGGTCGTCGCCAGGCCTGCAAAGACGGCTTTTGAAAACCCTGTATCACTTCTTAAAAACGCCGCCCTTCGGGGCGGCGTTTTTGTTTGCGCCACTTTTATTTCCCGCCGGTTGCGGTCACACTGCCCTGACCAAATCGGTGCGATAAGGGCCGCACGCCGAAGATCCATGCTCAAGATCATTGTCCATATCGGCTATTCCAAATGCGGCAGCTCCGCGATCCAGCATTATCTGTGCAGGAACCGCCGGCTTGTGTCCGGGCAAGATTCTCTTGGATATTTTGTGGTCACGAATGGCCGCCTGATACCTGACTGGCAGGTTGCGTTGAAGAACAGGGCCAGCCTGGCCGGGTACAGTGCCTCCACAGGTTCCCTTGCCGACGCCATCCTCTCGCTTGATCGTCACTATCGGGATAATCCGCAGGACCGGTCGGTACCGATCATCTCCAATGAAAACTGGGGAAATAACATCAATATTGCCGGGCTAAGGGATCTGCCAGAGGAACTGCGGGCGCGCCTCGATCTGCATGTTCTTGCCTGGGTGCGCCCGCAGATTTCCTGGCTCCAGTCGGCATGGTGGCAATGGTTCGCCTGGCGCGAGGATCGCGCATCGATCGAGACCATATGGAAAACCCAATGCAATACGGCAAAATGGACCACACGCCTTGAAAGGATCGCTGCGCTTGATTGCGTCAGGAGAGTGAGTGTGCGTCTGAACGATGGGCGGGACATCATCGAGGATCTTTTGACGCGCTAGATATCGACCCGTCCACATATCCGCCCGGTAGCAGGGTCAATAGCGCTCTATCCGCCAACCATGTCGCGCTCTATCGCCGCTTTCCCGGCCTGCGCCAGCCTAATGCCCCACGGATGGACCTCGTGCTGCGCCGTCTCATGCCGGGTGGCAAGGCGGCGCCCTGGGCAGTGCCGCGCCCCCTGGCTGAGAATATTGTTCGCGATATGCGCGCGGAGAATGAAGGCCTCTCACGCTGGCTCACGGAGTCGGATCGGGAGCGGATGAGGGCAGACACGCGATGGTGGGCGGCAGATGCCTATGCCCATCACTGGTCGCAATAGTTTTTTGCCTAGCTGGGGTATTGGCACGATCCGTGCACCAATAGCGGTAGTAAAGTCGGGAGATGGCCATGGATGATAGAGTGCTGCGCGAGCAGGAAGCTTGGGATGAGGGGTTCGACCGGACCGGGTTTGAAGCCGTCTGGTCCCATGCCGGCGCCTATTGGGATGATGAGGTCGATGCGCTGTTGAAGGCGGCCTTTGCTCCGCATGCAAATGGTCGTTTCCTGGAAGTCGGATCCGCAACCTGGCAGAGCTGGGTCCATCGCCTCGGCACGCCGGTCGATGAACTGGTCTGTATCAACATTTCCCAGACCGAGATCGACAATGGCCGGGCCGCGCTGAACCAGACGTCGATCCAGCCAGACTTCCAGCTGATGGATGCTCATGAACTGGCGTTCGAGGATGAAAGTTTCGACGTCGTGTTTGGAAAGGCGATCCTTCACCATCTCGACTATGCCGTCGCTCTCGACGAGATCGCACGGGTGCTGAAGCCCGGTGGCACCATGGTTTTCATGGAACCGCTCGACTTCAACCCGGTGATGAAACTCGTCCGGCACCTGACGCCGGCACTGCGTACGCCGGATGAAAAGCCGATCGATCATCCACAGTGGAAACTGTTCGAAGAGCGATTCGACGTCACACTGCATCCGATCCAGCTCGCTTCTGCGGCCGCGAGCCCAGTCTCGCAAAAGCTGTTCAAAAACCCGCAGAACCCGTTGACACGCACAGCGTGGGAAATGGACCGTCATTTGCGGTCCGTACCCGGCCTGCGGCTGTGGTTCCGGTCTGGCCTCATCGTCGGGAGAAAGCGCCCTTAGTATCTGGGCGCTGCTAAAAAGCAGACACTCACGACCGACTCACTCCCTGACAAATACGAGCCCTTTTTTAAGTCGTTGCATTGCCGCGGCTTTGCCGCAATCGTGCAAGACAAAAGGGAAAAGGGAGAGAGTTTCATGAAAAGATTTCTGTGTCTGGCCATGCTGGCAATTGTTGCCGGCTGCGGTGATGTCGAAATGGCCTATGAAGAGGCCGCGTCGATGGATTCCGCTCCTGCCTTCGCGCCTGAAGCTGATTACGAGGCCGAGTATGCTGCTGGCAAGATGGCTGAGCCTGCGCCGACCGAGGGCGAATCGGAGCCGGTTGGTGGTCGCATGCTGGCCTATGAATACAGCGCCGAGTTACAGGTGCCGGCTGTCCGTGTCGGCCCGGTCATGAAGGCCCATATGGCCGAATGCGAATCGGCCGGCCCCGCAATCTGCCAGGTCATTTCCAGCAATCAGGGCGGGTCAGGTGAGGACTGGTCCTGGGCATCGCTGGAAATCCGCGCCGCGCGCGACTGGATGGGGGACTTCCGCACCGGTCTTGAAAGCGACGCGAAGGACGCCAACGGCAAGCTTTCCTCCTCGTCCATGCGGGCTGAGGACCTGACCCGCACGATCACCGATACGACAGCGCGACTCGATGCCCAGATAACCTTGCGCGACCGGCTGCTCGTGCTGCTGGAAAAGGATACCGACCAGGTCGGTGACCTATTGCAGATCGAGCGGGAACTTGCCCGCGTTCAAGGCGAGATCGAAAGTGCGCAAAGCTATCTGCGTGTGCTGCAGGCGCGGGTGTCGATGGACAAGATGAGCCTGTCCTACCAGACCCTGCCGCAGGCGGTGTCCTCCAGCACGTTCGAGTCGCTGGGCAATGCGTTCAAGCAATTCTTTGGTGTCCTCGCCGACAGCCTCGCCACCATGGTGTTGTTCTTCGCCGCGATCCTGCCATGGCTGATTATCGGCGTGCCGGTACTGTGGCTGCTGCTGCGGATCATGCGCGGGCGACTCAATCTGCGCAAGAAAGCCTGATCGACAAAAGCCGCCCCTCGGGGCGGCTTTTTTATGCGGGGGTCAGGTGGTCGGGATGGTGCCGCCGTCGATGACCATATCCGCGCCGTGAATCGCGCCTGCGCGTTCAGATGCAAGGAAAGCGCAAAGCTCGGCAATTTCTTCCGGCATGGCTGGCCTGCCGATGGGGATGCCGCCCAGCGCATCCATGATACTCTCACGGGCTGTCGTTTCGTCAGTACCGCCGCTTTGTGCGATGCGTTTGACCAGCTCTTCGGATGCCCCCGTCATGATCCAGCCGGGGGAGACAGTGTTCACACGGAGACCTTTCGGGCCAAGCTCCTTTGACAGGGATTTGCTGTAGCTGGTCAGCGCGGCTTTGGCGGCGGCGTAGGCCATAGTCGACTCATGCAGCGGCAGATGCGCCTGTATGGATGAGACGTGGACGATCGATCCGGTACCCCGTGCCACCATATCCGGCAGGAGGGCCCGATCGAGCCGTACTGCGCAAAGCAGGTTCAGGTTCAATTCCTTCTGCCAGAACTCTTCTGTCGCGGCGCTGAAGCCGCCCCCGGGTGTGGACGAGCCGCCGAGGCAGTGGATGATGATATCGGGCACGCCGAAGTCGGCCTTTATGGCGCTTGCCAGTGTCTCAATGCCTTCCGGGGACGAAAGGTCCGCCTCCACGAAAAGATCGGCTTCGAGCTTTTCATCCGGATGACTTCGCGCGCTTGTGGCGGTCATAGCGCCAGCCTCGGCGAAACGTCTCAGGATGGCCTGGCCGGCACCCTTGGTGCCCCCGGTGACGAGAACCTTGCGGTCCTTGAATTCTTCGTGGTCGAGAGAAAATTTCCGGGTCATGATCACACCTTGATTTCCAAGGTATTGATTTTCTCATCGCTCAGGACAAAGAAGAAGCTGAGCGTGATTGGGCTACCCGGAAAGGTCCCGGTTACACGCGCCTTCACGGTCGGTCTGTCACTGATCTCAGAAGATGAAAGCACTTCGGCGGTCGTTGAATATTGCTTGGCAGCGCCCTCCATCCATGCCCTTATTTCCGGAAGGCCGTTGTAGGTATTGCCTTCATCCCTGACGATGGCGTCGGGCGTGAAAGCGGTTATGGCTGCATTGAAATCCCGTTTGTTGGTTGCCTCGAAATACTGGCGGATACTGTCATGGAGGTCAGTCATGGTTTGCTCCTCTTTGGCTGTTGATCTTGTGGTGACCTCCACATGGCGCTAGGCTGAATTAATGACAAGTACGGACAAAAAAGTAGGGAACTTACCTGAAGGTAAGCATGAGCCGCTGACCCGCGAAACGGCAGCAGCAGGCGTTGAATCTGTACTGAAGATGCTGGAAGGACGGTGGAAACTGGTCATCCTGTTTCATCTTTTTGGCGGGCAGGTGATGCGGTTTTCCGAACTGGAACGGGCCATACCCGGTATATCCCAGAAAATGCTGATTCAGCAGCTGCGCCAGATGGAGGACGACGGCATCGTCCGCCGCATCGTCTATCCGCAGGTGCCGCCCAAGGTGGAATACCTCCTGACGGAGTGGGGACAGTCCCTTTGTCCCGTGCTCGATGCGTTGCTGAACTGGGCAGCGGCACGGCCTGAACAAGAACAGGGGGAAACGTCAGGCGATCAGCTGGGCGCGTGATTCGTCGCGGTGCTTTTTCAGATAGCGCATGAAGGGCGTGCCGCCGGTGCCGACCTCGGTGTCGTTGCCGGCGCCGCCCTTCGACTGCTTGTTGATATAGCTGGCAGCATATTCGAGGTGCCGTGTACGGAAGGCCGCAATCTGTTCGACGATATGGTTATAGGCGTCGCGCATCTCGCCGGGGCCGGATGCCTGTACGGTGGCGCGCACGGCTGAACGCTCGCGCACCGCATCGATGAAGCGGCGATGGGCGGGCGGGCGATAGATGTGCAACTCATCGAGATAGCGCCGCAGCGGGTCCTGTTCATGGGTCAGGCCCAGCAGCGCATCCATCAACGGCACGATGGAAGACTGCGAGCCGGTCTGCCCACGAAAAGCCACCGGCTTTCCTTCGGTATCACCCACGCCATCATAGATCAGGCCGCCGGGCAGGGCGGGGTTGTCCTGCCAGCCATGGATATAGGGGCGTACACGGTTGAAATAGATATAGGGGTCGCATTTCTCCGGCATGCGGTCGAACAGGGAGTTGACCTCCTGCCACACCATGCCGATCCGGCCGAGGGATGCGGTCAGCGCCGTTCCGTCTTCTTGCATTGTCTCGTCCAGCATCGCCGGGACCTCGGCGAGCGCCTTTCCGGCTGCCGCCTCGATCGCGACATGGACGAGCACGAACCAGGCCTCGTCCTGACCGGCGAGGAAATTCTGTATCATGAACAAATTGTCGAGGGTGATCCCGGCATCCGGCTCGATCATTCCCCAATTGTCGAGGACATAGGACGAATATGGCAGTAGCGGTTGCTGGCCCAGTGCCCTGGCGAGGTCCCAGATCGGCCGGGCGAGGCAGCGCGGCAGGGCGGCAGGCACCTCTGTCTCGCCCCAGACATAAGCCTGCACGAGGAAGGAATACCGCACCATCGCCATGCGCTTTTCGGCATCGCTCATCGTTGCCAGTGCTGCGGCCACCGGCACTTCCGGCAATCGGTCGAGAAAAAAGCGGACCTTGTCTGTCATCAGGTAGTCGGGCAGGCAGATACCGGCATCGACGATCTCGTCAAAAGCTTCCGGCAGCACCACGTCCGGCGCATCGAAGCTGCAAAGGAAGCCTCGGTCAGGGGTAATGTCGAAATCGCTGAGCTGCATCGGCCTACCTCACCGGCAAGGGAATTGTTCCGTATAAGTGTTCCGCCAGATGGAACACCCGATCGTCGCGGCTGGCAAGAGGGGATCGGGACATGCTTTTTCCCCAAATCGGCATCTCCACGTCTAAACACTTGTAAAGGTGGAGGAATTTTCGGCAAAAAAACCTCAAAAAGCCCTTGAATTCCTGATCCGGGAAGCGCATAAGGCGTGTTCCGAAGCGCCTGAACCGGCAGGCGCACTGTTGATGCGGGATGGAGCAGCCCGGTAGCTCGTCAGGCTCATAACCTGAAGGTCATAGGTTCAAATCCTATTCCCGCACCCAATTAAACGCCCCGTGCGAGAAATCGCCGGGGCGTTTTTCGTTTCGGATTTCCTATTCGACCTCTTGAAATGACGGTCTGGAAAGATTATGTATGCATATGTAAACGGATGCATACATATGAAAACAACGCCGCTCTCTGTCCGCGTCAACGATGATGACGCCGCGTTCCTTGCCAGGCTGGAAATTGGCAATGCGAGGACCCCATCTGAAAAACTGCGGGCGCTGCTCGAGGCCGAGCGCCAGCGGCAGGAAGGGCTGGGCGACAGGATACAGGCTGCAGAGGCCTTTCATGACCTTCTGCGCCAGTCGCGGCGGCAGGTTCGTCAGCTCGAGGGGGAGGCGGACCTGCGCTCCGATTTCATGCTCAAGGTGACCGAGCGTCTGCCAGAGCTTGCCGGAACCGTCTTCGCGGGTCCCTCCGGGGCTGAAAAGGGCGGCGCAGGAAAGGGAACTGGCAAGGCTTCAGCTGATCCTGAAACGGTTTTGAAAGCTTTTGAGGCACAACTTCTGGATGAAGTATTCGCGCTGATCAGGGAAACGCTCGAGGCAGGACTGACCCGGGAAAATCGATGCTACGACCCGCAAGGGGTCAGCAAAAGGCTGGGGCCGGTTCTTGAACTTGTAGAACTCGTGAACATGTCTTTGGAAAAGAGGAAGGGAGACAAGTAATGGCTGAAGGATTGGTGAACCGCGTCAAGCGGTTGGTGTCGGGCAGTGTCAACTCGATTGTTGATGCCGTGGAGAATACCGCGCCGGAAACGGTCATGAAGGAAGCGATCCGCGAGATCGACCGGGCGATCGACGATGTGCGCGATGAGCTGGGTGTCGTCATCGCCAACAAGCATCACGCCAACAAGCGGCTGATGGAATCGACCGCCAAGCATGAAGAGCTGGGCGAAAAGATCCGGATGGCCGTCGATGAGGGCCGGGACGACCTGGCAGAGGCAGCCATCTCCCGCCAGATCGACCTGGAGGCGCAGATGCCGGTGCTGGAAGAGGCGTTGAAGGATGCCGCCGAACAGCAGGCAGAGCTTGAAAGCTATATCGCAGCCCTGAGCGGCCGCCGCGGCGAGATGGAAGAGGATCTGGAAACTTTCATCGCGTCCCGACCGAAGGATGGCGCCACGGCCACCGGCGGCGCAACGCCCTCGAAGGACGGGCCTGACCGGCGCGCAGAGAATGCCGAAACGGCTTTCAACCGGGCGCTGAAAGGGGCGACAGGCATTGGCGGCACCAAGGGTGCCGATGCGCAGACGGCAGCCAAGCTCGCCGAGCTTGAAAAGATCGCCCGTTCGAACCGGGTGCAGGAACGCCTTGCCGCAGTCAAGGCAGTCAAATCGGCTGACTGATGGCAGAGATCTTCTTCTCTCCGGCGACGACACCATTCGCGGTGGCCATCGTCCTGATGCTGATCATCGCCATGGTGGAGATTGTCGGCGCGCTCATGGGCACGTCGGCCTCCGCCGCCCTCGACAGCATGCTGCCGGATATCGATGTCGACATGGACGTCGACTTCGATGGCGATGTGGGCGGGCCTCTGGATGCCGATGCCCCGGCCGTGCCGGATGCGCCGGGCGCAGGACCGCTCAGCCAGCTGCTTGGCTGGCTGTGTGTCGGCAAGGTGCCGGTGCTGGTCCTGCTGATCATTTTCCTGACGGCGTTCGGGCTGGCCGGCTTTGTCATCCAGGGCCTGCAGATGGCGCTTCTGGGCATGGCAATTCCGTCCTTCCTTGCTGCCATACCGGCATTCTTCGCGGCAATGCCTGTCACGCGTTATGCAGGGCTTGGCTTTGCCATGATGATCCCGAAGGAGCAGACAGAGGCAGTCAGCCAGAAACTCTTTATCGGGAAGGTAGCGACCATCGTACGCGGCATCGCCGCAAAGGGCTCGCCCGCAGAGGCCAAGCTGAAGGACAGTTTCGGCCAGTCCCATTACATCCTTGTCGAGCCTGATCTCGACGGGGAAACATTCAGCCAGGCAGATGAAATTGTCATCGTCAGACAATCCGGCAGCATCTACCAGGCCATACGCAATACCAGTGCCGCCATGTCTGACAGGGAGTAGGAGAGGGAATCATGTTGAACAGCTTTACCGATGTGGGAATTATCGCAGGCATTGTCTTTATCGCCCTGATGGCGATCGGATTGATCTTTGCACGGCTTTACCGCCGATCGTCCAAAGAAGTTTCCTTCGTGCGGACCGGTTTCGGCGGGCAGAAAGTGATCATGAATGGCGGCGCACTGGTCTTCCCGGTGCTGCACGAGATCATCCCCGTCAACATGAACACACTGCGGCTGGAAGTGCGCCGCGCCAATGAACAGGCGCTGATCACCAAGGACCGCATGCGCGTCGATGTTCAGGCGGAGTTCTATGTCCGTGTACAGCCGACCGTCGAATCCATCGCCAATGCCGCCCAGACGCTGGGCAAGCGCACCATGGCGCCGATGGACTTGAAGGAGCTGGTCGAGGGCAAGTTCGTCGATGCCCTGCGCGCCGTTGCCGCAGAGATGGCGATGGAAGAGTTGCATGAACAGCGCGTCAGCTTCGTGCAAAAGGTGCAGGCGGCCGTTTCCGAGGACATCCTGAAAAACGGCCTTGAACTGGAATCGGTCTCGCTGACCGGCCTTGACCAGACCAACAAGGAATATTTCAACCCCAACAACGCGTTCGACGCCGAGGGCCTGACCAAGCTGACGCAGGAGATCGAGGAGCGCCGCAAGAAGCGCAATGATATCGAGCAGGAAACCGAAGTCCTGATCCAGCGTAAAAATCTCGATGCGGAGCAACAGAAACTGGCGATTCGCCGGGATAATGAATATGCCCGTCTCGATCAGGAACGCGAAGTCGCGATCAGGGCTGCCGAGCAGGCCTCCCAGATCGAGCGGGAAAAAGCCGAGCGCGAGCGGGAAGCCCGCCAGGCACGCATCGCGGCGGAGCAACAGGTCCGCGAGTCGGACATTCAGTCTGCCCGTGTCGTCGCCGAGCGCGAGATCGAGAAGGAACAGGCAGTTGAGGCGGCTTCGGTCGAGAAGTCGAAGCAGATCGAGCTGGCAGAACAATCCCGCGATATTGCCATCGCGCAGAAGTCGCGCGAGAAGTCTGAAGCCGATGCCGAGGCCGATCACGCCCGGGCCATCGCGGCCAAGGCGGCTGAGGAAGTCGTCACCGCCCGCGAAACGGAAGTCGCCGAGCGTGAGAAGCAGATCGAGCTGATCGAGGCGCGCAAGATCGCCGAGCAGGCAGCCCTTGCCGTCACCATCGCGGCCGATGCCGAGAAAACAGCCGCAACCGACAAGGCCGAGGCCGTGCGTATTGCCGCTGACGGTGAAGCCCAGAAGGAGCGTATCGCCGCACAGGCCCATGCCGAGGCAGAGAAGCTGCGCGCAGAGGCCCAGGAAGCGGTCTATCGCGTCGAGGCTGCCGGCAAGAAGGCGATCAACGAGGCGATGAACATTCTGTCTGCGGACCAGATCGCGATGCAGATCAAGGTGGAGCTACTCAAGTCCCTGCCGGAGATCATCGCCGAATCCGTCAAGCCGATGCAGAATATCGATGGCATCAAGATCCTGCATGTGGATGGGCTCAACGGCTCCTCCCATGGCGGCGGCGCTGTCAGCGGCGGCGAGGGGAGCAGTGTCGGGATCGCCGACCAGGCCGTCAACGCGGCGCTGCGCTATCGCACCCAGGCCCCGCTGATCGACAGCCTGATGCAGGAACTGGGCATAAACGGTATCGACCTGTCAGGCCTCGCCGAAGGCACGATCAAGCCAAAGCCTGATACCCAGTAGAAGGCACATCATGTAAAACAGAAAACGCCCCGCGCGAGAAATCGCCGGGGCGTTTGCGATGTCGGGGTAATGGCCAGTTACTCAAAGCTCTCAAGTGATGGAATGTTTGAGTAAAATCGGTCGGGCCCGATTTCGCCCAGTTTGCGATAACCGATCCCTTTCAGGAAGGAATGGACATCGTCGGCAAGTTCGTAGCTCTCAATCTGCAGCACAGCCTCATTTGCTCTCAATAAGGTCCTTGCGCCAGCCAGAACTTGGATCTCGTGCTTTTCGACATCGAACTTCATGACCAACAGGCAGTTCTCATAGTCTAGAACTGAGTCGAGCGACACCCCCTGAAGTTCGATCGGCGGGACGGGATGTCCCTCCGGCATGATGCCGGCAGCTCCACGGTTACCGTCACGGCGCAGCTCGCTACGCATCATATTAACGGGACCAGGCTTGTCAGTTACCGGAGCAAAAATGGTACGAATTTCATCTGGTACGATGACATGATTAAGAAAAAGCTGTGCTTGTAGCTGGCTGAAGTTTCGATGGTCTGCCTCGAAAAGGACGATCTCATCGAACAGGCCGGATTGACGCGCCTTTAATGAGTATAAGGCCCAAAATGAGCCGACGTCCAGGAAGACCCTTTTTGCTCCGGGCTTGAGTTCGGCAGCTTCAGCGAAACCTAGCAGTCGCTCGATCTGGCGGTTTTCCCAATAACCACGCTCTATCATGTACTGATCAACGAGACAGTTCTTGTCTAACAGCAGGGTCAAGCCTTGGCGATAATACAGACGGAATTGTTCATCTGGAATGTCAGGAAATGGGTTGTGCACTTCACCGGACGACTCGACGGGGACCAACCAGTCTGTGTTTTCATTATCTGCAATCAGTCCGCAATTACGCCAGAGAAGGAGAAGCTTGTCGGTGTGCTCGCGAGCCAGCTTGCCAAGGCGAGCCGCATGGATTGAGAAATATCTGCAATCGTTTTTCCGTGTGCGATCCAGTATCTCGTCGATATCCTGCCAGTTATTGGGCCAGTCGCTGGTCAGCTTCAGCCTGTTCTGCTGCACTGACACATAGAGCGACGTAGGTTGGTTTTCCCTTGAAAAAAGGTATGCCTGATACAGCGCCAGAAATGTCAGGCTATCGGCATTTGACGCCATGAAATCTCTCGGCGAAGACTTTGCCCTGAGCTCGATGCTTTTTTTCAGGGCGTCGACCTCTGCACGAATAATCATCATTGGTGTGGTGGATGGCGGCGTGGATTTTGGAATGCGTAAAGTAGAAACATTGTAGAAGTTATAGGCACCGCGCAACATGTCGTTGACCGGTCGCTCAGCCTCTGAAGCTAATGAAAAGAACGGTCGTCCGTCTTCGGAAAAAAGGTCTTCAACACGGGTAGGGCGAAGGATATGATCCTTCGCCTGCATCAGCAGGCAGTATGGTGTCCTGGCAAGATCTGCAGCAAAAAACAGGGTCAATTGACGATAGGCCTTGTCGTGCAGGCCTGAAGCGAGGTCCAAACTTACACGCGCATCCACAACCTGCACTTTGCTCCAAAAGTCCCCATATTCCCCGGCAAGCTGATGGTGGATATCCGTAATTGCCGGCTCGGCGTCATCTGCATCGACGCAAATCAAGATGTTGCCGATAAGATCCGCTTGTAGATGACGGCTTATTGAGCGTGCTTGCAATCGCAGTAGGGGCAGATCATCTCGGCCTGCGATAATGACGATGTCGATGCTGGAAGGTATGGTCATAGACGTCCTGTATAGCTCCATATGTTTTCTTGGAGCTTCAGCCGACCGTTTCTACGCGGCAGACAAGACTAAATAACGACGCGGTCACCCTAAAAAATTAGAACCGCCCCGCCGGCCCAGGGAATACGACCGGTGTCTCGCTGCCATCTGTCGCAACTGCAGAGACACCAAAGAAGTAGTTGTCGATGACGATATCCTCGATCGTGTATTTATCGACTTGACCAACATAACGCGAATGGGTCCATTGCGGTTCCGTCGTCAGGCGCCACCAGACGCGATAACCGGCGAGATTGCCGGAATTTTCCGGCCTTTCCCAGGTCAGGGTCGTGTCCGGCGAAACGGCGCCTTCAACCTCGACATTGGCGGGGAAGGGCGGTGCGCCTGCGATTCCGGCGAGGGTGATGGCGTTCAGCGCGGTCAGTTTCGCCGCGTAGTTCTCATCGACGCCTTCCATCGTGTCACCATATTCGCGGCCATCCTCGACCCGCAGGTCCTGGTGCTGGCGGTCATAATGTTCGTGTACCTCCATGATGCGCACACCGGGAATACCGACCTCGTTGAACGGGCGGTGGTGGCCGCCGCGGCGAAAACGGTCGAGGCGATAGACCATCATCACGTCGAGATTGGTCATGTAGTCATCGGACAGCCTGTCGATATAGCGGGCAAGGTTGCGCGATGGTGAGTCTACCTCGCCACCGGTGAAGCGGCGCAGATAGGCCTCGCGCTCTGTTTCGACGGCGCGGGTGCCTTCGGAAAAGACGCGTACGGTTGAATTGTCGATCACGCCATCGATGCCGGAAATGTTGGAGATCATGTCGTTGTTGAGCACGGCCTTGATCTGCCAGCCTTCCTCAAGCGCATGGGCGGCGACGATCTCCCCGCCGAACAGGCCCTGTTCCTCGCCGGACAGGCCGGCATAGATGATGGAGCCGGCAAATTGGTATTTCGTCAGCACACGGGCGGCTTCGATGGCGCCGGCCATGCCGGAGGCATTGTCATTCGCGCCGGGGGAATCATCCGTGCCGTTCAGCGGGTCCGTCACCCGGCTGTCGATGTCGCCAGACATCATCACGAAACGGTTCGGGTCCAGCGTGCCGCGCTGGATAGCGATGACGCTGACAACTTCCGTTGGTTCGGGGATGCGATCGGTGCCCTCGATCGTGTCGGAGATGTACATGACCTCGAGGCAGCCGCCGCACTCGGCGGAGATCTTCTCGAACTCGTCGAAGATCCACCGGCGGGCAGCGCCGATGCCGCGTGTATCGCTCTGCGTTTCCGAGAGCGTGTGGCGGGTGCCGAAATCGACCAGCGTCTGGATATCGGCGCGAATCCGTTCGGGCGAGGGGGCGTTGGCGATATCGTAGAGCTTCATCACCTCGCCGGGAGGGGCGGTATCCTGCGCATACGCTACACCGGAAATTGCAGGCAGTACGGCGGCGACAGCCGCGCAGGCGATGTTTTTCATCTCGGATAACCCTCTGTTGTCTTTCACAGAGAGTAGCGAGCGTGGGGCAAAAGGCAAAGGTACCGAGCGAGGCAGCGGTAAACGTTATTTGCGCTTCATCAGGCCGGTACTGCGATCGGAGAGGGCGGATGTCGGCGCTTCGCTTTCCATCGCGGTCGGCTTGTCGCCGCCACCCTCGATCCACAGTGTCCGGGTCGGATAGGCGAAATCGATGCCTTCCTCCTCGAATTTCCGGTGGATGGCCAGAAGGATCCTCTGATTGACGTTCATGTAGTCGATCATTTCCCGCGTGAGCACGAAATAGACGATCTCGAAGGAAATGGCGCTGTCGGCGAAGCTGAGCAGATGAGCCCGGTCGAAACGCACATTGTCGGCATTCTCGATTATCCCCTTCAGGTAGCCGGGGATTTTCTCCAGCTGGTCATGGGGGGTCTGATAGGTGACGCCGACCTGGAAGACGATGCGCCGCTCGGTCATGCGGCGGTAATTGCGCACTTCTGCCGCCAGCAGCTGGCTATTGCCGATGACCAGTTGCTCACCCGATAGCGACTTTATCCGCGTGGTCTTCAGGCCGATCTTTTCCACCGTGCCCATGCGTGTGCCGTCGGAGCCATACTGTATGAAATCGCCCTTGGCGAAAGGCTTGTCGAAGATGATCGACAGCGAGGCAAACAGGTCCTGAAAAATATTCTGGGCGGCAAGGGCGATTGCGATACCGCCAACGCCGAGGCCGGCGACAAGCGCCGTCACATCGACATTCATGTTCTGCAGGATCGTCATGCCCGCGATCAGGAAGATCACGACATTGACCAGGATGGTCAGCACCGACATGGCGTTCTTGATGGTGCTGTCGTCTGACGTGCTGCGCTCTGCCGCCCTTGTCAGGAAAGCTTTTGCCAGCACGCGTGCCCACAGGGCGAGCTGGATGATGACCAGCACGGTGAAGCAGGTGCGCAGGAAGGCGAGGTTGTCGTCGGAGAGGTTGAACACGAACGGCGCGACGAGCACCGCTGCACCGACGATGATGACGAGGCTGCTGGTGCCGGAGACGAGGCTCGCCAGTACATTGCGCAGGCTGTTCGCCGGATGCTTCTTCGTCTTAAGCATTCCGGCGATCACGGCGCGCACGAGGCGGAAAAACAGATAGAGCAGGGCGACAACCCCGACGCCGATCGCCCATTCCGGGCCATTGGCCTCGATCGTCTGCCAGGCAGACTGGAGCTTTTCCTGAATTTCCCCGAAGAAACCGCTGGTCTGCTCGGCGATCTCGTCAAGCGGGATAAGTTCGTCGTCTGCCGATGTCTGGAAAATCATATGTGCCCCTGCGCCCAATTTACCTTACACCCCTAACGCCTACAGGGGGTTTTGGTTCATGTTAACCCTCATGGCGTCGTGACAAAGAGAAAAGTTGCATCCTGCACCGAGAGGCTTATTAGTTCCTGCGAATAAGGGAGTATTGAATGGCCGATCTTGTCCTTTCCGAAACGCTGAAGCGCGTAAAACCCTCGCCAACTCTGGCCGTGACGCAGAAGGCGCGCGACCTGAAGGCAAAGGGCGTCAATGTGATCGGTCTTGGTGCCGGCGAGCCCGACTTCGATACACCGGAACACGTCAAGAAGGCCGCCATCGAGGCGATCGAGCGCGGCGAGACGAAATATACCGCCGTTGACGGTATACCCGAGCTGAAAAAGGCAGTGGTCGAGAAGTTCAAGCGCGATAACGACCTTGCCTACACGACCGACCAGATCATCGTTACGCCCGGTGGCAAGTTCATGATCTTCGCCGCGATGATGGCGACGCTGAACCCCGGCGACGAGGTCATTATCCCGGCACCCTACTGGGTGTCCTATCCGGACATGGTTCTGCTTGCCGGCGGCAAGCCGGTGATCGTCGAGACCAAGGCCGAGGACGGATTCCGCCTGCGCCCAGAAGCGCTGAAAAAAGCCATCACCAAGAAGACGCGGTGGTTCATTTTCAACTCGCCTTCCAACCCGACCGGCTGCGCCTATTCTGCGCAGGAGCTTCAGGGCATCACCGATGTACTGAAAGACAATGACAAGATCTGGGTGCTGAGCGACGATATGTATGAGCATATCGTCTATGACGGCTTTGAATTCGTCACGCCAGCACAGGTCGAGCCGGCGCTGTATGATCGCACGCTGACGATGAACGGTGCCTCCAAGGCCTATGCCATGACCGGCTGGCGCATCGGCTATGCCGGCGGCCCGACCCAGCTGATCGGCGCGATGCGCAAGGTGATGAGCCAGTCGACGTCGAACCCGTGCTCGGTCTCGCAATGGGCAAGTGTTGCCGCGCTGAACGGCGACCATGAGTTCCTGAAGGAGCGCAATGCCGCGTTCCGCGACCGCCGCGATCTCGTTGTCTCCATGCTGAACGATGCCAAGGGTATCGAATGCATGTCGCCGGAGGGGGCTTTCTATGTCTATCCGTCCTGCGCCGGGTGCATCGGCAAGACATCGCGCTCCGGCATCAAGATCGAGGATGATGAAAGCTTCGCCGCGGCCCTGCTGGAAGAAGAGGCGGTGGCTGTCGTGCCGGGCGTTGCGTTCGGCTTGTCGCCATTCTTCCGGATTTCCTATGCGACGGACAAGTCCTCCCTGGAAGATGCCTGCTTCCGCATCCAGAAATTCTGTGACGGGCTGGAATAAGAGCCCTTCACGCTGTATCGATAGAATCTATTCAAAATAGCTGTATTATCGTCTTGATTAATGTGGCTCATGTCCTATGTCTCTAACATGAACAAGGGAGATACAATCATGTCTGTTGATATTGGTATTGAGAAAGACGATCGCGAAAAAGTTGCCGAGGCCTTGTCGAAGGCTCTGGCTGAGACCTACGCGATTTACATGAAGACCCATGGCTATCACTGGAACGTCACCGGTCCGCAATTCCGCACGCTGCACCTGATGTTCGAGGAACAGTATCGCGACATGTGGGCCGCGCTCGACGAACTGGCCGAACGCATCCGCGCCTTGGGCGTGTTCGCACCGGGCTCGGGCCGTCGCATGGCGGAGCTGAGCAAGATCGAAGAGGGTGATAATGACGTGCCGAGTGCCGAGGTCATGATCGCCAACCTGACCAAGGATCACGAAGCGATAGCGTCGCATCTGCGCGACTTCATTGAAGTTGCTGATGAAGCCGATGATGATGGCACGGAAGACCTGCTCATCGCGCGCCTGCAGTTCCACGAGAAGACGGCGTGGATGCTGCGCTCTATGCAGGGCTGATCATATTATATTGAAAATCCGGTTCGGTGCACTGTGTGAAGAGCGCCGGAAACAGGGCAGGGAGGCTTCGGCCTCCCTTTTTATTTCTTCAATAGATCATTGTTGAGGAGATATGTCACAGTCTAGCGAGATGCTTTTCTCTGTACTCCTCTTACATGATGACCACCGGAAATTCGGATCAGGAGGATCGCATGAGCTATTATTTCGCAAAAACCATATCTGCATCGTTTGAAGACGCCATCGAGCAGGTCACCGCTGCACTCAGGCAGGAAGGTTTTGGTGTGCTGACTGAAATCGATGTGTCGGCGACAATGAAGAAGAAACTCGACAAGGATTTCCGCCCCTATCGCATTCTTGGTGCCTGCAACCCGCAAATGGCCTGGCAAGCCTTGCAGGCAGAGGACAAGATTGGTGTCATGCTGCCGTGTAACGTCATTGTGCAGAAAATCGCGAATGACGAAATCGAAATTGCTGCCGTCGATCCCGTGGCGTCAATGTCTTCAGTAGAGAACGAAAATCTCGGCAGCATTGCTGCTGATGTGCGCAGCAGGCTGCAAAAGGTCATCGAAAGCCTGAAATAGAAAAGGCTGCCCCTTGGACAGCCTTTGTTTTATTCCGCCGCTTCGGCAAGGTGATGCTCGGCAAGATATCGCTCCGCTTCCAGCGCGGCCATGCAGCCCATGCCGGCGGCGGTGACCGCCTGGCGATAGGTCTCGTCGGTGACATCGCCCGCGGCGAAGACGCCGGGAATGCTGGTGGCGGTGGAATCCGGCGCTGTGATGATGTAGCCGCTGTCTTTCATGTCGACCTGACCCTTGAATAGTTCCGTTGCCGGGGCGTGGCCGATGGCGACGAAGAAGCCGTCGACCTCGATCTCTGAATTCTCGCCGGTCTTGCGGTTATGCAGTTTCAGGCCGGTGACGCCGAGTGGCTGTTCCGTGCCCAGAACTTCAGACACTTCCGTGTCCCAGATAACTTCCACCTTGGGGTTCTTGAACAGGCGATCCTGCAGGATGCGTTCCGAGCGCAGCTCGTCCCGGCGGTGGATGAGGGTTACTTTTGAGGCGAAGTTGGTCAGGAACAGGGCTTCCTCGACGGCCGTGTTGCCGCCGCCGACGACGGCGACATGTTTGTTGCGATAGAAGAACCCGTCGCAGGTGGCGCAGGCCGAGACGCCGAAGCCCTGGAATTTCTGCTCGCTCGGCAGGCCCAGCCATTTGGCCTGGGCGCCGGTGGCGATGACGACGGCATCGGCGGTATAGATCGTGCCGCTGTCGCCCTTAAACGTGTAGGGCCGCGTCTTCAGGTCTGCCTCGATGATGATGTCGGAGATCATTTCCGTGCCGACATGCTCTGCCTGTTTCTGCATCTGCTCCATCAACCAAGGGCCCTGAATGACATCCGCAAAACCCGGATAGTTCTCGACATCGGTGGTGATGGTCAGCTGGCCGCCCGGTTGCAGGCCGTGGACGATGACGGGCTCCAGCATGGCGCGGGCAGCATAGATCGCCGCAGTATAGCCGGCCGGACCGGACCCGATAATGAGAAGCTTGGCGTGTTTCTGTGACATGTCTTTTTCCGCCTTCTAAGAACCTTGATCAGCGGTGTTTATGTACTGGTCTTGGGGCGCGGTTCAAGGGCGGATTTATTTTACCGACAGCCGCCCGAGCCAGCGTTTGACCAGTTCTTTCGCTGCCCGGTCCGTCTCGCGAAGGGGCGAATAGCTCCAGTCGGCGAGCGGCAGGGATACGGGCCGCGTAATCCCTTGTTTTTTCAGGCTGTCATGGAAACTGGCGAATTTCGTATTGCCCTTTTCCATGGGCAGGATGTGCACCGGCTTGCCGGTCGTGGCTGCCTCGGTGATCATGTTGGTTGATTCCTGCGTCACCAGGATGTGATCGGCAAGGCCCAGCATGCCGGCATAGGGATTGGCCAGCTCACCGATCTTGTCGCCCTGCCAGAAGAAGACATTGTCGAAACCGCCGAGTGCGTCGTGGATCAGCGTCTCGTTGACCTTTCCTGTGCGCCGCGAGGTGGTGATCATCACGCCCGCGCCATCCTCGGCAAGGGTTTTCAGGGTGTCGATGATGTTTTCGATCACAGCCGGTGTCATCCGAAAGGCCCGGCTGTTGCCGCCGATGAGCGCAGCGATGCGTGGCCGAGGCAGGTTAGGCAGGGCCTCTTCCAGCAATTTGGCATCTTCTGCCATGAGATTTGCGGTCAGGCGCGTCGGTGCGCCATGGATGGAAATGACATTAGTGCCGGACACGCCGTCATGAAAGGGCGGTATGACGAGATCGAAGCCCTGAAGCGGCACACGCGGATCCTGCGTCTGGACGACATAGCTGCGGCGAGTCTGGTGAACGGCGACGGAATAGGGGACTGACAGGCGCCCGCAGCCGATCCACAGGTCAGGCCAGGGTTCTTCAAGGCCTTGGCCGTCAGGATTGTTATCTTCGTCGAGCACCTTATCGAGCTTGCCGAAAGGGCGGCTGGCCCAGAGCCGTTCCGGCATGGACCGCCAGGGCCACTTCACCGAGAGGCGCTTGATGGAGATATCGAGCGGCACCAGTCGGCTCACGGCGTTCGCGAGGCCGAGGGCCTGGTTCTCGATGCCTGCCCGGCCGTCGGTGACGACCCAGCAGGTGCGCTTATTTTCGGTGTCGCTCAAATCTGGTAGCGCTCCGCTTTGTTTTATCGGCGTAATATCAATTCATTAAGCATATGGGCGGTAGATCGCAATCTCTCGATAAATGCTCTAAACAGGTAATCGGCCATGATGTTCCGAACCCTTGCCATGTTAGTGATCCTCACCACGCTTGCCGCCTGCGCCAGCGGGCCGGGCAAGCGCGCCGCATCATCATTTACAAAACCGGTTGAAGGCCTGCAGACATCGGGCTTTTCAGGCGGTGGCATGGGCCGGCGCAAGCATGACGGGATCGACGTATCGGCCCCCTATGGTGCGCCGGTCGTCGCGGTGACGGATGGCCGGGTGATTGCTGCCGAAACATACGGTGCCTACGGCCTTATCGTCCGGCTCGACCATGGCGGTGGGTTGCGCAGCATGTATGCGCATCTGTCGGTCATCGATGTGCGCGTCGGCCATGAGGTGAAGGCGGGCCAGAAAATCGGCGAGATCGGAACGAGCGGCAACGCGACAGGCCCTCATCTGCATCTGGAGATGAGCCGGGATGGGGAGCTGCTCGATCCCGGCAAGTATTTCATCTATCAGGAATATCGCCGCTAGGCTTGTTCAGCTTGCATCCGGGCAGGTCTTGACCTCACGCGTCAGTCCGTCAACGTCATATTGCCGGGTGAGATCGAGATCTTTCGTCAGCACCATGAAGTCGGCGTCCGATTGCATCTGGATATAGCTGGAAACCCTGACCTGACCGAGCGGCTTGCCTTCCTCCAGGCAAGGCTGGACGGTCAGGCTCATTTCTCCCCGTACTTCGCCCGGTGTTTCTGTCTTCCAGCGCTTTGCGGTGTTCTGAAACTGGCGGACCCGGCCGCGGTCCTTCTCGGCTATCCAGAAGGTCAGGATGCGGTGGCCGTCTTTTTGCTCTTTCTCCAGGCGCGGGCTGTCGATGATGTCGGTCTGGGCGAGGGTGAACTCCTCCGCGACGCGTTCCTTAGTCCTGTCCCGTTCAACCGACAGGGACATGGTCGCCTGTCCCGGGGCGATATTGTAATGCTCCGGCACACGTGCGGCGACACGAATCTCCGCCGGGTCCATGGACAATGGATCTGCATTGCGCATCTGCCACATGGTCGACAGCGGCATTGAGGTGCAGGCGGAGAGGGCGAAAAGCGACAGGGCAATAGCTAGAAATCTCATGGCAACATCCGTAATTGACGATGAAAAATTATCGTAATACATTAAGTTATGATTGCAACACAAATGAGTCTTTCATGTTGAAAAAACGCACCATCTTTCTCAGTGCCGTGATGAAATGGGTTATCGTCGGGTTGATCGGATCCATTGTCGCCGCGACAATCTGGGTCGCTTTCAATCCGGAAATCGTCATCGCCGAGCTGGCGCGCGAGATGGCCAGTCTCGATGTGCCTGCCAATATCGGTATGACCAAGCGTGCAATGATTGGCCTGCTGACGGTCCCCGCCATGGCGGTATGGCTGATGATCCTGCTCAACCTTCACCGGTTGTTTGCAAATTTTGCCCGCGAGAGGGTCTTCCATCAACAGACGGTCGCGGCGGTCCGGCGGGCCGGGTTCTGGCTGATGGTGCTTGTCGTCGTCCAGTTCTTCGCGTCGATAGCGTCCAGCCTGGCGCTGACCTATGATTTCGGTCCGGGCGAGCGGACACTGGCCATCACTTTCACCTCGCAGCATTTCATCCTGCTCTCGATCGGTTTCGTTCTCCTGCTGATGGGCGTTGCCATGGACGAAGGGTTGAAGCTCGATGATGAAAACAGGCAGATCGTGTAATGGCGATTGTTGTCAGGCTCGACGTCATGCTGGCGCTCAGGAAGATGAAGGCCAGGGACCTGGCCGAGCAGATCGGCATTACCGAACAGAATGTGTCGCTGCTCAGGCAGGGCAAGGTGAAAGGCGTGCGATTCGAAACGCTCGACCGCATATGCGAGGTGCTGGAGTGCAAGCCCGGCGATATTCTGGACAGGGAGGAATGAGATGAAACTGGTATTTGCAAGCGTGATCTTGGCTATGGGGCTATCTGCCTGCGAGAGCTTCACGCCGTATGATTATGATGATCCCAGCAACAAGCGCGAGCAGGAAAGAAAGGACTGCGACCGCGATCCCTATCAGGATCAGTGCCAGCCGGGTTCTTTCTAGCCCCATTGGCTCTCCCCTGAACGGGTGGTTGAGAATGATCACCATGGGTTCTAGTCTTTTTTGAAAGGGGAGAATGAGCATGATCCGATTAGCATTGAGCTGCCTTGCCGCCACTATTTTTCTTGGCGCGACAGCGAGGGCTGAAATACCGCAAACACACTGGCCTTTTCCATGGCCCGATATCGCCTTGCCCATGGAAAACGGTGCAAAGCTGTTTCATCAGTCCGGTATTGTAGGGCCTGAATCCGAAGATGGCTGGTACCTGACTGTCTCCGAGGAAAAAATGAAAGGGACCCTGGAAGAGGAAAAAGAGCTTCTGATCGCCTCAGGTGACGAGTTTCCCGATTACAGGCTGGGTGAGGTCAGGGACATGGAGATCGGCGGTGTCATGGGGATCACGGCAGAGTATTTCGACCCGCAGCACAATGCCAGTGCAATTGGCTACTGGGTGCCAAACCGCCTCAACTATCTTGTGCGGATCGATTTTTTCTTTCCGAACGACACGCCCGTCGCCCGCGCAGCGGCAAAGCGGGTGATCGATGGATTATACCATCTTGAAAAAGGAGAGAGCGGCTTTGAGAAAAACCCGTTCCGCTTCGAGTCCGAGTTTCGTATCGGCGATCCGGCGGAATTCTTCGGCAATGGCTGGGAAGTCCACATGTATCAGTATGATCACGACGGGTCCAAGGGCGTCAATTACCTGATCCAGCGTAAGCTGGAGGTTGAGGGCGCCCGGAAAATCGTCTCCCAGGGGAAAGTCCGTATGCTTCCGGTTACGGATGAGAATAGAGAGGAGCTGACAGGTGAGGCTGACTGCATGACAGACACGCAATATCGTACTGCCGATTATGGCTGGTATCGCATCACCTGCAAGGAACACAATATCACGACCGAAGGACGCGATTGGCGCGGCATCATGTATGCGTCAATGAAGAATAACGAGGAGGTCTTTAAGGACCATTATCGTATGCGCCAGGTCATCGGCGACAGGGTGCTGGAAGTCTATGTCGAGTGCTACGACACAGACGAGGACTCTGATTGCTTCGATCAGGCTGCTGTCATGGCCTACAAGGGCATCAGGCTTAATCCGACCCCGACACTGGGGAATGCCGCGCAATAAAAAACCCGGCCGATAGGGCCGGGCTTTTGACTAACTTAATTCTTGCGGCGGTCTATTTGTATTCCACCTTGAGGATCTCATAGGCGCGGGCACCGCCGGGTGCTGCGACCTCGATCGAATCGCCTTCTTCCTTGCCGATCAGGGCGCGGGAGATGGGCGAGGAGAGGGAGATCTTGCCGGCGGCAAGGTCGGCCTCGATGTCGCCGACGATCTGGTAGACCTTCTCTTCATCCGTATCCTCGTCGACCACGGTCACCGTGGCGCCGAACTTCACGGTCGTGCCGTTCAGCTTGGACACATCGATCACCTGGGCGCGGGTATACTTGTCCTCCAGGTCGAGGATCTGGCCCTCGATCAGGCTCTGGCGCTCCTTGGCGGCGTGATATTCGGCGTTCTCCGACAGGTCGCCATGGGCGCGCGCTTCGGAAATCGCCTGAATGACGGCCGGTCGCTCCTGGGACTTCAGCCGCTTGATCTCGGCTTCCAGTTTCGAATACCCCTCGGCGGTCATGGGGATCTTTTCCATGTCGGCTCCGTCTCCTTCGGAAAATAATAAAGGCCCGCACCGTTCATGGTGCGGGCGTCATGTAATCGTTTCGCGATCAGCTACAATAGGCCTGTAGCGGCAAAACTTCAAGTGTATCCTTCTGGAGGACCTCAATCGCCCTGACGGCGGCGCGGGCACCGGCCACGGTGGTGATGCAGGGGATCTTGTTCTGCAGCGCGGTGGTGCGAATCGAGCGGCTATCGGCGATGGATCGTGCCGTCTCGGTCGTGTTGAAGATCATCTGGACCTCACCATTGAGGAGGGCATCGACCACATGCGGGCGGCCTTCCAGCACCTTGTTTACCCGGCGGCACTCCAGCCCGTTATGGGCGAGGAATTCCTGCGTGCCGCCGGTCGCCATCAGCGAGAAGCCGATTTCGGTCAGGCGCTTTGCGGCGGACAGGATCAGGTCCTTGTCAGAGTCCTTGACCGAGATGAACACGCAGCCTTCCAGCGGCATCTTGATGCCGGCGGCGATCATGCTCTTTGCGCGGGCGCGGTCGAAATTGGTATCGAGGCCCATGACCTCGCCGGTCGAGCGCATTTCCGGGCCGAGCACCGTGTCGACACCGGGGAAGCGCGAGAACGGGAAGACGACTTCCTTCACCGCCGTATGCTTCAGTTCCCGGTCTTCGAGGTTGAATTCCGACAGCTTCGTGCCTGCCATAACCTTGGCGGCGATGGCGGCGACCGGATAGCCGATGGTCTTGGCAACGAAAGGCACGGTGCGCGAGGCGCGCGGGTTCACCTCGAGGATATAGATCGTCCCATCCTTGATTGCATACTGAACATTCATCAAGCCGATGACGCCAAGTGCCTTGGCCAGTTCTTTGGTCTGGTCCTTCAGCTCGGTGATGGTCTTCTCGCTCAGCGTATAGGGCGGCAGGGAACAGGCGCTGTCGCCGGAGTGGACACCGGCTTCCTCGATATGCTCCATCACCCCGGCGATATAGACATCCTCGCCGTCGCAGATCGCGTCGACATCGACCTCGACCGCGTTCTGCAGGTAATGGTCGAGCAGCAGCGGCTCCTTCTTGTTGAAGGCGATTTCCGCGCGGTCGAGATAGTTCTTCAACCCTTCCGGTCCACGGACGATTTCCATGGCCCGGCCACCGAGCACGTAGGATGGGCGGGTGACGAGCGGATAGCCGACCTTTTCAGCGAGCTCCAGCGCTTCCTCGCGGGTAGACGCGGTGGCGTTGTCCGGCTGCAGCATGCCGAGCTTGTTGACGAGGCCCTGGAACTGGTAGCGGTCTTCGGCAAGGTCGATGGCCTCGACTGGCGTGCCGAGAATGGGAACGCCTGCATTGTTCAGGGCTTCGGCCAGTTTCAGCGGGGTCTGCCCGCCATATTGTACGATGACGCCTGCGAGCGTGCCTTTCTCGGTCTCGGCACGGACAATTTCCAGTACGTCTTCCGCCGTCAGCGGTTCGAAATAGAGCCGGTCGGACGTGTCATAGTCTGTCGAGACCGTTTCCGGATTGCAGTTGACCATGATCGATTCGATGCCGATATCGGCGAGCGCAAAGGCGGCATGGCAGCAGCAATAGTCGAACTCGATGCCCTGACCGATGCGGTTTGGTCCGCCGCCGAGGATGATGACTTTCTTGGCATCCGTTGGCTGGCTTTCCGACATGAAGGTGCCGCTGACAGCCGGTTCGTAGGCGGAATACATATACGGTGTCTTCGCCGCGAATTCTGCCGCGCAGGTGTCGATCCGCTTGTAGACCGGGTGGACGCCCAGCTTGTGGCGATGGGCGCGCACTTCATCCTCGGTGCCATCGGCCAGCTGCGCCAGCCGCTTGTCGGAAAAGCCCATGGCTTTGAGGTAGCGCAGACTTTCCGGGTTGGACGGGATGCCTTCGCGGGCGACTTTCTCCTCGGCCTCTACGATGCCCTGAATCTGGTCGAGGAACCACGGATCATAGGAGGTGATTGCGCGGACCTGTTCGATGGGGATGCCATGGCGTAGCGCCTCTGCGGTCACGCGCAGGCGTTCCGGAGTCGGTGCAGCAAGCGCGGCACGGAAGGCATTGACGTCGTCATCCCCGCCCAGACCCTCGATCTTTATCGGGTCGAGGCCACACAGGCCTGTCTCCAGCGAGCGCAGGGCCTTCTGCAGGCTTTCCTGGAAGGTCCGGCCGATCGCCATTGCTTCGCCGACGGATTTCATCGCGGTGGTCAGGAGCGGCTTGGCGCCGGGGAATTTTTCGAACGCAAAGCGCGGGATTTTCGTGACGACATAGTCGATGGTCGGTTCGAAACTCGCGGGCGTCGCGCCGGTGATGTCGTTATCCAGTTCATCGAGCGTATAGCCGACCGCGAGCTTGGCTGCGACCTTGGCAATCGGGAAGCCGGTCGCCTTGGAAGCGAGCGCAGACGAGCGCGACACGCGCGGGTTCATCTCGATCACGACGAGGCGGCCATTGTCCGGGTTCACAGCGAACTGCACGTTGGAGCCGCCGGTCTCCACCCCGATCTCGCGCAAGACCGCAATCGAGGCGTCGCGCATGATCTGGTATTCTTTATCCGTCAGCGTCAGGGCCGGGGCGACGGTGATCGAGTCGCCCGTATGCACGCCCATCGGGTCGATATTCTCGATCGAGCAGATGATGATGCAATTGTCCGCCTTGTCGCGGACGACTTCCATCTCGAATTCCTTCCAGCCGAGCAGGCTCTCGTCGATCAACACCTGCCCGGTGGGGGAAGCTTCGATCCCGGCACGGACGATATGCTCGAACTCTTCGCGATTGTAAGCCACGCCGCCGCCGGTACCGCCGAGTGTGAAGGCCGGGCGGATGATGGCAGGCAGGCCGATCTCGTCTATCTTCTCCATCGCGATGGCGATGCCGCGGGCGCGGTCATAACCGATGACCTTGCCGGCCTCGTTCTTGATCTTGGGCGAGGAGGCAATCGTCGCGCGCGGGTTTTCCAGGCCGATCTTGTCCATTGCCTCGCGGAAGCGCTCGCGGTCCTCGGCCTTGTCGATGACGTCAGCTTTCGCGCCGATCATCTCCACATTGTACTTCTCCAGCACGCCGGACGCATCGAGAGCGAGGGCGCAGTTCAGCGCCGTCTGGCCGCCCATGGTCGGCAGCAGCGCGTCCGGGCGCTCCTTCTCGATGATCTTTTCGACGAATTCCGGGGTGATCGGCTCGACGTAAGTGGCGTCGGCGAGACCGGGATCGGTCATGATCGTCGCCGGGTTCGAGTTCACCAGGATGATCCGGTAACCTTCCTCTTTCAGGGCCTTGCAGGCCTGAACGCCGGAATAGTCGAACTCGCAGGCCTGCCCGATAACAATGGGACCGGCACCGATGATGAGGATGGAGGAGATGTCTGTTCTTTTGGGCATTCGTTCGTCACGACCTTCGAAGCTGCACGCAAATTGCGGCAGGTTTAGTCCCGCAGTCCCGAGTCTTCAAGCCTTAATACCCTTCAGGAACAGCAAATATCACGAGGCTTCCCGGAGCCGTTTAAACCCGCCCAAAAGAGCTTGACGTGAAACCCTATGGTTTCCTATAAATGAAACCGAAAGGTTTCGTATTATGGATGCTCAAACCACACATGACCCAACGCAGGGCGTCTTCCGGGCGCTCGCCGATCCGACGAGACGTGCAATCCTGCAGCAGCTCGCGCAGGGGCCGCGCGGCGTGAATGCGCTGGCGCAGGGCTTCGAGATGACCCGGCCTGCCGTCGCCAAACATTTGAAAATTCTGGAAGAAGGAAGGCTGATCACGGTCGAGCAGCGCGGCCGCGAACGGCTCAATCACCTGCAGCCTGAAATGCTGGCGGTGGCCCAGCGCTGGCTCGGCTTCTTCGAGGCCTTCTGGGACGACAAGCTCGCAGACCTGAAACGTGAAGTGGAGAGAGATGATGACTAAAGAAATGACCATCACCAAGACGCTGTTCCTGAAAGCCTCGCCCGAACGGGTCTGGCGATTCCTGACGAAGAAGGACCTGCTCGCGACCTGGTTCATGGCGGGCGGGGAGGATGTCGTTGCGGGCGGCGACTGGATCACCGTCACCAATTCCGAAGGCAAGGAAGGCCAGCCCGTCTGCACGGGCAAGGTGAAGGAATTCACGCCCCCAGCAGGCGGCAAGGACGGCAGGCTGGTTCACACCTTCACCCACAAATATCTGGAGGGCGTCGAGACGCTGTGCACTTGGACGCTGGTCGGCGTCGAGGGTGGTACGATCCTGACACTGGTTCATTCCGGCTTTGAAGAAGTTGCAGAGAACCCGTTCGCCATGGCCGTCGATCACGACAAGGGCTGGGACGAGCACTTTATCCGCCTGCGGTTCGTTGCCGGGTAAAACTTATCCCGTCAACCTAACCAAGCGCTTCGCGAACTTTCGGCAGGATGCGGCGGGAAACCGGCACCGGATCGCCGACTGACATTTCAAGGTCGCCGGTTCCGGCCGGCGACCGCTGCAACGCCGTCACATAGCCGATATTGACGATGTGGGAGCGATGCACGCGCAGGAACTGCGAGGGCAATGTCTCTTCGAGTTCATTCAGGCTGCCGCTGTGCAGCTGCGTCGTGCCATCGGCGAGGAACAGCTCGACATAATCCCCGGCGCCGGAACAGCGCACCAGCGACTGGGCGGGCAGGCGTTCCACTTTGCCGGGGCTCTTGAAGCTCAGCACCTGCGGGGCGCTGCGTTCGCGCGCCTGGTCCAGCGCCAGCTCCAGCTTGCGGGCGGTTTCGGCTTCGCGCAGGCGCAGCTGCCGCTCCCGCGCCATCGCCCGGGCCTGCTGCACGAAGAGGAAGAGGATCAGCCCGGCCATGGCGAAATAGAAGAAATTGTCGAGAAACCGTCCTTCGCCTAGCAGGATCAACGCGAGGAAAGCGACAAGGGCCAGCACGTGGCCATAGGCTTTGGGTTTTTTCCGGATCATGCTGATGACGGACAGGCCGAGGCTGGCCATCGTAAAGACCATGATCGCCACCAGCGCTTTGTGGTCAAAGCCCGGGAGGATGAAGATCAGGATGAGGGCGAGGGTCGCGCCGCCTGCTGTCCACAGGGCCATACCGCGGAGATTGGTGAAGCGCGCCGACACGAGCAGTGCCAGGCACAGCCCGAACAGGAAAGAGAAGGCGATGATCAGCACCAGTCGCACATCCTGCCACGGATAGGTGTAGGCAATCAGGCCGCGCGAGGCTTCGACCAGCAATTGCCCGGTGACGCTGGCGGTCAGCACCATCAGAACGAGATAGGGCCATTGCCGCCCCTCGCTGAAGAACAGTACCCCGAAATAGAATATCGCAACGATAAACGCCCCGAGGGTCAGTAGTGACAGCATATAGCCGTCGAGAACGATCGCCTGCGGTGAGTGATAGTCGCCGATGACGGCGGTGTGCAGCGGGCTGTTCAGGTGGATCAGGCTGTGATGGCCAGACAGCAGCAGGACGATTTCGTTCTCACCCTTGCGCAGTAGCCGCTGGGGCAGGGGAAAGACCGTGTCCATCGCACCGGCGATCTCGTTTTCCCTGTCAAAGCCGGGTGTACCATTGCTGCCGACGGCCTCGCCATTCAGCCATACCCGGCTTGATGCCTTGCCGAAGAGATAGAAGCCGAGCGGCACATCAGGCACGCCGCTTTCCGGCAGCTGGAACGTCATCCGGACCCATAGGGTCTGTTTCTGGGTATCGACATTCCAGATGTCGGTCTCGCGGCATCCCCTGTCCGAAAAATCCGGATGGTTCTCCAGCGACGAGGCTGGGCAGACGGTCACGGTTTCCGATGGCCACAGCACGGTCTCCTGCGCCGTCGCGATAGATGGCAGGGCAAGCAGCAGGCGGCAGAAGAAGAGAAATCGGTGAGCGGTCATGAGGCAAGGGTAAGCGGTTAGCCGATTCCCGGCAAAGCCGTTGGCAGGGATTACGGTGCCGCCGACAGAATTTGGGCGGTTCTGGCCCGTGGGACGCGGGAAGATGAGGCAATCACACTTCAGAAGGAGCCTCCGATGACCTTACCTCGCCTTGCCACCATCATCCCCGTTCTCGCAGTAGCGACGCTCTGCCAAGCCAACGCCCAACCCACCGTCACCGAAGAACAGATCACCTTCGAGGCCAGTGACGGCAGTGCGGTCGATGCTTTCCGCGGCACGATGACGGTGCCGGAAAACCGCGCCGATCCCGACAGCCGCATGATCGAGCTTGCCTATGTTCGTTTCCCGGCGACCGGTGCCTGGGATGGTGAGGGCGGTGACCCGATCATTTATCTGGCCGGCGGGCCTGGCGGCTCGGGCATCGGCACGGCAGAGGGGCGGCGCTTCTCATTGTTCATGGCGATGCGGGCATATGGCGATGTCATCGCCTTCGACCAGCGCGGCACAGGCGCCTCGAACGACATGCCTGAATGCACATCCTCCGTTGAAATCGGCTACGCGGAAGTGCTCAGCGATGCGGCTGTGGCCGACCGCTACCGAGAAGCGGCGGAAGAATGCGCCCTGTTCTGGCAGGGGCAGGGCATAGACCTCGCCGGATACACAACCCGCGAAAGCGTGAAAGACATCGATGACCTCCGCCAGGCGCTGGGCGCAGATCAGGTCACGCTCTGGGGTATCTCCTATGGCAGCCATCTGGCGCTCGCCGCTCTGAAGGACATTGAAGAGGGGGTAGGCAAGGTCGTCCTCGCCAGCGTCGAGGGGCTGGACCAGACGGTCAAGCTGCCCGCCCGTACCGATGCCTATTTCGGCAGGTTGCAGCAGGCAATCAATTCAGACCCCGCCGCCGCTGCCGCTTTCCCGGATATCGCGGCGCTGATGCGCCGGGTCCATGCCAGGCTGGACTCCGAGCCGCTGGAGTTGACCCTGACCATCAGGGGCGAGGAACAGGCGGTGGTCTTCCAGCGCATGCATATGCAGCAGATCGCTTCGGCGATGATCGCAGATCCGGAAAACGCGGCACAGCTGATCGGCATCTATTTCATGCTGGATCAGGGCGACACCGGTCCGCTGATGCAGCTCTTGTCCTATTTCATGGCGGGTGAGGGTACGGCGCTCTCCTTCAGGCCAATGTCACTTGCCATGGACATCGCCTCCGGCATCAGCGCCGAGCGGCTGGCGCTGGTCGAGGAGCAGGCGGAGACATCCCTGCTGCGGGACTACCTCAACTTCCCCATGCCACAGCTGAACGGCATGCTCGGTCTTGATCTCGGCGACGAGTTTCGCACCGATCCTGTCAGCGACGTGCCCGTGCTGGTCCTGACCGGCACGCTGGATGGGCGCACTTATCCCGAGGGTCAGCGCGAGGCGACGGCGGGGCTGTCCAACGCAGTCCATATCGAAGTGACCAATGCCGGGCACAATCTGTTCATGGCTTCGCCGGAGGTGACGGCGCGGATCGAGGCTTTCATGGCCGGTGAGGAGGTCTCCACCGATCCCATCTTGGTGCCTTTGCCGGCTTTCCTGCCGCAATAGCTAACGCTGACTTGCTGCGAAAGCAGCTAACGCTGGCCCGCCAGCACCCTGTCGGCAACGAAGGGATTGTTCTGGCGCTCCTGGCCGAAGGTCGACATCGGCCCGTGGCCGGGGATGAACGCCATGTCGTCACCAAGCGGCCATAGCTTGGTGACGATGGACTCTATCAGGGCAGGGGGGTCGCTCATCGGGAAGTCTGTGCGCCCGACCGAGCCCTTGAAGATGACATCGCCGACGAAAGCGAGGCGCGCCGCTTCCGAATAGATAACCACATGGCCCGGGGTGTGGCCGGGAGTGGTCACGACACCGAACTCGTTACCGTCCAGCTCCAGCGTATCACCATCGGTGAGCCAGCGGTCGGGGGTGACGTCCTCGCCGCCTTCCCAGCCCATCTTCTCCCAACTCTCGCGCACGCGCTCCAGCCAGTAGGTCTCGGGTTCCGCTGGCCCTTCGATGATCGCGCCGGTGCGGCGCTTGATCTCTTCGGCTGCGCCCGCATGATCGAGATGGCCATGGGTCAGCCAGACCTTTTCGATCTTTGCACCAATCTGTTCGGCGGCGGCCATCAGCTTGTCCGGTTCGCCGCCGGGATCGACGATCGCAGCCTTGCCTGAGGCCGCCCTGATAATCGAGCAATTCTGCTGGAACGGGGTGACGGGAACGATCTGGATCTTGAACGGGGGCTGTGGATTCTGGTCTGTCATAGTCGTCACTATAGGGGGTTCGATGGCGCTTTGCATCCGGTTACTCGCGCAAAATTTTTTTCAATTTTTATCGGAAACATGGTTACCGGGTTTTTTACCCTCACTCTATTTCGGCAAGGATATCAGTCAATTGATCCGGATAGAGACGGTTTATGGTTAAGCGCGGTTAAGCCTGTTTCTTACCAGAGTGGTAAGGCCGCCATGGTCTAGTCAGGGTGCGACAAAAGTTAGATCGGGGAACTTGTGATGCACAGATCGATACTTCTGACAGGCGCAGCGATGGCGGCTATAGCCTCCTCTGCTGTTCTTCCGGCGACGGCTGCTGAAGCCAACGGGCAGGAAGCCGAGGAGCTTACCGCTTATTTTGGCCATATCGATCCATTCTTTGGACAGATTGACCCGTTCTTCGGGCAGATCGATCCTTTCTTCGGTCACATCAACCCTTTCTATGCGGACGGTAACAACAACAGCTTCGGCGATATCTCCCCATTCTGGGGGACGATCGAGCCCTTCTGGGGAACGATAAACCCCTTCTTTGGCGACATTTCCCCATTCTGGGGCGATATCAGCCCGTTCTTTGGCCATATCGACCCTTTCTACGAAACCAACCCCGACTTCTATGACAAGCTCTACGCCCATTATGGTGATTTGCGCCCGTTCTGGGGTGACATTGCCGCCTTCTGGGGCGATGTCGGTCCGATGTGGGGCAATATCGACGCCTTCTGGGGCGATATCCGCCCGTTCGATGGCTATGCAGGTGACTGGAACCAGCTCGCAGGCATGCTGACAGATATAGATGCCCGTGCTGAACAGGTCTGGGGACCGGCGATCGAGGCAAAGACGGGCCTGTCCTATCGTCAGGGCTTTGCCGATGCGCTGTATGCGAAATACGGAATTGATCTCGATGATCCGTCCACGCTGGAAAGCCTCTCAGCCGGTGACCGGTCAATGTTCTTCCTGGAATTCTATGACGGGCTGATGGATTTCTCCGGTGTCGATCATGTCGATCACTGGATGCCGACGATCAACTGGCGTCCGTCGCTGACGCAGGACCTTGGCGGTGGGGCTGATGCAAAGATCGGCCTGCTCGACGCAACGATCAATTTCGACGCCGATCTGCTCGACAATATCACCATCACCAATGGCTATATGGTCGAGGGCAATTTCCACGGGGCAGCCGTCGCCAGTCTCATGGTCAGCGCCCATGATGGTCAGGGCGTGATGGGCATTGCGCCGGATGCTGAAGTTTTCGTCTATAACCCGTTCGATGAAAGCGGCACGACCAACTGGCAGGATGTGAAAGCGGGTATCGAACGCCTGCACATGTATGACGTGAACGTCCTCAACATGTCACTCGGCCAGCCCGGCTGGACATTCTCCGATGGCTGGGTCGATGTCTTGGGTGACGTCAACCTCAATAAAATGCTCAGCGACGTGCTGCTGGTCAAGGCTGCAGGCAATGACGGTATCACCCAGACGACCGATATTCGCTGGAGCCTGAATGACAGGCTGCTCGACCAGCTGATCATCGTCGGCTCCGTCGGCCCGACGGAGCAGATCTCGTGGTTCTCCAACCGCCCCGGCGAAGCCTGTGTCATCGACTTCCTGTGGTGCAGCGAGAAAGACAAGCTGAAATACAAGTTCGTTGTCGCGCCGGGCGAACTCGTTCTTGTTTCCGATGATGAAGGTGGTGTGACCCGCGTGTCGGGCACGTCCTTCGCGGCCCCTCTTGTTTCCGGCACGGCGACACTGATCATGGATCGCTGGCCATGGCTGAAACGCAATCCGGAACTGGTTGCCGATATCATTTTCAACACGGCGAAGGACCTGGGTGAGCCAGGTGTTGACGGCACCTATGGCTGGGGCTTGCTCGATGTGGAAGCAGCTTTGTCGCCCTATGCCTTCGATGACCTGAAAATCTATTATGGCTGGGACAAGATCAGAACACGCGACCTGCGTCAGGCGATCCTTACCCCGGGCGTGCTCGATATCTGGGAAGACTGGGGCATCGTGCTCAGTTCTTTCGAAAACTACAAGGGCGGACAGCGCGACTTCCTGATCCCGCTTTCGACCCGTGTATTTGGTGAAGAATACGGCCATCCATGGGATAGGGAACGTACACAGAGCTATCTCTACAAGCGCCTGATCGACTGGGCCCACAATGGCTCGGGCTTTGCCGACCAGCGCAGCGTCACTGCGCCATTGACAGCGAACGGCAATTGGCAGCTGTCGATGACCGCGCGTCCTCGCTCCATCGCAGAGGAGCGGCGGATTGGCGAGCCGGGTTTCCATTCCGACCTGATGCTGGCGAGCGCCAATGGCGCCTTGAAATTGCGGTTCGGCACGGGTGAGGCGACGCCGCTGTTCTCGTCCAGCAAGGCGTTTGGCTTTGCCTCGGACTTCGATCCAATGTCCGGTGGCGTAAACCCCGTCTTTGGTTTCGCCTCAGGCTCCGGTTACGCCGGAACGGCCCTGAGCTTGACCGACAACGTCACACTCAGCCTGTCATTCGCGCAACGCCTGAATGATCGTGAGTTCGAGGACCGCTACACCGGCCAGCTGTTGCCGGACGAGACCGGCCTGTCGCCGTATGAGGCACAGGCAGCGAGTATCGGGTTTGGCTATCAGCTGCACGATTGGGTTTCAATGAATGTGTCGTATACGGCATTGGCCGAAACCGATGGCCTGCTGGGTGCCCAGGGCGGTGGTGCATTATCGCTCGACGGCAAGGCCGAGACGTCCTCGACGACCATGGGTTTCGATATTGCCCTGCCACGCAACATGATGCTCGGCGTGTCGGCGACCCGTGCCGAAACGGAAGAAACAGAGTTCGAGGACTCGATCCTGTCCCTGACGAATGGGGGCGCAACATCGTCGGCCTATGAGTTCGCGCTGTTGAAGACGGGTGTTGCCGGGGATACTGATCATTTGCGTTTCAGCTTCGCCCAGCCGCTTCACGTCGAGGATGGCGCACTGGAGCTGAACAGCTTTGCCGTCGTGAACCGCGAGACGGGCGATATCGGGCAGACAACCCAGTATGTACCCCTTGGCGGTGACAGGCGGCCCTATGTGGCGGAGATGCTGTACGCGACGCCCGTCCTGAAAGGGCTCGGTAATCTCGGCACCTTTACCCGCGCCGAAACCAATACGCGCTCTACCAATGCCGGGATGATCGAATACTCCATCGGCACGAATTTAAGGCTTTCTTTCTAAGGCCGGACTGACCTCGACCCTCAACAGACTTTGACCTGACTTTCGCCGGATCCTTCGGGATCCGGCTTTTTCATGTCTTGTTTAAACGCCTTTAAGAATGTTGAACAAATCAATGCCTTCTGCTGCCTGTCGTGGCGTTTTCTAAACCGAATATCAACTTTGCGGCGGTATTGTCCGGTGTCAGGGGAAGGTGCTTAATGCCGGTCACGAGAAGACTTATCAAAGTCATGGTCATTTGTTTTGGGCTTTGCCTTTGGCAGGCCTCTGGCCATGTCTTGGCCGAGATCGATGTGACCAAGCCCGCCGCAAAGGCACCGGAACTGACGACGGGCGACCTGATCACTGCTTCCAAGCAATCCATGATGACTGACCCGGAACAGGCCTTGCGCCATGCGCAGAGTGCCGAGACGCTGGCGCGTCGCGCTGAAGCGAGTGCACGGCAAAAGCAGGACATAGCGACCGCGTTCTGGCTTCAGGCGGAAGCCTTGCTCCGCCTCAACCGGTCGGAAGAAGCCGCTCCCTTGATCGAACGGGCAATCATCCTTGTCGGCAACCGCAAGAAGCGGGAAAAACTCGGCGGTGACCTGATGCTGACCCGCGGGCGTGTGTCCCGCGACAAGGGCGACATCGAGGACGCGCTGAAAAGCTATCAGGAAGCCCATGACATCTTTGCCGCACTCGAGGTGTCTCGCAGCCAGGCCATGGCGTTGCAGAGCATAGGGTCCATTTATGACGATGCCCGGGATTATGATCGCGTCGTTGAATATTATCAGCGCAGTGCGGAGGTTTTTTCCGGCGATCCGGCGCTCGATATGTCGGCTACGAACAATCTCGCCAATGCCTATAAAAGCATGGAAGAGTATAAAAAGGCAGAGGCCTATTATGACAAGGCTTTGACTTTGGCCCGGGGCTTTGACAGCCCGATGCTGGAAGCCCGTATCCTGACCAATATTGCTTTCGTACAATTCCTTGCCGGCAAGCAAGCTGCGTCCCAGGAAACCCTTCAAGCCGGTTTCGACGCTTCGAACAGGGCGGATACCGACGCGTGGGAGCCGTTTCTGTGGGGTGTACAGGCGCATATCGATTACGCCAAAGGCGACTATGAAACCGCCGCAGCCAATATGGGCAAGCTGTTCGAAGACACACCTCTGACAGAAACGACGCTGCCTTACATGGAATTTCACGAGGCTGCTGTCCTGATCTATGAAAAAGTCGGTAATCTGGAGCTTGCCCTGGCCCATGCCAAGGCGCATCAGCGTATCGAGCAGACAGCACTGGAAGCGGCAGGCTCCGCCAATGTGGCCCTAATGGGCGCTGAATTCGACTTTGCCAGCCAGCAGCTCGAGATCGAGAAACTCAAAACCGGCCAGCTGGAGCGCGATATCGCGCTTGCCCGCGCCGGGGACCGCCAACAATATATGGTGGCAGGCTTTATCGCCTTGTTCGGATTTGTTGTCGCGACAGCGATGGCAGTTGCCTACATCTCCATCCGCCGCAGCCGCAACTCCATTCGCAAGGCCAATGAGGAGCTCCAGAATTCCCACACGGAATTGCAGGCTACCAACGAGGCTCTGGAAAAGGCAAATAATGCAAAGACGGAATTCCTCGCAACGACGAGCCACGAAATCCGTACACCATTGAATGGCATTCTCGGGATGACAGAAGTCATTCTGAAGCACAACAATCTCTCCCCTGAAGATCGCGAGAGGGTCGAGACCGTCCGCAAGGCCGGCAATTCCCTGCTCCTGATCGTCAACGATATCCTTGATGTTGCGAAGATTGAATCAGGGCGCATGAAGGTCGTCATGGCGCCGGTCAATCTCAGCGAAAACATCAATGAGACGATCGATCTGTGGCGGGAAAACGCGATCAACAAGGGCCTGAATGTCGAAACCGATCTCGATGACCTGCCGGGGATGATCGAGGCGGACGAAAAATATATCCGTCAGATCGTCTTCAATCTCCTGTCCAACGCGATCAAGTTCACCGACAAGGGTGTGATCGCGGTCAAGGGCTGGACAGGGCGCGATTGGCTTCGAGAGACATTCAGTATACAGATTCGTGACAGTGGTATCGGAATTCCCGACCATGAACTGGAGAACATCTTCAAGACTTTCCAGCAGGTCGATTCAGGGGCGAACCGCAAATATGGCGGTACGGGTCTCGGCCTTTCCATCTGCCGCAAGCTGGCTCGCCTGATGGATGGCGACCTGATCGTGGAAAGCGAAATGGGCGTTGGCTCAACCTTCACCCTGACGCTGCCGCTGAAGCGCCTGTCCAACACCCGCGCCACTGCGGCGGCGGCAAAGCCCGAGGACTCGCCAGCCCGCCTTATGCAGCTGGACGTGCTCGTCGCAGAAGACAACAAGGTCAACCAGATCGTCATCGACTCGCTGTTGAAAGGGTGCGTGCGCAGCGCCGATATCGTCGATGACGGCGCCCAGGTTCTGGAAGCGCTGAAGCTAAAACAATACGACCTCATCCTGATGGACAAGCAGATGCCCGGCATGGATGGCATCGCCGCGACGCAGGCGATCAGGGCTGCCAACAAGCCCTGGAGCGATATCTATATCATTGCAGTGACAGCGGATGCCTTCGATGGTGCCCGCGAGGAACTGATGGCCCAGGGCATGGATGACTATCTGGCAAAGCCGATCAGCCAGGATGCGCTGGTAGCCGTCATGCAACAGGCGATCGATCGCAAGCTGTCCAGGCAGGAAGACCGCAAGAAGCGCGCCGCCATTTCCGCCTGATGCAGGCTTCTTTCAGATGATTGTCATTCCGGCCAGTTAAGAAGGTCGCGCACGGCCTCGCCAGCCTGTTGCCCCGGGCCGCCCCACATCAGGGGGGCATCTCCCTGCTGCATACGTGAGAACATCCGTACACGAGACAATCTTGCGACGACATCGCTGCCATTGGTCGACGGGTCGACAACCTTGTCCCACAGGCTGACGAGACGCGCCACAGCCTCTGGCCGTGCCCATGGCTCCGAGCCGAAACTGACAGGTTTTGAAGGAGTGACCAGGATCAGCACGGCATCGCGCCGCTCGGTCGTGGAGCGCTCGTTGAACAGGCTTCCGACTACCGGCACGGAGCCGGCAACCGGCACCTTGGAGCCGGTCGCATCGCGCACGCTTTCCGACAGGCCGGACAGAACCAGCGTTTCCCCGAACCGGATTTCTGCCGTGGCTGCAACGGACTGTCGGAAGGTCGATAGGGCCTCGGCGAATGTACCGGCCGGGTCTGTGGTCACGAAGCTGCGGCCTGTCTCGATGCGCGCGACAATCCGGTCGCCATCGATCTCGATCGGCGTCACTTTCAACTCGATGCCGATGTCAACCTGTTCGATCTGTCCGCTCTCGATACCGCGCACGCCGATCTGCAGGCTGCGGCCGATGAAGAACTCGGATGTCTCACCCTGATAGGCCGTCAGGGAAGGGCGGGCGACGACCTGATAGTACTGGCCGAAGCGATTGAACAGGTTCAGGTTCCAGGTCAGCTCCGGGATATTGATCGCTTGCGAAAGCGTTGTCTGCGTCTCGGAATTGTCAGGCCCCGGAGGGTTCGTCGTGAAGCGCTGGCGCTGGGCGCCATATTGCAGGCGCAGCCCGTCGAGCAGGTTCAGGCCGACCCGGTCGCGATGGGTATTCTGGCTGAGCACGATAGCGACATCGATGGAAACCTGCGACAGGGACGGTTCGGGCTGGGCCATCTCATAGTCGGACATTTCATAATAGTCCTGCTCGGCCGCACTGGTCAGGACCAGCATGTCGGTGCGTCGCGCGAGCTGCCCTGCATCGGTGCCACCTGCAGTGCCATACGACCACAAGGCCGCTTCGGCTTCTTCGCGGTCGCCAAGGGCTGCCGCAGACAGGGCGGCGATGCGCCAGGCGCCGGTCGAGG
Organism: Aquisalinus luteolus; assembly: GCF_009712425.2. GTDB lineage: Bacteria > Pseudomonadota > Alphaproteobacteria > Caulobacterales > Parvularculaceae > Aquisalinus > Aquisalinus luteolus. The sequence continues at coordinate 850,380 of NZ_VCJR02000001.1, forward strand.
AGGGATCAAGCGTCGCCGCCCGCAGGGACGCTTCGCGTGCAAGGCCAGCATCGCCAGCGCTATAGGCTGCCGCGGCGAGCCCCTCCAGCGCTTGCGGCGATGACGGATCGGCGAGGACGGCGCGGGCGAAGTAATCCATGGCATCCATGGGTCGGCCCCGCTCCAATGCTGCCTGACCACCAAAGAGGGCAGGCCAGTACGCTGCGGGCTGGAAGGACAGCGCCGTATCATAGCCGACCATGGCAAGTTCCAGCGCCTCGGGATCGTGCGGTGCCTGCATCTGGAACGCCATGCCGAGCAAGGTCTGTCGTGCTGCGTCGGTGGGCCTGCGCGCCGTCGCTTCGGCAAGTCCTGCCTGCGCTGTCTCGAACCTGCCAGCGAGGAGGTCCGCTGCGGCGGCCTCCAGCGGATCGCCCGCTTTGATCGTCATGGCGGTATCCGGCTCTGGCGCAGTTGCGCATCCGCCCAGTGTGGAAAGGGCGACGAGAAGGGCGACAGTGGCGAGACCGCCACGCAGGGTGTTCTTGAGTGCCATGTCGTTTACTCCGTTGAGGCAGGGGCAGTCTTGCCGGGCATGCAGCGGTCGGCGAATTTTTCCGCGTCGATGACGAGGCGGGGGGTGCTCTCTGGGCACTCCGTTGGCATCAATCCGACGGCGCGCGCATAGCCACCGTTATCGATGGCCGGGCCGCAGACGTCGCGTCCCTTCTGTTCGACAAGGCGGTCATGGCTCGCGGTACGACAGACCGGGGCAACTGGTCCGCCCGCAGCTGTTGCATCAGGACCGGGCAGGTCTTCGGGCAGGTAGAATGCTGCGAAGACCACAAAGAAAATAGCGAAGACGGAAAGGATTTTCATGCAACACAGCCTCGCCGGGTGCGGGGCCCGCTGCATCGCCCATCCGGCTAGCCCGATCGGCCCGTTTTTTCCGGCTTCCCTGTCTGCCCGTGACGTGGGAAATTGCGGGGATGGCAGAGGGGGATGTTCATACGGCAAGGCCGACAGAACGCACGCGTATCCGATCAGCGGAATCGCGCACGGAGTTCATTGTCTCCGGTCTCTTTACCCTGCTGCTCTTCGGCACGCTTGCCTATGTCTGGACACTTTTCGCCCCCATCGCGCCGCGCAACGTCCTGAACACCTGGACGACGATCATGGCGGTTACGATCACCATCATGATGTTGCTGCCGGCGCTGTATCTGATCCGTAATCCGGGTGAGGAGGAAACCGTGCGCTGGTGGGCACCGGCGGGCAAGGTCGTCGCGGTCATCTATGACATTTCCATCGCGCTTTCGATCTGGATGCTCCTGCCTTATGCCAGCGAGGGGCTGCGGCTCCTGATGGTGATCTTCTATCTCGCGGCGATCTGCGGGCAGGTTATCTCGACAGCGGAGTCGCTGGAGACGAATGCCTTCGGCGTTATCGCCATCTTTGGTTCTATCGCGCTGTTCTATCTCAACACGCCGGGCACGTATTCGACCGGCATCGCCGTTTTCTGTGGTGCTTTCGGGGTGCTGCTGATGATCGTCGCAATCGCCTTGCGTACCGCCATGCGCTCGGCGATCAAGGCAAGGCTGAAGGCGGAGGATACGGCCGAACAGCTGGAGGCCGCGTTGCGCAGCGCCGAAACAGAGCGTGATGCGAAGACCCGCTTCATCGCTGCTGCCTCCCACGATCTGCGCCAGCCGCTGCATGCCGCCTCCCTCTATTTCGAGCAGGCACAGACGGCGGAGGACGGGACGATCCGTGAACGGGCAATCACCGGCGTGCGGGGTGCCTTCGTTTCCGCCGGCAATCTCCTCGACACGATCCTCGATCACCTGCGGCTGGAGGCAGCAGCGATGCCGGTTCGCCGGCGCAGCGTGGCTGTAGGCGAGATGCTCGCCCATGTCGCCGCCCTGCATGAGGGCGAGGCACGCCTTGCCGGCATGACGATCCGTGTCCGGCCTACACGACTTGCCGTCGAAGCCGATCCCGCCCTGATCGAGCGTGCCCTCGGAAATCTCGTACTAAATGCGATCCGTCATTCCCGGGGAGAGCGCGTGCTGCTGACGGCCCGAAGGCGTGGCGGCAAGGTCGAGATCTACGTCATTGATGACGGGCAGGGCATTCCGGCGACAGACCGCGAGGAGCTTTTCCAGGAATATGTGCAGGGCCGCTCCACACGGCAGGACCCGCGTGGCGGCCTTGGCCTTGGTCTTGCCTCCGCACAGCGCATCATGGCGCTGCACGGAACAATGCTGATGCTAGAGACCCGATGGAGAGGCGGGGCTGCCTTTCGCCTCAGCCTGCCGGGTGCGGCGACGGATGTACCTGTGTCCGGAGCTGTGCAGTCTGTGCCAGGATCACTTTCCAATATTGCGGGTCTGGCCATCCTGATCGTTGAAGATATCGAAGATGCGGGGCGTGCGCTCGCGGCCCTGCTGGAAAGCACTGGTGCCGCTGCCGACTGGGTGCCATCGGTGAAGGCTGCGGCCGCGCAGGCGGCAGCGCGGCGCTATGACCTTGTCATAACGGACTGGCGCCTGTCATTGACGCAAACCGGTGCCGATGCCCTGGCGGCCATTCGTCAGCACCAGCCAGATCTGCCAGCCATCGTGATGACAGGCGACGGCGCGCCTTCAACCCTTGCCGAGATCGTGGCGACCGGCGCACGCCTGCTGCACAAGCCGGCAACGCCCGCCCGTGTGTTCTCGGCCATTGCGGAAACCGTCAGCCGGAAAGGGGCTGCCTGATGCGCTGCCTGATCTGTGATGACCACGCAATGGTGCGCGAAGCCCTGTCGATGACGGTCGCTTCCATTCTTCCGCAGGCTGAGGTTGCGGTTGCCGCAGATTTTACGTCTGCCTTCAAGGTCGCTGAAAGCCGTCCGGATCTGATCCTCTGTGATCTCGGCATGCCGGGATGTGACGGGCAGGGCGGTGTGGCCCGGCTCAAGGAAATCGCGCCGGAGGCTATTCTCGTGGTCATCACAGGGCAGGAAGATGATGCGGTGCTCCTGTCCATCCTGCGGCTCAGCGTTGCCGGCTTCGTGCCCAAATCCGCCGAGCCAAAGGTCATAGATGCCGCAATCAGGCTAGCCCTCGCGGGCGGACAGTACCTGCCGCCACGGCTCTACGATCTCAGCGTTGGCGCTTCCCGGGCGGCCGTAGAAGAGGTCCCCGTTCAGCCCGCGCAGGCGGAGCCAGCAGGCGCGACGGTCCAGCAACCGACGGCTCTTCTCGGCCGCCTGTCCGACCGGCACATGGATGTTTTGCGGCTTCTTGCGCTCGGCCAGTCCAACAAGGAGATCGCCCGTGCCCTGTCGATCTCTCCGGCAACGGTGAAGAGCCATGTCGCCCATGTCATCGGCTGCCTCGGGGCGGTCAACCGGACGGAGGCTGCGATGCGCGCCCGTGAGCTTGGCCTGATCTGATCGACCGCTTTCACATTTCATCGGCACACGAAAAAGGGCCGCCCGTAGGCGGCCCTTCTGATTTCGTACTGATGTGTTTCTAGTTGATCTTGATCGGCCTCGGCAACGTCGTCTTGCCTGTAGTGGCAAGGGACAATGGCGAGCCTAGCGAGAATGTCTTCTCCGCAGCGAACGGGGCACCTGCCGCAGTGGAGACACCGTCTGGTGCTGCTTTCACCGTGAACTGTGCCGTGCTGCAGCCCGATGCTTCAGTCGGTGTGATCTGGAACGTGCCGCTCTTGCTGCCCGTACTGATGACGATATCACCGCTCGTCCGGCTGAAGCAGGCTGACGCCGACTTCGTACCCGCCGCAACGATTTCCCAGCGTGCCGTCGGAGTCGGTGCAGCTTTGCTCATGGAGGTTCTCAGGCTCGTCGTGGTCTTGGATGCTGACGCCGTCGACGCCGCCGTTGGCTGCCGCAGGGTCACATTCACCGTGACAGGCTGCGAGGCCAGCCGCTTGCCAGCCACGATCTGCGGGGCAAGCGAGGCAACGCCGTTCTGCGGCAGTGTTTCAAGGCGCCATTTCAGGGGGGCGGCGTCGCGGAAATTATCCTTGCTGTAACCACCGCTGCGGCTGTCGATCGAGTTCACGCCAAAGGTGATCGTGCCTTCCGTCACGCCGGCGACCTCATCGACGATCCGCGTTGCGCTGAGGCGGCCATAAAGGACGGCCGGAAAGCGCTCGTCAAAAGGCGTAGCATCGCCCATCGGGTAAGTGCCCGTCGCGGCGGTCTTCTGATAGAACGGTGTCGTTACGCCCTGGCCGAAAGGCAGGCCAGTCGCGGGCGTGATGTCTGCGCCGGATGCGACGGTCTCGAACTCGACAGGCAGGTCACGGGCAAGACAGGTGCGCAGCGCGGCGGTATTCTCCCGTGCCGCCATGGGCACGAAAAGCTGAAGGACACCATTGGTATCAACCTCGGCAAAACCGCCAAGGTCGCGAAGGCAGCGGGCCGGACCTTCGAGCTGCGGGTTTGGCCGGGGCCGGGTCGGCGCACGGCAAGCCTGGACTGCCTGCTGACAGGATTGACTGAACGTGTTGACGGAAGATCGAATACAGTTGCCGCTTGCAGCGCAGTTGGCCAGTTCGATCTCGATTTGTGCCCGCCGCCTGGCGCGATTGGCTTCGCACTGGGTGACGCCATTGGCGCAATCGGCAATACGCTGCTGGCTGCTGGCTGCGGCTTGGGCATCAGAGAAATTCTGCGCGCGGCGGCGCTCGATCTCGGCCTGTGTTTCGTCGCTCAGGGCGTCGGAATTGTTGTATACGGACCAGCTGGTCTGAAGCCCGGTATCGACGATCTCGACGGGAATGCGCTGGTCGCCGACAATCAGCGTACCCTTGTCGCCGGGATCGGCGTTCTCGGCGACGCGTATCTGCAACCGCATGGAGCCTATCCCCCCGCAACCCCTTGCGGCGTTTTCAGCCCCGCCACGGCCGCCAAAGGCACTGGCCGATCCGCCGGTAATACCACTCATAGAAGCAGTCCGCGACAGGTCGAGGCCATGCCCGTAAACCTCGATATTCTTTGTTGTCCCGGGTCTGATACGCAGCGGGCGGCTTTTCGACGAGAAAAAGTTGCCGCCAGCAAGCGGACTGGCGCAAGCGGCATCCTCGGCAATGCCGATCTTCTCCCAGCTTGCATGGGCAGGGCTGAAAGCCATGGTAACGGCCGCCAGGCCTGACAGGGCCGCCAACAAGGCAGCCGGTTTACGGAATGGTCGCATGGGATGGTCCTCCTCGGGTTTTCCACGAGAGGGAGGATGCGCCCCATGACAGGGCCGATCATCCGCCGAAGAGGCGGGCCGATCGGGCTATCCGGTTTGAGCGCTCGAATGTCTGCAAGCTATCGAAGAGGGCATGATCAACCGCCTGTCAGCGAATGATCGTGCCTAGCTGCAAGCGTGGGTCGCTGTTTCCGAATAGAGCAATCAACCGCTGGCGGGCGGGTTTTTCAAGGGCCTGCGCAGCATCTTCCCGGCCGTCTGCCCGCATGATGCTGGCGTGCGTGAGATCGAGCAGGGCCATGCGCCAGCTTTCCGGGCCGACCGAGTTTTGCGCAATCCCTTTTGCTTCCAGAATGCTGTTGCGGGCTTCTTCGATGCGCCCCAGCGCAAGCAGGCTGCGGGCTTGGTGGTCGTAAACGGACATCTTGTAGACCGGCGGTTCGAAACGTGTGTCGCCGATCTTCGTAATCGTGTCGGCGAAAAGGTCGGCTGCTTGCTCGTGCTCACCAGCGACAGTCATTGCCATCGCCCGATAGGTTTCAAGGATGTTCAGTCGCGTCTGTGAAATCTCATCTCGCTCTTCGAGCGCTTCATTTATCAGTGGCCGGGCGCCCGTCGCATTGCCACTGGCGAGCATGGCCAGAATTCGAGAAGCCCGAATTTGCCTGGCAATGTTGGGTGCCGCCTGGGCATCGCTCTGGCTGAGGCGGCGATCGGCATCCATATAGACACGCTCGGCGCCGTCGAAATCCCCGGCCGCTGCCAGGATATCGCCGAGCTTGAGCATCTGATAACAGGTCTCGACATGATTTTCGCCAAAGGCCTCCTCCGAAATGGCAATCGCTTCGCGCAACACGTCAGCGCCTTCCTCGAACGCTCCTTTCTCCATCTTCGCAAGGCCGAGTTCGGCCCTGTAGAGAGCAAGGCCAGCGTCGGTGGGTAGCAGGACTTCCTCGCCGCGCCGGATGGCTTCCGTCAGCAGTGTCTCCGCATCTTTCGGCGTGTTGGCCCGCATCAGGGACGTACCGAGATTACCGTAACTCTGGATCGTCACAGGGTGAAGCTCGCCAAGATGCTCATCGTTCATTGCTATGGCGCGTCTGTAGTATGGTTCCGCTTCGTCAAGGCGGCCAAGGTCGCTATAGGCGAGCGCAAGATTGTTGAGGCTGCTGGCGACCGATTCACGGTCGTTGGCCTGCTCCGTAATGGCAAGCGCGCGGCGATGCAGGTCGATCGCCTCTTCGCTACGGTCGAGATTGTAGAGCAGTATTCCCCGGGCAGCGAGCGCATTGCGCAGGAACAAGGGATCAGCGCCCTCCACAGTGTCGAGGATCGCGATCCCTCTTTGAAGAAACTCATCCGCCTCGTCGATGTCATCGCCATAGTCATTATAGGACAGCGCCTGTCCAAGAACGATCAGCGTATCGGCGAACAGAAGCGGGTCCTGCGTATCTGCCTGCTCCTGCAGGGTAACGGACTGCCTGAGCAAGTCGGCTGCCCGCTCCACATCACCCAGATAGAAATAGCTTCTGCCGATCAGGGCGATGACTTGCGCTTGCAGGCGTGGCTGCTCGGCCAGTGCGTCGACTTGTTCCTGTCCTTTTTCAAGGAGATCGATGGCGGTAACGCCGCCCTGCGGTGTCTGGTCGGGAGAGGCATTGAAGAACAAGCCGGCGAGGAAGTCGGATGCCTGCCGGGCCTGCTGCGCCGCAATCCGCGCCTGGTCCCGTTCATCGGCGAGACGGATCATGTAAAAGGTCGTCAGGCCCGCGACGATGGCGATGACGCCAGCGGTGACACCAAGGGGAATGGCCCGCCTGCGGATGAATTTACGGGCCTTGTAGGCCCAGTCATCGCCGCGCGCCTCGATCGGCTGCCGGTTCAGGTAGCGGCGTATGTCATCGGCGAGGTCGGCAGCCGTGCGATAGCGGCGCTCTGGTTCTTTCTGCAGGCATTTGAGAACGATATTGTCGAGATCGCCGGAAAGGGCACTGCGCAATTGCTCTGGCCTGAGACCGCGTTGCTTGCCCAGGTCTGTCATGACGCTGCGTTCATCCGGCGTGGTTGCTTCGGTAACGACGCTGCTTGGCTTCTTCGGGTCTTCGCTAAGGATTGCCGTATGCAGCGCGTGGGGCGAGCTGTGTCCGCTGCCATAGGGCGAGCGCCCGGTGAGAAGGCGATATAGCAGCACCCCGAGGGCATAGACATCTGTAGCGATCGATACCTGTTCGCCGCGCACCTGTTCGGGGCTTGCATATTCAGGGGTCATGACTCGTGCGTCCACGGATGTTCTGACCATCGTCATTTCCAGCTGCTCCTTGTCGATCAGCTTGGCGATGCCGAAGTCCAGAAGCTGCGGCGTGCCGGCCGTGTCGATGAGGATGTTGCTGGGCTTCAGGTCGCGATGAACGACGAGGTTGCGGTGGGCAAAATCCACGGCCTCGCAGATTTTCATGAACAGCTTCAGGCGATCTGGGACGTTCAGCGCCTCCCGGTCGCAATAAAGATCGACCCGCTCGCCTTCGACATAGGACATGACGAGATAGGGCAGTCCTTCATCCGTGGTGCCGCCGTCGATCAACCGGGCGATATGCGGGTGCTGAAGATTGGCGAGGATCTGCCGCTCCACCCGGAAGCGTGCCGCACCCTCCCGGTCAAGAAGCTGAGCCGCCATTATCTTGAGCGCTGCGCCCTGATCATAGCTTTCATCGGAACGCTCAGCATAGAAAACCGCGCCCATACCGCCAGCGCCGATCCTGCGCTTTATCCGCCAGGGACCGATCTCGCGCCCTAGCCAGCGGTCTTCTTCCTCGGCGGCTTCCTCGGCGGCTTTCTGGGCGCTAAGGGATTTGGCGGCTTCTTCGATCGGTGCATGGAGGGATGGGCCTTCGGTGCTGTCTGCGGCGAGAAGTGCCCGCAGTTTCCGGGCCAGCCCGGGATCGTCCGCCTCTATACGGTCGATGAAGGTGCGCCGGGCGTCCTCGTCGAGCTCCACGGCTTCGGCGAACAGATCCATCAGTCTGGTTGAACTGGTTTCGGTCAAGACAGATTACTCCTTTTGTCCGCAAATGCGACAAAGAGCGGGATATCCGGTCATTGCCCGCTACCCCTTATCGATGGTTAGTTCGTTTTTCAGCCAGGCGCGCGCAAAGCGAAGGTCGCGCCCGACGGTGGACGGGGAGAGATCGGTGACAGCGCATATTTCATCGACCGTGAGGCCGCCGAAATAGTGGAGTTCGACCAGTTGGGCCGGGCGGGGGTACTCAGCCTCGAACGCATCGAGGCTGTCTGCAAGGTCAAGGAGCCCGATTCCGTTCTCGCCATTCGATAAGATTTCCTCATTCAGCGTGACGGCAATCATGCCGCCACCACGTTTCTGGGCGTTCTTCGCCTTGGCATGATCGATCAGTATGCGCCGCATCATGCGTGAGGCGAGCGCGTAGAAATGGCTGCGGCTCTTCCATTCCACATCTGCGGCGATGAGGTTGGCAAAGGCCTCGTGAACCAGCGCGGTTGGCTGCAGCGTGTGGCCGGCTCGCTCCCGCGCGAAGAGGCGCGCCGCGCTTCGCCTCATCTCATCGTAGATCACCGGGGCAATCTTTTGCTCGGCACTGCGATCGCCCTCGGCCCAGTCCTTCAGAAAGCCGGTCAACTCGGTCTGTGTCGGCATGGCGCCCCCGTTCATCGCTCCCATCGATGAACCATATCACTCCTCGTCAAAATCGGGACAATTTTTTGATTGTTGAATGCAAGCGCATGGCAGGCTCAGTCGGTAACATTTATCTGGTTCGTGCCGAGGCTGATAACCCGGGGAAACCCGCCGATCTGCGCGAGGCTCGGCCCGTTGCACGCCATACGGTCAGCCCCCGGGAAGGTGAACCTGCTTTCGAGATCGACACAGAATGAGGGGTTTCCTTCATTGCCCCAGAATGTATCGACGCCGTCGCGCTGGCCGTAAAAGACGAAAAAGGCCTGACCGACATACGCGCTGCCGTCTTTATTGGTGGGCAGGCGAACGGTCTCGCACCGCTTGCGTTTTGCCTGATACCATCCAGTGGCGACCCATTCATAGCCATAGCCACTTGCGGAGGGCATCGACTGGATGTGCGCGAAATTGACTTCATCGACATCGGTCTTGTTGCACACCTTCACCCGGCTCTGGTTTGCGCGCGTTTCCATGATGGTCGCAATTCCCTGGCCGATGGCGTAGGCCGCGGCAAGGTTCGGATCGTCAAACTCCGCCGCAGGCGGTGGCGGCGCGGGAATGCCGGGACGGTAAGCCGGGGGTGTAGAGGATGGGCCAGAGGACGGGCCAGAAGAAGGGGCAGGTGCCGGTTGCGGGGCCTGCCAGGTCTCGCCGGAGCTGGCAGGGACTGTCCCGAGACTGATGATCTGCGTCGTGTTTCGGACATAGACGACATCGAGCTTGCCGCCCGCCGTCACCACGGCATTGAAGCCTGCGAAAGATCCATCATAACCATACCAGACACCCAGTCCGGAGCCGCCATAGGCGGCAACGCCGAGAGCCGCGCCATGACCGTCGCCGCCAAAGCCATCCGGGCCCGGCTGGTTTGTTTTCTTGTAGAAACCGACCGTAAGAGCAGCACCGCCCCCGGCGGTGAGCCCGATCTTGAAGCCCAGATTATGATAGGTGCTCGGCGCGTACCGGCCTTTAGTGTCAAAGGCAAAGCCGTTCTCGCCGTCAGCCCCGATCAGGAAGCCGGCTCCCCCGGTCCCGCCGATCGTCACTGTCTGATAGCCCAGACGGTCGGCTTGCGCCAACAGGGTCTCGAAGCAGCCCTTGGCGGCGATTTCGCCTGCCGTTACGGAGAGCCTGTCCGGGTCAACGGCTTCCATCAGGGCGAAAACGCCGCAACTATGCATCGATGTCGCTGCAGCCTGCGCGAAGCTGCCGACTTCCTCGGCGGTGTTCTTTGCAATGTTGATGATGTCGCCCTCGCTCTTGATGCAGCTGTTGGCGATGAAATCCTCCACCAGCCGACCTTCGCAGGACGGGAAGAATTCATCGACCGTACACGGTTTTTGTCCCTCGCGCCCGCAATGGCCTGGACGCTGTGTCGACTGGCATCGGTTGGCGGCGAAATTCTCTACAAGGCCCTGATCGCAGGACGGAATGTGGGGCAGCGGGCAGGGGCGTTCATCGAGGCCGCCGCAATTGGTCGGTCGCTGGAGAATGGGACTGGCACTCTGCTTTTTGGAGCACCGCTTGCCCAGCGGGCGTTCCTCCAGCCCGGAGGCACAGGATGGGACGTGTTCCCACACCTTGCATGGCCGCTGGCCTTCGCGACCGCATTCGCTGGGGAAAGATGCCGCTTCGGCCCCGGTAAAGGTGCCAGTGACGGTGGTCGTGAGTACACAGAGCAATACCCACAGTATAGCCGTGACGACCCTTGCGAATATGAACTTCGATGATGGTCGGGGTATGGAAAGCATGGGCCTGTCCTCCGATGGGATGAATTGATCTGTCAGTGTTATTTTCAGGGGGTGATGTGCCGGGAGTCTTCCTGTCAGGCAGTATCTCCGGGCACACCATTGTGTCGTCAGCCAGTCTTAACGGGGCGTCAGGCTGATCCGGATGTTGCGGCTGTCATTGCTCTCCCAGAGCAGGTCCCCGTTTGGCAGGACCGTATAGGTTGCCGCGCTGTTCGTGGCCCTGAACTCGTCCGGGGCCGAGCGCTTGTAAGTGACTGCCGCGCCCTTGCGGTTGTTGCGGTAGGGCGTAATGAGAACGGTGTCACCATCGGTCATCTCGAAGACGTTGTAATTGCTCCGCACACCGTCGAGCATATAGCTCCCCTGGATGACGTAATTGTCAGTCGCGACCTGGTCACGCCCTGTCCGGTAGAGTGTGTATTTCTTGGTTCCTGTCCTGTTCTGCCAGAGGAATGCCCCTGAATTCGTATAGGTATATGTGGCTCGGTTCTTCAGGAACGGGCCAGCCTCGCGCCATAGGCCTTCGCTGACTTTTTCGTAGATGACCACCTGGCCGTTGCGTCCGTCGCGGATCGGTGTGACTTCCAGTCCGCCGAAGATATCGACCACGAACCGGTTGACGATCGCGGGATCTTCTGCGGCCTGATAGGTTCCGTCGATCTGGGCTTTCGTGATCTGTGCCACCGCGGTGGGGGCGAGTGCGATACTAGCGGCGCTGACGCCCAGAAGGGCGGTAGCGGCCAGAAAGCTGTGGAAATAGCGGCGGCGATTGGGGGTAGGCTGGTTCGTCTTCATGATATCTCTCCTTCATGCGAAAGTTCCTGCACATAGGGAGAAGCTGGAAACGGCCCTGAAATCGGTCATGGCCCGGCAATTTTTTTCAAGCACCAGCAAAAACAGCGTCTTGCATCACTCCAACACTATGGGAAATGAGCTAAAGCTGCGGCCGAACCACGCTTTAGCCTGTCCGCGCAACAGCCGTGAATGCTGGGAAAATGGTGACCCCGACAGGATTCGAACCTGTGGCCCCGAGATTAGGAATCTCGTGCTCTATCCTGCTGAGCTACGGGGCCAGCCAGTTCCTGCCTTAGCGGTTTTTGGCGCACCCGAAAAGGCCCAACCCCCTAATTAAACCGCCGTAAAACCAACAATTTACCATAGGAAAATCGCCTTGCCCGCGTCATAATCACGCCCAATCACGAGGAAATGCTGCCATATGGCAGTCGAGGGAGATTTACTCATGCAACGCAAGGGTTTGGTAATCGCAAGCGTGTTCGTCCTGATCGCATTCGCGGCGGGGCTGTTCATCGGGCGGGTCGGGTCGCGGCCAATCGCGTCGGGGGAGTTCGCCCAGAGTGGACGCCCGGCGATCGAGAGCGTCTCCCAGGCCAATCAGGCCTTCGACCAGCAGCGCGAATTCGAGACTGTCCGTGCAGACGACGCCCCCCGCGCTGGTGAAGGCGCTGAGCCGGACGGCTTTGGCTTCTCCCGCCTGACCCTAGATACCTCCGGCGACGTGCCGCGTGCCTGTTTCTCCTTCACTGGCAATCTCGTCTCCTCCGGCGATGTGAACTATGCCGATTATGTCCGCTTCGAGCCGTCTGTGCAGGCTGTGACAGAAGTGACCAACAACACGCTGTGCGTTTCCGGCGTTGCCTTTGACACCACCTATCAGGCGACCCTGCGCGAGGGCCTGCCGGGCGCCGATGGCGCGGCGCTGGCACGTGCCGAGGGCGTCACCGTCGCCTTCGGCGACAAGCCGGCTTATGTGGGCTTTGTCGGCAATGGCGTGATACTGCCGCGCATGGAGGCCGATGGCGTCGGCTTCGAGACCGTCAATGTCGAGGCGCTGAAAATCTCTGTCTACCGCGTCGCAGAGCGCGGGCTCGTCTACAAGCGCATCACCGAAGGCGATGGCGCGGCGGAAGGCAGCTATGGCTATCCGTGGGGTGACGAAAGCGCCCTCGATGATGGCGTGAAGGTCTGGGAAGGCGAACTGCCGGTCGCCATGGATCGCAATGATCGCGTCGTAACGGTCTTCCCGCTCGGCGCTGCCCTGGGCGAGGCGCGGGCCGAAAGCGGCGGACTGAAACCCGGTGCGTACTTCCTGCAGGTCGAGGATGCCTCGGAGGGTGTCGATGATTACCAGCCGGCGCGGGCCTGGCGCTGGATCATGTTCACCGACATGGCACTCTCTGCCTATCATGGCGATGAAGGCATTGACCTCGTCGTGCGCTCGCTGGAGACGGCGCGGCCGCTGTCGAAGGTCGCTGTCAAGCTGATCGCCCGCAATAATGAAATTCTGGCCGAAGGCACGACCGATGGCGACGGCCTTGTGCGTTTCCCCGGTCCGGTTACCCGCGGCGAGGGCGCCTTGGCGCCGCAGATGATTGTCGCCTATGGCCCGAAAGACGACTTCGCCGCCATCGACCTGTCACGCTCACCGCTTGATCTTTCCGATCGCAATATCGATGGCCGTTATACCAGCGGTGCCGTCGACAGCTACATGTGGTTCGACCGCGGCATCTATCGCCCGGGCGAGACGGCGCATATCTCCGGCATGATCCGCGATGATGCCGGCAATGCCGTCGAAGGCCGCCCGGCAACCCTGACCCTGCGCCGCCCGAACTATACCGAAGCCGAGGTGATCCGCATCGAGGAGACGACAGTCGGCGGCTTTACCACCGATTTCGCAATCCCGTCCTCCGCGCCGCGCGGCATGTGGACCGCGACGCTCAAAGTGGACGGGACGCAGGAAGAGTATTCCGAGAGCTTCGCGGTGGAGGACTTCGTGCCCCAGCGCATCGCGGTCGAGGTAGTGGCCGATGAAGACACGCCGCTGTTCGCCGGCGAGCGCCGCGCGGTCGAGGTCGACGCCCGCTTCCTTTATGGCGCGCCGGGCTCCGGCCTCGCTGTGGAGGGCGATGCCCGCTTGCGGGTCGATCCCAATCCGTTCCCTGACTATTCCGAATTCCGCTTCGGCGATACCGAAAGCTATTTCAACGAGCGTTATCTGCGCCTTGGCGAGACGATGACCGACGGTGCGGGTGCAGCGACCCTGACGCTAGCCATCGACAATGATGTCGAGGCGAATGGCATGCCCCTGCGCGCCGACCTCGTCGTCGGTGTCGCCGAGCCGGGTGGGCGTTTCGTTCAGGAAAGTGCCCGCGTGCCGGTGCGCACGCTGGATCGCTATGTCGGTGTGCGCCAGGACGAAGGCGAGCGCCGCTCCAATGACGAAAATGTCGTTTTCTCCCTGCTCGCGCTCGACCGCGAAGGGACACCCGTCGAGGAGGCATCTCTCGACTGGCGCCTGATCGAGGAGGATTATCGCTTCGAATGGTATCGCCAGAATGGCGAATGGCGCTGGCGTCGCGACTATCAGGATATCCTGATCGCGACCGGCACGCTCGACACGAATGAAGACGGTCTCGCCAAACTCTCCAGTGATCTCGACTATGGCTCCTACCGGCTGGAAGTGACCGACAGCGAGACGGGCGTCCTGACCAGCCACCGTTTCTATTCGGGCTATTCGTCCTATGCTTCCGGCGCCGACACGCCCGATCAGGCGAGCCTGACAACGCCCGACCGCGCGGTCAAACCTGGCTCCCGCGCCAAGGTCACCCTGTCCGCGCCCTATGCTGGCGAGGCGACGATTGTGGTGGCGACCGACCGCATCCACTCTATCCAGCGTGTGCGGATCGATGAGGGCGCGCGCGAGATCAATATCGATACCGATCCGTCATGGGGCGGCGGCTTCTATGTGCTCGCCACGGTCGTCACGCCACGCGATGCCGTCGACCAGCCGGTCCCGCGCCGCGCCATGGGCGTTGCCTACGTACCGTTCGACATGGACACGCGCACGCTCGACCTCACTTTCGATATCGACGACATGATCCGTCCGCGCCAGCAGGTCACCCTGCCGGTGGATGTCGATGGCGCAACAGCGGGCGAAGCGGTGATGATGACCGTCGCCGCCGTCGATGAAGGCATATTGCGCCTGACCAAGTTTGACTCGCCCGACCCGGCGGTGTTCTTCTTCGGCAAGAAGGCGCTGGGCGTGCAGGTCTATGACGACTATGGACGTCTTCTGAACCCGAACCTTGCCGCGCCGACCCGCTTCGGTGGCGACCAGCTGGGCGGGGAGGGGCTGACCGTCGTGCCGACCAAGACGGTGGCGTTGTTCAGCGGCATCCTGACGATCAGTGGCGATGGCACGGTAGACGTGCCGCTCGACATTCCGGACTTTAATGGCGAATTGCGCCTGATGGCTGTCGCCTGGACCGACGACAAGGTCGGCTCGGCGGCTCAAGCCTTGACCGTGCGCGATACCGTCCCGGCGGAGCTCGCCCTGCCGCGCTTCCTCGGCCCGAACGACACGGCCTCGACGACGCTGCTGATCGACAATGTCGATGGCCGCAGCGGTGTCTACACCGTCAATGTCGACGGTGTCGGCCCGGTCAGCATAGACGAGACGCTGAACGTCAACCTCGCCAAGGACCAGCGTCAGGATGCGCTGTTCTCGCTCACGGCGGGCGATGTCGGCATCGGCGAAGTGCTGCTGGATGTGGAAGGCCCGCAGGACTTTGCCGTCCAGCGCAGCTATCCGATCCAGGTCCGCGCGCCGTATTTCCCGGTCACTCAGGTAACGACAGAAGCGATGGAGGCAGGCGCGACCTATACCCCGTCCAGCGACCTGATCGCCGGGTATTATCCGGGCTCGACCGAGGTGACGGTATCCTTCTCGCCGTTGCGCGGTATCGATCCCAAGCCGCTGCTGGAAAGCCTTTATCGCTATCCATACGGGTGCACGGAGCAACTGGTGTCGACATCCTTCCCGCTACTATTCGCCGATGAGCTCGGTGCCATGGCGGGTGAAGAGGCGGACATGTCCCTGCGCCCGCGCGTGCAGGAGGCGATCAACAAGATCCTCGCGCGCCAGTCGACCGACGGGGCGTTCGGCCTGTGGCGGGCCGGTGATGGCAATGCCGAAGCGTGGATCGGTGCCTATGTCACCGACTTCCTCTATCGTGCAAAACAACAGGGCTATGCCGTGCCAGAAACGGCGCTGTCGTCGGCCTATGACGCGGTCGAGGAACTGACAAGTACGGATCGCTGGCTGTCGGTGAACTACATCACCCGCATCGAGCAGGGCTCAATCTATGCCGACAATCAGGAATACCTGCGCCGCCGGGCTGCAGCCTATTCCTTCTATGTGCTGGCCCGCGCCGGTCGGGCAGACCTGTCCGACCTTCGCTATTTCGCCGACAATTTCCTCGGCGAAGTCCCGAGCCCGCTGGCCCGTGCCCATGCCGGGGCGGCGCTCGCCCTGATGGGGGATCGCGCCCGTGCCAACCGCGCCTTCGAGCTTGCCGCCGAGACCATTGGCTACAGCAACCGGGAGAATTACTACCAGTCGCCCCTGCGTGACGTAGCAGCGATGATCCCGCTCGCCGCTGAGGTCGGGGCCGAGGCTCTCGTCACCCAATTGACGGAAGACCTGGAAGGCATGCAGAGCGAAGCAAGCTATCTCAACACACAGGAGAAAGCCTTCCTGCTGCTCGCCAGCGCCACGCTGCTCGACCGTGCCGGCGAGGTTACAATCGCCATGAACGGCGCAGAGGCAACCGGCCAGACGACACCGGCCTTCGACCTCCTGCCCGCTGACATCACCGGTGAGGTGACCTTCACCAATGCCGGGCAGGGCACGGTCTATCGTTCGGTCGCCGTCTTCGGCACGCCGGTCGAAGCGCCGCCTGCCGTCAATGAGGGCTTCACGCTGAGCAAGTCGGTCTTCACGCTGGATGGCCAGTCGGCGAGTCTTGGCTCTGTCAGCCAGAACGACCGCTATGTCATCGCCCTCAGCGGCCAGCCGCAGGACCAGCTGCTCCATGCGGCGGTCATCGTCGACATGCTGCCGCCGGGCTTCGAGATCGAAAGCGTGCTGACCCCGGGCGATGCCGGTGAGGAAGGCATCTATCGCTGGCTCGGTGACCTCTCCTACACCAAGGTCGCGGAGGCGCGCGACGACCGCTTCGTCGCCGCGCTTGATGTCCGCCGCAATGCCGACCGCGCCGGGTCCGGCCAGTTCGCGCTCGCCTATGTGGTTCGTGCCGTGACACCCGGCGAGTATGTCTTCCCCGGCGCTGTCGTTGAGGACATGTACCGGCCGGGCATTTTCGCCCGCACGGGCGCAGGTCGGCTCGCCGTCGCCCCGGCGCAATAGGGGGGGCGGATGATCACTCGGTTGGTCAGCCGCATACCGTTCTGGCAGAAGGCAGGGCTTGTCCTCGCCATTCTGTTCGGCGGTATCGTGCTGGCCGACCGGCTGTTCCCGCCGCCGCTCGATCAGGTCCGCACCAGCGTTGTCGCCCTCGACCGCAACGGCGAATGGCTGCACGGCTTCACCGTCATCGACCGGGATGGTGAGCGCCGTTGGCGGCTACAGGCCGATCTTGAAGAAATCGACCCGCTCTTCGTCGAACGCCTGATCGCCATCGAGGACAAGCGCTTCTACGACCATGCGGGCGTCGACCCGCTCGCCGTCTTCCGCGCCACCGGCTCGCTCATCCGCCATGGCGAGGTGGTCTCCGGCGCGTCTACCATCACCATGCAGACCGCTCGCCTGCTGGAGCCGCGCCCACGTACGATTCCGTCCAAGCTGATCGAAATGGTCCGTGCCCTGCAGCTGGAAGCGCGCCTGTCCAAGGAAGAGATCCTGGAGCTGTATCTCACGCTCGCGCCCTATGGCGGCAATGTCGAGGGCGTGCGCGCCGCGAGCCTGACGTGGTTCGGCAAGGAGCCGTCGCAGCTGACCGACGCCCAGCAGGCGCTGCTCATCTCCCTGCCGCAGGCACCGGAGGCACGACGCCCTGACCGCAGGCCTGAGGCCGCCGCCGCGGGCCGCCGCATCATCCTCGCCAAGTTGGAAGAGGCAGGAAAGATCAGCCCACGGCTGGCGGCGGAAGCCGATGAGGCCGTGCTACCCTCTGGCCGCCAGTCCTTTCCACGCCATGCCTGGCACGCCGCTTATGCTGCTGCGTCTGCCATGCCACAGGGGGGCGAGGCGCGCCTCAGCCTCGACGGGCGGCTTCAAGCCATGGCCGAGCGCATGGCCGCCGACTACAGCAAGGCGTCCGGCGACAGGGCAAATGCCGCGATCCTGATCGTGGAGAATGGTGGCCGAAAAGTGCGGGCACTGGCCGGCTCTGCCGGGCTTGACCTGCCTGGCGGCTGGATCGACATGACGGCCGCCCGCCGCTCGCCGGGCTCAACGCTGAAGCCCTTTATCTATGGACTCGCCTTCGAAGATGGCCTCGCGACAGGGCGTACCCTGATCGATGATGCGCCTTATTCCTTCGACGGCTACAAGCCGGAAAATTTCAACCGCGAATTCAATGGTGATGTTACCCTCGCCGAAGCGCTCCAGCACTCGCTGAACGTGCCTGCCGTGCTGACGCTCGACAAGATCGGGCCGGACCGCTTTGCTGCGTCCCTGAAGGCCTCGGGCGTCGCTGCGCAGATGCCGGACAGTTCCGACCGCCGCGCCAGCCTCGCCATCGCCCTTGGCGGCCTCGGCCTCAGCGCCCGCGACCTCGCCATGCTCTATGCAGGGCTTGCCGAAGGCGGCGAGGTCCTGCCGCTCGACTGGCTGGCGGAGGAGGGCGAAAAGCCAGAACCCTACCGCTTCATGAGCGCGAACAATGCCGCCGAGATTACTGCGATCCTGAAAGCCGCGCCGACCCCCGCCGGGCGAACGCCAACGGCCTTGACTGCCCGCGCGCCGCAGATCGCGTTCAAGACCGGTACCTCCTATGGTTATCGCGATGCCTGGGCCGCCGGGTATACGGATGATTACACCGTTATCGTCTGGACCGGCCACGCCAGTGGCCAGCCGCGCCCGGGCCATACGGGCCGGGATGCCGCCCTGCCGGTCATGTTCGCGGTCTTCGACCGGCTGGAAACCCTCTCCCGGCCTCAAGGGCCCGCGCCGGTCTTTGACGACCTGAAAGCCGGGACTGCGCTTGCGCGTCTCGACAGGGATGAAGGTCGCGGCGACCCGGAGATCGTTTTTCCTGAAAACGGCGTCGCGCTTTATCTCTCCAGTCGCGATAGCGCCAAGGGCTATACGCTCGCCGCGCGTGGCGGGCAGGGCGGTTATCGCTGGTATGTCGATGGCGCGCCGGTCGCGCCCGACGCCATCGGCAACAGGCCCGTCTGGAAACCATCCGGACCGGGCTTTTACCAGGTCACCGTAGTCGATGCCGCCGGGAGCTCCTCGACATCCTCCATCAGCGTCACGGGCGCCGGGTGATCGCCGCCGCGCTCATTCTCGTCCTCGGCATGAGCCAGACGGCTGATGTCGGCGAGATCATCGATGGCCGCTGTTTCCATTATAAAGACAAGGCTTATTGCCTTGCCGGTGTTGCTGCGCCTACGTTGCTCGATCTCACCCCGGACGAAAGCTCAATCGCGGATGACGCCGCTGCCGCTCTCCAATCAGCTATTGCGTTGGGAAATCTCTTCATCGAACCAATCGGTGAGCCGGATCGCTGGGGCCGACAGCCGGTTCTTGCTTTTGCCCCGAATGCCAGCGAGCCATTGCAGGTGGCGCTGATCGAACAGGGTCATCTCTCGATCCTGCCAGACCAGTTGCCCGCCGCCTTCAACGATCGCTTCCGCGCCGCTCAGCTGACGGCGCAGGTCACCGATCGCGGCCTGTGGGCGAGTGATTCCCTGCGCGTTCTGTATGCTGACAGTGCAGGTGACGGCGAGGGGCAGCTGCGCTTCGTGCGCGGGCGGGTGCGCTATGCCTATGAGGGTCGCAACTGGACCTATCTCAACTTCGGGCGTGACTACAAAACCGACTTCACCATCATTATAAAGCCGCGCCTCGCACGGCAGATGAGCGAGGCGGGCCAGCCTCCTTCCTCTTTCGAGGGCAAGCGCATCGAGGTCTATGGCCTGATCCATCAAGAAAATGGCCCCGCCGTCGAGCTGACGAGCGGGGCCAATATCAGGATAATTCCGGATTAGAAGCGCTTATTAAGCAGCGACCTTCTTCTTGGAGAGGGAAGCTTCCATCTCCTTGATCGCGTCTTTCTGGCCGACCTTGCGAACGGCGGCAACTTCGCGACCCATGCGGTCCAAAGCCTGTTCATAGAGCTGGCGTTCGGAATAGCTCTGCTCCGGCTGGTCATCGGAACGGTACAGGTCGCGGACGACCTCAGCGACGGATTTCAGGTCGCCAGAATTGATCTTCGCTTCATATTCCTGCGCGCGGCGCGACCACATGGTGCGCTTGATGCGGGCACGGCCCTGCAGCATGTTGATCGCCTTGTCGATGATCTCCGACGAGGAGAGCGGGCGCATACCGCTCTCGGCGGCACGGTCGGTAGGTACGCGCAGTTTCATTTTCTCTTGTTCGAAATCAATGACGTAGAGCTCGATCTTCATGTTGGCGATCTCTTGCGTCTCGATATCGGTGATCTTGCCGACACCGTGCGCCGGGTAAACGATCTGGTCGTTGACCTTGTATTTCGGAGCCTCGTCCTGAGCTTTTTTTGCAGCCTTTGCAGGGGCAGCTTTCGCGGACTTGGCTGAAGAGGTCTTGCTTGCGGCTGCCTTGCGCGATGACTTCTTCGCGGTCGCGGCGGCCGGCTTGGTCTCTGTCTTCTGATCTGTTTTTTTAGCGGATGCTGTACTCACGTTTTTCTCTTTACTCTCGGTTTTAAGTGATTGTTTTTTCGTGGGTGTGCTGCCGGTTTTGGCCGTTGCGGCTGGTTTCGCCGTTTTGGTCGTGCCGGTCTTCTTGATGGATTCTGTTTTCGGTTTCGAGGTCGGCTTCGCGGCCTTTTTCACAGCTGGTTTTGACGCTGGTTTGGGCGCGGGAGAAACTTTCTTCGTCGCGGTTTTTTTCGGGGCCGCTTTCGAGGCGGCTACCTTCTTTGCGGCCAGTTTGGCTGCGGCCTTCTTAGCGGCAGGCTTTTTGGTGACGGCGGCTTTCTCCGCGGCGGGTTTGGCGGTTGCCGCTTTTTTCACCGGTGCCTTGCGCGTAGTGGACTTGGTCGCGGTCTTCGTCGCGGCACTCTTGCGCGTGGTGGCGGTTTTTTTCGTGGCAGGGGCTTCGGACTTGGTTGATTTCTTGGTCGTCTTGGCGGTCGTTTTCTTGGCTGCGGTAGCCATAATTCATCTTCCCTTCGTTCGCCATGCCCGCTACACATACTTGTAGAGGGCAGGCCAGACGTCTCAGTCCGTCTCCGGTGCGCCGATAAAGTGAGGTCAGTGCCGCTCGATATATCTATCGAACCCGGACAGCAGACCCCGCTTACTGCTTACATAGGGATCTGACGATCCTTCACCAAAAGCCGGTTTTGGCCCGGTCACCGCGCGCGGAGACCGGAAAAAACCAATTGATCCAAATATATAGCACAAATTTAGCCAGTTTTCCACTTCAATTTTTTGCAATGGCGAAAGGATGAAGCGGATTAAGGCCCCTCAATATGCAGGAAAATGCAGGAAATCAGTCTCCTTCACCGGGTTTCGGACTGAACAGCGTTGCCAGCTTGTCCTTCATCTCGGCATATTTGTCCGCCTCGGGCAGTGGGTCTTTCTGGCGGGTGATATTCGGCCACGCCTCGGCATATTGGGCGTTCAGCTCGGTCCACTTGCCGTCCGGGTCTTCGGTGTCGGGCTTGATCGCCTCGACCGGGCATTCCGGCTCGCACACGCCGCAATCGATGCATTCATCCGGCTTGATGGCGAGGAAGTTCTCACCCTCGTAGAAGCAGTCGACCGGGCACACTTCCACGCAGTCGGTATATTTGCACATGATGCAGGCATCGGTGACGACGTAGGTCATGGGCGGGCGTAACTCCTGTCCGATAAGTTAGCTAGCGCGACGCCAGCCTCAAATCCATTCAAGCACGCGCTTATGGCGTGAACTTGTCCACATGGCAAGATGGGTGCGACGAGGGCGCGATCAAGTCGCTCTGAAGAGCTATTCCTGGCGTTGCTCGACCCGGCGGCGGGCCTCATGGGCTTCATGGTCGGACATGTAGATCAGCCCGCACAGGCGGCGCACGATCATGTCCTCATACGGGTCACGGGCATCATCCGACAGGATGATCTGCCACATCCCCTCGATCAGCTGGATCTTTTCTTCCGGCGTCAGGCCGTTCTTTACCGTGGAGGAGAAACGATAGAGGTCGTTTGCCTCGGCCTGGGCCGCTTCCGCCTTTTCGCGCAGGGCGAGGGCATCGGCGTCGTCGATGGCGAATTGTTGTTTGACCAGCTTGGCAATCAGGCCCTTTTCCTTGTCGGTATAGATTTCATCGGCGCGAGCGGCTTCGACCAGCAGGGCGGTGAAGGCCACGCGGTTCTTTTCCTCAGCGCTGGTATTATCTTCCGGCTCGGCCTTGTCGCCTTTAAGTTTCGAAAACAGCTTGTCGAACATATCGGTCTCCTGATTTTTCCCTGATCTAGGTCGCCTGGCGCAGCGCGTCGAGGTCGGCGCCGCGGATGGCATTGAGGTTGCGGCTGATCTTTGACGCGTCCCAGTCCCACCAGGCGATCTCTTCCAGCGCCTCGATAGTGGCCTCATCGAAGCGCATCTTGATGATCTCTGCCGGGTTGCCGCCGGCAATGGCAAAGGCAGGGATGTCTTTCGTCACCACAGACGAAGTCGCGATGATGGCGCCATTGCCGATTGTCACGCCGGGCATGATGCGCACGTCGCGGCCGATCCACACATCATGGCCGATCACCGTGTCGCCGCGATAGCTCGCCGCCCAGCTCGCCGGGTCGAAGCCTTCCTCCCAGCCGCCGCCGAAGATGTTGAACGGATAGGTCGAAAAACCGCCCATGGCGTGGTTCGCGCCATTCATGATGAAGGTGACATTGGTCGCCAGCGCACAGAACTTCCCGATGATGAGTTTGTCGCCGGTGAAATCGTAATGGTACAGAACATTTTCCGTAGCGAAGTTCTTCGCGCCTTCCGGGTCGTCGTAATAGGTATAATCGCCGACCTCGATCAGCGGCGTGTCGATGAAATTCTTCAGATAGCAGACACGCTCGTGGCCGGGCAGGGGGTGCGGATTAGCCGGGTCGGGGCCGGTCTTTTGTTCTTCTGTCATTCGTCGTCTTCCCTCAGCTGATCCAGCGCCCGACGGTCCTTCTTTGTCGGGCGGCCAGCACCCTGTTCGCGGGCAAAGGGCACGGCGGGCTTTTCCTTGCGCGGCGGTGGCGGGGGTGACTGGTCATCATAAAGCGCCCGTGCTTCCGGCGCTGGTCCGCGCCGTGTGGCGGTTGAGGCGATCTCGATGATGAACAGCCGCTCGCCGCGGGTGAAGGACAGGGTGTCGCCGGGCTGGATGCAGAAGCTCGCCTTCGCGACGCGCTGGGTGTTGCCCGCCCGGGTCACGCGGATGTCGCCTGCACTAACCGCCTTGCCGGCGAGGGTGCGCGTCTTGAAAAAGCGCGCGCACCACAGCCATTTGTCAATACGCTGAGTATTATCCTGTTCTGCGCCTTGCGCTGGCGTCATCAGGACTTGTCTTTCAGGGCAGCAAGGATGGCGAAGGGAGAATCCGGATCGGCTTCTTTCTTCTTGCGGGTCGGTCCGGCGGTGAAGGTGCGTGGTCCCTTGTCCTTGAACGGCGGCTTGCCTTTACCCTTGGGCCCGCCTTTGCGGCCATCACGCTTGCCACGGGCTTCGCCCGGCTTGCCATCCCGTTGACCTTGACCCTGACTTTGGCGTTCGCCACCCTTGCGGCGCGGCTTGTTGCCATGGCGCGGGGCAAGCTTCCAGAGCACGACTTCGACCTCTTCCATCTCGACCGGTTCCTGCGGTGCGGCCTCTTGGGCAGGCTCCTCGGCTGGCTTGGCCTCAGTGGTTTCAACGGTCTGCGCTTCCGGGGCGGTCGCCTCGGTCGCCGGAGTATCGCCCTCGACCTTTTCAGCGATCTTGGCCTGGGCTTCTGCCTGCTTAGCGGTCGTCTCGACAGTTTCCGGATTGGCCTCCGTCTCGGCGGTTCTCTCCGTTGCCGGATCGATAGCAGCCTCGATGGTCTCGTCCTTGGTTGCTTCGACTTCCGATGCGTCTTCGGCCTTCTCAGGCTGCGCCGCACCCGCTGTGGATTCAGCAGCAGGCTGCGCCTTCGGCACCATCTTTTTCACGGTGTTCTTGCGCAGGCCGAGGGATTTCAGGATCGACTCGAACTCCTCGCCGGAACAGCCGACGAGAGACATCATTTTCGAATTCGGCTCGAAGCCTTCGCGCATGTCCGCCTTCTCGCGGGCACCACGAATTTCCTGCGACAGCCGCTCCAGCATGTCGATGCGCACGGCCCGCAGGCCCGACGGGCGATAGCCGAGCGCATAATAATAGGCATGCGGAACATCCGGGTTCAGCGGGAAGGAAGTCAGGCCCGCCTTCGGCTTGTCCATCTGGGTGATGTCTTTTTCCGACCATAGCGCCCACAGGGCAGTCAGCATTTCCGCCGGGGCGGGCTTCAGCAGGGCAGGCAGGAAGATCGTATATTCGCCGAAGCGCACGCCCAGTTTCCGCAGCTTGCCGCGCTCGGTCTGGTCCAGCGCCTTGACCTCGTCAGCGACCTGCGCGCGCGAGGTGGCACCGAAATTCTCGATCAGGCGATAGCCGAGACCGCGGGATGTGCCTGCGAGCGCTTCCTTGTCACCCTCTCCGGAGGAAACCTGGTTCACCGCCTTTTGCAGCGACATTAGAGGTAACAACAGCCCTTCGACCTTGTCGGCGAACCAGTCGCGGATGCGGGCTTCGATGCGCGGCAGGGACTGCACCGGCAGGTGCTCCATCGCAACGAGCCTGATTTCCGGGCGCAGCGGCAGCGGGCCTTTTTCCAGTTTCGCCACGGCGGAGTTGCGCCACCAGATCGTGGTGCCGTCGCGCAGGGAGAAGTCCTTGTCCTTGGCATTGGCCAGCGCGGAGGCACGGGCGGCAAGCTCCGGCTTCAGCGCCTTCAGCGCGGCATGGCGCACGGCCTTGGCGTGGGGGCCCTTGGCGCGCGGGTCGAGCATGAACTGGAACCCGATCAGGCGGCCTACAAATTCGCCTTCCACTATGACTTCTCCTTCCGGCGTCACGCCCGCCAGCAGCGGGGCATCATCTTTCAGCTTCTTCAACAGGACCGAGGTGCGCCGGTCAATGAATCTTTGGGTCAGTTTCTCATGCAGCGCGTCGGACAGGGCATCTTCTATCGCCCGGGCCTTTTCCTGCCAATAGGCGGAATTCTCCAGCCAGCCCGATTTATGGGTCAGATAAGTCCAGGTGCGTACATGGGCGATGCGGGCCGACAGGGCATCCACATCGCCATCGGTACGCTCCAGCCGTTCCAGCTTCGGTCGCAGCCAGCCTTCGCCGATGCGCCCCCGGTCCATAAGCTGGCGATAGATCTCCGCCAGCATCTGGGCGTGCTGGTCGGGCGAGACATTGCGGAAGTCAGGCGTCTGGCAGACATCCCAAAGCAGGCGCAGCGCCGCACCGCCGGTCGCCATGGCGCGGATATCCTCGAACCTGGAAAGCCGCTTCAGCGCGTCCTCGTCTTCGTCGACACGGCTGCGGACGAGCTCGCGCCTTGGCGGTTTCTTCTCCAGCGAGTTCATTAGCGCGGGCAGGGAGCCGAACTCCAGCGCGTTGGAGCGCCATTGCAGCGCGGTCACCGTCTCGAACTCATGGTTCTCGATCAGCTCTGCTGTTTCCTCGTCGATCTCCAGACAGTCGGCGGTGGTGCCGAACGTGCCGTCCTTCACATGCCGCCCGGCGCGCCCGGCGATCTGCGCCATCTCTGCCGGCATCAGCATCCGGTTGTTGACGCCGTCGAACTTGCGAAGCGCCGCGAAGGCGACATGGTCGATATCCATGTTCAGCCCCATGCCGATGGCGTCTGTTGCGACCAGGTAATCGACTTCGCCGGACTGGTAGAGTTCTGCCTGCGCGTTACGGGTGCGCGGGCTGAGTGCGCCCATGATGATCGCCGCGCCACCGCGCTGGCGCCGGATCAGCTCGGCGATGGAATAGACGCTGTCGGCGGAAAACGCGACGATGGCCGAGCGCCGGGGCAGGCGGGTCGCTTTCTTGTGGCCGATGAACTCGAGGTTGGAGAAGCGCTCGCGCGAGACAAAGCCGATGTCGGGGATCAGTCGCTTCAGGATCGGCTTCATCGTGTCCGAGCCCAGCAGCAGCGTTTCCGACAGGCCGCGGGCATGGAGCAGGCGGTGCGTGAAGATGCGTCCGCGCTCCCGGTCGGCGGCGAGCTGGATCTCGTCGATCGCCATGAAGGCGACCTCGCGCTCCAGTGGCATCGCCTCGACCGTGCAGACGAAATATTTCGCGTTGGGCGGGACGATCTTTTCCTCGCCGGTGACGAGCGCCACCTCGCGCGGGGATTTGCGCGCCACCATCTTCTCGAACACTTCCCGTGCCAGCAGGCGCAGGGGCAGGCCGATCATGCCGCTCTCATGCGCCGCCATGCGCTCCAGCGCATAATGCGTCTTGCCGGTATTGGTGGGGCCGAGTACGGCGGTGACCGGGCGGTTGATCACCATTGAGCGCGGCAGGGTTTGTTGAGGGTTCACGAACATTGCAATCATGCCCGAAATAGCGGTGCCCGCGGGACATTGCCAGTGAATGCGCGGCAATGGGCAAAAAATTATGCGTTTCGAGGCGGATTACAGCCGGAAAAGACATCAGAATCGGAACGCTGCGCGAACGAACCGCGCACGAATCACTGACATCACTCAGTTCCGATTTTGTTCTTTTCTTTTGAATCTTCAGTAAGCCCCGAGTCGGTTCGGTAGCAAAACGGATTCGGAATTCGGTAAAAAATTTCAGGCTGATTCTGAGGCAGGTTTGCGACGGAACGGCACATTCGTCGTCGTATAGGTCAGCGCCCGCCACAGCCATTCCAGCGGACCGTAGCGGAACGCCTTGAACCAAAGTCGTGCAGCGACGAGCTGGATTGCGAAGGTGACCACGCCGAGCATGAAGGCCTGTGCCTGTGTCAGGTCATCCCACAAGCCAAAGCCATAGCCATAATAAAGCGGCACGAAAACCAGCGACTGGCCGATATAGAGGGTCAGGGTCATCCTGCCCGCCGGGGCGAGGGTGCCGAGGACTTTTTCGCCAATCCCGCGCCACAGTTCGATAAAGACGAGCACCTGTACAGCCATGAAGGCGACATCGACGATGTTCGACCAGCCCATGCCGAACCACGCCCGGGCCATCGGTCCGTTCGCTTCGGAGATCATCTCAGTCAGCGCTGGCTGCAGCTGGTTCATGCCGACCGCCAGAACCGCGAACACGACTAGCGCGATCCGCCGCTGGGTCACGAACCGGCCAAGATCGCGGAAGAAACCGATCCGGCCCAGGACGAGCCCGACCAGAAACAGCCCGATGATCTGGATGATCCGGCCCGTCGCCCAGTAGAAGCCGACTTTCTGGGCATTGCCATCGACCAGATTGATGGCGAGCACATCCATGAAGCCGCCATTGGCAAAGACCTGGATCGTCGGGTCCGACCAGTAGGCCGGCGGCTGGTTCGCCCATGGCGCGCCCTGAATGGCGGCGATGGTGAGCAGGATCATTTGCGGCTGCAGGAAACAGAAAGCGGCAATGCCCAGCAACGCCCTGTTTGACCGGATGCGGTTGAAGATGAGGAGCAGGAGGCCGAGCGGGGCGAGGATCGTCAGAATATCGCCGCGATAGATCAGCCCGTGGAGGTAACCGAGCGCGAACAGGATGGTCAGCCGCCAGGCGAAGCGCCTGGTGAAGTCGATTCCCCGGGTCGCTGCCCGGTCCATGATGATGTGGAAGGAAAGGCCGAAGCACAGGGCGAACAGCGCAAACGCCTTGCCGGCGAACAGATCGAAGACCCAGTCATGGACAGGGCTCGGCACGGTATTCAGCCAGTACAGCTCGAAGAACTCGATCGCGTGGATCAGGAACAGACCCATCAGGGCAAAGCCGCGCAGCGCGTCGACAATGTCCATTCGCTCGAAGAATTGCGGTCCCTTTTGCTGCGTCATGCCCGTTTCCCTTTTGGGCCAAGCTATTGTGACTTGAGCAAGGCTTCCAGCTTTTTCGAGACATCGTCACGGGCCTTGGCAGTCAGGAAATGGGTCGGCACCTTCATGAGGAAGACCTTGTGGCGGTATTGGCCCCGGGACCGGCTCTCGGATCGCACATAGTCCAGCAATTCCAGCGCATGGTCGCGGGTGAAGGCCCACAACAGCTTGCCGCGATGCTCGATCTGAAACAGGGCGTCATGCGGCCAATCCAGCAGGTGCTTGCGCCGTAGCCCACATGCGGGGCAAGCGATCACGCCCGCATCCAGTTTCGGGCCGATGTTCCGGTTGCGGATCCAGTCGTCCAGCCTTTCTTCCCGCGGTAGCGGCGGTACGGTGAGCGGATCCTTGCGGTGCAGGCCGTGCCAGAGAATGGCGGCATTCGCCTTGCCGCCGTGCGTTTCCACCCGTGCCGTGCTGAAATCGCGGGAATGCCGGAAGAAATCGATATTCTTTTTCCGGTTGATGAGCGCGATCTCGGCATGCTCGTAGCGGGCGTGCCCGCCGCATCGCGGGCAGGTCACATCAAGCGACGACGGCATGGGATTCGTTTCATAAGGCGGTCACCGGCAGTGTCCTCGCTGTCCTGCTCAGGCAAGGATATCGTTCAGGGTCTTGATCAGTTCGGCATAGACGATCGGCTTGCGGAGCAGTTTCACTTCTTCTGCCCAGGGACCGATCTGGTCGGCTGAATACCCTGAAACCATTAGCAGCGGTACGCCCAGCTCCTGCAGGCGCTCGACCACTGGCCTTGCGCTTTCATCATGCAGATTGGCATCGAGCACTGCCCCGTCCAGTTGCACGCCGTCCTTCAGAAAGGTGAGGGCGGTTTCAACGCTTTGCGCCATATGCACGACCTCGAAGCCCGCCTGTGACAGCGTGGTCTCGATTTCCATGGCGATCAACGGTTCGTCATCGACGACTAGAATGCGGTGGCCCATCAGGTCCTTCCTGTCTGTTCGGTCCTGTTCAGAACCCTGTCCAGCGGTGCGGACAGGGTCCATTTCAGTCCATCCGGGGCATAGCTGAGATCGACATCGCCGCTGACCGCATGAGCTGCCATGCGTTCGATCACGGTCCTGCCGAAGCCTGTCTTTTCCGGTGGGCTGACCATGGGCCCGTCTCGCTCCTGCCACGAGATGATGAATTTCTCGCCCTCATCGCCTATCTTTGTCGTCCACGCAATAAGAACCGTGCCTGCCTCATTGCTGAGCGCACCATATTTCAACGCATTGGTCGATAATTCGTGCAGCGCCATGCCGATGCCTTGCGCGGCGGCGGGTGAAACGGTGATCGGATCGCCTTCCACGACCAGCCGGGAAAGCTGGCTGTCGCCCAGATGGCCCAGTTGCGAGGTAACGAGCTCGCGCATGCGCACGCCCTGCCAGTCGCCCTGAACGATCAGATCCTGCGACGCGGCGAGACCGGCAAGCCGGTTCGAGAGATCTTCTGCAAAGGTGGCAGGGTCGGACAGGCGCGAGGTCTGTCGCGCGACAGACTGCACGACAGTCAGCAGGTTCTTGGCACGGTGGTTCACCTCCGCCATCAACAGGTGGATGCGTTCCTCCTGTTCCTTGCGCAGGGTGATGTCGTGGGCGGCACCGATGATGTGGGTGACCTCGCCCTCGTTATTTCGGGTGTAGGCCATTTCCTGGCTCAGCAGCCAGACCCACTCGCCATCGCTTGCGCGCAGGCGGTATTCGAATTCCACGCTATCTTCAGTACCCAGCTTTTTCTGGTTCTCTATATGATCCTTAAAGCGCGCGAAATCATCTGGATGCATGATTGTCGGAAACAATGCGGAGCCCATCGCCTGTATCTCGTCGGGCTCGTAACCGAGCGCAGAGACGACGTTGCGGTTGATCCATTCATTGCGCTGGTTTTCGATGTCATAGACGTACAGCATCGTCGGGGCGATATCGGTGATGCGCTTCAGGAAAGTTTGGCTCTCATTCAGGGCCTGCGTGCGCTGCTCGACGCGCAACTCCAGCTCTGCCCGTGCCGCTTCAAGCTCGGCCAGTGTTTTCTTGTGAGCGTCGATCTCGGCGCTCAGCTGCTCATTGACCAGTTGCAACTGGCTGGGCGAGGGGATCGCCAGCGCCTTGGGGATCAGCGGGAAGATGGCAATCGCCGTGATGACCGAGACGACCGCCGTCGCGCCCTTCACCCATCCTTCTGTCTCATAGATCGGCGCCCATAACGTGATCAGCCCGACGACATGTGTCAGCCCGCACATGGTAATGAAGGCGACGAACATCCATGCGAGGTTCTTCATCTCCAGGTCGCCACGTCGTTTGACGAAGATGAAGATCGCGACCGGAATGGCGAAATAGGCCAGTGCTGTCAGGATGTCCGACAGGCCATGAAGGCCGACCAGCCATGGCTTCCACATCAGGCAATAGCCATGTGCGACATATGAATTGTGTAACATGCCTTCCATAGAGGCGCTCCTCTGCCCAGGATTTTCGTCGCAGCATAGTGTGCAACTAATGCTATGGCACTGTTTTTCGTATATGATCTTGCTGTGGAAATCGCGGATCATCACTTATCAAGTTGATCCGCGCTTGCGTGACAGGCTAGCGTCGCAACGCTATAGAAGCGGTCACAACCCGCGCGATTACCAGTCAGGAATACTCAGTGACAGACCCCGCCCTCTCAATCCTCATACCGGTCTTCAATGAGGAAGCCTCGATCAGCGCGCTGTTGCAGGAAATTCTCGACAAGCAGCCGGCAGGTCTGGGCGCCGAGATCATCGTCATCAATGACGGCAGCGAGGATGGCACTGCTGGGGCGGTGGAGGCGTTTGCCGCGAGCCACCCCGAAGTCCGCCTCATCACGCACCCGCAGCGCTCTGGCAAGAGCGCTGCCCTGCGCACTGGCGCGCTGGTGGGCAAGGGCCTATGGATGGGCACGCTCGACGGCGACGGGCAGGACGATCCGGCGGACCTGTTCGCCATGGTGGGCGAGGTGGATCTGTCGCGCATCGGCGAGGTTGGCCTCGTTGGCGGCGTGCGCCGCGAACGTACCGACGGCTCGTCGCGCAAATTCGCCTCCCGTTTTGCCAATGGCCTGCGTCAGAGCCTGTTGAAAGACGATTGCCCTGACACCGCCTGCGGCCTGAAATTGCTTCCGCGCGACCTGTTCCTGCAGTTTCCGTTCTTCGACGCGCTGCATAGATACCTGCCCGCCTTTACCCGGCATTTCGGGTTTGAGACCCGCTATGTGAAGGTCGACAACCGGCCGCGGCAGGCGGGCGTTTCAAAATACTCCAATTTCGGGCGTGCGGTCGCTGGCATTTTCGACCTGACAGGCGTCGTCTGGCTGATGCGCCGGACCAAGACGCCGGGCAGGGCCTTCGTCGCCGAGATGGCCATGAACAAAAAAGCAGGCTGACCTCTATGAAAAGCGTACAGGACATCCTCCACCTCGACCTCGATGCAAAAGCCCTCTCGCCACGGGCATGGGCAGCGCTGATCATCATCGCGCTGATCTCGACCCTGCCGGGGTTTACCACCCTGCCGCCGATCGACCGGGACGAGTCGCGCTACTCGCAGGCCTCCCGCCAGATGATGGAAACCGGCGACTATATCGACATCCAGTTCCAGGACCAGAACCGCTACGTCAAACCCGTCGGCATATACTGGCTGCAGGTTATCACGGCGACGCCGCTCGGCGGGGAAGACGCGCCGATCTGGGCGCACCGCCTGCCATCGCTTTTCGCGACCCTTTTCGTCGTCGGGCTGACAGCCTGGTTCGGCGCGCGGCTCGGCGGGGCAGGGGTGGGGCTTGCCGCCGGCATCCTGCTCGCCATCTCCATGTCGGCCAGCGTCGACGCCCGCATGGCCAAGACCGATGCCGTGCTGATGGCAGCGACGGCCGTCTCCATGGTGGCGCTCTATTTCATCGTCGTCAGGGAAAAGGCGGAGAGGCTCGCCTTCCGCGGGGCGCCGCTCGCCTTCTGGGCAGCGACGGGTGTCGGGCTCCTGGTCAAAGGGCCAATCATCCTGTTCGTCTCCGTCCCGGCGCTGATCGTGCTCGCCCTTTGGCGGCGCGACCTGTCCTTCATCAAGCGCCTGCACATCCTGCCGGGCATCGCCGTCATGCTGGCGATCTTCCTGCCCTGGTTTGTGGCGATCATGATCAGAACGCAGGGCGAGTTCTGGAACGACTCCATTGGCCACGCGCTGATGGGCAAGGTTGCCAAGGGGGACGATTCCCATGGCGCGCCGCCGGGCTATCACACGCTCCTGTCCTTCATCACCTTCTGGCCCGGCATCCTGTTGATCGCGCTGGGCGCTGTCGCCGCGTGGCGCCGCCGGGCAGAGCCGACCGTGCAGTTCATCGTCGCCTGGTTCCTGCCGTTCTGGATTATCTACGAGCTGGTTGCGACCAAGCTGCCGCATTACACCCTGCCGGTCTTCCCGGCGCTGGCGCTGATCGCCGCCTTCGGCCTGCGCGATGGTGTGGAGCTGGTGAAGGGGAAGGGCGTTCGCATCGCCCACTGGATCATCGCCGCGTTGTTCGTCCTCGTCAGCGTGCTGATCGGCTTCCTGCCATTCCTGCTGGCTGGAGAGATGGAAACGACCGCGCCGGCTACGGCATGGCTCGGTGCCCTTGCCGGGATCGCCGCAGCAGGCACAGGCATCTATCTTGCGCTGAAGCCCACCTTCAACCGCCTGCCGCCGCTCGTTCTCTCGGCGCTCGGTGTCTACATCTTCACCTTCGGTGCCGTGCTGCCGAACATGGACCGGTTCTGGCTGTCCCGCGAACTGAAGGCCGAGATCGCGTCCATCGGCGGCTGTGAGACACCGCACCTGGCGACCATCGACTATCGCGAGCCAAGCCTTGTCTTCAATTTTGGCACCAATACGCTGCTCGGCGATGAGGCCAGCGTGATCGCCCATCTCGCCGGGAACCAGGCCTGCG
Source organism: Aquisalinus luteolus (assembly GCF_009712425.2). Taxonomy (GTDB): domain Bacteria; phylum Pseudomonadota; class Alphaproteobacteria; order Caulobacterales; family Parvularculaceae; genus Aquisalinus; species Aquisalinus luteolus. The sequence goes on from NZ_VCJR02000001.1 coordinate 883,046, forward strand.
GCGTCGCTGCCATCGGCCAAGGGGAGTATGTCAGCTTCCTCGAAGCGGCAGAGCAAGCGGGCTTGCCGCTGAAGATCCTCGGCCAGGTGGAGGGCTATAACTATACCAAGGGCCGCAACATCACGCTGACCATCCTCAGCCATTCCTCATCGGATTATCCGGTGCCGACGACCACCGGAACGCAGGCTGATGGATAAGGGCCAGCCGGACAAAGGACAGCCTGAACCGAGCTTCGACATGATCGATGTCGCACCCGGTCGGCGGCTGCATTATCTCATCGACGGTCCGGAAGATGCGCCCTTCATCCTGTACGACGCTGGCGCGTTCGGCATCTATGCCGATGGTTGGTGGATCAAGGAAAACCTGAAACAGGATTTCCGGATCTGCCTCTATGACCGCGCCGGCATGGGCGCGAGCGATGCGATGCCGGAGGGCGTCTCGCCCAGCCCAAAATTCCATGTCGAGGACATGCGCCGCCTGCGCGCTGCCCTCGGCCAGTCGTCGCCGTTCATCCTTCTCGGGCATTCCATGGCCGGGCTGCGCCTGCAGACCTATGCCAATCTTTATCCGGAGGAATTGCGCGGCCTTGTCTTCATCGATGCCTTGTCGCCGCAACAGCTGGCAAAGAAGCAGGGACGCTTCCTGTGGTCCAATTACGGTCTGTTGCTCGGCACCGCAGTGTTTGGCGCTCAAAAGGGGCTCGCATCGCCCATCGCGCAATACTTCCCGAATAATTTCAAGCTGCAGGGCCAGTCGCGAGCCGACAAGATCTGGTCCTATGGCTCCGACCGACACCTCGGCGCGACGCGCAACGAAGTTGCCGCGATCGATCACGATGCGAATTATTTCGAGGGTAGCGGGTTCGAGAAACTGCCGACGGCAATCTATGCCTCGACCATGCTCAATGGCATGATCAGGGCCATGGCCGATCGGGCCAGCATCGCGTCAGGCTTCGGCAAGTATGTGGAATTTCCGAAGGACGATCACGTTACCATCCTTACCGGCACGAGTTGCGATGCAATCTGCGAGACGGTGCGGGCGATGCATCGTCACACCGCCCGCTGATCTGGCTTATTTACCGAGCTTGTAAGACTTGCCGTCAGGCCCGGTGATCCTGATGTCCTGCGCTTCCAGGCGGGCATTGATGATGCCGTAATCGCCTTCCATCCGTACAGGCACATAGGTAAAGTTGGTCGTGCGCAGCTCTTCCGGCACCGGCGCGAGGTAGACCTCGCCATCCGGCATGGATTCTGCAATCTTCTCCGGCTTGAACCCGGCGACACGCTTCTGCCTGATCTTGCAGCGGATCGCCGGGCCGGTATAGCCATCGCGTGAGCGCAGGTCGTTGCTGCCATCGCGCGAGATTGTCATGTCCCAGCGGCGCTTGCCGTCATAGATCTTCAGCACACGGTCACACGGGTCCTTGCCTTCCGGCGTGTCGGTAAAGCCCATCATGATCTGCGCACCGATCGGATCGACCGTCCCTGCAGCATATTCCACCGGTACCGGCCAATAGAGATCATATTGCGGGTCCGACCACAGGCTGAAGCGGTTGTCGGCCGAGTTGCGCACGAGATCGACATATTGGTGGTCGTCGCCTTCCTCCTCCAGCTTCTGGTAGAAGAGGGAGGTCAGCTTGCCGTCTTTCAGCGTCCCGACCGACAGGCTGTCGGTTTCCGTCTGGGAGAACCAGCGCGCTACACCTTTTTGCTCGATCCGGTAATCGATCTTGTAGGCCTCGCTGCCGATATCGGCCACCATCCTGATATTGCCGACACTCAGACCGGCGGCTGTACCTTTATAGGTCGCCTCATAGCGCACCGCATCGCTCAGCGGCACGGCGGGCACGGCAGGACGCTCGAAAATGAAATCGACGGCGAAATGCTCTTTCCATTCCGGCGAATTGACCGGCAGGTTGACGTCGGTACTCAGCGAAACCTGGGCGAAGGCTGCCGCACCAAGGCTCAGCCCAGCCAGCGCCGTTGCGCCGATCAGTGATTTGCGTGAAATCTTTCGCAGTGTGTGTTTCATCTTGATCCCTTTATGACACAATCGATTTGGTCACGTTCTAACGCCTCAATCGGGGCAAAAATGCCCTGATTGCGGGCAGAATTGTGGTATCTGATCACAATTCCACGAGCCGGACCCGTTAAACTCTGTTGATGTGGCCATCCCCCGATTTGCCTGCCGCACCGAAACGGCACCGACCCGACACATATTACAGGCTGAAATTTGGTTGGGGAAGCTTGACGGGAAAGAGGCTCTCAAGTATGTGCAGTCGCTCGATTTGACAGATTTTCCGCCCATGACAGCGGCGGCCCCGGAATAGCAAGGATACAGACCCATGTCCCGCGTATGTGAACTGACTGGCAAAGGCCCGATCACGGGTAACAACGTCTCACACGCCCACAACAAGACGAAGCGCCGCTACCTGCCGAATCTGTGCAAGGTAACGCTGCAGAGCGAAGGCCTTGGCCGTTCGTTCAAATTCCGTATTTCGGCACACGCCTTGCGTTCTGTCGACCATGTCGGCGGCCTTGACGCTTTCCTGATGAAAGCCAAGGACGAGCAGCTGTCTTCCGCTGCGCTGAAAGTGAAAAAAGAAGTCCTGCGCTCTGCTACGGCTTAAGAGCCTGTAACTTTTTTCTGCTCAGCGGCGTGGTTTTGAGGTAAAATCGCCATCATGTCGCAGAGTATCGAGTCAGAAACAGTCAATATAGGCGAGTATTTCCGCAAACGGGAAGAAACGGCGGCCGACAAGGTCCGCCGCCAGCTTCAGCGGGCGCTCTACAGATCCTGGCAGATTCTGAAATATGCGCTGTTCGTGGCGCCTATCTTCATCACCTCTATCTTGCTGCTCGACCTGCCGCTGCGTCTCTATGACGGGCTGACCGGCGGGCAGGACAACATATCGCCCAGCAACTGGCTCAGCTGGGGCGAGGGGCTGCTGGTCCTCTCCATGCCGGTCCTGATCTGCATTACTCGCTCGCACGGCGCTGTATATGCAGGCCGTGTCATGGGTGTCGCCTGGATGCTGGCGGCCATCGCCATTGTCGCCATGCTGTTCTATCTCGCCCCGCAATTGCAGCCGGGCGACATGCCGGGCGTGCGCTTCATGGTCGGGTTTTTCGTCAGCTGGTATGTCGGCCAGCTCATCGCCGTGCATGTCTATGACGTGACCCGTGGCGGGCGCTGGTGGCGCGCACCATTCTACGGCATGGTCTTCGGCCTGGGGGTACAGGCTCTGATCTATTTTCCGGTGGTCTATTCCACCGGCGGCGGGGTGCAGAACGTGCCGTGGCTCAGCTGGCTGATCGTCGATTTCTGCATCAAGGCCGTACTGGCGCTGGCCTTCCTGCCATTCTATCGCTCGCTGCGCCGCTCCCTGCGGCCGCATCTCGGGCTCGGCGGGTATTAGGGGCGGCTATAAGGGCCGATCTGTCACAATCCAGCTCATCAGCACCGTGCGCTGGGCGATGTTGAAGTTGTCGTCCGACAGGATGTAGAGCATCAGCTGCCCGTCTTCCCGGCGGCGCAAATCCAGCCCTTCCATATTGTCGACCCCGTGCAGGGCGTTGAGGTAGGCCAGTTCCTCCGGCTCGATCAGCGCGCCTGGTTGCAGGGCTGAGAGCGGGAAGCGGGTCAGGCGGGCGCGTACGCCGAGGGTACGGGAGAAAGCCCGCTCGACGACATAGATGTCTCCCGTCTCCGGGTCCTGAGCCATATCGGTGGGCGAGAACTCCTCCGCCGGAACGTACTGAAACGGCGACCAGTCGCCAGTGCCCTCGGCAAGGATATCCGGCGGCGCGATCCAGCCAGGCCGCTCGGCCCGGCCGTCACCGGTGCCTTCGGCAATCGTCACCGTGCGGCCATCGGCCAGCATAACGACCGATTCCAGCGATTCGTTGCCGGGCAGTTTTTCCAGCAGGTCCTTCGGCATCAGCCGTGCGGCGATAACGAACTCGTCTCCCTCGCGGGTATAGTATTCAATGCGGTGCTCGCGCTCGAAGCCGACAATGGCACCGCCATCGGGCGTCAGGGCCAGCGATTCGGCATCGGCCCGTGCGCCGGTGATGATCTCGCCGCCATAGAAGGTGAAATTGGCCAGCACCCCGCCGGACAGGCTCTCGACCGCGCCATTTTCGGCAAAGTCTACATCGGCACGCAGCCATTTCGCCCGGTCGGAGATCGCATAGAGCCGGCCTTCATCGGCGGCAAAGCGCAGGCCGGAAAACCCGCCGAACGCCTCATCCGGAGAAGTCAGCACCAGCGCCCCGGCGAGGCGCAGCTTGCCCATGGTCAAGGGGGCTGGCTCACCGGTCGCGCTGTTCTCGCCGAAGGGCCGGGCGGTAATCTCGATTTCCTGCCAAGCCGCGCCGATCTCGCGCTGGGCCGCAACGGACTTCGGCGCGTCGGCGGAATGCCCGATCCAGGCTGAAGCCATGGCCGGGGCGGCGATACCTATTGCCAGCGCTGCCGCCGTCAGTCTCAGGCCAAGAAAGGACAAGCGCATGGGAACCCCGGATCTACTGTTTGCTGCGTGTGCTGATTTTAGAGGCAGTCTTGCTGCCACCTGCTTTAGGGGGCGTGCCGAGCATATGGCCACGGGCATCGTAAGGCAGGCGGAAGGCGTTCTCGTCGAACAATTCCGCCAGCTTGTCGACCATGGCCCCGCCCAGCTGTTCGGCGTCGGCAATGGTCAGCGCGCGTGAATAGAAGCGGGTCACGTCATGGCCGATGCCAATGGCGATCAGCTGCACCGGCGAGCGTGTCTCGATCACCTTGATCACTTCGCGCAGATGCTTCTCCAGATAGGCACCGCCATTGGTCGAAGACGTCGTGTCATCAACAGGCGCACCGTCAGAGATGACCATCAGGATGCGCCGCGCCTCTGGCCGTCGCACCAGCCGGTCATGCGCCCAAAGCAGGGCCTCGCCATCGATGTTCTCTTTCAGCAGGCCTTCCTTCATCATCAGGCCGAGATTCTGCCGCGCCCGGCGCCATGGTGCATCGGCGGCCTTGTAGACGATGTGGCGCAAATCGTTGAGCCGGCCCGGCTGTTCCGGCCGGCCATCGGCAGCCCATTTCTCGCGCGACTGCCCGCCTTTCCACGCCCGCGTGGTAAAGCCGAGGATCTCGGTCTTGACCGAGCAGCGCTCCAGCGTCCGGGCGAGAATGTCAGCACACGTCGCGGCGATGGAAATCGGCCGCCCGCGCATCGAGCCTGAATTGTCGATCAGCAGTGTCACCGTCGTGTCGCGGAACTCAAGGTCCTTCTCCTGCTTGTAGGAGAGGGGCTGGGATGGATCGACGACCACCCGGGCAAGCCGCGCGGCATCGAGTATGCCTTCATCGAGGTCGAACTGCCATGCGCGGTTCTGCTGCGCCATCAGCTTGCGTTGCAGGCGATTGGCGAGCTTCGAGACGACCGTGTGCAGATTTTCAAGCTGCTGGTCGAGCAGGCGGCGCAGGCGTGTCAGCTCCTCCGGGTCGCAAAGGTCCGCCGCCTCGGCGATCTCGTCGAACTCGCGGGTATAGACCTTGTAATTGGCGCTGGTGTCGCCCTCGAAGACGGGCCGCGCCGCCGCGCCCTGCATCTCGTCGGCGGACATCTGGTCGAGCTGGCTTTCCTGCTCCTCGGGGTTCTCCTCGTCGCTTTCCCCGTCCATCCCTTCGCCGAAATCAGGCACGGACTCGTCCGGCGTGTCGGAGCCGGTGTCGTCATCATCCTCATCCTGATCATCGTCGTCATCGGGCTCGTCCTGCTCGTCCTCGTCAGGCGCGTCCTGTTCGTCGTCATTGTGTTCCTCGTCGCCGAGATCTTCGCCCAGTTCCAGGTCGCGGATGATCGAGCGGGCGAGGTGGGCAAAACTCTCCTGGCTGTCGAGCACAGACGGGTCCTTCAGCAGGTCTAGCGATTTACCGGCCTTGGCCTCGATCTCCTCGCGCCACATGTCGACGAGCGCCGCAGCGGATTTCGGCACAGGCCGCCCGGTCATGCGCTCTCGCGCGATCAGCCCGGCAATGTCGGACAGCGGCACGTCCTGCCGGTCTTCCATCCGGGTATAGCCCTTGTCGTGGCAGGTCTTCTCGAGGACGGCATCGATATTGTCGCCGACACCCGTCAGCGCGTTGGAGCCGACAGCTTCGACCCGCGCATCTTCCAGCGCCTTGAAGATGGCGCGGCTCTCGCCCGTCGGCGGCTCCAGCTGCATGTGGGTCATCGTGTCGTGATGGGCGAGGCGCAGCGCGGCGATATCGGCCTGGCCGCGGGCGATGGCGGCAGCCTCGCGCGACAGCTTGCGCGGCGGCAGCGGAATGCGCGCCTTCTTGCCGACAACGCTCGACGCATCCCCGCCAAACGACACGTCGACCTCTTCCTGGGAGGAGAGGGCGCGGGTGGTGTGGATGAGGGCGCGCTTGAACGCTTCGATGGGGGACTCGGTCTGATCGCTCATGGGGACAACATAGGGCCGATGCGGCGCGAGTGAAACAGCCTTTAACCGGGTATGCGCAACATCGCCCGCAAGCCGCCCTGCGGCGATTTGTCGAGCACGATATCCCCGCCATGGCCGCGCGCGACATCGCGCACCACTGTTAGCCCCAGGCCGATGCCGGGCGTGTTCTGGTTCCTCGCATTGTCGAGGCGGGAGAAGGGTTTGAACGCCTCGGCATATTCAGCCGGGTCGATGCCGGGCCCGTCATCATCGATGATAATCTCGATATTCGCGCCCTCGCGCCGCGTCGTCAGGCACACGGTGCGACCATGCTTGAACGCATTGCTGACGAGGTTGGAGATCGCCCGCTTCATGGAGTTGCGGCGCGCATCGATCTGCAGGCCTTTCTGCAGGTCGGTCTGCAGCCGCTTGCCGGTGCGGGCATTGTCGTCGACCACCTCGTTGACCAGCTCGGTCAGGTCGAACAGCACTGGCTCCTCGGCGTTCTGGTTGCGCGCGAAAGAGAGATAGCCCTCCAGCATCGTCTCCATCTCGTCGACATCGTTCTTCATGTCGCGCACATCATCCGTTTCCGGCTGCATGGCGAGCGCCAGCTTCAGCCGGGTGAGCGGTGTGCGCAAATCGTGGCTGACCCCGGCGAGCATCGTCGTGCGCTGGTTCAGGTGCCGCTTGATCCGCTGGCGCATGGCTATGAAGGCGTTGCCCGCGGCCCGCACCTCGCGCGCACCGGACGGCTTGAATTCCGGCATATCGCGACCCAGGCCGAACGCCTCCGCCGCCGCTGCCAGCCGGGTGATGGAACGCACCTGGTTGCGCATGAACACGATGGTGACATAGCCGAGCAGCATCGTCGTCGCGATGAGCCACAGGATGAAGAACTGGCCGTTGGTCACGAACACCCGCTCGCGCAGGGGCAGGAAGACCAGATAGCCGTCATCGAGCTGTACACGGACTTCCACATAGGCCCAGTAGCCGGCGGTGTTGTACCAGAACGGATGGCGCAGCGACCCCTCCAGCTGTCGTTCCAGCGTCGAGTCGAGGACGGAGAACAGCGAGACCTTGTCGCTTTCGGGTATCACGCCCAGCTCCTGGAAACGCACCGCCATGTCGAGATCCTCTCGCGACAGGCGCAGTACTTCCTCGCGGGCGGCGTCATCCTCCGCCTGCAGATAAAGTTCGGTGACCAGCGCGATATTGCCCGCCACATTGGCTGACAGGTTCCCGGTCACTTCCTCCCAGTGGCGATTGAAGAAAATATAAGTGACGACAGACTGGGTCACGAACAGGGGCAGGGCAACGATCAGCAGCGTCCTTGCGAACAGGCTCTTGGGGGCGATGCGGCGTAACAGGCTCACGTCAGTCCACCATCAGCGCATAGCCGACGCCGCGTACGGTCTGCAGTATCATCGGGTTGCGCGGGTCGTCCTCGATCTTCTTGCGCAGGCGGGTGACCTGCACGTCGATCGACCGGTCCATGGCGGCGGAGGTCTTCTCGGCCAGCGCCGCGCGGGAGATCGGCGCGCCCGGCTTCTGCACCAGCGTGCGCAGCAGATCCAGCTCGCCGCTCGTCAGTTTCACCACTTCGCCGGCGCGTTTCAGTTCGCCGCGGGCCGGGTGGAACACGCAATCGCCGAAGGAATATTCCGCCTTGCGCGTGCCATCGCCCTCGCGCCGCTTCAACAAATTGCGGATTCGCAGGAGCAACTCGCGCGGCTCGAAGGGCTTCGCCATATAATCATCCGCGCCGCGCTCCAGCCCCTCGATCCGGTCGTCGGACTGGCCCCGCGCGGTCAACAGGATGATGGGCACGGCGGATGTCTCGCGCAGCGACTGGGTCAGCTCGAAGCCTGTTTCTCCCGGCATCATCACATCGAGTATGAGCAGGTCGAAGGCCAGCCCCGCCATCAGCTTGCGCGCATGGGCCGCATCGCTCGCCGTCGTCGCGTGATAGCCATTATCCTTCAGGAAGCGCTTCAACAGCTCGCAGATGCGCGAATCGTCATCGACGATCAGGATATGCGGGGCATCCTCATCCGGGGCGATGGCACTCTTGCTCACGGGGCAGGCTGTTCCTCTGTTTCGACTTCGAACTTGGTGCCGACATTCTAGCACGCATTTTATCCAGCAAGAACCGGGCCTTACTCAAGACTTTTCCTGCAGCACCGGCAGTGCGGCGCGGGTGTACTGCCAGCCGGTGACGAGCGTCAGCACGGTAGCGATCCACAGCAGGATCAGCCCCAGTGCGAACACCGTCCCGCCCCAGGGGATCAGCAAGACGGCGATGGCCACGAACTGGGCGGTGGTCTTCACCTTTGCCAGTTGCGAGACGGCGAGCACGCTGCGCCCCGCCAGCGCCTCGCGCAGGCCCGCAACCCAGATCTCGCGCAACAGGATCGCCAGCCCGGCAAGGATGTGGATGCCATACAGCTCCCCGGTCATGACCAGCAGGAACAGCGCCGCCGTCGTCAGCAGCTTGTCGGCAATGGGGTCGAGCATGGCGCCGAGCCGCGACGTCTCGTTGCGCGCCCGGGCGATACGCCCGTCGAGAAAGTCGGTCGCTCCGGCGGCGAGAAACAGCAGCAGCGCCGTCCACTGCGCCGGATCGCCCGGCGCGAACATCGCCGCGGTGAACGGCACGATCAGGAAGATGCGCAGCAGTGTCAGGGCATTGGCCATGGGCGGAATGTGTACGGTGATCCGGTGTGATGGGGAAGGGGAATACAGGCACACTCGTGCGATAGGCAAAACTAAACATAACCTTGAGGACAACCTACACCCTTGAAAGGGATAAGCGATTTCGCCGCCGTACATTCAAACTAATTTCTCTGTGCTATGCTATTTTCCGAATCATTGGGCATGGGAATGATCTACTTTCGAATAGCGATAGCGATTTTTGCTAGCCTGACTTGGTTTCTGATTGAGAATGATCTCGATGAAGCTGCTTTCAACCTATGTCGTGGTTATATAGAGATAAGTGGCAAGGAAACCTGTCCTTCAGGTTTGGTTGATCCTCCTTGGAGTTGGATTTTGCGAGGGGTACTGATGGTGGGTATCTCTTCTGCACTATGGCCGATTATTCGCAAAGTTCCATTTTGGCTCGCGCGTATAATAATCTGGGCCGAAATGCTCGCAAAATTGATAAGAAGAATAGCGCGGAGATCATGGATTAAGACAATGGAAAAAGCGACTGGGTCACCTCATTTAATCGATTTTGAGACTGCAGTTTCAGTAACAATGAACTGCAAATGGGCAATCTATCGAAGAGATCGGAACAAGCGTCCGATTTCTCAATCAGAGATGTTTTTGGAAGCGGTACACGGCAAAAACGTTCACGATCCTAGGTACGAGGCAACAAAGACGCAGTATGAAGACTGGTGTGCGCGCGTCGTCAAAGCTTTTATCAAAGATACTGAACGCTCTGCCAGCCCTTATTATGAGGCTGCTACGATTGATGACGCTGGTATCTTGAGGATTAGGGAGTCCGCTCTACAGGAATGGTTAGATGACAAATGGACTCAAGAGTTAATGGACAAATTTGGTCCAATAGAATAGGTTCTAAGTCTGGTCTTCAGGAAATTGATTATCTACAGGCACAGATCAAATCGTTCGTGTCAGACTGTGTTTCATTGAAAATCAGGATGTAACCTTGACGTTACTCCCACAATCTCCTATCTGTAACCTCAGGGTTACACGAAAGAAGGAGATTTCCCATGGCCAATATCGAGCGGATTGCGATGCGACGGCGGTTCGGGCTGATGCTGTGCGCCTCGGCCTTTCTGGTCTGGCAGGTGCCGATGATGGATTTCAGTGAGGAACTGGCGGCGGACGATGACATGATGAAGACGATCATTTCGCTGGCCGGGTTCGCGGTGTGGATCGTCACGCTGCTGATGCTGGTCGGGCCATGGCGGCCGTTCAAGCGCGACGCGAAAGTCGAAGCGGCGCTGAATGACGAACTGACCCGCGCCAATCGGGCCAAGGCCTTCATCGCCGGCTATGTGGTGATGCTGGTCGCCGCCGCCGGGCTGTTCGCGCTCTCACACTTCGAAGGGGTAGGCGGCATGGACGCGGCCCATATCATCCTCGTTCTCGGCGTCGCCATTCCGCTCTATGCCTTCGCCTTACTGGAGCGCGGCTGAGGTGAGCGAAAGGCTGATCAGCAGGCTGAAGGAAATCCGCAGCGAGGCCGGGCTGACGCAAGCCCAGCTCGCCGACATGGTCTCCGTCAGCCGCAAGACCATCAACACGGTGGAGAACGGCGTTTTCGTGCCGTCCACCATCCTGTCACTGAAACTGGCCGCAGCACTGGGCACGAGTGTCGAGGCGCTGTTCCAGTTGCCGGAGTAGCCCCCATCGTCAGCTGCGCTGACACTTCCCCCGCGAGCGGGGGAAGAAAGGCAGCACCCTGTATTAATTGCGATGCCATTCCTCCCCCGTCAAAACGGGGGAGGTGCCCCGAAGGGGCGGAGGGGGCACTACAAACTCCCAACTAAAGACTCCCCCAAACTTATCCCCCTCCATCCCCACACGGCTATTCTCCCCGCAGGCCATGGTGAGGACCGTGGCCGAGGGGATGGCAGAGGGCGTGACCTGCGCCTTACGCCATCCCATCAGGTTTCCGTCGGCAGTTGAGGGTGTGTACAGCTTTGCATCGTCCGGAGGAACGGCGACCCGGGGTAGCCCCCGGGCGGGAGAGCTATGCAATTTGGCCCCGCATCGATCGCCGCCGTGCATGGCGAGAGCTATGCCAGTCAATTTTATTATTTTGAGGCGATGGCCGCCATGCACGGGCCCCCTCAGTATGTATGCGCTCGCAGCTTTCAGGCTGACGGCGATGTTTGTGCAGTTTAGTCTCGCCAATGCCTGTAAGGCAGAGTCTGCCTTAAAAGGCATGGCTGCCAATCGTTTTACAGCCGTGAGTTTGTCAAGGCTGTAACCGCTTCGCGGCGCGGCAAAGCCGCGGCCTTGACTAACTCTCGGCTGTGAAACACCCATCGCGCATACTGTCGAGGCCCCAAACCCGCGCGGCCCCTCCCATGGGAGAGGCCGCTGCCGGTCAAAGAACGGGGGAGGGCAGGGTTATCCCCGTTCTTCCAGCCGGGCGAGGCGCAGTTCGATCTTCTTCAGCTCACGCAATATGTTCAGCATGCGGATGCGGTCCCAAAGCCATTGCTTCAAGCCGATCTGCATGGTCCAGGCGGCCCAGCCGGCGGCGGCCCACAGGATCAGTCCGCGCGTCGTGTCGGCCTGGAACATCTGCCACACGGCCCAAAGGCCGAGGGCGGACATCACGAAGGTCAGTGCCGTTGCCAGCATCGCCCACACCTTCAGCTTGCCCTGGAAAGAAAAGCCGATGCTTTCGAACATGCCTTTCTCGCTGTCGAGCTTTTCAAGGAATGCCCTGTCATCGGCACTCAGCGGACCGCTCAGGCCTTCTCGCAGTTTATCGTCAAAATCCGACATCTCATTCTCCTTTCAGAAGCGCTTTCAGTCGTTGACGCGCGTGGAATATGCGCGACTTGGCGGTGCCGGTAGGCACGCCGGTCGCGGTCGCAATCTCGGTAAGGGTCAGCCCTTCGCCGAAATAGAGGATGGCGGCGGTCCGGTGCTCCGGGCTCAGGTGCTCGAGCGCCTGGTTAATCGCCGCATGGTCTTCCGCCCCCGCCATTTGGGGCAGCTCAGCCGCGTCCGTGCCACCATCGTGCCGGGCACGGACTTTCTGTTGATGGCGGATACGGTCGGCGCATTTGCGGTGGAGGATGCCGAACGCCCAGCCGGGAAACTTCGCCGGGTCGGAAAGGCCGTGCCAGCCGCGGCAGATGCCGGTCCACGCTTCCTGCACCGCCTCGCGGGCCTGGTCCTCGTCGCGCAGCAGGCGCCGTGCGACCCGGACGAGCCGTGGCTGCCAGCGTGCGGCCAGCCGTTCCGCCGCGCGGGCATCGCCCGTCTGCACCAGCGTGACGAGCAGCTCGTCATAGACCCTGTCTGTTTGCGTCTGCGTCACCGCCTGCATCCAATCCTTGTTCGCTAGTGTAGTCGCCGGGGAGGGGTGAATGGTTCAACCGGGCTGCGGATTTTTGTCGGTTTCCATCCGGGAAATCCCTGCACCACCCAGTCTACGCCAGTTTAAGGCGAATTATTACCATCCCGTCAGCACCGACGGGTACGCCATAATGGCTCGTTAAAGGGGGGTCAGGGAGAAACAAAACCCCGAAAGGAAACATTCATGACCAGGAAACTCGTGTTGATAACCGCCGGCAGCCTTGCTGCCCTCTCGCTCTGCGCCGGTGCTGCCATGGCGCAAGGTGACAGAGGGGGCGAGCGTGACGATATGTTCGATCGCGTCGACACCAATGGCGACGGCGTTCTTACCCCCGCCGAGCGCGATGCTGCCAAGCTGGAAATGTTCACCACTCTGGACGCTGACGGCAATGGCTTCGTGACCGAGGAAGAAATGAAGGCAGCCCATGAAGCCCGCCGCGCCGAGATGAAGGAGCGCATGGCCGAAAAGATGGCCGAACGCCGCGCCGAGTCCGGTGACGAGGCCCGCAAGCGCCGCTGGGGCGGCAAACGTGATGGCAGCAAGCGTGATGGCGAACGCGGTAATGCGATAGACCGTCTCGATACGGATGGTGATGGTGCCATCTCCCAGGCCGAATTCCTAGACGGTGAGCCGCGCCATATGGACAAGGTCGACACCGATGGCGATGGAAACATTACCCGTGCCGAGTCCGAAGCAGCGAAGGACGCCATGCGTGAGAAAATGAAAGAGCACTGGCAGGAACGCAGGGCGAAGAGAGAGGCTGAAACAGGCAGCGCTGACTGATCTCCCCCGGAAGGGCTGCTACCCGCCTTTCCATCTGCCTGCGGTCCGGCAGCGATGCCGGGCCGCTTCCTGTTTATTTCTCGCCGTGGAAATGGTCGTAGATCCGCGTCGCGATTGCCTCGGAGATACCCTCGACGGCGGCAAGGTCTTCTGCCTTGGCGCGCGCAACCGCCTTGGCCGAGCCGAAATGATGCAAGAGCGCCTTCTTGCGCTTGCCGCCGATCCCCTCGATCGCATCGAGCGGGTTTGACGTCATCTGCTTCTTGCGCCGCGCGCGGTGCGAGCCGATGGCAAAGCGGTGCGCCTCGTCGCGCAGGCGCTGCAGGTAATACAAAACCGGGCTGCGCGCCTCCAGCGTGAAGGGCGGCTTGCCGGGTATGAAGAACTGCTCGCCGGTCGCCGAGGCCGTTCGGTCGGTGCGCTTGCGCCCACGCTCGTCCTCTCGCCGACCCTTGGCGATGGAGACGAGCATGATCTCGCCTTGCTCCGTCTGCGGACCGATGGTCAGGCCGGCATCCTCCATCACGGCCCGCGCGGCGGAGAGCTGGCCTGCGCCACCGTCGATAACGACCAATCCCGGCCAGTTATCCGACCCCGGCGTCTCTTCCTTGACGAGGCGGGAGAACCGCCGCGCCAGAACCTCGCGCATCATGCCGAAATCGTCGCCTGGCGTGATCTCGTCTGACTTGATGTTGAACTTGCGATAGGCGTTCTTGCGAAAGCCTTCTTCGCCCGCGACGATCATCCCGCCCAGCGCATTGGTGCCGGAGATGTGGGAGTTGTCATAGACCTCGATACGGGCAGGGGGCTGGTCCATGCCCAGCGTCTCGCACAGCTGCGCCATCAGTTTCTTCTGGCTGGCGCTTTCCGACAGGCGCCGGCCCAGCGCCTCGCGGGCATTCATCACAGCGTGGTTGACGAGGTCGCGCTTTTCCCCGCGCTGGGGACAGAGAATTTCTACCTTGTGCCCAGCCTTGATCGCGAGCGCCTCCATCAGCAGGGGCGCTTCCTCGATCTCCTCGCTGATCAGGATCTGCCGCGGTGCCTCGCGCCCGTCATAGAACTGGGCGAGGAAGGACTGCAGAATCTCCGCACTCGTATCTTCCTTGTCATGGCGCGGAAAGAAGGAGTGATTGCCCCAGTTCTGCCCGGCGCGGAAGAAGAAGGTCTGGATGCAGGCCTGCCCGCCCTCGTGATGCAGGGCGAAGACATCGGCATTGGTCACTGTGCCCGGATTGATGTCCTGGCTCTCCTGCACATAGGTCAGCGCCCGGATGCGGTCGCGCAGGGCGGCGGCCCGTTCGAAGTCGAGGTCCTCGGATGCGCGTTCCATCTCGGCAGAAAGCTCACCCTGGATCTGCCGGTTCCTGCCGTTGAGGAAATCGACTGCATCGCTAACCAGCGCATCATACCCCTCCCTGTCGACAAGATCGACGCAGGGTGCGGCGCAGCGCTTGATCTGGTGCAACAGGCAGGGGCGGGTGCGGCCTTCATAGACGCTGTCGGTACAGGTGCGCAGGAGGAACGCCTTCTGCAGGGTGTTGATCGTACGGTTCACAGCGCCGGCGGAGGCAAACGGGCCAAAGTAGTGGCCCTTGCGCTTTTGCGCCCCGCGATGCTTGACGATCTGCGGGGCCTGATGGTCGGTTGCGATCAGGATGTAGGGGAACGACTTGTCGTCGCGCAGCAGTACGTTGAATTTCGGCTTCAGCTGCTTGATCAGATTCGCCTCAAGCAGGAGGCTTTCGGTCTCCGTCTCGGTGACGACGAATTCCATTGAGCGCGTCTCGGCGATCATTCGCATGATGCGGTTGGAGTGTCCTGTGCCCTTGGCATAGTTCGACACGCGCCGCTTCAGGTTCCGCGCCTTGCCGACATAGAGGATATCCCCGCCATCGCCCATCATGCGATAAACGCCCGGCTTCTCCGGCAGGCGCTTGACCTGGTCGGCGATAAGGGCGGCGCCTTTTAGCTGTGTCGGGGATGTGTCGGTCATGGGTCCTTGAACATAATGCGCCCGCAGTGCACTGCAAGCGGCGGAGTCGTCATTCCTGACTATTTATTTAGTAGATGCTTGGCCGTGTCGGTGATAGGCCAGCTCGAGAGGGTGATATCGATGATGAGACTATTGTGCACAATTATGGCCATGAGTTTCTGCCTGCTGGCAGGGCTTGCCGCATGGGCTGATGACACTGAGCTGCCGCACCGTCTGATCGAGGTACCTGTAGATCATTTCGACGACCAGTCCGGCACGTTCGATCTGTATGTGGAGTTTGCCGAACCCTTCGATCCAAACAAGCCGACAGTTTTCTTTCTTGCAGACGGTCAGCAATTCTTCATTCGTCAGGGTAGCATGGCGCGGCATCGCGATCGCCTGTTTTCCGACGACATGAATGTGGTCGGCATCGTCGGGCGAGGCGTGCCTGATGCCTATCCCGATCTTGCGGCCATGGTCGGGGACGATATTGCAACTGCTGACTGGGAAATGGCCTGGACCCTGTACAGGTCGGCGCAATGGATCGAGGATATCGAGACCGTGCGGCGCAGCCTTATGGGGGCGCAAGGCAAGGTCATTTTGTTTGGCCGCTCCGGTGGCGGTGCACTGGTCCATGAATATGCCGCTAAATATGGCGAATATGTTTCCCGCGCCTTCACGGCGGCACCGGCCCTCTCATCCATGGCGAATTACACGAGGTTACCCTTTGATCGTTTCTGGGCGGAAGTTGAAGATATCGCCCCGGATGCGCATGAACGGTTCCGCACCCTGATGAATGATCCTGATATCGATCGGCACGAACTGGCCGTGGCGTTTCAGCGCCAGAATTTCTTTGTCACGCCGGATGAGCGCGATGCAGAGAGGCTTCGCCTGCTGACGACGTATGAAAAACGCGATGCGGAAATGCTGGCGGAAATGCTGACTGCCTATCAGGTTCCCCAGATGGCGGCGTTCGATGCCGCGCCGATATCGATCCCTTCCCGTGTGCGGCTGATGGAGTTCCGATTGCCGCATGTGGAAAAATGGCGGGTGGAAGATGACAAGCTTAATCCGGATATCGAAAATATACTTCTCTCTTCCGCGCCGGTCCATGACGCCTTTTTAGGAGATGTTCCGGTAGCGGAATTCTCTCTAACACCGCTTCATGAGCTGAAAGAGACGCAGGTCTATATTCTTGCCGGTGCGCATGATCATGTCGTCGATTACCGCGGATCGATCGCGCTGGCAGCCAGCTATCCATCATCGGCAATTTTCATCGCCGATGATGGGCACACATTTCCGGCCATGGTGGATGATGGCAGCTACCGCGATATCCTCGTCGCTTTCCTGATGCACGGTCTTGGCAGCGAAGAGCTGCAACAGGCAGAGGCTGCCGCAGCGCTGCATCACTACGGTGGCTAACCGCCTGCTACCAGATCAGTCGGCCATCATCTCGTCACGCAGGGCGCGGAATTCATTGCCCTCATACCAGTTCGGCCGAATGTCCGAATACGCCATATAGGCACCGGTATCGCGCAGTATTTCCAGCGTGCCGGTGATGCCGCTCAAGTCCCAGTCGGGGGAATATTCGTCAGACGGCGCGTGATAGTCGTTCTCGGTATAGGCATCGCCATAGACGCTGCCAGCTTCCTCGCCGCCGTCGACCAGATCAATGCCGCTGTCTGCATAGAGCATCGGCACGCCTTTCTTGGCCAGCGAGATGTGATCCGAGCGATAGAAATATCCGGCCTGCGGATTGGCATCGGGGCGCAGATACATGTCGCGCGGTCCGGCGGCAGCCTCCAGCAGCGCTTCCAGTTCCGACGCGCCATAGCCGATCACGACAAGGTCTTTCGCTGGCGGTGTCGGCAGCAGTGCATCGATGTTGATGCCGCCGACGATGGAGGCGAGGGGAACGATCGGGTCTTCAGCCATATAGGCGGAGCCGAGCAGGCCGGACTCTTCGGCCGTCACGGCGACGAAGAGCAGAGAGCGGTCAGGCGCGGTTTCGGCGGCGGCAAAGCTGCGGGCAATCTCGACGATCCCCACTGTGCCGGTGGCATTGTCGACGGCACCATTATAGATCGCATCTTGGCCGGGCTCGGCATCGGCATTGACGCCGATATGGTCCCAATGCGCCATGTAGAGGATGTATTCTGCCGGTGCTGCACTGCCCGGCAGGATGGCAGCGACATTGGCTGAATTGCTCCGCGAAATGCTGTTGGCGATCTTGCCGCTGGCGGACAGGCCCTGCATCGGCACAGGCGCAAAGTCCGCCGTCAGGGCAGCGGCGGACTGTTCGGCGAAATCCAGCCCGGCGCTGGCGAACAGCTCGGTGGCAACTTCTTCCGTGATCCAGGCTTCCAGGTCGGCGCGCCCACCGGTTTCGGGGCGTTGCAGGTCGATCTGCGGACCGCTCCACGAGCCCTCGACCACGCCCCAGCCATAGGAAGCAGGTGCCGTCTGGTGCACGATGATTGCCGCGTCGGCGCCCTGGCGGGCTGCTTCCTCGAACTTGTAGGTCCAGCGGCCGTAATAGGTCATCGCCTTGCCGTTGAACATCTCTTCATCTTCGAGGTAATAGCCAGGATCATTGATCAGCATGACCACGGTCTTGCCCTTGGCGTCGATGCCTTCATAGTCGTTCCAGCCATATTCCGGTGCCACGATACCGAAGCCGACGAACACCATGTCGCTGTCGTCAAAAGTGACATCTTCAACGACGTTCTTGGTCCAGAAGACAGTCTCGCCGCCATAGGCGAGTGTGCGTGAGCCGCCATCAGCGTCGTTGATCGTGAGATAGGAGTCGCGCGGATCGGCGGTGATTTCGACCAGCGGCACTTGCTGGCGATAGCTGTCGCCGAGCGCTGGCTCCAGCCCGATGTCGCTGAACTGCTGCTCCAGCCAGGCGACCGTCTTTTCACCGCCCGGCGTTGCCGGGGCGCGGCCTTCGAATTCGTCAGAGGCCAGAGTCTCGATGCCGCTTCTCAGCGCCTCTGTATCGATGCCGGGCAGGGACGGGATTTCCGGAATGTCAAAGGATGCTGTCGTTTGCGATCCACTCCCTTCGTCCTCGGTCACCGGCATGTCTGCGTCAGAGACAGGCGCTTCCTGCTCGGTCTCAGCCGGGACATCACTATTGTCCGCAGGCGGTGTGTCGTCGCTACAGGCGGCAAGTGCCAGCGCGGAAATGGCGGCTATCGCACCTGTCTTGGAAAAGAATCTCATGGTCATGTCTCAGGCTCCCTGATCAAGTCGCTTGGTTCTGGTAATCTCGACCCCGGCGGCGTCGGCTTCCTCGATCGCCTCGGGTTTTTCTACTCGCACTTTAACAGACAGGCTCATGGGGTGGGCAAGGCATTCCGCTGCAATCCGTTCAGCCAGCGTCTCGACCAGCTTGATATGGCCTTCGGTCAGGATTTCCCGGATGGTCTGGACCAGCCGGTTATAGCAAACCACGTCTTCGAGGCTGTCAGAGACAGGATCGGCCGGTTCCTGCACTTCGACCTCAAGGCTGATGACAACCGGCTGGGTGCGGCCCATCTCGCTTTCATAGGCGCCGATATTGGCGTCCAGTTTCAGCCCGCGAACGAAGATCGTGCGATGCGGGGTACCTTCACCCTGGTGGGGGCGGAGGGTGCGCAGCGTGTCGGTCTGTGTTGTCTGTTTCAAGCGGCTGTTCCTATTCGTTTACGGTTACGTCCGGCGTTTCCCACGCCAGGTGCTGGCCTCCATCAACGGCGATCATCTGGCCGGTAACCGGGCGGGCGTCGACCAGATAAAGAAGGGCGGCGGCGATATCGTCCGGGTCCGGCCCCTTGCGCAGGATCAGTGCATCGTTCTGGGCCTGCCAGTCTTCATCCGACTGGCGTGCATTCTTCAGCGTCGGCCCGGGACCGATGCCGTTGACGCGGATGCCCTTCGGACCGAGGTCCTGTGCCAGTGTCTGCGTCGCTGTCCACAGGGCGGATTTCGACAGTGTATAAGAGAAAAAGCGTGGCGTCAGGGCCCAGACCCTCTGGTCGATAATGTTGGCGATCATGGTATTGCGGCCAAGCTCCGCCTGCGCCGCAAAGGACTTGGCAAGCAGCATCGGTGCCAGCAAATTGGCGTTCATGTGCGCGTGCCACCCATCGACGGTGAAGTCGGCAAGGGCGTCGTTTTCGAACAGGGAAGCGTTGTTCACCAGCAGGGTGATCGGGCCCATCGCCTCGCGCACGGCCGGCACCAGGGCAGACGTTTCGTCAGTATCGGTCAGGTCCGCCTGAAAGGTTTGTGCCTTGCCGCCAGCCTGTTCGATGAGAGATGCTGTCTCGGCAGCCGGACCTTCGGATGAGTTATAATGGACGGCGACGTCAAAACCCGCCTTGGCCAGCGCCACGCACAGCGCCCGGCCGACACGCACACCGCCACCCGTTACCAGGGCGACGCCTCTTTCAGATGAACCGTGTTGAGTGCTTTGGTTTGTAGTGGCGTCGCTCATTGGCGCCCCGCAAGATCAGATGATGCCGGCATTGAGACCGAGAAAGACGATATACCCGACATAGGCCGCACCCATCACCGCGCCCAGAAGCCGGGTAATCGTACCGCGGGCATAGATCAGGATCGCCAGTACCAGTGTCGCGACGGCCATGACCGGCATGTCGATAAACCGCATCTCGAATGGGAAGAAGGATGGCGTCGCCCCCGGAGCGATAGATGCAATGCCAGCGGCCCCGCCGACAAACAGGATGTTGAAGATGTTCGAGCCGACGATGTTGCCAACGGCGACATCGGCATGTTTCTTCACCGCGGCGGCCAGCACGGTCGCCAGTTCCGGCAGCGAAGTGCCAAAGGCGACGATGGTCAGGCCGATCAGCTCGTCCCGCACGCCCAGGGTGCTCGCGAGACCGGAGCCATTCTCGATAAGGATATGGGCGCCGAGCGGCAAGCCGAGGAGCCCGAGGATCAGGAACAGGGGCGTTTTCCATGCGCTGCCGCTGGTTTCGCTGTATTCCTCGATATCGTCGAGCAGGGCCTCTTCCTCGCCGCCGCCCTTCATGGCATGGACGCCGACATAGGTGATGTAGGCGAGGATCATGCCCATCAGCACCAGACCCCAGACGAGGCCCAGAATACCGGAATAGAAGGCCATGAAAATGAATGCAGCGGTGGCGATGACCATCACCGTGGCGTGCCGTCTCAGCCCTTTCAGGTGCAGGGCCATCGGCGTGATGACCGCCGGTATGCCTAGCACCAGCAGGATATTGGCAATGTTCGATCCGATGATGTTGCCCATGGCGATGCCGTTATCGTCACCATTGAGGACATCCTGCAGGGAGACGACGAATTCGGGCGCCGAGGTGCCGAATGCGACAATAGTCAGCGAGATCAGCAGTGTCGGGATTTTCAGCTGGGTCGCCAGATTGACGGCGCCGCGCACCAGAAGGTCGCCTGCGACAAGCAGGAATAGTAGGCCGACGACGATAAAACCGATCTGGATGAGCATGCCTGGCTAAATCTCCCGCGTGATGTTCAGTCTGCCGTTTTCTCCGGTAAATAACCGGTCGACGATCAGTCGACGGCGTTCTTTTCCAGCTTGTTCAGCACGGCAAAGGACAGGATGAAAAGGCTGATAACCACCAGCGGGGCGATGTTGAGCACGAAGAACGCGATTGTCAGGGCGATGAGAACGACAATGAGAGCCATGTGTTATCTCCAGAAGATCGGAATGTAAGCGCCGTATATAGGCTGCCCCGTTTGCTGCGTCACCCATAAATTGGGGCGGTTTTCCTATTGCATCGCACCATATACACTTCCAGCACCACAAATAAGTGCGCATCCTGCCAACAGCTCCCATACTTGCGTAGATGGGGCGGGGTAGGATAAGCGCAACCAATTACAAGGCTGACCCGAGGGGGCACACATGGCTTATACATGCATCGAAACCCGGACCGATGATCGCGTTCTCATCATCACGCTGAACCGGCCCAAGGCACTGAACGCCTTGAACCTGCAATTGATGGACGAACTGACGGACGCCCTGAAGAAGGGCGACAAGGACCCGCAGATCGGTGCCATGATCATCACCGGGTCAGAAAAGGCGTTTGCGGCGGGTGCTGATATCAAGGAGATGGCGGACAAGACCTATATGGACGCCTACAAGAACGACTTCATCAGCGCGAACTGGGAACAGGCCGCCAAATGCCGCAAGCCGGTCATCGCGGCTGTGGCTGGCTATGCCCTCGGCGGCGGCTGCGAGCTGGCCATGATGTGCGATTTCATCATCGCCGGTGACAACGCCAAGTTCGGGCAGCCGGAGATCAGCATCGGGGCCATCCCCGGTGCCGGCGGCACCCAGCGGCTGACCCGCTTCATCGGCAAGTCGAAGGCGATGGAAATGTGCCTGACCGGACGCATGATGGGGGCTGAGGAGGCTGAACGTTGCGGCCTCGTTTCGCGCATCGTGCCGGTTGCAGACCTGATGGAGGACGCCCTTGAAACCGCGCGCAAGATCGCCGGCTTCTCCGCCCCTTCCGTCATGATGTGCAAGGAAGCGGTCAATCGAGCGTATGAGACCAGCCTCGCCGAAGGCATGCTGTTCGAGCGCCGGACGTTTCATTCGGTTTTTGCCACCGAAGACCAGAAAGAGGGCATGGCGGCCTTCATCGAGAAGCGCAAGCCGGGCTTCAAGAACGCGTAACCGGGCACTCTCAGCGTCCGTGTCATTGTCCCGACGGGACTGCCAGTTATATCAAGGGGTTGAATGGAAAACCTTATCATGAGCTTTGCCCTGATCGGCGTGATCGGGATCGGTGCGCAATGGTTCGCCTGGCGGCTAAACCTGCCGGCGATTGTGCTGATGTCGCTTGCCGGCCTTCTGGTCGGTCCGGTTCTGGGCCTGATTAGCCCCGAGGATGACTTCGGCGAGTTCTACAGCCCGATCATCGCGGTTGCCGTTGCGGTGATCCTGTTCGAGGGCGGCCTGTCGCTGAAATTCGAGGAGATCAAGGGCTCGGTCGGCAGTGCCGTATTGCGGCTTGTCGTGCCTGGCGTGTTCATCGCATGGGCGCTGGGTTCGCTTGCGGCACACTATCTCGCCGGGCTTTCCTGGACGGTCTCGATCCTGTTTGCCGGCATCATGGTCGTCACGGGGCCGACGGTGATCATGCCTTTGTTGAGGCAGGCGCGTCTGGCGCAGAAACCGGCAGCGCTGCTGAAATGGGAAGGGATCATTAACGACCCGATCGGCGCGGTGCTTGCTGTTGGCGTCTATGAATATATCAGCCTGCAACAGAATGGCTATTCGGGCGCAGAAGCTGTCGGCAGCGTCATCCTCGGTACTATCCTAGCCGTGGTCTGGGGCATCATTCTCGGCCGGATGATCGTCGCAGGCTTCATGCGCGGGTGGGTACCGGAATATCTCAAGCCACCCGTGCTGCTGACCACCGTGCTGGTCGGGTTCGAGGTCGCCAACCTGTTGCAGGAAGAGGCGGGCCTTCTCGCGGTTACCGCCATGGGCGTGACCATCGCCAACTCCAAGCTGCCATCGATCAACCAGATCCGGCACTTCAAGGAGAACATCGCTGTCCTGTTCGTTTCCGGGGTTTTCGTCATCCTGACGGCGAACCTGACCTGGGAAACGATTTCCGCGGCGCTGACCTGGCAGACGCTGGCTTTTGTGGCGGCGATGATCTTTGTCGTGCGGCCGGTCACCATTCTGCTATCGCTGTTCGGTACAGACCTGAAATGGTCTGAGCGCCTGCTGGTGGCATGGATCGCCCCGAGGGGGATCGTGGCGGTCGCTGTCTCCGGCTTCTTCGCCGGTGTCCTCGTTGACCTGGGCATGCCCGACGGGGAGCAAATGATCCCGCTTGCCTTTGCCATGGTTTTCGCAACTGTCGTCATTCACGGCTTCACCATCTCGCCCCTGGCGAGGATCCTTGGCCTGGCATCATCCGCCAAGCCGGGTTTCCTGATTGTCGGCTCCAGCCCGTGGTCCGTGGCGCTGGCAAAGAAACTGATGGATCTTGGGAAGCAGGTCGTGATTGCCGACGACAGCTGGCGCGCGCTGAGACCGGCAAGACAGGCTGGGGTGCCGACCTATTACGGCGAGATCCTGTCGGAGGTGACGGAGCATCATCTGGACCTGAACCAGTTCGGCTTCCTTCTGGCTGTCGGGGGCAACGAGGCGCATAATTCGCTGGTCTGTACCGACCTTGCCCCGGAAATGGGCCGCGCAACCATCTTCCAGGTTTCGACGCGTGCGCGGGATGATAATGAACGCCGCTCCCTGTCCTATGCCTTGCAAGGCCGGACCCTGTTTGCGAACCGCACCGGTCTCGATGAGTTGTTGCGCCGTCATTATGCCGGCTGGGTTTTCCAGGTGACACGCCTGTCGGAGGAGTATCCGCCTGAACGGTATCTGAAGGATATCGGGGAGGGCGAGATGCTGATGATGATCCGCAAGGAGCAGATGTTTATCGCGTCCGGTGACAAGCCGCTCAAGCCGGAGACGGGCGACACCATGCTTTCCTATGTTCCGCCGGAAGCGCTCAAGGCGCGTGCCGAAGCGAAAAAGGGGGAAGAGGGGCGATCGCAGGCCGAGGAAGAGATCGAGCGCAAGAAAGAAGAAGCGCTTGATCACCTGCCAGATCCCGAGGGGGGCACGGAGTCAGCCTGACGCAAGGTCAGCAGTTTCCTGTCTGGCAGGTCCTGTCTGGCACGCCCCATCTGGCACGCTAAGAAAATATTAACCTCGCGGTAAGTGTTGCGGTGATAGCCCTTGAACGAAGGTGAACGCAATGCTGCCCAATAGTCGTCTTGCCCGGTCCGGCGGCTCCCTGCTGGATGACTATATCGACCGCTACAGCGATGCGCTGGCGCGGCGGCGGGCAAACATTACCCTCAGGGCGGCAAAGATCGAGGCTGAACTCGCCTACCGGTCCCGCGGTGACTTCCTCGCCAACATGAACCACGAGCTGCGCACGCCGCTGAACGCCATTGTCGGCTTCGCGACCATGATGAAGGACGCCAAGCAATACGGCCTCAGTGAGGAACAGACGAGCGAATATCTCGACTATATCCTGCAATCCGCCGACCTGCTGCTCGGTCACATCAACACGCTACTGGAACTGGCCGCTGCCGAAAGCGGCGGGGCCAAGCTGAACCAGCGCGCAACGCCTGTGCTGGAAATCCTCGAGGAAGTTGTAAGTCGTGCCCGCCCGATGGCGGAGGGGGCCGATGTCACCCTGTCGCTGAGCGTCGATGAGGACCTGCCGGATATCTATATCGACCCGGATAAAGTTATCACCGCTATCTCGCACCTGGTCGAGAATGCGATCACCTATTGCGATGCCGGCGGCGAAACAAAAGTCATCGCCCGCATAGGCCGCAAACAGGATAACCGCAACTGGGTCTATCTGGCGGTACAGGACAATGGCATCGGCATGACGCCGCAGGAACTGGACCGTGCCTTGCGCATCTTCGAACAGGTGCATCAGGGCCTTGACCGCAAATATGAGGGCGTCGGCATCGGCCTGCCGATCGCCAAATCATTCATCGAACTGAACGGGGGACGTTTCAGCGTGAAGAGCATGAAGGGATCCGGCACGACGGTGCGCATGGCACTGCCGGCTGGGGAGCAGTCAGCGATGACTGACCCTGTCGACAGCGAAATGCTGACCAGGATGGCGGGTTAGATGAGCGAACAGGCGCAGGCAAGATCCGCACCGGGCACGGAGCGTTCACGGGAGGAGACTGTAACCAGTTTCCGCCGCATTGCGGACGAGCAGCTGCGCATGCGCATCGGGAAGGTCGTCTCCGTCAGCGGCTCGCGCGTCCTTATGATGATCGACCTGCCCGAGGACCATGAGGCAGAGCATATGCCGCGAATCGGCGATGCCATCTGTATCGAAACGGGCAGGGCGGACATCGTCACCAGCGTTTCGGGCCTTAGCGCCCCCGCTGCCGGTATCGGCGAAGAAGAAGGCAATATCCTGATCGCCGAACTTGGCATTATCGGGGAATTCCGTGTTGGCGAAGACGGTACGCGGCTATTCCGGCGCGGCATCACGGCGTATCCTTCCCTTGGCGATATTGGTGCGTCGCTGACCCTGGAGGACAAGTCAGTTCTCTACGGCACCAATAACGAAAATTACTATCGCGTCGGGGAGATGAGCGACGGCTCGGCCCTGCCGGCGGTGATCGATGCCAAGGCGTTGCTGGACAGCAATTTTGCCATCATCGGCATGAGCGGGGCTGGCAAGACCTGCGCTGCCGCGTCCATCGTGCGTACACTGATCCAGAACCGCCACCCGTGCCGGACGGTCGTGATCGACCTCAACAATGAATATACCAACTGCTTCGGAAAGGTCGCCAATGTCATGCGGCTTGGTTCAGGCTCGCTGTCGCACTGGATGCTGACTTTCCGCGAGCTTGTCCATATGATCATGGCCAGCGCCGGTCGTCTCAGCGAAGCCGAACTGGAGCTGTTGGGCGAGGCCGTCTGCGCTGCCCGCCGCCGATACCTGCAGGCGAACCCGAGCAACTATGTGCGCGAGGGGACGGAGCTTTCTACCGTAAATGTCGACATGCCGCTGCCATACCGGTTCAGCGATGTCGTCGGTTATCTCGACCGCAGTGCGCATACGGACCAGCGCTATGACGGCGAGACGTTCCGCCGCCTGCGCACGCGGCTCGTCACGGTCGCAAAGGACCCGCATTTCAAGACCTTCCTGTCGAGCGCCGGGGCGCAGGATTCCCTTGCTGCTTTCCTGTCGAAACTGTTCCGCATTCCGGTCGAGGGCAAGCCAGTGACTGTGCTCCAGCTCGCCGACCAGTCGCAGGATGTGGCCGAAGTCGTCGTTTCCGCCGTTACCCGTTACATGCAGCTTGTTGCCAGCGCGACGGAACAGTCAACGCCCTTCCTCCTGCTGCTGGAAGAGGCGCACCGTTTCCTGCCGGCCGATCCCGGCGATGCCAGCCTGTCGAGCCGGACGCTGGGCAAGATCATCGAGAAGAGCGGCAAGAATAATGTCAGCATCGGGATGATCACGTCCCAGCCGCGTTCGCTGAGCATGAAGGCGTGGGAGTATTGCAATACTGTCTTTGCCATGCGTATGGCGAGCGCCAGCGACAAGGATTACCTGCATGAGGTGACGCCCGAAAGCGCGACGGACACGCTGTCTTCGGTCGGCGTACTTGGCAATGGCGAGGCCGCCGCTGTCGGGCAGGGCGCGCCAGTGCCGATGCGTTTCCGTTTCCGCCGGCTGCCTGACGCAAGCCTGCCGTCTGAAAGCCGCAGCCGCCGTGTGAGCAGCGACGGGCTGGCGCCGCTGAACCGCAGCGCCGACAAGGATGCCCTGCAGGACGTCCTCGACCAGTGGCGCTATGGTGTTTCGCGGGACTAGGCCTTCCGGTTATTCATCCATGGTGATAATGATCTTCCCGGTCGCCTGACGGTTCTCCAGCATCTCCAGAGCCTTCGCCGCATCTTTCAGCGCAAAACGTTCGGTAATGCGCGGCTTGATCTTGCCGTCCTTGTACAGAGCGAACAGTTCCTCGACATTCTTTGCATGGGATTTCGGATCGCGCATCACGCCCGCGCCCCAGAACACGCCGACGATTTGGCAGCTTTTCAGAAGCGTCAGGTTCAGCGGTATCGACGGAATGCCTGCCGGGAAGCCGACGACCAGAAACCGGCCTTCCCAGGCAAGCGCCCGCAGGGCAGGTTCGGCATAGGCGCCACCGACCGCGTCATAGACAACATCGACGCCTTCGCCGCCAGCCATGGTCTTGATCTGGCGCGACAGGTCCTTGGAGTTGTCTTTATTCAGCTCGGTGTCGTAGACGATGGTCTCGTCCGCGCCGATCTCCTTGCAGAACTCGGCTTTCGAATGGGAGGACACACCGGCGATGACGCGTGCGCCCATCGCCTTGCCCAGCTCGATGGCGGCGGACCCGACACCGCCGGACGCGCCCGAGATGAACAGGCTCTCGCCCGCCTGCAGCTTCGCGCGGTCCTTCAGGGCGTAATAGGACGTGCCATAGGTCATCATGAAGGCGGCGGCCTCCTCGAACGGCATGCCGCCCGGCAGGGGAACGAGCCCGGTCTCATGGGCAACGGCATGGGTCGCATAGCCACCCTGCTGGGTCAGCAGCGCGAAGACGCGGTCGCCTTCCTTGAACCGGGTCACGCCGTCTCCGACGGCTTCGACCACGCCTGCAACCTCGCTGCCGGGTGCGAAGGGACGCGGCGGCTTAAACTGGTAGAGATCGCGGATGACCAGCGTATCGGGAAAGTTCGCGCTAGCCGCCTTGACGGCGATCAGCACCTCGCCCTTGCCGGGGGCAGGCGTCTCCATCTCGCGCAGTTCAAGGGTTTCCGGGCCACCGGGTTTGTCGCTGATCAGGGCTTTCATGTGCGTTTCCTCCTTGCGGTTTGGGGCAATTGTTAGCAGGCTCAGCCGGAATAAAAACAATACGATGCAGTGGGAGGCAGTTCGGTGGCAGTGGAAGAAAACTTGAAAAGACGCAGCAAGGGCTATCGCTATTACGTGCTGTTGCTGCTGACGCTGGTCTATGCTTTCAACTTCATCGACCGGCAGATTCTCGGTATCCTCGCGCCCTATATCCAGGCCGACCTTGGCCTCGATGACGGCCAGATCGGCCTGCTCGCCGGTTTCTTCTTCGCGCTCTTCTATACGATCGTCGGTATTCCCATCGCGTTGCTGGCCGACCGGTTCAACCGCGTAAACATCGTCGCCGTCTCCCTGGCTGTCTGGAGCGGGTTCACCGCCGTGTCGGGCATGGCTACCAACTATCTGCAGCTGGCGCTTGCCCGTGCCGGTGTCGGCATCGGCGAGGCCGGTGGCTCGCCGCCCTCGCACTCGATGATCTCCGACCTGTTCAGCAAGGAGGAACGGGGCACGGCGCTCGGCATCTATTCCCTCGGTATTCCGCTCGGCATCATGGCGGCCTATTTCGCGTCCGCCGCGCTGCTCGGCCAGCCCAATCTTGACTGGCGGACAGTCTTCATCGCCGTCGGTATCCCCGGTGTCGTGCTGGCGGTGGTCCTGCGCCTGACAGTGCGCGAGCCCAAGCGCGGGGCGATGGATGTGACTGACAAGGCGGTCCCGCAGGCATCACTTGGCAAGTCCATCGGCCAACTTCTCTCCGTGCCGTCATGGTGGGGGATGTGCTTCGGCATCTCATTCTCGTCCTTCGGGGCCTATGCGCTGGGTGCCTTCGTGATCATCTATCTGGGCCGGACATTCCCCGAGGTGCCGCTGCCCCGCGTGCTTGTCATCTTCGGCATTCTCAATGGCATCGCTTATGCCGGCGGCACGTTTATTGGCGGCATTGTCGCGGACTGGTGGGGGCGCAAGACCAAGGCGGGCTATGCCTGGGCACCTGCGGTTGCCTTGCTGATTGGCGCCCCGGCCCTGATCCTGGCGTTCTGGGTGCAGAGCTTTGCCATGGCGATGACGTTGACTGCGATCTACCTGTTCCTGTCTGGCTTCTATCTTGGGCCGTCCTTCTCCATCGCGCAGACGCTGGCACCGATCCGTGTGCGGGCGATGTCGACAGCTCTGTTCTTCTTCATCCTGAACCTTGTCGCGCTTGGCGGTGGACCGACCTATGTCGGATGGGTATCGACACTGCTGACGGAGGCCCACGGCGCCGAGCAGGCCCTGCGCCTGTCGATGACATCGCTGGCCGTGCCTTATGCTATCGGCATCATTGCCTTCATCTGGACAGGTACGCGGCTGCCGAAAGACTGGGAGCGGACACAGGCGCGCAATGCCGGACTTGACTTGACCGGCTGATCTCGCGCACAGCGTTGCGATGGAATTTGATTTCGACACGATTGCCGAGCTGACGAGGGGAGCGGCCCGCGTCTCGCTGGTCCTGTTCTGCGCAGCCTTCGTGACAGAAGCGCTGCCGCTGAACATCGCGAACAAGCGCCGGTCGTGGTGGCCCTTCATCATCGCAGAGGGCCTGCATCTCGTACTACTGTTCGTCTATTTTATCGTCGCATGGCGGCTGCCGGGTCCATGGTATCTGTGGCCGGTCTATGGCTGGGCGCTCGTCAGCTATTCCTGGGTGATCGTCACCGTCATCAGCCGCTGGGGCCGGGGGCGCGGGCTCGCCGTTCCGGTCTATATTACCTGGTATATCTGGATGCTGTTTTCAGGCGCGCACATCATCCACATCGTCGGATCGGGTGAGGCAACATCGATGAACTGGGTTCTTCTGGGTATAATCCTCGCCGCCGGGGCCCTGCGCATTGTCCTGATGCTAAAACAACGCTAGCACAGGGCACTCCAGCGGGCGTTTGTATCCCGCGACCAAAACTGCCTGTGAGACTCCATGACCAAGCGCATCCTGATCACCTCCGCCCTGCCATATATCAACGGCATCAAGCATCTCGGCAATCTCGTCGGCTCGATGCTCCCGGCTGATGTCTATGCACGTTTCGAGCGGGCGCGGGGCAATGACGTGCTGTATATCTGCGCGACCGACGAGCACGGTACGCCGGCAGAACTTGCCGCCCGCGCCGCCGACCAGTCGGTAGAAGACTATTGCGCCGAGCAGCACGAAATCCAGAAGAAGGCAGGGGACGCCTTCGGGCTGTCCTATGACCATTTCGGTCGTTCCTCGGATGCATCCAACCACAAGCTGACCCAGCATTTCGCCCATGTCCTCGAACAGAACGGCCTGATCGAGGAGCGCGCCGACGAGCAGGTCTATTCCATTGCCGATGAACGCTTCCTGCCGGACCGCTATGTCGAGGGCACATGCCCCCATTGCGGGTTCGAAAAGGCCCGTGGCGACCAGTGCGACAATTGCGGGAACCTTCTGGACCCGGTCGACCTGATCGAACCCTATTCCGCGATCTCCGGTTCGCGCGACATCGAGGTGCGCGAGACGAAGCATCTCTACCTGTTGCAGTCGAAGCTGCAGGACAAGATTGAGACCTGGGTCGATGGCCAGAAAAGCTGGCCCTACCTGACGAAATCCATCGCCAAGAAGTGGCTCGACGAAGGCCTGCGCGACCGGTCGATCACCCGTGACCTGAAATGGGGTGTACCCGTCGCTTATGAGGGCACGCCGCGCCCGGGCTTCGAAAACAAGGTCTTCTATGTCTGGTTCGATGCGCCGATCGAGTATATCGCCGCAACCGAAGAATGGGCCAGGAAGACCGGCAAGGACTGGGAGAGCTGGTGGCGCACCGACATGGGTGCCGACGAGGTCAACTATGTCCAGTTCATGGGCAAGGACAATGTCGCCTTCCACACCGTCTCTTTCCCGTGCACGTTGCTCGGCTCCGAAGAGCCGTGGAAGACGGTCGACACGCTGAAGAGCCTCAACTGGCTGACCTGGTATGGCGGCAAATTCTCGACCTCGCAGGGCCGGGGCATCTTCATGGACCAGGCGCTGGAATTGTTGCCTGCCGATACGTGGCGCTGGTACCTGATGGCCAATGCGCCGGAGAGCGACGATACTTCTTTCACGCTGGAAAGCTTCGCCGGATCGGTGAACAAGGACCTCGCCGATGTGCTAGGCAATTTCGTCAACCGCATCACGCGCTTCTGCAATTCCAAGTTCGGGCTTGAAGTGCCTGAGGGCGGGACGCCGGGCGCGGCGGAACAGGCGCTCTATGCCGAGATCGACAAGCGCCTTCCGGCCTATACGGAGTATCTGGCGCAGATGGAGTTCCGCAAGGCCTTCGCCGAGCTGCGTGCCATGTGGGTATCCGGCAATGAATATCTGCAGGTCGCTGCGCCATGGACGGCGTTCAAGACCGACCCTGAACAGGCCGCCGTCGGCGTGCGCACGGGCCTGAACCTGATCCGCCTTTTCGGCGTGCTGTCCCAGCCGGTCATTCCGTTCATGTCTGCCAGGATCATGGCGATCTTCGGCGAGGACGAGCCCTATCCAGCATGGCCCGAAGGCAAAGCGGTGGACATTCTCTCGATGGTCAAACCGGGCACAGCGTTCGAGCTGCCTGAGGTTCTGGTGACCAAGGTCGAGGAATCGCAGATCGAGGAATGGAAAGAGCGCTTCAAGGCGCCTTGATCAACCCGCCTTTCATTTGCGTTCGTCTCTTCAGCGCGGCATGGTGTCCGGGGAGGGATGGAGCGATGAAATGTATCCCCTTGCTATTTGCCGCGATTATTTTTGTTACCAGTGCCAGTGCACAGGAAGCGCCGCGCACCGGTAGCTTTGAGGCAAGCGCCAGCCTCGAGCAAATTTTCGGGGCCGCTGAGGCGCCCGATGTCGGCCGGGCCCTGCCGCCTGACAAGCCGATACAGTTCCAGCTTTACGTGCCATCGACCTACGATCCTGCGAACCCGCCAGGCGTCTTCGTCTATACCAGCCCGATGCGTCATGGCGCGGTGCCCGATGGCTGGGAGGGCGTGCTGGACGAGGCAAACCTGATCTGGATCAGCGCCGAGAAATCCGGCAATGGCACGCCCGACGTGCGCCGCATGAGCGAGGCAATCGCCGCGCTGGCGCTTGTCAGGAAGGACTACGTAACGGCGCCTGGCCGCTCCTATGCGTCGGGCCTGTCGCGGGGCGGGCAGATCACCAGCCTGCTCGTGGAATATTTCCCTGACGTGTTCGATGGCGCACTGTTCGTCTGTGGTGCGGAAAAGCTTGAAGTGAGCGATGAGGCGGCTCTCGCGAAAATGGCACAGCGCCGATTTGTTTTCTTGACCGGTACGCAGGATTTTGCCCGCTTCCGTATGCGCGATGCCTATCAGGCCTATTTAGATGCAGGGCTGGAGAACAGCACGTTTATGGAAATCTCGGGAATGGACCATCGTAATCCCGATGCGGAAGACTTCGCTGAGGCGCTCACCTTTCTCGATAACAGATCCGTGGAGGAGAACCCATGATCAGCCCGGACCATATTCGCTTGATGGCGGTTTATAACAGGTGGCAGAATGACTCTCTCTACGGGGCAGCCGATAGCCTGAGCGATGAGGCCCGGCGGCTGGACCGTGGTGCGTTTTTCCGGTCGATTCATGAAACGCTGAACCATATTCTGTGGGCGGACCAGATATGGATGAGCAGGCTTGCGGGAACGGATGCCCCGAAAGTCCCGACCATTCCGGCGTCTGCCAGCCAGATAGACGCCTGGGAAGCACTCAAGGCAGCCCGCTTAGATTTCGATCAGCAGATGATTGACTGGTCCCTCTCTGTCACCGACGCAGATATCGAAGGTGATCTCAGCTGGTATTCCGGTGCTGCCAAACGTGAAGTCTCCAAGCCGCGCTGGGTGCTGATCACCCATATGTTCAACCATGGCACCCACCATCGCGGGCAGGTTCATGGTATGTTGACTGCGGCCGGCGCCAAGCCGGACGACACGGATATTCCGTTCATGCCGCAGGCATATTCCGATCTCCTGTAACAAGCTCAAGATCAGTACAATTTGACTTAATTCTTTTCGGTGACGTTCACCTCCTGGCGCTAGAAAGCGATCCGGGGGAGGAACAGTGCCGAGTGAGTTATGCGTCTGTTGTTCATCGCCCTGGGGTCAGTTGCCGTGCTATTTGCTGTGGGCGCGGTATGGTTTCTGTTAAACCGTGACCCCGGTCCTGAAAATCTCTCCGATCTGCTGATTGCCCATACCGAGACAGGTGTCGTTATGACAGAGGACGAGGCCAATCTTGCGCCCCTTGGTACGCTATATGAAATCCGGTACTGGCAGGATGGCACGTTCGACTACATATCTCACTCACTGGTCAGAACCGGCTATTACACCGTCTCCGGCTCAACGCTTTGCCGGTCGTTCAATCCTCTCGGCCTGAAGGAAGACTGCGTCCAGATAATCGAGCGGGAAGACGGCGGTTATGAGGCGCGTGCTCCGGGAAGCGACGAGCTTCGCTATTCATTCCTGCTGGAGTGATGGGCGGGCCAGGCGGTCGCATCCAGGTCAAGATCGGCAAATTCACTAGCCTCGAACTCGGGCTCTTTCCCGCCGCTGGCCTTTCCATCGAAGTCGCGCATCAGGCGTAACCCGATGGGGAAGAGAAGGATCAACGCGAAAAGGTTCGTCAGCGCCAGCACACCCATGGTCAGGTCGGCAAAGGCGAAAGCCGGACCGAAGTCGATGGTCGCCCCGATGATGATGAAGCCCAGCGTCGCGAAGCGAAACAGTCGATAGGCCAGCTTGTGGTCCCGGCTGAAGAAGCTCAGGGCGTTCTCGCCAAGAAAATAATTGTACATGATCGACGAGAAGACGAAGAGCAGCAGCGCGAAAGCAATGAAGCCCTGCGCCCAGCCACCGATGTGATCGGCAAGGGCATTCTGTGTCAGGACGACCCCGTCGAGATCGGTTGTCATCGGCTGGATGTCCGACAGCAGGATGATCGATGCCGTGCAGGTGCAGATCAGCATCGTGTCGATGAAGACAGAAAGGGCCTGAACGACACCCTGACGCGCCGGGTGGCGCACATGGGCGACAGCGGCGACATTCGGGGCTGAGCCGAGGCCTGCCTCGTTGGAGAAAAGACCGCGCCGCACGCCGTTGGTTACCGCGGCGCCGATACCGCCGCCAATGGCGGCATCGAGCCCGAAGGCGCCGGAGAAGATACGGCTGAATACGGACGGTAATTCGCTGGCATTCATGGCAATCACAAAGACCACCATGACGATGTAGATGATCGCCATGATCGGCACGACATATTCCGTTACCGCCGTGATGCGGTTGATGCCGCCAAAAATGACAAGGGCGATGACGGCAGCAAGCACCAGCCCCGTTGCGACAGGCGGAACGCTGAAGGCATCGGCCATGGAGGTCGAAATCGCATAGCTCTGCAACACGCTGAAAGCGAAGCCGAACGTGACCAGCAACAGGATCGAATAGAACCCCGCAAGCCAGATCGCTCCCTTGCCGAGACGCTTCGACAGCCCGTGCTTTATGTAATAGGCAGGCCCGCCGCGATAGGTGCCGGTGTCAGGCTCCAGCCGTTTGTAGGCCTGCGCCAGCGTACATTCGAAAAAGCTGGTCGCCATGCCGACCAGGCCGACAATCCACATCCAGAAAATGGCACCGGGTCCGCCAAGGGAGATCGCCACGGCTACCCCGGCGATATTGCCGGCGCCCACACGTCCCGCCACGGACAGGGCGAGAGCCTGAAAGGAAGTCGGCTTGCCGTCTTCGCCCTTGCCGAAGGCCTCCTTGAAGATGGAGAACATGTGGATGAAGTGGCGTACCTGCACGAAACGCGACTGGATGGTGAACCAAAGGCCAATCGGGATCAGCACATAGATCAGCACGCTGCCCCACAGAAAATCGTTCAGAAATCCAATCATCGTTCCCCGGTCTGTTGCTCCGTCATTTACCTAGTGCCGAAAGCCATGGCGGCGACCTTCGCGCCGTTGCTGGCGGATTGCCTACCCCGGCCTGGCTGTAAGCGCTTGCTTGCGCTGGGGCAGGGGATCGGGCAGTTTATGGGCGTCGGAAAATATGGTTAAGGGACATCTTATGCGACACATGCTGACCAGCGCTGCCATCGCGGCAATCGGGTTCTTTGCCGGTGCGGCACACGCAGCCGACCTGAAAAGCGATATCGCGGCGGATTACGGCTATCTGGATGGGCTGTACAAGACCCTTCATGCCAATCCGGAACTGTCCTTTATGGAGGTAGAGACTGCCAGGCGCATGGCGGCTGAATTCCGCAAGCTCGGTTTCGACGTCACCGAAGGGGTCGGCAAGACCGGCGTCGTCGGCGTGATGCGGAATGGCGAGGGGCCGGTGGTAACCTTGCGCGCCGATATGGATGGCTTGCCGGTCACAGAACAGACCGGCCTTGCCTATGCCTCGACCGCGACAGGCGAGAACCGCTTCGGCGAGGTCCAGCCGATCATGCATGCCTGCGGGCACGATATCCACATGACATCGCTGATCGGTGCGGCGCGCCAGCTTGTCGAGCGCAAGGGTGAATGGTCAGGTACGCTGATCCTGATCGCGCAGCCGGCGGAGGAAATCGGCCTCGGGGCCCGCGCCATGCTGGATGATGGCCTCTATGAACGTTTTCCGCGTCCTGATTATGTGGTCGCACTGCACGACTCCGCCAGCCTGCCGGCGGGCAAGGTTGCTTACACGCCGGGCTGGGCGCTCGCCAATGTGGATTCTGTCGATATCTATGTGAAGGGTGTCGGCGGTCACGGGGCGTATCCGCAGACGACGAAAGATCCGGTCGTTGTCGGTGCCAGCATCGTCACGGCCCTGCAGACACTGGTGTCGCGTGAAGTCTCGCCGCTGGAGCCTGCAGTCGTCACTGTCGGCGCCTTCAATGCCGGGGCCAAGCACAACATCATTTCCGATGAGGCACACCTGCAGCTGACCGTTCGGTCCTACACGGATGAAGTTCGTGCCAAACTGCTGGATGGTATCCAGCGTATCGCGCGGGCACAGGCCGCCTCGGTCGGACTGCCGGAGGAGCTTTATCCGCGCATAGAGATCGAGCAGGATTATACGCCCTCGACCTATAATGATCCGGAACTGGCCGATCGCTTGGCCAACCGTTTCGTTGCCAGGTTCGGGGCTGACAATGTGATTCAGGCTGACCCCGTGATGGGCGGTGAGGATTTCGCCTGGTATGGCCGGCTGGAGCCGAAGATACCGACAATGATCTTCTGGATCGGTGCCGTGTCGGCTGAGAAGGTTGCTGCGGCACAGGCTGGCGGTGAACCCTTGCCGTCGCTGCATTCACCTTTCTTTGCACCGCAGCCGCGCCCGACCATTCTGACAGGTGTCGAGGCGATGACCGCTGCGGCTCTGGACCTGTTGCAAGATACTGAGACTGAGTAGGAGATCCTCATGGGACTGATTATCAGACTGTCCGCCTTCGTCGCGCTGGCAACCGTGCTCGTCTATGTCGGCAACACGCTGGCTTATCGAATGGATATGCGAGAATTCGGAGCGGCTTTCAGCTTCTCCTTCCAGATGCTCATGCCGATGTTGTTTATCGCCGGAATTGCCGCTGTGCTGGGCCTGATCGGCCTTTTCGCCAGGCAGGCGGGCTCTGGCCTGTTTGCCATCCTGTCTGCGCTGATCCTGCTTGGCTGTGCTGCCGGTCCGCTGGGCATTCGCCACAATGCCTCCAGGGTGCCGCCCATCCATGACATAACGACGGATACGCAAACACCGCCGCAATTCGTCGCCGTGGTCCCGCTGCGTGCGGAAACCGGCGCGACCAATCCGCCGGAATATGACCGCGAGCAGACCGCACGGCAGCTGGAAGCCTATCCGGACATCGACACGGTTACGGTGGATGCCGATTATGGCACGGTCTTCGATCTCTCCCTGCAGGTCTTGCAGGAGATGGGGCTGGTGATCGTGGAGGCTGATGAAGCCGCCGGGCGCATCGAGGCGACCCATACCAGCCGCTGGTGGGGCTTCAAGGATGATGTCGTCATCCGCTTCAATCGCGAGGATACACCGCTGACGATCGACATGCGGTCCAAGTCGCGTATTGGCGGCTCCGATGTCGGCGCCAATGCCAACCGCATCGAGACTTTCTTCAGCAAGCTGGAAGCCAGGCTCGCATAGATCAGGGCCGGCCTAGCGGTTGCGCTTGGCCAGCTCGCTGAAAAGCTGCTCGCGCAACCATTTATGGCGCGGGTCATGGGTCCAGTTCGGATGCCAGGCCCCGTTCATCGCGATGGGGGGCAGGGGCACAGGCGGCTCGAAACAGTGAAACTTGTCGGGCAGGACGCTGAACAGGGCGGCGGGCGCCGTGAGAATGGCATCGGTGTGCATCACGGTCGCCAGCGCCATCAAAAAACCGGCCGTGCGATAGGCGATGTTTCTCGTATCCCCGTTTTCCGCCAGAACCTCGTCGACAACGCCTCTTTCCTTGCCTTCCGGATTGATGAGGGCATGCTCGTAGTCGAGATAGAGCTCCAGCGTGACTTTCCGGGATGCGAGCGGATGTTCTTTCCTGACGCAGGACATGAAACGGTCGTTGAAGATCGGTTTCTGTACGAACTGGTCGAAGTCGACGCGTGGCTTGTTCCGGGCTAGCCGCATATCCGGCATGATGACCAGATCGATCTGGCCTGAGATTAGCTCGCGCGCCGAGGCATAGCTGAGATCGACAATGTCCAGTTCCAGCGCCGGGGCCAGGGGTTTGATCGCCTGTATCCAGGCATGAGAAATGATCACGCCGATATAGTCGAAGCTGGCGATGCGGACCCGGCCTTTCTGGGTCGCCGGATCGAACTCCTCATTGGCCCGCATGACATCGCGCAGGCTCTCGATCATCCGGGCGACAGCCGGCTGTAGCCGTTCCGCTTTAGGCGTCGGCAACATCGCCCGGCCGGACTTGACCAGTAACGGATCGCCGAACAACTCGCGCAGGCGGGCAAGGGCGCGGCTGGTTGCCGGTTGTGAAAGGTTGAGCCGCCGGGCAGCATCAGTGACGCTGCGCTCTGTCAGCAGCCAGTGCAGAGCCATCAGAAGGTTCAGGTCGAGCGATTCGAGGGGGCGATCATTCATACGATTCACGTATAACCTAAATGAGTATTATGTATTTGAAGCATAGAATGTGAGGGCTTAGGTCTCAAGGGAAACCGAAAGGTCGAACTGGAGATTTCCCATGAATATGAAAGTTTTAGGTGCCCTGAGTGTACTCAGCCTGATGGGCTTTGCTGTTCCCGCGCATGCGAGCACACAGGATGATATCGAAGATTGCCGTGCAGCGCTGGCAGAACAAGGCACGCTGAACATGGACGAATACCGCCTCAGCTTCGAGAAGAAAAAGGGCAATTCCAACCGTATCCTGACACTGGAGGCGATCCCCAATGCGGGCGGCGAGAAATATGTCGTTACCTGCACATTCAAGAAGAACAAGATCGAGACCGTTTCCGCCGAACTGGATGCCTGATCTTGAAAGAGCTTCCTATGGACCTGTGCTTGCATGGGTTCGTCTTGACCCCGCTGCGCTGCCCGCAGCGGGGTTTTTTGAGGATTAATCTGTCGACTTCAGGGTAATGGCGACCATATCGGTGTGATGAGAACACTTGTCAGAAGCCTCGTCGCTGCCGTTTCCGCCCTTGTCCTGCCGGGTCTTGCTTTGGCGGGGCCCATGCTGGAGAATTTCGACTATCCTTGGGTGGTGAAACGCCACGCGCTTGTCTCCCAGCAAAAGGCCTTGGAAATGGCCTATATGGATGTGACTCCCGAAAGTCCAAACGGTAGAACGGTTGTCCTTCTCCATGGCAAGAATTTCTGTGGGGCGACATGGGGTGAGACCATGCAGGTACTGCTCGATGAAGGGTATCGGGTTGTCGCGCCTGACCAGATCGGCTTTTGCAAATCATCCAAACCTGACAGCTATCAGTATGGGCTGCATACGCTTGCAGCGAATACACACGACCTTCTGACCGCTATCGGCGTGGAAGACCCGATCATAATGGGACATTCCATGGGTGGCATGCTCGCGATGCGGTATGCCGTCCAGTACGAAGATGAATTATCCGGTCTCGTCCTCGTCAATCCGATAGGCCTGGAAGACTGGCGCGCAAAAGGCGTTCCGGTCGTCACTGTCGATGCCCTGTATGAAAGCCAGCTGCAGACAACGCGCGATGGCATCAAGGCTTATCAGCAGAACACTTATTATGCCGGGGAGTGGCGCCCGGACTATAACAAATGGGTCGATATGCTGTGGTCGATGTATCAGGGCGAGGGCGGTGAGATCACCGCTTGGCATCAGGCACTGACGGCGGACATGGTATTCAACCAGCCGGTCGTGCATGAGCTTGGACGCATCAAGGCACCGACGCTGATCCTGATTGGCGAACTGGACAACACTGCCATAGGCAAAGGACGCGTGTCTGGCGAGGTGCGCGAGAGCCTTGGAAAGTACGATATTCTCGCGGAAGAAACTGCGAGCGCTATTATTGACAGTAAGTTGGTGACATTCCCGGACTTGGGTCATAGCCCTCATATTCAGGAGCCGGAACGTTTTCACGATGAGCTGCTGAAAGGACTTTCCGGCCTGTAACGCGTGGAGGCATTCAATGCTCTCAAGGCCTTGCCGGATCATTCTGATATTGGCAGTCTTGTGAGTAAAAGGGGAATGATTTCATGACTACTTTCCTGAAATGCGCATCAGGTTTTCTTGCTGCAGGCTTGCTGTCTGCGTGCAGCAGCGCTGCTGACTTAACCGATACGATTACCGCCGGTGGCGATGTGCCACAGAACAGGGCCGCCAGCAGCGATATCATTCCGCCGCCCATGCAGCCGCCGCCGCAGAAAAACGAGTTCGAAATTGTCGGGGATTATGCCGGCAAGATGTTGGTGATGCGGGTTAATGGTCGGGAGATCTATAGTGGCCAGCGTCCTCTGGAACCTGCCGGCGTGCGTTGGCAGTTGCGCCATGATATCCAGTCTTATCCGGCGGACCTGTCTATTTCGATCGAAGGCTGTGCAGGCATCGCCGCCCTGACTGTTCCGGAGGCGGAAGAAGGGCCATTGCTGATCTTCCGTGGCTGTGATGTGGAAATGATTGCCGACTAAGAAAAAAGCAGCCTATTCGGCTGCTTCCTTTTCTTCTTCTGCTGGTTTGCGATCGTTGAACTCGCTGGCTAGCTCCTTTGCCCTGCCATCATCAATGTTCTTTTTGGCGAGTGGGAAGACATCCTCTTCCTCTTCATCCACGTGATGTTCGATGTCGTGCCTGAGCTGCTTGAATTTCGTCAACCAGCCGGGGGAGGACATGTCCATGTCATCGATTTCCTCGACGAGGTCAGCGGCATCCTTGTGCTCGGCAACAGAGTGCCGGGTCTGGTCTGAGGCTTCCGGATGGCTCATAAGCTCAGCATAGAACGTTTGTTCCTCGGCAGAGGCATGGGCCTCTAGCTCGATCTTGTAGCGCTGCCAGAGAACGCGGCGTTCATTGCTGTCGCCTTCTGTATTGGCGATTTGCTCGCCCAGATCTCGCTGGGTGTCGTGGTCTTTTTTCAGACGGGTATAAATATCCATCGGGTTTTCCTCCGTGTCGTTTCAACAAGCTAAGGAAGGAAAGGACTGAAAGTTCCAGATGCTAACGAGTGTCAATTGCGGCTTTCGGCTTGCGCCAGCCTGCCACCCTTGTTGGCATAGTCCTGCGTCCCGCGATGGATGACTTCTTCCTCATTCAGGATCGTATCGACAGGGTATTTTTCGTCGACGCCCTGCAGCCGCTCATAGATCGGGCCGAAATCCGTATCGACCGTGGCGTGGAACAGGTCCTCATAACTGTCGATGACGAAATAGGTCTGCTGGAAGTCGTCGATGCGATAGTCTGTGCGCATGACCCGTTCGAGGTCGAAGTGCAGCCGGTGCGGTGATGGGTCCTTCAGGGAGAAGACGCTTTCCGAGGCTGATGAAACAATGCCTGCACCATAGATGCGCAAGCCGTCGTCAGTCTGGATCAGGCCGAATTCGACCGTATACCAATAAAGCGCGGCAAGGTTCTTCAGGCAGCCGGAATCGAGGGAGCGCAAACCGCCCTTGCCATAAGCCTGCATATAGTCGGCGAAGACCGGATTGGTCAGCATCGGCACATGGCCGAACACGTCATGAAAGACATCCGGTTCCTGAAGGTAGTCGAGCTGGTCGGCGCGGCGGATAAAATTACCGGCGGGGAAGCGGCGGTTGGCGAGGTGATCGAAAAACACTTCGTCCGGCACCAGCCCCGGCACGGCAACGACACGCCAGCCGGTCAGGCTTTCCAGCTCATCCGACATGGTCTCGAAATTGGGGATGCCACCGCGCCCGAGATCCAGCGCCTTGAGCCCATCGATAAAAGACTGCTCGGCCTTGCCGGGCAGCAGCTTCACCTGGCGCTCATAGAGCGTGTCCCAAGTGCGGTGCTCTTCGTCGGTGTAACGGTCCCAACCCTGTGGGATTGTATAGTCGTCCGCCATCATCTCTCTGACTTCCGGCGGGAATTGATCGATATCCGTGTGCGTTTCCATAGTCCTAATATAGGACTTAGGCCGGAAAAGTTCCTGCCAATCTCAGGCTTTTCCTTGGCCGGGAATTGCGGACAGGGCGGCTGATGCCAGCAGAAAGGGGCTACAGACCCGGGCGCAGCAGGAAGGCAGGCGTGTGATCGCCCATGCCGACGACCGAATCATCGTCGCTTTTTTTCTTGCCGCGACCGCGAGACGGTTTTCTGGCTGTGTCGTCGGGCGAGGCAACAGTGCCGCCGGACGCGTTTGCCGCTTCTTCAGGCTGGTCACTCTTTTTCGGTGTGCGCTTGCGAGACGGCTTTTCCTTTTTGTCGTCTTGGTCGCTTTTGTCGGAGGTATCGCCCTTGTCGGCGCTCTTTCGGGAACTGCCGCGCGATTTCTTCTCCGGCTTGTTATGCTCGAAGAAATCGCCGAAATCCTCTTCTTCGATCGCGTCGGCACCGATGGTTTTCAGGACGGCGTCATAGGCCTTGCCGTCCGCAGGCGTGACCAGCATGAAGGCCGCGCCTTTGCGTCCTGCGCGACCGGTGCGACCGATCCGGTGGACATAGTCGTCGGAATTGACCGGCACGTCGAAATTGAAGACGTGGCTGACAGCGGGGATGTCGAGGCCACGGGCGGCAACGTCAGACGCGATCAGCAGGCTCGTCTCGCCCTTGCGGAATTTCTCCAGCGTTTCCATGCGGAAGGATTGGGCGAGGTCGCCATGGATCGGGCGGGCATTATAGCCGTGCTTCTGCAGCGACTTGGCGACGATATCGACATTAGTCTTGCGGTTGCAGAAGACGATGCCGTTCTGCACGTCGTGATCGTCGATCAGCTTGCGCAGGGCAGCGCGTTTCAGCTTGTCGTCGCGGGCCGGTACACGAACGATCTTCTGCGTGATCGTATCTGCGGTCGTCGCCGGGCGCGAAACCTCGATGCGGGCAGGGGCCGACAGGAACTGGTCGGTGATTCGCTGGATCTCCGCCGGCATGGTCGCCGAGAAGAACAGCGTCTGGCGGGTGAACGGTGTCAGCTTGAAGATCTTTTCGATGTCGGGGATGAAGCCCATGTCGAGCATGCGGTCGGCCTCATCGACGACCATCACCTCGACGCCGGTCAGCAGCAGCTTGCCGCGCTCGAAATGGTCGAGCAGGCGGCCCGGGGTCGCGATCAGTACATCGACGCCGCGCGTCAGCTTCATGTCCTGTTCGGCGAAGGAAACGCCACCGATAAGGAGTGCCATGGAAAGCTTGTGGTACTTGCCGTATTTCTCGAAGCTTTCGGACACCTGGGCGGCAAGCTCGCGCGTTGGGCACAGGACGAGGGAGCGCGGCATGCGCGCTTTCGAGCGGCCCTTGGACAGGCGGTGGATCATCGGCAGGGTGAAGCCCGCCGTCTTGCCGGTACCGGTCTGGGCGATGCCGAGCACGTCCTTGCCCGCGAGCGCCTCAGGGATGGCTTTTTCCTGGATCGGCGTGGGGGATTCATAGCCCGCTTCGGTAAGGGCTTTCAGAATTTTGGGCTCAAGCCCAAGGTCTTCAAAACGCATGAGGGTCCTGGTTGCTTTGTCTGTACTTGGCGGGTCTGGTTTATCTCAACGCCCCGTTGCCGCCAGATGCAAACGATGCGCCATTGCGTGAATGGATCCCGCCAGGCGGGATGTCAGCCGGAAATGGCCCGGCGCGGGCGTCTTACTTTTCGCATGCCAAAAGGCACGGCTGCACCAGCGCGAGTAAGCGGGAAGTAGGCAAAATCGGCCTGCACGTCAAGCTGCGCCCCGGGTTCCGCCTGATTACCAGATAAGTGTGCTCTTTGTGCAACGCAATGGGCGCATGCGTTGCGACTGCATTCCG
The DNA here is from genome assembly GCF_009712425.2 of Aquisalinus luteolus. GTDB lineage: Bacteria > Pseudomonadota > Alphaproteobacteria > Caulobacterales > Parvularculaceae > Aquisalinus > Aquisalinus luteolus. The sequence continues at coordinate 926,105 of NZ_VCJR02000001.1, forward strand.
ATAGCGACAGGCGGCGCGGCCTCTGGCAGGAATGGGGTATGAGTATAGACGATCCCACCCGTGTTTTTACCCCCGCCGACCTCGATTATCCGCCAGTCGTGCCGGTCGCGCCGCAACGCCGTGTCTGCCCGGTAAATGGGCTGGAGCTTAGCTATCTCGTCTGGGGCGATGAGGCAAAGCCGCCCATCGTGCTGGTCCATGGCGGCAAGGATCATGGCCGCATGTGGGACTGGACAGTCGCCGAGCTGATCAATGAATGGTGCGTGATCGTGCCGGACCTGCGCGGCCATGGCGATTCGGGCCGGGCGAGCGGTGGTGGCTATGAGGGCGAGTACTTCATCTCCGACTTCGCCGGTTTCATGGCGCATCTGGAACGCGAAGGGTTCACGCTGCCGATGCCGCTGATCGGCCATTCGCTGGGCGGCAATATCGTCCTGAACTATGCCGCGATCTATCCGGACAAGGTCACGCGATTGATCGCGCTGGAAGGGCTCGGCGCCTCCGAAAAGCATTATACGGAGTTTATGGAGAAGAGCCCGGCTGACCGTTATCGCTCATGGATCGACCGGCGGCTGAAGCAGGACGCCATCGACCAGCGCCGTTTCGATGGACCGGAAGAGATGGTCTCCCGCATGGCCGGTGTACACAAGAACCTCGAAGAGGGACAGGCCCGTCATCTCGCCCTGCATGCCGCCCGCAAATACTCTGACGGGTGGGGCTGGAAGCATGATCCGCTGACCGGCATCTGGCCAAGCCCGCGCATGACTGCCCCTGCGGAATATTCAAGGGTTTATGCCGAGATAACCTGTCCGGTTCTGTTGATGCGCGGCGAGGACTCCTGGGCCTCCGACCCGCAAAATGATGGCCGCATGAAAGCCTTCAAGAATGCACGGCTGATCAACTATGACAAGGCCGGTCACTGGCTGCACCATGACCGGTTCGACGCGTTCATCGGTGACGTGAAGACTTTTCTGGCGGAGTAAATTCTTGCAGTCAGTTTGATGCCCGGTAAGCTGCGAGGTAAGAGGAACGCCTTCATGAAAGCCATTCACGTCAAGCTCGCCATTGCGATCGTTCTCGATCTTGCCGACTTCTTCATCGGGCGTATTCCCGGCTGGGGCACAGCGTTCGATTTCGTGCTGGCGCTGGTCGGCTTTGCCATGTTCGGGTGGAAGGGCTTTGCCCAGCTTTGGGAGGTTGTGGATTTCACCGACCAGATCGACGGCTTCGTGCCGACGCTGACGCTGATCGCGCTCGCCGAACTGCGCGAGGAGCGCAAGGCAGCGGGTAAATCTGCTGCTAAATCCGGCGGCAAGCGCAAATAGTCCAACTGCACCTTTTCCTTGGCGGCTGGCATGAGAGGCTTATCCTCACGCCCAACATTTGAAACGAACAGGAAAGGGCCAGCCATGAGCATCCCCGAAACCGCGAAAGAAATTCATCTCGTCGACTACCCCAAGGGCAAGCCGACTGCTGACATCTATGAAGTTGTCGATGCGCCGGTTCGCGAGCCGGGTGAGGGGGAGATCCTGATGCGGGTCGTATTCATGTCGGTCGACCCCTATATGCGCGGGCGCATGAACCCTCATGTCAAAAGCTACATTCCACCGTTCCAGAAGGGCGAGGTGCTGGATGGCGGCGCGGTCGGGCAGGTGATCAAGTCGAACAGCGAGAAGTTCGCCGAAGGCGATTATGTCGTCGGCTATAATGGCGGCTGGCGTGAATATTACACGGGGCCGACGGATGGCTTTAACAAGGTGGACCCGTCACTGGCACCATTGTCTGCCTATCTCGGCGTCCTCGGCATGCCGGGCTTTACCGCCTGGGCAGGGATGAGCCAGATCCTCGAGCCGAAAGAGGGTGATGTGCTGTTCGTCTCCGGGGCTGCAGGGGCGGTCGGGTCCATGGTCGGCCAGCTTGGCAAGATCAAGGGTTGCAAGGTCATCGGGTCTGCGGGGTCGGCAGAGAAATGCGACTGGCTGACCGGCGAGCTCGGCTTCGATGTCGCGCTGAACTACAAGGACTACGCAAACTCGACCGAGCTGACCAAGGCGCTGTCCGAGGCCGCAGGCAAGGGCGGCGTGAACTGCTATTTCGAGAATGTCGGCGGCATGCATCTGGAGGCGGCGATCAACTGCATCGCCTTTGGCGGTCGCATCGCCCTGTGCGGGATGATCTCCAACTATAACGATACCAAGCCCGAGCCGGGGCCCTACAACCTCACGAACCTGATCGGGCGCGGCGTGAAGATGCAGGGTTATATCGTGTCCAATTTCATGCATCTGGCGCGGGACTTCTATGCGGAGGTCGGGCCGATGCTGGCGGGCGGCAAGATCCATTTCCGCGAGACGGTCTATGAAGGGCTGGAGAAAGCGCCAGAGGCTTTCAACGGCCTGTTCGAGGGCGCAAATACCGGTAAAGCCGTCGTGCGTGTAGGCCCTGACAAGGCCTGAGGCCCGCCGTTCTGACCCTGCAGGTCTGTGGAAAAGCAGGGTCAATTTTTTCTGGCTTTTTTTCTGCCATCGGCACCCGATAGTGCTTGACGACGCATCGGGCGCCTATTAGACAAACGCTTCTCGCCGCAAGGCGATCCAAGTGAAATGCGCGGGTGTAGCTCAGTTGGTTAGAGTGCCGGCCTGTCACGCCGGAGGTCGCGGGTTCGAGCCCCGTCACTCGCGCCATTTCAAAAAATATTATCCAATAAAATCAATGACTTACAGGCAAACGGCAGGCGTCGTGCGCCGTTTTGCGTCCAAGTGGGATACAAATTGGATACAAAATGGGATACAAGGGCGCATGCAGGAAGCCCCCGATCCCGACCGGTTTTTGCTCCGGCGCGGCAAGCGCTGGTACTATCAGCGCCGCGTCCCCGGACAGTTCTCGCATCTCGACGGGCGCCGCTTTGCGAAGGTCTCGCTGAAGACAGGATCCCTCGAGATTGCCCGGCTGCGACGCGACCAGCTCGCAGAGGCGGACGATCAATACTGGATGGCGCTGGCCGCCGAGGCGGCAAGTCCGGGCGGCCAGGGGCCGACCGTGAGAACCGCGCTCGAACACCGCTACAAGGCGGCCATCGCCCGGGCGATGGCTTTCGGCTTTTCCTACGCGCCGGCCGAACCGCTGGCCGAGGGCCGGAGCATCGCCGAACTCATGGAGCGCATCCGCACGCTCGAGGCCAATGCCGACAGGTCCGGCGACCCGCGCCGCGCCGATAGCGAAGCATTGCTCGGCGGCACGCCCGACCCGGCTACCGGCATCACGGTGTCGGAAGCCTTCGAGCTCTATGTCAGCCGGATCGCCTTCGACGATCAGTTCAACAAGTCCCAGACCCAGCGCCGCTCCTGGGAAAAGACCAAGCGCACCTCGATCGCCTATTTCATCGAACAGATGGGCGACCTGCCGCTCGGCGAGATTACCCGCGACAAGGCGCTGGAATATCGCGACTGGTGGATGGAGCGCATGCAGCCGCGCGCTGGCGATGCCAGGCCGGTCGCGCCCAATACCGCCAATCGCCATATCGGCAATATCCGCTCGCTGCTGAAGCGTTATCACGAGCATGTTGGCGCCACCGATTTCGAGGATCCGTTCCGGGGGTTCTTTTTCTCCGGGAAGACCGAGGCCAGGCGCGCCTCCTTCAGTGATGACTGGGTGCGCACTCGTATCCTGGTGCCGGGCCTCTTCGACGGGCTCCGGCTGGAGCTGCGCGTCCTGATCTATCTGCTGATCGAGACCGGCGCGCGCCTGAGCGAACTGGTGAACCTGCGCGCCGAGGACATCCGGCTGGGCGCCGGGGTTCCGCATATAGCGATCCGGCCCGAGCAGAATCGCGAACTGAAGACGGAAGACTCCCGCCGCGAAATCCCGCTGGTCGGTGTTGCCGAGATCGCCATGCGGGCCTGTCCTGAGGGGTTTGCCCATTATCGCGACAAGAGCACGCTCGTCTCGGCCAATCTCATGAAGGCGTTCCGCCAGCGCAATCTTCTGCCATCGTCAGACCACGTTGTTTATTCCTTCCGGCATTCCTTCGAGGACCGCATGCTCGAGGGCGGGCTCGATTACGGGCTTCGCTGCGCCCTGATGGGGCACAAGAACAACCGGCCCGAATATGGCATTGGCGGTTCGCTCGAATACCGGGGAAAGGAACTGATGAAAATCGCTCATCCCTTCGAGGCGGGACTGTTCGGCGGGATCAGGACGCCGCGGTAAAGAGCGACCTTTTTGGCGCCAGCTCGCTATAGCCGGTCGGCGTGCTCGGCGATCCGATCCAGAATGGCTAAAAAGTCTGGCATGTCCCGATAATAGAGCGCGCTGGTTGCCTGATACGCCTTTTCGTAAATCTCGCGGGTCTGGTCGTCGCTCAGGAGAAACGCCTCGTTTCGCGAGATGCGCTGTTCGTCTGCCTGCCGAAAGCGCGTTTCCTTGTGGGCGATGTAGTCATCGGTGCCGATGAAGGACCGGACATCGGCGCAGTCCAGAAGACAGTACACATCGTAATAATGGCGCATGAAGTTTTGCTGCAGCGAGCCGGTTTCCTGCTGCTTCCGGAACTTTGTCGATATCGTCTGCAGTTTTTCGACGAAAGTGTAGCCGGGCTCATAGCAGGGCACACCGAAGGCGCGATTGTCTTCGATATCGGAAAGGTCGCTCTGGCGCGCGCGCTCGAACGCCCAGGAAGAGATATCGCAGGGGCGGTTCGGTGCTGTCTCGTCGAAGCCGGCTTCAAGCAGCACGCCTTGCTTTACGCCCTCCGGCACCGCGTTGACGCTGTCATAGTTCATCCGGATGCCGGCATTGCGCATGCGCTCGTCGTCAAAGGCGAGATCGCGTTGCACCGTGATGCCGGGGATACGGATGTCGTCGGCCAGCGCGTCGAAATAGGCGCGGCGCGCCTCGATATGGGCCTGCTTCCTATGGTTCCGGCCGACTGCCAGTGTATCCGGCGGCATGATCTTGATGTCGATATCTTCCGAGAAGTGGTGGATGAGACGGTACCCCTTGGACAGGGAGGTGCCGCCCTTCAGTTCGAACGCGTAGCCGGCCCTTTGCAGTCCGTGGAGGCAATGCATGATCCAGTAGTCTTTTTCCACGAGGGCGGGGTCGATGTCGAGTTCGCCACCGGCGACCGCGAGAAGGTCGGGAAAATCGGGTGCCTCGTGCAGGAACATCAGGCTACCGCGTGCGCGTCGTCGGCGAGCACGGGGCCGAGCAGGCGTTTTGCCCGCTGACCGCCATAGTCCCGGACCGCCTTTTTGAGAGCTTGCCTGTCCATCTGCCTTGCGCGCTCCTTCGCCCGGCTTGCAAGCGCATCCTGGTCCTCGGCCAGCCGGCCGAGATTGTCGACCAGATCGACCAGCAGAAACTCCGGCGTGACCCTGGTCGGGAACCAGGGTTTCTGGCGGAAATCATATTTGCGTCCGTCGAGCTCATGACGGCCATGCCGCTTGGCGTTGTAGACAATTGTCTCATTGTAAAGCTGCGTCGCACCGACGCCGAGACCATTATAGGCATTCGGCGAGACCATCAGGAAACGATCATCCTTCAGGAAACGCTCCACGAGCTTGTCCGGCGCTGCGGGCGCATCGCCGAAGCGGGTTTTCCGGGGCGTCCGATAAAGACCGGCCGATACCTTCACCAGCCGCCCTTCCTCGACCAGCTGGCGCAGATGGCGGTCAACGGACTTGGACCAGCGCGCGAGATCGGCGCGCCGGTAAACCTGGCCAGGCCGAAGCTTCCTTTTCAAATCACTCAAGGCCGTCATGGCGTCCTCCTTTGGCCAAACTTAGGCCCATAGCCCAAAAAATGCAAGTATTATACTGTAAAATTCATGCAAAACATGGCGCCTGAAGCTGGTGTAAGTTACGGGAATTAAATAACATTTACATATTTCTGGAGCGTAACGGTTCTTGGGTACAGTCTCCGCGTCAGGGGCGTGCTGGGTGGGCGATTTGGACATGACGGCGACGATGCTGCCGCTATCGGCCGTCCTGCGGACTTTCACTGAAGGGCCGAACGTGGGCGGCAGTCGCGAACGACGGCGTCATGCTCGTCGCGCGATTACGGATCACCGCCAGCGCGACTCGTGGCAAGTGGAATATCACAGTTGTACCGCGTTGATGGGCGCCGCGGTTTGGCGCGGCGGGCGGTAACTTGGGGGAAAACATGATTTCACGACACTTGCTAAGCCTGTGCGCGATCTTTGTCCTGTCGGCTTGCAGCCATGGAATTGAGACGCAGGCGCCGCCGCCGGCAGCGCGCGAAGTTGCTGCCGCGCCTGCGCAAGCGGCGTTCACCGGGCCGCTGCGCTGCGAGAGCCTAAGCGGCCCGGCGCGCGAGCGGGCTCTCGGCCTGCATGCATTTGGCGGTGTCCCGTCCGACGGACCGGTCCTGGTGCGCCGGGCCTATGTCACCGAATATGACGCGGCCCACCGGACGCCGCGATGGACCGCGTGGCATGCGGCGCCGTCCTATCGCGAGACCCCGAAACGGGAGGGACGATGGTCGAGTTTCCGGAGCGATCCGGATGTCGAGGATCCGGTCGGCACAAGGGACTATGTCGGGCAGTATGCCTCGCCAGACAATTTTGCCCGCGGCCATCTTGCGCCCTATTACATTTCCGGCGGCGACCGCGATGGCGACGAGCTTCTTGCGGCGCTGGCCTCGGACCGGGTCACTCTGTCCGATCCTGATGATGCCTGTGCGGTCTATGAGATCAATTACATGACCAATATCGCGCCGCAATATCATGCCGCCTTCAACGGCACCGGGGACGGCGGGCAGGCGGGCTTGTGGTACCAGCTGGAAACCGAGATCCGAGGGCTGGTCGATCAGGGCACGGAATTGCACCTGTTTGCCGGGACCATCTACGCCGACGCGCCGCAAAGGGTCGGGCCGGACCAGGATATCGCGGTGCCGGACATGTTCTACAAGATCATCATCCAGAATGAGGAAGCCGTCGCCTTTCTGTTCGCCCATCGTCGCCGGCTTTCCGAAGACGCCTGTGCGCTGGACGCTGTCCTGGAAGACTGTATCACCACCATCGCCGAAATCGAGCGTCTAACCGGGCTCGACTTCCTGGCCGGGCTTTCCGACGCTCGCGAACAGCGCATCGAGAATGCGAATGGCGTTGCTGCTTGGAGGTCGTGGTCAGCCGGGCGGTCATGACGGCTCACGGCCCGGTATTATTGAGGGAGTCAGTATGGCCCCGTCGTCTGACAGCTGCCATCCACCTCATGGGCGCACGGAGCCGGATCGCACGGCGGACGGCCCCGCGGACTCGCGATCCGTCGGCGGCCTTGCGCGAGGGCAAACCGTTTCAGATGGCGGGCAAGGCGCGCCGAGCGGGCACGCCGCGATTCGAGTTCGGCCTCCAGCCTTTCGAGGATCGGCCAATAGGCCTCGCCATGCAGTTCGATGACACGGGCGACGGTTGCCATTGCCCGTTCGATGTCGTCATCGGAATAGGATCTTTTCGGGTCGAACTGCATGGCGATGACAGTCCCGAGGGTCAGCCCGATTTAGGCCGGTTCCAGACCATCACCCCGGTAGCGTCTTCCTCATTCTCGAAAAAGGCCGCGCGCATCGGCGCGGCAAAGGCCGGATCATCCAGCCTGACGGCGAGATAGGGCGTCTCGCCATCCCTGGATTCCTCGCGCCAGGCGGCGCCGAGCTCCGCGCCGCCGGCATAGAGGCGATAGTCGGGCGCATCGTCATTCGCCTTGTCCTTGTTCGGCACGAGTTGCGCCTTGACGTTGATGGTCATGGTACGGATGGTGCCGGTATAGCGGCCATCCTTGAGCGTGAAACTTCCGATCTGTGCCATGTCAGTTACCTTTCCTTTCTGGCAGTGGAGGGCTTGCCGGCACCGAGTGCCTTGCGCGCCCGTTTGAACCCGGCATCGGCGCCGAGAAAGCTTTCGAGCATCGCCGGGATCAGCGTTTCGGGCTTTTCCTGCGTGCCATAGACCTGGCGATAGATTTCGGCGTAATCGGTCAGCGCGGCGGCAAGCTCGGGATCGAGCGAAATGCTCATGCGCACCGGTGTGCGATCGCGCAAGCGTTCCAGTCGCAGCGTCATTGTTCGCCTCCTTGGTCATGGGGTCTCAGGACGAGATCGCGGGTCACCACCACGCGCACCGGCCAGCCGGGACGCACCCTGATGGTCGGCTGGATGTCCAGATTGCGCTCTACCGCGCGCTGGCCGGCCTGATCGACCGTGTCGCCCGTGCCGCGGCGGATGGCACGGGTGACGGCGTCCTCATCCTCGCTCCCGAGTTCGGTGCCGATCCCCAGAAGCGTGGCCAGACCCGCCGCCTGGAACACCCGGTCCCAGTGATGGTCGGTGCGGTCGGCAAGGCCCGCCTGACCCTGCGCATCGGCCCCCGGCGCGGTGATGACGATGGACGATCCGTCCGGAAAGATGATCCGCTCCCAGCTGACCAGCGCCCGGTCCTGGCCGAAGGAGATTTCCGACTGGTAGCGGCCGATCAGGCGCGCGCCCTGCGGGATCAGGAGATGGCGTCCCGTCACCGTGTCATAGACCGGCTGGGTGACCTGGGCGATGACGGTGCCGGGAAGATCGGAATTGATGCCGGTCACGAGGCTGGCCGCGATCAGCGTGCCGGCCATGATCTGATAGGGCGAGACCGGATCCTCGACGCCATGGGGATTGTAGATGTCGGTACCCGGCGCCTCGCCGGCAAAGGCCAGCTTGCGCGCTTGCAGATTGGGCTCGGCGGGAACGCGGAGCCCTGATTGTGCGCCAAGACCCGGCGGCGCGGCAAGACCCGGGGCTTGTGCCGACAGGCCGGCGAGCGCCAGAAGCTCCCTGTCCGGCATGCGCGCCGGCGCCGGTTCCGCGATTCGGGGTCCGGAGGCGGTACCGGCGGCGGCCTGGCTTGTTTGCGTGTCGAGGGTGAAGAAGACGGGCGCGCCGGCGGCTTCCTCGGCGAGCGCGGCCTCGCGCATGCGCCGTGCCCGTTCGGCCTCCTCGGCCGGGCTCGGCCGGAAATCATCTTCCAGACTGGTGATCCGTTCGGGCTCGAGCCCCAGCTCTCGCTCGGCCCGCAGCATGGTGGCGCCGAGATCGCCCGCCAGCGGGGGACCAAGTCGAGGGGTATCGAGACGGGGCGCACCGGCACCGGCGCCGCTGCCCGCGCCCTGAGGGAGATCGCCATAACCCGCCGGAAGTCTGGAAAGCCCCTCGGGCTTGCTTGTATTGGCGGTGTTGTAGAGCGCCGGGGAGGTGTCCGGATCGGTCGCCCTCGGCGGCTGCAGCGCGATGCTGGTCGCCGCGAGCAGGGCGAGTGCGCCGAGCCCGGCGCCGGCCATCAGGACCTTTCGGTTAAGACGGGCGACCGGTCTCGGCGCGGTCCGGATCTTCAGCCGCTCTGCATGCTCGTCGAAGGGGATCGGATCACTCATGCTCAGCCCCCGAACAGGGCGGCAAGGGCGGATTGGCGCGCCGGCCGGCTGATGCGGACGACGGTCTGGTCCTTCTCGCCGAGCCGCAATTCGGCGGCGGTGAACAATCTGTCCACGACATAATACCGGCCCCGCACGCGATAGTTCACCAGTTCCGCCTCGCCGTCGCTCCCGAGCACGAAAAGCGGCGGCATGTCGCTCGCGGCGATGTCGCGCGGCATCTGGATGAAGACCTGCCTGCCGTCATCGAAGACGCGCACCGGCTTCCAGTCGGGACTGTCCCCGGAAAGCCGGTAGTCGAAATCGAGCGCATCGAGGGCCAGCCCGCGCGTGATCGTGCCGGCCTCGCGGGCCCTGGCGCGCTCGTTTTGCGCGACCATGGTCGCCAGCGCATCGGCGGGATAGCGCCAGGACAGCGCCGCCATATAGCCCTCGCCGGTGCTGACAAGATCGAGATGATAAGTCCGCCGGTCGGTGGCGATCATCAGATTGGTGCGGATATCGGGCGCGACGGGCTTGACCAGCACATGGGCGCGCGCCGCCTCGCCGGCGCCGGAAAGCGTGTCGCCTAGCACCCAGCGCACCGTGTCCCCGGCGGAGACCGAGACCAGCGCCTCGCCCGGCTGCAGGGCAATGTCGCTGATCTGGCCGGGACTGCCATAGAGGCGATAAAGCGCCCCTTCCATATAGGGATAGACCTGGATCGCATTGACGAAGCCGTCCACCGAGGGCTCGATCAGCGCGCCCTCGCGCCCCTCGGCAATGGCCTCGATCGGCGTTGCCGGGCCTGTCGCGGTGGATGCCGGCGCGCTTGAGCTCTTCGCCGTCGAGCCCGTCGCGGTGGATGCCGGCCTGACGGTCCCGTTCTCGGAAGAGAGCGACGCGGCCACGCCGATCGCCTTCATCTGGCCGGGCAGGGGCAGCGGGACCGGGGTCTCGACGATGCGGGCCGGCAGTCCCGGATCGTCCGGGTCCGGCGCTTCGATCGGTGTGGCGGCGATGAAACCGGCCGGATCGATCGGCTCGGGGTCGGCGCTGGCGCAGGCCGTCAGCATGGCGAGGGCGCAGGCGGAAATTTCAATAGGGCGCATGGGGATCATTCTCCTGTCACGAGGTCCTGTCCCCAGTTCAGGGAATGGACGTAAAGGCCGAGGGGATTGGCGCGCAGCGTTGCGACATCGCGGGGCGCCTGCGTGATGATGGTGAAATTGCCGGTGAAGCGCTCGGTCCGCATCAGCGCCCCGTTCTCATACGTCTTTTCGATCCAGCGGGCCTGGAAACTGTCATCGGAAACGCGCACCACGCTGATCACATTCACGGTGCGCGAGACCCGTCCGATATCGGCGAAGGGATCGTTGTCCTCGGCATACTGGCTGAGCGTGGTCGCGGCGCGGTCGGTCACGAAATCATAGGCGCGCAGCCAGTTCTCGCGCACGACTACCGGGTCGACGGACAACCCGCGTACATGCTCGATGAAGCCGGCCAGATGGTGGGCGATCTGGGCATCGCTCGGATCATAGCGCTCCAGGGCCGGCGCGACGGCGCGCGCCGCGCCACTCGCCTCGATCTCGACCACATAGGGCGTGACGGTGGAACGCATCGAGCGCCAGACGAGCGCGCCGGAGATCGCAAAACACAAGCCGAGCAGTCCGAGCGCCATCAGCCGCCAGTTCTTCGCCTGCACGCGCGCAGCGCCGATGCGCTCGTCCCAGACCTGTCGGGCTTTCTGGTAGGGCGTCTCGGGAAAGGGCGATGGCCCATAGGAGGTTGAAGAGCGTCTGAACATCTAGTCGTCCCTTTCCTTGTTGTCGGCGTCCCGCAGGCTCGGCGATGCGCCCGATGCGCCGCGTTCGCCGTCGCGAAGAGACTGCAGTGCCATCCCGCCCGCCTGGCCGACATGCCGGCTGGCTCCCTGTTCAGCTTTCTGGCCGGTATTCCCGAGAGCGCCGTGTGCGGATTTCCCACCGGAATCGGCATCCGGGCCTTGGCGGGCCTGCATCCGGTCGGCCCATGCCGGGCCGTGAGAAGCGGAAGGGGAAGCTGACGGGGACGGGGACGGCGAAGAGGCAGATGAGGACGCCTGGCCGGCGCCGGCCGATGCGCCGGTACTTGTCCGGGAAGTGTCCCCGGCGCTGCCTGCGCGCGGACCATTGGCGGGAGCCGATGACGAACGACGCAGCGCATCGCCGCCGGCGCGCGCCATGCCGGCAAGCCCGGAAGCAATGGCGCCGGCGCCACCGGCACCGGAAGAGACCGCGCCGAGCGCGTAGGCGCTGCGCCCCGCTTGCGCCATGGAGGCGCCGGCCCTGAGCGCGCCGGACGCGCCGCTCGCCGCGGCGCCGATGGCGGCTCGTGTGCCCATGCCGGCGACCAGCGTGCCGCCGGCGACCCCCGCCGCGGCGCCCGCGGCGGAGCCAGCGCCCAGCTGCGGGGCGCCCGTGACCAGCCCGGCGGCGATGCCGGGCGCGAAGACCCCCATCCAGAAGAAGACGATCGAGGCCAGCACCGTGCCCATGAGTTGGGCAAGGGTGACATCCTCGCCGGTGCGGAAGGCGTCCGTCACCGACCCGAACAGGGTCGAACCGATACCGATGACGATTGCCAGAACCATCAGCTTGATGCCGGCGGTAATGACATTGCCGAGTACCCGTTCGGCGAGAAAACTCGTCCTGTTCCACAATGCGAAGGGCACCAGCACGAAACCGGCCAGCGTCGTCAGCTTGAATTCCAGGATGGTGATGAACAGCTGCACGGCGAGCACGAAGAAGGCCGCCATGATCACGCCCCACGCGACGAACATGACCGCGATCATGATGAAATTGTAAAAAAAGCTGACCGGCCCCAGCATGTCGGCTATCTCTTCAAGCAAGGGTTGGCCGGCCTCGAGGCCGACCCCGGCGATGAAGCCGGGGCGCAGCAGGTCATCGGGGCTCATCGTGCCGCCGCCGCCGGTGATGCCGAGCCGCGCGAAACTGTCGAAGACGATGTCGGCCAGCAGCGGAAAATTGCCGATGATGAAGGCGAAGAAGCCGACATAGAGCACCTTTTTGAGGAGCCCGGCGATGACGTCGGCATTGGGCGAGAGCGCCCAGAACAGGCCGGCCAGCGTGATGTCGATGGCGATCAACGTGGTGGTCAGATAGGCGACATCACCCGCCAGCAGGCCGAAGCCTGAATCGATATAGGCGATGAAGACCTCGAGAAATCTGTCGATCACATCCATCGCGCCTATCTCCCCAGAAAGGCGCGCGTGCGGGCGCGCCCGCGTTCGGCTTCAGCAAGCTCGCGCGCGCGTTCCAGCGCCTCGGCGCGGTAGCGGGCGGCCATCATCGCTTCCATCTGCATGAGCTGGGCGGCCTGCAGCGCCGCGATCTGATTGCCGGCCTGGGCCGCCTGCAGATTGCCGACGGCCGACTGGCTGCCGGCGATCAGCCCGTCGAGAGTGTCGGCTTCGGCGCCGGCCGAGGAGACGATCCCGGCGGTCACTTCCAGGCTGTCGCGATAGGCAAGGCGCGACTGGCGCCAGCGAGCCCGGGCCTCCGCGACCAGCACCGCGCCGCGCGGCGGCGTCTCGCCATAGTCCTCCGGATAGGCCGCGTCATAGGCCCGCGCGATCTCCTCGACGCGATAGCCGATCCCCTCGGCCCGGCCCATGAGATCCTCCATGCGCTCCAGGCGGACCAATATTTCGCCGGCAACGGAGTCCGGCAGACGCTCCAGATCGCGCGCCATGTTCTCCAGCATCTCGATCTCGTGGCCGAGCTGGCGCAGCTGCTGGTCGATTTGCTGCAGCGCGCGGACCGCCTGCAGGATATTCTCGGCATGATTGGCCGGGTCATAGACGATCCCGCCGCCGAACAGTTGCGCCTGTGCCGGAGGAGCACTCAGTGTACAGATCGGCAGGGCGGCAAGCGCCAGAGAGGCAAGAAGGCGTCTCATCAGGGCAGCTCCTGATCGGCGTGGCTGGCCGAAGAGGCAGGCAAGGGCGCATCGCCGGAGCCTGAATAGTTGGCCCCTGTATAGTCAGCGCCTGAATCGCCGGAGGCGGAATAATCGGTACCGGTATTCATGGGGTCTGCCTCCTCGGGGCCTGCATCTTCAACGGTTGAATTCCCGGCGGCGGTATTGTCGAAGCCGGGTCTTTTCGTGTCCGTACGTTCCGGGCCTGATCCATCCGGGGCGGATCTTTCCGTGTCAGTGCTTTCCGTGTCGGGACTTTCCGGGGCGGGGCTATCCCGCTCGGATTTTTCCGGACCGGGTCCGGGCCAGCGGGCGAGCAGCTCGGCTGCCCAGCCAAGGCCCTTGTCGGGCAGCCAGGCGCCGGCGAGGGGCTCTGTCCCGGTCTCCTCGAGCAGGCGGTCGAGGCGGTGCTGGTCTTCCGGCGCGGCGGCGCCGCAGACCGAAAGCCCGATCGGGCCAAGCCCCAGCTCGAACAATCGGCAGCCGAGCGGCGACTGATAGTAATAGTCGCGCTTTGGCGTGGCATTGGCGATCAGCTCGATCTGGCGGGCATTGAGCCCAAAGCGCCGATAGGCCTCGCTTGCCTGCGGCTCGCGGGCCTGTCGGTTGGGCAGGAATATCCGTGTGGGACAGGATTCGACCAGCGCCGGCACGATCGGGGAGTTCGCGATATCGGCAAGGCTTTGAGTAGCGAAGATCACCGCGACATTCTTCTTGCGCAGGGTCTTGAGCCAGTCGCGGATGCGCGCGGCAAACAGCGGATTGTCGAGAAACAGCCAGGCTTCGTCGAGGATGAGCAGGCTCGGGCGCCCGTCGAAGCGCGCTTCCAGCCTGTCGAACAGGCAGGTGATCACCGGCGCGGCCGCGCCTGGCGACTGCATCAGCGAGTCCATCTCGAAACAGACGATATCGGCAAGCGCCAGCGATTCATGATCACCATCGAGCAGCCGGCCATGCGGGCCTTCCAGCGTGAAGGGATGGAGCGCGGATTTGAGCAGCGGATCCTGCAGCATCAGCGTCAGCCCGGTCAGTGTGCGCTCGGGGCGCGGCGCGCTTGCCAGTGCCTCGATCGCCTCCCACAGACCCGCCTTGAGCGCCGGGGTCATGGCAACGCCTTCCTGGGTGCACAGTCCGGCGAGCCAGTCGGCGGCAAAGCGCGCGCCCGCCTCTGTGTCGATATGTTTGAGCGGCTGCAGGCTCGGGGCGCGGTCCCCGCCCGGATCGACATGGACCCCGCCCATGCACAGCGTCGCGGCGCGGGCCGAGCGGCCCTTGTCGAACAGGAAGATCTGCGCGCCGCGATAGCGCCGCCATTGCAGCGCGATCAGGGACAGAAGGACCGATTTGCCGGCCCCGGTCGGTCCGACCACCAGCGTGTGCCCGACATCGCCGACATGAAGATTGAGCCGGAACGGCGTGGTGCCGTCCGTGCAGGCCTGGATCAGCGCGGGCGCGCGCAGATGCCGGTTGGTCTCCTCGCCGGCCCAGACCGCCGAGAGCGGGACCATATGGGCGAGATTGAGCGTGTGCAGGATCGGTTGACGGACATTGGCATAGATATGCCCGGGCAGCGAGCCGAGCCAGGCCTCGACCGCATTGAGGGACTCGCGGATCGCGGTGAAGCCGCGGCCATTGACGATGCGTTCGGCGATCCGGATATGCTCTTCCACGCGGCGCGGATCGGGATCGGCGACGCTGATCGTGGTGGTGACATAGCCATAGGAGACGAGATCGCTGCCCAGCTCCTGCAGCGCCGCATCGGCATCGGCCGCCTTGTTGTCGGCATCATGATCGGTGAGGGCGGCCTGTTCGTTGAACATGGTCTCGCGCAGCACCGCGCCGATCGACTTGCGCTTGGCGAACCAGTGGCGGCGCTTGCGCGCCAGTACCTTTTCGGCCGCGGCCTTGTCCATTGCGATGAACCGCGTCGCCCAGCGATAGGCAAAACCCTGGCGGTTGAGCTCGTCGAGAATGCCGGGCAGGGTCGAGGCGGGAAATCCCAGAATGGTCAGTACACGCAGATGCGCTGCCCCGATCATCGGCTCCAGCCCGCCGGTGAAGGGCTCGTCGGCCAGGATCGCATCGAGAAACACCGGCAGCTCCGGCGGGGCGACCCTGTGGGCGCGCGTCGAGACCGTCGAATGCAGATAGGTCAGCGTCTCCTCGTCGGACAGCCTGGCAATCTCGGCAAGGCAGGTTGCGAGCAGGTCGAAGATTCGTGCCGCCTGCGCCTCGAAAGTCTCCAGCCGGTCGCGCCAGCCTGCGGCCTCCTGCGTGTCCGCCCTGGTGATCAGCGCCTGTTCGGCGCGTCCCGTCGCATCGGCGGGCGGCAGCCAGACCAGCGTCAGATAATATTCGCTTACAAAACGGCTGCCGGACTCTTCGGCCTGCAGCGCGCGTTCCTGATCGACCAGCCAGGACAGCGGGTCGGGAAAGTCAGCCTCCGGATAGTCATGCGCCTCGGCGCGCTGCGCCTCGAAGAACAGCGCCCAGCCGGAGCCGAGCCGGCGCAGCACATTGTTGACCCGCGCCATGACCGAGACCAGTTCCGCCTCTGTCGAGCTTTCCAGATCCGGGCCGCGATAGCGAAAACCGGTCTGGAAGCTGCCATCCTTGTTGAGGATGATGCCGGGCGCGACGATACAGGCCCAGGGCAGATAGTCGGCGAGCAAAGCGGGGCGGTCGGCATATTCGCGCAAATTCAGCATGCCAGATGCTCCCGGTGCCGGGCCGAGCGCGCCGCGACCACCATGAAATCCGGATCGCTGCGGGCCATGAACACCGCCGCCGAATGGCCGGCGACCCACAGGACCAGCCCCGCGATCCACAGCTGCAGGCCGAGGCCGATGGCGGCGGCGAGCGTGCCGATGGCGATCGCGGCCATGCGCGGGGCGCCCGCCAGCAGGATCGGCTCGCTCAGCGCGCGGTGCAGGGGGATCTCGTAACCCTCGACCATCACACCAGCGCCCCGCCGCCGAAGGAGAAGAAGGTCAGGAAGAAGCTGGTCGCCGCAAAGGCGATCGACAGGCCGAACACGATCTGGATCAGCTTGCGAAACCCGCCGGCGGTCTCGCCGAAGGCCAGCGTCAACCCGGTAATGGTGATAATGATCACCGCGACGATCCGCGCCACCGGACCTTCGATCGAGGCCAGGATCTGGTCGAGCGGGCCCTCCCAGGGCATGCCGGAGCCGGCCGCCTGCGCCGGACCGGCGATCAGCAGACTGACGGTGACAGACGCGGCCAGCAGCGCGGCGGGGCGGGCGGCGCGACTGGCGCCGTTCCGGGCCATGGCGGTCAGGCGATTGCGGCAGGGGTGGGATATCATGATGTTTCTCCTGGCTGGACGAGGGACAAGCCGGGCGCGGCGAGCGGCCGGGTCCGGTAGCCGCCATCATCGAGACCGGTGACGCGCAGCGCTTCTGCAATGCGGCGTCGGCCGCCCGCGCGGCTCATATGGATGACGATGTCGACGGCCTCGGCGATGAGCCGGACCGGCGCGCGCGTGGTTGCTTCCAGGGCGAGCTGTTCGAGCCGTGAGAGCGCGCCGAGCGCGGAATTGGCATGAAGCGTGGTGATCCCGCCTGGATGGCCGGTGTTCCAGGCCTTGAGCAGGTCGAGCGCCTCTGGCCCGCGCACCTCGCCGACAATGATCCGGTCAGGCCGCAAACGAAGGGTCGAGCGGACAAGCTGCTGCAGGGTAACGCTGTCGCGGCGGGTTCTCAGGGCCAGGCTGTTGGGCGCCGCGCAGGCAAGCTCGCGTGTGTCCTCCAGAATGACGATGCGATCATTTTGAAGTGTGGGCTCGGCGAGCAGGGCATTGGTAAAGCTGGTCTTTCCCGACGAGGTGCCGCCGGCGATCAGGATATTGGCGTGATCGGCGAGCGCCTCGCGCAGCGCCTTGGCCAGCACCGGCGAAAGCGCACCCTGGGCAACATAATCATCGAGACTGAAGGGCGTCGCCGCCGGCTTGCGGATCGAGAAACACGGGCCCGTCGAGACGGGCGGGAGAAGTCCTTCGAACCGCTCGCCGCTGCCGGGCAATTCGGCAGAGACGATCGGGGAGTGCGGGTCCACACCTTCTCCCGCCCCGGAGGCCACGAGGCGGATGGCGCGCTCGCGGTCTGCCGGATCGAGGCGATGGTCGGACGCGGCAAGCCCGACCCCGGCTGTCTCGATCCAGACACGGCCATCGGGATTGGCCATGATCTCGATGGTCGCGGGGTCTGCGAGCGCTTCGCGGACCACCGCGCAAAAGGCGGAGCGCAGCATGGTGCTGCGGCGGCTTTGTGTCTCTTGCTGGTGGTCCCGACGGGACATGGCCCTCGCTCCGCTTGTTCCTGTTCGATGGGGCAAAGGATCGCAGACGGATGAAGGCTACGGGAGTGGGAATGGCGGCACATGACGGCCGGCCGCGGCGGGCGGCGGCGCAAGGCAGCGCGGTGAGGCGCTGGAGAGGGTGAGGCGATGGTTGAGATCCGTGGGGGCCCGCAGGTGGAAGAGGGCAAGGCAAGGGCGCGGCGTGGCGAGGGAGCGCGCGGCTGTCTTCTGGGGTGATTGCCGTGCGTGGCTTTCGCATGTTGTACGGTGGATCGCCTCGGCTCTCGGGGTTGAGGAAGGGAGTTATTTGATCTGCTGCCTCCGACTTCGTGTTTTTTTTCAGGCAGGGTGATTTGTGCCAATCTGGTCGAGGCGATGAAAAACCAGGTTGTGATGGCGCGGGAAATGTGAAGCTATGCACAGGGTTTCTGGCGGGCTGGTTCGGATACGAGCGGGGTCGGCAAGCAAAACGAGGAGGAACGTGGCATGGTGGACATTGGAATCGATAAGGATGAAGGCCTTGTCTATGAGGGACGCGGAACTAATGGCCGCAGCGTCTGGCCGGCACCGGTGATTACGCCCGCGACATTTGTCTATGCCTCGGAAGGCAATCTCAAAGCCCACGAATTGGCGAATGAGTTCGGCTATCGATTCCGGGAAGACTCGTTTGATCCTGTCTCCCGTATTCGCAGAGGCAGATTCTATTCAGGAGGAGGACAGCAACCCCAGGAATGGACGCTGCGGGGATATTCTGAAAAATCTCTGGGGCCAGATGGTTCCCGTCTACAGGAGGTCGGCAAACGTCTCGACACGTTTCAGAGTACCGCGATCTGGTATAAATATATCAGGGAGCGCCGAGAGCTTCCCCTGGTGCTTCTTGGCGTCGATGAGCGTTATTCGGTCTGGAGTATCGTCAGTGTGGAATTTATTTCAACGGGCGAGGAACTGGTGACGCTGAAGGCGCGCAACAGCTTTGGTATTCTGCCGCATATTGATGAAAGCAAGATACCCGAAGGTTTTCGCGCCAGGCTGAATGAAACTCTGGATCGTTTCATTGATGAGGTGCACAGGGCCTCTCCGATATCCGTGATTGATCGAGCGCGGGATGTCGCGGCATTGGCATTGCTGGCGTATTTTGATCTGAGAAAGGCCGATGCCAGAGACCTCGGAGATTTGGCCAAGCGGCTGGAGGAGGAACGTCTGGTCATCGCAGCGAATTCGGCGCATATCATCGCGCGGTTGCATGCTCGGGCAAAGCCATCGGAGCAGGAGCGCCGGCAATTGCCCGCGATCAGAGAGCAGGATGCCGAGTTCGCCGTTCAGTGTGTCGGGGCCATCCTGTGCGAGATCGGATTTGCAGAATGGCGGTGATATGAAAAATGCGTACTTTCGTCTGCTGCTGGTAGGTCCCGAACTGACTTGCTTCTGACGGGCGGCCCATGACTCGCATTGCCCTTCGGTCATCCCGGACCAGCGCGGGCCAGATCCTTCCCGCGCCCAACCTGCCGTTCTTGACCCCATCGTTCCAGCCCCTCGGTGCCGGGTCAGCTTGCACGGAATGGCATGTGCTGGGCTGCGACTTTGGTGCGCCAGGAAGATACCGTGTCACGCGACTGATAACGGCACCGAATATTGAAACCTACCGCGGGTTGGTATGGATCTTGCGAATTCCCCTTCCGGGGGTATGGGCCGATGAAGAACTTTGCAATCGAAACAAACAGCGTCACCGCCAAATATGACTATCTGTGGCGGCTGTCTGATGACCGCTGGGCCTGGGAATATGCACGGCGCAGCGAGAAGGTAAACCGCTATGCCGAAAGCCGCGGGGCCAATGACATTTCGGAAATGAAAGCGCCGTGCGCGGATGTCAGGCTGCTCAGGTCCCGGGTGCCGCAGACCATGGCCGAGCGGCTCGGCTTCGTGTTCATGCCCGATCCGGCCATGAACGGCCTGGAGGCCGATGTTGTCTGGACACGGCAGGCCTATCCCGATCAGGTCGAAGTCTTTTGTAGCGCGCTGGGGCCCGGCCGGCACTGTGCCCTCCGGGAGCGGATGGTTTCGGCCTTTGACATCACCCATGTCACCGATTCCATTGGCCGCGAATATCTGCTTATCCACGGCAAGGGCTGCGTCGTACAGGTGCGCTGCACGGGCCTGTCGCTGCTTGGTATGGAGCCCGTCATGATGAACCTCTCGATTTCGGATATCGGCGCCTATGAGCGCAAGCTGAAGGCCCAGAAGGCCGCGCTCGCCATTCTGGGCGACGATCCCGAAAGCCAGCCACCGCAATGGACCAAGCGCACGCAGATCCTGCGCAATGGCCTGATTGCGATTGACGGTCTCAAGGCCGGCCTGTCGCGCCGCGAGATCGCCGAGCTGCTCCACGGCAAGGACCGCGTAGCAGCCGACTGGAATGGCCCGTCGCTCAGGCACGCCATGCGTTATCTGGTCCGCAAGGCTGAAGGCTTGCGTGATGGCGGCTATCTGGTCGAGCTTCTGGGATCGGAACTCGGCATTTACCGCAAGGCTTCGTGAGCCTGGGCATGGGACTAATGCCGGAGCGGCGTTGACGGGCATCGGCGGGTCCGGCTTGAACTGCGGGCGGGTTCTGTTTCGTCACTCTATAAGGGCGCGTGCTGCAAGATGAGGATGATCAGATTGAGTGAACCATCCCGGAGTCGGTCCGCCGGCCCTGGCCGGCGGACGTGCTACAACTACCAGGGGCAGGGTTCGTTGACTGACCCCGTGAAGGTGCCGGTCGGGTGTTCGCTGCTGAGGGCGACACGAACGGCTTCGGCAGCCCCTTGCTGGACGGTCTCGGTGCCTTCGTAATTGTTGAGCGCCGTGCTGGTAAAGCCGGGCGTCACCGCGTTGACCCTGATGCCCGCGGCTTCAAGATCGATCGCAAATGCGACTGTGATGGCATTGAGCGCGGTCTTGGATGCGCCATAGCCAGGGTTAAATGTCGCCCGGTAGGGATGGGGCGTGGAGTTGATGGTGAGTGAGCCGAGGCCGCTCGAGACGTTGACGATCCGTGCAGCTTTCGACTTGCGTAGCAGCGGCAGGAAGGCCTGGGTCACTTCCAGGACGCCGAACACATTGGTCTCCCAAATGGTCCGGACCTCGTCCACCGGGATGAGGGAGGCCCGGGAGCGCTGGATATAATGTTCCATGGTCTCAGATTCCTGCCCGTTGGCCCGGGAAATCGCGGCATTGTTGATGAGGATGTCGAGACGGCCGAACTGCTGTTCGACCTGTGCGACGGCGGCATCGATCGAGGTCTTGTCCGTCACGTCGAGCTGGATGGGATGGACGTCTCCGGAAATGCCTTGCGCGGCTGTCTGGCCCCGCTCGGGATTGCGCGAGGCGAGCAGCACTGTAAGGCCGCTGGCGGCGAGGTCGGTTGCGATCTGGAGCCCGATGCCTTGATTGGCGCCGGTGACGAAGGCAATGCGTGAGTTTGAGGTCATGATGTGATCCTGTTGCTGTTTGGACCAACAAGACATGGCCATGGAAAGCTGGACGTTCTATATTCGATGGTCCAGGAGAATTTCGTGTGAGTCCAGAATGGCCGATCCTTTAGCCCAAATCGTCAGCCTGCTGCAGCCGGGCGCACCGTTTTCGAAATGCGTCACCGGATCGGGCCCCTGGCGAGTGCGGCGGACTCAGTCGCCCAATCCCTATTACGTCGCAGTGCTCAAAGGGAGCGTGCGTTATTGGGATCATCAGAGTGGCGAGGTCATCGTCAATGCAGGTGACTTCATCCTCATCCCTTCGGCGCAGGACTTCATGATGGGAAGCGATGTGCCGAGCAGCGACAATGATATGGTGATAGATCCTGTCATCCTGCCCGGAGGCGGGTATCGCGTCGGCAGCATTGACGGCCCGATCGATATGCGAGCGTTGGTCGGATACTGCATTTTCCAGTCCGACGATGCGGCTTTGCTATCGTCCCTGCTGCCTGAACTGGTGGTTGTGCGGGGGGAGCATCGCCTTCCCATGCTGATGCAGTTGCTGGGCGAAGAGGCCTTGGGCAGCAAACCGGGGCGGGAAGTGGTATTGCAGCACTTGCTGGAAGTGCTGTTGATCGAGGCGATGCGGTCTTCCGTAGAACTTGGCGATAATCCGGGGTTGCTGCGCGGTTTGTCGGACGAGCGACTGGCAGTGGCGATTCGGGCCATGCATGCAGATCCCGGGCGCGGTTGGACAGTGGCAGAACTGGCGCGTGCAGCGGCATTGTCCCGATCGGGCTTCCATGACCGATTCCAGAGCGCGGTGGGCATGGCGCCAATGGAATATCTGACGGCATGGCGGCTGACTCTGGCCAAGGATCTCTTGCGCAAGCGGGAGCTGAGTGTGAGCGCGATCGCCCGGCAAGTCGGATACAGCTCCGCCAGTGCCTTCAGCGTCGCCTTCGCGCGTAGCGTGGGTGTGTCCCCGGCACGATATAGGCGCGAGAAGGCCGCGGCATTGCCCGGCCTGGCGGCAGAGGAATTCGAAGGCGCAATCGCCTGATGAGGCTTGGGATCCGCGGGGCGTTTTCAACCGTACTGGCATCCTGGGGGCGTCAGGCGCCCATGGGTCCGTATTTTCGAGCTGTCGACTAACAATGGACAGTCCGGGAACCACCCGCCGCTGTGCGGGGCCCCAGGCTCCGCCTGATGCCCGCCATCTGTTCTCCGGAGTTTATTCGTGTACGTATGGCCGGTTTCGACTGGGTGATCCGGGCGGCTCAAGCCCGCCCGGCAATTGGATCGGACCACACTGATTCTGCAGGTTCTCTCTTCATCCAGCAGGCCGATCTCCTGCAGGAGGCGGCGGAAATCGTCCTTGGCTTCCTCTTGGGAAGATCCTGGCCGAAAGAGCAGGTGCGACAGCCCGCAATCGCCCATATACCGATCCGCGATTAGGAGCCCGGCTCAGACGTAGAGGCGGGCCTCGGATAATCAGTGGTTCATCGCTCTGCTGTGGAGATAATGGCGAAGAGCTGTTCGGGTGTTGGTGATTCCGGAAAGGATGGGACATCATCGGGGATGTTGATCCAGGGCTGCTTTCGCTTGGTCCAGAGGTGAGCGAGCGGTACGAGACCCTGGCTTCGTAACAGGGTCCCTGCGCGCAGGAAAAGTGTGCCGGGCAGCATGCTGTTTCGGTTGCAGATCCCCGTGAAGCAGGTCGGCGGGTTGGTGACGCCGACGTGATTGGTGAGCGATATCGGCGGCTTGTTGCCGATGACCGGGTCTGTAGGGTAAAGGGCGGCTCCTATCTGTGCGCGCCGAATTACTGTCGCTGCTATCGCCCCGCAACACGGCACGATCAGGAAGCGGACTTTTCCGCCTCCCATATCGGGTTCCGCGTCGCCTATGATGCAGACTGGTCCTTGATCGCCAAAAGGGGTTTCCCTGATATTAGTTTCGATTTCCCTGTTACAAAATACAGGGAATTTTCTGCCAACTCTCTGAGCTTCGGTCCTTTCTCTCGAGCGAATAGCAGACCGTCTGCCGGAAAAACCTGAAAATCCCTGTATTTTCTCGGCTTTCAGTGAAAGCTCGCAGGAGACCCTTTCGATCGCGCGCCCTTCCACCGTCAGTATTTCCCGGTATTTCGCGCTGCGGCGCATGGCGTGCATGGCCGTCTCGGTCAGTGATCACCGATGATTGACGCCCGGGGCCACGCGCCCGGTTGCCTTGTGCCAATTCCTTCCTTGTCGATGATCGACTATACCCGGGCGGGGTGCGCGTCGGGCTGCGAGGTGTGGGCGCAACGGAACCAGCCGGGGCCGGTCAGGCGCAGCGTGGCCTGGCCGTGCCCTTGCTTGAGACAAGAAAGGGTGGATCGCGCCTTTGGCTTGATCCACCCTGCGCCGGAGGCGTGGCTGTAACCTGCGAACGTCAGTGCCGTTGAAGGTTTCCGGAATCTAACAATCCGGCTACTGATCTTCATTGAAGAAGGCCGATAGCGCTTCGGCGACCATTGCAGGATCGTTCTCCATCGGTATGTGCCCGGCATCGGGAATGCGGACGAGGCGAGTATGTGGCATTTCAGCGGCAAACCGCTCCGCGTAGGTCACGGGTTGAAACGAGTCGTCCTCACCCCAGACAAGCAGCTTCGGCGTTTGCGAGGCGCGCAGCTGATCAAGAAGTTCGAGCGTGTAGCGGCTGTCAGCAGCACCAGCCAGAGCCATCCAGGAACGTGCGACCCGGGGATCGGTCCAGGGAGCAAGGTAGGCCGAGAACTCGTCTTCTGTGACAGGGCGGGCGAGCGCAGCGGGCAAGGTCCGTCGACGCGAGGCAACAATATCCTGTGCGGTGGTGGTGGCGATCACATCTGGGTCACGAAAGTGGGCAACGTTCGATACTGGCCAAGAATCATACGTCACGGAATTGACCAGCGCGAGCCGCGTGATGTCAAAGCCCTAGGAGGCAAGGACATGCTGGGCAATCGCGCCGCCGATATCATGCCCGGCAACCGCTACGGGCCCGGCATCGTTGAGCGCCGCATGAAAGCGCACCAGCCAAGCCGCGAGCTCGGGAACGGACGCCGACTGGTGAGACAGCTCGCCTTCTGAGCAGCCGCATCCCGGCAGGTCTACAGCGACAGGCCGCAGGCCGGCGGCGGCCAAATGCTCGATAACCGGCAGCCACACCCGGCTCCACCATGTCCCATGCAACAACAAGACTGTGGGGCCCTCACCGGCAGTGAGGTAGCTGGCGGCGCGGCCGTCTACGTCTATCGAAACTCTTTCCACTGATTTCTGTATCACGCTTTGATCCTCCAGTAACGTTATTGATAATAAAAGGGTTATGGACTGAGACTGTCAAATACCGATAGAGTTATGGATGATATGCAGTTAGTGTTATGCCCGTCACCACGTCGAAGGAGCCTGCCGCATGACACTTTCCCAGTTGCGAGCCCTGTTGGCCGTTGTCGATCATGGCGGGTTCACGGCTGCGGCGGTGCACCTCGGGATGTCGCAACCTGCGGTCAGCCGCGCCATCACGGCAATCGAGGAAGATCTTGAGGTAGCGGTATTGGTGAGGAGCAGAGATGGTGTGCTGCTTACGGAAGCGGGTCGGCTCGCCGTCTTGCGAGCCCGCGAGGCCCTCCGGCAGTTCGATCTGCTCTATTCGGACGTGGCTGCGGCCGCGGGACATCTCACGGGGACATTGCGGATCGCCAGTCTTCCCAGCGCAACGGGAACACTCATCGCCGCCCAGGTGCGCGCTTTCACGCAGCAGCATCCACAGGTCCACGTTCGCCTTATCGAGGGAACCGACCAAGAGGTGCGTGACTGGATCACTCAGGGCGCTGCGGAGCTGGGGGTCGTTACTCTCCCCGCTGCCGGTTTCTCGACTGTGCCTCTGGGCAGCGACGAGTTTGTCGTCCTGCTGCCCCGTGGTCACGATTTGAGCGATAAAGCTGCGATCAGCATCGATGCGCTTGCTGGTGAAGACTTCGTCTTGCCTACCGGAGGATGCGGCCCGCTCATAATGGCGGCCGCACGCAATGCCGGCACGCATTTGCGTATCGCCTTTGAAGCCCGCGAACAAGCCGCAATTCTCGCGATGGTGGCCGAAGGATTAGGCGTCAGTATCATGCCGACTCTGGGCCTTCCGTCCAAACTACACGGTGTGGTCCGGCGACCGCTTGAACCCCGCGTACCGCGGACCCTCGCCGTTGCGCATTTGCCCAATCCGGGTCCAACAGCACTGGCGTTCCTCCACCAAATTGCCGATCCAGCGCCTCGCAAGTCAGCTCGGTGAGCCGTCGCTACTGATACTGGCTTTGTCATGAACTCATCAATTCAGTTCCCATAACGAGCGAACGCAAAAGGGGT
The DNA here is from genome assembly GCF_009712425.2 of Aquisalinus luteolus. Classification (GTDB taxonomy): domain Bacteria; phylum Pseudomonadota; class Alphaproteobacteria; order Caulobacterales; family Parvularculaceae; genus Aquisalinus; species Aquisalinus luteolus. The sequence goes on from NZ_VCJR02000001.1 coordinate 951,637, forward strand.
TCCGAAGCCACCGCGCTACGTTTCGCTGACGCGAGATTCGTCGGGCGCCCCCGTGCCGCGAACTATTCGATCAATCCGGCACCCCGCAATATGCCCGGAAAGCCGCATTTATCACGACTCACCGCGCGCATTTCCATTTTTGCCGCATCGTCCTGTGTGTTTGGCGGGCTCGGTCGATTGCCGGTGATTGGCTCGGCTGCCCCGGATTGTGTTTCCGGGCCAGAAATCTGCCAGAACAGGCCGGAAGCGGGATGGCTGCTGGCTGGAAAACCGGTACGCGTGTAAGCCAGAAGCCTGCAGCGGCGTATTTGAGCAGGTATGGAAGATCTTTCACAGGGCATGGTCGAGTTGGTGTTCTTCAGCGTCCCGGTGCTGGGCGTTGACGTACAGATAATCGTGCTCTGGCTGGCTGCGGCGATGATCTATTTCACGGTCCGCCTTGGTTTCCTGAATGTCCGGGGCATGCCCAGGGCCATTGCCGTGCTTGCGGGGCGCTACAAGGATCCGGATGCACCCGGCGAGGTTTCACAGTTTACCGCCCTGGCGACAGCGCTTTCCGGCACGGTCGGGCTCGGCAATATTGCCGGCGTTGCGATTGCCATTGCCATGGGCGGGCCCGGCGCGGCGCTGTGGATGATGGTCATCGGGTTCTTCGCGATGAGCGTCAAATATGCCGAAGTCCTACTCGCTGTTAGGTACAGGCAGACCCATCCTGACGGCCATATATCGGGCGGTCCGATGTGGACATTGAGGAACGGGCTGGCGGCCCGTGGAAAACCCCGCCTGGGCCGATGGCTCGGCGGTCTCTATGCCCTGTTTGCCCTGTTTGCGTTTGTACAGATCATCCAGGTCAATCAGTCCTTCTCGCAGATCGTCACAGTATCGGGGATGGAAGGAACGAGAACAGACCAGTTGATCTACGGGATCGGTATAGCGCTGCTTGCCGGGCTGGTTCTTGTTGGCGGTGTGCGGACGATCGGGAAGATCACGTCGCGCCTTGTGCCGCTCATGTGTGTTCTCTATCTGGCCGGTGTCGCCGTGATCCTGGTGGCAAATGCCGGATCGATCTGGCCGTCGATCCAGATTATCGTTTCATCGGCATTCGATCCGGCCGCTGCTACAGGCGGGGTACTGGGCGCTTTCGTGGCGGGCATGCGCCGGGCGGTCTATTCCAGTGAAGCCGGTATCGGATCGGCCGCGATCGCGCATTCCGTCGCCAGGACCCGTGATCCGGCTTCCGAAGGCCTGCTTGGCCTGCTCGAGCCCTTTATCGATACGGTCGTGGTCTGCAGTGCTACGGCGCTTGCGATCGTCGTCTCCGGCGCCTGGCAATCCGGAGAAAGCGATATAGCGATGACGTCCCTGGCGTTTGAGTCCGTCAGCGGATGGTTCCCGGTAGTGCTGGCGATGGCGGTTTTCCTGTTTGCCTTCTCCACGATCCTTTCGACTGGTTATTATGGTCTCCAAGCCTGGAACTATCTTGTCGGGAAATCGCCATTCAGGGACAGGATCTTCCTGGTCTATTTCTGTCTTGCCTTGCCGGTCGGGGCGGTAATCGACATCACCACGGCCGTGAATCTCATCGACTCGCTTTTCTTCCTGCTGGCGGTGCCGAACGTGATCGGCCTGTACCTGCTTTCAGGCGACGTGCGGGGAGTGTCAGCCATGGGGTACTCTGTTCCGGGTTGTTTTATCGTACAGGTGCTGCCCGCAGGGCATCGGCGATGGTTTCGCGCAACAATTTGGGCTGGTAGGCAGCATCATAGGGCAGGGGACGCGCCGGCGGTTGTCCGGGATCGCGAAACGCCTGCAGCCAGCTATAATGGTCTGCCATGCCCCAGAGCAGGAATTCCTTCGTATTACGGTTCTCGAAGGCGATATCCATATAGTCTCTCGCATAGGCGGACATTGCGGCGTCCCTGGTGGCATCATCTGACTCATAAAGCCTGTCATTGACGTCGAACTCGGTGAACAGAAGATCAAGTCCCATATCGGAAATTTCCTTGAGCCAGTTACTCCAGGCGGTCTGTTTCTGCGTCGTGAAGGGAATCTCCGGATCGAGCATGATATGAGCCTGGATGCCAAGTCCGTCGATGGGGACGTCTCTGGCCAGCAACCGTTCCATCAACCGGAGCACGCCGTCGCGGTGGTTCGCGCTCTTGTCCTCCCAGGACATATAGTCATTATAGACCAGCTGCGCCTGCGGTGCATGTTCCCTGGCGACATGGAAGCAGTGATCGACGACGTCCCAGCCCATGGCGTTATTGAAAACCGACTCGCGTATTTCGCCCGTTTCGTCGTTGAAGCTTTCGTTGATGACGTCCCAGGAATAGATATGCGGGGAGAAGTGGGACGCGACCCGGCTGATATAGCGGGTCAGGAATTGCGCCGCTTCATCGGCGCTGTTGAATTCCTGTGCGTTGACCCAGTCCGGCAGCCAGCGCGGATAATTCCACAGCAGCGTGTGGCCCCGCATGCCGATGTCATGCTTTTTGGAGAAATCGACCAAAGCATCGCCCGGGGCGAAATTCCATTCTCCCGGCTCATCTTCGATCGTATACATCTTGAGCTCGTTGCCCGGCACCATAATCGCACATTCCCGGGTGAATATGTCGATATAGGATTGATCGATCAGCTGGTCGAAATTGATCTCGGACCCGAAGAGAATGCCTTTCTCTGAGGCGAGGCTGCGCAGGGGCGGGCCTGGCAAGTCCATATTGGCGCTTGCCGGACTAAACCGTGCGGTGGCGTCCAGCACCGGCATGAGTGCCGTGCCACCGAGCAGGGCGAGCATATTGCGACGTGAGATCCGGGACATGATTCCTCCTGATTATATATTATGGGTAAGCGGATTAAATGGTTGATCTTACCTTTGCATGAGAGTGAGACAGACCGGCATCTCATCGGATTATCTGGTTGATGCTTCACCTACTGCTGGTGCATGTTTCCTTCGCTAATTCCAGCAAGAACCCCACACGCCTCAACTTCCCGGTCATCGTTGCAACTCGCTCTCAGTGAAACGAGTTGTTTCTCAAGCGCTTGCAGAGCGGTTATCTGCGACCGCACATGAGAGATGTGATCATCGAGCAAGGCGTTGACGGCGGTACAAGGCTGATGAGGGTCGTCCTGATAGCTCTGTAGTTCGTGAATCTCAGCCAGTGACAGGCCCAGGATTCTGCAGCGACGGATGAAGGCCAGCCCCTCACCATGCTTCTCGGTATAGACACGGTAACCGTTGTCCTGCCGATCAGGCGGCGGCAACAAGCCCTGCTGTTCATAGAAGCGGATCGTCTGTGTTTCGACCCCTACCAACTGCGCCAACTGACCAATGCGCATCAGCCTCCTCCCCAACGGATTCTTTACTCTATTGACCTTATAGTAGCTTTATAGTTTTAAATGGTACCACAACATTGTTCAAGTGGAGTCGTATCATGAGCAAATCCTGTGGTGGCGCCTGTGGCGGTGATGCAACGTCCGCAGCGGATACCGATATACAGGCCTCCTCCGAGGCGCCAGGGAGATGGGTCAGTGTTTATGCCGTGCCGAAGATGGACTGTCCATCAGAAGAACGAATGATTCGCCTAGCCCTGAACGGCTTTGAGGAGATTCGGGCGCTGTCCTTCGACTTGTCGAACCGCCGGCTGAAGGTCGTGCATGACGGCGAGGTCGAGCCCGTCACCTCGAAACTGAAGACCTTGGGGCTAGGCGCCTCGCTTCAGGAAACCGTCGCTGCAAATCCGGAGACCATCAAGGCCGCCGAGTTTTCGGCAGCTTCTGCTAAGCAAGAATCCGGGACCCTGCGCTGGTTGCTCGGCATCAATGCACTTCTGTTCGTGGTGGAAATGACTGCCGGTCTGATCGCCCAGTCCACCGGCCTGATTGGAGAATCCCTGGACAATTTTGCCGATGCGGCGGTGTACGGGCTTGCCCTTTATGCGGTTGGACATAGCGTGAAAATGCAGGTACGTGCCGCGCATCTTGCTGGTGTACTGCAACTGATCTTGGCTGTGGGCGTGCTCGTAGAGGTGGTGAGACGCTTTGTATTCGGTAGTGAGCCTGAATCGCTGGTGATGATGGCTATCGCATTCGTCGCATTGATTGCCAATACCAGTTGTCTGCTGCTCATATCCAAACATCGGGAAGGCGGGGCGCACATGAAGGCAAGCTGGATATTCTCGGCCAACGACGTGGTGATCAACCTGGGGGTCATCACCGCCGGCGCCCTGGTCGCGTGGACCGGTTCCAATTATCCGGATCTGATTATCGGCACCATCGCGGGGGGCATTGTACTTAACGGTGCCAGACGCATTTTGGCGTTGAAGGGTTAAATAATGCTCATTATTGGCAAAAAGCTCTCGCCGTATGCCCTATTGTCCATATCGGGCCTGCTGGCAGCGTCTGATCAGGCTGTAAAGTGGCTGGTGCAGCAATCAATGGCCTATGGCGAGTATGTTTCGGTGACCCCGTTCTTTAACTGGGTGCACCTATGGAACACCGGTGCCGCATTCAGTCTTTTTGCGAATGGTGGAGGCTGGCAGCGCTACTTTTTTATCGGAATCGCGGTAGTGGTCTCGATTTTTCTGATCAAGCTGATCCTTGAAAATCGTCATAAAGGAGAAGCCATCGCTTACAGTCTTATCCTCGGTGGCGCCATGGGCAACCTGATTGACCGGGTCTTTCGCGGCTATGTTGTGGATTCCTTTGATTTCTATTGGCGAGACTGGCATTGGCCGGCCTTCAACCTGGCTGATATTGCAATTGTCCTCGGTGCCTTACTTTTCGTTTCCAGCAGCTTGTTGGGTAAAAAAGCAAACACCAATGCCGAGCCGGATGGATCTGACTGACACCTACGCCTATACAACACCATGACCGAACTTCCCGACAACATCCTTCACCTGCCGCAATACCAAGTACTGGGCTGCAAATCAACCGACGACGAAATGCACTTCCAGGTGGACGTGCCCGATCCCATCGCCTGCGAGGAATGCGGCGTGCAGGGTGAGTTCGTACGGTTCGGCAAGCGTGACGTTCCCTATCGTGATCTGCCCATCCACGGCAAGCGGGTCACTCTCTGGTGGTCCGCCGCCGATACACCTGCCGGGCCTGCAAGACAACATTCAGGCCCCAGCTACCGGAGATGGTGGACGGATTCCGTATGACACTGCGGCTGCATGAGTACGTGGAGAAGGAATCCTTCAACCACCCCTACACCTTTGTGGCGGCACAGACCGGCCTGGACGAGAAGACGGTGCGCGACATCTTCAACGCCCGCGCCGAGTTCCTGGGGCGCTGGCACCGCTTCGAGACGCCCCGCATCCTGGGCATTGACGAGCTATACCTGAACAAGCGCTACCGCTGCATTCTGACCAACATTGAGGAGCGAACCCTGCTCGACCTGCTGGCCACCCGCCGCCAGGACGTGGTGACCAACTACCTGATGAAGCTGAAAGACCGGCAGAAGGTCGAGATCGTCAGCATGGACATGTGGAACCCCTACCGGGCAGCGGTCAAGGCTGTGCTGCCCCAGGCCCGTATCGTGGTCGATAAGTTCCATGTGGTGCGCATGGCCAACGATGCCCTAGAGAGAGTGCGCAAGGGCCTCAGAAAGGAGCTGAAACCGTCCCAGAGCCGGACTCTCAAGGGAGACCGGAAAATCCTGCTGAAACGCGCTCACGAAGTCTCAGACCGGGAGCGCCTCATCATGGAGACCTGGACAGGCGCGTTCCCGCAACTGCTGGCCGCCTACGAGCACAAGGAGCGCTTCTACGGCATCTGGGACGCCACCACACGGCTCCAGGCAGAAGCCGCCCTGGACGAGTGGATAGCCACCATCCCGAAGGGCCAAAAGGAAGTCTGGAGCGATCTGGTCAGGGCAGTGGGAAACTGGCGCGAAGAGACCATGACCTACTTCGAGACGGACATGCCCGTCACCAACGCTTACACGGAGTCCATCAACCGACTGGCCAAGGACAAGAACCGTGAAGGGCGCGGTTACTCCTTCGAGGTGATGCGGGCACGAATGCTCTACACCACGAAGCACAAGAAGAAGGCACCGACTGCGAAGGTCTCTCCTTTCTACAAGAAAACCATCGGTTACGGACTGCCGGACTTCGCAGAGGAACTCAACTACGGAGTCGATCTATCAACCATCTGAGGGTGGTATCAGATTGATGGGGTGAAGGTGCCCCATCAACCATTAAATCCGTATACCCATTATTATATGGCACATAATCTCATATTATGGATAATTGTGAAGGGATTTCTTGGAATGCTTGCGGGCAGGGATGCCCGCAAGCTTGCTCACTCTTCAGCAACCGGTATTGGAGTAACGGCAAGAGGCGGTTTGATTCTGGCTTCTATTCGCCTGCGGCAGTGATGTAGAAAATCGCAGAGCAGCTAGGTGTGGGCTTTCAATAGGTTGTCCATTCGGGCTGACTGGGCCAACATGTTGAGGCACCACACTTGGTCAGCTCCGCGGCGTAGTCTCTTCTGCTGACCCGATATGGCTGAGCAGCAGGACGGGTACGATCCCGATCAGGATGATCGCCAGAGCTGACGTCGAGGCTTCCATCAGGCGTTCGTCGCTGGCGAGGCGGTAGACCCTGGTTGCCAGTGTTTCGAAATTGAACGGCCTGAGAACCAGCGTCGCGGGCAGTTCGCGCATGCTGTCGACGAAAACCAGGAGCAGGGCGGCCCCCAGGCTGCGCACCATCATCGGTGCGTGAATGCGTCTGATGACCGCACGGGGGGAGGCACCGAGGCTGCGTGCGGCATCATCCATATTCGGCGCGATGGCGGCCAGGCCTGCATTGACGCTGTTAAAGGAAACGGTCAGGAAACGGATCACATAGGCATAGGTCAGCAGGATGATCGTGCCGGACAGGATCAGCCCGCCATTATACCCGAAGACGGCGCTGGCGAAGCCGGTCAGGGTGCGGTCAAAGCCTGCGAGCGAGCCCAATATCCCGATGGCGATGAGAATGCCGGGCAGCGCGTATCCCATCGTGGCAAAGCGAATGGCGGCGTTGGTCGCCCAGTTGCCGCTCAGACGTTGCGCGTAGGCAAGCATGAGGGCAAGACCTGCCGCCAGTATGGCCGCAATACACGAGATGCTGATGCTGTTTGTGGCATAGGTCAGGAAATCACCGATCCGGCTGTCGCCACTTTCAATCGTGTATCCGGCAAGGACAATAGCGGGGAGCAAAAACCCGAACAGGACCGGCAACGCGCAGGTGGCAATGGCGAGAAGCTGGTGGACCGGTGACAACATCAGTCGGGCGGGCCTGCCCCCCCGGCTGGTATCTGTACGCCCGCCGCGGGTCAGGCTTTCGAAGCTGATTAGGGCGAGGACGAAAAGCAGCATAACGCCGGCGATCTTCATCGCGGCGAGTTTCTCGCCCATGCCGATCCATGTCCGGTAGATGCCGGTGGAGAGCGTCGGGACGGAGAAATATTCGACGACGCCGAAATCAGCCAGCGTTTCCATCAGGACCAGGGCAAGGCCGCCGGCAATGGCAGGGCGCGCGGCCGGCAGGGCGATTCGCCAGAAGGCGCGGGCCGGGCTGTCCCCTAGTATTCGTGCCGCTTCGAAAAGCGTGCCGGCGCGCGAGGCGAAACTGGCCCGGGCGAGCAAGTAGATATAGGGATACAGGACCAGGCTGAGGAGCAGGGCAGCGCCAGGCAGGGTCCGGATCGACGGCATTGTGAGGCTGCCGAAGACTCCAGGCAGGCCGTACAGCCAGGTCTGGACTGGGCCGTAGGGCGCGAGCAGGTCGGTATAGGTATAGGCGATGATATAGGCCGGCGCAGCGAGCGGCAGGACCAGCAGCCAGCCCAGCATCTTGCGCCCCGGAAAATCGGTCGCCGCGACCAGCCAGGCAGTGGAGATCCCGATCAGGCTGGATAGCAGGCCGACCATCACCATCAGGAGCAGGGAGTTTGTCACATAGCCGGGCAGGACGGTCTGGAAGAGATGCCGCCATGTACCGGATGTATCCCCGACAAACAGGGCCGCGAGAACCGTGACCAACGGTACGGCGACCAGCCCCATCACGAGAAATGCCGGTGCATGGCCGGCGAGCCGGGCCGGCGACAAGTGCCTCCTCAATTGCGTCATCCGTTCTGCCCGTTCCTGAAATCCATTGATTATGCTTTTCAATTGCATCTGTATCAGCTTTAGTCCTGCTGACAAACATACGAAGCAAGTGAGGGCTGGGTCGGGCGTGCTTGAGTTCCGGAATATCAGCCATGCCTATGGTGACAGGCTGGCAGTTGAGAATGTGTCCCTCAAGGCCAGGGCCGGGGAGGTGACCTGTCTGTTCGGTCCGTCCGGGTGCGGCAAGACGACCCTGTTGCGGCTTGCCGGCGGCCTGATGCCGGTACAGGCTGGAGAGATCCTGCTGGATGACGAGCTGATCGGTGGCAAGGGGAGGGATATTGCCCCGGAGAAACGCGCTGTCGGCCTGGTGTTTCAGGAAGGGGCGCTGTTTCCCCACCTTACCGTGGCAAAGAATGTTGCCTTCGGCCTGAGCGGACCTGACAAGCAGGCGAAAGCTGCAGAACTGCTCGCTCTTGTCGGTCTTGCCGGTTTTGAGAAGCGGTATCCGCACACATTGTCGGGGGGGCAACAGCAACGTGTGGCCCTTGCAAGGGCACTGGCGCCGGAACCGCGCGTGCTCCTTTTCGATGAACCCTATGCCAGTCTCGATACGCAATTGCGGCGGGACTTGCGCGAACAGGCGCGGCGCATGATCCGGCGGACCGGGACAATCGGGATCGTGGTCAGCCATGATCCGGAAGAGGTGCTGGAAATGGCCGACAGCATCGTCGTTCTGGAAGAGGGCAGGCTGCGACAATCGGGCTCGCCCGCGCAAATCCACGACCAACCGGCGACAGAGAAAATTGCGGCGATGTTCGGCAATGGCCAGCTGCTGCCGGCTGACTATTCGGATGGGGCGTTCAGGCATGTTTTCGGTGACTGGTCCGCCACATGTCTGTCGGGCCCGGAACCTGTGCCCGGGCCTGTCTCACTCGTTGTACGCCCAGATGCATTGGAGCTGGTAAAGGACGCAAACGGATATCCGGTCGTCGATGTGCGGCTGGCCGGGGTCACGATGACAGTCCATGTCGAGGCGCCGGGCGGCGAGGGCCTGCGGGTCTCGGTCGCAAGATCCGCCGGGATCGAGCCGGGCGAAAGGGTGCGGCCAATGCCCGTTCCGGCCGGTATTTTCGCTTTTGCGCGAAGTGAAGCCTGACGACAATCATTGCGAATGACATTCACTATCAGTATGCTCGTCCAAATCTGATCACGAGCGATGAAAGCGGGAGTATGATGAGAAAACAGTTTGCGGCCACCATTCTGGTTCTTGGCCTGGCCAGCGCATGCGGGCAGGCGGAGCAACCGGCTGCCGGCGGCACGGCAGCAGCTGCCGCCCCGGAAATCACAGGCGATGTAAATGTCTATTCCTCGCGCCACTACGACACGGATCTTGCCCTTTATGACGATTTTACCGAGCAGACCGGCATCCGGGTCAACCTGATCGAAGCCGGTGCCGACGCGCTGATCGAACGGATCGTCAGCGAGGGTGAGTACAGCCCTGCCGATATCCTGATCACGGTCGATGCGGGGCGGCTCTGGCGGGCCGAGGAAGCCGGTATTCTCGACAGCGTCAATTCCGATGTTCTCGAAAGCCGCATTCCGGCCAATTTGCGCCATCCGGACGGCCTGTGGTTCGGTCTGTCAAAACGCGCGCGGGTGATTATCTACAACCGGCAAGCCGGCAAGCCGGAAGGGCTGTCGAGCTATATGGATCTTGCCGATCCGGCCTATAGCGGACAAATCTGTGTACGGTCTTCCTCGAATATCTACAATATTTCGCTGCTGGCATCGATCGTCAGCCATTACGGCGCCGAGCAGGCCGAAGACTGGACGCGCGGCGTTGTCGCGAATTTTGCGCGCCGCCCGCAGGGTACGGATACAAGTCAACTCGAAGAGGTCGCCAACGGAACCTGCGGTATTTCGATTATCAACACCTACTACCTGGCCAGATACCTGGCATCGGACGATCCGGCCACGAGAACGATTGGCGAGAAAGTTGCTGTCCTGTTTCCTGACCAGGAGGGCTATGGCACCCATGTCAATATCAGTGGCGCCGGTGTCGTGAAAGGCGCGCCCAACAAGGACAACGCTATCCGGTTTATCGAATATCTGACGGAAGAAACTGCACAGGAATATTTCGCAAACGGCAATAATGAGTACCCTGTGATTGAGGGCGCGGCGCCGTCATCGACGGTCGTCAGTCTGGGCAGTTTCAGGGAAGATGAACTCAATGCCGCCCAGCTGGGGCAGAACCAGGCCGAGGCAATTCGCATCTTTGACCGGGCCGGCTGGCAGTAGGCCGATCAGGTCTCGGCCCAGACCCGCATGAGATTGGCAATGGACTTGTCCAGCGTCAGCAGCTCCGCCGATCCTTGAGGATATTGCCCGCGCATCTTGGCGCGCAGGTTCTCGAGGTCGAATAAAATCTCGCGCTGGAAGGAATCCCGGACCAGGCTCTCGATCCAGCCGACACAGGCAAGGCGTATACCGCTTGTCACTGGCGCGACCTGGTGAATGCTGCTTGAGGGGTAGAGCACGAGGTCGCCCGCATCTGGCTTGAGTGTTTGTGTATAGCCTGGCAGATCGACGACCAGCTCACCGCCTTCATAGCTGTCCGGCGGTGACAGAAATAGTGTGAAGGAAATATCAGTCCGTAAGCGGCCGGTTCCCTTGCCCATGATGGCATTGTCGGTGTGGTTGCCATAATGTCCGCCATCCGCGGTCTGGCTGATCACCAGCCGGGAGAATTTCTTCGGCCGGGCCGCCGCCTGGACGACCGGATGGCCGGTAAGCTTGCGCAGGATTTGCTCATGGAGATCCTGTCCGGCCCGGCCTCTAAGATCGGCCTGGAGATTCTGCTTGACGGACCGGGCGCTGCGACCCGCGGTGGCGGTTCCGTCTTTCCATTCAAGGCCATCCAGCGCGCTGGTGACGTCGGCGAGTTCGGCAGGATCCAGCAGTGAAGAAACGGTCAAAAGCATGAAGTCAGACTGATAATGATTTGCAAGAGCGGGAGCATATCGTTATCGTCTCATGACTGGACATGCAAGGGAACGCGCAATGAAAAACACTTTCAAGAAATGGACCGGCCTCGGGCTGACCGCTGCCCTGGTGGGATCGACCGCGCTTGTCGCCTGCAGCGGCGAGAATGGTGAGGCAGGCGAGGCACCCGTCGAGGATACTGCTTCCCCGACCCCCTTTGCGGGTGAAGGCGAAATGGGCGAAGGCGAGGGAGAAGGTGGTGAAGGCGAAGGGGGTGAAGGCGAAGGCGGTGAAGGCGAAGGCGGTGAAGCCGGGCACGATATGACGACCTTGTCTGTACCCCATCGTCTGGCATTCATGTCCGGGCATGTGCAGGCGGGGCTTGCCCTTTACCGTGCCGGCGAGCCGGAAATGGCGGCACCCCATCTGTTGCATCCCGTCTCGGAAACCCATCAGGCGGAACGGGCCGGGCTCGACGAGCTGGGCTTTCAGCCGGAAATCTTCGAATCCGTCTCGCAGGCCCTGGAAGAAGGCCGGCCGGCTTCTGAAATCGAGCCGCAATTGCGTGCCGCTGAGGAGAATATGGCCATGATGGGCGAGAAGGCGGGTGGCGATCCATCGGATATTATCCGTTTCCTGATGGATACTGTTGTGGACGAGTACACAGTGGCCATCACGGATGGCGCCGTCTCCGATGCCGGCGAGTATCAGGATGCCTGGGGCTTCGTCATCGTCGCCCGCGATCACGCGGCGTCCCTGCCGGCAGATATCTCTGCTGACGTAATTTCCGAAATCGACACATTGCTTGCGCTGTGGCCGGGGACCGCGCCTGTTCCGCCGGCAGAGCCGGCCCCTGTCGGACAGGTGACGGCCCAGACATCCGTCATCATGTTGAAACTGCCGCGAGACTGATAGATGCAGGGTCTGCCGGTAAACAATACGTCCTGGCCGCAGTTTCGCAGGACCGGTTCAGGATAGTGTTGCAGCGGCGATCCTTATTCGTCCTGCCTTGCATGCGCGTATCGACGGTGTGCTTTTTGGGGCATGCGCACCTGAGGAAAGGGTAAGGAGAACGGTATGTCCCCCACCAGCCGTCAGGAGAAACCTTGTCCTGAGCAGAGAATGGAAAGCCTTCTAAGGCGCTGTCAGGAAGCCGGGCTTCGACTGACGCAGCCTCGCCGTCTCGTTTTAAAGGCTCTTTCAGAATCGACTGATCATCCGAATGCGGAGAAGCTTCATGCGCGCGCCAGTCAATATGATAAGAACCTTGCCGTAGCCACGGTCTACAGAACATTACATATGCTTGAAGATAATGGCATCATCGAGCGGCACCATTTCGGCGAAGGTACCGCTCGTTACGAACAGGCCATGGACGTCGGTCATGATCACCTTATAGATGTCGAGTCGGGTAACATTCTCGAGTTTCATTCCGAAAAGATACAGAAGTTGCAGGAAAAGATCGCAAAATCATTCGGGTACAAACTCATCGGCCAGAAAGTGGAACTTTACTGTGTGCCGATTAAGAGGAAGTAGGGGGCGAGACCAGCCGGGCATACAGACGCTATGTCCTGAAAATCTGCCACTCCTTCCTGCCGCCCGGATTGGCGCTTGTTGAATCGACGAAGGGGTCAGGGTCCATCCCCATTGTGATCAGGAGGACGATCAGCGAGCGAGCGGCTACCCTGCAGGGATCGTCTGGCGGGATATCCAGGGGAGGCAGTATCGTCTCATCCGTGAATAAGACTTGAGCGTTTTCCCTGTTTCGTTCTTCCGATATCAGGCGCAGGCATGTTGTCACAATGTAATCGTCCCCTGTTGTGTGACGAGATACGGCGCGAAACAATCCTTCAATGGCCGGTGCCAGAAGGCCGGCACCATACTCATCGGCAATCCGCCAGACCGATACCAGCCGGCCTGTATAGTTATCTGATGCCGTGCTGTCTGGTTTCCAGGCCGGGTATGTGCTCACGATAAGGTCCGGGAGGGGCGGCATATCATCGTGATCGGGCATGGCATTCATTGAACTGGCTTTCTTGTCGATGAATTGATGCCGCTCATCGTCCTTCGATCTTCACGGTGAAGGTTCTGTTCACATCCGGCGGTGGTGGCGGGAAGGGAGCGGCATCTTCTACAAAGCCCAGCGCGTCCCGGTCGAATCTGGGCGAGCCGGAACTCTGCTCAATCTCGATTGAGGCTATCTCGCCGGTGCCGGTAAGCGTGAACACGATGATGGCGGATCCGGGCCCCGAGGCGCGCGGGCGGCGGAACCTCGACAGGTGCCGCATGACCTCGCCGGCATAATTGTCGGAGGCAGCATTGCCGGGGGTTGCGTTATCGGCTTGTTCGATTGAGGAGTCTGGTGCACCGGCGCTCATGTTCACCTCCTGATCGCTGCCGGGCTGCGGTCCCATACCGGTTTTCGCACTGTCTTCTGCGGCGGCGTTCTGGTTCTGGATGTCTTCTTTACGCGGCGGACTGGAAGAATCGGATACGGATGGTTTGGGTTCCGGCTTTTTGCTTGCCGGGATGTCCCTTTCCGGCGGGGCTGCGGCCGGCTCCGGTTCCATCCTGTCCAAAGCGGGTATGTCGTCCGGGTCTGACGGCTGGGGCGCCGCCGTTTCGCGAGGTGCCGGTGTGGTGTTTTCTTGCGGTGTTATGGTCTCGGTCCCGGATGAAGTCTCGGTTCCGGTGTCCGGGGTACGGTCTGTCGGCGGAGGGGTGGCCGCCGCCGGGGCAGCGGCGCCCAGGGTGACGGAAATCGCGCCGCCCTCGATTCGTATATCGGGTCCGTCAGATATCATCGTCAAAACAAGAAACAGGGCAATGTGGATGACAAGAGCCACGCCCAGGGCCAGGACTATGTGAAGCCTGTCGTGAGTGCTCATTGGCCGGCGCTTTGCGTCAAAACGACAACCCGCTTGATGCCAGCCGAGCGCAATTCCCTGGTGACGCTGATCAGGGCGCGTGCAGGCAAGGCCTGGTCTGGCAGGACTTTTACATCCGCATCCGGGTCTGGCCTGCCGGCGAGCCAGACTCCGATTGATGGCACCGGCTCGTCATTATGCAGCAGGGCCCCGTCGCTGGTAATGACGAGCGCATCCGGATCACTACAGCAGTCAAGACCGCTCGATTGAACGAACCGGATGCCGCTGCCGGTCCGGGTCAGTGTGCCTGTTATCATGAAGAAGATCAGAATCAGGAAGACGATATTGATCAGGGGAATGATGGAATCGCCCTTGCTTGTGCGCTTTATCCGGTTCACAGGGCCTCCACCAGCTGGATTTCGCTACCGGGTAAGGCGCCGATAATTGACAGGATGTCGACCAGCCGCTGGGTCGTCGCCTCTTGCGCCACGCCGACAAGAATGCCTGTTCGGGCTTTCCTTTCGAGCATCAGGGCCGGGGCGATCTGGTCATCTGCCAGCGCAGCCCCGTCGAGGACGACGCCGTTTTCGAGGATTTCCAGCCGGATCAACACCGCATCGGCTGTCGTGACGGCGGCGGTCTCTCCTGAAGCGGTCAGCTCGATTTCTGAAAACCGGGTAAAACTCGAGGTAAGCATGAAAAACAGCAGCAGCAGGAAAATCACATCGATGAGCGATGTGATTGACGCGCGCCGCCGTCTTGTCGGTCGCCTCAGATTCATGCCCTGTGGCCCCCGTTGCCCCGTGCGGGCGCGGTGATGACGGTCAGGACATGACTTGCAAATACGCGTTCGTGATCGATACGCGATTCAAACCAGGACAAGGCAATCGATGTCGGCATGGCAACGGACAGCCCGGCCGCGGTGGTCAGCAGGGCCACCCAGATCCCGCCGGCAAGGAGAGCCGGATCAACTTGTGACCCGGCGGTCTGTAGCGCCTGAAAGGCTTCAATCATGCCCAGAACGGTGCCGAGCAGGCCCAGCAATGGAGCGAGCTGGGCAACGGTATCGAGAATGCGGAACCCCTTTTCAAGCGGCAGGAATCTCTTCTCGGCCTCGGCTTCAAGCCGGGACAGCTTTCCTGCCTGGTCATCGACATTCAAGCCGAGGAGGAAAACCGGCGCAAGAAAATGCCGGGCAGAGGCAAAAATCTCCCGGGCACCGTCCGGATCGCCCTTGTCGAGATGCGCGATGGCTTCCTCGATCCGGTCATGGCGTCCGACCCGGGCGCCGGTATATTGGAGCATCTTGTAGATGACCAGGGCCAGTGTGAAGATCGACGTGATCAGCAGGATCACGAAGACCGGCCCGCCAGTCTCGATCGCCTCACAGGCGGATGCGTAAAAATCGCTGAATGATGGCATTCCATGTCTCCTGAATGAATGCGGCCCCGACGGCCTGGTAATCCGATAAGGGCACTGCCGCGTCATATGCGCGGCAGTGCCGGTTGACTCCTCCCCGAAACAGGGGAGGCGTCCTGTCAGAACATGCGGGAGACGGCCACCTTCAGATTGCGGCCCGTTGCGGCCCGGGTTGCAAGGAACGGGGTATACAGTTCGTCCGACAGATTCTCGGCGCTGATACGGAACTGTGTCCCTTCAAGAATGCCGTTTTGCGGCCTCAGGGTCAGGCGCAAATTATATATGGTGAACCCTTCGGTCTCGTCATATACAGCGGCTCCGCCAGTGAGGTTGGAGCGCTCCGTGTCAAGATTGCTGACGGTTTCGAAGCTGACATCGGCAAAATTGGAGAAGCGCTGGCCAACGGTAATCCGGTAGTTGTTGGCCGGCGTGTTGCGCCAGTCGAGATGCTGGCCGTTGGACCGGGTCTCCTGGCCGTTTACGATATTGGCGTTGATATCGGTGTAGAAGCCGATCGCTGCGGCAAAAGAGGCTTCGATCTCGAAGCCCGTCTGATCGACATCAGTAACACCGGAATAGGAGGTGATGTCACTCAGCGCCGTCTCGTAATAGTTGACCTTGAACGCAGCCGCATTGCCTTCGCCGAACAGGCCGATCCGGTCATAGGAGAAACCGTACTCGGCTGTGTCTGCGACTTCCGGCTGTTCCATATAGAGCGGTGTGCCAAGATCGTCGATGATCGGCAGGCTTTCGGTATGCGCAAGGCTACCGAACAGGGCGAGGCCATTCCGGAACTGGTAGCGCAGGGAGGCGCCGCCCATCACGGCGTCATTTTGATAGCTTTCCGTCTCGCCATCGATTTCGGAAGTTTCCCAGCGTAGTGCCGGTGTGAAGGTCCAGCCCTCGAGGAAATCGATCTGATCGACAACAAACACCGCGACGCGGTCATCCGTGCCGCCCGGCGCCGAGTTGGCATCCAGACGCTCCTTGCGGATCAGTTGCAGGCCGGTGCGCAATTCATGGGAGAAGATCCCGGTGTCGGCAAAAGCGGTGTTTTTCAGCGTTGCCGTGGTCGTCTCATATTGGTGATCTGCGTCCACGACGGCAAAGCAACCGAACGGGGCGCTTGCCGGCAAGCAGGTCTGATCGATCTCCTGGTTGGCATAAGCCAGAGAGGCATCGATATTGACCAGATCATTGTCGAGCGGGTTGAAATTATAGGCGAGGGAAGCGGTCTGGGTTTTCGTATCCCGGTCCACATTGCCGAAGGAACCGCCGGTGGTCTCGAACGTGTCATAGGGCACGTCGCGGTCAGCCGCTTCGGACTGGGTGTAGCTGGCGGTGATCGCGTGGGCCGTACCGAAGGAATAGCGGCCTTTCAGCAGGAGGGACGGCAGTTCGAACGCAGAGTTTCCGATCTCGTTGCCGTCACCATCTTTCTGCAGTGACTGTTCGCGATACGCATAATTGGCGAGCAGCTCGATGTTTTCGGTTGGCTGCCGGGCGGCAATCAGGGAAGTATTGAAGCCATCGCCATTGGAAGCCGCGCCGAGGGTGCCGCCGGCTTTCAGGCCAGGGTCGCCGCCAGTGAAATCAGCAGCATCCTTGGTCTCCAGGCGGACGGTGCCGCCGACAATGCCTGACCCGTATTCGAAGCTGCCAACGGTACCGCGGATGACTTCAACGCTCTTGTAGAGATAGGGATCCGTGAACAGCTGGTTGCCGACACGGTAGATTTCTTCTGAGCCTGTCGTCGCGCCATCGACGATGATGGCAACCTTCTGGTCCGTGCCATAGGTTCCATTGGCGCCGAAGCCGCGGATATTGATGCCAGACCCTGACGGTGTGGAGCCGTTGACAAGGGCGACGCCGGGAACGGAATCGATGAGTTCGGCAATCGTGCTTGCCTGGCGGTCATCGGCTTCTTCCTGGTCAATGACCGTCACCGGTGTGGCGGTATCTGTCTGAACGGCGCGCTTGCTCTCGCCCAGCGTGATCGTGCCGAGAAATTCACTGTCCTCCTCGCCGGAGGATTCGTCCTGGGCGCTCGCTGTGGCGATGGCGGCAAGCGTGGATACGCCAGCCAGGAGGATGGATCTTGAAAGAATTTTGTACATATGTGCCCCTTCGTTGTTGTAAATGATAATTACTCGCAATAGCGACGGCTGCTTAGCATGGGGGTTTGAAATATGCAAATAAGAATCGTTATCATTATATCTTGACATTGAAATTCATTCGCAACCATAAGAGGCGGGATAGGATATCGAGGAATTTTAAAATGCTGTTGCGTGTTTCAAGGGTTCTGGTCGCTGTTGCAGTCGGTCTGGCAAGTGTCGAGGCAGCTGGCGCCGACACCTACGAGTTTCGCGAAGACCGCGTTCTCGGCACGACATTTCACATGAAAGTCGCCGCAGAGAATCAGTCTTCGGCCAGTCTGGCGAAAGAGGCGGCGCTGGCGCGTATCCGCGATCTGGATGCCGTTCTGAGTACGTGGCGCAATGACAGCGAAATCGCCGGTATGAACGACGCGACCCAAAGCCGCGTCTCCGAGGATCTGTTCAACGTTCTTTTCCTCTGCGAGCAGTTTCTGGAGACATCGGGAAACGCTTTCAGCTGCCGTGTCGGTACACTGATGACCGCTTGGCGGGAAGCCGAACAATCCGGTGTTGCCCCATTGGCGATCACCATGCAGGGCATGGCGGACGCCATCGCCAGGGCAACGGTCGGCCTGGATGCCGATACGCGGATCGTACAGAAGCCTGCCAATGTCAAATTTGACGTCAATGCCGTGGCCAAGGGCTGGATCATCGATGCGGCGGTCAAAGACGCCCTGGCGGCATCACCGTTGGTGACGGGCGTCATGGTCAATATCGGTGGCGATCTCCGGGTAGCAGGTGATTTTTCGGTACGCCAGTTCCGGGTCGGTGTGGCCACCGGCGCTGAGGGTATGAATGAAACCCCGGCCGAAATCGTCAGGCTCGTCGATGCAGCGATCGCTTCCAGCGGTCGTGGTGGGCGCGATCTTGTCGTCGGGGAAGAGCTCTACTCGCATATTATCTCGCCCCGCACAGGGAT
Organism: Aquisalinus luteolus; assembly: GCF_009712425.2. Classification (GTDB taxonomy): domain Bacteria; phylum Pseudomonadota; class Alphaproteobacteria; order Caulobacterales; family Parvularculaceae; genus Aquisalinus; species Aquisalinus luteolus. The sequence continues at coordinate 970,075 of NZ_VCJR02000001.1, forward strand.
GCCGCAAGACAGGATGGCGCAAGCGACAGTCGTCGCGCCGGACGGAGCAACGGCAGATGCCCTGGCGACAGCGTTCATGGTGATGGGGATCGGTGAAGCACTTGAATATGCCAACACTCGCGACGGTATTGAAACCATGCTGCGCACGGAAGGCGGCGCACGCTTCACCAGCAATGGCTGGGCGGAACTGGTCGTGCCGCCGGAAGATATCGAACCGACCATGCAGGCCGATAATCCCTGGCCTGACGGATACAGGGTTACGCTCGACTACACGATACCGGCGCAGGATACAGCGAGCTACGAGTATCCCTATGTCGTGATCTGGGTGACCGATGCGGAGAAGAACCTGGTCCGGGGCCTGCAGCTTCTTGGCGATATCCCGCTCTGGGTCGAGGAAAACTACGTGTTCTGGCGCCGGTATGGGCGCAAGCAGCCGGCCATTGTCGATACCATCGCCGAACCAACACGCCCGCCAGGGGACTATTCACTCGGCTGGGACGGCAAGGACCTGACCGGTAATCCGGTGTCGAAGGGATCCTACATCATTCATATCGAGGCGTCCCGGGAACATGGCGGACATCAGTATGAAAGCTTCGAGGTGAATCTCGGGGACAGAGCCTTTGCGGAATCGATCGGGCCGGGCAATGAACTCGGTACCATCGAGGTGGGGTATGGCCGATGACCAGGGTAGTTTCCGCAAACGCTGCCGGCGTCACTGTCAGGCAAGGCAGGAAGTCCAGGCCGCCGCGCAAGGGACGCCTGATGCGTCTGGCGAGGATCGTACACAACTACCTGTCGGCCTTTGCCTTCCTCATGCTGATACTGTTCGCCCTGACCGGCATACTGCTCAATCATCCGCAGTGGTTCGAGGGCGGCTATTCGGCCAGCGAAAATGCGCAGACGGGTGCACTCTCCCAGGCGGATCTGGGACGGCTGGAAAATCCTATTACGGAGGATGTTGAAAAACTGGTGCGTGACAGGTTCAGGGTGATTGGTCAGCTGGAAGGGGTGGAGGATCTGGGTGATGAAATCCTGATCCGGTTCAAGGGGTCGAAAGGCCGCTCCTTCGTGACCATTGACCGGTCGGTGGGAGAGGTGCTGGTCGAAAATGAACGGGCCGGGATCGTTTCCGCCATGAATGCCCTGCATACGGGCAAGGATACCGGCAAGGCATGGCGTTTCGTCATCGACATCGCCGCCATTATCATCCTGCTGCTCTCCCTGGCCGGGTTCCTGCTGTTTTTCATGATGCGCTTTCGGCTTGGCAAGAGTCTGCTTGCCTGCGGAAGCAGCCTTGCCCTGCTGGCAATCGCCTATGTCTATTTTGTCTACTGATCAAAACTCCGGAACATCCAGAAAAGGGGAATCCCGTGAAATTGAAGAGAATGCTGAAACAAGTGGCCGCCCTGGCCGTTGTCTCGATTGCCGGTTTCGGACAGGCTGTCGCGCACACCTCCTATGTAAAGCCCAATGTCTTTTCTACCTCGCGTGCGGACATGGTCACGCTGGAAGTGTCCTTCACCGAGAACTTCTCGAATCCGGAAGTCGGGGTGACATCGCAGGACTGGCACTTCTATCTTCCTGACGGGTCGCGCGCCGGCTACGACAATATCGTGGAGCTGAAGCAGGTCACGGTGATCAAGCAATCCCTCGAGCAGGAAGGAACGTTCCGCTTTTCAACCGGCGAGCGGCTGGGCCGAACAGGCAAGAGATTTCTTATGCCGGATGGCAGCTTTGAGCTTGCCATTGGCGAGGATCGTGAGGAAAGGCCGGTACCTGAAGGCGCCACTGTCGTCACCAGCCAGACCGCTACTGTCGCCGATGTCTATGTCACCAGGGGCGCGCCAACCCGCACGGCGGTGGATATAAAAATCGGCCGCCTGCGAATAGAACCTGTTACCCATCCCAACGAGATCTATCTCGATGAGGGGTTTGACTTCCGTCTGACATTCGATGGCGCGCCGATGCCGGGCCAGGTCATGACGCTTTATCGCGACGGCGGCGCCTATGACGATGACAAGGGCGCAAGCGAGGTCATTGCAGGGGATGGTGTCACGACAATCTCGTTCGCCGAGCCCGGCATGTACATGCTGATGACACGGCACCAGGCCAATGCGCCGGAAGGCGCGCAAACCGATATCCGCAGCTACACGACCTCCATCACTTTTGAAGTAACCCGCTAGAAACGGAACGAGGAATTCAAGCCATGAAAAACCTGTATCTTCTATGTGTTGTGGCCAGTGCGGCCACGCTTGCCGCCTGTGCAACGAGCGAGCCGGTCACTGTGTCCGAGAGTGGGGGCGAGCGATCCTCAAGGGGCGGTGGCGGCCATGGCCGGGACGTCTTCTTCGAGACCTATGACACGAATGGCGACAATATCGTCACCGAAGCGGAATTCCGGCAGGCCCGGGATGAGGGCTATGCCCGGCGCGACGCCAATGGCGATGGCACCGTATCGCCGGATGAATATGTCGGCGAGTATGAAAAGCGACTGGACGAACAACTGGCGGCGCAACGCGACCGTCAACTCAAACAGGCCTATGTCCGGTTTGATGCGCTGGACACCGATGAAGACGGCTCAATGACCCGTGAAGAGTTCGGCGCCTCCGGAACGAGAATGCTTGGCAGCCTCGATGACAATGGTGATGGTATCGTTGATGAGACGGATACAACCCAGCGCTACTGATCAACCCTCTACCGACCGGGACAGCTTTCAGGTCAAAAGGAAGATGACCCGGTTCTCTTTATCATGATCCCTAGGGCAGCGATCGCGATCCTTGGCAATTAGTCCGTGCGTGTGAGATCCGGCATTTTCTTGCTCCGCCAGCGTTGCTTTTCCGCCAAATGCCCTCTGACCCCCGGTCACCACGCAGTCGATGATTGAGCAGGATCTGTCTCCGCGGGCGCGCGCGAGGTCAGTTCTCAATCGTCGCGACGGCGAGGTCAGGAACAACATATCTGTCACCCGCGGGGCCGCGCGAGCCCAGTTCTGCCTGTCTCCGCCTCAATATCTCTTTCCCGCAGTCAGGTGGGCGGACGGTGCGTCTGCCGGAGCGCGGTCGCCGCGCAAGGGGGCGGGTCCGTGTCGTGATTGATCGTCCCCGGGTCTCCTACCTACGGCTTTCCCCTTGTGCGGCGCCCTTGTGCGCTCCGGCCGAGCTCCGTCTCGCCGCCCACCCGACTGTCGGGAAAAGAACGCGGGCGGGGAAGGAGACTGACATGACTGACCAGCTTGACCCCATTGCCAATGCGGCACCATCCGCGCCGCCGCGACACGAGCGGCCGCGAATATATGTGGCCTGCCTCGCGGCCTACAATAATGGCTATCTGCACGGAGAGTGGATCGACGCGACCACGCAAGAGGAGATCATGGACGCGGTTCGCGCCATGCTGGCCGGTTCGCCCGTGCCGGATGCGGAGGAATGGGCAATCCACGATTATGAGGGGTTCGAGGGGGCGGATATTGCCGAATATGCCTCATTTAAGACCGTCTGCGCGCTCGCCGGTTTCATCGAGGAGCATGGGGAGCTCGGTGCGAAACTCTACCGTCATTTCGGGGACGACCTATGCGAGGCGCGCGCGGCCTTTGAGGATTATGCAGGCGAATATGCCAGCGCGGCGGATTTTGCCGAGCAGCTGCATGATGATGCCGGTACGGAGATTCCCGATAGCCTTCGCTACTATATCGACTGGCAGGCGCTGGCCCGCGACATGGAAATGTCCGGCGACATTCTGGTGTTCGAGACGGGGCCGGATGAAGCCCATATCTTCTGGAGCCGCTGATCATGAGGTTCACCGAACACTTCACAGACTCCGTGTGCGACGGCGACAGCATTGCCTGCAGGGTCGCCTGCTACGACATCACCGCGCATATCGTGCGGGACGATTGTTCCGACGAGCCCGACCAGCGCCAGGACGGATTCTGGCCCTCGCTATGCAAGGACGCGCCGGGCTTTATCGGGCCGGGCCCGAACCACCGCCAGCGCTTTGCCGAGGCGCTGGAGCGGGCCGAAGCAATCATGGAAGCATGGCGCCGGGATGAATGGTTCTATTGCGGCATCGTTCTGTCGGTCTCGCTCGAGGGCGTGACGCTCGATACTCATGCGGCGAGCCTGTGGGGCATCGAGGCCAACTATCCCGGCAGCGACAACGTCTATCTGACCGCAGTCGCGACCGAACTCCTGCCGGACGCGGTCAATGCCGGGCGCGCCGCCGCCCGCCGCGTCTGCGCGGCGCTCAAGAGCACCGGGGCGCGTATTCCCTGAGATCGCAAAGGCGCGCGCCTCCAGAAACCGGAAAGGCGCGCACCCGACCCAGTACCCACCTCAATCGAAAAGGAACCAGATCATGGCCCAGCCCACTCTCAAATCGCTTCCCCTGTCCAAGCTGCGGATTTCCCGCCTCAATATGCGCCATGGCCGCAAGGCACCGGACGTGTCCGACATAGTGCCGTCGATCCGGGCAAGCGGCATCCGGCAGACCTTGCTGGTCCGCAAGGAGGGAGACCATTATGGCATCGTTGCCGGACGGCGGCGATACTTCGCCCTCAAACAGATCGAGAAGGAGACCGGCAAGTGCCCCCTTGTGCCCTGCGCGATCATGCCCGAGACGGACGCCGCCAGCGCCATCGCCGCCTCCGTCATCGAGAATGTCGGTCGTCTGCCCGCGACGGAAATGGAGCAATACACCGCCTTCAGGAAGCTGCACGGGCAGGGGCGCAGCGTTGAGGAGATAGCGGCCTTCTTCGGGGTCACCGAGCTGCGGGTGCGGCGCGTTCTCGCGCTCGCCTCGCTCGCCGCGCCGATCCGGAAACTCTATGAAAAAGACGAGATCGACCGCGAGACGATCCGCGCCCTGACGCTGGCGACAGCCGATCAGCAGGGCAAATGGCTGCGGCTCCATCAAAGCCGGGACGAGCGCGCCCCGCGCGGGCGCGCCTGCCGGGCATGGATCACCGGCGGCTCCAGCATCACCACCGACAAGGCACTGTTCGACCTGACCGATTATGAGGGCCAGGTCACCGCCGATCTGTTCGGCGAGCATGGCGTCTTCGCCGATCCCGACATGTTCTGGCAGGCGCAATCGGCGGCGATCGCGGGGCGCATCGAGACTTACATCGCCGCAGGCTGGACGGATGTGGTCTGTCTGGACCGCGGCGCGTATTTTCAGCGCTGGGAGCATGACAGCGTCTCACGCCGACAGGGCGGGAAGGTGTTCGTCGAATGCCGCCATGATGGCAGCGTGATTTTTCATGAGGGCTATCTCTGCCGGGCCGAGGCGCGCCGCCGCGAAAAGGCAAAGAGGGGACAGTACGGGACGGACGCGTCCGCCAGACCCGAAATGTCCGGGCCGCTTGCCGACTATATTTTGCTGCATCGCCATGGCGCAGCGCAGGCAAGCCTCGCCGCCCGGCCGTCCATCGCGCTTCGCCTGATGGTCGCCCATGCCATGACCGGCAGTGCGCTGTGGCAAGTCCGCGCCCATGACTGCGCAAGCCGCCGGGAGGCCACGCGCGCCAGTCTCGAGGCCTCGAAAGCCGCCAGCGATCTGGATGCGGCCCGTAGGCGCATGGCCTCGCTTCTCGAAGCGGCGGGCCTGCAGGGCGAGCCGCGCCGTAATGGCGATGCTTATGGGCTGTGCGAGATTTTCGCGGTGCTGCTCGCCATGCCGGATGCCCAGGTCATGGAGGTGCTGGCCGTGACCATGGCCGGGACTCTGGAGGCGGGCGGGCCGGTGGTCGAGGCGGTGCTGCATGTCTGCGGGACCGATCTGTCCGCCTTCTGGCAGCCGGAGCCTGCCTTTTTCGAGCTTGCCCGCGACAAGCGCGCGATCAACGCCATGCTCGCCCATATCGGCTCGCAGACCCTCGCCAAGTCCTGCAGCACCGATACCGCCAAACGGCAAAAGGAGATCATCGTCAACCGGATCGCCGGGGAGGGATGCGCGCCCGATCCCGCCTGGCGTCCGGGCTGGATGCAGGTGCCGCCGCGCCGCCTTGTCGAGGGCGCGGGCTCGCCGCCCGCCGATCACTGGGCGCGCATCGCGGCACTGTTCCGGGGGCCCGAAGAAGCACTTTCTCCCGATGCCCCGCAGTCGTCCCCCACTCACGCCGCCTGACATTCCAGTCTCCCGGTCAGGCGGATGGGGAGCCGCCCGGTGCCTTTGGCATCGGGCGGTTTTTCCGCGTTTATGACGAGGGGTTCAACGCTGCGCGAGGGCAGGGCATCGATGAGGCGCGCCCGAAAAAAATCGCCCGTCTGTGGGGCTCGCCGGGCATGGTCGTGGCCGGCCGAGGGCCTCGTTCCGTTTGCCCGAAGATCATGCCGCCGGTCCCCCTTGTCCCGTCTCATGCCGCGTGACCTGGACGACGCGAAAGCGCGCCCGAAACCGGTCCGCGCCCGGAATTTTCCCCGCCGCTTTGCCCCATGGCGCCCCGCCATGGGGACCCCGAATGCGCGGCTCCTCGCGCACCAAAATTCCGAGCGCTGCCCGGTGCTTCACTGGCGTTACGCCCCCCAAAGAAGGGTTCGGACCCGTCCTCGCGCCGCCCGGGCGGTCCGGCGTCGACGGGGACATGGGGTCCCCGGGACATGATCACAAACGAAAGGAACGACACCATGGCTAACGCACTCGGATATGTCAGCGAAACCGCAACCGGCTTTTCCGGCGCCCTCGCAATGATGAACCTCGCCGCGGCGATCCGCATCGAGAAGAACGCGGAAAAAGCCGCCAAGGGCCAGCCGGACTACCGCATCTTCGCCGGGGAGACCGCCACGGAAATCGGCGGCGGATGGCTGAGAAAAGCCAAGGCATCGGGACGCGAATATGTCTCGATCACCCTGGCCGATCCGCAGATCGGGCCGCGCCGGATCTACGCGAACCTCGCCCCGGTGAAAGGCAAGAAAGGCCGTCACGTGATCCTGTGGAACCCGCGGGACTAGGCCCTGCCGATCCCCAACGGGAGACCCGCCCCGGAGATGCCTCCGGGGCGGTTTTTTGCGTCCGAGCTACGGGAATTTTCACGCGATTTTGCACCGGAATGGGGGGGTAAAAAAACGGGAAGCCTCTTTTTGCGGCTACACAGCGCGACCTCTGTCGGCATGCTTGTAATTGTGTCTTGAAGCCCCCGGAAAGGAGAATGGCAATGGCAAAGGACGACCATGAACCGGCTCGCAAGGACGAGCTTCCCGAATTGCTGACGGCGGTCGAAGCGGCGGAATTTCTGCGCCTCTCGCCGATCACGCTCAGCCATTATCGCTATCAGGGACGCGGGCCCATCTATCGCAAGCATGGCTGGCGGGTCTATTACGCCAAGCCCGATCTCGTCGCCTGGTCGGAGGATCAGCGATGGGCCTCGACCGCCGAACGGCTCAAATGATGCGCGGGCGCATCCGCGTTCTGGCCGCGTCGATTGCCGGTGCCGGTCTTGGCCTGTTCGGGCTGGTGTTTGCGCCCGCCGAGCCCCTGATCTGGAACCGGACCGGCAGCGCGCCGGCAGGTCTCTACCGGCTCACCCATGCGCCTCTGGCCCATGGAGAATGGGTCGTGGTCGCAGCCGACAGCGCCGAGGCGCGATGGGCCGCGGCGCATGGGTTCGTCGGGCGGGACTGGCCGCTGATCAAGCAGATTGCCGGCATGCAAGGCGATGAAATCTGCCGTCTCGGGACGGATATTTCGATCAATGGAAAGACGGCGGGAGCTGCGCGGCTTGTGGATTCGCGCGGCAGAAAATTGCCCGTCTGGGAGGGCTGTGTCGTGCTCGGGCCGGAGCAATTATTCCTGATGTCACCGCACCCCGATTCCCTTGACGGGCGTTATTTCGGGCCGGTCGACAGGCGCGATATCGCCGGTGTCGCCCGGCTTGTTGTCGAATGGGAGTGACCCGTGATGGCGGCGGGGTCTGGCATGAGGCGGCGTCTTGCGGCGCGGGTGGACAGGGGGAGGGCCGGCGAACCCGGCAGGGCAAGATTGAAGCTCATGCACCAGACGGCGCATAAGATATTGTCTGCACGTCTATTTTTAGGCGCCCCGTGCCGCGAAATGTGGTGCACGGAATTGTTCCCGCGCCCCGGAATTGCTCACACTTTCAGGTGCATGGGGCAGGGGCGCCGCCATGGCTGACGAGAATGACTTCACGCCGCGCCTCGGGAGGCCCGGGGACAGGGGCGCGGGCGCATCGAGGCGGTTCCGCGCCAGGGTGCTCAAGGCCGCCGGACGGCTGGCCTCGAAACCAACCGGCCCGGGCTTTACCGGCGCGCGGATCGGGCGGGGCGGGGCGGCCGGGCTGCAGGCGGTCCGGAAGGCGGGGCGTCTACCGCGCGCACGCATGCGCCGCGTCGTGGTCAAGGTCCATATTGCCCGCGCCAGAACACGGGGAGCAGCACGGGCAGGGATCAAGGCAGGCGCGGGCGCAGGAGCGGGGGCACGGGGCGGCGCCGGTGTCAGGGCGTTCTCGCGACACCTGGCCTATATCCAGCGCGACGGTGTCGAGCGCTACGGCACGGGCGGCGAACTCTATGGCCGCGATGGAGAGACAATCGACGGCCGCGCCTTTGCCGAACGCAGCCGGGAGGACCGCCACCAGTTCCGGATCATCGTATCGCCGGAGGATGCGCAGGAGATTGCCGATCTGAAGGCGACCACGCGGTCGCTCATGATGGACATGGAGCGCGATCTCGGCACGCGGCTCGACTGGGTCGCGGTCGATCACCACAATACCGGCCATCCGCATACCCATATCGTCATTCGCGGCAAGGATGCGCTGGGCCAGGATCTCGTCATCGCCCGCGACTATCTGATGAAGGGCCTGCGCGCGCGGGCCGAGGAAGGCCTTACCCAGGAACTCGGCCCGCGCCGCGATATCGAGATTGCCCGGGCGCGCTACCGGGAAGTCTCCCTCGACCGGTTCACGGGGATCGATCACGCCCTGGAAAGACGGGCGGTGGAGGGCCGGATCGAGCTCGGCGCCGTGTCGGGCCCCGTGTCAGGCGCCGTGGCGCGCTTTGAGCGCAGCCTGCAACGGCAGCGCCTCGCCCATCTCAAGGGCCTGCATCTCGCCGAGCAGCAGGGGCCTGATGTCTGGCGGCTGAAGCCCGGCTGGGACCGGGCGCTCAAGGCGATGGGCTGCAAGGGTGACATCATCCGTATGCTCGCCGCCGGCATCACGCCGGGCAAGGATGGCCCCGATGTCTCGAGGCTGCGCTTCTTCGACGAGCGGCCGGATGATGCGGGTCCGCTCACCGGCACGCTGATCGGCCACGGGCCGGAGGATGAATTGACCGACCGGCGGTTTGTTCTGGTGGAGGATTTTGACGGAATGCCATGGCATGTACCGGCCGGCGACGAGCGAGACGCCGGGATGCCGCCGAGAGGCGCCGTCCTGGAGATCGCGCGGCGGCGGGCCGCACCAATGCGCGCGGACCATGTGATCGCTGATATCGCGGAGCGCAGCGGCGGGTATTATTCGGACGCGCTTCATGCCGCCGCCGATCCATCCGCATCGAGCGCCTATCGCCTCGCGCATAAGAGGCGGCTGGAAGCGCTGCGCCGGGCCGGGATTGTCGAGCGGGATAGCTCTGGTGTCTGGCGGGTAGGCGACGATTACCTGGACCGGGCGGCGGGTTTCGAGGCGGGCAGGGGCACAAGCGTGGCGCTGCGGGTGCGGTCCTGGATGGCGCTCGAGGCCCAGATCGAGGCGCGGGCGGACACCTGGCTCGATGGAGACGCGGTGCAGGGTGCTGGCGGTGGTGACAACCGGCTGGCGCAGGCGCGGGCAATGCGGCTCGCCTTTCTGAGGCGTGTGGGACTGCTGCCGGAAGGCGAGGAGGTCTTGAGCGACGTGGTCCGGCAGCGTCTGCGGGGCGAGGAATTGCGGCGGGCGGCTCAGGCGGAAAGCGGCCGGTCCGGCAGGGCATTTCAGGCGATGGCGGCAGGGGACCGGTTCGAGGGGAAAGTCGAGCGGTGGATCGATCTCGCCCGGGGGCGCATGGCGGTTATCGGCAATGCGAAAGCCTTTGCGTTGATCCCGTGGCGGGCGGATCTGGAGCGTCAGCGGGGACGGTCGCTGGTCGTAGAGGCGCATAAACGCGGGGTTAGCTGGACGCTGGATGGTGGACGGGGAAGAGGGATATCGCGTTGAGGGGTTGCTGGACTGGCAGCGCACGACGGAGCTTTGAGGACAGCTGTATCCGAGGTCTGCTAGCATCCAAGAACAGGTGATGCAAAGCACTCGAAAAGACGCATCCCTGATGCGATGTTAATCGCTTCAGCGGTAGAAAAAAGCGGCCTGCCGTATTATAAACTTGAAATCCGTCGAAAAACGGCGTTATCCGTTGTAAATCTATCTGCTCTCGTGGTGTCGATAGTATCATTAATATCATCGGAGATCGATCCTTAATGGCAAGAAGCGATCTAATCATTGACTTGGTTAAGGCCGGTGTTCGCGGTGATGGTGCCGGTTTACGCGCGACTGCCGAAGCGATCGCCGCCGATGAACGGGCTAAACGTCATACAGGCGTCGCCGATCGGATCACCAAAGCTCTCGAAACTTCGCCGGCACAAGGCTCCATGGCGGTGAATGGTGCTCGACCTCGTGTTCGAGATGGTTCTGGGGGTATTTTGAGAAAGGAGGCTCGCCGTCGGCTTGCCGACCTCTATCTTGACGACGCGGTACTGGCATCTGTGACAGAACTGATCGAAGAGCAGAGACGTGCCGATGTTTTGCGCGCCCATGGCATGGAGCCCAGGCATCGAGTTCTACTAGTTGGGCCGCCAGGAAATGGTAAGACGTCGCTTGCGGAGGCACTGGCTTATGAGATGGCTTTGCCACTCTTCGCTGTACGTTATGATGCGGTTGTGACAAGTTATCTCGGGGAAACTGCCCAACGATTGAAACGGCTCTTTGATTACGTACGGACGGAACCGTGTGTTTTATTCTTCGACGAATTTGACGCAATTGGTAAAGAGCGTGGAGACATTCATGAAACAGGAGAAATAAAGCGGCTAGTCACAACCCTCCTCCTGCAGCTTGATGATCTGCCATCATATTGCGTGATCATTGGGGCAACCAATCATTCAGAGTTACTTGATAAAGCCGCCTGGCGTCGGTTTGAACTACGTTTGTCCATAGACCGACCTCAAGCAGATGGAATGATCGCGTATTTCGCGGATAGGCTAAAGGGATTTGACAGTCCCGGGTATTCGGCCAAACGCCTATGGGAGTGCGTGCAACCGACCAGCTATTCAGAGGCGGAAGACTTCTTTCTCGATTTGAGACGCCGGTCCATTCTTTGCATGTCTGAAAAAACAATAAGAAGCCTGATCGATGATCGGGTAAAAGCTTGGCACGAGCGCCGCAATAATCTTGGCGAGGAAGAAAATCATGACGGACCGCCCACTCCTCAGATGGACTGAAGTAAGTCGCGGCCAAAGAACGCCAAGTGGGCGACGAAACATTCCTAAAAAGCCAAAGTCTACCCCAGGTTACACACGCCAAGGCCAGCGCCTTGCGTCACGCATTGATCCACTTGTGCGCGCATTGGATGGTGACCAACCGGCAATCGAGTTGAAAGCTGATCCACGTAGTATTGCCCCAGAGCGAGCGCTTGTCTTTGAAACGAGTGCGAGCATACAAAATTTTGCGCGAGCTGCCCGGACTATCGGATTGGAAATTTACGCTGAAGAAGAGGGGGAAGCGATTGCCGCGCCTGATGGCTTTGAACCGGCAGAGGGGGAGGATAAAATTTCGCCAGTCCTCTATGCAACCATGCCAAGTATGCCCGTCCTTGAACGGTTCCGGCAATTATGGAGGCAGTACCAGCGAGGGCAGAACGAGCCGGAGGGACTCAAACCCTGGTGGGATATGTTTGAGATGCTGATCGATCTTCGCCCATGGGGGCCAGAAGACCGTCTGCCCACAGATATAAGAGGCGCAATCGAAGATCGGATACCATTTAATGACGATGATGATGCCTTTTTGGAATTGGAGGTTTGGCCATCGGCAAACGATCACCAACGCAGGCAGTGGCGAGAAGAAGTAGAGGCTACGACAGCCGTGATGGGCGGTCGCGTGCTTGATCGGAGTTCGATTAGGCTTGAAGGCTTTATCTATGAAGCCGTGCTGGTGGCGGTTCCCGCTGGAGAACTGAGACGACTTATCGCTGACCCATACTTGGCCGGAGGGCTGGCGAGTGTGGATGGCCTACAATTTATCCTGCCACAGACAATAGCTCAGACTGAACCGATATCGAATGAGTTACTTCAAGAGGAAGAGGAATTAGCGGAAGGGGAAGCGTTTGACGAAGACGCACCTTTACGGGCTGTTTTACTCGACGGGGTGCCGGTAGCCGCCCACCCGGACTTGGATGGGGGCGTTGTTGTTGAGGATGTGCATGACATTGAAAGAGTGTCGCCGGTTGCGGAGAGACGCCACGGTACAGCGATGGCGTCGTTGATTCTTAGGGGAGACCTCAAGGCTGACGGCGTTCCCGTAAGAGATAGTCGGATCCTGTCAGTGCCAGTACTTATCGATGGACCAAATGGATCTAGATCCCCCCAAGATAGGCTCTTTGTGGATATTATTCATACTGCGCTGGCGGAATGTTTTTTAGGTGATGAACCGCTCTCACCCGATGCGTTCGTCGTTAATCTGTCACTTGGCGTCTCCGAACAGCGATTTGGAGGAAGAATTAGTGCTTTGGCTAGATTACTTGATTGGTGGTCCTATCATCATGGCGTACTTTTTGTTGTGTCCGCTGGAAACATTTCCGATGATCTAATCCTCCGTAACCAGACGGCAATGGTGCTAGAAGATGCTGATGTTGAGACGCACGATGAGGCGATTCGACGTGCGCTAGCCGAGGCGGCATTCGGTCGAACACTGTTGTCGCCTTCGGAAGCATTGAATGTCCTAACCGTAGGTGCGACGTCGACAGATTTGGCACCAGAGCCTTTTGTTGAGCAAGACGGGTTACGGCGATATGGTTCAGATGAAGTAATACGGCCACAAGTTAGTTCAGCTATCGGCCTTGGACCTGCAAAGGCATTAAAGCCTGATCTTCTGATGCCTGGCGGGATACAGGAACTTAGGGTTTTGCCTGCCGGAAATGACTGCCGGGTTCGGTCTTCGGAGACGCAACGGACGGGACTTGTGGCAGCATCCATCGGTCCACTTGAAATATCTCCGCGTACTCGAAGCCGAGGGACGAGTCCTGCCGCTGCGTTGACGACGCGAGCAATTCTTCAGGCCGCAGCTGCACTAACAGAGGACGAGGGACCTTTTCCTGGCTTGGAATTGCCTCGCATTGACCTCGCTCTAGCGACCCGAGCGTTGGCTGTGAACGGAGCAATCTGGCCTAACGGGTGGGACACTTTTGAAGAGGATGCCAAGCAACGTCTCGGTAAAGATAGAACCTCTACGCCAGTCAAAGATCAGGTAGCGAAGGTTTTTGGTTATGGTGTTCTCGAGCCTGTCCGGATGGCTGATGGGCCGGCCAATGGTGCAACACTGATCGGGTTTGGTACCATCCGCAAGGATCAGTCCCGTCAGTTTGAATTGTCGCTCCCGCCCAGTCTTTCGGGGCAGAAATTACCAAGGATGTTGCGGGTGACACTTGCGTGGTTTTCTCCCGCCGCCCCGACACGCGCACTCTATCGGTGCGCTGCACTAGAGGCGGCTTGTATCAATGAAGATGGCGAAGAGCCGAAAGAATGGTTTGTGCGTTTGAAAGGTGTCGGACCAGATGAGAATATGATGAAGCGCGGGACGGTTTGGTCTAAGAGGCTTGAGAAGTCAATCCATACCACACCGGCGTATGGTGCGGATGCTTTCATTCCCATACGTGTTCAATGTCGTGAGGTGGGAAGCGGGGGATTAAGTCCTGACGACGATATACGGTTCGCCATAGCGGCCAGTTTTGAAGTCGAAGGCGATATTCGATTTGACGTATACGAAGAAATAAAAGAAGCGATCAGGCTACGTGTTGCTAGACGAGGATAGTTCTTCTAGGGCGTTCGTAACGCAATGATCGGTGATTGACCGAAGTAAGATAGATAGGCGTACAAAGCGTCTTTTCAGTTGCCAGTGGCAGTGGATTTCTCAGCTGTGCCGAGTCTTGTTCAGCTTTCCATTTCAACTGTAGGTGTGCACCCTATTACAGGTGCTATGTCAATCGTTACGGGGAGTTGAAATGTGCGACCTCTCTAGCGATGCCAAGGTGCGTATGTAACCATTTGGTGTCTCCAGTAGCGTCACTCCTGGCAGTACGCGGTGCGTCCGGGTTCGCAATACGTGAGGGAATTGAGGAAGACGGTAATCGAGGTGATGTCATCTTCAGTGAGCGCGGCGGGCGACATTGGCTCGCTGGCCCACGCCTTGAGTCTGCGATAATATTCTTGGCGCTCGATTGGATTGTGGTGCCGGAAAGCATCTAACGCCAAGGGGTCGATATGAGCGCGTATCGCATCTTCCAGCGTAGCGACCGAGCCGGAATGTGAATAGGGCGCTGAGTGTTCGACATTATACAATGGTGGGGTGCGGAATTTGTAGAGATCGCGAGGGTCGAAAGTCACGTTGTACCGACCGTAGTCCAGGCCAAAACCGTTCTTGCCGAAGCCCGCTTGGGGAAAGGGAATCGCATGAAACTCGAAATCCGTGAAAAAAGGTCCATTGTGACAGGCCACGCAACCGCCTTTTCCGTAGAAGAGAAGCCCGCCCCGAAGTTGTTCATTCGTAAAGGAATCGCCAGAGAACACAAACTTGTGAAAATCGGTCTCACGGATCCGAAATTCGCGCCGGATGAAATGGGCGACCGCATCGGCCACTTGATCGAAGGAGAGTTCACTTGGATCCATGGAGAAAGCCGCGGCCAAAGGAACTGCAAGGTTCTCATCAGAACGAACCCTGCCGGCAAGCTCCTCAAAAATGGTCTCCGCTGACGCGACGCTTTCAGTCTTATAGAGATCAGATACATTTTGCGTTTCATCGACCATCTCGTCAATTTCAACGAAAGGTAGATGAACTGAGGTAAGGAGAGGATCATCCGCAGGCGGGGCCATCCCGAACTGGCTGATGATCGCCCCGGTTTCCGTGTCGCGGCGAACTTTTCCGTCCCAAAAGAAGGTATCAAAACCGATACCCCCACGTCCCCAGAGCGGCAATGCATTTCGCGGGACGATTTCGCCTTCGGTGGCAAGGCGCGCAGGACCTTCGCCGATACCACCGGTACCGACGGCATTCGGTAGCCCGTCGCCGCTCGAGAATTGCGGCAAATGACATGTGCGGCATGACATATCCGAATTAAGGCTCAGAGTGTCGGATGCGAAAAGCGCTTCACCGATCGCCGCCTTTTCTGGATCGAATGGTGCGTTAACGGCGTCAGGCGGTGTCAGGCCTGCCTCTAGCGCAGCGTCGCGCAGGACGCGCTGCCGGAGATCCTGCGCTGCGACCGCTGCCGTTACGCAGGCCGAACAGATGATAAGGGAAAAAAGTAGTCTAATAACGGAATTCATGTTCGCGGACGACCTCCTTGAGAGATTGGCCTTGCGCTTCGATCGCCTCCAGCCGCATCGTGCCGAGATCCGTTTCAGTCAAACCCCATCGAAGTAATCGTTTCTGAAAGAGGTCGTAATCCTGGCAATCAAGGAGGCCGATCTCCGCGGCTTTTAGTCGATTAACTGACTGGGCGCTCGGCTGTTGATCGACGGTCAGCTTTGCGATCAGGTGGCTTTTCATGGCAATATCGCACGCAAAGACATGGTCGCTGTAATCAGACTGGAATAGCGCGATAAGAACCGTACGCTTCACGGGAGACGCCATGACACCAACTGTCAGTCCAAGAACAAAAGCCAATGCTAACGAAAATTTAGCGTGCAACCACATGCAGTGCGTCCAGCGTTTGCGGTGTGATTGTTCCAGTCGCTTCCAACCCATGGTCGGTCTGATAATTTAACAGAGCCGTTCGGCTCTTGCCGCCAACAATGCCGTCAATCATTCCATCATAGTAGCCGTAGAGGTAAAGGATCACCTGTACTTCCTGGACGATCCGCTTAAAGGTCTCCGTGTTGCCTGGAAGCGTTTTGAGATACTTTGGTTCATCGAAGATGGTGGCGTCGTGGATACCAAGCGCTACAAGAAGGTCGGCGGTAATCCTTCCGGTGATGGCTCGGCCTGTTTCGGCTTCGAACTTTCCGATAGCCGCTTTTGTTTCGGTTCCTGATGCTCCATCAAATTCGCCGGAATACAGGTCCTTTACATACAGAGCTGCCTGAACCCGTTTCACAACTTCGGTGTGTTCTTCGAATTTTTCCGCATTAAGAAGAAGTGCCACATAGGGCGACGATGGTAGTACCGAACTGTTCGGCGTTGAGTTATAATTTCTTGAGGGGACCGCGCTTTGCGGTGCTGTATTTTTGCCTCCTGAACTTGAACGATGGCTCTGGTGGCTGCGATGGGAGCGGTGGCTCGAATGCGAGCGATGTTGAGCCAGAGTGTACGCGTGATCTAGTCTGAATACGTCGACTAGCGCTGACGGTTCGGGAGAAAGGGCGTCCAGGGAAGACCCAAGCGCCGGCGTCAACTGCTCCGCCGCAGTGGCGAGTCCTGGCGCAAGTCCGACCAGGCCGAATGATGCAAGAGTGTTGCGATATCGCCGTTTATTCATAGTGGCGTGATCCTTTTATAGCCGCGGTCGTCCGGGTGCCACTCAAAAAAACCCGCGCAAGCGTCACGCTCGCGGCAGGTGCTGCAGGTCGGGGCGTAGCGATTTTTCCAGTCGGATATCGATCGCGGCGCATAGGGTCTCCAGGCAGAGGGAAGCGTGCACCGGGGGAAATTGTAGAGGGCTACCTCGATGCCGTGCAGCAATGCAAATGCGAGCGTTTCACCGAGGGCTGAGAAATCATCAGAATGATCGTGAAAAAGTTCATTCCAGCTATTGCGGGCGTAACCGATGTTCTCAAGTTGCATGATTGCCCAGACGTCGATAAAGGGCACCGAATTCGTGATGAAGCGTGCAAGACTGTCCAAGGCTTGCGAATTTGGCTCCATCAGTACAGTGCGCAATTCAATGGCTGCTCCGGATCGGGCAAGTACGGGCAACGACTCCATTAAGCGGGAAAATGCACCGTCTTTGCCTACAAGTCGGTCGTGTAATATGGCGTCGGCGGCATAAAGGGGAATGCCCCAGCATACTCCCGTGAGTTTTTTCAGTTGCCGCTGATCCGCAGGCGTAAAATGTTGACCGTTGGTTAGAACGTGAAAGCGAAGGTCGGGACGACATGTATGCAGCCGCTCGAGCATCGCGAATAGCGGCGCTTTGTGCAGCAGCGGTTCGCCACCGGACAAGCCAATAGTCTTGGCAGGCGGTGCCAGCTGGCACGCCTGCTCGAAAAACGCGAACTGGTCGTGGTGTGTTTTTTTAGGCGGTTGTGAGCACATCACACAAAGCTGATCGCATTGCTCCGTGACCAGTAGGGTGTTGTGGTTCGATCCCGCGCGAATCCATCTCTCTGCGCGCCCCTTGTGTGGATCGACGTAGATAATGTCGCCCGTCAGGGACTCGCCGTCCATCGCCTTGATCCGGAAAGTGCATTCGCCGAACTGGTAAAAGCGGCTCGGACCTTCCTGTCCAGTCAGGACAGCGTGGGACACATTGACGTTATGTTTGCCCGGTTCAGCCAGCAGAGCGACGAACGGTTCGCCAGTTCCGCCGACAATGTCGCAAGACAGCGCCAGTGGTGTCATGTCAGCCGCTCGAGAAACTGCCTGGGTGGCTGAGGCAAACCTAGCCACTGGCTGAGCGTTGTCTTCGCTTCGATGGCATCGTCCGACAACAGTTGAAAGATATGGCTGAAAAGCCCGAAATGTGTCCTGCAGAAAGACGTTTCGCCGCGCGGCAGGTCCAGTCTGCCGTATCGGGAGATGGTATCAATGATGTCGGTACCGCAATACGGCTGAAACGGGCAATGCTGACAATCGGGATCGGCTTCATTGAAAGCAGTCTGATTTAAGAGCGCGCGTCTTTCTTCATCTATGCCCTCAAAGACATCGCCTAGCGAAAAGTCCGCCTCACCGATTCTGTCGAGCATCCGCGCCTCATCTGTAGGGAAGAGGCGTCCGTCATAGTCAATGACCAAAAAGTCAGTTCCCATATAGGCGGGGTTTCTGAGATCGGTATGGCCATTCGCTCCAGCCTGAAATATCCGCTTCAGCAGATGGGTTGTATAAAAATCGCTGATCCCGTTGCCATGAGATATAAGGTAATCGACTAATCCCGTATAGTATGCCAGCCATGCCGCGTCCGCGTCACGGGAGCTCGCATGCCGCTTGCGCGCAAAACCCTGATAGTTGATCGGCCGGATAAAAACCGTGTCTAGGCCGAGATCGCGATACGTGTCAGTGATCTCCTCGTATGACGGTGGGTCCTCAAGGTCCACTGTGGCAATCGCCGACAGACGTTCGGCGCCATAGCGCTCTCTCAGAATCTGAAAATTCCGGTAGACCCTGTGAGCAGCTGTTTTTTCTCGTGTGCGTTGCCTGGCCTGCCTTGCGACGGCGCCATCGATCGAGGTACTGATCGACACGTTCCCCCGGTCCATGAGTCTCAGCATCGCCTCACCAACTGTGTTTAAATTGGTGCAGATCACGACGTCGAGTTTCTTTCCGGCCTGTTCCAGCCTGTTCATCACCTGCTCGATTAGATCGAGACGTAGGCTTGGCTCTCCGCCCTGAAATTCTAGTTTGACGTTAGTCGGTGCCAGGTCCTGAATTAGCCTGATTGCGGATTCAGTGGTCTGGTCGTTCCAGTCATGGCCGCCGGAATCCTGATTCACACGCGAAACCTGGCAATATGAGCAGTCTAGGTCGCATCGCAGTGTCGGTACGAGAATGAAATAGTTTGGCGATGATCTGACATGATGGCGGCGTGCCAGTTCAAACAGCTGTCCGATGGCGGCAGGGCCGTCATTGTAATCGAAGAGAGAGAGATAGCCACGCTCGCGGTTCGACAGATTATCGGCAACGTAGCGTTCAAGGAAGTCACTAGAGCCGAGAAAGGCGCGACCTGAGTCGGCGACGAAAAGGAGACTACCTTTCTCGCTGTCCAATTCCGTGAAGCGCAACGGGATCAAGCTGTGCCTCCCACTAGACGTTGCCACGCTTGCTGGCGGATGGGTTCGAACCGGATGCGGATATGTTCCCGATAGAGGAGGTAATTGAGATCTTTGCGGACCGTGTCCAGATCCTTTGGAGTTATTCCTTTAATGGCGATTCCTGCTTCCGTTTCCTCTAGCGTCAGTTCCGGATACAGATACCCGGCTCTGGCGATTGCAAAAGGAATCACGTTTCGCAAAGGTGGCGCGACCGGCAGTGTGGTGTGTGATGGTGAAATGATCCCCTCCCCGAGTCGGGGAAAAGTGTACTTTTCACATCTCTAGATTGTCCAGCGTTTTATTATGGACAAAATGCTTGGGGCGCAGGTCAAGGCGCGCGTCAATAAAAAGGCATGAACGCCTATCATACTCCGATGCGTGATATCTCTATGTGAACTGGTTCTTAGCCCTGTTAGCGGATTTACCGCCAACCTGGAATTGCTGATCAATCATAAGTCGAATCTGGAAGCATGCTGCTGAAGAAAGTCGATCCTTGAGGCTCAGCATATCGGGGAGCGACAAGTGATCTCGTGACCAGTTTCGACGTGATCAGGCAGCTTATTCTAATGATTGGCCGGCGGTCGCTCGGCGCTCGCGGGGACGGTTTTTGTGCAATAGTGATCGAGCTTGCCACTGTCGGGCTGGGAGTCTCAGCGCCGGTGCTGCTCAAGCTCGCGGTGGATGCGTTGGATGAGGGTTCGGCGCCATCCAGCCTTGTAATGTTCTATGTGTCGGGATTTGTCATTGCCTGGACCGGGACGAACGCGACGACGGCATTGAAGCACATTTTCACAATACGGATTATAGATACTCTCGCGCGACGCATCGTGCTGGATGCCGCGGACTCGCAGCTTCCCAATCTGGCCCGGAACGGGGAAGGTGACAGCGCGCGTCTTCAGGGCATCCTGGAGCGCCTGCCATTCAGTCTTCAGGTGGTGATCGATGGCCTCCTTTGGAGAGCGTTGCCGCTTTTGGTGCAAACCCTCGTCAGCCTCGCTATTGTTGCCGTACTCGTGCCGCCACGCTATGTGGCAATGATGGCTGTCGTGCTCGGCGCCTATCTCATTGTGACAGGGAAGGGGACAGGGCGATTCCAGGACGCCGCACGGGGCGCCAATGAAGCCGCCGGCGCGCAGGCGCAGACGTTGGGGGATGTTCTCCGAAATGCGCGGCGCGTCATCTTTAACGGCAATCTGGCTGCCGAGCTCGATATCATTGCTTCGCGTATTGCCGATCGGCGTTGCGCCAATGAACGTGTGTCACGGCTCATCGCCGCGACGGCGTCGATGCAGTCCGTCGTTCTTGCGCTTGGCCTGTGCGTGCTCCTTGTAGTCGCTGCTAACGATGTGTCAGCCGGACAGTTGACAGTCGGTGATTTCGTCCTTCTCCAGGCCTACGCCTTTCGGCTCGCGCTGCCGCTCGGCGGTTTTGCCTATATGCTCCGGCAGGCCGGTGTCTCCATCGCCAATATCGGCGAGGCGCTTGCACTCGGTGAACAAGATCGCTCGGAAACGCAGCTCCCGGCGTCGGTGTCGACCGGACCTGCTGAGATCGTGCTTGATCGCGTCGGTTTTCGCTATGGCGAAGAATGGGTGCTGCGCGGCGCGTCCGCGCATGTCGCCTCTGGTTCGTTTGTGGTGCTCGTCGGGCCCAATGGGTCGGGGAAGTCGACATTGGCTCAGATAATTGCCGGATTGATCGAACCGGAGGAGGGCGACGTTTCGATTAATGGCCGGCCCCTTTGTGATGTTGACTCCGACGAACGCCACGGACTCGTTCTTTATGCGCCGCAAACCATTGGCCTGTTCAACCGGACGCTTCGCGAGAATGCGCTGTATCCGCCGACCCTCGCGAGCGAGGCCGAGCTTGCTGCCATCCTGACTGATTGGGGCTTTTATGAATCCGGACGTCCGGTCGACCTCAATCTTGAAGTCGGCGAGCAGGGCGCGCGCCTTTCCGGCGGACAGACGCAGAAGCTTGAGCTGGCGCGACTGGCGCGTGTATCCGTCCCGACCGTGATTCTGGATGAGACGACCTCGGCGCTCGATCAGGCAAGCGAGCTACGCGCCATCTGGACACTGAGAGAAGGCTATCGCGGGCGCACGACGCTCATCCTCATTACACACCGCGTCGCTATGGCGCGTGAGGCGGATACGGTGTTGTTTCTCGAGGGTGGTCGCCTTCATGCGGGGCGGCATGAGATGCTTATGCGCGAACACGAGGGATACGTACGCTTTTGCGGCTCACTCGGTTGATCTTCAAGCCAGACCAAACCATGCATCTAACCTTTCGGGAAACATCGCACGATAATACGTATAGAGATGCACTGGAGATGGAGTTCACATTTTGCTGCAGTGGAATCAACTATCCAGCAGGTCGCCAGCATTGCACTTCAGTCTATCGCAAATGAGCTGTAGCGTGTCGATTGTGATGTTCTGTTCGCCAATTTCGATCCGGTTCACAGATGCCTGATCGATCCCGAGTTTTCGGGAGAATTCCTTTTGCGTCAGGTTTCCGCGTCGCGAGCGAATATTTTTGGCTAGATTGTTCCGAAAGTTTGGCACACAAATCGCGTGCCATAGTGCGTAATGCACATGTGCATAAAATGCATTTACGCATCAACGCATTCAATGAACCGTGGTCGGCAAAGGAAACCTCCCCATGCAGTTCGTTTTGTAGGTAGCCATAAATATCGCTTCCCTTTGATAGGGGAAGAATTTGCAACGCACAGGGAGTTGTCTGAGTGGGCGGCCATACTGTGTATGCTTATTTTTCTTCAGAATTATCCAGGAGATCACCTGCACGGCATCGCAATCTGTCGCAGAGCGCTTGCAGTGTATCGATAGTGACATTCTGACGGCCGGTCTCAATCCTGTTGACGGACGATTGATGCAATCCGATGCGCTTTGCAAATGCAGCTTGAGTCTTCTTTCCACGGCGGGCGCGGAGACTCTTGGCCAAATTCTCTCTTAGATCCGCCATGCCCAAAAGAGTGTCATTGACCGAAATGCACATATGCATAAAATGCACATATGCATTTCATCTGGCCTTGAAGCCGGGCAAGTGGCGGGACGATGGGCCGGAAACAGGATCAAATAAGAGCAAAACGGCCTTCGACCAGTGACGCCAGTATTCCGGCAACAACACAACTCAATGAGGCATGTTACGAAGCAAGACCGAAGTCGAGCTTACCGTCTGGTTCGATTGACGAAGCTCTCGGTGCAGCCCTTCAGCAGTTGCGGCAGTCGCGGGGGCTGACCCAGGCAGAGCTGGGGCAGGGGCTCGGGGTGAGCCTGCAGCAGGTCCAGAAATATGAAAGCGGCCGCAATCGCATGGCGGCCTCGACGGTCTATCGGGCTGCCCGGATTCTGGGCGTGGAGGTCGCGGCGTTCTATGCCGATTTGCACCGGGATGACGGGGGCGAGGCTGTTGCCAGGCCTGTCATGGTCATCCCGCTTGGTGATGGGTCGGCACCGGCGCGTAAGGCCGAGCTGATCGAGTTGGTCGGGGCCTATCAGGGTATTACCGATACATCGCTGCGCGCCTCGGTGCGCCGGATTGTGCGGCGCCTGTCATGTGATCCTGGGGGAGGCGGGTCGTGCGAGAGCGATCCTCTGGAGGAGGGGCGGTGCGATGGCGCCTGATGATGGTTATTCCGCCGCCGGGGTGTTCGATCTCGAAGAGGCCTATCGCGCCTATCACGAGCCGCTGGTGTCCTTTCTGAGCAAACGGCTGCCCGAACGCGCGATCGCCTTCGACATTGCCCATACGGTGTTTGCTTCCCTGGCGGCGCGGCCTTCCCTGTACTCGGTGCGAGATGTGCGCCGCTATCTGTTTCGTGCGGCGCGCAACCAGCTTGCCGACTACTATCGACGAGAAGGCGTGCGCAGTGCCGGCACCGAGCGCTACGCGGCTGACCTGGCGCAGGCGGCCGGCGAGGAGGCGGTCTCGCCCGAGGCCGAGGCGATCCGGCAGGACAAGCTCAGGCGGCTGCGCGCGATCATCGAAGCCATGCCGGTCAAGCGCCGGACGGTATTCGTCCTGGCGCGTTTTCACGAGCTGACCGAGACCGAGATCGCGGCCCGGCTCGGCATGAGACCTGAGGCGGTGCGCCAGCATGTCTCCAGGGCAATGCGCGATTGCCAGACGGCGATGACGCGGATATTTGAAGAGCGGGCGGATGAGAGACCCGCGGAGAAGCTTGATGGCAAAGCCGCGCAGCGGCGGCGATGACGCCGTGATCGACCAAGCGACGAAATGGTTCGCATTGCTGCGCAGCGACGCGGCAACCGACGATGATCGCCGGGCCTTCGAGGCATGGCTCAGCGCAGATCCGCGCCATGCGGCTGCCTATGAGAACACGCTGTCCATCTGGGAGGACGTCGGGGCTTTGGATGATCTGAAGGATCTCGTATCGGTCGGGGACCTTGAGCCGGAATTGGCGCCGCAATTGAAGCCGGAGGCCGGGGCCGGAGCAGGATATCGGCGCGGCCCGTCACGGCGCCTGGTCGCTTTTGGCGCGCTGGCGGCGGCCATCTTCCTGGCCGTCATCCTGCCCGCGATCATGTACATGCAGCCCGCCTGGTTGCTTCCCCATGTCCACGCGACGCGCACGGCCGAGACAGCGCGGATCGAATTGCCGGATGGCAGCCTCGCGGAACTGGCGCCAGAGAGCAGGCTCAGGGTCGCCTATTCGAACGCCGAACGGCGGATCCACCTGCAGGGCGGGGAGGGCTACTTCGATGTGCGCAAGGGCGATGCGCGCCCGTTCATCGTCGCTTCCGGCACCACGCAAGTGCGTGTGACGGGCACGAAGTTCAATGTGCGCCAGGGACCGGCCGGTGTAACCGTGTCCGTTGCCGAAGGCGCGGTCGAGGTCGAGCGGCGGGCGCCGGCTGGTAGCGTGGACGGGCGCGGCGCCATGCTGGAGCGGCTTGTTGCGGGCGAACAGGTCGTGGCACCGGTGGACGGCGCGAGGCTCGGCGATATCGTTGAGGCGCCGCCGGCGAGCATCGCCACCTGGCGGGCCGGGCGCCTCAGCTACAAGGGCGACCCCTTGCGTGAATTCATCGCCGACGCGAACCGGTACACGGATGTGAAGATCGTGGCCGATGAGCGCCTTCTGGACCTGCCGCTGATCGCTTCGCTGCGCACCGACCAGATTGATGCGACGATCGACAGCCTGCCGGAGATCCTGCCGCTGCAAGTCGACCGCTCGCGGCGCGATCGCGTCATGTTGCGGCCCGCCCCGGAAGAGACCCCCTGACGGCTCTTTCTTGCTCCGGGTCCTGACGGCGAGGGCCGCCTTTTCGAACATTCTTCTCGGCACAGCCTGTCACGTTTTCGTCGCATGGAACGACAACGAGGCTGGAAACGACATGTCGCGGCCGGGCCAGACGGCTGGCGCGTTGCGGTCGAGCATCGAGAGGGGATCACATGAACAACAAATTTCGAACCGCCATCGCCGCATCGGCTTCGGCACTCGCGCTGGCCTGGGCCGGCGCAGGCATCGACACGGCCCATGCGGCAGCCGAAGACACCGTCGCCATCGAATGGGACATGCCGGCGCAGCCACTGACCGACGCGCTGATCGCCTGGTCGGCGCGCTCGAACTTTGTCGTTCTGATTGAGGATGACCTGACCGCGGGCCTGCAGAGCCCGGCGCTGACCGGTGCCTATACGAGCCGCGAAGCGCTGGAGCGATTGCTTGCTGCCAGCGGCCTTGCCTACAGGATCGAAGACAATGGCACACTCATCGTCACGCCCCGGCTGCAGACCGCGTCCATGACCCTGCCCGTCGACAGCGGCATTGCCCTCGGCGCGCGTTCTTCCCGGCAGGTCGATAGGGTCGAGGAAAGGGCGGATCGTCCCGAGCAGGATCGGGGCCGAGAGGAAGAGGACGCCTCGGCAATGGCCGACGAGATCGTCGTTACCGGCACGCGCATTCGCGGCACGCCGCCGACCGCGCCGGTTCACGTCGTCACCCGCCAGGAAATCGAACGCTCCGGATACGGTCAGATCGGCGATGTCGTGCGAAGCCTGCCGGAAGTGTTCGGCGGAGGGCAGAATCCGAATGTTATCGGCGCGTCGGCGAACAATCAGGCCAATCAGAACCTGACCAACGCCTCGTCGGTCAATCTGCGCGGTCTCGGCCCGGATGCCACGCTGGTGCTGGTCAATGGACGTCGCCTGCCCAGCGACGCCCAGTTCCAGTCGCCGGACATCTCGGGGATACCGCTCGGGGCCGTCGAACGCATCGAAATCGTCACCGACGGCTCGTCCGCCCTGTATGGCTCCGACGCCGTGGCCGGGGTCGCGAATTTCATCCTGCGTGACGACTTTGACGGTCTTGAGCTTGCCGCGCGGCTTGGCGGCGCGACCCAGGGCGGCGGATTCGAACAGACCTATTCCGGCCTTGCGGGGGTCGCGCGTGAGGACTGGCACGCGCTGGTCAACCTCGAATATGCCGATCACGATGGGGTCACGGCGGGGCAGCGGGACGTGACCTCGGATGCGGTCCCGGAAGTCGACCTTCTGCGGCCGGAGGAACGGACCTCGCTCTTCGTGAAAGCGGGTGTGGATCTCACGCCCCGCATGACCGCGTCCCTGGACGCGCTCGCGAGTCGGCGCGAGAATCGGTATGTCAATCAGAGCTACACCGCCGGCACGCAATCGGTTTCAAAATCGACGTCGCCCTCGGGTAGCATCGCTGGTGCGCTCGATATTGAGGTCACGCCGGAATGGGACCTTAACGTTACGGCGGGCGCGGCTACAAGTCAGCATGATCTGTGGACCGAGACATCGTCGCGACGCCATACGCGTAATGAGAACGATATCGTCTATGCGGAGGCAACGGCGCGGGGCGATGCGTTCGCCATGCCCGGCGGCAATATAAGGATTGCGGTTGGTGGCGGGTGGCGCGCCGAGAATTACGATCAATCGAGCCGTACGAGCACGACGACCATAGCTGGCGACCGGACGGTGCACTATCTGTTCGGCGAGGCGTATGCGCCGCTGATCCGGCCTTCCGACACACGGGTCGGCGCGCATGAGCTGAGTGTGAATCTGTCGGGACGCTATGAGGAGTACAGCGACTTTGGCACCTCCTTCAATCCGAAAATCGGGTTGCGCTATCTCCCTTTCACGAACCTCGTCCTGCGCGGGACATGGGGCGAATCCTTCAAGGCCCCCAGCTTCGTCCAGCTCTATGCGACACGGCCTGCCTCACTCTATCCGTCCTCTGCTCTGGGTTATGGGGGCGGCGGAACGGCGATCTATGCGACCGGGAGCAACCCGGATCTTTCGCCCGAAGAGGCGACGTCCTGGACGCTGGGGGCGGACTATACCCCGGGCAGCGGCGACGGGCCGCGGATTTCCGCGACCTATTTCAATATCGATTATACCGGGCGCATCGCTCTTCCGGTCCAGCCGGCATCGCGCGGTCTCGCCAATCCGGAATTTGATGCCTTTGTTCTGTGGGATCCGACGCCGGATGAGTTGAACGAGATCATTTCCAACTCCACGACATTCAATAATGTAACGGGTGCGCCATACGACCCTGCGACGGTCGTGGCGGTCCTGATGAACCGCTACGCCAATGTGGCCGCCCAGAAGATCGACGGATTTGACCTGTCCTATCGTCAGACTTTGGATTATTCGAAACATTCGTTGAACCTGTTCGCCAATGCGAGCTGGCTCGACATCACCCAGCGCACGCTGCCCGACCTGCCGGAGCGGCAGATTTCCGGCACGATCTCAAATGCGCCCGAACTGCGCAGCCGCGCCGGCGTGACCTATGAGCGTGGCGGCGTTTCGGTGACCGGCATCGTCAACTATGTCGACGGGTCCATGGATGTCGGCGTGACGCCGTCCCGGGAGATCGCGTCATGGACGACCGCCGATCTCACCATTGCCTATCGATTTGCCGGTAGACGCGAGGAGGGAGGTACGGCGCTCTCTTTGTCGGTCACCAATCTGTTCGATCAGGATCCGCCTTACGCTGAAAGTCCGTCCCGGCTCTATCAGGGCATCACTTTCGACAGTGCCAATAGCTCTGTGCTTGGACGGTTTGTGGCCGTTTCGCTGCGTCAATCTTTCTAGTTTGCCCCGGATCCAACAGGAAGTTCACATGTCCCGTATTGTTTTTGCCGCCATCTGTGCAGCCATTGCGTTTTTGCGGGCAGCTGCCGTCGCCCAGCCCACCCCGGAAATGCTGGTTGAAGTCGTTGACATCACCAGTCTTGCGGTCAGTCCTGACCTGAACAGGGTCGCGTTTCGGACCGAGCAGGCGTCGATCGCCGACAATCGATATTTCACGACCTGGTATGTGCAGGATGTTAACGGGTCCGGCCCGCCGGTGGCTGTGGCCGATGGCGGTGAGGCGATCCGCAACCAGGTCGGTGTGACGGTACCAGAGCCACCGGTGTGGTCCCCGGATGGTCGATATCTGTATTTCCGCGGACTTTCGGAGGAAGAAGTCCAGGTCTGGCGGGCCGATATTGGCGCTCAAACGGCGCAGCGGATGACCGATGATCCGGCAAATGTCGTCTCCTTTTCGATCGCGCCTGATGGCCAGTCTCTGACCTATGCCGCCGGAGCGACCCGAGCCGACATCAGAGCCGCGGAACGGGCGGAATATGACAGCGGCATATTGATCGACGGCACGATCCCGGTCGGACAGCCGCTCTTCAGATACGCTCAAGTCGATGGCCGTCTGGCGACGCAGCGTTACACTGGCAACTGGATGGAGCGTCGCGGTCTCCTCGCCGATGAGGCGCTTTCCTACCAGTCGCTCGATCTTGTCACCGGCCGGGTCCGGGCGGCGCCGCCACCAGCTGCTGCCGAGCCACAGGGCGTGACGCGAGAGACTGGAGTGCGTGCCGTTTCACGGGAGGGCGAAGTCGCTTTCCTGGACGAGGACGGGGTCTTGTCAGTCGAGGGTGGAACGCGTGATTCTGTTCGGTGCACCGACGCGATTTGTGCATCAAGCGACATCGACGCCCTGGCCTGGCGGCCCGGCGGCAGTGAGGTGATCTTCACCGTCACCGACAGGGAACGGGGTTATGCCCAGTCGCTCTACGCATGGGACATAGAGGCCAATGCGACGCGTCTTGTGGTTCACACGAAAGGTATTGTCGGCGATGACGGCTATTCGCTGGATCGCCCATGCGCCCTTGCAGCGGAGGTAGCTCTATGCACGACAGCCTCCGCGGCGGTCCCACCCCGCATCGAGCGCATCGATCTGGATACCGGTGCGCGCCAGATCCTGTTTGAACCGAATACCGGCTTGATCGAAGCCGGTCTGCCGGAGGTCGAATTCCTGACATGGCGGGATGCTGGCGGGAATCGCTTCTCGGGGCAGTTTTTTCCCGCGGTGGCGGAGGGTGCGGGTCCCACGCCGCTTTTCATCACCTATTATGTCTGCCGGGGGCACTTGCGTGGCGGGGTTGGCGATGAATGGCCGCTGGCATCTCTCGCCGCGAACGGAATTGCGAGTCTCTGTATCAATCGTCCTGCTCCTGACTATGAGAACAGGGATCAGCTGGACGACTATCGGATGGCCCAGAGCGGTGTCGAGGCAATCATTAGAGACCTGGCGCGGACGCATAACATCGACCCTGAGCGCGTCGGCATGGGCGGCATGAGTTTCGGTAGCGAAGTCGTCACCTATATCAGCGGTCACTCCGATCTCCTCGCTGCCGCTTCGGTTTCGTCTTCGGCGGTGACGCCGATCTACTATTGGATGCATTCGTTGCAGCCGGACTTCGCCGATCGTTTGAAGCGCTCCTGGCATCTGTCATCGCCTGACGACGCGTCACCATTGTGGCGGGAACTGTCACCGGTATTTCATGCCGAGGCCTTCCAGGCGCCGCTATTGATGCATATGGCGGAGCAGGAATATCTTGGCGCGTTCGAGTATTTCGCTCGTATTCTGAATGCGGGAGGAGCCGCAGAAATGTATGTCTTTCCCCACGAGCCGCATATCAAGTTCCAGCCTCGACACAAGCTGGCAATCTATCAACGCAATCTTGACTGGTTTCGGTACTGGCTTCTGGACCGGATTGATCCTTCACCGGAGCGACGCGACCAATATTTGCGCTGGGAGCATCTGCGTGAGCGCGTGGGAACGGATGCTGCAGAGCCGGAAAACCCCGGTTAGGTTGCGGTCCATTGCTGCGCCCACGCCTCTGCACAAGCAAGGCGCAACAGCCTACTGAACGAGATGTCGCGCGGTGGAATGGGCGAACTGAGATAGTCTTCGATCAGACTCACATTGAACAGCCCCTTGCTGGCGAGCACGCCATCAAGGAGCATGTCCTTCAGAGCAGCCCGGTTGTGTTCGAAAATCATCGCATTGAAACTACGAAAATCGCCCTTCGTCGTCCGCCCGATAATATCGGGGGGCAGGAGGTTTGCAAATGCGTCGCGCGCGACCGCACGGTTTCGTCCGCCGGAAACGCACATCCAGCTGGGTGTCCTGAGACTGAGCTCTACAAGCGGTTGTGAGAGAAGCGGCTGACGAACAGGAGCGACATGGCTGCGATCCTTTCCTTCAATGCCGTCGTGAGAAATGACCAGGGAGATCACCGTTTCCAGCTTTCCTGGCCAGACGCCTTCTGGCGGCTCGAGCCAGGGGTGAAAGTCTGGCTTGTCGAAGATGACGTCTTTTGAAAGAAAATCCTCGCTTCGTTTCCAAACTGGCGTGTTTCGACGCAAGGACTTGCGAATTGCGAGCTTTCCGGCAGACCATGCGCTGGTCTGGTGCAGTGCCGCCAAATCGTCGAGAGTGCGGAAAAACGACCGGCCCGGGCCCTGCGCGCGCAACAGATCGGCGGCGGGAGCTGATGTTCCGTAATATCCAAAGATGTTGTCCCCGCCGCTTCCGGCGAAAAATGCTTGTGTATCGTGGGCCCGGCCGGCTTTCGCGAATGCGGAGTCAGCCAGACGCTGCAGGACCCGCCAGCTTGGCCGCGGGAACCGTTGTTGCGGCAGATGCGCGATGTCGGCATTCTCGACGCTCAGCGGCAGGATTTCGTGTTGTGCCCCGATGTGATCGGCAACACGCCTTGCATACCGGCTTTCATCCGCATTCGGATCCGGCGTTACCAGGGTCGCGCAAATAACCTCAGAACTTCCCGGCGCCAGGCAGGCGGCAACGATGGAGGAGTCGAGACCACCTGAAAGCTCGAGCAGAATTTTCGATGCCATTGAAGACCAGGACGCCACGCAGTCCATTGTTCCTTCGCGCAGGCGCGTGATTGCCTCGTCCCGACATCCAAGTTGCTGTTCTGGCGCTGCGAACGGCCAGGGTGTCCAGACCGAATGCACTGTTCGCGACCCGCTCTTGTGCGAGACGCTTGTGCCGGGCATCAGCTCTTGAACGCCTTCAAGGCAGGTCTGTTCGGTGCGCAGGGAGTCGAAGACCAATTGATGGGCAACCTGCCGCCAGTCGATCTTTGGTCTGAACAATCGAACTGCCAACGCTATTTCCACGTCGGAGAAATATGCGGTAACACCATTCAATTCGACGACATAACATGGGATCGTCCCTGTCGGATCGCGCACGACAAGCAGGTCTGTCTGAGGCGGGTCGGTGACGAAGGCGAGATAGCCTCCCCAGTATTTCGAGATGAAAGTCTTGCCATAGGCGGCGGCGATGTCAGCGATCCGGTCTGGCGACACCGGGCCTCGACTGCCACGCTCGAACACCGTTCCCAGGACGGCGCCTCTATTGCACGGCAGGGATAGTGCCGGAAAACCGTCATTGGCGAGAAGCACGAAGGACGACGATTTACAGATCGGCAGCATGTTCATCTCATGTGCTGCGGTATGTACAAACTCGTCGACGCGGCGGGCCGGTTGATTGCCTTCTGACCAGGTCAGAGCAAGGTACTGAGCGACGGTCATAGGGTCTGCACAGGCGTGAACGTCCGGGCGTGATCAACTGCCTCGTTCAGCAAGCAATCGGCCGATTGTACCCAGCAATGCGCTTCAAACGGATTGAGCTTTATACCGATAACAAGATCAGCGGCTATGGACTGACCGTCCAATATTGCCAATAGCGCGAGAGAATCCGGCAAGCATTCCGGCGAGAAGGGCAGGCGCCGGCGGAGCCGGTTGAAACGTGCCGCGAGTGCGATCGCTTTTTCCGGTTCAGTCAGCAATCTTGCGCGCGCCTTGCGTCGGGCATTCAGCAGCTTCGACAAGGGCAGACTCGCGACTTTTCGTCGACAGCGATGCATTGTAACGGCGACGCCCAACAAACTGCAGCCTTTGGTCGCGCCTCTCTCCGGGCTCTCGATCACGCTTCTTTTGGGGACGTCAATCGAAGCGGGCGTGAGGGGAGTTGCGCCCCAATCTCCTTCAACAATGATCCCGCGCTCAACAAGGGTGTCCGTACTGTCCGGGTCGCAAGCGCCAGTGTCGGTGAATTGCCGGAATGCTTTGGACAGTTTGGCGCTCAGTTGAAAGTACCGGTCATGACGCTCGTCAAGAAAGACGGCATGATTGTCGCAAAAGCAGAAAGCCAGCTGGTCGCGCAGTATGTGGTGCATGGTCGTTTCCCGGCGGAAGGAGGACGCGGGTGTCACCCGCGCCCTCTCGAGCCTGCTTATTCAACGAGCGAGCTGTCGACCTGGAACTGATCGATCTCCTCGGGAAGGTTCGCCCGTCCCTTGGTTTCGACGCTGGCGACGCCGAGCTCGATGATGTCGGCATCATCCTCGATGGTGTGGTCGTGTGTGTTGAACTCCTTCATGACTTTCTCCTTTCAGTGTCGCCATGGGGATCATGGCAGGATCGAGTCTATGCGCCGGGGACGACTATTCCTAAGCAATCGTCGGATAATCGCCGGAATATTGTCCTGTAGATTCAGATGGTTGGTCTGTGCTGAGAATATTCTTTGTAGATATTGTCCGTATAGCGGATTTGGGGGCGGTCACGGGTGGTCAGTGCGGGGGCCGGTCTCGCGATGGTGCAGGCGTGTGAGCAATTTCGGCGCCAGGCGGATGCGGCGGCGGTGATAGGCGCCGATGAGGCGGTCCAGCTCGGTGTAGTCGCAGGCTCCATGCGCCTGGAGGATGCGGCGCAGCTCTGCCTCGCCATTGGCGATCAGGGCGCTTTCATGGGCTCGCACCGGTCTGAGTCTCAGGGCGATGTCGGCGAGCGCCGCGCTTAGCCGGCCATTGTTGCCCAGATGCATGATCTCCAGGAACGCCGCCTCGGTGCGTTGCCGGAGTGTGTGCTCTTCATGTGCCGGAGTGGTCGGGGAGGGGGCGGGCGATTTTTTTGCGCCTGGCCCGCGCGCAATGGCGAGCCCGAGCAGCGCTGCACTGGCGTCGTAGAACTCGCGAAGCTCCTGCTCGCTCAGATATGGCGCGAAGAAGCCTTCATTTGACTGCGAGACGATGAGCCCGGCGCCGACCAGCCGGTTGAGGGCGTTGCGCACAGGCGTCGGGCTGACGCCGTCCCTCGCGGCGATCTCGTTGACGTCGATCCGGCTGCCGGGACTGAACGCGCCTGTCAGGACGCGATCCATGAGCGTGCCATACAGGCTTTCGGTTATCGATATGCGCCCTGCCATCGGCCTCACTGTGTTGCTGTGCCGTTGACCTGCCATCGGTCTGTTTTGCGCCGGCAGCGTCTGTCCGGTGATGGCGAAAATTAACCGGTAGTTTGTATTAGCGCTTCAAGATTCTACCGAAGATAGGTACTGTGTGCGCTCAAAGGGCTCTCCTGACTTCCCGCTCGCGTTGTATCCGGTTCCGTCTTCATTGCGATCATTCCTTGGCGCGGCGCCGTTTCAAGCCGCCGGAAAAGAGGAGCGACAGATGTCCCGACTCAAAACCGTCCAGGCCTTCGTGGATGAAGCAAGACACCTGCGCCGGCCATCCGACCTGCGCGCGCTGCTGGCCTGTATCACGATGGAGATGGGGTTCGACTATTTCGCGCTCATCCATCATGTCGATCTGACCGGTTACAGCCAGGCACTGACGCATATGGAGGAGGGCAGGCTGGTCGCGCTCGCCACCTATCCCGAAAGCTGGGTCGAGCAGTATATTGCCGGCAATATTGTCGCCAATGACCCGGTGCTGCTGGCGAGCCAGCGGACCAATATCGGCTTTTGCTGGTCCGAGATCCCCGAACTCATTCCGGTGACCCCGGCTCATATCGACATCCGTGAGCAGACGATCAGGGCCGGGATCGATGATGGCTTCACCGTACCGGCCCATGTACCGGGCGAGGCCAATGGCAGCTGCAATTTCGCGATGGCGACAGGCCGCGACCTGCCGGGCGCCAATCTTGGGATGGCCCAGCTCGTCGGCGGTTTTGCCTTCCAGGCTGCGCGCGCCATGGTCGTCAACGCCTGTCCGGACGCAAGACTATCGGACAAGGGAGCGTTGACGCAGCGTCAGCTCGATTGCGTGCTGCTCGCCGCGAAGGGCAAATCCGATTGGGAAATCGGCAGGATATTGGGAATCTCGCAGGGGACGGTGAAGCGTCACATCGAGGCCGCGCGTGAGCATTACGAGGTCGGCAGCCGCATGCAGGTCGTCATGCGGGTACTGTTCGAAGGCCGGATCGGGCTTGTCGACGCCCTGCGCTAGGACCGTCAATGTGCCGATCGGCACAATGACGCGGCGCCCTGAACAAGCGACCTTCCATGGGGTAAAACATGGAGGGCCATATGCTTCGCCTCATCGACCGGCACAATGCCGACAATCATACAGAACTCCTGCGATCGATGCATCGCGACCGCAAGAGACTCTTCGTCGACATTTTCGACTGGGACCTCGCCCATGAGAATGGCGAGGAGCGTGACGGTTTCGACGACGGAGACGCGGAATATCTCCTGCTTTCCGACGAGGCCGACCGGCATGTCGCCTCGCTGCGTCTCCTGCGCACGGACCGGGCGCATCTTCTCGATAGTCTGTTCCCGGAACTGTGCAAGAACGCCATACCGCGCGGCGAGCGGGTGCGGGAGATTACGCGGCTATGCCTGCCCTTGCGCCAACGCGAACGGGTCGAGGCGCGCAATATCCTGGCGCGCGGCATTATCGATTACGCCGCGAGCGCCGGTGTGACGAGCTATACGGCCGTCTGCCACATCGCCTTCATGACCGACCTGCTGTCGGCCGGCTGGCGCTGCACGCTGCTCGGCATGCCCGCCACGATCGATGACGCGATGGCCGGCGCTGTCCAGATTCACATGGATGACGACACGCCGTCCCTGCTGGATCGCAAATGGCAGTGCGAACCAGCGGCGCCGCGCCTGTCCCTGTCCGGATCGCGGCTTGCCGCCTGATCAATGGGAGATAGTCACATGCCATCCATCACCAGCATAGACGAGAATCTTGCGGCCGACATCAATGTCGACCGGCTCGCTGCCCGGCTTCTCGCCGAGGGGTATCTGATCGTGCCGGGATTGCTCGATCCGGGATCGACGGACCTTCTTTGCGCCGACCTCGATGTTCATTTCGAGGCGGCGGCGTTCGGGCGGGGCCTGTTCTACGGCGCCGAGACCAAACGCTTCGGCGGTTTGTTGAAGCGCTCGCGCCAGTCGCAGCTTCTCGCCCTCCATCCGGCGGTCCTCGCCGTCGCCGAACGTGTTCTGGGATCATGGTGTCAGTGCCTTCAGCTCAATCTGACCCAGGCGATCGAGATCCATCCAGGCGCCCGGGTCCAGGCCCCGCATCGCGACCAGGACATGTGGGCCGGGCCCAAGGGTGAAATGGAATATATGGTCAATGTGATGTGGGCGCTCGACGACTTCACCCACGAGAATGGCGCGACACGGCTGTGGCCGGGCAGCCATCGCGCCGACCCGCAGGCGTTGCTGCCGGACGGGGAGGCCGTGTCGGCGATCATGCCGCGCGGCTCGGCCTGCCTGTTTCTGGGTTCGACACTTCATTCGGGCGGTGCCAATCGCAGCGCACAGCCCCGGCGCGGACTGATCATGTCCTACTGCCTCGGCTGGCTTAAGCCCTGGGAAAATCAGTGGCTCGCCTATCCGCCGCCCATCGCGCGGCATTTCGAGCCCGAACTGGCGGCGCTTGTCGGCTACCGCCAGCATCTGCCCAGCCTCGGCAATTATGAAGGTCAGTGCCCGAGCGTCCTGCTCAAGGACGGTCCGGTGCCGGATCATCTTGCCTTCACCGACGCGCTGAAGGAGGAGCATTACGCTCTGATGCGCGATTATTACGCCGCCCTGGACGACGAGGCCCTGGCGTCGAAGAATCCGCCAAGCGAGGGCCGGGCCGCAATTGGAGACCGCGATCATGGCGGGCCATCGCTGGCGGGACAATGAGCTGATCGACTTTGCCGGCACCGGATCTTCGCGCGGGTTTGTGCCTTCGGCCCGGCTTGAGGCGGGCGGCGTGACGCTCGCCCGCGGGCAGCTGGCGGCCAATGACGGCGTCGCGCTCGGCGCGGCGCAGATCACCATCGCCGTGATCGAAAGCGCTTGCGTTTCCCTGGAATGGTATCCTCCAGGCACGGATCCGCAGCGTCACTTTCTCTTGCCGAATTCGGCGCAGATCCTTTCGGCGGGGCGTCCCTGCCGGTCACGTTGGGCCGGCAGGCCGACCATTCTCGCCGTCGCCTTCGATGACGCCCTCATTGAGCAGTTGCGCATTGAGACCGGTCTGCAGGATGAAACGCCCGTCGGCTCGCGATTGGGTCTGCGCGACCCGGATATCGACACGATCATTGCCAAGCTGCGCCTGGAGCTTGATTTTGGCGGATGGTCCGGACGCGGCTTTCTCGCCTCGATCGGGATCGTGCTCGCTGTCCATTTGTTGAGACACTATCGCGGCGGCAGACCTGCCCACACAAGCGGCGGGCTCTCGGATCGCCGCCTGCGCCGCGTGGCTGGTTTCATCGAGACCCATCTGGGTGACGAGATCAACCAGGCAGAGCTCGCCGGGCTTGCGGCGCTGAGCCCCCATCATTTCGCGAGTGCCTTTCGCCGATCGGCCGGTGTCGCGCCGCATCGCTATGTTCTGGAGCGCCGCATCGCCCACGCTCGCGCGCTGCTGGCCGGTTCCGAGGCGACCATCACGACGATTGCCCATGGGCTCGGCTTTGCCAGTCATGGGCATTTCTCGGAGAGTTTCCGGCGGATGGTCGGGGTTACGCCGTCACGGTACCGGGAACGCAGACGATAGCGGGCCGACTCGTCGTTTCATCGAACAGGGCGATTGCCGGAGTGCCCGGGAGCCGGTTCGGAATGTAACCTTCGTAGAGCATATTATGGGTTAAATGATAAATGAAGGTAGCAATCATGCCGACGCTCATTGTCCGCCCCTAGCGCTTCGCCGGGCACTGAAAAAGCGCGGGGACGATATATTCGACGCCCGGAAGCGCAGAAAACTCTCCGCTCAGGTGGTAGCGGAGCTAGCGCTTACGTCGCGCAATACACTCAAGCGCACCGAGGAGGGTGATCCGGCTGTCAGTATCGGTATCTATGCCTCGGTGCTCAATGCGCTTGGCCTTCCGGGCGGTGTCGGCGAGCTTGCCGATGCCGCACGCGACAGGCTCGGGCTGGAGCTGACAAGCCCGTCGGCCAGGCGCCGTGCCGGCGCGCGTCGCGGGCAGGAGACATAATGGCCGATCCCGTGGAGGTCCATGTCAGCCTGCCGAGCGGCACCCATCGCGTCGGAACGCTCCATCGCGCGCCGTCCCGGGGTCGCGAGACGGTCAGCTTCGAATATCATGAAGGCTGGCTTGCCAATGAGGAGCGATTTGCGCTTGAGCCGGCGCTGGCTGTCGGCAAGGGACGGTTCTATCCCGATCAGGAATGCGAAATGTTCGGCGCGATCGGGGATTCGGCTCCCGACCCATGGGGTCGCTGAAACCAACACCTATGGCTGAGCATCCGCTGCCCTTTCGCTTACATCGAGCCGTGCCTTCCACGGGTCTTCCCGGCCAATGAATTCACCGTCTGCCTCGATTACGAGAATTTCTTCGCGTTCTCGCTGATATTGAGGCCAGACCGGTAGACCTTCCCCATTGGGATTACCGGACTTGGCAAAGTTGGCCCAGTAACTGTTGAGAGCACGCGCTACATCCTCGTCTTCCGGCGATGGAGTCGATCCCGGCCAGGCGTTGAGCGTGTCGAAGACATAAGCAATTTCCGACCCGTGAGGTGCACCGTTCTGCCAGCGTTCCGACATCGCATCCGGCACATAGCCGAAGCGATAAACGTAAACCGGAGCACCCTTGTCTTCGAATGCGCGTGCGGCAAAACGGGCAGGCTCAGCCTGAACCTTGTCTGTCCCGGCCATGACCAGCAGGGTGGCCAGTTCCGTTGTTCCTTCCGGATCATAGATTTCTGCAGCTTTTTCCGCGTGGCTGAACTGTGAGAAAAGTTCGTCTTTTGTATCGGCACTGATGAATCCGACAAAGTCCGCGCTATTGGCGCCTATAATGAGCGGTACGTTCGCCTGCCTGCCAGCTTCATAGGCGCTTTGCGCCGTTTCAACGACGAGACGACCATCGAGGATCGGTCCTGAATAGGTGATGGGACCGCCAGGTCCTGCAGTTTCCTGACCATTATCAACAATCTCTTCCGCCGAAAGAGCGCGCAGCTTTTCAAGCGCCGCCGCATCCTCACCCACAATATCGTGGCGGCGGGCGAAATTGATGCCTGCCGTTTCCGCAGACACGGGGTAATGCGTGTCGATACCGTCCTCGCTGAGCGGTCGGCCAGTGAGGACGCCGTCCCGGCTGCCACCGGACTGGCTGATTGCCTTGTGGAACAGGCCACGGTCCATCGGAATTGTCAGCAGTGTGTGTACCGATACCCCCCCCCAGCGGACTCGCCGAAAATTGTAACATTGTCCGGATTGCCACCGAAAGCTGCGATGTTCTGTTGCACCCATTCCAGCGCGGCGATCTGGTCCATATAGGCGAAGTTGCCAGTCGGGCGGTCCTGATTTTCTTCGCTCAGCGCGGGAAAAGCGAAGAAGCCCAGACGTCCCAGCCGATAATTGAAGGTGACCAGGATCACATCCCGTTGCGCAAATTGCTCCCCTGAGAACGAGGCTTGCGCACCTGAACCGAAGACAAACGCCCCGCCATGTATCCAAACCATGACAGGAAGTTCTGCTTCAGGCTCAATGTCAGCTGGTTTCCAGATATTGAGAAACAGGCAATCCTCTGAGTTAGTCGCTTCGCCTTCCGCAGGAGGCGGGCCGAAGGAACGTTGTGGGCAATCAGATCCGAAAGCTGTGGCATCTCTTACCCCGTCCCATGGTTGGACGGGTCGAGGTGCGCGCCAGCGATAGTCGCCAGTTGGGGCCGCCGCATAGGGAATGCCCTTGAAGCTGGAGACATTTCCTTCAGTCGCACCATGAAGTGTTCCTGATGAAACATTGACGGTTTGTGCGGCGGCACTGGCGACGGCAAGTACAATGCCGACCGTGAGGATTGATGCAAATCGGACCATGTCATTTCCTGTCTTTTTGATAATTATCGTTGTCGATGACTTGCTACCAGGCTCTGGTCCAATCCAGGACTGCGCCTGCAGACCTGTGGACGAAGTGTGGATGCGCCGAAACCCCTGAGGGAATTTCACGTTTATCCTTAGTGGGAAATACTGTGTGTATCCCTGACACTGCTGAATGTCAGGGCAAGCATTTTCCAGATATCATCTTTGTGCTGATAGACCTCGGTCACGGTGAACTCATTGGAGACTTCATTGCCGCCAACCACAGCCACCAACGTGATGCGGCTCCAGACTATTGCCGTATCCCCGAACATTTCGACTGCAACATCGTGAACATCGGCATTTTTGTACCAAATTCTACCCGATTCAATGATGTCGAGTTCTGCTTCGGTCTTCCAGGTGCCACTCATATGGACGAACTTGGCATTCGCATCGAACAGCGTTTCCAGTTTCCCGACGTCCTTTTCCGCCATCCAGTCCCATTTCTGGCTTGAGAGCTCGAGCAGCGCCTGTTGCTCGCTATCAACGTCTGCGACGTTGGACTGATTGTCCGCCCCCAGAGCTGAGGCGTTTGGGATAAGCGTTCCCATGATCAGCAAGGCATAGGCGACGAAATGAATTTTTGACATGGTCATTTTCCTTTTGTGCGTTTCGTTTTTTTTCTTCTTAATGACGATCTGAAAAGTCAGGCTTCTGGCTCTCATACCGAAGGTTCAGCTTCGTCCTTTTTTAATCCAGATCCTTATCCGTCAGGAACCTGGAAACATGATCAGCGATTTCTACGTTGTTCAGGTCGGAGAACGGAAAGTGCGTATTGCCGTGGATTCCGATTTCCGGAAGGTGCACGAGCGTCACATCACCGCCATGGCGATTGACCGTGTCTGCCCAGAGCCTGGCCATCTCTAGACGAGCGCGCCACCCATCCTGGCCGGGGAGCGGGCTTTGCTCGGCAGGAATATTATCGCCGTAATAGATGATGACCGGAATGCGGGTGAGAGCCATGAATTCGGCCATCGGCGCGGAAGCTGCGGAAAGCTCGCCAGCCGAACTCGGAATCGGTTCAGGCACTTCGCCTTCAGGAAAGATGAACCCGCTGCCGGGTTCAAAGCTGACGATCCCGCGAATATTTTCATTCCTGGTTGCGGCCAGCCAGCCAAAACCGCCTGAATGGGAATGCGTAAACAGAACGCCGGAACCGATCCTGTCAAACAGGGCAGAGACGCTGTCTGTCACGACGTCCGGCTCAATAGGGCCTGTGTCCGGAGTCATCGACCGGAAATACTGGTTGAGCGTTTCCTCATCCTGCGCGAACTGAACGCCATCAAAATAGTCTGGCCACACGCCGACGCGGAAAACGTTGAACCAGAACTGCTCGTCCGGCGTGGGGGTTATTGTCGTACCCTCCATGCCGCGCCCGGCATCGCCCCTTCGTGGTTGATCTATCAGGTAAACGCCGTACCCACGGCGCAGGAAAAGTGTCTGAAACCCTTCTCGCCCATCCGGTGTCGTTTCCCAGGTGCGCGAGAATTGACCAAACCCGTGCCACATCACGATGGGCAGGGGGCGTGCATCTGCTGGCAGCTGGTACGACACAAAGGCATGATCCCCATGATACGTCTGACCAGCCGGCAATGACGGATCGAGCGGATTGAACTCGCCCGGTTCTGTTCGAACTGTTCCGCCTGCGGCGAAACTCCCTTGTTCCGCAATTACAAGGCTCTCTTGCTCGCGTGGTTCTGCACTCGAACAGGCAGTCACTGCCGCGAGGCAGCTAACCAGGAACAGAGCCAAAAGGGTGCGATCAGGCATGATCCTAGCGACCGAGATATTCGTCTTCACTGACTGCCTCCATCCATTCAACGCGAACGCCATCGAGAGGTTCTGCTATGGCGACATGGGACATCGGGCTATCGGGCGACGCTCCGTGCCAATGGCGCTCGCCGGGCGGTATCCACACCACGTCTCCGGGCTGAACGACCTCTGATGGTTCGCCATCAGACTGCACACGTCCGGTGCCGGAAATTACGATCAGTGTCTGGCCCATCGGATGTGTGTGCCAGTTTGTGCGCGCCCCCGGTTCGAACTCGACTATTGCGCCGCCATACCCATTGTCGCGACCTGACGAGAAACGGGAAGAGACCTTGGCTGTTCCGGTAAAGTTTTCAGTAGGGGCGACGGTGGTGTTCTGTGCCGCATAGCGCGTAACGCTGAGGCCATTCTCATCAGCAGAGACTTCTTGCGCTGAGCAGGCACTGACGAAAACGAGCGTTGCCAGAATCGATGGAAGTACCGAGTTATTCATTGCTCGCTCCCTGTTCAGTCCTTGCTTGCAGGACTTCTTCAAGTATGCGTTGTGCCTTTGCCGCCGTTTGCGGGTCGACACGATCACGCAGGATATCGGTGAAATGGTATAGTTGCTCCGGCGTCAACCCGGTGGTCAGCGAGACACGATAGTGCCCTCTCAATTGAGCTTCAACGCCGCTCATGGCGGCGAGGGCGCTGATGGTTGCAAGTTCCCTTTCCTGATGTGTAAGGACATCTCTGGAAAAAATGTCACCGAACAGGTGCTCTTTGAGATAGACATCGATGACAGGGGCGATTTGTGCATACTTTGCAGAATTGGTTGTCATATCACGCCCGGTAATCTGATTGCGGACGTCATTGCCGAGGGCATTCATGTCGGTATCTTCAGGCAAAGGGGTGGCGTCTTCGCCGAGCCTGTCTTCAATTCCACTGGCCTCGCGCGTTTCCAGAATGTCTGCCAGAGCGGTCAATGCATTCAGGCTTCTGGGAAACCCAGCATAGGCATACATCTGTATAAGGACCTCCCGAATATCGTATACTGGCACGCCAGCATCCAGGGCCTCTGTAATCGCCGCCTCCAGCTTTTCAATATCCCCGGCCGCAGTAAAGGCAGCGATCGGCACAATATGTGTCTGCTCTTCAGATAGGCCGGACTTGGCCGGGTCTGCTGCTCCGGCGTGTGCCGGACATATGAGGATGATCGTTGAAATCAAAACAGTGATTATGCGCATTCTCAATTTTCCTTATGCAGGAGTTTCCAGTACGGTCTATTACTGCTGCCCCGTGGCAAGCGTGCGACCAAAAAAGCTTGTCAGCTGTTCCATCGCGGCATCGACATAAGGCTGCTTCCAGTAGGTCTGTATGTGCGAGGCACCCTCGATGAGAAACAGCTCCTTGTCAGACGTGCCGGTCGCAAGCGCAAAGGCGTCTTGCGACATATAGAGCGTGTCTGCGGAATCGCCGGCGATCATCAGGAGCGGTTGATTGATCAGCTCGATCTGGTCGCGCGCATCGGACTGCATCAAGTCGATCAGGCTGCTGGTCGTATACCGGAAGGTCGAATTCGGATGGGCGTGTGTCTTTCCGTAATAGACATAGCCCT
Source organism: Aquisalinus luteolus (assembly GCF_009712425.2). GTDB lineage: Bacteria > Pseudomonadota > Alphaproteobacteria > Caulobacterales > Parvularculaceae > Aquisalinus > Aquisalinus luteolus. The sequence goes on from NZ_VCJR02000001.1 coordinate 1,012,074, forward strand.
CTCGATAGAGCTCGAACGGTAGGGCGGCGATCTCCTCATCGGTTGGCGTTGCGTCAGCGCTATACTGGATTTCTCCTCCGGCAGCCTCCTGCGCTCTGGCCCTTGAGGCTGCCGTCAATCGCTCCTGAATCGTCGAAATCTGCGAATCCATGAACCCGTTCCGCCGAACAAGCCCACTATTGAACATGCTCAGTGTCGCCACGGACTTGAAACGCTTGTCTGTCTGTGCTGCCGCCAAAGAGTATCCGCCGCCGCCACAGATTCCGAAAAGACCAAGATTGGCGCTATCGACGCCATCATACTGGCTGATGAAGTCCGCCATTCCGCGAATGTCTTCGATACGAAATGCAGGTTTGTCCACATTGCGGGGCTGGCCTTCGCTTGCACCTTGATAGGCAGCATCAGCGGCTATGGTCACATACCCTTTTGCGGCCAGGCGTTGCGCGTAAAGGCCCGCTACCTGTTCTTTCACGCCGCCATTGGGGTGGGCCACAATGATAGCCGGATAGGAGTGTTCGGCGTCATAACCGGGCGGAGTATAGACATTGGCCGCGATATTGAGCCCGTTCAGTTGATAGGAAACCGGATGAATATTGACATTGCCTTGAACGTTCTCGGAGATCGCATTCCGATAAACCAGCCCGTGTGAATTGTTTGGTTTGTTTTCAGCGCCTGCGTTGCCGAAACCCAGCGCAAAAATTCCTCCTACAATGATCGCTTTTAGTGCCGATAATGCCATTCATCTCTCCTGGCGATTGGGTATTGATCGTCCGTGCTATGGAAGGATAACAATTGCGATTATGCCGTACTATAGGCTAAAAACGCATGGACCTATTAATAGGAGTCATGAATGAAGCGGGATGAGCTTGGGGATTTACTGGCTTTCCTTGCCGTCGAGGAAGAGGCGAGCTTCACACGCGCCGCGGCAAGGCTTGGTGTTTCCCAGTCCTCGCTCAGCCATACGGTAAGACGGCTTGAGGAACGTCTCGGTGTACGCTTGTTGACGCGTACAACCCGAACCGTCTCATCCACTCAGGCTGGTGAACAACTTGCCAAGACCCTCAGACCAGCTTTTGCCGAAATCGAGGGCCAACTCGCGGCACTTTCGAGTTTTCGTGAAAAACCTGCGGGTTCGGTCCGTATCAATTCCAGCCAGCTCGCAGCCGATACCATTTTGTGGCCAAAGCTGGTTCCGCTATTGAAGGACTATCCTGATATCAAACTCGAATTAATCACCGAGGGGCGAATGGTCGATATCGTGGCAGAGCGCTTCGATGCAGGTGTCAGATTGGGGGAGAGTATTGAAAAGGATATGATCGCTGTACGGATAGGGCCTGAATTGAGAATGGCGGTCGTTGGTTCACCGGCATATTTCGCAAAACACGGAAAGCCAAAAGTGCCAGATGATTTGACGAATCATCGCTGCATCAACAGACGTACGCAGACCCATGGTGACTTATTTACCTGGGAGTTTGAAAAAAACGGTCGGGAAATCAACTTCCGCACGGATGGCGGTATAGTCTTCAATACGCCATCACTGGTTCTGGATGCGGCGCTAGAGGATATGGGCATCGGTTACATTGCTGAGCCATATGTAGAAAATCTCCTGGCTGAGAAAAAACTAATCAGAGTGCTGAATGAATGGTGTCCTTCGTTCCCCGGATTCCATCTCTACTACCCGAGCCGCCGCCAACCTACGCCGGCTTTTTCGCTCGTATTAAACGCACTTCGGTGCAAGTGAAGTATATGGCAATTTCGAGCCGGGCGAGGTGTTTCCTGGTTGTCTTAAGTGTCTTGGGCAAATTGGCTTGTTTTTCTGTTTCACGCCTCATCAGCCTAAGGATGCTACCATATCAAATAACGCGGAACAGCATTTACTCTTAGGCATCACTATACCCCCTCAGATCCTGGGGGAGCTGTATATTGGATATGGATGATATCCTTCCTGCAATCGACAATTTATCAAGCTATGGGGAAGCATCTCGGTCATTTGAAATCCCGGCTGGCAAACAGCCTCCTGGCCTGGATGCGCGGATGCGTTGCCGGGGCGGGGTCGGGCTTTTCCTGATGGCGCGAACTCTGGCGGCTGTCCGGGATCTGCCGCTTTGCTTCATCGGCCGAGGACCAGGTCATGTCGATGTGGGACTGGCCGCTTTGGCCGAGATTGTCGAACAGATCGGACCGGTCCTCGATCCTGTCCGCGATGACATGGACGACCAGCCCTTCCTTCTGCACCTTGCCGGTAATGCGTAACAGACGGCCTTGCATCACCTCGCGGCGGTAGCGCTCGAAAGTCTTTGGCCAGACGATGATATTGGCCGAGCCGGTCTCATCTTCGAGCGTGACGAAGATCACGCCGCTCGCCGTGGCCGGCCGCTGGCGGGTGATCACCGCGCCGAGGATTGTGGCGCGGCTGTTCTGCGGCACATCGCGCAAGTTTCTGGCATGGGTCAGATTGCCCCCGGCCTTGTCCCGGACCAGCCGTACCGGATGATCCTTCAGGCTCAGGCGCACCGACACGAAATCCTCGAACACCTCCTCGGCCAGCGACATGAGCGGCAGGCCCGAGGCTTGCCTGTCTTCATCCGGGGGATCGCCGAGGAGCGGCATCGGCGTGCCCGTATCGACGGCCTTGGCATGCCAGAGCGCCTCGCGCCGGTTCATGCCGATGGAGGCGAAGGCATCGGCCATCGCCAGTTTCTCGATAGCGGGGTGCAGCAGCCCGGCGCGCCGCCAGAGCGCGGCGACATCCCGGTAGCCATTGCCGCGCGCCGCGACCAGCCAGAGCGCATCATCTTCCTTGAAGCCCTTGATCTGGCGAAAGCCGAGCCGGACCGCGAGCCCGCCCTTGCCATCGGGCTCCAGCGCGCAATCCCAGCTGCTGGCATTGATATCGACCGGGCGGACCTCAACCCCGTGACGCTGCGCATCGGCGACCAGCTGGGCGGGCGCATAGAAGCCCATGGGCTGGGAGTTGAGGATCGCGGCGCAATAGACTTCCGGATGATGATGACGCAGCCAAGCCGAGGCATAGACGAGCAGGGCGAAGGAGGCCGCGTGGCTTTCGGGAAATCCGTATCCGGAAAAGCCCTCCAGTTGCTTGAAACACTTCTCGGCAAACTCGGGCTCATAGCCGCGGCTGATCGCGCCCGCTATGAAGCGGTCCTGGAAATCCGAGACATTGCCGATCTTGCGGAACGCCCCGAGCGCGCGGCGCAGCGCATCGGCTTCGCCGGCGGTAAAGCCGGCCACGACCACCGCGATGCGCATCGCCTGTTCCTGGAACAGCGGCACGCCGAGCGTGCGTTTAAGCACCTCTTCGAGTTCAGGAGACGGATAGACAATCTCTTCTTCGCCCCGGCGTCGGCGCAGATAGGGATGCACCATATCGCCCTGGATCGGGCCGGGCCGGATGATCGCCACCTCGATGATCAGGTCGTAGAAACAGTTGGGGCGCATGCGCGGCAGGAACGACATCTGCGCGCGGGATTCGACCTGGAACAGGCCAGTCGTGTCGCCTTGGGATATCTGCGCGTAGACGGCGGGATCTTCCTGCGGCAGGCTGGCAAGGGAATAGCGCACCCCCCTCCAGTCTTCCAGAAGATCGAAGGCCTTGCGGATGCAGGTCAGCATGCCCAGCGCCAGCACATCGACCTTGAGCAGGCCCAGCACATCGATATCGTCCTTGTCCCATTCGATCATGGTGCGATCGTCCATGGCGGCATTCTCGACAGGGACCAGCTCGTCCAGCCGGTCGCGCGTGATGACGAAGCCGCCGACATGTTGCGACAAATGCCGGGGAAAGCCGATAATCTCGCGGATCAGGCTCAACGTCAGGCGGAGGCGCCTATCGTGAGGGTTGAGGCCCGCCGCGCGCAGCCTGTCTTCGGCGGGCGCCGCGTCAGACCAGCCCCAGATTTGCGAGGAGATCGCCATGAGCGCATCGGCGGACAGGCCCATCGCCTTGCCGACTTCGCGGATCGCGGCCTTGGAGCGGAAATGAATGACGGTCGCGCAGATGCCGGCACGGTGCCGGCCATATTTGTCATAGATATGCTGGATCACTTCCTCGCGGCGTTCATGCTCGAAATCGACATCGATGTCGGGCGGTTCGTTCCTCGCCTCGGACACGAACCGCTCGAACACCATCGTAATGATCTCGGGACTGACGGAGGTGATGCCGAGCGCATAGCAGATCACCGAATTGGCCGCCGAGCCGCGTCCCTGGCACAGAATGCCGCGAGTGCGCGCAAACGCGACCACGTCATGCACGGTCAGGAAATAGGGCGCATAGTCGAGCTGGGCGATCAGCGAGAATTCGCGCTCGACCGTCTCCTGGACCTCCAGCGGCACGCCGTCGGGATAGCGCTGATGTAACCCCTCATCGGTCAGCTCGCGCAGCTTTTTAAGGGCGGGCTTTCCGTCCGTGACTTCATCCGGATACTCATATTTGAGTTCGGCCAGGGAGAAACGGCAGCTTTGCGCGACCCGCATCGTGTTCGCAAGCGCCTCGGGAAAGGCCTTGAACAGACGGTGCATCTCGAACGGGCTTTTCAGGCGGCGCTCTGAATTGAGGAGCGCGCGGCGGCCGAGCCTGTCGATACTGGTCTTCTCGCGCAGACAGGTCAGTATGTCGGCGACCGCCCGCCGCGCGGCCCGGTGCATGATGACATTGCCGGTGGCGACAAGCGGCAGGGACAGAGTGTCGGCGAGCGCGGCCCTTTCGGCAAAGCGGGCCGGATCATTGCCGTCATAGGCGGGGCTGAGCGCCAAATAGAGATGATCGGGAAATCTCTCGATCAGTTGGCGCAGGCTGTCTTCACCCGCCTCCAGCGCGATCAGCACCGAGCCTTGAGCCCATTCCAGCAGATCATGCAGATGCAGCGTGCAATGGCCTTTTTTCGCGCGGCGCTTGCCCACGGTCAGCAGCCGGCAAAGCCGCCCATAGGCCGCCCGGTCTTGCGGCAGGGCGATGAATTGCTCGCCGCCTGCGAGGACGATCCGTGTTGCGACGATAAATTGAATACCGGCTTCGAGCGCGGCGGCATGGGCGCGCACGCTACCGGCAAAGGAGTTGGTATCGGCAATGGCAATCGCCGGCAGGCCAAGCTCGCAGGCGCGCTCGATGAGTTCCTCGGCATGAGAGGCCCCGGTCAGGAAGGTGAAATTTGAGATGACACCGAGTTCCGCATAGCTCACGGGAACACTCCCGCCACCTCCCATATGGATGGCTTCAGGTCGGGGCGGGTCGACAGCCACAGGCGCGGACCCTGGCAGGTCTGGACCGACCAGTAATCGCGGATCGCATCGCCTTGTGTGCCCAGCCACCATTCATGGCCGATCCGCTCAGGGCCTTTTGCGCTGGCCGTCTGAAAACCCTCACCGCGCCAGACGAAGCCCTTGGGCGGCCTGCCGGGCGCGGTAATCTCGACCAGATCAGGGCCGACCATCGTCAAGGGGCGCAAAGAGGCTGGCGGCTCGAAGGATACCGACCTGGCCTTGCCGGCGGCAGAGACCAGGCGGAACGACCGGCGGGGCAGATGGCTGGAGACCGGCTCCCAGCGCAGCACCCTGTCAAAGCCCAGCCGGTTGCCGAGCGTGGCGATCAGCTCTTCCAGTTCGCTTTGCTTCTGCGGGCCCGCAAAGCTCTGCTGGACCGGCCTGAAAGGCTCCGTGACAGTTGCCCGCAGGCGCATCACATCGATGCCGAGCCCGGCATCGACCCTGGTAATCTTCTGGGCAAATTGCCGGATCACGAGGTCCGGTGTTTGTGACGGCCGCGCCAGCCCGATCGACAGGATCGTCCCGGTTTTGTCGGTGCGCTGAAATGTCAGCTCGAAAGCCCGCGCGCCGTCATCATGTTCGACCAGACGCTTGCAGATTTGAGCGGTCAGGCGACGCAGCGCTTCTTCGACATCATCGATCAGCCCGATAGGATCGGGAAACGACATGCGCGCCGAATAGGTGGGGCGCGCGGTCTGCGCGATCACCGGATCGGCGGCGCTGCCGAACAGCTTTTCGAACCCGCGCACGAAGCCGAAGCCGACCCTTCGGGCAAGCTCGGCGCTTTTCAGGCCATAGAGATCGCCAATGGATGTCAGGCCGAGCCGTTTGAGATCGAACAGGGTCTTGTCATCGGCGACCATTGCCTCGACGGGGTAGGGGGCAAGCGCGGCCCGCGCCTCGCCGGGGGCAATGATGGTCCGGCCCGTGCCCCCGAACCTCGCGGCGGCGCGCGCCGCGCCCTTTGTATCGGCAATTCCTGCCATCGCGTCGATGGAGAAGTCCGCGAGCTCCTGGCGGATCAGGGCGAGCATCGCCTCTTCGCCGCCGAACAGATGCGCGCAGCCGGTGATGTTGAGGATCAGGCCGTCCGCGCCGTCGCAGGCCGTCCAGGGCGAGAACTTCTCGGCCCATCGCTGTAGCGCGGACAGGAAGGCAGCATCCTTGCGCGGCTCGGCGGGCAATGTCACCAGCGCCGGGGCGATGGCCCTGGCATCGGTCAGGCTCATCCCCGCGGCGAGACCCGCCTTGCTGGCATGATGGTTCACGCAGGACAGACGGACGGCGCCTTTTTCCTCCTGCGTCAGCGCGAACAGCCAGTCATCGACCGGTATGCCGGTCCGGCCTGCGCGGTTCACCGGCAGGCGCGGCATCCAGATCGAGATGACTCTTTGCCCTTTTAACATGCAGGTTCCAGCTTCCAATTGTTCCCTTTTTGTTCTTGTGCAGGGACAGATGGATCAGAGTCGAGTCATTGTTCTCGGGCCGCGCCGGCAGGCAGTGCCAGCGCGTCTCGGCGGCGCTGCTGACGGCGGGTCTGGCGACGATCAGGAGGCCCAGACTATGGCCCTCCCTGGCGGCCAGCTGAAGTCGACGGAAGCTGGTCAGATCCGGGGTCGAATCGAACCAGGCAATGACACTATCGACGCTGCCAGAGCGCAGCGCCGTCTCAGTGGACCACAGGGCGTCGGCCTTGAGCGGGCACGATATTTGGAGGAATTGTGCCGGATCGGCATAAAGAGAGAGACCTTCCGGGTGGATGGAGGCGATCCAGCCGGGCGGGCCGCAAAGCAGTTTCTGTCCCTCACCGGCCGCCAACAGCGCGACCATGTCCGCGCTCATGCCGCTCAGCTCATGCACGCGGCCGCGCTCAGGGTAGATGATATCGGTGCCGGCAAGATCGCTCATCACACCCATGATCTGATTTTGCCAAGGCGCGCGTCAAGCATCATATGTGATAGAATATCATCGGAGCTTCATATGTGCGGACGCAAATTCTCGGATGAAAGCCTGTCCTGGTCGATGTATCGCGAGCAGTTGAAGCTGTTCACGGCGCCGCCAGCGAGCAACTTTGCGCCCAATTACAATATAGCGCCGACCCATATGGTGCCGGTCTGTTTCATGGAGGATGGCGAGAAGGTGCTCCGGCCGCTGCGCTGGGGACTTCTGCCGTCCTGGGCAAAGGACGTGAAGATCGGATATTCGATGATCAATGCCAAAGCTGAGACAGTCGAGGAGAAGAACTCATTCGCGCCACTCCTGAAGGCCCATAGATGCGTCATCCCGGTATCGGGATTTTTCGAATGGAAGCGGAAAGGCAAGTCAAAGCAGCCTTTCGCGATAAGGCGGCAGAACGGCGAACCGATCTTGCTGGCGGGATTGTGGACGCAGAACCGCATGCTCGGGATCGACAGCTATACCGTCCTGACGACACAGCCGAATGATCTGATGGCGGAAATTCACAATCGAATGCCGGTGATCCTGGAGCGAGAGGATGTCGATCGCTGGCTGGATGCGGCGTGGGATGAAGCTCAAGGTTTGGCCATCCGTGTACAGTCTGACTTCCTGAGAACCTATACCGTGAGCAGCGACGTGGGAAATGTCAGGAACAATTCTCCCGATCTTATTGAGCCGGTACTTTAAGCGACAGCTTTCCATCGTGGGCGGGGCTTACAGGAGCCATTTGATGATCATCCAGAGCCCCATCGCCATCATGACCAGGTTTTCAGTCAGGGAAACAAAACCAAGAGGCACGTTGGACTGTCCCCCGACGCAGGCGCATTTGAGCTCGCGTTTGTCGAGATAGACCGCCTTGAAGACAGAGACCGCGCCGACCGTGCCAATAAAAATAGCAATCGGCGCCCCGATCAGGCCGAAAACGCCCCCGGCAATCATCAGTATACCGGCAATTGCTTCGCCGAAAGGATAGACATAGCCATAAGGCACCCATCGCTTGGCGAGCAGGTCGTAATTGAGAAACATGGTCGAGAAACTCTCGACATCGCGCAGTTTCTGGATCGCCAGGGCGCACATGGAAAAGGCTGCGAACCATTCGATGCCGCGCAGCGATATTATATTGCCGGTTGCCCAGTAACTGGCGGCCCAGGCCATCAGCGCACAGACGCCGAAAATCACCAGCACGGGCGTATAGGTCGTTTTGTCCTTGTCTTCTGTCTTTCCGGTCAGCCGGGCTTTCAGCGCTTCGTAGCCGCCGATGCGCTCACCGCCGATAAAGGTCTGGGGCGTTGTCTTGACGCCATGCTTTTCCTTGAAGGCATCGGTTTGCGCGCGACTTGTCAGGTGATGGTCTTCCACCGTGAAGCCGTTGCGCTCCAGCAGCCATCTGGATTTCAGTCCGTAGGGGCAGACATGCTCCGCCATGACCATGCGATAGAGAGTGGCGGTCTTTGCATTACTGTCATCGATTTTGTGAAGCATAAATCGGTTCCTCATTCTATCTGCGAGCCCGAGGGCTCATCGGGGGCAAGGTCTCCCTCGAACGCCGGGACCGGGCGCGCATCAGCCTCGTCTCGCGTGGCCGCTATGCCGTTACGGCTGATATCCGAGACCAGCCACTCCATTTCCTTGATTTCACGGCGCTGGGCACGGATGATCTTGTCGGCCAGTTCCTGCACGCGGACATCCTCGATATTGGCGCGTTCACTGGTCATGATGGCAATCGAGTGGTGCGGGATCATCGCGTTCATGTAAGAGCGCTCCCCGACAGTTGCCTGACTGCGCACCAGGTACAAGGCGGCAATCAGGACGACGACGCTGGCGATGTAAATACCGGCATTGATCCTCTTGTCGCTATACATGCCGAGCATGAAACTCAGCATGACCAAGGCCATTGCCGCGCCCATGATGAATGTCATGTAAAAGCGCGTTTCGCTCCAGCGCACATGCTCGAGAGCGTAGGTGTTGAAATACATCAGGATGAACATCACCACCATGGAGGTGCCGATCATCGCCGCGAAGCGCCAGTAATGCGAATTGTTATCCATTTTTGTCTCCTTTCCGATACGGGACCGGGGTATCCCGACAACGGATTAGCCCGCGAGGGGTTCCGTCTGGTGACGATGTGATCAAAACCACGCCCTTATCCCGGCAACCAGCGCAGTCCCTTGCGCATCGCCGCCAGCCGCCTCGATAATATCGGCGGTATCGCCGAATGAACCCTGCCATTCGACGCCCACATAAGGCGCGAATTCACGGCGGATTTCGTAGCGCAATCGCATCCCGGCATCGACCCCGGTCAGGCCACTGCCGAGTCCGCGCCCGGGAATATCCTGTAAGGAAAAATTCGCCTCCACTCGTGGCTGCAGGATCAGGCGCTGGGTCAGCAGGAACTCATATTCGACTTCCGCCCGCGCGGTGACATCGCCGTCATCACTAACGAACGTGGCGGCATCGACCTCGAACAGATATGGCGCAAGGCCCTGTACGCCGAACACGCCATGGGCCTTGCCGTCTGGCTCGATATCGTAGCGAAGGCCGGTCTGAATATCCCAGTAAGGAGAGACGGCCCGTGACCACAGCGCCTGAATTTCGGCATCCTCGATTTCGTCGTGCTCCAGACTGTATTCGCCTTCGGTCTTGACGAACAGCCTGTTGATATCGCCGCCGAGCCACCCCTGGGCCTCCCAGACGCCGGTTTCTTCATCGTCCGTAAACTGGAGTTCAAACCGGTCGGCCATGACGAACCAGAAGGTTTGACCGCCTGCATGATGCTGGGCCTTATTGCGGGACTCGGCCATGTCCTGTGGATCGTAATAGGCATCTGCCTGGGACCAGGGGGCGTTGCCTGCCTCGCCTTCATGATGATGGTCCTGGGCATAGGCGGCAGTTCCGGCGAGCAGGCTCGCCGTCAAGGCGGATAGGCTCAGTGTTCTGATTACCTGTCTCATCAGTGCTCCCCTCCCATTTTGTGATGGTCGTGGCCTTGAATGTTCGGGTCTTGCATACCGTCCGTCTGCATCGGCGTCTTATGGCGTGGTGGATGGCCGTCATGCGACATCGAATGCTCGGTTTTGCCGGACGGCAAGACCGAGACGACCTGCATCATGCCTGCATGCATGTGATAAAGCAGATGGCAGTGAAATGCCCAATCTCCGACATGTTCCGCCGAGATATCGACCGAAAGCTTTTCGCCGGGTTTGACGATGACGGTGTGCTTGCGCGGCAGGTGGTTGCCGCCGCCATTGACGAGATCGAAGAACATGCCATGCAGGTGAATCGGATGGTTCATCATCGTGTCGTTGACCATTGTCATCCGGACACGCTCGCCTTCATGGAAAATGATCGGCTCGGTGACTTCGGAGAATTTTACCCCGTCGAACGACCACATATAGCGGTGCATGTTGCTCGTCAGGTGAATCTCGATCTCCCGTTCCGGGGCCCTTGTATCCTGGTTGGGTTCAAGGCTTCTCAGTTGCGAATAGCGCAAGGTCCGGTGCGGCACATCTTCCAGCCCGAGACCCGGTTCATCGAGACGGCCGCTCGGCATGGCAGCGAGCTTGGTCACGCCGGGCCCGCGTTTCACATCGCCGCCGCCACCCATCGACGCCATATCGTGGCCCTGCATGTCGTGGCCGCTCATATCGTGATCCATGTCAGCCATGCCGGTATCGTTCTTGGTACCGTCCATCGACATGCCGCCGCCCATATCCGTGCCCCCCATGTCCATGGCCCCGTGATCCATGGCCATGTCTTTCATGGTGAGCGTCGGGACGGGGCGCAGCGCCGGTGCTTGTGCTCTCATTCCCGGGCGAGGACCGAGCGTGGCGACGACCTGTCCCGAGCGGTCGATGGATTCTGCCGTAAAGGCATAAGCCTTCTCATCCTGCGGCTGGACAATCACATCATAGGTTTCGGCAACGCCCATCTGGAATTCATCGACTTCCAGCGGTTGCACATTCAGGCCGTCCGCCTGCACGATGGTCATGGGCAAGCCCGGAATACGGACATTGAAGATCGTCATGGCCGATGCGTTGATGATCCGCAGGCGGACCCTTTCCCCGGCACTGAAAACAGCATTCCAGTTATCGGCGGTTGCATGGCCATTGATCAGGAAATGATAGGTCGCGCCCGTGACATCCGCAATATCACGCGGCGACATGCGCATTCCGCCCCACATGGCGCGCTGCTCGAAGGCGGCGTTGAAGCCTTCCTCCGCGGCGTCTTGCGCGAAGTCCGGGACAGTTCGGTGATTGAAATTGTAGCTTTCGCTCATCGCCTTGAGCTTCTTGAAGATCCTGTGCGGACCCTCAAAGCTCCAGTCGGAGAGGACGAGTATATATTCCCGGTCATAATCGACCGGATCGGCATCCCTCGGGTCAATGATGATCGGGCCGTAATGGCCAAGCTGTTCCTGCAGGCCGGAATGGGAATGATACCAATAGGTCCCGTTTTGCGGCACCGCGAATTTATACCGGAACGTTTCGCCGGGCCGGATGCCCGGGAAGCTCACGCCGGGCACGCCGTCCATGTAAAAAGGCACCAGCAGGCCGTGCCAGTGTATGGAGCTGTCCTCGTCCAGCCTGTTGGCGACATTGATCGTGATTTCATCGCCTTCACGGAATCGCAGCAGCGGAGCGGGCAGCGTGCCGTTTACGCCTGTCGCAAGGGCGGTTCGTCCATCGACGCTGACCGGGAAACGGTCGATGACAAGATCGAAGCGATTGCCGGAAAGTGCGTTGAGCCCGGTATTGCCCCGGCTGGCCGGCAAAGCCCAGGCGGGCAGCACGCTCGTCGCACCAAGCACGAGACCTGCCTGCAGGGAGGTGGATAGGAATTGTCTTCTGGAAACCATGAGGGTCATCTCTCTCGTCAGGGTGAAGGGCAAATTGCGGACACGGATGTGTCATTGACCCGAAGCGCGACACTTCGGATCAACGTTGCCTAATCACGCATGACGATTTTCAGGGAGACTGGAGTATCTGCCGGAGGGTCAAGCCAGTTCAGCGCACGATAATGACGCAGGATATGATAACAATGCGGGACCAAAGGGCCCACCTTACTCACAAGGATCGCCGTTGCCGGTGGCGTGGTCAATACAGGGGTAGTTAGGTTCGCCTGAACGGCACCGGCAGCAACCGCCACGCAATGCCCACAAGGCTCATCACCAGGCTGTGTCTTCGCATGATCGGCATTCATTACGCCATGATGGCCGCCATGCGCCGAATGGTCAGCATTTGACTGGGCCGAGTTGTCGCTAGTTGAGCCATCGGCATGTGACAGGCACGCACAGGCCTGACCGATCCCGAGAATTAGCGCGACTATCGCAATCAGAATTCGCTGGCCGACGTTTTTCATCAGGTGCTTGACGCTCCTTGCACCTTCGAATGATATACCCCCTCCCGGTATAAGGTCAACTCGATGAAATCACAGCGTACGATCACCAAACTAAAGCGGATCGAAGGGCAGGTCCGTGGCATAACGAAGATGCTGGAGGAAGACCGCTACTGCATCGATATCCTGCACCAGATGCAAGCAGTCAAAGCTGCCTTGGCGCGGGCCGAAAGTGATATTTTGAAAGATCACGCCGCCCATTGCGTGGATGATACAATAGCTTCCGGCAATGCCGATGAACAGCGGGAAAAGGTATCCGAACTCATCGACCTTTTCGACAAGCTCAAGCGCTAATCGCCGTTGCCGCGGCATTTTTCTGCCAGCGATATTTTTCCTGCTGGTTCCAAGGAAGACCAGGTTCTGCTTTGCGGTTTATCGATCCCGAGCAAGCCGCCATTTGCCGCCATGCACACTGGTTCAGGACGAGGCGGTGCGAGAGACTGGAGCACTTGTTTTCGGAGCCAGCGCTCATGTCACCATCCAGGATCCTAATCGGCCAGTTCCTGATCGTCCTCTTCATCATTGTGCTGACACTATGGGGCGCGACCCAATGGGTGGCCCATGAGCTGGCCTATCAGCCCGGGCTCGGGCGGCCATGGTTCGTGCTGGAAGGCCGGCCGGTCTATCGGCCCTGGCGATTGTTCCAGTGGTGGTATGCCTATGAAGCCTATGCGCCGGGTGTGTTCGCGCGTGGCGGGTCGATCGCGGCGAGCGGTGGTCTGCTCGGTATACTCGCGGCGGTTCTGGGCTCGCTGTGGCGCTCGCGCTGGGAGCGGCGGGTCACCACCTATGGCTCGGCGCGCTGGGCAGAAAGGCGCGACATCGAGAAGGCCGGGCTGCTGGGCTCTGACGGCGTCTTTCTGGGACGCTGGAAGGGGCGCTATCTGCGCCATGACGGACCCGATCATGTGCTCGCCTTCGCCCCGACACGGTCAGGCAAGGGGGTCGGGCTCGTGGTCCCCACACTCCTGTCCTGGACCGGCAGTGCGGTCATCCACGATATCAAGGGCGAGAACTGGACGTTGACCTCCGGCTGGCGCTCGCGCTTTTCGGCCTGCATCAGGTTCGATCCGACCGATACGGCCTCGCCGCGATTCAATCCGCTGATGGAAGTGCGAAAAGGGCCGGGCGAGGTGCGCGATGTCCAGAACATCGCCGATATCCTCGTCGACCCGGAAGGCTCGCTCGAACGGCGCAGCCATTGGGAGAAAACCGGCCACGCCTTGCTGGTCGGTGTCATCCTGCATGTTCTGTATGCCGAGGACGACAAGACCCTTGCCGGCTGCGCGCGCTTCCTGTCCGACCCCTCGCGTCCCTTCGAGAAGACGCTGGGGCGCATGCTGAAGACCCGCCATCTGCGCGGGCCCGATGGTGCGAGAGAGGTTCATCCCGTCGTCGCGCAGGCGGCGCGCGAGCTTCTCAACAAGGCGGACAATGAACGGTCCGGCGTCTTGTCCACGGCACTCAGCTTTCTGTCCCTCTATCGCGATCCAGTGGTCGCCGCGGTCACTTCGGCAAGCGACTGGCGCATCACGGATCTTGTCGGCGCGGCACGGCCCGTCTCGCTCTATCTGGTGGTGCCGCCATCCGACCTGTCGCGTACCAGGCCGCTCATCCGGCTGATCCTCAACCAGATCGGGCGCCGGCTGACCGAAGCACTGCCGGACGGGAAGCGGCGCCGGCTCCTCCTGATGCTCGATGAATTTCCGGCGCTGGGGCGGCTCGATTTCTTCGAGAGCGCGCTCGCCTTCATGGCGGGCTATGGCGTGCGGGCCTATCTGATCGCCCAGTCGCTGAACCAGATCGAGAAGGCCTATGGGCCCAACAATGCGATCCTCGACAATTGTCATCTGCGTATCGCCTTTGCCACCAACGACGAGCGCACGGCGAGGCGGATTTCCGACGCGCTCGGGGCCAAGACCGAATTGCGTTCGCAGAAGAACTATACCGGCCACCGGCTGGCGCCCTGGCTCTCCCACATGATGGTCTCGCGCCAGGAAACCCAGCGGGCCCTGATGACGCCGGGCGAAATCATGCAGATGGCGCCCGGCGAGGAAGTGGTGATGGTCTCCGGGACCCCGCCGATCCTGGCAAAGAAGCTGCGCTATTTCGAGGACGCGAATTTCACGGCCCGTATGCTGCCGGAGGCGGGCAGGGTGCTTGGGCTGCCGGCTGTCATCGGCGACTGGAACAATCGTCTCGGTGCTGATGGAGAGCAGTCCGCTGCGAGGCGGGGAGCTGTCGATGAAGGCGGCAGACAGATCGTGCCGGAGCTGGATTCGCCCGATCAGGAGTTGGTGGAGAATGAGCCGCCAGCGCCTGAAATGGAGATCGAGGATGCCGGCGATGCGCCGGGCGACCAGGAGCTGGAGACGGTCCGGCGCGCCGCGGCGCTCGATCTTGCCGATCCGGACACATTGCCGGATTTCTGACATGGGAAAGCCGCGCGTCAATCTTCGTCTCTCCTGGAAGCTGCATGCCGAGCTGGAACGACGAGCATCTGGGGAAGGGGTCACCAAGACGCAGATCGTCGAGGACGCGCTTGGCCGGTTTTTCGACCCGGAGGCCAATCTGGTCCTCGAGGAACGCCTGCTGCGCCGGATGGATGCCTTCGATCGCCGGCAGGGCGAGATCGAGCGAGATACCGCGCTGTGTCTGGAGACGCTGGCGCAGTTCGTCCTTTACTGGCTGACGCGCACCGAGCCTATCCCGGAAGGCGAGCGCGATGCCGCACACGCGCTCGGCCAGCGGCGGTTCGATCACTTCATCCGGCAGGTGGCAAGAAAGCTGGGAAACGAACGGGGCGTCGCGGCCAGGCTTGAGGGATCCGACAGGGCGGCAGGTTGACCATCGCATTTCTCAGAGGACCGAGTTTCGGGTTCATCAGCACGTCGTTCCATACCGGGATCAGGTAATCGTGCTACAATACGCTAGGCGAGACCGGCTTTCCGAAGAGGCGAGTCTGTCTACCGGATAGGCGAATTGCCACTTGAAATTTACCGGCATTTCTTTATTTTGCCGGTAAATGCCGATTTCAGAACTGCCTCTTGTCATTCAGACCAGCTATGCAGAGTTGATCGATCAACTGCGTATCGATGCGGCGTCCGATTTTCCGAAGGGCTCTACCTTCAGAAAGCGCACGATTTCAGGCAAGGTTTATTGGTACATTCAGGAGCCGACCGGCCCAGCCGGCCGGCCGGCTGAACGCTACCTTGGCACCGATACGCCTGAGCGCCGCAAAGCGATCGAAGACGGCCAAAGGGCGAAAACCGACGCCAATAGCCGGGAAAGCCATCATCCGTGCATTGAAAGCGGCGGGTTTGCCGGAGCCCGACGGTTTGACAGGCGCGATAATCGAGGCGCTCGCCGCCGCCGGCGTGTTTCGGCTGCGCGGCGTCCTTGTTGGAACTGTCGCGTTTCAGACTTAATGCCGGCTTGCTTGGCGTAAAACTCCCTGGTGCCGCTATCCGCACTGGCGATATCGATCTTGCGCAGGATTATGGCATATCGGTTGCGCTCAATGAATCGATCACAGCGCCGCTCATCGATGTCCTGAAATCTGTCGACGCCGAATTTCGACCCGTTCCTTCGCTTGCCGCACCGAATGTCGACACGGCCTACACCCGACCGGGTGGTTTCAGAGTGGATGTCCTGACGACAAATCGCGGCGCCAATCGCGATGCACCCGTCAATTTACCAAGCCTGAAGTCCGACGCCGCCGCCTTCCGTTTCCTTGATTATCTTTTGCGCGAGACGATCGAGGTGGCGGCGCTCTCGCGCTATGGCACGCTCGTCAATGTGCCTGCGCCTGAGCGATACGCTGTCCACAAGTTGATTGTTTCGACAATGCGCAAGGACTCAGGGGAAAGCGCAGCCAAGGCGGACAAGGACATTGCTCAGTCGGGCATGCTGATTGACACTTTGATTTTGAAACGCCGCAGCGCCGACCTTCACGACGCAATAGTCGAAGCTGCCGCGCGCGGGCCAAATTGGCGAAAGAGACTTAAGACGGGGGCGGAGCGATTGGGCAATGAGCATAAGGACAAGTTCGTGGAAATGCTGAGTACAGCTTATCCAGGCAACGCCAAAACTGACTGACAAAACCAGATTGAGATATTCGATAGAGTTGGATGTATATCCCTCGCGCGTTGTTCTTTTGTCGAAATGAGAGCGGCTATGCCTTGCGTGGACACGTCGCGGAGATCGCGAAGAATTCCAGCTAATCCCGCACTATTCTCTATCTAACCCTTTGTAATGAAAGGAATAGCGTATTTATTCTTTTGACGGGTGCGACCTGGAAATCAGGCCGAGGAGATAGTGCCTGATCCGCATGGCGTCCTCCGGGGGCAGCTTGGGATCCACGCTGAGACGACAGAAGTCAGAGATATTGCGGGCAAGCAGCCTGGTCTGCGGAAGGTCCGACATAGTGAGAGGCAATGAGACGGTCGGCATCATCGACGAAGCCGGGGTCCTGTCCGATTCGCCGCATGTCTGATCGCCGAGGCGCTGGCGGCGTCGCTCCGTCAGGCATCGTCATCCAGTGCCCCATCCGGCTGTTCGCCGAGAATCGCGCGCACCTGTTTCATGGTCATGAACATGCGCGCGGGATTGCTGGCAAAGGACTGGAAACCGAATGCCTCATACCAGCTCTTCCGGCGCTGGAAGATCGTCTCGCCGCCATCGGCCATGACATCCAGCACGATTGCGAAACAGCCGGCTTGCCCGGCGATCCTGTAGGCCTTCTCGAATACATGATGCATCAGGATCGAACCGATTCCCTGGCCCTGCGCGGTTTCACTGACAGCGACCTGGCCGAGAAACAGGATCGGCAATTCCCCGTGGTCGGGCGCGCCGCGCGGGCGTCTGGAAAGCGCATCGACATTCATCATACCCAGATTGATAGCGTGATAACCGAGGATCGTGGTCTGGCCATCCTCAAGAGCGACATAGACCCTGGTCATGTCGTCCTTCTGCTGCTTCTTGGCGGACAGTTTCAGATAATTGTCGAGGCGCTCCACGCCACACGAAAATCCGGCGCGGTCATGCCGCGCCGGATCAAGGACTTCGATGCGCAGATCGCCGGTGTCAGTCGGCATGCACGACGCGCCGGCGATAGGCCTTTGCCGCGGCGCGCGCCCGCGGCGTCGGAGCCGGTGGCGTATCGAGCGCGGCGGCAAAGCGCGCGGAATCCTCGGGCGTCAGCACATGACGCGATCCCGCCTCGAGCACACGGGACGCTTCCCGGGCAATGGCGGTGCGAAGGAAAACCGACTTGTCGACGCCAAGCGAGGCGGCGGCGCGCGTGATCAACTCGCCCAGGCTGTCGCCATGGCGGATTTGGGTGGTACGGGTCTGTTTGCCCTCATCGGGATCATTCATCGGCAGGTCCAGCATGGCGGGACTCCTTTCCTGCATAATGTGGTGCGGTATGCATTACATGTCAATATCCGTCGGCAAGTCGAGCGCGACATGCCTGCGGGGGCGGCAAGAGTGGGGATGGAAAGACGTATTGCAGGGGCCGGATGGATCTGCCGCAGCGCCAGGCGAGTTTGGGACGGCAAGGCCGCGCAGCAGGCCGGGCCCTGCCATCGTATTTCGGTGGATCGCCGGCGCTGCGGGGCGGATTATGTCTATGACGCGAATTTCCGGGTAAGGGAGGTATCGGCTGGCGAGCGATCTGTTTCTCCTACACTCAAGACGGTCGGAGAGATCTCCCGCACTCGAAAAGCGTGATTTGGTCGTCCTGAAAGATCGGGTCGGCCAAATTGCCTTTGTCGCTTATCCAGGAGGAATGATCATTTCCAAAGACGATCTTGTCTCTTGGGACTGATACGATGATTGAAGTGGGTGTTATTGCCCCGTCCCGTGCGGCGCGGATATGTTCGTATCGAGAGGCTGGATCTGCGAACCGCTACGGCTTTTCAGATCGTTATACAGACGAATACGAGGAGGGCGTTGCAGACGGCATGAGTCTGCCCCTTGCCGGGTCAAGGGCATGGCTGTGCAGTCACGCGCAAACGAGCGTGACCTGCAGCAAGAGGGTGAGCGCCGACGAGACCAGACCGACATGATGAAGGGCGGCAAGCTTGCCGAGGCCCTCACGGACGATCTCGATATCGC
Organism: Aquisalinus luteolus; assembly: GCF_009712425.2. GTDB lineage: Bacteria > Pseudomonadota > Alphaproteobacteria > Caulobacterales > Parvularculaceae > Aquisalinus > Aquisalinus luteolus. Next base: position 1,030,827 of record NZ_VCJR02000001.1, read on the forward strand.
CGTCGGAAGGATAGTCTTTTACGGCCTCGATACGCCCGAAGAGTCGGCTTAACATGTAACCGAGACATAGTAACAGAACGATCAGTACGGTGAGCGGCTCCCAGGCAAAGTCGAGCTGCCAGGCTTGCGCGACCAGCAATATCGTCCCGGTCCCCATCGTGGTCATCATCGTCGGCGGCAGGAGCCGGATCAGGCGGTTCAATGTCGCGTGGATGGTCCGTGCCTTTTCATCCGGCACGGTGCGGGTCATCGGATTGCCCATGACGGCCCGAACCGGACTTTCAATATAGGACAATGTCAGGAATATGCCGCAGGCGAAAGCAAAGCAGGCTGTGGCGAGCGCTGAAATAGTATCGATCATAAAGGAAGGGCCTTTTGTGAAATGAGTCTCCCTGGCGGCAGGAGCTCGATGAGGCGAGGCTGTCGCCCCGCCTAGACTAGCGGCGCTCGCCGGGCATCGGATAGCGCAGGGCGAGCGTATCTGAAGACAAGTCGTGCCGCGCCAGAAAAGCGCGCACGGGGGGTTCCATTTGAGGCCCGGCGATGGCCGAGAAACGCTGCACGAGGTTGGCGATGCCGCATATGCTGAACAGATGAACGAGTTCGATCGGGGACCAGTGGTCGATTGCTGGCTGGATGAACCGGCGGGGTGTCGTGATCGGCGCCTGACCGGCGAGCCAGGCGACGGTCAGGGCGGCGCGTTCTTTCTGGGTGAAAAAGCCGGATCCTGCCGGGCGCGCTTTGGCGGCATCAAAACAATAGCGTACACGGTCTATAGCTGCCGGATCGTCGCCGGTTGCCTTGAAGGCAAGAAACCCCTCGACCGCAGCCAGATAATCATGGCCCCTGGCGATGGCGCAGACGCGCGCCATCAGATGCTTGAGGTCGGAGGCGATCGGCGAATGCGCGCGATCCTGCATCATCTCGGCATAGAAGAGGACGTGACGCGCCCGCAGAGGTTCCGGCCATAGACGCATCCAGTCGGGAAACAGCCCGAGTTCACGCTCGGCATAAGCCGCCGGCCCACCTGCCTCTGCCACGGTCCGGTCATAGTCGGCGATCATCTCCTCGATAGAGGGCCCCCCGTCGCGCAGGGCGTGATCGAGATTGTTCAAGGCGCGATCTTCGCTCACCCCGTGACGGCCGGCTTCGATGCCCGCTTTCTCGGCGGATTGACTTGCCCATTCCGCTTCGATGTCGACACCGGTCAGGTCGTTGAACGTGTTGAGGAAGCCGAAGGCCGAGGCAATCATTGCCGTGCCGGTAATATTGGCCTCGATATCATCATGCGAGACGCGCTTTTCGGTGTCATGCGCGCGCACACGCGCAAGCACGTCTTCGGTGACTGTATTCGTCGTCGCGGCCGCGGCAAGGTCGGCCAGCGCTGCTTCGAAGGGACCGATCGGCGATGCATGCTCCGCGCGCCCCTGCCGCGCCGCCTCGATCAGCTTTGGCATGCCGAGCGATTTTTCGCCGGCGGCGGCGGTCATATGGACCTGGCAGTAATTGCACCCGGACGCCTGCGACGCGGCAAAGCCGGTGGCCATCATCACCGGCTCGCCCAATATTTGCCGGCCCATCCCGATGGCCCCGACATTATGGGCATATACGAAGTGCTTGTAGCTTTCCGGCCAATGATGCTGAAAGTAAAAGCAGTTGGGCCAGAAACCGAAAAAATCCTTGTAGAAACGCAGTATTGCCCATTGTTCCGGGTCTTCCGTATGCGTCCCGTCACTCTCCGGTATATGATCCTTGAGAGGGATATCCTCGGCACCCCGGGCGATGGCCACGTTGGAAAGATCGTCCGTATCGATTGCGCCGGTCGCGGTTTCTATGAGCGGTGCGAGCCGACCGGCTGCGTCGAGTGCGGCAAGATCGCGATAGCCGTTGATATGTATCTCGCCGGCAAAGGCCTGCGGTACGGTCGAGACGCCGGATAAATAGATGCTGAGATCGCTGGCCCGCTGCGATGCGCTCACATCCCGCTCTTCATAGTCGATGCCGGCGCGCGCCAGAGTCTGCTTGGCGCCAGTGCAATACGGGCAGTCCGGCTTGGTGAAAATTTGCAGATTCTCGCTCATCGCGCGTCTCCATCCATTTGCTGTCATTGGCTACAGGATGACTCTGGACAGACGGACCGAAAACCGATCATTCTTGAACACAGCGTTCGGAAAACGGAACGATAATTGTGAGCGACTTCAATCTGACCGATCTTCACGGCTTCGGGCTTATCGCGAGCGCCGGCGGGCTGAGCCCGGCCGCGCGCCGCTTCGGCGTGCCCAAGGCGACCCTCTCGCGCGCCCTGCACAGACTCGAGACTGCCGCAGGGGCGCCGTTGTTTGACCGCGTGGGGCGGGGGCTGCGCTTGACGCCCCTTGGGGAAAGCCTCTTGCCCGCTGCCGAAAAGGCGCTCACGCTTTTATCGACGGCTGAGGAAGCCGTGCGCATTGGGCAGAGCGAACCGAGCGGACGCTTGCGCATCGCGGCCAGCGCGCTTTCGGGACAGAAGCTGCTTGCGCCCGTGCTCGCCAGGCTTGCCGAGCGCTATCCGGCGGTAAGCGTGACGATCGACACGCCGTGAAAGGCGAGGATCTTGTAGATTGTGGCTGTGTCGGCTTGGTCGCGGGAAATGCGGTCGAGCGCCTCTGATACAACGACATTGAAGTGACCGTTCGCGGCGCCCCTAATCAGATCCTGTATTCCGGGGCGCGTAACCATTGCGCCGCCCGAGATCGCGCGGTCTGAATAGACGACGGTTTCGGTCCAGGATTTCTGTTCTAGGTGTTGTCGGCAAAGAGCAATCTGGTCTTCGATTGAACGAATAGACTGAAGGTCCGACGAGTAGCGGGCGTAGATGGCGGCTTTTAGGGTCATGACCCTTTCCGATATGCCAACCTCGCATGATATCGCGCAAGCGCTTCGGCGAGATCAATCGCCCAAGATGGGGCTATTTCCCCAGAAAATTCGTCCTCGGGAGGTTCAGTTGGCTTCGCGATCGCCTTTGGAAGGCGACCGCGAGACACGAGTTTGGGGTATTTGCGGTTCACGGTCCGATAGGCAGAAGCTGATCTAGTTCAGCTTCTGACGGTTCCAGACCAGCACGCCGCTGCCATCTTCTTCCTTCTCGAAAAAGGCAGCTCTCAGTGGCTTCTCGAACCCCGGATCATCCAGCTTGACGGCCAGGTATGGAGTTTCGCCATCCTTGCTTTCCTCGCGCCAAGCGGCGCCGAGTTCTGCGCCTCCGGCGAAGATCCGGTAGTCCGGGCCGCCTTCGGCTTTCTCGGTCACCGGGACCATCTGGGCTTTCACATTGATTGTCATGGTCCGGATCGTCCCGGTCCATTTGCCATCCTTCTGGCTGAAGGTGCCAATTGTCGCCATTGCTATTCTCCTTTGCTGGCTCTGGCATGAAGGGCCTTGCGGGCCCGCTTGAACCCGGCATCCGATGCGAGGAAGGTTTCCAGCATGACAGGAACCAGGGTTTCGGGTTTCTCTTCGGCGCCATAGGTCTCGGCATAGATCGCCGCATAGTCGGCAAGCGCGGACGCGAGATCGGGTTCAACAGAGAGGGTCAGTTTGACCGGCGTGCGATCCGGCAGTTGGGCAATGCGAAGGCTCATCAGCGGCCTCCCTGAGAATAAGGCCGCAGCACGAGATCACGCGTCACGATGACCCGCACCGGCCAGCCGGGCCGGATACGAAGGGTCGGCTGGATGCCGAGGTTGCGATCAACGACGCGCTCCCCGGCCTCAGACACGCTGTCGCCGAACCCGCGCCGTATGGCACGTTCGATATCATCCTCGTCTGATCCTAGTTCCGCGCCGATGCCGAGAACGGTCGCAAGACCAGCGGCGACAAATACCCGGTCCCAGTGATGGTCTGTGCGGTCAGAAACCCGCGCCCATTGATCACGCGCTCCACGGCGCGTGTGCGCTCTTCGACTTCTTCACGCGAGGACCCCATCAAGGTCAGCGTGGTCGTGACATAGCCATAGGAGACAAGATCCGAGCCGAGTTCCTGCAGCGCTGCATCGGCATCGGCGGCCTTGTTGTCGGCATCATTGTCGAGAAGTGCGGCCTGTTCGTTGAACAGTGTCTCCCGCAGGACCGCGCCGACGGATTTCCGCTTCGCAAACCAGTGTCGCCGCTTCTTGGCGAGGAGCTTTTCGGCCTCGGCCTTGTCCATCGCGATGTATCGCGTTGTCCAGCGATAGGCGAAGCCAAGCCGGTTGAGTTCATCCAGCATGCCGGGCAGTGTCGAGGCCGGAAAGCCCAGCAAGGTCAGCGTCGCGAGGTGCGCCTCGCCAATCCGCGGCTCCAGCCCGCCTGCAAAGCTTTCATCGGCGAGCACCGCATCGAGAAAAACTGGCAGTTCCGGAACCGACACGTTGTGCCGTTTCGACGATATACAGGCATGGAGATAGGTGAGCGTCTCTTCGTCCGAGAGCGGATGGATCTCATCCAGGGCCGTCGCAAGAAGATCGAGCGTCTGCGCGGCGCGTGTCTGGAAATGTTCGAGCCGCTGGCGCCAGTCCTCACCATCCCGCTTCTCGGGCCGCTCGATCAGCGCCTTCTCGGCCCGGCCCGTCGCATCGGCCGGCGGGAGCCAGAGCAGAGTGAGATAATAGGCGCTCTCGAACTGGGCGCCGGTCTCTTCGGCGGCTGCGCGTCGTTCCTGCTCAATCAGCCAGGCTGCCGGGCATTCAAAAGAGCTTTCCTCTAGCGATACGGCTTCCGCCCGCACCGCTTCGAAGACGAGCGCCCAGCCGGACCCGAACCGGCGGAGAACATTGTTGACCCGTGCAGTGACTGCAACGAGTTCGGCTTCTGTCGAGCTTTCAAGGTCGGGGCCCCGATAGCGGAAGCTTGCCTAGAAGGCGCCGTCCTTGTTGAGGACGACGCCCGGCGCGACGAGGCACGCCCAGGGGAGGTAGTCTGAGAGGTGTGCCGGTTTCGCCGCGTATTCGGAAAGGTTCAGCATGAAAGATGTTCCTTGTGACGGGCAGACCGGATTGCGACGGGGAGAAAATCCGGATCGGACCGGGCCATGAGGACGGCTAGCGAGTGTCCCGCCACCCAGACCACAAGCCCCGGTATCCAGAGCCGGAGGCCGAGGGCCAAAGCTGCCGCGAGGGTCCCGATGGCGATGGCGGCCGAACGTGGCGCGCCGGCCATCAGGATGGGTTCGGCGAGCGAGCGGTGGAGGGGGATCTCGTAGCCATCGAGCATCAGAGCACCGCGCCGCCGCAGAAGCTGAAGAAGGTCAGGAAGAACGATGTGGCCGCAAAGGCGATCGACAGGCCGAACACGATCTGGATCAGTTTGCGGAATCCGCCAGAGGTCTCGCCGAATGCGAGCGTCAGCCCGGTCAGCGTGATGATGATCACCGCGACAATCCGGGCGACAGGGCCTTCGATCGATTGCAGGATCTGGTCGAGTGGGCCTTCCCAGGGCATGCCCGTGCCCGCGGCATGGGCGGGGAGCGATAACACGCTCACCGAAGCCAGCAGTCCGCCGGCGTGAAGCGATCGGTTGAGGGCCTTTATCTGGTCGTAGAACATCGGTCGGTCTCCTTAATTGACAATGTTGAGAAAAGGGGCAGCCAGCGGCTCGGTCCGGTATTCGGCGCCGTCAAAGCCGGTAATCCGGAGTGCCTGCTCGACGCGGCGCGCGCCGCTCGCGCGGGACATGAAGACGACCACGTCGACCGCTTCGCCAATCAGGGCATGGGGAAGGGCAGTCGTCGCTTCCTCGACCAGCTGTTCGAGCCGCGTGAGTGCGCCGGAGGCTGAGTTTGCATGAAGCGTGGTGATTCCGCCTGGATGGCCGGTATTCCAGGCCTTGAGGAGATCGAGCGCCTCGCCGCCGCGCACCTCGCCGACGATGATCCGGTCAGGTCGGAGCCGCATGGTTGAGCGCACGAGATCGCGGAGTGTGATGCCGGACCGGTGCGTCCTGAGCTGAGTCACGTCCTCTGCTGAGCAACGGAGTTCGCGGGTGTCCTCCAGGATGACAATCCGGTCGTCTGCCAGAGCGGGCTCAGACAGGAGCGCATTGGTGAAGGTCGTCTTGCCCGACGAGGTTCCGCCCGCGACAACAATGTTAAGCCGGTCTTCCAGCGCCTGCCTGAGCGCGACACACAGCGCCGGCGTCAGCGCACCGGTCTCGACATAGGTATCGAGCGCGATAGGCTGACCAGCCGGTTTGCGGATGGCAAAGCAGGGCGCTTCCGAGACGGGCGGCAGGATGCCTTCGAACCGTTCGCCGGAGCCTGGCAGTTCGGCCGACACAATGGGTGAGGCCCGGTCGCAGGCCTCACCGACGGAGGAAGCGACCAGCCGGATGATCCGCTCGCGCTCGGCGCGGCCTAGAGTCTCCGCAGCCCGCTGCAGACCAAAGCCTGCCTTCTCGACCCAGACCGATCCGTCGGGATTGGCGAGGATCTCGATCGTGTCAGGTGCTGCCAGTGCGGCGCCAACCGGCCCGTCAAAGGCCGTGCGGAGCATCGCCGTTCGGCGGGTCTCGGTTTCGCTGGACTGGGGCAGGGCAGACATGGCAGGGCGTGGTCCTCATCGGTGATGGGACAAGCATCAAGGCATCAAACGGCGCCGCCCAGTTGGGGCTGGAGGACACGAAAGGCGCCTACGGGACCTACGAGGACGCAGAGGGGCAACTCACCGAAAATCGCGCTGCAGAGATTGAGAGCAAACCGGAAAGCGAAAAAGAACAAAACGCAAACAATAAGCAGAAGCCTATGGGTCGTTACAAATCCGTTCTCATGGCCGAGAAGGATGCGCGGGACTTCCCACATCATGTCGAACTGCCGATCCCGCCCTTCGGCCTCGGCAAGCGCCTCGACATCATCGCAGCCTGGTTCAACACCAATATCGGTCCCGACTGGCGCTCACACAGTCATCTGGAGAGGGGCGAGGACACAGCTCTCTATATGTTCAGGCGACACGACGAAGCAGTTCGGTTCAGCGAGGCTTTGAACGGCGAGTTCGAATAGAGGTCTGTGATCTTCTCTAGGAGAGTGTGTTTTCGGCCATCCATATGCTCGGAATTTGCCTGATTTGGCACTCGCATACTATCAACTATAGTGCGAAAATATCTCCAGAATATAAGCACGCCCAGCGGGAAGCCCTTATGAAGATCGCCAAAGTCAAAATTACGAACTTCAAGTGCTATGGACAGACATTTTCACTCGGTTTGGCGGACGGATTGAATGTCATTGTTGGGCAGAACGAGTCGGGCAAGACAACAATATTAGAGGCGATACACTTGGCCCTGACAGGCCAGCTGCACGGTCGACAGATCAAGTACGACTTGACGAGTTATCTATTCAACCTCGAAACACAAATAAAGTACTTGGAAGGCCTGAAAGCACCGGTGCCTTTGCCGCCTCCTGAAATATCCATTGAGCTGTTTTTCGCTGGAAACGGAAGCGAGTTTGCGGAGCTTGAGGGCGATGGAAATTCGGAGAAGGCCAAATGCAGTGGCGTTGTCTACAAGATAGAATTTGATGAGGAAAATTATAAAGGGCCGTATGAGGAACTGTTAAAGGCTGGAGAACTCAATTCGATACCCGTAGAGTTCTACACTGCCACTATGCGCTCCTTCGCTAGGAAGGGTATTACTCCTCGCAGTATTCCGATTAAGTCGGCGCTAATAGACTCGTCCAATACACGCCTCCGGAATGGATCGGACGTTTATGTATCTCGGATTATCCGCGATACGCTTGAGGAGGGCGAGCGGGCCTCGATTTCGCAAGCTCACCGTAAACTGAAGGAAGAGTTTGCCGCCGATCCAAACGTCAAGTTAATAAATGACCGCATTACTAGAGCCGCTAGCATCAGCGACAAAGCGGTAACTATTTCGGTTGATCTATCTTCACAGACTGCGTGGGAAAGTAGTCTGATGACGTACATAGATCTCATCCCTTTTCAGAACATTGGAAAGGGTGAGCAATGCACTATAAAAACGAAACTCGCTCTTAGTGGAAAGAAGAATGCTGAGGCCACGGCTATCTTGTTGGAAGAGGCAGAAAATCATCTATCGCATGTGCGGTTGAACGAGTTAGTAGCTGGCCTTGTTGATCAGCGTGAACAGAAACAAGTAATAGTATCAACGCACAGCAGCTTCGTGGCAAATAAGCTTGGCCTCGATAATCTTTTGGTGCTTCGCAATGGTGCCATAGCTCGAATTTCGGAACTCGACGCCAAGGATTTTTTCAAGAAATTAGCCGGGTACGACACTTTGCGCCTCACACTTGCAAGCAGAGTAATTCTCGTCGAAGGCGACTCCGATGAGTTGATTGTTCAACGCGCTTACATGGACGCAAATGATGGTCGACTTCCTATCCAAGACGGTATTGAGGTTATCTCGGTCGGAACTGCCTTCCTTCGCTTTCTGGAGTTGGCGAATGCACTTGAAGTCCCTGTCTCTGTAGTCACCGACACCGACGGCGATTCTGCAGCTCTTCAGCGGAAATACGAGCCGTACAATGACTCGGGGTTCATTAGAATATGCTTTGACCCGGTAATCGACACCGGTCCTTTGAGGGTCAAAGATAAGCCATTCAATTACAACACTTTGGAACCAAAGATTTTGAAAGCTAACAGTGTCAAAGTACTAAATTCAGTCTTTGGCACATCAGCAGAGACTGAAGAAGAACTCCATCTCTATATGCGGGCCAACAAGACTGATTGCGCATTGGCCATTTTCAATTCTAAGGCACCAATCGCCTATCCAGACTATATTCGGCAGGCGATAGCGCCGTGATCGGCGATAATAAGCTTATCGTTGCGGCGGCGGGCTCAGGCAAGACAACGTTTCTTGTAAATGAGGCATTGAAGATCGGCGACGAACGAGTGCTCATTACAACGTATACGGAATCAAGTGCGGAGGAAATACGACAGCGCTTCATTAGGATGCACGGTTGTGTTCCCAGCAATGTAGTGATCATGACTTGGTTTAGCTTTTTGATCACTCACGGTGTGAAGCCATTCCAAGGTGGGCTGTTCAATTATCAGGTCGCGGGCATGGTGCTTGTCGCACAGCGGTCTGGACTTAAGTACGTGAACAATGTGGGGAAGCCCGTTTACTGGGGAGAGGCAGATTTCGATCGGTATTATTTCGACCGAAGGCGAAATGTTTATTCTGACAAACTTCCCAAACTGGTCATTCGCTGCAACAAAGTTAGCGGTGACGCGGTAGTCGACAGAATAAGCCGGATTTTCCCGAATGTTTTTGTGGACGAAGTTCAGGATTTGGCCGGGTACGATCTCGACATTTTGGCGGTGTTTGCTCGCAGCGCAATACGATTGCTAATGGTTGGAGATCCTCGCCAAGTTACGTACTTGACCCATCATGAGTTGCGGCACCGGCAGTACGCCCAGGGAGGAATATCTGCGTTTATGCGCGAAAAGCTTCCGAAAAAAGTCTCAGTGGAAATTGACGAGGAGACGCTGAGAAATTCCCATCGAAACAATCAAGAACTGTGCGTAGTATCGTCTCGCCTCTATCCCGAATTGCCTGTTAGTCGCGCATGCGATTGTGCCGTCTGTAGGGCATCTCCTGAAAAGCATTTGGGTCTCTTTATCGTGCGCAAGGCCGACTTTGCGCACTATCTATCGAAAGTCAGGCCAATGCAGCTTCGAGACAACATCAGTAGCGCCGGTGTGGATCCGAACTTTCCGGCCATGAATATCGGAGCGTCAAAAGGCCGAGGATTTGATCACGTTGTGATACTCCCCACCAAACCCATGCGTGACTGGCTAAAGAACTCTGATACTCAGTTGAAGCCTCAAAGCCGCGCTAAGTTCTATGTGGCGCTCACCCGCGCGCGCCACAGCGTGGCCGTTGCGATGAACTGGAATGACCAACCGCTTCCAGAAGGATTTGCATTATACGAACGGGGAGATTGACTACCCGTACATGTACGCAAGTTAGTTTGTATTGCTGTTCAATTTTTTGAGCTGAGGGGGGAACAATGAATAGGCCTAGTTCCAAATATGCGGGTTAGAGCGCTCGACGACGCGCTTGGTCAACGCTTCCAATTCCGCCCGGGCCCGCGCTGCATCCGCCGGCGTCTCGAACGGGCTTATACCCGGTCGCTGCCGCAGCCATTCGAAAATGAACTCTATGAGTAGGTCCGTCTGGAACGCTGTGCCGGTCTCTAGCTTCTCGATCTGGTCTTCGACGCGTTCCAGCCGCTGGATGATCGCCGCATCGGGCCGGTCTTCTGGCGGTGTAAACAGAAGGGTCAGGGCTTCGTCGATCAGCGTGCCGACGTGGACACCATGCTCGGCAGCGAACTGCTTCACCTTGCGATGGTTCGTCTCGGAGACACGGATATGAAGCCTAACCCCGAAGCGAATGGCGCAATGGCATCAGCCCGGATGAACTCCGGGCGTCGATCTCCGAGAATCTCGGCGGCTTTCCAGGCGTCAGGGTTAATGTCGGCCAGCCAATCGCCATGTCGGTTGATGAGCTCCTGACCGGCACAAAGGCGCAGCTGGCGGTCAAGATCTTCGGTCCGGATACGGAGGTCCTGCTCGAAGGCTCGCAGGACTTGCAGTCCATTCTTCAGGAAATTCCTGGGGCGACCGACGTCCAGGCCGATCAGATCACCGGCGCGCCGCAGCTTGTGGTCTCGCTCAACCGTCCTGCGCTCGGCCGGTATGGACTGAGCGTGGAGGAGGCGCTCGATGCCTTGCGTTCCGGCGTCGGCGGGGCAGAGGCTGGTGCCGTTTTTGAGGGAGTGCGCCAGTTTCCCGTCATCGTGCGCTATGCCGAAGAGGACCGCAACACGCCCGCGGCCATCGGACGGATTATTCTGGAATCGTCCAGCGGCGCACGGGTTCCACTCGAAAGCGTGGCAAACATCAGGGAGATTGTCGGTCCACGTCAGATCACGCGCGAGAATGGTGAGCGATTCATCACCGTTCAGCTCAATGTGAGAGGACGCGATATTGGCAGCTATGTCGCTGATGCGCAGCAATCGGTCGCCAGCCAGCTCGACCTGCCGGCTGGTTATCGCGTCGAATGGGGCGGACAGTTCGAACTCCAGCAGGAAGCGAATGCGCGGTTCGCGGTCGTGATCCCGATCACGCTCGGTATCGTATTCCTGATCCTGCTATTGACGTTCGGGCGCATGAAATCGGCCATCCTGATCCTGCTCAACATTCCGCTGGCGCTGACCGGCGGGGCGATGGCGCTCTGGATTGCAGGCCTGCCGATCTCGGTGCCTGCGACGGTCGGCTTTATTGCCCTGTTCGGTATCGCGCTCGGCAATGGCATGGTGCTGGTCAGTTTCATGGATGATTTTGCCAGGGAGGGCCGTGGTCGCGATGAACTTGCCGTCGAGGCGGCAGGCTTGCGGGCACGTCCTGTGCTGATGACCGCCCTTACGACGGCGCTCGGCCTTGCGCCGCTGCTCTTCGCAAGTGGTGTCGGTGCTGAAGTGCAGCGGCCACTGGCCACGGTGGTCATGGGCGGGCTGGTCTCCTCGACCGTGCTAACTTTGCTGGTGCTACCCGCCCTTCACCGCTGGTTCGCACCAAAGCCCGACGCGCACCATTCCTTGTTGGAGGCCGAGCATGTTCATCCATCGTGAACTTCGCTTCGCGGTCATGTCCGTTTCTCTCGCAGCCCTGGCCGGCTGCGAGAGTCTCGACAACGTGATGGGGGCCCTTTCAAGTGAGCAGGCGGCCAAGGTGCAGGAGGAATGCGGCCTGATACCACCAAAGAGCCGCGTAAAAAACGCGGTACACGCGCGGCGACGCGCGTATCTCGAGTGCAAGCGCAAGGTGCTGGAAGAGGAGGCCGATCCTGAGCCACGCACATGATCATGACGATCTTGATCCCGCGAGCGATGATCGTCGGGTCTCCATTGCCATCTGGTCAATAAGACTGTCATACGGATCACTGATCCGCCCGCCGTTGGTGGCTGGACGATCGTTATTCTTGGCGGTGTTGCGCTGGTCATTGCAGAGCTTACAGCCCTCCTGATCTATTCGGTGCAGAATGGGAGCGTGAATATCCGGGCGCTCCTCCTTCACAATCTGTCCGACGCACTCGCATCTGTAGCCGTGGTTGCGGGCGACGCGCTCATCCTCATCTATGACTGAATACTGTTCGATCCGTTCGTGACGATCGGTATCGCGGTAACATTCTCTGCCTGTCGTTCCGCGAAATCGGCGGGCCGATCCACATGTTGTGGCTAGCCAGTCCTCCGGACATTGACATCGGTACCGTCATTGAAGCGATGCGGAGCGGTGATGGTGTCGTGGATGTCCATCATTTGCATCTCCGGCAGATGCAGGAGCCCCTTTTGTCAGCTATCTTCGAACAGTTTGTCGGTGAGTGCGCAATCGGGTGTTTCAGCGCCGGTGCAACCAGCCATGATCTCGCCGAGCCGTCGATCCATCTGCTTCAGATCGGCGATGCGTTTACGGATATCGCCCCGATGTGCTTCTGCCAGCGCCCTGACCTCCGCGCAGCTCGGCCTGCCATCATTGATGCCAAGTAGCGAGCGTACATCTTCCACGGAGAAGCCGAGGCTGCGGGCTCGCAATATGAAACGCAGTCGTACCTGATCTTCATTCGAATACAGCCGGTGGCCACTTGCCGTGCGGGCTGGTTCGGGCAGCAATTCGATCCTTTCATAATAGCGGATCGTTTCAAGATTGCAGCCGAGCCGCCCGGCCAGTTCAGCCCGTTTGAGTGCTGCTCGCGGCGATGTGATGGCCATGATGAAATACCCACTTGTGTCTGTACCAACTACAGAGCGTAACGTGATCATGATCAATAAAGCAATGGGAACAGCTGGTCATGGCAGGTACGGAAAACAGCCCAGCAAATGAGCGTCGCTCAAGGTGGCTTGTTGCCGGTGGCATGCTGGGGGCATTCCTTGCATCATCCTGCTGCATCGTGCCGCTTGTGCTGATCAGTCTCGGTGTTTCCGGAGCGTGGATTGGCCAGTTGACGGCGCTGGAACCCTACAAGCCCCTTTTTCTTCTGGTCGCGATCGGATTTCTCGCGGCTGGGTTCTGGGATGTCTATTTTCGAAAAACCAGTGTCTGCGAGGATGGTAGCTATTGCGCCCGTTTGCAGTCGTCAGTCGTCAAGCAGGTCGCCCTGTGGAGCGGCGCGCTTGTCGTGCTGGCGGCCTTGACCATCGATGTATGGGCACCGTTATTTTACTAGCCAGGGAGACAAGTATGAAACGCACATGGATGATCGCCGGACTGGCAGGTCTGGCACTCGCGGGGGGGCTCGCAGTCGCCGGCGCGCAGAATGCTCCGGATGCCTCGGTGGAGGTCGAACAGGCGACAGCCCGTTTTACGATCGGAAACATGACCTGCGCGACATGTCCGATTGCTGTCAGGAAAGCGATGATGCGTGTCGAGGGCGTTAAATCTGTCGATATCGATTATGCGGCCAGGACCGCAGAAGTGGTTTACGATACGGCGGCGACAACGCCTGAGCTGATCGCTGCGGCTTCAACCGATGTAGGATACCCGGCAAGCGTTACGGACGGTTGAACACGCAGCATCTGGAATATCCTGATGAGGCACCTGCCAGTCGATGTTCGCATACATCGTCAGATTTTTACACAAGGCTTTCACTTTGATGTCAAAATGGACTGACCGAAAACTGCTGATAACGGGTCTGGCCGGTACCGTCATTGCGACACCTTCTTGTTTTGCATCAATGAGCATGTGCCTCAGCCCCGGCCGGGTACCAAAAATGGACAGGCTGAACCTTGAAGCTGCCTGCGCCGAGTGCACTCGGCGGGGCATCCAGGTGAACACATCGATGCGTACGAGCGATCCCGCGGTCTTCGCCGCAGGCGAATGCGGCGACAGCGGCCTCAACCTGATCCCGGCCACGCCTCCGACATCGGGTCGATGGTGTGATTTTGAATACTTGATCGAGGCCGCGTCGCCATGCCTGGTCACAAGCCAAGGAAGAAATAATGAATCAAACCGTAAAGACAGGCGATTGCTGCTCCGTCAATAAAAACGGCGACGACAGCTATGACCTCATCGTCATAGGTGCTGGCTCGGCCGGGTTTTCGGCTTCGATTAGCGCGGCCGAGGCCGGCAGGCGCGTGGCCATGGTTGGGCATGGCACCATCGGCGGCACCTGCGTCAATGTCGGCTGCGTGCCGTCCAAGGCGATGATACGGGCCGGTGAAGCGGTGCATGCTGGTACAGCGGCGGCACGGTTTCCGGGCATTGAGCCCTGTGCGCAGAGCGTGGACTGGTCGGCGGTCGTCAAGGGCACGGCCGATCTGGTCGACGAGATGCGCCAGAAAAAATACATCGACCTGCTGCCTTCCTATGAGAATGTCACCTATATCGAGGAAGGTGCCGCACGCCTGATCGAAGGTGGGATTGAGGTCGGCGGGCGGATCATCGCTGCACCGAAGGTTCTGATCGCCACCGGCTCGCGCCCTTTCTTGCCGGAAATTGACGGGATCGAGACCGTGGAGGCGCTGGATTCCTGGGACCTTCTCAGCCTGCCCGATCAGCCCGAAAGCATCCTGGTACTGGGCGGCGGCTATATTGGCTGTGAACTGGCGCAGATGGCGTCGCGGCTGGGCGTCAAGGTTACACTGGTCACGCGTTCGCGCCTTCTGCCCGGCGTGGAACCGGAAGTGGCCAAGGCGTTGACCGACGCGTTGAAGGCTGAGGGGGTCGCGGTCGAGACCGGCCTGTCCTACCGATCGGTGAGACGGAGTGACGGCGGCGTCACGCTGACAATCGAACGGGGTGGAAAGCCTGTGACCCTCTCCGCTCAGCGGCTTGTGGCCACCACAGGCCGGGTGGCCAATTCCGAAGACCTCGGCTTGCGCGAGTTCGGCATCGAGACCGATGCGCGTGGATCGATCAAGGTCGGAGCCGACATGGCCACAACGCGGCCTGGCGTCTGGGCAGCGGGTGATGTCACCGATCGCGACCAGTTCGTCTACATGGCCGCTTATGGGGCCAAGGTGGCGGCCAACAATGCGCTCGGGCTTCAGGATTTGCGCTATGACAATGGGGCCATGCCCTGGGTCGTGTTCACCGATCCGCAGGTCGCCGGCGTCGGCCTTTCCGAGGTGCAGGCGAAGGCAGCCGGTCATGACGTCAAGGCCAGCGTGCTGACGCTGGACCACGTGGCACGCGCCGCCGCCGCCCGCGATACCCGCGGCGTCATCAAGCTGGTCGCGGATGCGAAGACCGACCGCCTCCTGGGCGGACAGATCGCGGCGCCCGAAGGGTCTGATGCGATTCAGACGCTGGCTATGGCGTTGAAGTTCGGCATGACGAGCAAGGCGCTTGGCGAGACAATTTTTCCATACCTGACAACTGTTGAAGGGTTAAAATTGGCGGCACAGACGTTCGACAAGGACGTGGCGAAGCTTTCATGCTGCGCAGGCTGAAACCAATTTTAACCGCAACGGGGCCTCGCCAGTCCAGCCAGATCAGGAAACGTCCCAGCCATGGATATTCGCGCGACGTTGTTGATCTATGCTGGCGCGGCAACCGCCGAAATTGCCGGTTGTTTTGCATTCTGGGCCTGGCTGCGGCTTGGAAAGTCCGCTTTCTGGCTGGTTCCGGGGATGATATCCCTTGTTGTATTCGCTTGGCTGCTGACACTGGTGGAAGCGTCTGCAGCCGGGCGCGCCTATGCCGCCTATGGTGGGGTTTACATAACTTCCTCGCTCATCTGGCTATGGACCATTGAGGGGATTCGTCCCGACCGCTGGGATCTGATAGGGGTTGTAACCTGTCTGATCGGGGCTGCGGTTATTCTTTTTGGTCCGCGCATGCCAGTTTGACACTATGGCGAAACGGGTCTTTATCGTCTTCCCTTTAGCTCGATCGGGGACAGTGCCGGAGTATGCCGCCTTACTGATCTGGAGGGTTGTGCGGATAGACTGTTTCTTGGTCCGGGCAGTCGCGGCCATTCGCGGGAATGCTGCAAATTTCCATGATGCGATGAGAACCGTCCCGGCCCCGTTTGACCTGGAAGATCACGTCATCGCCTTCAGAGAGGTCAGTCAGCTCAAGATCGCCCATTAAAGCGAAACTCATGGTCATCGCGCCCATGGCGATGCCTTCGAAGGGGCCATGGTCGATGGTGACCCGGCCGTCGTCGCGATCAAGGGATGTGATCCTGCCCGTGGCCCGTCCAGTATCGCCGGGCATAGCTTCATCTGCCTGTTCGAACGGTTCAGGCCTGGTCTGGTCTGCAGGGCCGGATGCTGGCGGCGTTCGGCTTTCGGGGTCACTGCAGGCTGTCAGGGAAGCGGAACCTAACAAGAAGGCGGTAATCAGAATTCTTTGAGTCATTGGGATTTCCTGGTGAACTAATCGGGAGACGCAGGCATTCCGGCCGCGGAACGCGGCCGGAACCTGATTTACGAATTTTTTGCTTGAAACAGAGGACCGGCTAGTGATCGGTGTCGTCATGATCCTTGCCTGACATGCCGGACATGGATCCGTGTCCGCCCATGTTGCAGTCCATCATGCCTTTGCCTTTCATCATCGACATCATGGATAGTTTGAAAGCATCCGGATCGCCGCCGATCGGCATCATCATGGCGATATCATAATTGTCGCTGTCGTCCTGCTTGAGCATGAAATGGACGTTGTCGCCATTCTCGAATTTGTCGAGCGCAACCATTCCGCCGACCTCGAAGTCCATTGTCATTTCACCCCAGCCGATCTTCTTGATCGGATCGTGTGAAATATTGACGGTTCGGGCATCCAGATCGACGCCGTTAATGACGCCAAAGCCGGGCGCCATGTCGCCGCAGCAGCTCATGCCGGACATGTCCATGTCTTTCATGCTGTCCATTTTCATGCCGGCCTCCTGGGCGAGCGCCGGACCAATCAGGGCCAGTCCGAGGATTGCGCCTGTGACTGCTGTCTTTCTGACGAGGGTTTTCATCGTTTTCTTCCTTTTTGATTGTCAGGCGCGGCTTTCAACAGAGGCCCCCGATGCGCGCCGGGACGGGGGAATAGGGTGGATGGACACGGGACTATTATTTCGACCTCAGATATTTGATGAGGGCAGCGATCCCGAGCAGGAGGAGGAGCACAGCAAGCAGCATGAACACCGTGCCAAACAGGCCGCCACCCATCATGCCGCCGTCGATCATCATTCTGCCTGATGAGCGATCCTGCGCGG
This sequence comes from Aquisalinus luteolus, assembly GCF_009712425.2. Lineage (GTDB taxonomy): Bacteria > Pseudomonadota > Alphaproteobacteria > Caulobacterales > Parvularculaceae > Aquisalinus > Aquisalinus luteolus. The sequence continues at coordinate 1,048,013 of NZ_VCJR02000001.1, forward strand.
CCGCCGGCAGCATGGCGCTACTCAGAAGCAGTGGAAACAAAAGCGGAATTTTCAACAGGTGTCTCGTCATGGTTTTTCTCCTTCGGGGGTGAATGAGCCGGCCCGGTTATCCGGTTCGGCCCGGGGTAAATCTGATGGAATCTGCAGCCCGACCCGGATGTAGTAGATGGCCGGGATCACGATCAGGGAGAGGATGAGGGTTGAGGCCATGCCGCCAAGCATGGGCAGGGCAATCCGGCGCATGACGTCCGATCCGAGGCCGTCGGTCAGGAAGATCGGGGCAAGACCTGCAAAAATGGTCGTGACCGTCATCAACTTCGGCCTGACGCGCATGGCCGCGCCCTTGCTAACAGCTGCGAAAAGCTGGCTCCTGTCAGACGGGTTCGCCTTGCGGACTTCCGCGTCGATATAGAGCAGCATCACGACGGCTGTCTCGACCGCGATGCCGCCCAGGGCGATGAAACCGACCGCGACGGCTACTGACAGATTGTAGCCTGCCAACCAGACGGCCCACATTCCGCCGACCAGGCCGAATGGCAGGCTGGCCATGATGATCAGGGTCCGGTCGAGCCGACCGAAATGTAGCATCAGCAGCAGGAAGATCAGTGCAATCGCAGCTGGAATGGCGATCTTCAGCCGCGCATTCGCTTCCTGCATCTGTTCATACTGTCCGGAGAACTCCACCGCATATCCCGCAGGCAGGTCGACGGCGTTGGCAATCACCTGTCCGGCGTCTGCAACATAGCTGCCCATGTCCCGGTCCGCGATATCGACGAAAACCCAGCCAGTCAGCCTGGCATTTTCCGATCGGATCATTGGCGGGCCTTCCGTATAGGAAATGTCCGCCAGTTCGCTGAGAGGGATATGGGCGCCGGACGGGGCGGGCACGAGTATCTCTTCCAGGTCTGTGGCGCTCTCACGAAATGGCCGATCATAGCGCAGGATGATGTCATAGCGTTCCCGGCCCTCGACAGACTGGGAGAGTGTCATGCCGCCCAGGGCGGTTCGGATCACGGACTGGAAGGCTGCCATGTCGATATTCCGCCGGGCGAGTTCGCCCCTGTCCGGCGTGATCTCGAGATATTTGCCGCCCATGACCCTGTCGGCGAAGGCCGAGCGCGTTCCGGGTACGTCCGAAATGGCCGCTTCTATGTCCCGGGCAATGGTCTCAATCTCTGTCAGATCATCGCCCGTAACCTTGATGCCAATGGGCGTGCGCACTCCTGTTGAAACCATGTCCATGCGAATCTTGATCGGATAGCCCCATGAATTCACGAGGCCGGGCATTTGCAGCTTGGCATCGAGCTCATCGGTGATGTCCTCGACCGTCACACCTGGCCGCCAATCCTCCTTCGGTTTCAACTTGATCCAGGTCTCGATCATGGTGAGTGGCGCTGGATCGGTTGCGGTATCGGCGCGCCCGGCCTTGCCGAAGACACGATCGACTTCTGGCACGGTCTTGATGACGCGGTTTGTCTGGCCAAGAATCTCCCGCATCTTGGTGGATGACACGCCGGGCAGGGTGGTCGGCATGTAGAGGAGCTCGCCTTCATAAAGGGCCGGCATGAATTCCGAGCCGATCCTCTGGACCGGCACGATGACGGTGGCCGTCAGCGCGAGCGCTAGGGCGACCGTGATCCATTTGAACCTCAGGGCTAGATGGAGCAGCGGTTTGTAGGCCCAGACGAAGAAGGCGTTCAGGGGATTGGCTTCCTCGCGCCGGAACCGACCCCGCATCAGGTACAGCATCAGAACCGGGACAAGTGTCACCGACAGAATGGCCGCGAAGGCCATCGCATAGGTCTTGGTATAGGCAAGAGGACTGAAGAGCCTGAAGCTCTGACCGGTCAGGGCAAAGACGGGCAGGAAGGAGACCGTGATGATGAGGAGTGAAAAGAATATGCCGGAGCCGACTTCCTGAGCCGACTCGACCAGCGCCTGGCGGCGCACGCTCGGATCGGGTTTCGGTCCCAGATCCGCCAGTTTCCGGCTGGCATTCTCGACAAGCACAATCGAGGCGTCGACCATGGCGCCGATCGCGATGGCGATCCCGCCAAGTGACATGATGTTCGCTGTGACACCTTGCCAGGACATGATCAGGAACGCGCCGAGCACTCCGAGCGGCAAGGTGATGATGGCAACCAGAGACGACCTTACATGGAGGAGGAAGATCAGGATGACGAGCGCAACCGCGATGCCTTCCTCGATCAGCTTGTCTTTCAGATAATCGACCGAACCCTCGATGAGTGGCGCGCGGTCATACACAGTGACAATCTCGACACCTTCCGGCAGGCCGCGCTGGAGACTATCAAGTTTCTCCTTCACACGTTCGATCACCGACAGCGCATTCTCGCCATCGCGCATCACCACGATGCCGGACACCGTTTCGCCTTCGCCATTGAGTTCGACAATGCCGCGCCGGAGGGCCGGGCCTTCGACAATCCGGGCGACATGGCTCAGCTGGACGGGGGTGCCATCCTCTGCCTTGACCACGACCTGTTCGAGATCAAGCTTCTCATCGACATAGCCTGATGAGCGGATGACATATTCCGTTTCGCCCTGTTCGAGCACGCGGCCACCGACTTCGCTTGAGGCTGCGCGGACCGCGTCACGGATACGGGTGATCGACAGGTCGTAACTTCTCAGGCGATTGGGATCGAGGAGAACCTGGTATTCCCTGACAAAACCGCCGACCGAGGCGACTTCAGAGACCCCCTCCACACCGGCCAATTCGAGTTTCAGGAACCAGTCCTGGAGTGAACGCAGCTCGGCGAGATCGGTCTTGCCGGTTTTGTCGACCAAGGCATACTGATAGACCCAGCCAACGCCGGTCGCATCCGGTCCTATCTGCGGTACGGCGCCTTCCGGGAGTTCAGACCCCAGCCGGGACAAGGCTTCGAGCACGCGCGAGCGGGCCCAGTAGAGGTCAACATCATCGTCAAATATGACATAGACAAAACTGGTGCCGAACATTGAGGAGCCGCGCACATCCTTGGTCTTCGGCAGACCGAGAAGGTTCGTCGATAGTGGATAGGTGACGAGGTCCTCGACAATCTGCGGGCTCTGGCCCGGAAAATCGGTACGAATAATGACCTGGGTATCTGTCAGGTCCGGCACTGCATCGAGCGGCGTGCGCTGGATCGCCATCCACCCGGTCACAGCCAGTGCAGCGGCGAGCATGAGGACGATGAGCTGGTTGGAAACCGACCAGGAGATCAGCTTTGCCACCCATGATCTGGAGGGGTCTTGCCCCGCGAGGTCTCTGTCGTTTCGTTCAGTCATGACCGTCCCCCGAATGCCCAGGGGCCTGGTCAGCGCCAGTCTCGCTGTCATTGGTCGTCATCGACATGCCGGCCATCGGCCTGGGCCAGTCAATCCGTTCGGCCCCATCTGCGCTGTACGGATTGGCCGGTTTGGCTTCTTCCTGCAGCCAGTACCGGCCCGTTGCCATGTCCCGGTAGAGCACCAGACCAGCCTCGCTGTAATGCTGAGGTGCGCCTTCCAGCAGCCAGGGTTTCAAGGCCTCGACCAGGTCTGAGAGTTGCGTGGCAAGGTCTTCGCGGTCCGTGGCGTTTTGCGCGGCGGCGAGAGCGGTTTGCGTAGCATCCATGACCGGTGCCAGTTTCGTGTTCGCGTAACGGTCCCGCAGCACTGGCACCAGGGCGAGCGCCGGATCCACGAATAGCGGATCGATGTCATACCCGTCTGTCAGGGCCTCGTGGAAGTAGAGCGCCATGTCAGTGAAGTGATCGATTTCGGCGAGGGCTTTACTGTCCATCGGTATATCGAAGAGCGGTGTTTCCGGACTGGCCGCACTCGCATCTGGAGCTTCCAGCTTAGTAAGGCCTTCTTTCAGGTTGGCTTCGCTATCGAGCAGGAACTGCCCGCTGGCGACGACCATGTCGCCGCTTTCCAGACCCGACAGGATTTCGGTCCGGCCGTTGGCCGAAATCCCGGTTTGCACGGCGCGTCCGGAGAAGCGGCCATTGCCTTCGGCGATGACGACACGGGCGCCCTCGCTACCAAGCAGAATGGCTTCACTTGGAACCGAAAGACGCGGTCGGCCGCCGATATTCAGCCTTATGTCCGCATAGGCGCCCGGGCGAAGATAGCCCGACACATTGTCCACTTCGATCCGGACGTCGGCTGTACGGGTTTTCGGGTCGATTGTCGGATAGATATAGTCGACCTGGCCTTTACCGGGGGCATCGGGCGCGCTCGGAAAATCGAGTTCGGCCGGCATGCCTGCCTGCACTAGCGGCAGGTCGCTCTCCGGCACAGAGGCAATGACCCAGACATCGGCATAGGATTGCAGGCGCAGTATGGGTGTACCGGGTTTGACATAGTCGCCATTGCGGACCTGAAGCTCGGCAACCGTGCCGCCGGCTTCTGCGTAAACTGGAACACGTTCAATGACCTGGCGGGTTTCGGTCAGCCGGTCGATGGCCGCATTCTGCATGCCAAGGGAGCGCAGGCGTTGGCGAACCGACGCGATGCGCGCTTCGTTGCCGATCTTGAACGAGTTCAGATAATCTTTCTGCGCGGCGATCAGGTCCGGACTGTAGATCCGGTAGAGGAGACTGCCGGGGCGGACGGTGTCGCCCTCGGCATTGACCGCCAGATTCTCAATCCAGCCTTCTAGCCGCGAGACGGTAACATTTTCGAGCCGTTCATTGGTCTCGACCGTGCCGAAGGCTCTCAGTACACGGCTGAAATCCCCGGTCTCGGCAGGTGCTGTCCGGATCCCCATGGTCTGGATCATTTCCGGCGAGACGGCCACGCCCGATCCGGTGTCATCGGCATAAACCGGGATGTAATCCATGCCCATGGAATCCTTTTTCGGAACGGGCGAGGTGTCCGGCTTGCCCATGGGATGCTTGTAGTAAAGGATTTCGCCTGCTGAGCTCGTTGGTTCCTGGGCCTTGTCGGCAGGCACCAGGTCCATGCCACAGATCGGGCAGGTGCCGTCCGGATCGGTCGAAATATAGTGAGGGTGCATGGGGCAGGTGTATCGTTGCGTCTCGCTCGAGGCGTTCGGCTTTTCACCCTGGCCGCCCGGTGATCCGCCCGGTGCGCCGCATGCGGCGAGCAAGAGGGCGGCAGATGCGGTGCCCATTATCAGGAATGTCTTTTTCATTGTGTCACCAGGAGGGCATTCAGGCGTGCGATCGCAGCGGCCTTGCGGGCCGTTTCAGCTTCGATTTCCGCCCGGAGTTTGAGAATGGCGATCTCGCCGTCGATGATCGGCGCATAACCGCCAACACCGGATTCATAGGTGATCAGCTGGGCCTGGACCTCGTCTTCTACAGCGGTGATCTTGCCTTGCAGGACTTCGATACTGGAAGCGGCTGACCTGATAATCGCGTCTCTGGACGCATACTGCGCCGCTGCATTTCGCGCGGCGGCCTGGTAGCGTTGCTCGGCGCCGGCCCGCTCGGCCTTTGCGGCGCGCAAGTTCGGTGCCTGCTTCCTTTCGGCCCAGAGCGGAACCGTAAAAGTCACCATACCGGAGACCCAGTCATCCCCCGCGAACATCGCGCCTTCATCGCGCTGTTGATAAGTGAGCTGGGCCCCCCATTCTGGCTTCCAGGCCGCGCGGGCCTCGTCGATACCGTAATCGGTAACGCGGACGGCCGCGTCGGCAATGCGTACGGTGTGGAACTCAAGCGCTGCGCCGGACCAGTCTCTTTCAGTCAGGGGAGGGAGGCCGGTCGAAGGGACCAGTCCGACGAGGTCGATCAGGCGCGCATCGGTCTCGGCTTCCTGCCGATCGAGATCAACAAGCGTCCGGGAAACTTCTGCCCGTTCGCTTTCAATTTCGGCAAGGCGATAGACGGCCGGGCGGCCCGCGTCGATCTCGGCCTCGACAATGTCGACAAGCTCGTCATATTTGGCGTTTCGCGCTTCGGCGAGGGATCTCTGCCTGGTCAGTCTAGTCTTGTCAGCGAGAAGAGCGATGAGTTCGGCGCGCAAGGCCGCATAACGGGCATCGCGAACCGCCTCGGTCTGTGCTGACATCGCCCGGGCTTCACCGGCGCGGGCTTCACGGCCCGCGAAGCTCGGAAATTGTTGCCGGATACCAACGGCTTTATTGGTCGGCAAGTAACTGTCGAACGAGGGATCGAAAATCGGAAAGTTGTTGATCCCGAGGGATACGACGGGGTCCGGGAGTGCGGTTGAGGCGACAGCACGCTCCCGGTCGGCCTCGGCATCGTAACCGAGAGCGGAGAGGCTTGGATGGGCCTCGAGACGGGCTTCAAGCTCGGCAAAGCTCTGAGCGTTGGCAACCGCCGCCAGGGGCACAGCGGCAAACGCTGCGACCAGCAGCATTCTTGAAATGTGGGGCATGATAAAACGGGCTCTTCTGAATTGTGTGAGACGATGACGACGGGCTGCTGTGGCAGCCGCAGGTCATCGCTCTCAATTCAGGAAGCGCTGTTTCAGGGTAACGGGAGTAAAAAGAGGAAGATCGGGAGCCGGAGGAGGACCGGTCTTGAACGTCTGGCGCTCCGGCGGAAAATTGACGGGCGGATCAGCCAGGATGGCGGCGAAAACCAGATCAGGTGCGGTGGTCAGAACAGGGGGATTTGCATCGGATTGGGCCTGCAACAACATCGGGGCGCAATCGTCACCCGCTGGGCATTCACCGGAGTGATGATCCTCAGACGGGGTGCGAAGGGAATTGTCGGCGATCATTTGATGGCAAGGCGTGTCGCCCTCGGCGACCGCGGCCATATTGACTGTATCGCCAACCATGAGTGGGCACGCCAACACCTGCTGCACCGTCAGGAAGACGATCGCAAAAATGGCAAGAAGACGCGTCATAGGTCGCATTATCGGAGATATAACTCACCGGAATTAACAATTCAATACCCCTCAAGGGGTATGCGGCTATTTCTTGCGGCCTCCAAGCACGGCGACCAGCTCACTGACCTTCTCTCGCCGGTCATTCACATCCGTACCCGTGAGTGCTCCCTCACTGTCTAAGCTGGATCGCAATCGGCAGCGCACCCACTCCTCCGCACATCTAGCAGACGGAACCCTCGGCGGGCAGCGCAAGTCCGCTGACTGCCGCAGGAGTGGCTGAAGCCGGCCCAGCACCAGAGTGAGAGCCAGTGAATGCCGATACGTTCGGCGCGTCTTGCATCAAGCGTTGGCACGGCTTTGGAACCCGAGGGAGGATCAGTTGGTTCGTGTAAGAGCAGGAAAGGTCTAACGAGGACGTAAATCATCTCTGAGCTTTCTGGGCGCTGATCATTGAGCCCTCGATGCGTAGCGAGGCAATTCATCTCCGGTATTTGGAGGAAAAAATTGAGCGATACGGAAAAGCCAGTCATCCTTGTTACCGGAGCCAGTGGATATCTCGGCGCAGCTATCGTGAACCGGCTGTACAGTGGATACCAGGTTGTTGGGCTTGACCGCTACACCCCGCCTCATCCTCCACACATGGCGGAATGTGTATGTTTCGACATTACTGACCAGGCGAGCGTGGACAAGGCGCTTGCGCGGGTGCGGTTCGCCTATGGCGACCGGATTGCTGCGTGCATCCATCTCGCGGCCTATTTCGATCTCACAGGCGAAGAGAACGCTGCTTACGAAGCGGTAACAGTCGACGGCACCAAACGTCTTCAAAAAGGGCTGGAGGAGTTTGAACTTGAGCAGTTCGTGTTCGCTTCAACAATGCTGGCGCACGCACCAACCGATCCCGGCTCCCCAATTAGTGAAAATGACCCATTTGATCCGAAATTGCCTTACCGTGCGTCCAAGGTCCGCGCGGAACGGATGCTGGCGGAACAGAGGGGCGGAGAAAAGCTGGTATTTTTACGACCCGCGGGCATTTACGACGACGCTGGCCATTCCACTTTTCTCGCCCATCAGATCGCCCGGATCCATGAAAAGCGACTAAGCGGAAAAGTCTATCCAGGGGATCTGTCGCGCGGCCAAGCCTTCCTGCATCTAAACGATCTTCTGGACGCTGTGGAACGCGTCGTAGAATACCGCGCCACACTGCCTGACGTATTCCCGGTGCTATTAGGTGAAGAAAAACCGCTGGCTTTCGGTGAGCTGCAGCGCCTGATCGGACGCGAGTTGCATGGAGAGGACTGGATCACGTGGAACGTCCCCCCAAAGCTCGCAAAGCTGGGGGTGTGGGCGGAGAACCACCTCCTTGGCGAAGACGCGTTCATCCGCGCGTGGATGGTTGATATTTCCAGCGATCACTATGAACTCGACCTTTCGGCGGCGAAGGAAAAGCTCGGTTGGTCTCCGCACCATAGCCTGCGCGAGGACGTACCGAACATTATCGCAACCCTGAAAGAAGACCCCTATGGCTGGTACGAGACCAATGGCCTGAACGCGTCGCGCGTCTCGGCCACCAAGGTCGATAAGGCCGCGACTATCGAGGCCGCAGAGAACACGTCTTCAGCCGAAGCGAATGCGTCCGAGCGCAATCACGATTCGAAGATGCGCCAGATGCATTTTTCGATGTTGTGGGTGCACTGGCTGGTCATGGCTCTGGGCCTCTGGCTGGCAACGGCGCCGTCCGTGTTCGGCACCTTCGATGAAGACGTGTTCAGTGCTGCAGTCCAGCGCGTGACTGAGGAGCGCGGTCTTTGGCCCGCAGAAACGCGCACTTGGCTGACGGCTTGGAACGATGTCGTGACCGGGCTTGCCATTATGATGTTTGCTGCGCTGTCGCTCCGCCCCGGCAACGGCTGGGCACAATGGGCCAATGCGGCGCTTGGCGTCTGGTTGCTGGCCGCGCCGTTGGTCTTCTGGACCCCGAATGCAGCGGTTTACGCAAACGATACACTGATCGGGGCTCTCGTGATTGCCCTGACGATCCTCATTCCAATGATGCCAGGCATGGCCCGGGAAGGTATGATGGATGATCGCGATGTGCCTCCCGGCTGGACATACTGTCCGTCGACCTATGTTCAGCGATTACCCATCATTGCTCTCGGGGTCGTGGGCTTTATCCTGTCGCGCATCCTTTCTGCCTATCAGCTTGGACACGTCGATGGCGTCTGGGAGCCATTCTTTTCGTCGTCATCAGAGCTCAACGGCACCGAGTATATTGTCACTTCAGATGTTTCAAAAGCCTGGCCGATTGCCGACGGAGGTCTCGGTGCGATGAGCTATATGTTTGAGATCCTCATGGGGGTGATGGGGAGCCGTCTGCGCTGGCGAACCATGCCCTGGATGGTCGCCCTGTTCGGCATCGTGGTCGGACCGCTTGGCGTCATAAGTATCTACTTCATCATCATTCAACCGATTGCGATCGGTACCTACTGCACCATCTGCCTGCTGGCGGCACTGGCCATGTTGATCATGATCCCGTTCTCGCTCGACGAGATTGTGGCGATGGTCCAGTTCATGATCTGGAATACCCGACGGGGACGGCCTTTCTGGAGGGCTTTCTTTCGCGGCGATGCGCTCCCCGGTGGTACCAAAGGCGAGGCGATGACCTTTGATGCAGCGCCGATCAATATTCTGAAGCAGAGCGCCCGAGGTGTGACATTTCCCTGGACGCTCCTGGCAAGCGCAGCCCTCGGCGTCCTTCTGATGCTGTCGCGCCCGGTTTTCGGAAATGAGGTGCCGCTCGCAGACAGCGACCACCTGACCGGTGCCCTGGTGCTGACCGTCGCCGTGATTGCTCTGGCGGAGGTAGCGCGTCCATTGAGGTTCCTGAATATCGGTTTCGGCCTGTGGCTGATTGTTGCGCCTGTCATCTTAAAGGGCGGCACAATCCTAGGCACGCTCTCCGGTATGGCTGCAGGGGTGGCAATAGTCTTGCTTAGCCTTCCGAGAGGACAGCGCAGCGACGAACATTACGGCAGCTGGGACCGGGTAATCCTCTGACTGCCGAACGTGTTCGTAGCCCTATTCGCCGGGAGTTCGCGACGGTGCTTGAATGGCCAAACCACGAGTTCACGGCGTGCAGCCTTATGGACATAGTCGACCGCCTCACATCAAAGCTTCAGCCTCCGTAGTCTGAGCGCATTACCGATCACCGAGACTGAGCTGAGGCTCATGGCGGCTGCCGCGAGGTTTTGTCAGTGCAACTGATTAGTTGAGCGGGCAGGTCACGTCGGTTAGCGTCGCTGGATGCCCCGAAATCCATTTCGTTATTACAAAACGTCACCTCAGATCATCACTCGCTTGATTTTGTGCTTGCAGAACCGGGGCCGTCCAAACATGACAGCACCCATGACCGGATGAGCCGCCATGAAGGCAGCGGCAAACAGTGTCAGGAGGCGGGTCACAAACTGCATCATTGTTCAAATACGTGAAAAAATTAAAACTTTCATTTCACCAAACTGTGAGGCCGCTACTTCTTGCGGCCACCAAGCACAGCAACAAGTTCCTCGACCTTTTCACGCCGGTCATCGACATTGCTTCCGGTCAGGGCATGATCCACACACGTTGCGATATGGTCATCCAGGATAACGGCCTCGAGGCCGACAAGCGCGGCCTTCACAGCCTGCACCTGACGAATGACGTCAATACAATACCGGTCGTCGGCCACCATCTTCGTGATGCCGCGCACTTGTCCCTCGATGCGGGCAAGCCTCCGGGTCGCGGCCTCTTTGGTTTCAGTCTTCATGGCAAATACCCCATACAGGGTATACATATGGGGGCCTCGTGAAGCAATTTCCAGTCTCTTTATGCGTCAGGAACGAAAGGTTCAGCCCAAGATGGACTGACAGTCATCACTCAATGGCATTTCCAGCTGCGGTCCACGCCTTCATCGAGCCGATATAGACATCGACGTCCGAGAAGCCCTTCCGCATGAGCTGCGAGGCGGCAATCGTGGCCCGGGCGCCGCTTCCGCACATGACGGTGACGGGCTTGTCCGGGTCGAGGTCACTGGCCGCATCAGGCAGCTTGCCGACATAAGCGTGCTTGCTGTCCTTGATATGGCCGCTCTCATATTCGTCGATGGCCCGGACATCGAGCAGGGTCCAGCCAGCCGGCGGGTTGTCTACGCGCGCGGCGACGGTTTCGGTATCGACGAAGTCGAGTGTGTCGAGCGGGCCGTTCTGGACCGCCACGGGCATGGCGCCGCTGACAAATCCGCTCACATTGTCGAAGCCGATCCGCTGAAGCGTGGTGGCCGCATCGACCGCCTGGTCGTCATCGCGCGCTACCAGCAGCACCGGTTTGTCGCCTGGCAGCAACCAGCCCGCGAAGGCGCCGCGGATCAATGACCGCAGCTTCGCCATCGGCGCTAAGGAAGTAGGAAAGGTGGGCAAGGCCCTGTGTCTTGATCTTTTCGAGTCTCGTTCTGTTTCGCTCCTTTTCGGGATCGAACGGGTCTGACTGGACGTGGAAGGCGCGTTAGTCCTCCGCGATGGCTGCCCCGGCAGCGTCGTCTGGATTGAGCGTGCCTTCGAAGGGGGGGACGGGGCGGCTCGCCGCCTCGCTTTCCGTCGATGCCGGTCCATTTTCCGCGATGTCGGAAATCAGCCATTCCATTTCCTTGATCTCGCGGCGCTGCGCCGTGATGATCTCGTCGGCAAGCTCGCGCACACGGACATCGTCGATGCCGGCGCGTTCACTTGTCATGATGGCAATGGAGTGGTGGGGGATCATCGCTTTCATGTAGGACCGGTCGTCGACAGTGCTCTGGCTGCGCACCAGCCAGAGGGCCAGGACGAACACGACCGCAGCGCCAATGAAAATGCCGAAATTGATCCGGCTGTCCTTGTACATGTTGAGCATGAAGCTCAGCATCACGACGGCCATCGCGGCGCCCATGATGAAGGCCATGGAGAAGCGCGTTTCGCTCCAGCGAACATGCTCCCACGCATAGGTGTTGAGGTACATCAGTCCAAACATCACGATCACCGATGTGATGATCATTGCTCCAAACCGCCAATAACTGTTCTTCATATCCACTTTCAACATCCTCCTTATACAGTGGTGGGGTATTTCCACGACTAACGGAGAAGTGTGTGAACAGGTTCCGAGTTAATCCGATTTTTGAATTCCGCCCGAAGTTGGACCATCCATTTGGTTTCGCATCAGGAGGAAAATGAAGGATGCCGAGCACGAAATCAGCAGGAAACCATTGAGTGATTCCAGTCCCGCCAGGAACCGCGAATGTCCGGTTGGATAGATATCGCCCAGCCCAAGCGATGTGTAGTTGACGAGGGAGAAATAGAATATGTCCATGAACCCGTCCGCTTCGCCGCCCTTGAAACCACCCAAGTCAAAGGCATCCAGTAGCGTAAAGCTGGTTGCATAGAGCGCTGCCTCAGCGAGGTGCGCCAGGCCTGCACCTACGATACCCGAAACAACGATCGGGAGACCTGAACGCGCTTCATGGTTCAGGCGTCGGTGCAGATGCGCCAGTGCGAGATAATGCACCGTGCTTGCCAGCACGAAAGTGAGCAGTCCGATCAAGGTTGCGATGATCATGAGTGGGCTTTGTGCTGGTCGTTTCCGGACTCCTCTCCGGGAGGATTGTCGCGAAGACGTTTCAGGAAGAAATGCTCGAATAAAAAGACTGCAGCCATGCCGAAAGCCGCGATCATGATGATGACTGGATCGGCTTGCCACTTCAGGGCGATGAAGGCGATCAGGACGACGGCATCGAGTGCCATCGCACAGATAAGGATTGCGGGTGCGGCGCCGACATCCCGTCTCAAATGCCGGAAGACGCCCCAATGGATGATGATATCCATGACCAGATAGAAGATTGCGCCAAGCGAAGCGATGCGACTGAGATCGAAGAAAGCCGCGAGCAATCCGGCAGCCACAACCGTATAGACGAGCGTATGACGCTGTACCGTTCCGGGCATGCCGAAATGTCTATGCGGAATCAGGTTCATGTCGGTCAGCATGGCGAGCATGCGGGAGACGGCAAACAAGCTGGCAAGCAGGCCTGAAGCTGTCGCGATGATCGCAATCGTTACTGTGAACCACAATCCATAGTTTCCAAGTGCTGGCCGGGCCGCTTCGGCGAGAGCATAGTCCTTCGCCGCAACAATCTCCGAGACAGTGAGGGTTGATCCGACAGCGAAACAGACAAGGAGATAGATGAAAGTGCAGATCGCAAGCGAGATCATGATGGCCCGCCCGACATTGCGGGTCGGTTCCTTCACCTCGTCGCCACTGTTCGTGATGGTGGTGAATCCCTTATAGGCCAGGATGGCGAGCGCGACGCCGGCCAGGAATCCACCGGCAGATGTGCTGTCAGCGAAACCATCTGCTGCTGGCTGGAAGCTGAATCCGGCAGCCCAGATCGCAATAAGCGCGAAAATCAGTATGCCACCAATCTTGAGAATAGCCGTGACCTTCGATACGCCGCCGATCACCTGATTACCGGCAATATTTATCACGAAAGCCAGGATAATCAGTCCGATTGCCAGCAAGGGGACGAATATGCCGCCCTCGACGCCAAACAGCTGCAGCGTGTACGTACCGAACGTGCGGGCGACCAGGCTTTCATTGATGATCATCGAGAACGCCATCAGCAGGGCGGCGCTTCCGGTCACGGTAGACGGGCCGTAAGCGCGGCGGAGTATCATCGCGATGCCGCCGGCGCTAGGATACTTGTTGGAGACCTTGATATAGGAATAGGCGCTGAAGCCGCTGATGATGGCTGCCGTGAGGAAGGCGAGCGGAAACAGGTCGCCGGCAAATTCAGCGACCTGACCGGTCAGGGCAAAGATGCCGGCACCGATCATCACGCCCGTCCCCATGGCGACGGTGCCCGCCAGCGTCAGTGACCCTTGCTTGTAGTCATCCTCACTCATGGTCTTGCCTGTTCGGAGACCAATTGCGTTCCCCGATAGGAGGCATATGTCCTGGCATCCTCTCCAGAGAAGATGATGACATCATACCGATCTGGCGCGTTCGGTGTTTCCATGCCGGGAGAGCCTTGCGGCATGCCGGGCACCGAGACGCCGTTGACGTCAGGCTTTTCTTCGAGCAAGCGTCGTATTTCCCGAGCGGGAACGTGACCTTCAACGACATATCCGTCGACTTCTGCGGTATGGCAACTCATCAGTTCATCCCGAACACCAAGCCGTGACCGAATGGGTGTCAGGTCCTCTTCCTCTTTCACGATGACGTAGAAACCCTCGTCATGCAGGTGGTCCACCCAGGCGGCGCAGCAACCGCACCATGGCGTCTTGTGTACAGTGACTGTTTGCGCGTTGGCTGCGGGTGACGCGGAGAAGAGCATCACGCCCGCTATCAGGGCTGCAATCATCAGCGCACCGAGCGCGCTCATAGCAAGTGGTCTGGACATGTCTGTGCTCCGGAAAATTAGAGTTTAAGGGTTCTCAGCCGCAAGGCGTTGCCGATAACAGATACGGAGCTGAAACTCATGGCGGCCGCCGCGATCATCGGGCTCAGTAACAAGCCGAAGAAGGGATACAGAATGCCAGCGGCAACCGGCACGCCAAGCGTATTGTAGAAGAACGCGAAGAACAGGTTCTGGCGGATGTTGCGCATCGTGGCGTGGCTGAGCTCCCGGGCCTTTGCGACCCCGATCAGATCGCCTTTCACAAGCGTTACACCGGCACTCTCCATGGCCACATCGGTTCCGGTTCCCATGGCGATTCCGACATCCGCCTGAGCGAGCGCGGGCGCATCATTTATGCCGTCACCGCACATGGCCACGCGGGCACCGTTCTTCTGGAGTTCGGACACGATCCGATGCTTGTCTTCAGGCGAGACGTCGGCGTGAACCTCATCGATGCCGACCTTGTCGGCGACCGCGCGTGCTGTCGTCTCATTGTCACCTGTCAACATCACAATCTTCAACCCTTCGGCATGAAGACGTCTGATGGCTTCCGGTGTCGTCTCCTTGATCGGGTCCGCCACAGAGACAAGGCCTGCCGGTTTTCCGTCGACGGCGGCGAACATAACCGTCTGGCCTTCGGTGCGGTACTGGTCAGCGCGTGTCCCGAGGTCGTCAGACCAGCCCCCGATCCGCTGCATCATCTTTCTGTTGCCGATGGCGACGGTTTGGCCGTCGACGCTTGCCTGCGCACCTTCGCCAGTGACGGATTCAAATCCGTGCGCATCCTTGTGAGGCGCGCCCTTGCCTTTTGCGCCACGCACGATCGCGTCGGCAAGTGGGTGCTCGCTCAAACGTTCCACCGCGGCTACGAGACTAAGCAACGAGGCTTCGTCGAAGCCTTCGCCTGGCTGGACGCGTACCAGTTCGGGGCGTCCGAGCGTCAACGTCCCGGTCTTGTCGACCACGATCGTATCGACCTTCTCAAGCGTCTCCAACGCTTCAGCATTCTTGATCAGGATGCCGTTGGACGCGCCCTTGCCCGTGCCGACCATGATCGACATCGGGGTTGCCAGACCTAGCGCACAGGGACATGCGATGATCAGGACGGCAACGGCATTCACGATCGCAAAAGCCATCGCCGGGTCGGGTCCGAACACGGCCCACACGACAAAGGTCAGGATTGCAATTCCAATAACAGCCGGAACGAACCAGGCAGCGACGAGATCAGCGAGCCGCTGGATTGGAGCTCGGGACCGCTGAGCGGCGGCAACCATTCGGACAATCTGGGACAAGAGCGTGTCTTCGCCCACATGTGTCGCCTTCATAACGAGCGACCCGGTTCCGTTGACCGTGCCGCCGGTCACACGGGCGCCAGCGGCTTTTTCGACGGGCAGGGGTTCGCCGGTGACCATGGACTCGTCAACCGACCCATGGCCGTCGACGACCTCGCCATCGACCGGGATCTTCTCACCTGGCCGGACCCGCAGCTTGTCGCCAGACTTTACATCCGCGAGATCGACATCCTGTTCGCTGCCATCGTCAGCAATCCTGCGCGCAGTAGCAGGGGCAAGCTCCAGCAGTGCACGAATGGCTCCTGAGGTGGCGTTGCGCGCGCGCAGTTCGAGCACCTGGCCAAGTAAAACCAGCGTAACGATGACGGCGGCCGCCTCGTAGTAGACTGCTACCGCGCCGCCATGCCCACGGAATGAATCGGGAAATATGCCGGGCGCGAATGTTGCGACCAGGGAATAAATATAGGCCACGCCGACGCCCATCGCGATCAGGGTGAACATGTTGAGGTTGCGTCGCTTCACGGATTGCCAGCCGCGCACGAAGAAAGGCCAGCCGGCCCAAACGACAACGGGAGTCGCGATCAGGGCCTGAAGCCAGACACTCCATGTCGGATCAATCCAGTGCCTGAGCGGGCTGCCGGGAATCATTTCGCCCATGACAAAGGCGAGCAGTGGCGCCGAGAAGACAAGGGCGACCCAGAAGCGCCGCGTCATGTCATCCAGTTCGCTGGTATCCTGCTCGGCCGTCACCGTTTCCGGTTCGAGCGCCATGCCGCAGATCGGGCAGCCTGTATTGGCAGTTTCGCGTACCTGCGGATGCATGGGACAGGTCCAGACGGTGCCGGCATAGCCGATCGGAACCTTGTCATAGGCATCATCGGGCTTCTCTGGAGCGGCCTGATCGTTGTGATGGCACGCATGTCCGGAATGGGCGTGAGAAGTGTCGTTGGTCATGGCTCTGACTCTTTCAGCAGGAGTGCTTCACAGGATGAGGGTATGCATCACTTTTATGCGCTGCTGTTTCGGTTGAAGAAGTTGAACAAGGGAACGAACAGAAGGGCGATGTACCAGCCATAGAGATAGCTCTCGACAAGGCCGATCAGGAAACCAGTCAGCGTTCCAAACTCAAATCCGGGCAGTAGATCCTGCCATGCTGGATGCATGTGAAGGCTGGACGGCGTCACACTCCCCCAGCCGACGCACAGCAAATAACTGACGAGCAGGAACAGAGACAGCGAGTGTCCGACGGGGATAATTTTCATTCTGACCTCCAGCGGTCCAGGCAAGAGCAAGTAGGACAGTCATAGTATAATACCCCTAGGGGGTATATTCAATATCATCGCCGCTTGCCGGTTGCTTTTCAACTTGGCCGGCAAGCGGCAGTTTGGATTTCCTCCTTATCGAGGCGCACGGGAGGACGAGTGCGTGTGAATGACCTGCCAGGTGCCGGCGACCTTGCGGAACAGCACCGTTTGTTTCCCGATACGCTCCAGGCGTTCGCCATTGGAGCTGAACGTTCCACTGATCGCTGTGTCCGCGACAGCCCATGCAAAGTCACTTCCCTCGAATTGCACGTCTATATTCGAGAAGTCGAGTTCGAGATCCGGAATGGTATCTTTTTCGGGCTCGACATGATTTTCGACAAGGTCGAGCAGGCCAGTATTCTCGCCGCCTGACTCAAAGTACCGGGCGCCTGACCAGTCGAGAAAGTTCTGTCGGAACAGTTCGCCATCGCCGGTCTCCCAACCGGTTTCGATCGCGGCCATGATATCCAGGATCGCCTGTTCATCAGTCGAGACCGGTTTGGTGTCGTGATGGCCGTCGGAGTTGTCGTGTCCGGCGGGGACCGTGCCTGACATTTCTCGATCAGCTGCACCGTCGGTATGGTCGTGATCATGTCCATCGCCGCTCGCCGATGATCCATCCATCGTGTCGGATGGAGGCGCTCCGTGAGCGTCTTGATGATCGTCTGTTGAATTTACGGTGCCTTGGTCGCCATGACCGGCTCCGCCGCCATGATCATGATCGTGGCCTGGCCCGCTGGCTTCAGGAAGGGTCTGCACGCCAAGTCCGTACTTGTAGACAATTGTGCCTCCCCACCACGCTGTAACCGTCAAAAGACCTGCCACCGCCAGGGCACTGATCGCAAATACCGGGCCGGGCGACGAGGCCCTTCTCAGCCAGCGCCAACCGGCGAGGGCCAGTAATGCGAGGCCCGTGGGAACAGCCCAGTTGCGATGGGTTGTCATCGCTTCATGGGACGGCGCATCGTGAGCAACGCTGTAATAGGCCTGAAACCCGGCCGCGATGGTGGCCAGAACCGCCAAGGCAGCCAATGCCAGCATCCAGTCGGCGGCCGGTCGAAGGCTGTCGCGCCAGCGGCCTGCAAGTACGAGGAGGCCAGCCACATATGCCAAGGCTGCAGATGTGCCGAGGGCATAGGTAAAATGCACCAGCACGGGGTGAATATTGGGTTCTATGAAACCGCCCATTTTGTTCTCCTAATACCAGGTCCGCAGGCCCACGAGAAAGACGATATCGTCGCCTTCACCGCCTGCGGCTTTGATCATGTCGCGTGTCTCACCGAAGGCGCTTTGCCATTCGACGCCGACATAAGGCGCAAACTCCCTCCTGATTTCATAACGAAGCCGCAAGCCGGCATCGAGTGTGCTAAGTCCCGCGCCCGTTTCCCTTTCCGGTATGTCCTGCGCGGAAAGATTTGCTTCGATCCGAGGCTGCAAGATCAACCGCTGGGTCAGGAGCAACTCATATTCAGCCTCGATGCGGGCCGTTACATCGCCTTTTTCACTGAGAAAGGCGGAAGCGTCGACTTCGAACCAGTAGGGCGCCAGACCATTCAGTGCGACGACCCCATGCGCGAGACTATCCGGTTCGATGTCGTAGCGAACGCCCGCCTGAACATTCCAGAAAGGCGCAACCGCGCGGGAATAGAGCGCCTGGATCTCGGCATCATCCACGCCCTCTCCATTCAGAGAGGCGCGGCCCTCGCTCTTGAACCAGAGCTTGTTGATATCGCCCCCATACCAAGCCTGTCCGTTCCAGTACAAACTGTCGCCCTCGTCAGACATCTGAGCCTCGAGCTGGTTGAAGAGGATGTAGAAGCTCTTCTGGTCTCCGCCTTCCGCAAGAACGTCCCGGCGAGCGTCCGCCATTGCATCCTCGCCGTAGATGGCGTCGGCCTGATCCCAGGGCGGGGTTTGATTTGTGTCTTCCGCGAACGCGCTGCCGGTCGCGTAGAGCGCGAAGCCGAGGAGGAGAGGGGCTGCCAAATTCGGTTTCATCATGATTTTCCCTCCCCATGGTTCATGCCGTGATGGTCCATGGGCATATTCATCTGACCTGCCGGCATTTTTTCAGCTGGTGTCGTATCGTCTGCTGGCGGAATGACGCTGACGACCTGCATCATGCCAGCGTGCATGTGGTAAAGCAGATGGCAGTGGAACGCCCAGTCACCGACATGTTCTGCGGTGATGTCGACGCTGACCCTGTCTGCAGGCTTGACCGTTACTGTGTGCTTTCGAGGCATGTGATGACCACCGCCATTCACGAGATCGAAAAACATGCCGTGCAAATGGATCGGGTGTGGCATCATTGTATCGTTTACGAGCGTCAGGCGAACACGTTCACCTTCGTAGAACTTGATTGACTCGGTTACCTCGGAGAATTTTACACCGTCGAACGACCACATGTAGCGTTCCATGTTCGACGTCAGATGAATGACAATTTCGCGGCCAGGCGGGCGATGGTCCTCATTCATGTCGAGCGCGCGAAGCTGGTTATAGGTGAGCGTGCGGTGGGGGACATCATCAAGCCCGAGACCGGGTTCGCCCAAGCGGCTCATCGTCATGCCTGATACTTTTGCGACACCGGGGCCGCGCTCTATATCTGCTTCAATCTTGACGGGCTGGACCGCCGGACCATGAGGATCGGGCATCATCGACATGGCACCCATGTCGTGGCCTTTCATGTCGTCCCCGGCCGTCGCGGTGTCCGGACCATGATCCATTCTCCCCATGCCTGACATGCCCGCCATGTCTCCATGGGCCATTCCCATGTCCCGCATGGTCAGCATCGGCACAGCTCGAAGCGCAGGCGCATCGACCCGCATACCGGCACGCGGGCCGAGCGTGGCGACGGCCTGGCCGGAGCGGTCGATCGATTCGGCAACAAAGGCGTAGGCGCGCGCTTCGGTCGGCGCGATGATGACATCATACGTCTCGGCCACGCCCATCTGGAACTCGTCGGTCTCAACCGGCTGGACATTCAGACCGTCGGCCTGGACCACCGTCATCGGCAAGCCCGGGAGGCGGACATTGAAGAGGGTCATGGCGGAGGCGTTGATAATGCGCAGGCGAACCCGCTCGCCCGGCTGGAAGACCATATTGAAATTATCGGCCGTCGAATGGCCATTGATCAGGTAGGTGTAGGTTTCGCCGGTCACGTCTGCGAGATCGCGCGGGCTCATTCGCATCTGCCCCCACATGCCGCCAAGTCCGGTTGGGTTCGACAGGGTCGGGCGGTTGAAATTCAGGCTCTCGGCATTCTTCTTGAGCTTGTCGAAGATCCGGTGCGGATGCTTGAAACTCCAGTCGCTGAGGACGAGAACATATTCCCGGTCATAAGCCACTGGGTCTGTACCTGCCGGATCTATGACGATCGGACCGTAATGGCCGAGTTGTTCCTGCAGACCAGAATGGGAGTGATACCAGTAAGTGCCATTTTGCGGCACCTTGAACTGATATTTGAACGTTTCGCCCGGTTTGATGCCCGGGAAGCTGACGCCCGGCACGCCGTCCATATGGAAGGGGACAAGCAGTCCGTGCCAATGGATCGAAGTGTCTTCGGCAAGCCGGTTGGTGACGTTCATTGTAACGTCATCGCCCTCGCGCAACCGCAAGAGCGGACCGGGAAGTGTGCCATTGATTCCGGTTGCCATACCGACTTTGCCGTTGAGCCTGACCGGGAACTGCCCGATTTCGAGGTCAAAGCGCGTGCCCGAAAGTGAGGGCACACCAAGGTTTCCGTTGCTGGAAGATTTTGCCCAAGCGGGCAGGAGGCTGCTTGCCCCCCAGGCTGCGCCGGTGCCGAGCACCGTCTGCAGCATATGTCGTCTGTTCAACATAATCGTCTCCGTGAGGTGAATTTGTGCAATCGGGCTGCTAATGCAGCGACGCACGAAATCAGCTCAGGGAACGCACCTTTAATGTGACTGGCGTTTGTTGCAGCAGGTAACTTCGGACCTCAGGCCAGGGCGTGCGGACATTGACGACGCGCTTCCATGCGTGTTGCCATGAGGGTGTAGCAAGCCCGATGGGCGTCGTATCGCCTAATACGTGCCGGACCGGGTTCGCCGTCTTGTCGGCTTGGGCGACCGTTGCTGTCTGAAGCTTGCAGTGATCAGTCTCATCATCGCAGGGCGCCTCAGGCCCATCGGCGGGCGCCTGGTGAGAATGAGCGGTGAACTCGGTTGCCATGCTGTTCGTCGCCGACATATCGACGGGACACGCGCAGAGCACCTGCGACAGGCTGAAAAATACCGTCACGAGAGTTGCGACAACAAAGTTCATGACTACCACTTATACCCCATAAGGATTTAAATCAAGAAAGAACCTCTGAGCACTCAAGGTTTGTCGTAACGGAGCAGGATCAACCCAGACCCGCGGGTCAGTCCCGAGCGAAAAGTTGCATGGCTACGCTCCAGCGCGAATTTGAACGGCCAGCAAATCATGTTAGCGATGCGAATGTCGCTGATAGGCAGCGTCGAACTTTGACAACACGAAAGGGCTGCACCACAGTTTGCACTACAAATTGCAAACAATCTGCACAACAAGCGAAGTTTCGAGCGCCATAGTGCGTTGAATTAATTTAATTTCAAGCACGATTACCGGGCGCGTCACTCGCGGTTCGGAATCCATTGTCGGCTCTTGGCGAAAGGGCAACCTGGTTTCGCTGCGTACGAGCTTCAATTCATAAATAAATTGGACCCCAGACCCTTTTGTTTAGTACAGATTGTGCCATTCCGGTGATTAAGAGACCTGCTTCCTCATTCTATAAAACATCGTAAAATCAATATCTTGCACCTGTGTCGAGAGTATTTATTGTCTTTGTTGTGCATGACTTTTTAATAAGAAATGTTGCATAATATGGAGCATGACCCCTATATTGTGGGTGATGGAGACAGAACATGACCGCGCTTGCAAAACTAAAAAGGAAATTGCGCCCCGGACAGGTGTACCGGCGCAAGGAGCTTGCGACCTGGTCAAACGCTGTCGATCGACATGTTGGACAGCTGCTTGACGAAGGACGCCTCGAAAAGGTTGGGGCAGGGCTCTATATGGCTCCGAAGAAAACTCGGTTCGGGCAGGCACCCGCCAAGCCGGAGAAGCTGGTTGAGTCATTCCTGGGGGATGACCGGTTTCTTATGGTTTCGCCAAACGCCTATAACAGCCTCGAATTGGGAACGACGCAGCTCTACAATGAGCCGGTAGTTTATAATCGCAAACGGCACGGCCATTTCGAGCTGGATGGCCGACGCTATGACTTCCGCATGCGGACCTCTGTTCCTTCAAACCTCAGCGAAGAATTCCTCCTGGTGGATCTGTTGCACAACCTCGATCGGCTTCCCGAGGAAAAGGCAGCAGTGCTTCCCAAGGCACTTAGGCGTGCGCGACGTATGGACCGCGCGCGACTGTCACGTGCGGTGAAGGATTTCGGATCGGCGCGGGCTGCAAGGCTCCTCAAGCCTGTATTGAACCCTGATCAGGCAACCGCCGCGTGACCCTCCTGCACGCACTGCCTGATTTTGCCGACCTCATCGCTGTTGCTGCGCGAAACAACACTATCGATCCGGGCCTCATCGAAAAAGACTACTGGTTGATGCACTGCCTCTGGGGACTGCAGCAGCTTGACTATAAGTTTGAGCTGAAAGGCGGAACTTCGCTGTCAAAGGGATACGGCCTCATCGACCGTTTTTCGGAAGACATCGACATCCTGATCCACCCAGAGACCGACCTCCAGTATGGCCCAAACCACAACAAGCCTGCGCAGGTAAAGGCGCGTCTCGAATTCTTCAACGGTCTGGCCGAAGCCATCAAAATTCCTGGCATTATCGAAGTGGTCCGCGACGAAGAGTTCGACGACACACGCCACTATCGCGGCGCAGGCATTCGATTGAAGTATGAGTCGGTGAATCCACTGCCAGAAGGGCTGAAGGCAGGCATCCTGCTCGAAGTCGGGTTCGACCAGGTGGCGCCGAACCGGCCATGTACGATTTCGTCCTGGGCTTACGAACTTGCAGTCGAGAGTGGGATTGCAGACCTGACCGACACCCGCGCGGTCGATGTGCCTTGCTATGAGCCGGGCTATACTTTTGTCGAAAAGCTCCAGACCATCTCAACGAAATTCCGAAAGCAGCAGGCGGACGGCGACATGCCTGTCAATTTCATGCGCCACTATTATGACGTGTACTGCCTGCTCGCTGACGCCTCAGTGAAAGAGTTCATCGGAACAGACGCGTACAAGGACCACAAGGCCAAAAGGTTCCGCAAGGCAGATGAACCGGACCTCACCAGGAACGAAGCCTTTCTGTTGAGCGACGCAGAAACGCGAAAGGCGTACGCGGACGCTTATGCGAAGTCACGAGCGCTTTACTACAGGGAGCCTGCACTCTTTGACGATATTCTGGCACGCATCAGCCGGCGCCTGCCGGAACTTTGAATGATCGTTGCTCGCAGGGAAATCTCTAACCCTCTGAAATAAAAGGAATTATCAGCTTACTCTTTTGTTGGGTGCGCCCTCTCGCACCCCCAAGAACATCCCTGTTGAGGCCGCATCGACGGGCGATGTCGTTCCGATCATAGCCGCGTGCCTTGCGGGGCGGCATTTGTGACCTGGAGATCAGGTCATGAGATAGTTCCTGACCCGCATGGCGTCCTCCGGTGCCAATGCGGGAGCCACGCGGAGGCGACAGAAGCCGGAGATCTTGCGGACAAGCAGCCTAGGCTGCGGGAGGTCGGGCATAGTGAGAAGCCATAAGAATCGCAGTGATCATTGACGAAGCCGGGGGTCCTTTCCGATTTCTCACATGTCTGATCTCCTTGCCGAGACGCTGGCGTCATAGCAGCCAAGTGTCTTCATCCTGATTGGCGTCCGCCTACTCGCCGCGGATCGCGCGCACCTGTTTCATGGTCATGAACATGCGCGCGGGATTGCTGGCAAAGGACTGGAAACCGAATGCCTCATACCAGCTCTTCCGGCGCTGGAAGATCGTCTCGCCGCCATCGGCCATGACATCCAGCACGATTGCGAAACAGCCGGCTTGCCCGGCGATCCTGTAGGCCTTCTCGAATACATGATGCATCAGGATCGAACCGATTCCCTGGCCCTGCGCGGTTTCACTGACAGCGACCTGGCCGAGAAACAGGATCGGCAATTCCCCGTGGTCGGGCGCGCCGCGCGGGCGTCTGGCAAGCGCATCGATATTCATCATACCCAGATTGATAGCGTGATAACCGAGGATCGTGGCCTGGCCATCCTCAAGAGCGACATAGACCCGGGTCATGTCGTCCTTCTGCTGCTTTTTTGCGGAAAGTTTCAGATAATTGTCGAGGCGCTCCACGCCACACGAGAATCCGGCGCGGTCATGCCGCGCCGGATCAAAGACTTCGATGCGCAGATCGCCGGTGTCAGTCGGCATGCACGACGCGCCGGCGATAGGCCTTTGCCGCGGCGCGCGCCCGCGGCGTCGGAGCCGGTGGCGTATCGAGCGCGGCGGCAAAGCGCGCGGCATCCTCGGGCGTCAGGACATGACGCGATCCAGCCTCGAGCACACGGGACGCTTCCCGGGCAATGGCGGTGCGAAGAAACACCGACTTGTCGACGCCAAGCGAGGCGGCGGCGCGCGCGATCAGGTCGCCCAGACTGTCCCCGTGGCGGATCTGGGTGGTACGGGTCTGTTTGCCCTCATCGGGATCATTCATCGGCAGGTCAAGCATGGCGGGACTCCTTTTCCGTATAAAGTAGTGCAGTATGCATTACATGTCAAGATCCGCCGACAAACCAACTATTGGCAACATGGCTGCTCCAACAATCGCCCTTCGCCCACGCCACACATGAGCCAGAAAATGACTTTTTACTGGGATACAAAATGGATACAAAATGGGATACATTTTCATGAATAAAGACCCATAACCAATTGATATATAAGGTAATATTGCCTTATTTTGACGCCCGTCACTCGCGCCATTTCACATTTTCCTTTTCCCTCAATAATCGGATATATCGGGCGCAGGTCGCCGACCGGGCGATCCCGTTTATATGATACCGTGAAGCAATGGCTGAGCGGGATATTCATCATGACGAAAATCGCAATCATCGGTGCCGGATTGTCAGGTCTCGTGGTGGCCGAGCGTCTGCACCAGCTTGCCGATGTCGAGACTTTCGAGAAATCCCGCGGCGTTGGCGGGCGCATGGCGACGCGCTATGCCGACCCGTTCCAGTTCGATCATGGCGCCCAGTATTTCACCGTCAGGCGACATCGCTTCCGGGACTTTCTCCAGCTTTATCTGAAAGGCGGCGTCGTCGCCGAATGGCCTTTGCGCATGGCGATGCTCGAGGAGGGGCAGGCGCCTGAACCGATGGACACGGACCATGTCCGCTATGTCGGCGTGCCGAAGATGAATGCTCTCGCCAAGGCGCTGGCGGAAGACAAAACCGTGCATCTGCAGACCCGGGTCGAGGCGGTGGTGCCTAATGGCGATGGCTGGCAGCTGGTCAGCGACGACGGCCGTGACCTCGGACGTTTCGACTGGGTGGTGACGGCGATTCCTTCGCCGCAGGCATCGGCCATCCTGCCTGATGGTTTCGTGCATCAGAACGACATTGCCAGGGTAGAGATGAGCGGGAATTTCACCCTCATGCTCGGCTTCGACACGGACCTGCCAATCGACTGGGACGGTGCAAGGACACGTTATTCATCCATAGGCTGGATCGCCGTGAACTCGGCCAAGCCGGGGAGGGAGGCCGGGACCAGTATCGTCATTCAGTCCACGAATGAATGGGCCGATGAATTTCTTGAAGAGGACAAGGACAAGATCACCGCGCATTTGCGAGAAGAGGCTGAAAAGCTGATGGGCGTGACCTTGCCCCAGCCGGTACACACTGCCATCCATCGCTGGCGTTATGCCGCAGTGCAGACCCCCGTGGGTGAGCCGTTCCTCGCCGACGAAAAACAGCGCCTTGCCGCCTGCGGTGACTGGTGTCTGGAAGGCAAGGTCGAAGGGGGCTTTGAAAGCGGCATGGCGCTCGCCGACTATCTGGAAGAGCGCCTGTAGCGATTATCGGCTGTCTCCCGCAAACGGGGGATGCCTTTTCTTGCGCGCATCGATCATAGTATCCCATCGCGTCGAATGGTCCGACGCCGGCGGGAGACGAGTGTGCGTATCGTAAAGCGTTTTGTGACCGGTCTGGTCGGTCTGTTTGCAAGCCTGACGGCATCGGTCTCAGCCCAGGACCAGCTGTTTGAAGATGAACTTCAGACGCTGCCGGGACCCTTCACGGAGATGGAAGGTACCGTGCCCTATGACGTCTTCCCTTTCCCGGATGTTCCGAGGGGGGAGATATGGATTCCCGAGATGCGCTACGAGCCTCTCAGCACCTTCGTGCCGGATTCCTTCCTGAGCGAATTGCCTGCATCCGCGCGAACGATCTTCGATGAGGGCAGGCGGCTGCGTGATGCCGGTCAGGGACAGACGGCGATCGATTATCTGACGGCAAATATCGATGGTCTGCCGGAAGGGTTTGCCGAGAGCGAAATCTCGTCGATTTATTCCAACGGCTATGGCGGCATTCCTGTGGATCGGGCAGAAGCGATCCTTTGGGCTGAACGGGCAGCGGAGAAGCGCCCGAACTATTACGTGTGGCTCGCGCAACTTGCCGAGACCCAGGAGATGCGATGGCATTACTGGAGCAAGGGGCTGTCGCGCGGTTGCCATGGCTGTGCCTGGCCGCTTTACCATGCACAGGTATATGCAGAGAAGAAAGGTCGTTTCAGTGTCGACAAGATGCTGAGGACCGGCAATGGCGATACGAGTGCAAATGAGTTCAGGGACGTCCTGAGCTGGGATGAACGCATCAAGGTCGCCGCCTTTGCGGTGGAGATCGGTGATCCCAGTGGCCACAGGCTGCTGGCCGATGCAGCCGTCATGGGGCGTGGCTATGACGGTTTCGACTTCAAGGATATCGACGACGCATCGCCATTCGGCGCCGATATCCGACAGACCGCGCGCCAGCTTACAGGGCAGAACATCACCAGCGTCGCGCTGCCCTATGTCGTTACGCAGCGCGTCAGATCAGGACTGATCCCAGACAGTTTCCGCAAGGCCGAAGAGCGGATGATGCAAGGCAAGACTGTCGAGGCGGTGTCGTTGCTGTTAAATCACGAGGCGCACGGACGTTATGCACCGGCGATCATCAATGCGGTAATGGGCAGGACGACAAGGGAGCATGATATCTCGCCCTCCGTCGCCAACAGTTTCGTGCTTTGGTCCCTTGAGTCGGGCGGGCTGTCTGATTTCGACAGCGCTGCGCTGATTTACAAATTTGGGCTGAAAATCCGTGTAAAGAATTCTGATGGGTGGGGAACCACCACGAAGAAGGATGAGCGCGTCGCGGATACGATCCTTGCCTTCGGCAGTACGATGGATGTCATCTCGCCGACAACGTTAAGCTATATAGCCCAGCTGGAAAACCGTATCGGCGCCGGTCAACTGGCCAAGTCAGCTGAAAGCTGCCTTGCCTCTGCCTATTCCCAGTCTTCGCTTTTCGAACAGTTCAGTGTCTGGAAGACCTGCCTTGCAACGGTCTATGCGGCATGGGGCGTTACGGACGAGGTTGATTTCTATCCCGAGCCTTCCGGACTTATCGAGCAATTTCAAAGACTTGAGGATTCGCTGGCCGTCGAAGAGAAAAACCGCCGGCGCCAGGCGGTCTATGACGGCATTCAGGCTCGTCGCGAAAATGCCGATCCGCGTTATTACTCGCAACCGACCTTCGGCAGCAATCTCGAGCTGATGGCGGCGATCGATCGCCAGTACGACTGGGACATGGACATGGCATCGAGAAGTTCAGCCGCTCAGCTCAAGCCGGGCGAGTTCAATACCGTCGCGGCGTACAAGGCGCGACGCTACGAGCAGCAGCAGAGGGTGATGAGGGGGCAGGTTCAGGATTATCGCGAGATGGATCTGACGAGGCCGGACGATGCCGTCTGCGCGCGCTGGTCGATGGTCAACATGCCCCACTGCGCTGCGCCTACGCAATAATAATCGCCTTAGTGATGATGGTGATGGCCGTGGCCATGATGTGGCTCGGTGTTCAGCTTGCCGCACTTGCCGCATTTTACGACGACGCCATGGGCGTCGTGATGGGCGACATTGACTAGCAGCTTGGTCTTGCAGCCGCCGCAGCGATAGGTCTCGTCGCCGCCACCTTCCCTGGCCGGGCTACCGGCTGTGTGCTCGATGATGTCGGCGCCCTGTGCTTGCTCTTCTGAAAGAACGATCATGTTGAACTGTGGCATTCGGTGTCTCCGCATCTGATGGAACCGCACCCTGTCACCAACCGGGCTGTTTGCAAAGATGTTTGGCCGTTTGGCGTCAGTCTTTCATCACATCCATGACGATTTCCAGCGAGTGCTGGCGTGCCGCCGGGTCGTGGATCGACGAGGCTATGATCATTTCGTCGGGTGCTATGTGGTCGATGAAATCGCGCAACTGCTCTCCGACGCGCTGAGGCCCGCCGACAGCGCTGTAGGCGAGCGCCTGTTCGAGGCTGGCACGGATATGCGGCGGCAAGTCCAGCCCGCGGCGCGGGGCGGGCAGGGGGCCGGCCCTGCCGAGGCGCAGATTGGCAAAGGCCTGTTGCAGCGAAGTGAAGAGGAAGTCGGCTTCCTCTTCAGTGTCGGCGGCAATCGCATTGGCGGCCATCATGACCTTCGGCGCTTTCAGATAATGCGAGGGCTGGAAGCTGTCGCGATAGACCCTTACAGCCTGTAGCAAGGCCTGAGGGGCAAAATGCGAGGCGAATGCATAGGGCAGGCCGAAATGGGCAGCCATCTGCGCACCGTACAGGCTGGAACCGAGGATCCAGACAGGCACATCCAGCCCTTCGCCGGGAATGGCGCTGACCTGGCGCGAGGCGTCCGGCGCGGAGAAATAGTCCAGCAATTCACTCACATCCTGCGGGAAGCGGTCCTCACCGCCCTGCATCGTCCGGCGCAGGGCGCGGGCAGTGGCCTGATCCCCGCCTGGCGCGCGGCCAAGGCCGAGGTCGATCCGGCCCGGATAGAGCGTCTCCAGCGTACCGAACTGTTCGGCAATCACGAGTGGTGCGTGGTTTGGCAGCATGATGCCACCGGCACCGACACGGATGGTCGATGTCTTTCCCGCGACATGGCCGATAAGGATGGAAGTCGCGGCGCTGGCGATGCCGCTGATATTGTGGTGCTCGGCAAGCCAGTAGCGGTGATAGCCCAGCCGCTCGGCGGCTTGTGCCAGCGCGACGGTGTTTTCGAAGGATTGAGCAATCGTGCCGCCCTCGGTGATGGGGGCAAGATCGAGGACGGAGAGGGGGATCAAGGCTGTAGCCTTCCTGTGTTACTGGACAGGCCTCACAGGTAAGGGGTCGCTGGCAGATGTCCAGTGATGGATAGGAGCACGTCCAACGCCGGTGCTATAAGGTGCAGTCACGAAGATAATGTTATAATGCTATTGGCCAGCATTCGACGGAATGCTCAAACCCTGTCATGACAAAAGCGGAGAACAGCATGACTGATGACAACTCGATGCGTTGGCGGCAGGGCGGGTGCCATTGCGGCGCCGTGCGGTTCGAGGTGGCATTGCCAGAGCGGATCGAGATCGAGGACTGCAACTGTTCGATCTGCGCGATGGTACGCAATACTCACGTTATCGTCCCGGCAAGCCGGTTCCGGTGGCTGCAGGGCGCAGACAGGCTGACGACCTATACCTTCAACACCCACAAGGCGCAGCACACATTCTGTTCTGTCTGTGGGGTAAAGAGCTTCTACACGCCGCGCTCGAATCCCGACGGGTTCGCGGTGACATGGGCTTGTCTCGACGACCCGCAGGATTTCGAAGAGGTGATCGTTAACCACTTCGATGGCGTCAACTGGGAGAAGAACGCAGCGGCTCTCGCGCATAAATCAGCTGACTGACGTTCAGGCTGGTTTCAGGCCGGGGTTTTCGTCTCTGCCTTTTTCTTCACGATGGCGGCTACGCGCGTCTCCGTCGCGACGGCCGCCTTGGCAGCCTCTGACTGATACATCTCCCGCTCGAATTCCGTATCTTCAACAACCGGTTCGAGCGACTTGTCCGTGTAGGGAAGGCGCTTGTCGTTCTTTTTCATCTCTGCCTTGATCTGCATATAGGCGGGAATGATCGACAGGTACGAAGCGACCCAGCGGGCGAGCTTCAGCGGTCCGCCGATATATTCGCGGGTAAAGAAGACGAGCGGGTTTTCGCGTGGCAGGCCGGGGCGCCTGTCCGTCCAGAAGCGGCGACGGATCAGGCCGGTCTCCAGCGGATGCACCCGCTCGATATTCCAGGCGCACCAGAAATAGTTGACTAGGAAGCCGGTCTTGCCCGGCGAGATGCCGTGTGCGGCGTTGCGTTTGATGACACGCAGGCGGTGCTCACGCGAGTAATACATCTTCCAGACGTCACGATAGGTCTGCTCCCATTCCTCATCCGACATCTTCGGGTGATGGGTGACGCGGTGATCAAGATCGTATTTGTTGAGGTCAGGGTCCATCCACGTTCCCGCCGCCTGCAGTTTCTTGTGGTCTTCAGACCCGGGCAGGGGGGTGAGGTAGAAAAACTCCAGGATATCGACCGGCAGCTCTTCCATGATCAGTTTCACCTCGGACAGGATGCGCTCTCGTGTATCGGTCGGGAAGCCGGTGATGTAACCGCAGTAATTCGTCACGCCGTGTTTTTTCCATTCCAGCAGCATGGTGCGATAATCGGTGATCTTGTTCTGGCGTTTCTTTGCGCCGACTAGGTTTTCCGGGTTGATGTTCTCCAGCCCGATGAAGACACGGCGCACGCCGGCGCGGGCGGCCTTCTCGATGAAGCGCGGGATCTTGTGGCAGCTGGTATCGACTTGGATGATACAGCGGAAGGGCACCATCTCGACTTCGCGCAGGTGGATCAGCCGGTCGAAGATGTCTTCCCAGTTGGTGTTGCGGGCAAAATTGTCGTCGGTGATGAAGAACCGGCAGATACCCTGTTCGACGTTCTTGCGGATGATGGCTTCCACGTCGTCCGGGGAGCGATAGCGTGACTTGCGGCCCTGCACATTGATGATGGTGCAGAAAGAGCACTGGAACGGGCAGCCGCGTCCGGCATCGAAGCTGGTATTGGCACCGAAGGTGCGCTTGACGACCGGTTCCGGCAGGATGGGGGAGGCAGAGCCGGTCATGTCCGGCAGGGCGTTCATGAAGTTATAGGTGTCCTGCAAGGTGCCGTTGAGCGCATCCTCGATTACGCCTTCCAGGCGGCCTTCCTCGGCCTCGCCTGCAAAGAGGAAGCAGCCCATATCCAGCGCTTCCTGCACACCCGGGGCGATCTGGTCGAGCATGGCGAGCGTGCCGGAAACATGGAAGCCGCCAATCCCGACCTTGATTCCGGCTTCGCGCAGGGGGCGGGCAATGTCGAGGGCGCGGGGGAACTGGTTCGACTGGACGCCGACGAGCATCACCATGCCATCGTCGTGACGCTTGATATCCTCGGCGATTTTCGAGGGTTTGATGCGGGTATTGGTCTCGTCACAGGCCTCGATGCTGACTTCAGTCGTGCCAAAGCGGCCAGCCGCTGCGGCGGCGGAGGCGATACCATAGACGCAGGCAAGGGAATTCGCCGGGATCGGCGATCTCACCCACGAGATGACATAGCCAAGATCGTCATAATGGGACGGCTTCACCAAGATCAGGCGGAAAGTGCGTTTTGCAGTATCAGTCATGATATATCCCCCTCGGCCTGAGTTATCGCAAAATTGCGACGACCGGTAAAGCGGCGGTGAGGGCTCGATAAGCCCGCTCCTTTTTGCCGCAACAGGGCCGCAAACATTTGACCGGTCCACCGGCAACGCGTAAATGCTCATGAAATCTAGTGACTCGAACGACAGGAATGACCCGTGGCCGGATCCGACTTTCTCCTGGAATATCTGCCTATTCTCATCTTCATGGGCCTCGCCGCCATTATCGGCATCGCCTTTCTGGTGCTGCCGACCCTTCTGGCGCCGTCGAACCCCGATCAGGAAAAGGTTTCGACCTATGAATGCGGTTTCGAGGCGTTTGACGATGCCCGCATGAAATTCGACGTTCAGTTCTATATTGTCGCGATCCTGTTCATCATCGTCGATCTGGACGTGGCCTTCCTGTTCCCGTGGGCGGTGGCGCTGTTCAACCCGGAACTGGGTATGGACCGCGACTTCCAGATATTTGCCTTCTGGTCGATGTTCGTGTTCCTCGCCGTGTTCTTCATCGGCTTTGCGTATGAGTGGAAAAAAGGAGCGCTCGAATGGCGGTAGACAACAAGAACGCTAATCAGAGCAGCATCATCCAGCCGGCCTATGGCCAGGCTGCGCGGGTCAGCGGCGAGGGTTATCAACCCACCGACAAGGACCCGTTTTTCACGCAACTGTCAGACGAGCTTGCCGACCGTGGCTTCTTCACGACGTCTTCTGACGCGGTGATCAACTGGGCGCGCACCGGCTCGCTGATGTGGATGACTTTCGGCCTTGCGTGTTGTGCCGTTGAAATGATGCAGGCCTCTATGCCGCGCTATGACATGGAGCGGTTCGGCATGGCGCCGCGTGCCTCACCGCGCCAGTCCGACCTGATGATTGTCGCCGGCACGCTGACCAACAAGATGGCACCGGCCCTGCGCAAGGTTTACGACCAGATGCCGGAGCCGCGATACGTGGTCTCCATGGGTTCCTGCGCCAATGGCGGTGGCTATTATCACTACAGCTATTCCGTCGTGCGTGGCTGCGACCGCATCGTGCCGGTCGATGTCTATGTGCCGGGCTGCCCGCCGACCGCCGAAGCGCTGATCTATGGCCTTCTGCAGCTGCAGAAGAAGATCCGCCGCGAGGGTTCGATCGTCAGGTAACCAGCCATGAGCCTTGCCGTCCTCTATCAATGGAAGGTGGATCCAGACCGGATCGCCGATTTCCGCCTGGCATGGCGCGAGCTGACCAAGGGGTTCATTGAGGAATGCGGTGGCCTCGGTTCACGGCTTCACCATACGAAAGACGGCTGGTGGGCGGCCTATGCCCGCTGGCCTGACGAGGAGACGAGGGACAAGGCCCGGCTTTCCGAAGCGTATGTCGATGCAAGCAATGTGATGAAGGATGTCGTTCTGGAGCGCCGCCCGGAAATTACCATGATCGTGACCGACGATCTGCTGACTGAACGTCACGGAGTAGAGTAATGGTTTTCAAGGTCTTCAAGAAATTTACCGCGCTGTCAGTCTTGACCGGTGCTTTGTTCGCCTTTGCGCCCGCTATGGCGCAGGACATCTCTCGCAAGACGGAGCGCGAGATCGCCGAGGCGATGGAGCTGTCTGAGGAGGGCAATCGCGCCGGTGCAGTGGAACGCATCAATGACAGGCTGGATGATCGCGGGCTGAATGATACCGACCGTGCCGCCTTGCTGCTGGCGCGGGCGAAAACTCATGCTGCGGGCGAGGGTGGTGACCTTGCTGCCGCCGAGGCAGACCTGCAAGCAGCCCTGGCCTTGCCCGGTGTGCCCGGCTGGCAACGCGATGAAGTCGTGCAGGCGCTGGCAGAGCTGTATGTGTTTCAGGGACGCCCGGAACAAGCGCTTTCAGTCCTGCGCGACCATGACAGCCTTTACGGCTCCTCCGACACGATCCAGCAGATGATCCACGAGCTGGAAATCGATACCGGCGTAAAAATCCCGACGGACCTGCCGGACCGCCCGATAAAGCCGGTCTCGACCCGCGCGCCGAGTTTCCCCGCCGGGTGTGCCCGCGGCGCGCCAGAATACAAGGTGTCGGTGGTGTTCGACGTTTCCGTCACAGGCGACCCGGTCAATATCCGCATTCTCGATTCGACCGATCCGTGCCTCGCGCCGGCGGCCATGACAACCGTCTCGTCATGGCGTTTTGACCCGGCGGTGCAAAGCGGCTATTTCGTCATCACGCGGGACGTTCCCGTAACCGTTACCTTCACGGCAGGCTAGGCATTCATGACCAAAGAAGAGCTGATAGAACTGAAAGAGCATCTGGAAGCCCAGCTGGGCGACGCGCTGATGGGCGCCGAAATCTCCTTTGGCGAGCTGACGGTGACGACCAGTACGTCGACGATTCTGCAGGTGCTGAAATTCCTGCGCGATGACCAGCTGTGCCAGTTCCTGCAGCTTATCGACCTGTGCGGCGTCGATTATCCGGAACGCACCAAGCGGTTCGATGTCGTCTATCACCTGCTCAGCCTGCATGCGAACCAGCGCATCCGCGTCAAGGTCGCCGTTGGCGAGGACCAGACAATCCCGACTTCCATCGACGTATTTCCGTGTGCCAACTGGTTCGAGCGCGAGGCGTTCGACATGTATGGCATCCAGTTTGAGGGTCACCCGGACATGCGCCGCCTGCTGACGGATTATGGCTTCGAGGGCTATCCGCTGCGCAAGGACTTCCCGCTGACCGGCCATTACGAAGTGCGCTATGACGACGAGCAGTCGCGCGTCGTCTACGAGCCGGTGCAACTGACCCAGGAATACCGCAATTTCGATTATCTCTCCCCGTGGGAAGGCGCCGAGTACGTCATTCCCGGCGATGAAAAGGCTGAATAGTCATGGCAGATGGCACCAAAGTCGTAACCGTTGAAGACTCCGCCTCCGACAAGGCCGGCGAGCGCAACTTCACCATCAACTTCGGCCCGCAGCACCCGGCCGCACACGGTGTTCTGCGCCTTGTGCTGGAGCTGGATGGCGAGGTCGTGGAACGGGTCGATCCGCATATCGGCCTGCTGCATCGTGGCACGGAAAAGCTGATCGAGTACAAGACCTACCTGCAGGCGATCCCGTATTTCGACCGGCTGGATTATGTCGCGCCGATGAACCAGGAGCATGCCTTCTGCCTCGCGGCGGAGCGGCTTCTCGGTATCGAGGTGCCGCGCCGGGGCAAGATCATCCGCGTTATCTATTCCGAAATCGGCCGTCTTCTGTCGCACCTTCTGAACGTGACCACGCAGGCGATGGATGTCGGCGCGCTGACGCCGCCGCTGTGGGGTTTCGAGGAGCGCGAGAAGCTGATGGTGTTCTATGAGCGCGCCTCAGGCAGCCGTATGCACGCGGCCTATTTCCGCGTCGGCGGTGTGCATCAGGACCTGCCGCAAAAGCTGGTCGACGATATCGACGCTTGGTGCGACCATTTCCCGAAAGTGCTCGACGAGATCGAACAGCTGATCACCGACAACCGCATCTTCAAGCAGCGCAATGTCGATATCGGCGTCGTAACCAAGGAAGAAGCGTTCGACTGGGGCTTCTCCGGCGTCATGCTGCGCGGCTCGGGCGTGCCATGGGACCTGCGCAAGTCGCAACCCTACGAGATTTATGACGAGCTGGAATTCGACATCCCGCTCGGCAAGAATGGCGATTGCTATGACCGCTATCTGTGCCGCGTCGAGGAGATGCTGCAATCGGTCAAGATCATCAAGCAGTGCATCAAGCTCTTGGAGCCGGGCCCGGTCATGAGCGAGGACGGCAAGATCGCGCCGCCGCGCCGTGGCGAGATGAAAGGCTCGATGGAAGCGCTGATCCACCACTTCAAGCTGTATACGGAAGGCCCGCACGTGCCCGCCGGCGAGGTCTATGCCTGTGTCGAGGCGCCAAAGGGCGAGTTTGGCGTCTATCTCGTCTCCGACGGCACCAACAAGCCGTATCGCTGCAAGATCCGCGCGCCGGGCTATGCCCACCTTCAGGCCATGGACTGGATGAACCGTGGCCACATGCTGGCCGACGTTTCGGCGATCATCGGTACACTGGATATCGTCTTCGGCGAAATCGACCGCTAGGCCTGTGGAACAGCTGACGCCAGAGATGATGCTGCTGGCGCAGGGCGTCACCGCTGTGCTGTGGGCGCTTATAGTCTTTGCCCTGTCCTTCGTATGGTTCCGGCCTGAACACCGCGGCGGCAAGCCGTGGCTGACCCATCTTGGCGCGCTTATCTTCGGTTTCCTTTTCGGCGGCTTCATCGGCCTTGTCATGGTGCCGCTGGGCCAAGCCGTGACCGAAGGGCGCATCGAGATGTACTCCGCTGATTACCTCAAATGGTATCTGCCGGCGCTGGTCGTCCTGATCCTGATGCTGCGGACCGATGTGACCGCGCGGCTGCCGCTGCTGGGTGCGCCGATCCGCGCTTATCGCTCGGCTCTCCTGCGCCGCCAGATTGCGCAGGCCGAAAAACGCCTGGCAAAGATGGAAGCGATGCGGGCAGGGCGCACAGAGCCTGCCTCGACTGAAATAGCATAATAGGGTGCGGCCCAAAGGCTTCTTCCGCAGGGTTTCCATCTTCTCAAAATATGCTAGAGCCTGTCGCTGAACAATCTGGGCTTGCTTGCCCGCGACCATAAGCGAAAGAGACGATCCATGGCATCTCGTAAACCTGCGACCAACCAGCCGGCTTCCTTCCAGTGGAGTGAGGAGAACGCGAAATGGTGCGAAACGCAGGTCGCCAAGTTCCCCGACGGGCGTCAGGCCTCCGCCGTAATCCCCATGCTGTGGCGTGCCCAGAAGCAGGAAGGGTGGATCTCGATCCCGGCGATGGAGACGATCGCGAAACAGCTGGATATGCCCTATATCCGAGTTTACGAGGTCGCGACCTTCTACACCATGTTCAACCTGGCGCCGGTCGGCGAGTTCTTCGTCCAGCTCTGCGGCACGACGCCCTGCATGCTGCGCGGTGCCGAAGAGCTGAAAGAGGTTTGCCGCGAGAAGATCGGTCCGGAAATGGCGATCAACGGCAAGCTGTCCTGGCTCGAGGTCGAGTGCCTCGGTGCCTGCTGCAATGCCCCGATGGCGCAGATCAACGACTATTATTACGAGGACCTGACGCCGGAGAATTTCGGTGCCATCCTCGACAAGCTGCAGGCCGGTGAGCATGTCGAGCCGGGCACACAGAACCCGAACCGTCATACCTCCGATCCGGAAGGCGAGAACACGACGCTGACGGATGAAAGTCTCTATGATGGATCGATGGCCAGGCCCATCGACAAGCTGCCGAATTCAGAGCCGGCCAAGACAGAGTAGAACCTGTCACGTACACGGTGAATCGAGGCGATTTATCTCTTTCTTCGAGAGTGCTGATCTTATTACTAAAGATTTAGTCGCAAATTCAGGCCAATGGTGATGCTATCCCTCAAAATAAACGAGGGAATTAGTAGATGTCCAAGGTCAAAGTCTCCGCATCAGTTTTCGCCATGCTTGCCGCCCTGACTGTGGGCTGCGCATTCGCGCAAGAAGAATCAGCAAGGGAGGGCTCTCCACTCGCCTACACTGAAGACGGCAGGCAGGTTTTTCTGCCCGGCTATTTCGAGCGCTTCGGCCCGCAGACAGCAACTGACATGCTGCGTAATGTGCCGGGTTTCCAGATCCGCGAGGGTGATGACCGCCGGGGCTTCGGCCAGGGCGGTTTTAATGTGCTGATCAATGGCGCCCGTGTCTCCGGCAAATCGACCAATCCAGTATCGATCCTGAGCCAGACGTCTGCCGAAGCTGTTGTCCGTATCGAGATCGTCGACGGCGCAACGCTGGGCATTTCCGGCCTTTCCGGGCAAGTCGCCAATGTTGTGCTCAATCAGGAAAAGACGACCGGCAACTGGGAATACAATCCGCAATTCCGCAAGGGTCTTACGTCGCGCCTGTTGAGCGGGTCGGTATCGGTCAGTGGCAAACGCAATAATGTAACGTATACGGTTGGCCTTGAAAACAATTCCCGTCGCAATGGGGCGTGGGGCGACGAGTTCGTCACCAATGCTGCCGGGGAAAGGCTGGAGCGGCGCTACGAAGAGATCGAGCCAAAGGGCGAACAACCGGAGCTGACGGTCACGCTCGGTCACAAGAGTGAAGCTGGAAATGAGGCCAACTTCAACATGAAGCTTGGCGTGTTCGATTTCGAGAACTCGATCTTCTCCGAATACTATCCGTTGATGCCCATGGACCCGTTGGAATTGCGCCGGTTCAATGAAGCGGAAGATGAATGGAATTCCGAATTCGGTGCGGATTACGCGTTCGATTTCCTCGGCGGCAGGCTGAAGCTGATCGGCTTCAACTATCGTGAGAACAGTGATTACTGGCAGACCGTCGTCAGCCATGAAGGCGATAATTACCTCGGCGGCGACCGCTATGAACAGGAAACCTATGAGGGGGAATCGATCCTGCGCGGTGAGCAGAGCTGGGATTATGGCGAGGGCCGGTCGTTCGAACTGGCCGGCGAGGTCGCCTATAACTTCGTCGATAATGAAGCAGCGCTATACACGCTCGCCGAGGATGGCAGCCAGACCGAAATCGACTTCGATGGCGCCGACAGCAAGGTAGAGGAGCGCCGCGGCGAGGTCTCGGCGACCTATAATTTCCCGCTCGGCGAAAAGCTGGCCCTGCAAAGCTCATTGGCTATCGAATATTCCGAGCTCGAACAATCGGGCGAGTTTGCCAACAAGCGCTCCTTTACACGGCCCAAGGGGTTCGTTTCAGCGACATACAAACTGAGCGAGAAAACCGAGCTGCGCGGGCGTGTCGAACGAGAGGTCGGTCAGCTGGACTTCTTCGCGTTCACCAGTTCGATAAACCTTGAGTCAGAAAATGGGCAGGAGGGGAATACCGACCTGGTCCCCCAGCAATCATGGATATATGAAGCCGCTATCGAGCGGACCTTCGATGACGAGAGCAAGATTACGCTGAGCATCGTCCACGAAGAAATCGAGGACATTGTCCAGCAGATTCCGATCGGCGATGGCGACGGCCCGGGCAACGTGCCTTCTGCGACTTCGACGCGCCTGCAACTGAATGGCACACAGATGTTGACCAATTACGGCATCAAGGGCGGCGAGATTACCTATGACTTCCG
The DNA here is from genome assembly GCF_009712425.2 of Aquisalinus luteolus. Classification (GTDB taxonomy): domain Bacteria; phylum Pseudomonadota; class Alphaproteobacteria; order Caulobacterales; family Parvularculaceae; genus Aquisalinus; species Aquisalinus luteolus. The sequence goes on from NZ_VCJR02000001.1 coordinate 1,086,745, forward strand.
TCTTCGTGACTCGGAGATTGCAGACCCGTTCACGGGTGATATCAGACGGCTGAACGAGCAGACCAAATGGTTCTACCGGATCGAATACCGTCACGACATTCCCGATACTGATTATGCCTATGGCGCATCGATCGAGGATTTCAAGCTGTCGCCGGTCTATCGCCGCTCCCAGATCAGCCAGTTCAGCCAGTCAAAGCCCACGATAGAAATCTATGCCGAACACAAGGACTTCTTCGGCGCAACGGCCCAAGTCTATGTCTTCAACATCCTGAATTACACCGAAGACTTTACCCGCGATCTCTACGCAGGCTCGCGGGCCGATTCGACGTTCGTGGTGCGAGAAGCGCGCGAATGGGCCTTCAATCCGATTGTCGGGGTAAACCTGTCCGGCACGTTCTGACGCCATTATGTTTCCAAGCGAGGCGAGTTCGGATAGCCTCGACGAAAATGGAGAACGGGATGGAAATGATGAAAAGAGCCTTTGGGTTTGGCGTAGTTCTGGCAATTGCAGCACTGGCATATGCCATGCCTGTCATGGCGCAGGAGGGAACTGGCAAGCGCATTGCCCTGACCTATGACGATGCGCCCATGGGGGATCGTCATATGAGTGGCGAGGAACGTGCAGCCATGCTCACCGCCGGGCTGGCTGAGGCCGGTGTCGAGCAGGCGGCATTCTTCGTGACGACACGGGGCATCAATTCGCCAGTGAGGCTTGCCCGCATTCAGAACTATGCCGCAGCCGGGCACGTCATCGCCAATCACAGCCATACCCATCCCTGGCTGCGGGAGGTGACGCCGAATGAATATCTCGCCGATATCGATACCGCGGAGATGATGCTCGCCGTGTTCGAGAACCGGCGCCCATGGTTCCGTTTCCCGTTCCTGAACGAGGCGCCGGACCTTGAAAAGCGTAATGCCGTGCGAGAAGGGCTGGCCGAGCGCGGACTGAAGAACGGCTATGTCACGGTCGACACTTATGACTGGTATCTCGACAGCCTGTATCAGAAGGCTCGCAAGGAGGGCGAGGCGGTCTGCGAGGCCAATCTTGGCCGTCTTTATACGGACATGATTGTCGATGCGGCGAATTTCTACGATGAGGCATCGCGGGAGTATCTGGGCCGCCCCGTCGCCCATACGCTGCTGCTGCACGAGAACGATATCGCGGCGATGTTTATTACCGATCTGGTCGCAGCGCTTGAGGCCGATGGCTGGGAGATCGTCACGGCCGACGCGGCCTATGCCGACCCGATCTTTGAAGTCGAGCCGGACACCCGGTTTCTGGGTATGGGCAGGGTAGCCGCGCTGGCGAGCCTCGCCGGCAAGCCGGGACCGGAATTCTCGTTTCTTGCTGTGGAGGAGGAGGCCATCGATGAGGCGTTGTATGAGAGTTATGGAATTCTGGGTGTAGAAAATGGGGAGTGTGGAACGGGTCGCCGCGAATAGTATTTTTATTGTTAATCGCGCCAATGTGTTTCAAGATTGACCTTACTGGTCAATATGACAGCGAGGAGACAACCATTGTTAGAAAAGCTTGATGATCCAAAATTTATCAGGGTCAGCGAACCTAGTGCAGATGTCGTCCATGCAATGGAAAATCTCCTTCAGCCCCAAAACGATCTTCATATAGCAGAAGTTGGAGTAGGTATTGGTGCCACGACACTGGCATTGCTGAAATGGATGGATCACAAGGGGAAGCTTGATATTTTCGATTTTCATGCCAGCGTAAATGATCTGGCCGGAGATCTGGAAAAAATGGGGTTTTCGAATTTCCGCAAATTCGGAAACACCCGTCGCACTTATGATGGATATGCTTGGAACCTGGCCTTGTTGGCAGCTGAAGCGCTCAAAAACGGATCCGACGGAATATATGATTTCGTTTATCTCGACGGCGCTCATGCCTATTGGCAGGATGCACCAGCAGCCTGTGCCCTCAAGGTTCTTGTGAAGCCATCGGGCTATATTCTGTTTGATGATTATGACTGGACATTTGCAGGATCACCTTCGATGAACGCAAAGGTCATGCCGCATCAGGTCAATCACTATACTGATGAGCAGATGGAAACCAAGCAGGTTCGTCTGGTGTGTGAAATCTTTTTCGATCCAGATCCGAATTGGGAAGAAGTTACTCTCCCGGAATCACCCCATATCCGAAAACTATATCGTCGAAAGGCCTGAGCCAGACGCCGACTGCATTTCGTCTTCGCCTTTCTCGTGACTGCCGCTATTCTGACCGGACAGGAGAGCCTTATGGTCACGCGCCCGCCATCGACAGAAGAGATCGAAGCCTATGCGGCGACGTTCAGGAATTTCCCCAGGCCGACTTCCGCGCAGCTGCTGGGTTTCGAGCCGGTGGAAATCGATGTGCCGGGCCAGCGTATGGTCATCGATTTCGTCGCCACCGACCGCATGCTGAACCCGGCCGGAAAAGTGCAGGGCGGTATCCTGACGGCAATGATGGACGACACGATGGGGCCTCTCGCGCACATCATGAGCGGTGGCAAGATGATGCCATCGACGACCGACATCCACACCCAGTTCTTCCGCCCCTGCGATGTCGGGGCCTATCGCTGCGAGGCGCGGGTGACCCGGATGGGCCGTACCCTGTGCTATACCAGCGCCGACCTGTTCAATGGCCGGGGCCAGAAGGTCGCCAGTGCCATCCAGACGGCCATGATGCTGCCCTTCGCCCCGAATGGCGGCAAATAGGCCGCGCAAACTGACGCGGGACGCCGCTTTACCGTTGATCTGACGGCAAAATCTGGCCTATGAGAGCCTGACCTATACGCATTCAGACACGGGACGCCCCATGCTTCAGGACAAGGACCGCATCTTCACTAATCTCTACGGCCTGCAGGATTACCGCCTGGAAGCCGCTAAAAAGCGTGGTGCCTGGAACGGTACGAGAGAGATGATCGAGATGGGGCCTGAATGGATCATCCAGCAGGTCAAGGACTCCGGCTTGCGCGGGCGCGGCGGTGCCGGCTTCCCGACCGGCCTGAAATGGTCGTTCATGCCCAAGGAAGTGCGCGACCGCCCGCATTACCTCGTCGTCAACGCAGACGAATCCGAGCCCGGCACCTGCAAGGACCGGGAGATCATGCGCCATGACCCGCATCTGTTCATAGAGGGCTGCCTGATCGCCTCCTTCGCGATGAAGGCCCATGCCTGTTATATCTATATCCGCGGGGAATACATCTTCGAGCGCGAGCAATTGCAGCGCGCTATCGACGAAGCCTATGAGGCCAAGCTGATCGGCAAGGACAACATTCACGGCTGGCCGTTCGACCTGTATCTGGCCCATGGCGCTGGCGCCTATATCTGCGGTGAGGAAACCGCGCTGCTGGAAAGCCTCGAGGGCAAGAAGGGCCAACCGCGCCTGAAACCGCCATTCCCGGCGGGTGCCGGCCTCTATGGCTGCCCGACTACGGTGAACAACGTCGAATCGATCGCCGTTGCGCCCACGATCCTGCGCCGCGGGGCAGGGTGGTTCAAAAGTTTCGGCAGAGACAACAATGCCGGCACCAAGCTGTTCTGCATCTCCGGCCATGTGAACAAGCCGTGCAATGTCGAAGAAGAGATGTCGATCCCGCTGAAGACGCTCCTGGAGCGCCATTGCGGCGGCGTGCGCGGCGGCTGGGACAACCTCAAGGCCGTCATCCCCGGCGGCTCTTCGGTGCGCTGCCTGCCGAAGGATATCTGCGACGACGTGCTGATGGATTTCGATGCCCTGCGCGAGCACAAATCCGGCCTCGGCACCGCCGCTGTCATCGTCATGGACAAGTCGACCGACATGGTCCGCGCCATCGCCCGCATCGCCTATTTCTACAAGCATGAGAGCTGCGGCCAGTGCACGCCGTGCCGCGAGGGCACCGGCTGGATGTGGCGCGTGCTGACCCGCATGGCCGAGGGCGATGCGGAGATGTGGGAAATCGACAAGCTGCTGGATGTTGCCGGCCAGATCGAGGGACACACCATCTGCGCCCTCGGCGATGCCGCCGCCTGGCCGATCCAGGGCTTGATCCAGCACTTCCGCCACGAGATCGAGGAAAAGATCACCAATTACCGCACGGGCAAGCCGCACGTACAGGTGGCGGCAGCGGAGTGATTACGTGGGCTCCGTAGGCTCCCTTTTTCTGGATGCTCGGACGTTGGCCATCATCGTTTTCGTGCTGTTCGGTGGATGGTTCATAACAACTGCAAGCGTTTTCACTTCGGTATCATATCTGTTCATGAAAGGCAGGCGATTATTCGGCCTTCGGATGCTATTGCTCAGTATACTGCCGCCAATAGTTTATGTTCTGGCAATGACCGCACTTGCGCAATTCTTTCACATTGACACAACTGAGCCACTTGAATGGTTGATGCTTGGTATATTCGCATCATGTATTCTGGCTGGTCCGATAGTCTGGATCGGCTATTTTGTCCGTTTGTCAGTAAGCAGGACCTGAACTTGAATTGCATCTTGTGAATATTCCGCCTCTCGAATTCAGGATGAGAAAATTTCCATGGACCACGCTTTAACCGATCTCCTCTTCAAGGACGCCGTGACCTGGTCGCTGTTCTTCTGGCTTCTCAACTGGGGTTGGGCGGTGACGGCAATCTCCACCGGCGTTGCGATCTGGTATACCCGAAAACCGCATGTCGGCTGGGGCCGGGGCTGGCAGTTCATCGCATGGAGCCTGCTGCCGATCTTCGGCTGGTTTCTCTTTGCCGTGCTCGGCGCGCTCTATTTCGAGCAGGGCGCAACACCGCTCGGCCAATGGCTGCTTATCTCGCTATTCATACTGTGCGTCTTTTCCGGGCTGTTCTATTCTGCGGCCTATTTCACCCTGCGTCGTTTCGGCGGCAAGGGCGCTATTAACTAGAAAAGTAGTATTTACTCTCCCGATTGTGCCGTTACACTGCGATCGAGGAGAGAAATATGACCGGAAAGTTTGCCAAGGCCATCCCGCTTTTTGCGGCACAGGATATTGGCGCAGCGATGCGCTGGTACGAGGAGCGGCTAGGCTTCACCCAGCGCTTTGAATATCCCGATTATGGCATCATCTCCCGCGACGACATCATCCTGAACTTCTGGCTGTGCAAGGACAGGCATATTGCCGAGAACACATCGGCCTACTTTAATGTCGAGAACATCGACGATCTTTATGCTGAATTTCGAGAACGCTCAGCGGAAACGCGGATGACCGAGCCGAAGGACTTCGACTATGGCATGCGCGAGTTTCATATCTGGGATCTCGACGGCAATCTGCTGCGCCTCGGACAGCCATTGCCTGAATAGCCGAACCCCGCCGCCTGGAACGCAGGGGCGGGGCAGCTTACCGTTGGCTATGCGGGGGAGAGAGACTAGCCAGCCGGCAGCAATACAGTGTCGACGACGTGGATGACGCCATTGGACTGTTTTACATCGGCGATGGTCACCGTGGCGACGTTACCGTTTTCGTCCGTGATCGTCACATTGTCGCCATCGAGCGCGGCGGTCAGGACGCAGGAGCCGAGGGTTTCGATCTCTGCGCTGCCATAGCCTTCCTCGATCATGCCGATAACTGCGTCAGCCATGACCTTGCCGTCGACGACATGGCAGGTGAGCACGCCTTGTAGCGTTTCGAGGTTCTCATCCATCAGCAGCGTCTCGACTGTGCCTTCCGGCAGCTTGGCGAAAGCGTCATCGGTCGGTGCGAAGACGGTGAATGGGCCTTCACCGGACAGGGTCTCGCCAAGACCTGCCTCGGTGACGGCAGTGACCAGCGTTTCGTGATCGGCCGAGTTCACGGCGTTTTCGACGATGGTCTTGCTGGCATACATTTCAGCGCCGCCAACCATCGGGTTGTCGCTCATTTTCTTTTCGCCATGATGGTCGGCATAAGCTGCCGTTGCGAGGGCCGCGGTGGAAATGCTTACGGCAGCGAGAGTGGACAGACGTTTGAACATGGGTAGTCTCCTTCCGTTGTTGCGATCACTTACCTAGGCAGGAACGGACGGCGGGCGAGCGAAGATGAGTGCCTCACGCAACTCTCACGCGCAGGTGATCGAATGTCAGAAGTCAGTATGCGGTGTAGAAGGTTTTGTGCGGCAGAATGACGCGAGGAAGAACGTGAGCGAGACAGGGAAAGACTTTTCAATCAGGCAGGCCGATCCGAAAGATGCCGATGCGCTGGCGCAGCTTGGTGCACGCACGTTCGACGAGACGTTCGGCCATCTCTATTCGACTGAAAATCTGGAAAGTTTCCAGCGGGAAAACCATGACCGACAGGTCTATGACCGGCTGCTCGCCAGCGATGATTGTCATGTTCTCGTCGCCGAAGCGCCGGATGGTGCCATGGCGGGCTATGCCGTCGCCGGGCCCTGCGGCCTGCCGGTGGACGACCCCGGTCCCAACGATATCGAAATCAAGAGGCTCTATGTCGACCGCCCCTACCAGAATGCCGGGCTGGGCAAGGCGCTGCTGGAGCCGTTGCTGGAATGGTGCGAGGCGCGTGCGCCGTCAGGTCTTTATCTCAGCGTCTATGCCCACAATCATGGTGCACAGCGCCTTTATCGGCGCTATGGCTTTGACAAGGTGAAGGAATATGAGTTCCTCGTCGGGGAACATCGCGATCCTGAATTCATTTTCAGGAAGAAAATGGAGGGATGATCATGCGCAGGACAGGAATGGTGTGGGGGATATTGATGGCTGGCATGATTGTCTTGCCGGGTTGCGCCGAGCCTCAGGAAGAGGCGGAAGCCGTCGAGCCGACTATCGAAGCGTCAGAGGGTACTGAAGCACAGAAATCCGAGATGACCGGCGCGATCGAGCCGCTGCCAATCTTCGGTGACTGGGTCAGCAATCATTACCGGGAAAGGACTGCCATGTTCGCGCAGCGCGAGGTAGAGCCGGGCGGCATCGCCATGGTCGGCGATTCGATCACCGAGGGCGGCGACTGGTCCACGCTGATGCCGGGCGAGAATGCCGTCAATTTCGGTATCAGCGGTGACACCAGCGGCGGCGTGCTGAAGCGGCTGGGACAGATCGAGCAAGCACAGCCGTCCACGGTGCTGTTGATGATCGGTACCAATGATCTCGGCAATCATGACATCCCGGTGCAGCAGGTCGGCGATAATGTCGAAGCGATCCTGGAAGAGTTGATGACCTTCATGGATACCGACGACATCTATGTGCAGGCGGTTCTGCCACGCGACCCGAGCTTCACCGACCGTGTGCGGGCGCTGAACGAGCGCCTGATGCACGAGGCCTATATGCGCGGCATGTGGTTCGTCTATCTGGACGAAGCGTTCTGGGATGACAGCTGGACGCAGCTCGACCCCGTTGTGACCGATGACGGATTGCACCTGAACGAGGCGGGCTATGAGCGCTGGGTCGCCTTCCTGCAGCCCTATCTCGACAAGTTCCCTGTCGTGCCAGGCACGGACATCGCCATCCCCGCGCATTACCCGCCGGGTGGCAAGACCCATTATGTTCGCCGGGCCTCGGCGTTCGAGGCGAGGGAAGTCGAGCCGGGCCGCATCGCCTTTGTCGGTGATTCTATTACTGAGGGCGGCGACTGGGCGGCATTGTTCCCCGAGATGGAAACGGTCAATTTCGGCATTGGCTGGGACCAGACCAGCGGACTGCTGAACCGCATGGGCCAGATCGAGCGGGCCGAGCCGTCCCACGTCGTGCTGATGATTGGCACTAACGATATCGGCAATGGCCGCACACCAGCCGAGGCGGCGGAAAATACGCAGGAAGCGATTCGCCAGTTCAAGACCTTCGTGCCGGCAGAAAACATCCTGCTGGAAAGCCTGCCGCCGCGTGGGTCCGACCTGAACGCCGAAGTGCTGGAGCTGAACGCAAGACTGGAGCGCATCGCCGCGGAGGAGGGCGTCGACTGGCTGAATATTTACGATCCTTTCGTCGTCGATGATCAGCTCGATCCGTCCGTAACCGAGGACAGCCTGCATTTCACTGCCGCTGGCTATGACCGCTGGCAGGGCCTGCTGGAGCCGTGGCTGAGCGGCCAGTAAATGGGCTGGTTACAGCTAAAAAACCCTGCTGCGACAATCGCGGCAGGGGGCAAAAAAATTGATCCAGATCAAATATTATAGCCGAATACGGAGGATTGTCCGCATGCGATAAATCTCGAAAAGGAGAGTTTTATGTTTCGTATGCTGACAATGCCCGTTGCGGTCGTTTCTTTTGCTGCGCTTGCATCTCTTTCGACCGCTCATGCAGGTGAAGGCGACTGGCTTGTGCGCGCCCGCGTCATCGGGGTTATGCCGTCCGACGATGCCGGCTCGGTTGAGCCCGCTTTCCCGGGCGGGACTGTCTCGGTCGATGATGCCTGGGTGCCGGAGCTGGACTTCACGTATTTTGTAACTGACCGGCTGGGGCTGGAACTTATCCTGGCGACGAGCCCGCATGACATTTCGGGAGAGGGCGATCTTGCTGCGCTGGGCACGGTTGCCGACACCATGGCCCTGCCGCCGACGCTGACACTGCAATATCACTTCAACCCGGCCGGCAAGCTGCGCCCTTATGCAGGCGTAGGGCTGAATTACACAATGTTCTATAATGAGGATGCGTCGTCATCTCTTGAGAACGCGATCGGTGATACCAGCATCTCGCTCGATGACAGTTTCGGCCTTGCCTTACAGGCTGGTGTCGATGTCGATCTGAACGAAACCTGGTTTCTCAATGCCGATGTCAAATACATCGACATCAATACGACTGCCAAGCTGAACACCGGTGGTTCGATCAACACGGTCGATGTCGACCTCGATCCTGTCGTCGCCGGTATCGGTATCGGTCGTCGTTTCTAGAAATCTCCGGAACGGCAACCCTCCTCGTTACCTCACACAGCCGTTCCAGTAGCCGCCTTTCCAGAGGAGAGGCGGCTTTTTTCTCTGGCGAAATTGAAATTTGACCAAGATCAAAACCATAACGTGTAAACCTGCCATAAGGCTTGAGTTGCCTTGGCAATAGAGGCGGCTCTGATTTCTCTCTCCCCCCTCAACCAGACCGCTTCGGACCGCCGGATGAATCCATTCGGCGGTCCATTTTCTTTCGGCGGTTTGCATTGCGGCAAAAGCGCACCCGAAACCCACTGGAAATGCCGGGCGTTCTTGTCTAAGACGGCCTGAACATTCAGGGAATCACATCGCAGGACGGATGCTGGCATGAGCGATACACGCACCATCAAGGTCAATGGCAAGGAAATCGACGTCGATCCGGCGCTGACGCTGCTGCAGGCATGCGAGGTCGCTGGCGAGGAAATCCCGCGCTTCTGCTATCACGAGCGCCTGTCGGTTGCTGGTAACTGCCGCATGTGCCTGATCGAGGTTGCTGGCGGGCCGCCAAAGCCGGTCGCGTCCTGCGCCCAGAACGTAAAAGACCTGCGCCCGGGCCCGGACGGTGCCCCGCCTGAGCTGTTCACCAACACGCCGATGGTCAAGAAGGCGCGGGAAGGGGTGATGGAGTTCCTGCTCATCAACCATCCGCTCGATTGCCCGATCTGCGACCAGGGCGGCGAATGCGACCTGCAGGACCAGGCCGTTGCCTATGGCCGCGACGATTCCCGCTTTGCCGAGAACAAGCGCGCCGTCGAAGAGAAATATATGGGCCCGCTGATCAAGACGATCATGACCCGCTGCATTCAGTGCACGCGCTGCGTGCGCTTCGCGACGGAGATTGCGGGCGTCGATGATCTTGGCCTCGTAAACCGCGGGGAAAACGCGGAAATCACCACCTATCTTGAGAAGGCTGTTGAGAGCGAGCTGACAGGCAACCTCATCGATGTTTGCCCGGTCGGTGCGCTGACCTCCAAGCCTTATGCGTTCACGGCTCGTCCGTGGGAGCTGCGCAAGACCGAAACCATCGACGTGATGGACGCCGTTGGCTCTAATATCCGCGTCGATTCGCGCGGCCGCGAAGTCATGCGTATCCTGCCGCGCCTGCATGCCGATGTGAACGAGGAATGGATTGCCGACAAGTCCCGCTTCATCTGGGACGGGCTGAAGAACCAGCGCCTCGATCGCCCTTACGTGCGCGTCGATGGCAAGCTGAAGCCGGCGAGCTGGGAAGAGGCCTTCAAGGCCGCAGCCGACAAGATCAACGCGACCGACCCGTCGAAAGTCGCAGCGCTGGCCGGTGACCTCGTTTCGGTTGAAGCAATCAAAGGCCTGAAAGACCTGATGGGCCTGATCGGCACGCCGCATACCGATTGCCGGCAGGATGGCGCCCATATCGGGGTGAACGCCGATGGCTCCCGCGCCGAGCGCTCGTCCTATCTTTTCAACTCGACAATTGCCGGTCTGGAAGAGGCCGATGCGATCCTGATCGTTGGTGCCAATCCGCGCTGGGAAGCGCCGTTGGTCAATGCCCGCATCCGCAAGAAATGGTTGAACGACCTGTCAGTAGACGTCGCCGTCATCGGCGAGGCGCTGGACCTGACCTATGACTATACGCATCTTGGTGCCGGGCCTGACAGCCTCGACAATCTGGGCGACTTTGCCGACACGCTGAAAAATGCAGAACGTCCGGCGATCATCGTCGGTATGGGTGTGCTGACTCGTGCCGATGCCCCGGCGCTGCTGGCGAAACTTGCCAAGCTGGCCGGTGACACGGGTGTCGTGACCGATGGCTGGAACGGCTATAATGTTCTGCACACGGCAGCTTCCCGCGTCGGCGCACTCGATCTCGGCTTTCTGCCGGGCGAGGGCGGCAAGTCGACGGCGGAGATCCTTGCCGGGGCCGAAAGCGGTGAAATCGAAGTTGTCTACAATCTCGGTGCCGACGAACTGGACGCGGCGAAGCTGAAAAACGCTTTCGTCATCTATCAGGGCCATCACGGCGATGCCGGTGCCCATGCGGCCGACGTCATCTTCCCGGCGGCGGCCTATACCGAGCAGAACGGCATGTATGTGAACCTGGAAGGCCGGGTGCAGATGGCCAACCGCGCCTACTTCCCGTTCGGCGATGCCCGCGAAGACTGGGCGATCCTGCGCGCGTTCTCCGAGCGCCTTGGCAAGGTCCTTCCGTATGACGACCTGTTCGCGCTGCGCCAGGCGGTCATCGCCGATGCGCCGGTGCTGGCGGGTATCGATGCGGCGGTGGAGCCAACCTCAGTCGACCTGTCCAAGCTGGGCAGTGATGGTTCTGTCGACAGCGCGCCGTTCCTGTCGCCAGTGGCCGATTACTTCCAGACCAACCCGATTGCCCGTGCGTCCAAAACCATGGCGGAGTGCTCGGCGACCGTCGTGAAGAAGCCTCTGCTCGCCGCCGAATAGGCAACAACCATCATCTCGGCAGGCGCGACCAGCCTGCCGGAAAGGCAGCCCGTGCCCGAACGCATCTTGAAAGCAGGACCCGCAGCATGGATCGCGCAACTGATCCTTTGTGTCCTGCTGATCGTTCTCGCCATCTTCTGCCTCGCGGCAGGGGCGGGGTTCTGGCTGACTTTTGTATTTTTCTTTGCGGCCATCGTCGGTCTGTGGATCGCGTTCAAGGTCGCGACCGGCAGTGCGTATCTGATTCTCGATGAGGCAGGGTTCACCAAGAAGACCGTGTTCACCACACACCGCTTCGAGTGGGGCGGGGTTAGCGGCTTTGCCGTCGTCGAAACCTGGCCGAAGCTTGCCGGGTTCGCCAAAAAGGTCGTTGCCTTTCGCCGCCTTGGTGAAGAGGAACCTGACATGTTCTCAGCTGTCACCGACCTGTTCAATCCGGGCAAGGGATTCGGCCATAACTATGATATGGAGCCCGACCATCTTGCCGATTTGCTCAATGATTATCGCGCGGCAGCGCTGAAACCTCCCATGCAGGACGAAGAGGGGCAAAAAACCTCAGAAAATTCGCCGCAGGGGGATTACTAATGCTTCACGAATTGAAACGGGCAGGCTAGAAGGCGCTCCATGGAAAACGGCTTTTTTGATTTCTTTGTGAACCGGGACTGGTCCGTGTGGTGGGTTGGCGCCCTGACGACCTTCCTGCAGATCACGGCATTGGTCGTTGTGCTGCTCGTCGGTATCGCGTTCCTCTTGCTGTTTGACCGCAAGGTCTGGGCGGCCGTGCAGATGCGCAAGGGACCGAACATGGTAGGCGCGTTTGGCCTGCTGCAGTCCTTTGCCGACCTGTTGAAGTTTGTTCTCAAGGAAATCGTCATCCCCGCGGGGGCGGACAAGATCGTCTTCATACTTGCGCCGTTCATCACTGTCGTGCTTGCGCTGATCGGCTGGGCCGTCGTGCCGGTCGGGCCAGGTCTTGTCGTTTCCGACATCAATGTCGGCATCCTCTATCTCTTCGCGGTCTCCTCGCTAGGTGTCTATGGCATCATCATGGGTGGCTGGGCGTCGAACTCGAAATATCCGTTTCTTGGCTCTCTGCGCTCCGCCGCGCAGATGGTGTCCTACGAGGTCTCTCTCGGCTTTATAATCATCTCCGTCCTGCTGCTGGTCGGGTCGATGAACCTGTCGGATATCGTCAATTCGCAGGACCGTGGTCTCGGCATTCTCAACTGGCACTTCATTCCGCTTTTCCCGCTGTTCGTTATGTTCTTCATCTCGGCGCTGGCAGAGACAAACCGACCGCCATTCGACCTGCCGGAAGCAGAATCGGAGCTCGTCGCCGGCTATCAGGTCGAGTATTCCTCGACGCCGTACCTCCTGTTCATGCTGGGGGAGTATGTGAACATCGTGCTGATGTGCGCGATGACGGTCATCCTGTTTCTGGGCGGCTGGCATTCGCCCATCGACGTGCCGATCCTCAACGCACCGGCGCTCGGCCTGCTGTGGTTCGTCGTCAAGGTCGTGTTCATGTTCTTCATGTTCGCCATGGTGAAGGCGATCGTGCCGCGCTATCGCTATGACCAGCTCATGCGGATCGGCTGGAAACTGTTCCTGCCGACATCCATCGCTTACCTCATCGCCGTCGCCGGCCTGCTGATCGCGTTCCCGGGCCTTGCCGACTGGTTCCAATCCTGGAGGGCTGCATAATGTCCCGTATCGCCCAGGCCATTCGCGGCGCCATGCTGCTCGACTTCGTTGGCGCCTTCTGGCTTGCCCTGAAATATTACATGCGCCCGAAATTCACGGTGAACTATCCGTTCGAGAAGGGTCCGCTGTCCCCGCGCTTCCGCGGTGAGCATGCCTTGCGCCGCTATCCGAACGGCGAGGAACGCTGCATCGCGTGCAAGCTGTGCGAGGCCGTCTGCCCGGCACAGGCGATCACCATCGAGGCCGAGCCGCGCGAAGATGGCTCACGCCGTACGACCAAATACGACATCGACATGACCAAGTGCATCTATTGCGGTTTCTGCCAGGAGGCATGCCCGGTCGATGCCATTGTCGAGGGACCGAATTTCGAATTCGCGACCGAGACACGCGAGGAGCTTTTCTACGACAAGGCGCGCCTGCTTGAGAATGGCGACCGGTGGGAACGGGAAATCGCGAAAAATCTGGAACTGGATGCGCCTTACCGTTAAAAGGGCGCGAATCTGGCCACTAACCCGGCCGCTGTAATTTCCGGCCCGCACACTCGCTGCGGGCCTTGTGTCAAACATCCGGCCGTCACTGCTGATGGCGCCAAACAAAAGACCACAACGCTAGACGACTGGGGCGTTTTTAGATCATGACATTTGCCGGTATTGCATTCTGGGCTTTCGCGATTTCGACCGTCACCTTCGGGCTGCTGGTCATCCTCGCGCGTAACCCTGTCCACTCGGTCCTGTGCCTGATCACGACCTTCATCTCGGTCGCGGGGCTGTTCGTGCTGATGGGGGCGGAGTATCTCGCCTTCCTGTTGATTATCGTCTATGTCGGCGCCGTTGCGGTGCTGTTCCTGTTCGTCGTGATGATGCTGGACGTCGACTTCGCCGAGCTGAAATCGGGCTTTGCCGAATATCTGCCCTATGGCGTCATCGTTGGCGTGGTGCTGCTGGTCAATATCGGCCTCGTCGTTGCTGCCTGGCAGTTGCCAACGGATCCGCAGCTTGCCCAGCCCTATCTGACAGGCGCGGAGATGACCGCCAATCTCGAAGGGCCGAACAATGCCGAGGCGCTCGGCATGGTGCTCTACACAGACTACATTCACTACTTCCAGATCGCCGGCATGGTGCTGCTTGTTGCCATGATCGGCGCGATCATCCTGACCTTCCGTGAACGCAAGGGGATCAAGAAGCAGAACCCCGGCGATCAGGCTGCCCGGAAACGCGAGGATGCCGTGGAAGTTGTCAGCGTACAGACCGGGAAGGGGATCTGATCATGATCGGACTTGGCCATTATCTGACGGTTGCCGCCATCCTGTTTGCCATTGGCGCGTGCGGCATTTTCATCAACCGCAAGAACGTCATCATCATCCTGATGTCGATCGAGCTGATGCTGCTGGCCGTCAACATCAACCTCGTCGCCTTTTCCCAGTTCCTGGGTGATCTCGTCGGCCAGGTATTCGCCTTCATGGTGCTGACCGTTGCCGCTGCCGAAGCGGCGATCGGCCTTGCCATCCTCGTCACCTTCTTCCGCAATCGTGGGGACATTGCGGTCGATGACGCCAACCTGATGAAGAACTAGGGGACCCGATGGAACCGTTTGTCGTCTTGCTGCCCCTGTTCGGTGCGCTCCTGGCTATGCCCATTGGCCGGATGGTCAGTGCCCGTGCGGCGGAACTGACCACCATCGCCTTCGTGCTGATGGCCTGCCTCATTGCGTGGGTCCTGTTTTTCGATGTCGCTGTCGGCCATAATGCGCGCACCATCCAGCTTTTCACCTGGATAGGCTCCGGCAATTTCATCGCCGACTGGGCGGTGAAGCTCGATACGATGTCAGTGATCATGCTGGTCGTGATCACGTCCGTTTCCAGCCTCGTGCACATCTACTCCGTCGGCTACATGCATGACGACGCGTCGCGGCCGCGCTTCTTTGCCTATCTGTCGCTGTTTACCTTCGCCATGCTGACGCTGGTGACTGCCGACAACTTCATCCAGCTATTCTTCGGCTGGGAAGGGGTTGGTCTTGCGTCCTACCTGCTGATCGGTTTCTACCATCACAAGAAGTCTGCCAATGACGCGGCGATCAAGGCGTTTGTCGTTAACCGCGTGGGGGACTTCGGCTTCGCGCTTGGCATCATGGCGATCTTTTTCATCTTCGGCTCGGTCGGTTTTGAAGAGGTTTTCCAGGCCGTGCGCACCGATGCAGTCGTCACGCCGTTCAACGCTGCCGATGGCGCGCCCATCAGCGAGCTGACGGTCGGCTTCCTTGGGCTTGAGCTGCATGCTCTGACGCTGATTGGTATCCTGTTGTTCATCGGCGCCATGGGCAAGTCTGCCCAGTTCTTCCTGCACACCTGGCTGCCGGACGCGATGGAAGGTCCAACGCCGGTCTCCGCGCTGATCCACGCCGCGACCATGGTCACCGCCGGTGTGTTCCTCGTCTGCCGTTGTTCGATCATCTATGAGAACGCGCCGGATGCCGCGACGCTCGTGACGTTCATCGGCGCGACGACGGCGTTCTTCGCCGCGACAGTCGGACTCTTGCAGGACGACATCAAGAAGGTCATCGCCTATTCGACCTGTTCGCAGCTCGGCTACATGTTCTTCGCTGCCGGTGTCGGTTCGTATGGCGCGGCCATGTTCCATCTGTTCACGCATGCGTTTTTCAAGGCGCTCCTGTTCCTCGGTGCGGGCTCGGTCATCCATGCCGTGCATCACGAGCAGGACATGAAGAAAATGGGCGGGGTACGTCACATCCTGCCGTTTACCTATGCGATGATGATTATCGGCACGATTGCCATTACCGGCGTTGGCTTCCCGTTCCTCTACGACATCTTCCATTTCCCGGTCGGGACGGCTGGCTTTGCTTCCAAGGATGCTATTATCGAGGCAGCCTATGCCGCTGGTACAGAGGGCCGGACAGGGGCTTACTATGCCTTTGCCATGGGCCTGATCGCGGCCGTCTTCACGTCCTTTTATTCCTGGCGCCTGATCTTCCTGACCTTCCACGGCAAGTCGCGCGCGCCTGATCATGTCATGAAGCATCCGCACTTCCCGCCGAACTGGATGCTGTTGCCGCTGGCCGTCCTTGCGTTCGGTGCTCTGTTTGCCGGCATGCTTGGCTACAAATCCTTCGTAGGTGACAAGGCTGCATCCTTCTGGGGCAACTCGATCTACATCGCTGGTGATGCCCATGCTGGTGGCGAGAGCCACGCCGTCGAGGCCTATGCCGCTGAAGCAACACCGCCAGTCGAGGGTGATCATGCCGAGACACCGGCTATTGCCTCTGCGGAAGATCCCGCCGGCGCTGCCCATGACGAAGCAGAAGAGCATACCGAAGGTTACGGCGAAGAGGGTGAAGGTCATCACTTCCCGCTCTGGGTCCTCTATGCACCATTGCTCGCCATGCTCATTGGCTTCGGTACGGCATTCGCCCATTACATGCGCGGCAGCGATCCGCTGCGCCCGGGCCTGCTGCGCGAAGGTGGCATTCTCTACAGCTTCCTGAAGAACAAGTGGTATGTCGACGAAGTCTACCGCTTCCTCTTCCTCAATCCGTCGCGCCGTCTCGGCCGCATCCTGTGGAAGATCGGGGACGGGCGGATTATCGACGGGTTAGGGCCTGACGGCCTGTCCGGGCTTGCCGGCTTCGGCTCGCGCCTGATCGTTCGCCTGCAATCCGGCTACATCTATCACTATGCCTTTGCGATGCTTGTCGGCATCGGCGTCATCCTTCTGATCGTGCGGCTGGGAGGGGCACAATGACCGAGAGTTTCATCGACCAGCCCTGGCTGTCCTTTACAACATTCCTGCCGATCCTCGGTGCACTGTTCATCGTGCTGCGCCGCCTGCTGTCACGCGGTGACGAGACGGCACTTGTCGATAATGCTGCCCGCTGGGTTGCCTTGCTGACGACAGTCGTCACCTTCGTCGTGTCGCTGATCGTCTATGTTTTCTATGACACTAGTGTGGAAGGCTTCCAGCTGGTCGAGGAGATCGCATGGCTTGGCTCCGGCATCAGCTATAAGATGGGCGTTGACGGCGCATCGATCCTGTTCGTCCTGTTGACCACTTTCATCATGCCGATCTGCATTCTGGCATCCTGGCAGTCCGTCACCAAGCGCGTCGCCGACTACATGATCGCCTTCCTGGTACTGGAAACGTTGATGATCGGCGTATTCTGCGCGCTCGATCTCGTGCTGTTCTATGTCTTCTTCGAAGCATCGCTGATCCCGATGTTCCTGATCATCGGGATCTGGGGTTCGGAGGGGGAGCGCACTTTCATGGGCGCCATCGTGAAGAACCGCATCTATGCGACGTTCAAGTTCTTCCTCTACACGCTGCTCGGCTCGCTCCTGATGCTGATCGCGCTCGTGTGGATGTACATGGAAGCCGGCACGACCGATGTCGTCGCGCTGCAGACCTATGACTTCCCGATCGGGGCGCAGAACTGGCTGTGGATCGCGTTCTTTGCGTCCTTTGCCGTCAAGATGCCGATGTGGCCGGTACACACCTGGCTGCCGGACGCGCACGTTCAGGCACCGACGGCTGGCTCTGTCGTGCTCGCTGCGATCCTGCTGAAAATGGGCGGTTACGGCTTCGTGCGGTTCTCGCTGCCGATGTTCCCGGTCGCGAGCGACTTCTTCGCGCCGTTCGTGTTCACCCTGTCGGTCATCGCCATCGTTTACACTTCGCTCGTCGCCTTTGCGCAGGAGGACATGAAGAAGCTCATCGCCTATTCATCTGTTGCGCATATGGGCTTCGTCACCATGGGCCTGTTCACAGGTACAGAGCAGGGCATCGAGGGCGCGTTGTTCCAGATGCTGTCACACGGCTTCATCTCGGGCGCGCTCTTCCTGTGCGTCGGTGTGGTCTATGACCGTCTGCATACGCGCCAGATCGCGGCCTATGGCGGCCTCGTGAAGCACATGAAGTGGTACGCCTTCTTCTTCCTCTTCTTCACCATGGGCAATGTCGGCCTGCCGGGTGTTTCCGGTTTCGTGGGGGAGATGCTGACCCTGGTCGGCGCCTACAAGGTTTCCACCTGGACGGCGGCGGTCGCGGCGCTCGGCCTGATCTTCTCTGCCGCCTATGGCCTGAGGCTTTATCGGGAAGTCGTGTTTGGCACTGTCCACAACGAACAGGTGCTGACCATGCCGGATCTGGGGCGGCGCGAATGGGGCATGCTGGCCGTGCTTGCCTTCATGGCCCTGTGGCTGGGTGTGAACCCGACCCCGACACTCGATGTATTCAGCCCGGCCGTTGATTCCGTGCTCGGACGATATGATGCCGCTCTCGCGGCGGCAGGACGCTAGGAAAAACCAATGCAACTTGGCGACAATATTTCTTTTGCATTCCCGGAAATCTGGCTGGCCATCTCCGCGATGGCACTGCTGATGATTGGTGTCTTCATCGACAGCAAATATCACCGGTTCATCAGTTTCGGTGCGATCTTCTCGATCTTCGTCGCGCTGTTCCTCGTCAATTTCGGCACGGCTAGCGAGAATGCCTCGCTGTTCAACGGCGCATTCGTGACCGACGGTTTCGGGCAGTTCTCAAAGTCCGTCATTTATGTCGCCGCGATTTTTGCCATCATCCTTTCCGACCGGTTCATGGAACGTGAACGGCTAGCACGGTTTGAATATCCGGTGCTGATCCTGCTGTCCGTCCTGGGCATGTCGCTGATGGTTGCCTCGACCGACCTGATCTCGGTCTATATGGGGATCGAGCTGCAATCGCTGGCGCTTTACATCCTTGCGACCTTCAACCGCGACTCGCGCCGCTCGACCGAGGCAGGCCTGAAATATTTCGTCCTCGGCGCACTGTCTTCCGGCCTGATGCTGTACGGTATGTCGCTGATCTATGGCTTCACCGGCGCAACGACATTCGAGGCAATTGCTGCCGGCGCTGACGAAGCCAACCGCATCGGCCTGATCTTCGGCATGGTGTTCCTCATCTCCGGTCTGTCTTTCAAGGTTTCCGCCGCGCCGTTCCACATGTGGACGCCGGACGTCTATGAAGGCTCGCCAACACCGGTCACGGCCTTCTTTGCCGCTGCACCGAAATTTGCCGCCATGGCGATCTTCGCCCGTGTCCTCGTCGAGGCTTTCCCGGCAGCAACAGATGCACTGTCCGACTGGCAACAGGTGATCGTGCTCGTCTCGATCCTGTCCATGGTCGTCGGCGCGTTTTCCGCCATCGCACAGAAGAACATCAAGCGCCTGATGGCATATTCGTCCATCGGTCACATGGGCTATGCGCTGATGGGCCTTGCCGCGGGCACCAGCCAGGGCATTTCCTCCGTGCTCGTCTACATGACCATCTACCTGATCATGACCATCGGCACGTTTGCATGCATCCTGATGATGCGACGCCCGGAAGGCATGGCGGAGAATATCTCCGACCTGTCTGGCCTTTCCCAGACACGTCCCGGCCTTGCCATCATGTTCTCTGCGCTGATGTTCTCTCTCGCCGGTATCCCGATTTTCCTCGGCTTCTTCGCCAAGCTTTATGTTTTCATGGCAGCGGTGAATGCTGGCCTGTTCGTGCTCGTCGTCGTTGGCGCATTGAGCAGTGTCATCGCGACTTATTACTATCTGCGTGTCGTGAAGATCATCTGGATGGACGAGCCGGCACCGGAATTCGAACGCGATGCAGGCCCTGGCGTGAAAGGCGTGGCAATCCTGTCGACGGTCCTGATCGTCGCCGGCATCGTCGTCATCATGCCGTTCCTGAACATCGCTGCGGAAGCAGCCGCAGCAACCCTGTTCTAGGGCGCCGGTGAAGGCGCTCTCTTCAGGCCTGCCACTTCAGGTCCATGACAGTCTCGATTCAACCAGTCTGGAAGCGTTGCGTTATCTTGATGGCGGCGGGCGCGATCCGGTCTGGATCTTCGCGCGGCTTCAGACAGCAGGCTATGGCCGCCGTGGCCGGTCATGGCAGCAGCAGACCGGCAATCTCGCCGCGACTTTGGTGATGCCGCTCAGCGGTAACCTTGCTTCGCAACCGGCCGCCGCCGGGTTCGCACTGTCGCTGGCACTCGCGGCAGCATTGGAGCAATCGGGCGTCAAGCCGCGTGACATCCAGCTGAAATGGCCGAATGACGTGCTGATCGATGGTGGCAAGGTATCCGGCATCCTGCTGGAGCGGCATATGGTTGGTGGCGAAACTTTCCTTGCCGTAGGTGTCGGGGTCAACCTCGCCTACAAGCCGGATTTGCCCGACTATCCGACTGCCTCGGTCAATGAAGCGACCGGCTCAGCTCCCGACCCGGAAGCGTTTCTGGACAGTCTGGATGAGGCCTTCCAGCACTGGCTGGCCTTGCTGGAGAGGCAGGGCTTTGCCCCCTTGCGAGATGCCTGGCTGGAACGGGCGGGCGGAGTTGGTCGCCAGATCACTGTGCGTCTTCCCAACGAGACCCTGCATGGTGTTTTCGAGGGGCTTGACGAAACCGGCGCTCTCATCCTGCGTCAAGGGGAAGTGATCAGCCGTATCAACACTGGCGACGTGTTTTTCTGAGTGGCCTGTGCTAGCAACGCGCGATAATGATCAGGCCACGCGCCGGGAGGAAGCCATGCTGCTCGCCATCGATGTCGGCAACACCAACACCGTTTTCGCGCTCTATGAAGGCGAAAAGCCCGTCGCCCAGTGGCGCGCCTCCACGGCCACCACCCGCACGGCAGATGAATACGCGGTCTGGCTCTATCAGCTGATGGCGATGAGCGGGTACAAGATGGAAGAGGTGAAGGACTGCATCATCTCCACCGTGGTACCGCAATCGCTGTTTCACCTGCGCAATCTGTCGCGGCGCCATTTTTCGGTTGAACCTTATATTGTCGACTCGACGAACATACCGGGCGTCGATGTGCGGATCACCAAGCCTTCCGATGCGGGGGCTGACCGGCTGGTAAATGCTGTTGGCGCCTATGTCAGCTACAAAGGACCGCTCATCGTGGTCGACAGTGGCACGGCGACGACCTTCGACATCATCGCTGCGGATGGCGGGTTCGAAGGTGGCGTAATCGCGCCTGGCATCAATCTGTCGATGCAGGCACTGCACGAGGCGGCGGCGCGCCTGCCGCGCATCGCAATCGAGAATCCGGGCAAGGTCGTCGGGACCGACACGGTCGGAGCAATGCAGTCGGGCATATTCTGGGGGTATATCGGCCTGATCGAAGGGCTGATCGACCGGATCAGGAAAGAGCGCGGCGAGGCAATGACCGTGGTCGCGACGGGCGGGATATCCTCGCTTTTCGAAGGCGCGACCGACAAGATAGACCATTTCGACCCGGACCTGACGATCCGGGGACTGATCGAGATTTACAGGCGCGTGAAAGCGGCCTGAGCTGAATTGAAGGATATTGATGGCTGAACGTAGCGAACTGGTTTTCCTGCCCCTTGGCGGGTCGGGCGAAATCGGCATGAACATGAATCTCTATGCCGTGGGCCCGGCCCACAAGCGGCAATGGATCATGATCGATTGTGGGGTTTCTTTTGCTGATGAGCGGGACCCGGGGATCGAGCTGATCTGTCCTGATCCGGACTATATAATCGACGAGATCACGCAAGGCGGCGGCGAGCTGCTAGGCCTGTTGCTGACGCACGGGCATGAAGACCATATCGGCGCTGTCGCGCTGCTCTGGCCGCGCCTGAAATGCCCGATATACGCGACCCGGTTCACCGCTGGTCTCGTTGCACGCAAATTCGCCGAAAAGGGCATCATCAACCCACCGATGACGATCCTCGACATGGGCGATGCGCTGGAGCTCGGCCCATTCGATATGCGGTTCGTGACGCTGACCCATTCCATCCCCGAGCCTTCGGGCATCATCATCAGGACCGAGTTCGGTACCGTGCTTCATACGGGCGACTGGAAGATCGATACTGACCCGACGCTGGGTCCGGTTACCGACCACGAGACCCTGGCGAAAATCGGCGATGAAGGCGTGCTCGCCATGATCTGCGATTCCACCAACGTCCTGTCGACCGGCGAGTCGGGCTCGGAGATGGGTGTGCGCGAAAACCTGATCGAGCTCATCGGCAAGCAGACGGGCAGGGTGGCTGTCACCACCTTTGCGTCCAACGTCTCACGCCTGGTCTCGATCTGCGAGGCGGCCATGCAAAATGACCGCACCGTCTGTCTGCTCGGCCGGTCGATGCTGCGCATGATCGATGTCGCGCGGGAGACGGATATCCTGCCGCCCGAGCTCTCCTTCGTCGAACCTGACGAGGCCGGCTACCTGCCGCGCAGCAAGGTGCTTTACCTTTGCACAGGCTCGCAGGGGGAGACCCGTGCGGCGCTTGCCCGCATCGCCCGTGACGACCACCGCGACCTGGTGCTGGAGGAAGGCGACACTGTCATCTTCTCCTCCAAGATCATCCCCGGCAATGAGCGCGGAATATTCGACCTTCAGAACCAGCTGGTCGAACTGGGCGTGCGGGTGATCACCGAAAAGGATGAGCATATCCACGTATCCGGTCATCCGTGCCGGGACGAACTGGAGCAGATGTATAAATGGGTGCGCCCGCAAAAGGCGGTGCCTGTACATGGCGAGGCACGCCACCTGGAAGAGCACGCTATCTTCGCTGCCGAACTGGGTGTCGAGGACACTTTGGCACCGCGCAATGGCGAGGTTATCCGCCTGGCACCCGGGCGACTGGCCGTAACTGACGAAGTACCGTCCGGCCGCCTGATGCTCGATGGCAATCTATTGCTGCCTGAAGGCTCTGGCGCCGTGAAGGAACGGCGAAAGCTGTCCTGGGGCGGGCAGGTAGTCATCGCCGCTGCGCTCGACCGGAACGGCCTCGTCGCCCCGCCGGAGGTCTCCATGATGGGCGTGCCGCTCGCCGATGCCGAAGGCGAGGAGATGCAGGCCCTGCTGGAGGACAAGGCGGAAGAGGTGCTCGACGGCCTGCCGAAGTCGCGGCTGAAGGATGACGGGGAGGTCGAGCTATCGCTTCGCCGCGCTATCCGCAACCTGCTCAACGAGCACTGGGGCAAGACCGCCCACATCAATGTACTGATCATCAGGGTTTAGGCCATGAATATTGCGGGCGGCATCGTTGTATATCTGATTATATGGTGGACGGTTCTGTTCACAGTGTTGCCCTGGGGCGTGCGCGGACTGTGGGAAGACCCCGACAAGCCACAGCCACGCGGGGCGGAGCCGGGTGCCCCGCAGGACCCGCAGTTGATGAAGAAGGTCATCCGCACGACATGGATCAGCGCCATTGTCTGGCTGGTTGTCTTTGTCGTGATCCAGAGCGGAATCATTGATTACCGCGATTAACGCTGTTATCCTGTTGAAGTCGGTAGGTTTTTGCCATCGACACCCGTTTTGGAGCCGCCATATCCACTATTCATCCTCACCCATGGGAGATGACGGGCATGAATGAGCCGTCCGCCATCGAGAAAACACGCCCGGATGAACCGGACATGCCACCGGGCGTGCCGGATCAGGAGCCTGATGAATCTCGTGCCGAGGACGAGGGGCATGATCTGAGTGCGGAGTTTATCCGTGAGGTTCGCGAGGCAATCGACGAGGGCGACGAAACCCATGTCCGGTCGCTCTGCGAGGAACTGCACCCCGCTGACGTTGCCGACCTTTTCGAACAGATCAGCGATGACCAGCGCAAGGCACTGGTTGGCATTCTCGGCCAGATGCTCGACCCGGTCACGCTGGTCGAGGTCGACGAGGATGTGCGCGACCTGATCATCGAGGCGATGCCGACCGGCCAGCTTGCCGACGCCGTCTCCGAACTCGATACCGACGACGCCGCTTTCGTTCTGGAAGACATGGACGAGGAGGCACGGCTGGAGGTCCTCGCCGAGGTCCCTGTTGCAGAGCGCCTGGCGCTCCTGTCAGCCCTTGATTACGAGGACGAGACCGCCGGTCGCCTCATGCAGCGCGAAGTTTTTGCGGCGCCGGCCTACTGGACCGTCGGCCAGATCATCGACCGGCTGCGCTCGCCCGAGGAATTGCCGGAGACGTTCTACGAGGTCTTCGTCATCGACCCGGCATTCAAGGTCATCGGCTCGGTGCCACTGGCCCAGTTCCTGCGCAATCCGCGCGAGACGGTCATCGGCGACCTGGTTGGCGAAGAGGAACTGCGCCGCATCCCGGCCGACATGGACCAGGAAGAGGTCGCCTACCTGTTCGAGAAATACAATCTCATCTCCGCCCCTGTCGTCGACAAGGGCGACAGGCTGGTCGGCATGATCACCGTCGATGACGTGGTCGAAATCGTCCATGAGGAAACGCACGAAGACATGCTCGCTCTCGCCGGTGTCGAGGCTGAACAGAGCGGTATTTCCGGCTCCCTGCGGGCAACCGTATCTTCCCGCTTTTCATGGCTGGCGGTGAACCTTTTCACCGCGATCCTTGCCTCTGTCGTCATCTCCTTTTTCGACGCGACGCTGGAACAGGCGGTGGCCGTTGCCATCCTGATGCCGATCGTTGCCTCCATGGGCGGCAATGCCGGTACGCAGACGCTGACCGTTGCCGTCAGGAACCTGGCCACGCGCGAACTGACGGCAGCCAATGCCTTGCGCATCGTCGGGCGAGAAACCTTGGTCGGACTGATCAATGGCTGCGCTTTTGCGGTATTGATGGGGACTATTGCAGGTGTCTGGTATGGCACCATTGGCGGCGGCGGCGGGGCCGATGCCGGTCTGGTGCTGGGGTTGGTTCTTGCTGCTGCGATGATCATCAACATGATCATGGCCGGGCTTTCCGGCATCCTGATCCCGCTTGTCCTTCAGCGCGCCGGTGCTGACCCGGCTGTTTCCTCCGCCGTATTCGTGACCACAGTTACGGATATCGTCGGCTTCTTCGCTTTTCTGGGGCTCGCAGCGATCTTCATCGTCGGATAGCTGGACCGAAGCGCAAAAGCCCCGCCGGTTCGGCGGGGCTTTTTCTTGTGCAAGTCTGTGAGGGCTATGACCCTTACATGATGTAATCGGAACCACCCGGCGGGATCGACGGCTGCGGTCCGAAGCCGGTCCACGGGAAGGTGCCGTAGCAGCCGACATCAGACAGCCAGCCATAGCCCGAACCATCGGTATAAGGGTTCTGCGTGTACTGGCCCGGACGATATTCGCAGCGCTCGGCAACGACGATCGGCTGTTCCGGCACGATCGGGGTGACCGGGGTTTCCGGCAGGTCGACACGCGGGATCAGCGGTTGCTCCGGCGGCAGTTCGGTCACCAGAACCGGCGGGATCTGCTCGACGAGGCACGGATTGGTGTCGGCAAACGGATTGTCGACAGTGCCCGGGCCGGTATAGACGGTGCCGTCTTCACGCAGGCAGGGATTGTCCAGCGGCGTATAACGGTTTTCCGGCAGGGGCTGGTTCTCCGTGTAGAAGTTCGGGCTGTCCGGCTTGTCCAGGCGACGGTTCTCCGTGAAGTAACGGTCCGTGTCCGGCTTGTCGATACGCTTGTTCTCCGTGTAATAGCGCTGGCTATCCGGTTTATCGATCGGCTTGTTCTCGGTGTAGAAGCGCTGGGTGTCAGGCTTGTCGACCGGCTTGCCATTCTCCGTGTAGAACGACTTTGTGTCTTTCTTGTCGACACCGATCTTGCGGTCAGTGGTATTGATGCCCGCCGTGGCAGACTGATTGTTTTCCCTGTCCTGATTGTCTTCCTTGGCCTGGGAAATATTGCTGGCAGTCCGGCTGGTCTCGCTGCCGCGCAGCGCCGTCCGTGTCGAAGCTTCTTCTGCGGTGCCTTCAGCTTGTGTCGAAGTGCGGCTTTCCGTGCGCGATGAGGTGGCATCCGGCTGGTCAGCGGTCTGTGAGGTGGCAGCGTCGCCTTGCTCTGCTGCATCTTCACTCGAGGCGAAACGAGCCGGCGCCTCTTCGGCGTCATCGCTGCTTACGTCGCGGGCATCGTCGGCACTGCCGTTGACATCGGCCGTGTAAGGGTCTTCGCGGCCGTCATCATCGGCATCGCTGAGCAGGTTTTCCGCTGCATCGGCAGTCTGCCGGAATTTTTCCTCGGCCTCGGCAAGCGTCTTGTCTGCCAGTTGTTCGATCTGGGATTGATCCGCTTCATCATCGCCGTCCCGTGTCAGCGCATAGCCGGTGACGACGATAGCACCACCAATCAGCAGGGCCGCCAGAAGATTGAAAAGACCGTTCATACTCTCACCTTGTCAGCTGCCTTTACCCAATGGCGGAACGGAATTGTCCCGGATTGGTGCAACTGTCCTCCACAAATGGAAAACTCATCGGTAACCACACAAATCTGATGCCAGTTGTCCAAAAACGACCGTAAAAGATGGAAAATTCTCGATTTTTGCATTGGAAACAATGAGTTGATATTGTCGACTTCAAGCCCGGGACAGCCAGAGCGGTCCGGTGTGTGCCCGCTACCGGTTCTGCAAGTTCGAGACCGGTAACCAGAATTTCCTCGGACCCGTCTCATAAAAACAACTTGGTAACCAACGTTAACGGGGGTTATAGTTTGCTCATTGTCGTGGATGTGCGAAGGACGGGGTTGGTATGGCCAATAATACCGGGGAGACTGGTCTGAATCTCATCAAGGCCTATGAGGGCCTGCGTATGTCTGCCCAGTATACGCCAAGCCAAGAATGGTCTGTCGGCTATGGTCACCGCTCGACAGCGCGCCACGGCATGAGCGTGACCGAGGGCGACGCGATCCGCCTGTTAAAGGATGACGTAAAGCCGCTCGAGCAGGTCATCAGCAATACCGTGCGCGCGCCGTTGAACCAGAACGAGCATGACGCACTGGTCTCGCTGATTTTCAATATCGGCGAAGAGAATTTCAAACGCTCCACGGTATTGCGCAAGCTGAATGCCGGCGACAAGCTGGGCGCCGCGGAAGCTTTCGAAAAATGGACAAAGGCCAAGGTAAACGGCGAGCTGGTTACGCTTGATGGGCTTGTTCGCCGCCGGGCAGCCGAGAAGTCGCTGTTCCTGATGCCGACTGACGCCTCGCTGGTCGTGCCGACCTCCGATGTGGCGCCCGCAGCTGAATGCGATGGCGCGCTTCTATCCGATGAGGAGCTGAAGGCGACGCCGCTCGTCGACTTTGACGAATTCCGCGACCGCAAGTCCCAGGAATTGTCGGAGGAGGAACAGGCCTCGCGCATGCGCGCATTGTTCGCTGCCTCGCAGAGCCTGTCCGGTGACCCGTCGAAGATGATCATCACCAAGGCGGAAGAGCGTGAGGATATCGGTGTTACCATCGGTGCCGCCCTGGCGGGCATTCTCGCTTTCACGCTGACCATTCTCGGCGCAGCGCTGATGCTGGGCCTGCGCTGGCCTTCCGTTGCCGATGCGTTGGGGTTGAGCCCGGATCGATTGGCGCTGCTGCTCGACAACATGCCGGCATGGCTCGCGGCCATAGGTGCGGCAATGTGCTACTTCATCCTTTATGTGCTTGTAAAACGGGCCGCACGCCACGACCTTAAAAAGCGTCGGGCCAAGGAAGTCGCCCGGGTAAACCTGCAAAGCTGACCAGGAAACATTGACCATCCATTTGAGAAAACTCTGCGTTGGTGCGGAAAGCATCGACGACCTTTCCCGTTATATCGACAAGCGCGTCGCCCATCGTAAAAAGGCCGGCCTGTCGCACACCCATGCCCATGAAACACGCATGTGGCCGAAACGCGAGGACGAGTTGCTCGATGGCGGGTCTCTCTTCTGGATCATAAAGGGCATGATGTGCGTGCGCCAGCCGATTGCCGGGTTCGAGGAGTGCTTCTCCGGGGAGGGCATCCGCTATTGCCGTATCCTGCTCAAGCCGGACCTGATCCAGGTTGACCCACGCCCGCACCGGCCGTTTCAGGGATGGCGTTACCTGAAGCCCGAAGAGGCGCCGCGTGACCTCTCTGCCAGCGAACAGAACATGGAGCCGGAACTGGCCCGTGACCTGGCTGAGCTGGGACTGATCTGATTTACCTTGCGCGGCCGGCAGGGAGCGGTAGGCTATCTCTTCTATCAAGATAGCAGAAGTAAAGCCTTCCATGCTTTTCGCCAGAATCCTCCCAATCCTCACCACTTTTTTCTCCCTTCTCATTGCCGCTCAGGCGAGTGCCGTTGAGCTACCGGATGATGCGGAAGTCGAAGAATTTATGCGGCAGGCTCATGTTCCGGGTCTCGCCATCGCGTGGCTGACAGGCGGGGAAGTGGTGGATGTCCGTTACTACGGTGTCAGCGACATAGACCTCGGCGAGCCAGTGACAGACAACACGGTCTTCGAGGCGGCGTCCCTGACCAAGCCGATGCTCGCATATATGGCGGTCAGTCTTAATGATGAGGGGCGGATAAACCTCGATCGACCGCTAGCCGAGACATGGCAGTCGCCGCGCGTGACGGACACGGAGTATTATCCGATGCTGACGCCGCGCCTCATCCTCTCCCATCGCACGGGCATGCCGAATTGGGCGGGCGATCCGCGCGATCCGGAAACATGGGAGGCTATCCCGTTCAAATGGCCCCCGGGCGAGGCCTTCGGCTATTCCGGCGAGGCCTACATGCTGCTGCAGGCCTATATGGCGGCGGAGACCGGGGAGACGTTCGGTGGCTTCTTTGACTGCGTGCTGGCCGGAGATATGTACGGCACGGCGCTGGATCATGTGCCTGATGGTGCCGTGCCAGCCTATGGCCACGATGGGAAAGGCCAGAAAGGTTTTCGCAGCAGGACACTCGATGTCGCTTCTGCACCGGGTGGGGCCTATTCAGCGCTGACATCTGCTGCCGACTACGCCCGCTTCGTGTCCCGCGTCTGCCGGGGCGAGGGGCTTGGTCCTGAGGCACACAGGGCGATGCTGAAGCCACAAGGGCCTGTCGAGGAAAAGTCATCCGTCTACTGGGCATTGGGATGGGGTGTCGTGCCAGATGGTGGCAAGCCCATCTATTTCCATTGGGGTGACAATGATGTGTTCAAGGCCTTCGTCGCGTTTCGTGGCGACAGCTGCGATGGGGTTGTCTATTTTGCCAATGCCCAAGGCGGACTGAAATTGATCGGTCCTCTGGCGGGGCCGGTGGTTGGCGACCTGTCGCCGGTAATCGACTGGCTCGGCTATGGCGCGCCGGGCGATGTGGACTGAGCCAGCCAGCGACAAAAACTGCTTGTCAAATCGGCCAGATGATCCCCTGATAGCCGGATAAAGGGAAAGTGTGCCGCATCTCAGCAGGCATGAAACGGGAGCGTCGAGTGTTACTTATCGCCATCATCGCAGGAATTGTCATCGCGGCCATCATCGCTGCTGTACTGTTGTCATCGGGCGGAAAGAAGCATGTCGAAAGACAGCTGGCTGACGGGCGCGGGCCACATGTGGAGATCGGGCTGACTGTAGCTCATCGCATGCTCGTTCTACAGGGCGGTGAGGCGGTTTCCCTCGCGCCGGGCATAATGGAGGTTGTTGGCAAGGAGCTTTTCGGCGATCGGTACGAACCGCAATTGGGCGCAGAAGCAATGAAGGGTGTCGCCAATGATGCCGACCGTTTCGACAGCTATATCAGTGTCATGTCGGCTGCTGCGAAAGAAATCTCCACCGACGAACACAAGCAGGAGTGGCTCATTGCCGGACATCTGGCTTTGATGCTGACGCCTGGTGATGACATCGAGGGCCTGCTCGCGCTCAAGAAAATCAGTGAGAAAATCTGGGATGACCCGGTGACAGGACAGCAGAAAGTTCTCTCGACAAGCGAGCGGGCCGGCCAGCTGAAGGATGCTATCGTAAGTCGGCTGGAGCAGGAGGCAGCACAAACAGCCTGAGTAGTTCTCAGGCTTCCGTGACTTTCATGTTGTCGATCAGCCGAGTGCGGCCCAGCATCGCGGCGATGAAGACCCGGGCGTGCGCCAGTTCCTCCTCTGTCAGCTTCCCGGGGCCGAGCGGGGACAGGTCCTTGCCCGAGCGGGCCTCGAAATAATCGATAGCGCCGAAGCCGGCATGCTTGAGCAGGGCATGGCCATCCTCGATCGAGCCGAGAACGTCGCCGCCCTGGGTGAGCTTGAGGGCTGTCTGGCGCAGAACCTTGTTCAGCTGACCGGCTATCCGTCTTTCTACGGAAGAAAGATAGGCATTGCGCGATGACATGGCGAGGCCGTCTTCCTCGCGCACGATCGGCCCGCCGATAATCTCGCTTCCTATATCAAGATCTTCGTTGAGGCGTCGGATGACGAGAAGCTGCTGGTAGTCCTTCTCGCCAAAAATGGCGACGTCAGCCCGTACCTGGTTGAGCAGCTTGGCGACCACCGTTGCAACGCCACCGAAGAAATGCGGGCGTGACTGGCCGTCCAGCGGCTCCGACAATCCCTCTACCTTGACGGAAGTCGCAAAACCCTCCGGATACATTTCTTCAGGCTGGGGCAGGAAAACGAAATCGCACCCTGCGCCGGCAAGCATCTTCATGTCTTCGGTCTCGCGGCGCGGATAGGTTCCCAGATCCTCATGGGCGGCAAACTGCTTCGGGTTGACGAAGATGGAGGCGACACAGCGATCGGCCCGTTGCTTGCCCAGCCGAACAAGGGAAAGATGCCCTTCATGCAGGGCGCCCATGGTGGGCACGAAGGCGATAGACTCGCCAGCACGGCGGTACTGCGCGATGCGATCGCGCAGGCCAGCCACCGTTTGTGTGCTGTCGGGGATAGAATCGTTCTCTACTTGCTCTGCCATTGTCGTGTTCCGGAAACCTGCTGAACCTCTGCGCCTGACGGGTGATATAGATGAAGATGAACCGCTACCCAACTCCTATCAGCCGACGCGCCATGCGCGGGGCAGGGATGGCCGCCCTGATAGCCTCAGGGCTGGCTTTGACAGGCTGTGAATCCTTCAGCGATGACCTGCCAGCGGCGCCGACCGACCCCGTCAGTATATCCGCCACTTCACCATCAATGCAGGGCACGGCGCGCTCGACTGAACTGTACACGACGCAAGGCCAGTACGCGGGTACGCCGCCGCGAGGGACTGCTCCTGCGCAAGGCACAATGCCGCAAGGGACGGCAACGGCACAGGGCAGTTCATCTCAGGGCAGCTCCTCTCAGGGCGTGCCCGCCGCGCCATACACGTCGACGCCGCGCTATGACAGCCAGTATCCCGATTACTGGGAGAGCGTGCAGGAGGGCAGCGCCAGTGGCGGTGATCTGGCCCGGGCTCAGCGCGACGGGCTCGTAGTGACAGACGGGGCGGCAATGCCCTCACGGCCAAGGCAGCAACAGGGGCAATCTCAAGGGCAGCAACAGGTGCAGGGATATGGCAGCCAGCACTATGCCGGTACAACTTACACGGATCCGGCTGGTCTGGCGCCACCACCGGTGCAACAGGCGCCACAACGGGCGACTGCTTCCCAACCGGCTTATGCCAGTGATGAGATACCGGAAGCACCAGTCTCTACACCGGCCTATGGCGGGCGGAGCGCTGTGCCACAACGTGGCAGCGACGGATTGCCCGTCTATGGCGAGACGCAGGAAGATACCCTGCCGCCAAGGAGCGCCCCACCGGTACCTCAATCAGTGAGCCCGCAAGCCGTGATGCCCGCGCCGGGCGGACGATATGGTCTGCACCTTGCGTCTTACCGGGTCATCGACAATGCCTATTCCGGTTGGGATATCCTGCTCGGGCGGCATACGGATGAACTTGGCATACTCGAGCCGCGCATCGCTGCAGAAGATATCCCCGGGCTGGGCCTTCACTACCGCCTCAAGGCAGGGCCGCTTGCCACCCGTGAAGAGGCGATATCCCTGTGTGAGCGGATCAAGGCCGGTGGCGACTACTGCGCCGTCATGGCGTTCGATGGCGAGCCGCTCTGACGCAGGTTCCGCATCTTCGCGAAAATCACTTCCTGTCACATGAATCAACGTAAGCTCTGCGTCATGCACCTGTCGGTTGCATTCCCGTTGCGTTTTACCCAGATCGGTACTCTATATGTCGAACCCGTTCAGATCCGTTCCGGACTACAAGCCTGATACTGTCGATGCAGCCGAGGCTGTGCGCGAAGGTGATCACACCGGGTCCGATCAGCAGGCCGAGACCCATGTGATCGTCATCGGTAACGAGAAGGGCGGCTCCGGCAAGACGACCGCCGCAATGCATCTTATCGTGTCGCTGATGAAAGCGGGCTACGAGGTTGGCGCATTGGACCTCGACATCCGGCAAAAGAGCCTGTCGCGCTATCTGGAGAACCGGGTCAAATGGGCGATCCAGAACGAGGTCGATCAGGCCGCGCTGCCTGTACCCCTGATATTGCCGCCGCCCTTCAGCAAGCTCGACAGCCGTGAGCAGGCTTATGCAGCTGAGACAAAGGGTTTCCAGGATATCCTGATGAAGTTTGCCCGTTGCGATTTCCTTGTCATCGACTGCCCCGGTGCCGATACGCATCTTTCCCGTCTGGCACATGCCCATGCGGACACGATCGTCACGCCGATGAATGACAGCTTCGTCGATTTCGACCTGCTCGCGCGCATCGACAGCCAGACCGGCGAGATCGAGGGGCCGAGCCTCTATGCCGAGATGGTCTGGGAAGCACGCCAGACCCGTGCTCGCGCAGGGATCATGGGGGGCATAGACTGGGTCGTGATGCGCAACCGCATGGGCGCAGTCAACGCGAACAACAAGAAGCGCGTCGGCAAGATGCTGGACCAGCTGTCCAAGCGGATCGGGTTTCGCCTGTCGAAAGGCTTCGGTGAGCGGGTGATCTATCGCGAGCTGTTCCCGATGGGGCTGACGCTGCTCGATCTTGGAGCTGAGGGCGTGCCGAAATCCATGACATCCATGAGCCATGTCACTGCGCGGTTCGAGATCAGGACCTTCCTGGCCTCGCTCAACCTGCCAGACAAGCGCGGCCTGAAGAAGGTCGCCTGAGGGCCGGGTTTAACGGGCTTTACAGGCGACCTGCACTGGCCCGATGATGTGGGTCACTAAATCGAGGGCATCCCGTGCTGGCCATTCTGATCATCATTGCCGCAATATCCGGCGTTTTCCTGCTGCCACCGCGGTACACTGACCGTTTTGGTTTAAAGCTGCCGCGGCCGCGCAAGACGAAGCGCCTCTATCAGGGCGTTTTCTTTTTCTCGCTGATCGCTATCGCGCTCTACCTGAAAATCATACCGTTCGCGCTGATCTTGGGGGTTATAGCCATCGGCGTGATGGTGATGGAGCGAATCCGCGAGGCGCTGCTGGATAATGAAGACTTGCGCGAAGACGCCAGGCCCGGAAAAAGCAGCAATAGCCGGGCTGAATGGCGGCCACGCAGCGGGGCAATGGAAATCTCGGAAGCCTATTCGGTACTTGGCCTGAAAGAGGGGGCAAGTCTCGAGGAAGTGGATAACGCTTACAAGCGCCTCATCGGGCAGCTGCATCCGGACCGTGGCGGTACAGACTATCTCGCTGCAAAGCTGAACGAGGCTCGGGATGTGCTGAGGCACCAGTTGAAGGGCAGCCCGGGTAAATGAAAAGGCCGCGTTCAATGCGCGGCCTTTTGCTAGTTACTTGTTCGAATGCAGGTCTACGAGCCTGTCGTGATGCTCATCTGAAGCTGGCTCATGGCCGGCATGTCGGCGCTTTCCAGCGCATCTTTCAGGTCGGTCGAGAAGCTGATCTGGCGCGCCAGATCTTCCAGGGCGGCATTCATGATAGTCGTCCACGTACCGCTAAGGCCGCCGCCTGTCTTGGCTGAGTTGTAGCCGGTGAAGGAGTCGCTGAACACGACTTCGCCAGTAGTATTGTCGACCAGGGAAACATCAGCTTCGACAGTGCCGAAGAATTCTACCGTGACGAGGCCTGTCTTGTAGTCGAACCACAGGTCGTTGACCGTGGTTTGCAGCGTGAACGGAGCATTGTCGCTAACCACGGAGTGACCGTTCGCAGCGAGCATGGTTTCCAGTGTTGTCTGCACCAGATCCTCGACCGGTTTGTCGTTGACGATATTGCCGGTGTTCTGGCCATAGCCATTACGCTTGTAGCCGATCAGGTAAGACCGTTTCGGGTCTGCCGTTTCCGGCTTGCCGACGGGTTTGCGGTCCGGCCGCGCATCGGTGACATCTGCGATCATG
The DNA here is from genome assembly GCF_009712425.2 of Aquisalinus luteolus. Taxonomy (GTDB): domain Bacteria; phylum Pseudomonadota; class Alphaproteobacteria; order Caulobacterales; family Parvularculaceae; genus Aquisalinus; species Aquisalinus luteolus. Next base: position 1,120,726 of record NZ_VCJR02000001.1, read on the forward strand.
ATGTCTGTCGACGGTGCCTCGGAAATGACGCCAGGCTTGGCAACATCGCTGGTATAGGCGAGGGTAAGTTCCTCATCCCCGAATGCGCAGGCGGACATGCCCAGCGCCATGGCCAGTATCAGTAAAAGTCTCATTCCCCGTGATCTCCTTGTTAACGGTAGATGATTCCGTATGCGATGGATTCACCGGTCTTGCGGGCAAGCTCTTCAAGCTCGCTGGCAAACACCTCATCGGTGAAGTCGAGTGTGTTGGTGGAGCTGAACTTGCCGACCCGGTTTGGATAATCCCGCCAGATGGTGCGGTCCTTCTCATCCAGTACCTTGACGTTGACATTGATGAAGGCTCGCAATTCCTCGGAGTCTTTCGACCGTCTCGTCAGACCCCAGTCCTGCAGATCTATGACAAGCTTGTGGCTGGCGGCGTTTGCATCGTCAGTAAGCGAAACGCTGTTGCTCGACGTTAGCTTGGCCAGGAGTGCTGCCTCGATAAGCGCACCTATTTCTAGGCCTTCCGCTGTTCCCCGCCAGATATCTGCCGTCTCGTTGTCCTGCGCATTGTTCTGTGCAGAATTGACGACAGCGCCGGCAACGCCGAAGAGGACGGCCGCCGTCGCAGTTTCGTCCATGCGTTCATTGATAACTGTGTAGTTGCCTACGGCGTCTTCCATTTCGACATGGAGAGCCTTGATATCGACGCCACCCAGATCGTCTTTTTCCTGTGCTGACGCAGTCGCGAAAAAGGCTGTCACGAAAACAGCCAGAAATAATCCAACGCGAGTATTCACTTACCCTGTCCCTCATTCGTGCCCGGGAGGACGTAACCATGAGTTGAGGTGGCGGACAAGTTAAATCGATGACGCGACCAAGCAGCCTCGTCAGGAGCCAGAATACCTGCCTGATATCGTCAGGCGGCCCAGTCGATGACGACCTTGCCGGACTGGCCGGAGCGCATCACGTCGAAGCCTTTCTGGAAATCATCCGCCTTCACATGATGGGTGATGATCGGCTTCAGGTTCAGCCCGCTCTGGAGCAGGGCACCCATCTTGTACCAGGTCTCGAACATGCGCCGGCCATAGATGCCCTGCACCTGCAGGCCCTTGAAGATGACCTTGTCCCAGTCGATGCCTGCGCCTTTCGGCAGTATGCCGAGCAGTGCGACATGGCCGCCATGGTTCATCGTGTCCAGCATAGACTGAAAGGCTGACGGCACGCCTGACATCTCAAGGCCAACGTCGAAGCCCTCGGTCATGCCCAGTTCCGACATCACGTCGCGCAGGTTTTCCTTGGCGACATTGACCGTGCGGGTCGCGCCCATGGTCTTTGCCAAGTCGAGGCGGTAGTCGTTCACATCGGTGATGACGATGTTCCGTGCACCGACATGGGCGGCGACGGCAGCGGCCATGGCACCGATCGGCCCGGCGCCGGTGATCAGCACATCTTCGCCGACGAGATCATAGGTGAGGGCGGTGTGCACGGCATTGCCGAACGGATCGAGGATCGCGCCGAGATCATCAGTCACGGCGTCCGGCAGCTTGTAGATATTGATGGCGGGAACGGCGATGTAATCAGCGAAGGCCCCCGCCCGGGAGACCCCGATGCCGACCGTGTTGCGGCACAGGTGTCGCTTGCCGGCGCGGCAGTTGCGGCAATGGCCGCAGGTGATGTGGCCCTCGGCCGAGACGCGGTCGCCGATAGACAGGCCCTTCACTTCAGAACCCAGCTCGACAATTTCACCCATGAATTCGTGGCCAACAGTCATCGGCACGGGGATCGTGTTCTGCGCCCATTCATCCCAGTTATAGATGTGTATGTCGGTGCCGCAGATCGCAGCCTTCCTGACCTTGATCAGAACATCATTGTGCCCGACCGACGGTGCCTTGACCTCTTCCAGCCAGATGCCTTGCACTGGCTTCGACTTGACGAGAGACTTCATGGATTGATCCTCAGATGACGCCGAGTTCCTTGCCGGCGGTGGTGAATGCGTCGATGGTGCGGTCGATCTGCTCAGGCGTATGCGCGGCAGACATCTGTGTACGGATGCGCGCCTTGTCCTTGGGAACGACCGGATAGAAAAAGCCGGTGACATAGACGCCGAGTTCGAACAGGCGGTTTGCCATCTTCTGCGACAGGGCGGCGTCATGCAGCATGACAGGGATGATCGGGTGTTCGCCTGGCAACAGCTCGAACCCGGCATCGGTCATTCCGGTACGGAAGTGTTTTGCGTTTTCGAACAGCTGCTTGCGCAGGTCATCGCCCTCGCGCACCAGTTCTATGGCCTTGATCGACGCCCCGACGAGGGAGGGCGTCAGGGCGTTGGAGAAGAGATAGGGGCGGGCGCGCTGGCGCAGCAGGTCAATTACCGGCTGGGCCGCGCAGATATAGCCCCCCATGGCCCCGCCCAGCGCCTTGCCCAGTGTGCCGGTCAGGATATCGACCTTGTCCATCACGCCGTGATGCTCCGGCGTGCCGCGGCCGCCATCGCCCATAAAGCCGGTCGCATGGCAGTCATCGACCATGACGAGGGCGTCGTATTTCTTGGCGACTTCGCAGAGCCGGTCGAGATGGGCGATATAGCCATCCATCGAGAAAACGCCGTCAGTCACGACCAGCTTGGTCCGCGCGCCATCGGCATCGGCCTGTTTCAGCTGTGCTTCGAGGTCATCCGCGTCATTGTTCTTGAAGCGATAGCGTTTGGCCTTGCACAGGCGCACACCGTCGATGATCGAAGCATGGTTCAACTCATCCGAGATGATCGCATCCTCGGCGGTCAGCAAGGGCTCGAAGACGCCGCCATTGGCATCGAAGCAGGCAGCGAACAGGATCGAGTCATCATAGCCGAGGAAGTCGGCAATGGTGTGCTCCAGCTCGCGGTGGATATCCTGGGTGCCGCAGATGAAACGGACGGAGGCCATGCCATATCCGTATTTCTCGGCGGCATCATGGGCGGCGCGGATCAGGGCAGGGTGGTCGGCCAGGCCCAGATAATTATTGGCGCAGAAATTCAGGACGCGCTTTTCCTGTCCGTCCTTCTTGACCGTTATCTCGGCAGACTGGGGGGAGGTAATCTCACGCTCGACCTTGTACAGGCCTTGCTCCTCGATTTCCTGCAGGGTCTGGCTGATCCGGGAAAGAAAGCTGTCGGACATTCTGGTCTCCTTTGGCGGGAATGTAGATGTAATGACCGGGACGAACAATATTTGCCCCACTCAAGGGAGGGGCAATTGAGAAGAACGCCATAAAGTTGTGAGAAATCAGGTCTTTATGGCAGTAACGCGCTATTTTGTTTGACTGTGTGAAATAGTTAATTCAAATTAACCTCGATTAAACGGGTGGGATCATGGCCACCCGCCAGCCCGGTCATAGTGACCCGGGGGAGAGTGTTGTGGGGTTTAGTATCATGATGAAGAAATTCAAATATGCCATTGCGCCTTTGGCCGTTGCGGCAATGCTGGCCGGGTGCGAGAGCACGATGGAACCGGCACCGAGTATCGCTGCGCCTTCTGTAGATTCCGAGCGGATGAGCGAGCTTGAGCGCCAGAACTCTGCGCTTCGCCAGCAGAACGCCAGCCTTCAATCATCGCTGGAAACGCAGACGAGCATGTCATCGGCCGACAGCACTGGCGCTTATGCCGACCTGCCGCCGGCAAAGCCGGGCGAGTGTTATGCCCGCATCCTGATCCCGGCGCAGTATGAGTCCTACACTGACCGTCTGCTTGCTTCCGAAGCATCAGAACGTGTCGAGATCATCCCGGCCCAGTATGAATGGGCGGAAGAACGCGTCGTCGTGAACGAGGGCGGCGAGCGTATCGAAGTCGTTCCGGCAACCTATCGAATGGTGACCGAGACGGTGGTTGTCGAACCGGCGCGCATCGAGCTGAAAACCATTCCGGCCCGCTACGAGACCCGCACCGAGCGTGTGCTGGTAAAAGAGAGCTATACCAAATGGGTGCAGGGGCAGGGCATTATCGGCCAGTCCATGCATGGCGGTACTGTTACGGACGTACGCGGTACACCGACGGGCGAGATCATGTGCCTGATCGAAGTGCCGGCCGAGTACAACACGATCGAAAAGCAGGTGCTGGTATCACCGGCCCGGACCGAGCAGATCCAGGTGCCGGCTGTGACCCGCACGGTGACGAAACGTGTTGTCGACACACCGGCCACAACTCGTGTGGTGCCGATCCCGGCAACCTATGACACGGTCCGTGTTCGTCGTGAGGTTGCCCCGGCATCCGAACGCCGCATTCCGATCCCTGAGACCTATAAGACCGTAACCAAGCAGCGCAAGGTTGGTGAGGAACGGCTCGTCTGGCGTGAAGTGCTGTGTGAGACAAATACAACACCCGACGTAATTCGACGCGTCCAGACCTCTCTTCGCCGCGAAGGGTATGATGTCACCGTTGACGGTGTTCTCGGGCCGAGTACGATGAGGGCGATCGAAGCCTATCAACGGCGCGAGAATTTGGGCACAGGGGGGCTGACTATGGCGACTGTGCGCAGCCTTGGCGTGATGTAACAAACGCCGGAAGGCCATCAGAGGGAAAAAGCGGCCGGCATAGCGTCCGGCCGTTTTTTTTTTGTTTTCTGCAATAGGCGAAAAACGGGATTGCGAATTACGGGTGGCTTCTGTATCAGAAGCTCTCCCTTTGCCGGGACCGATAGGGGTATAGCTCAGCTGGTAGAGCATCGGTCTCCAAAACCGAGGGTCGCGGGTTCGAATCCTGCTGCCCCTGCCATTTTGGCATTTCGGCCCGGCATGCGAAAATCTCCGGAAAAATCGTTTGTGTTACAGCCGGTTGCGGTTACGCTTGTAAAAAATGACAAGCGCTAACATGCGCGCCCGGGAGGTAACGATATGTCTGACACGGAAAAGCCCGTAGCCGCTGGCTCACGCCCCGATCATTCCGCCTATTGGCGGGCGACCTTGACGCTCACCCTGTCCTTGCTGGCGGTCTGGTTCGTCGTTTCCTTTGGCGCAGGCATCCTGCTTCGTGACTTCCTGGACCAGTTCTCCATCGGCGGCGCACCGCTGGGCTTCTGGTTCGCCCAGCAGGGCGCGATCTATGTCTTCGTTGTACTGATCTTCATCTATTGCATCGGCATGAACCGCATTGCCCGCAAGCACGGCATCAAGGGGTAGGGACATGGATCAGGCATTCTGGAGCTATCTCTTCGTCGGGCTTTCCTTTGCCCTTTATGTCGGTATCGCGATTTGGGCCCGGGCAGGGTCCACCAATGATTTCTATGTCGCCGGTCACGACGTCCACCCGACGCTGAACGGCATGGCGACGGCGGCTGACTGGATGTCGGCGGCCTCCTTCCTGTCGATGGCAGGTCTCATCGCTTTTCTGGGCTATGGCGGATCTGTCTACCTGATGGGCTGGACCGGCGGCTATGTGCTGCTCGCCATGCTGCTGGCGCCATATCTGCGCGAGTTCGGCAAGTTCACCGTGCCTGATTTCGTCGGCGACCGGTATTATTCGACCTTCGCCCGTATCGTCGCCGTGATCTGCGCACTGTTTGTTTCCTTCACCTATATTGCCGGGCAGATGAAAGGCGTCGGCGTTGCCTTCTCCGGCTTCCTCGGCATTCCATTCGAGTGGGGCATCGTCATCGGCATGGTCGTCGTCTTTTTCTATGCCGTGCTCGGCGGTATGAAGGGTGTGACCTATACCCAGGTCGCGCAGTACTGCGTGATGATCTTCGCCTATACCGTACCGGCGATCTTCATTTCGCTGACGATCACCGGCAATGTCTTCCCGCAGCTCGGGTTCATCTCAGACGTGCGGGGCGAGGATATCTCCATGCTGGCGAAACTGAACGGTGTACTGACCGATCTCGGTTTTGCTGAATATACCTCGACCAACAAGACGATGATCGACATTTTCTGCATCACCGCCGCGCTGATGTTCGGTACCGCCGGTTTGCCGCATGTGATCGTGCGGTTCTTCACCGTGAAGAGCGCCAAGGCGGCCCGCATCTCCGCCGGCTGGGCCCTCCTGTTCATCGCGATCCTCTATACCACCGCTCCGGCGGTTGGTGCGTTTGCCCGCCTCAACTTCATCGATACGGTCAATGAAGCGACCTATGTGAGCGACGAGGATTACGAGACCCGCTCCGCTGAGATCGAGGCAGAGGGCGGAAAGGCCGTGCCGGCATGGTTCAAGAACTGGGAGCCTACGGGGCTTGTCTCCTTCGAGGACAAGAATGGCGACGGACAGATGCAGATCCGCGGCCCGAACGCGCCCGATGGGCTGGAGAACGAGGTGACGGCCAATAATGACATCTTCGTGCTTGCCAATCCTGAGATTGCCCGGCTGCCCGGCTGGGTTATCGGCCTCGTCGTTGCCGGTGGCATGGCCGCCGCGTTGTCCACGGCAGCGGGCCTGTTGATGGTCATCTCGTCAGCCGTCAGTCACGACCTTTGCCGCCGTACCCTATTCAAGGGAATGAGCGACACGACCGAACTGAGGATCGCCCGCGTCGCGGCGGCAGGGGCGGTGTTCGCCGCAGGCCTCGTCGGGCTGTTCGCCGACAAGCTCGGCTTCGTTGCCCAGGTGGTCGCCTTCGCCTTCGGGCTCGCGGCAGCTTCGCTGTTCCCGGTGATCTTCCTCGGTATCTTCTGGAAGCGCATGAACAAGGAAGGGGCCATCGTCGCCATGCTGACCGGCCTGATCACCACTTTCGGTTATATCTACTTCTTCAAGTTCGGCGGCGGCACGCCCGACCAGTACCTGTTCGGCATCTCGCCGGAGGGGATTGGCTTCCTCTTCATGTGGGTGGCGCTCATCGCGGGGATCGTCACCGCGCTCATGACCCGGGCGCCGTCGCAGGAAATCCAGGACCTGGTCGAGGATATCCGCGTGCCGGGCAGCCGCACCGGCCATGGGGAGGGCGACGCCGCCATGCCGCCCGGCTGACCAAAGGTATAAGCGGAATATTCTTGACAGATCATCCGAGATGACCGATTGAAGCGCATCTCCCAAAAGGAAAGATCGGCCAAAACCCTTGTAAGGGCACTATCAAACCGTATCTTTCAGTGACGCAACGCTGGACAGGAAACATGGCCAAGAAACCAGGCAAATCGACCAAGTCGTCATCAGGCAAGGCCAACAAGGGCCGCGAGCGCGATCCGGATATCAAGGTAACGCAGGAAAATGCGCCCAGGAAGAAATCCGTCGGCCCGGTCCAGTTCTGGAACCAGGTGATCAGCGAAGGCAAGAAGGTCACCTGGACCTCGCGCAACGAGACGTTCGCCTCCACGATCATGGTGCTGATCATGGTCGTGATCATGTCGCTGTTCTTCCTCCTGGTCGACCAGCTGCTGCGCATCGTCGTCCAGTTCATTCTCGGCCTCTAACCAATAGTCAGGATCAAGCCCGTGGCACATAAATGGTACATCGTTCACGCCTATTCGAACTTCGAGAAGAAGGTCGCTGACTCGATCAAGATGTCGGCCGCCGAGAAGGGCCTGGAGCAATACATCGAGGAAGTCCTGGTGCCGACCGAGGAAGTGGTCGAGGTGCGCCGGGGCCGCAAGATCAACACCGAGCGCCGCTATTTCCCCGGCTACGTGCTGGTCAAGATGATCCTCAATGACGACACCTATCACCTCGTCAACGACACGCCGAAGGTCACCGGCTTTCTCGGCACCGGCAAGAAACCGCTGCCCGTCAGCCAGAAGGAAGTCGACCGCATCCTTGGCGTCATGGAAGAGGGTGTCGAGCGTCCGCGTCCGACGATCCTGTTCGAGATCGGCGAGAATGTCCGCGTCACCGACGGTCCGTTCGCGTCCTTCTCCGGCGTTGTGGAAGAAGTCGACGAGGACAATGCCCGCCTGAAGGTCGCCGTCTCGATCTTCGGCCGCGCCACCCCGGTCGAGCTGGAATACTCCCAGGTCGAAAAGGGCAGCTGAGGCAGGGCTACCCCAAGAGCCACACTGCAGAATTCAGGAACGCCGCGAGCATGACGCTTGCGGCGTTCTTGTTTTGGGCGGTGCCGCACCGGTGTTTCACTGTCAAGGCGGCACCCGCTTCGCGACGCGCCAAAGGCGCGGCCTTGACAGCGAAACACCGGCACGACAATTGGCAGCAATGCCTGTAAGGCACAATGTGCCTTACAGGCACTTGGCGAGACTTTTCCTGTACCAATGTCGCCTCGTCCTTCGTGGCTCCTTCGGAGCACCTCAGGATGAGGCTCTTTCCTCCTCACCCTGAGGTGGCCGCGAAGCGGCCCACGAAGGGCATGCGCCAAAAGCGCCGCCAGCCGTCTGGCTGCGAGCGTCTGACCAATCGAGGGGGCCCGTGCATGGCGGCCATCGCCTCTGAATAATAAAAATGACTGGCATAGCTCTCGCCATGCACGGCGGCGATCGATGCGGGGCCAGATTGCATAGCTCTCCCGCCCGGGGGCTACCCCGGGTCGCCGTTCGAAAGGACGATGCAAAGCTGTGCACACCCTCGCCAGTTCCCCACCGGAACGTCGGCCTCCCGAAACCTGACAGGACAGGCCGCCGGCAGGTCACCGGCGGGACCCATCCCCACCACCGGGTCCTCACCCGGCTTGGCGGTAGAATAGGGGCAGGCGAGGGCGCGGGGATAAGTCTGCCGAGCCAGCCTCCCGCATGACGAGAAGGAGGGTGGCGGGGCCGCCGAATGCGGCTATCAAAGAGCCATGGAACCGTTGGACTTTATCAAGTAATGGCAGGCCTCCAGGCTCCTGCGTATCGATTTCCGACTCGCCATTCGGTCGAGGTGGGATGCTTCCAAGTAAAGAAGAGCAGCTGAACCTCATGCCGCTATCGTTCGACTTGGCGCATCGGCGCGATTCAGCTTGAGGATTACTGTCGTGCCTTCGCCCGGTATGCTTTGCACGTTCAACTGACCACTATTCAGAATTGCGATCGCATGCGCTAATGATAGACCCATGCCAATCCCTTCAAATTGACGGTTTAGTTTCTCATCGCCTTGGCGAAACGGTTCCATCACACGCGCCAATGTATTCTCGCACATACCCAAGCCTGTATCGGCAATACGCAGTGACACGCTTGTCGCGTCTTGATGGATCCCGATCGAGATATGGCCGTTTTCGCGATTGAATCTGACGGCATTAGAGATGATTTCGCGCAAGGCCATGACCATTTCGTCCGGGCGAGCCAGGAATGCCACGTTGTCTTTCTGACCGTCGATCGACAGGGTGATATTCCGTTTCGCGATCTCCATGCGACAGGGTTGTATTGCATCCTTCAGACAGCCTGCGACCGAAACACTGACTGGTGCTTCGTGGGTAGGGCTTGAGATAATCCGTGTATAGAACAAAACGCGGTTTATGAGGGAGAGCAACTCCTCACCGCTGGTGCGAATATGCCCCAGATAATCAGTAGAGATATCCTTCTGGCCTGCCTCGGCCTGTTCCTGCAAAATGCTGGACAGGCCGATGATATGCGTCAGGGGTGTGCGTAGTTCGTGGCTAATGATGGACATGAATGCCTTTCGCGCTTTTTCATCCACACTCTCGTCATTCGCGATCTCGCTGCCATCCCTGGCAAAACGAAAATCCTCCAGCGCATGGACGATGGCACGACGCAATTCGACGAATTCTGTCGGCTTGCGCAGGAAACGCATAACGTGGCCATCATTGATTGCGGCGATGGCAGTGTTCTGATCGGAATTGCCGGTCAGCATGATACGGCGGATATCCGGCCAACGATCTCGTGTTTGCTTCAACAAGTCGATCCCGTTCATGCCGGGCATCTGCATATCCGCAACGATGAGGGCGATATGGCCGTCCCTTTCAAGAATTGATAATGCCTCTTCGCCGTTTAGGGCGGTTTCGACACTGAACTCGGACGAAAGACGGCGCTTTAGCGCGGTGAGCAATCTAGGTTCGTCATCGACAAGCAGGATTTTTTCAGGAGGCATACTCATACTCAAACTCCTCAGGGTATGGGGTGATGTCGGCGGTGTGCAGTGGCAGGCTGATGCGGAAGGTCGTGGCGAACCCCTCAATTTCTACAAGGCTCAAGCGACCCTGATGGCCAGTGACGATATAGTCCTGCGCCAACGCCAGCCCCTGACCGGTACCCTTGCCGACCGGTTTCGTCGTGAAAAATGGATCAAATATGCGCTCGCGCAGAGCGGGTGGGATGCCATTGCCGGTGTCGGAAATGAACAGATGAGCCTGTTCCTCGTCGTAACAGGATCGTATGGCGACATCGCCCGTTCCTTGCTGTGTCTCCGCCACGGCGTCGATCGCGTTGAGCACAAGGTTCAACACGGTCTGCTGGATCTGGCTTCGCCGGCACAAGACAGGAGGCAGGGTCTCGTCGAGCTGCAGGCTGATCGTGGCAATGTTTTTCTGCTGGTTCCGACTGATGGTGACAACGTTGCGCACGACTTCGTTCAAGTCGACCGGTGACTTGTCGCCCGTGCCCGGGTGAGCGAATTCCTTCATGAGCCTTACAATGTCGCGAACTTGCCGGATACCGGCGCGGGCATCGTCAAGGGAAGCGCGGATTTCCCCGATCATCGTCACAAGGTTCACAGACGAATTGAATGCGTCAATTTCCGATACGAGATCATTTAGCGGTTCGATGTCGCTGGCGGCGGCACGCAGTTTCTCATAGCGCTGATAGGATTGGTTGATCAACTGCAGGGCTTCGCCCAGATAATCGATATTGTCGCCGATGAACTGTATCGGCGTATTGATCTCGTGGGCTATACCGCTGGACAGGGCGCCGATGGCTTCAAGGCGACGGGCTTCCTCCATCTGGCTTGCCATCTTCTGGTGCTGGCGTTCTTCTTCCAGCTTCTCGGTGATGTCCTGTATGATCAGGATGTAGTGGCATTCACGTCCGATCGGGCCCTTGTATCCTTTGATGTCCACGACCCGCGTTTCCCCGTCGGCGCGTGTCAAGAGCTGGCGGTCAAAGGTAAAATTCCCGCTCTTCGTCCTGTTCAACATCAGGCTCAGATTATGCACCAGCTTGTCGACCGACTGGTTGATCAGGCTATCATGCACATGGCCGGTCAACTGGCAGGAGTGCCTGTTGCAGATATGAATCCTGAAATCATCAGTGCACAAGATGACCCCGTCAGGGGCGTGGTTCATAAATTCCGAAAGCACCGATATCGAGTACTCCAGCTTCGCCTGCGAGGCTTGAAGCCTGCGGCTATTCTCGAACAGCTCCAGGCTTTTCGACTCCAGCAGCGCCTCTGCCTGTTTCCGGCTAGCCCGTTCTCGAGCGATGATCGCATTCATCCTGTCTTCAAGGTCACTCATGCCGCGACCTTTCGTATATCGAACCGGACCGACGATTCGTGGTCGACCTTCAGGGTCTCCCGCGTCAACGTGAACCGGCCGCCGAAATGGTCGAGGCAGCCCCTGATCAGGCCCTCACACAGATCACCGAGATGCCGGGTCGAGTGATAAATCAGCGTCATGCCGTCTTCGGTGCGGTCACCGATGTCGAAGCGCGGCAGCTCGGCGTCGGGATATAGCTTGTAGACCTCGCGATGGATTTGCTCCTCGATCGAGGCGAGGAAGGCGAGGGCGTCCTGGCTTTCGCCGAAAAAGCCCGGATAATTGACTGCAAACCGGCCGAACAGGTGTTGGCCGAATTTCTTCATGATCTCCGGCACCGACAGGCCGGTGCGCTGCGAAAACGCCGCCGCGAGGCGCGCCATCTCGCAGCCCGGATAGGTGCCGACCGCCGTGTAGACCCCGCCGGATGGCAGGTCGGCGGCCTCGATCACATCCTGCAGAAAGAACGTGTCATAGTTTTGCTCGATGAATTCGAACAGCTCGACAAAAACAACACCCTTCATGGTTCGCCCCTTGCTTATGGAGCTAAAAATGACCCCGAAAAATTGAATAAAAGTGTATTTTTTTATTTAACGCTTGTTAAGCATAGGTAGGGTTTCGATGGGCGCGCGCTGCTCGAAAGCGATTTAGTTCGCGCTGCGCTTAGCTGGATGGCATATGATACGACCGGGAGACACACCCACATCCCGCTTGATTTCACCCTGATCCTCAGCTATACGCCGCGCTTCACATGCGGGAGGTTTCCGGTTTGAAGACCAGCCGGGCCGTACCGCAACCCCTTCATCTGTGGCGCTCTTGGCTGGGCGTCATGCCAAACGGAAGGCTATATAATGGCTAAGAAAATCACTGGCTACCTGAAGCTTCAGGTGCCGGCGGGTGCTGCTACCCCGTCCCCTCCCATCGGTCCGGCTCTCGGTCAGCGCGGCCTGAACATCATGGAATTCTGCAAGGCGTTCAACGCGGCCTCGCAGGAGATGGAAAAGGGCATGCCGATCCCGACCGTGATCACGATCTTCTCTGATAAATCGTTCACGTTCGAGACCAAGTCGCCGCCTGCGTCCTACTTCCTGAAAAAGGCAGCCAAGCTGTCCAAGGGCGGCTCCGCCCCGGGCAAGGAAGTCGCCGGCACGGTTTCCGAGGCCCAGTGCCGCGAAATCGCCGAAGCGAAAATGAAAGACCTGAACGCAAACGACCTCGACGCCGCCACGAACATCATCAAGGGTTCGGCGCGCGCGATGGGCCTGAAAGTGGAGGGCTGATCCAATGGCGAAATTCACCAAGAAAATGGCTGCCCGCCGCGAAGCCCTCGACTTCGAAAAGGTCTATACGGTCGCTGATGCCGTCAGCACGCTGAAAGAACATGCCAGCGCCAAGTTCGACGAGAGCGTGGAAATCTCCATGAATCTCGGCGTCGACCCGCGCCACGCCGACCAGATGGTCCGCGGCGTCGTCAACCTGCCGAACGGCACGGGCAAGACCCTGCGCGTCGCAGTCTTCGCCAAGGACGCAAAGGCCGATGAGGCCCGCGCCGCCGGTGCCGACATTGTCGGTGCGGAAGACCTGGTCGAAGAGATCCAGAACGGCAAGTCGGACTTCGATCGCGTCATCGCGACGCCGGACATGATGCCGCTCGTCGGTCGTCTCGGCAAGGTACTGGGCCCGCGCGGCCTGATGCCGAACCCGAAAGTCGGCACGGTCACGCCGAACGTCGCCCAGGCCGTCAAGGACGCCAAGGGCGGTGCGGTACAGTTCCGCGTCGAGAAGGCTGGCATCGTCCATGCCGGTATCGGCAAGGCTTCCTTTGACAATGACAAGCTGGCCCAGAACGTGCGCGCCTTCATCGACGCCGTGAACAAGGCCAAGCCCTCTGGCGCGAAAGGCATCTACATCAAGAAGATCGCCATTTCCTCGACCATGGGCCCGGGCCTGAAGATCGACACGTCCGACGCGCTGTCTGCATAGGTAGGGGCCGCGTAAGGATTTTCGTCAGAACACGAATGATGAGGCCGCGCCGGGTGCGCGGCCTTTTTCGTTATGCCAATGATCTTCCTTTAAAGGGATCAGGGTCTGTTGCGGCCATACTTGTCGTGGCTCGAGACCCAGTCCCCGGCGAGCACAGCGGCGGAGAGCGACAGGTCGCCCGCCAGCACCGTCGCGGCGCAGATCTCGGCGAACTTCTCTACCTTGCCCTTGCCATAGCAGCCGAGCATGTCGAGGCATTCCTTCTGGGTCGCCAGCCCCGTGCCGCCGCCATAGGTTGCGACGATCAGCGAGGGCAGGGTGATCGACCAGTAGAGATCGCCATTGTCGAGCAGGTCGACATAGGTGATGCCCGCATGGGATTCGGCGATATTGGCGACATCCTGGCCGGTGGCGATGAACAGCGCCGTCAGCCCGTTGGCCGCATGCGGACCATTATTCGACGAGCCGGCGAGATAGCTGCCCGTTGTCGAAATATGGCGCTGGCGATAGACGCGCTCCGTGTCGACACGCATGACCCGCTGCAACACCTCGTTTGGGATGACCGCCTCGGCGACGACGCGGGCGCCGCGCGAATGCAGCGTGTTGAGCTGGGAGTGCTTCTTGTCGGTGTCGATGGCGCCCGACAGGGTGTAGCGCTGCACCTTGCCGTCATAGGCCTCCATGATCCATTCGCAGGCGGCGAAGGTCGCCTTGCCGCACATGTTCTGCCCGGCGGCATCACCGGTGGTGTAGTTGAAGCGCAGGTAGCGCAGCGGGCCGACGCCATATTGCTCGATATGGGAGAGCTTGCCGACGCTGGTGGTCGCCTCGGCGGCGGCGCGGACGCGGTCGAGATTGGCCTCCAGCCACGCGCCGAAGCTGCGGGCGTCTAGCGCATTGTCGAAATGGAAGACAGGCGCGCGCTGCATATAGCGCTCCAGCACGGTCGTCCTGATGCCGCCGCATTCGGCCAGCAGACGCATGCCGCGATTATAGCTGGCGACGAGCGTGCCCTCCGTCGTCGCCATCGGCACATAGAACTCACCCTTGGCATGCTCGCCGTCGATGACCAGTGGCCCGGCAAGGCCGATCGGCACCTGCGCCACGCCGAGGGCATGCTCGATATTGCCTTTCAGGATTTCCGGCTCGTAGGAAAAGCGCGTGACGTGGTCGAGGGTGACGCCGGTCTCCCGCGCGACGAAGTCCTGCCGCTCCCTGATGATGCCGGGGTCGTAGTCATTGCCCGACAGGCGCGGGATCGATTTGCGGTCCGGTTTCTCGGTCATTTCTGGCGCTCCTTCGTCGTTGTCGAGCGCGACCATAGCCAAAGCCTCCGGTGCTGTGCACAGTGGCATGCAGTTGCAACTGCATATTCCGGGCAGTCCGGGACCGACATTGGCATAAGGCGCTGGGAGCGCTATCATGCTGCCAACGATAAGCGATAAAGCAATCCAGGGAAGGAGAGCGGTCATGACCCAGACACTGACAGGGGCCAATCTCATCGCGGGCGAGGCCCGTGCCGGCGCGGGCGGGGCGTTTGCTGCCGTCGATCCGATGACGGGAGAGACGCTTCAACCGGAATATCATCACGCGACAAAAGAAGACATCGAGGAGGCCTGCCAGCTGGCGGGCTCGGCGGCGGGGCACATGGCGGCGATGACGCCGGATGCGCGGGCCGATCTTCTGGAGACGATCGCGGAGGGCCTCGAGGCGATCAAGCAGGATCTGGTCGGGCGGGTAATGCAGGAAACGGCACTGCCGCAGGCGCGGGTCGAGGGCGAGCTGGGGCGCACCTGCGGCCAGCTGCGGCTGTTTGCGGAGGAAGTGAGGGCAGGGCACTGGCAGGGTGTACGGATCGATCATGCGCTGCCGGAT
Organism: Aquisalinus luteolus; assembly: GCF_009712425.2. Classification (GTDB taxonomy): domain Bacteria; phylum Pseudomonadota; class Alphaproteobacteria; order Caulobacterales; family Parvularculaceae; genus Aquisalinus; species Aquisalinus luteolus. The sequence continues at coordinate 1,135,884 of NZ_VCJR02000001.1, forward strand.
CGTGAACCATTGCCACGGCCTGATCTGCGCCAGCGCATGGTGCCGCTCGGGCCCGTCGCCGTGTTCGGCGCCAGCAACTTCCCGCTTGCCTTTTCGGTTGCCGGTGGCGATACGGCGTCGGCCTTTGCCGCCGGGTGCCCGGTGATCGCCAAGGCGCACCCCGCCCATCCGGGCACGTCGGAACTGGTCGGGCGGGCCATCGTCAAGGCGCTCGCCAAATGCGGTCTGCCCCATGGCTGCTTTGCTTTGGTGCATACGGACAATGACGGTGCAGGCGCGCTGGTCGAGAACCCGCGCATCAAGGCGGTCGGGTTTACCGGTTCACGCTCGGGTGGCCTTGCCATCGCCGCGCGGGCGGCGGCACGGCCTGAACCGATCCCGGTCTATGCGGAAATGTCGAGCATCAATCCGGTACTGCTGATGCCGGGTGCCTTGCGCGAGCGGGGTGCCGAGATCGGCACCGGCCTCGCCGGGTCGACGACGATGGGCGCGGGCCAGTTCTGCACCAATCCCGGGCTGGTCTTCGCTTTCGGCGAAGATGGCTATGACGCGTTTCGTGATGCGGCGGCGGGCGCGATCAAGGACGCCGCGCCGGGCACGATGCTGACCGGTGGCATATCTGATGCCTATGCCAGCGGCATTGCCGCGCTTGCCGAGCATAAGGGTGTGACGGAACTAGCGAGAGGCGGCACGTCCGACTGCGGTCAGCCGGCGGCGCTGTTCGAGACCGATCTCGACACCTTCGCCGGTGACAAGGCGCTGCAGGCGGAAGTGTTCGGGGCCGTCTCCCTGATCGTGCGGTGTGAGAGCATCGACCGGGCGCTGCCGGTGCTGGCCGGGCTGGAAGGCCAGCTGACCATCACCCTGCAGATGGAAGACAGCGACATCGAAACCGTCCGTCCCCTGATCCCGGTGCTGGAGCAGAAGGCGGGCCGCCTGCTGGTCAATGGCTTCCCGACAGGCGTCGAGGTCTGTCATGCCATGGTCCATGGCGGTCCGTTCCCGGCAACGAGCGACGGGCGCACGACGTCGGTCGGGTCGCTGGCGATCAATCGCTTCCTGCGGCCGGTCTGTTACCAGAATTTCCCGGAAGAGCTGCTGCCGGAGGCGCTGCGCGACGACAATCCGCAAGGTCTGTACCGCCGGGTTAACGGCGAGTACTGAGAGAAAAACAAGAGGGAGAGGGCCATGATATTCACATTCGATCCGGCCACGCACATGCCGGCTGACTGGCGCGAGGGGTTGTTCGCCGGGCGCATCGACAGGGGTGAGGGGCCTATGCCGGTTCTGATCCGCGGCGGCGAGGCGTTCGATGTCTCCGCCGAGGTGCCGACCGTTGCAGATCTGCTGGAGGTGGACGCCGCGAGCCTTTCGGGCAAGTCGCTAGGCCCGCTGGAAGAGTTGGGCCTTTCGGTTGCGGCTGATGCTTCCACACGTTTGTTGCCGCCGCCGGACCTGCAGTGCCTGAAGGCGGCGGGGGTGACCTTTGCCGTGTCAACGCTGGAGCGTGTGATCGAGGAGCGGGCGCGGGGCGATGCCTCTGCCGCTGCCGATATCCGTACCCGGCTGGAAGGCGTTGTTGGCGGGGCGATGAAGACCGTCGAGCCCGGCTCGCCCGCCGCCATGGCGCTGAAAGAGGCGCTGATCGCCGATGGGTTGTGGTCGCAATATCTGGAAGTCGCCATCGGTCCGGATGCGGAGATTTTCACCAAGGGGCCGGTGTTGTCCAGCGTTGGCTGGGGGCAGGATATCGGCGTGCGCTCGGATTCGCGCTGGAACAACCCCGAGCCAGAGGTGGTGCTGTTCGTCACCGGCGCGGGCAAGATCGTCGGGGCGAGCCTCGGCAATGATGTGAACTTGCGCGATTTCGAGGGCCGCTCGGCGCTTTTGCTGGGCAAGGCCAAGGACAATAACGCGTCCTGTGCCATCGGGCCGTTCATCCGCCTGTTCGATGATGGGTTCAGCCTTGATGATGTGCGGCAGATGGATATCACTCTGGAGATCGAAGGGCCTGAGGGCTTCACCCTATCGGGCGTCAATTCCATGGGCCAGATCAGCCGCGACCCCGCCGATATCGCGGCGCAGGCGATGAGCGAGCATCATTATCCCGATGGCTTCGCACTGTTCCTCGGTACCATGTTCGCCCCGACCGATGACCGCGACGGGCCGGGGCAGGGCTTTACTCATCACATGGGCGATGTGGTCTCGATCTCGTCGGAGCGTCTAGGTAGACTCGTCAATCGCGTGACCACCAGCAAGGAGGCACCGGCCTGGGAATTCGGTATCCGCGCGTTGATGGGTAATCTTGCTTCACGCGGTCTCTTGAAGAGCGCGTAAGGGAAATTCCATCCTCTGCCCCTGCAGGGGGTGGACATCGGCGCGATTTTCAGCCATATCGCCACTTCGCGAGGGCAACCTCGCACCCTGTCCGAGACTGCTGGTGAGGTTCTCCTCTTAATTTCCGGCATAGACTGTGGGGAAAGATCAGCCGGGCGCAAGCCTTTGGCGTTCAGACCTTGTTCAGGACAGGCTCTCGCTGTGATGCGACGGGCCTTTTTTAATGCCCCGATCATTCCAGCGATTTCGATGCCGCGATGCATGGATGGTCCATGTGTCGCCTGTAACCGGTCCCGGGCCATCATGGGCGGGGCCATAACCTGGAAAGTCTGTACTTATGCCAATGGACAGAAGCCAGAAATCGGAAATGGTCGACTGGATCGGCAATGTGTTTGACTCGAACGAAGTCGTTCTGGTCTTCCACAATACCGGTCTTTCCGTTTCCCAGGTCGCCGAACTGCGTACGCAAATGCGTGAAGCAGGCGGTGGCGTGAAGGTGGTGAAGAACCGCCTTGCCAAGATCGCCGTCAGCGGCAAATCGGGTGAGAAGATCTCCGACCTGTTCAAGGGTCCGACGGTTCTTGCTTACTCCGAAGACCCCGTAACGGCGCCGAAAGTGCTGACCAAATATGCCAAGGGTAACGACAAGGTTGTCATCCTCGGCGGCATCATGGGGGAAACCCCGCTTGACGAGTCTGGTGTTCAGGCCCTCGCCAACATGCCGTCGCGCGAAGAGATCCTGTCCTCCATCGCTGGCATGCTCGGCGCACCGGCAAGCAACCTTGCAGGGGCCATCGGCGCACCGGCAAGCAACATCGCCTCCATTCTCAAAACTCTGGAAGAACGCGAAGCCGCGTAACACTTTTAACCTCAAGGAACCATTACAATGGCTGATCTGAAGAAACTTGCTGAAGAACTCGTCAACCTGACCCTGCTGGAAGCTGGCGAGCTGAAAAACATCCTGAAAGACGAGTACGGCATCGAGCCGGCTGCCGGCGCTGTTGCCGTTGCCGCTCCGGGTGCTGGCGGTGGCGACGCTGGCGCCGCTGAAGAGAAAGACGAATTCGACGTCATTCTCGCTTCTGCCGGTGACAAGAAAATCAACGTCATCAAGGAAGTCCGTGCCATCACTGGTCTCGGCCTGAAAGAAGCCAAAGACCTGGTCGAAGGCGCACCGAAGCCGGTCAAGGAAGGCGTGAACAAAGCCGAAGCCGAAGAGCTGAAGAAAAAGCTCGAAGAAGCCGGCGCAACCGTCGAACTGAAATAGTCTTTTTAGAGACTGTTACGGAAAAGGCCCGCCATATTGGCGGGCCTTTTTTTGTGCCGCTCGATCGGGGGAGGATTTATTGCGGCACTGGAGAGGCGTCCATCTCCACCACTGACAGGCCGAGGATTTTCCAGTCGCCCTCGGACAGGCGGAAGAGAATATCGAAGCGCACTGCACGGGGGCGGAATTCGAACCCGCCGCGCAGGCGTAGATAGCCTGCCTCGTTGATCGCCGGTGGCATGTCCCATGTCGGGGAAATGCTCAGCGTACGGCTGAGGTCTACATTCTTGCTTCTTATTTCAGAAAAGAGCCCCGCCAGCTTTTCCGGTGACTGGCTGCGAACGAATTCCGGCGCACCGCTCTGGTGCAGCACGGCGTAATTGCCGGTCTCGTTGGCATCGTCAAGGGTGATCATGGTCGACCAGACAAGCCGGGCGAGGGTGTTCTCGTCCGGCATGTTCTCGTTTGACATGTCTTGCGCTGCTGCCTTGAGTGGCAACAGCATGAAAAGGACAGCGAGCGCCAGGGGGAAGGCGCTCGCCGCTTTTGACAGCACCCGGTGGCCAGAGAGGCAGCCATGGGTGGTGGCAGGTGCTGTCAATTTCTGTGACCCGTTCATGATCGCTCTACCAGGCAGCGTTGAAACCGGCGCGGGCGCCCATTTCGCTGTTGGAGCCGAAGCCAGTGGCAACACCTGCGGACAGGGACCACGTGTCATCGACACGGTAGGCGCCGGAGAAGGCAACGGCGTTCTCGTCAGCGAAGTGACCGACACCGCCGGAGATGCCCCATGTCTTGCCGACCGGGATATACGGCGTGTCCATCGCCATCGCCATGGCGACACCGAGGCGGTTCTCCTCGATCATTTCGCGGCTCTCGGCAGTGTAGGCGACGACACCGTCAATGCGCATGCCGTTATTGCCGATCATGTCCCACATCATGCCGCCATCCGTGGCGAGGTTGCCGTTGGCATCCGATGTCACGACCTGCACGCTGCCGGACTGGGCGTCGCGGCTGGCCTGCGAGGTGATACCGGCCATGGTGTAGGTGTTGGATGCCGTACCGACAGCGACCTGGTTCTCCCGGGTCGTTGTGGCACCGGCACCGAGGGCCATGGAGTTGGCAAAACCGGCGGTGGAGTTGGAGCCGACTGCCGTGGCATTCAGGCCCGTGGCACTTGCCGCTTCACCGACGGCGAGCGTGCGTTCGCCATTGGCGCTGGCAAGGTGACCAATGGCGTGAGCGCGTTCGCCCGTTGCATTGGCCTGCCAGCCAAAGGCGGTTGCTGCCGTTCCATCGGCGACGCTTTCGCCACCAACTGCGGTTGTCGATGTGCCGGTTGCAGAGGCGCTGTCGCCGACTGCGAGGGCATCCGTGCCGTCCGCCATGGCCTGGTTGCCGATGGCTGTGGAGTTGGCACTCATCGCCGTGGCCGCTTCGCCGACAGCCATGGAGTAGTCGCCATTTGCCGAGGCAAGGTGACCGATGGCGTGGGCGCGTTCACCCACGGCACTGGAGCGCCAGCCAAAGGCCGTTGCCGCGATGCCGTCAGCCATGGCTTCGCCACCGACTGCAGTGGTGGAGGTGCCATTGGCCATGGCGTCAGCACCGATGGCGATGGCGTCTACGCCGGTTGCCGATGCGCCGATGCCGTCATCGTCATTGGCATTGCCGCCAAGGGCGATGGAGCCGTCGGAATTGGCCTGGGCGTTGTCGCCGCCGGCATAGGAATAGGCGCCGTCAGCGGTTGCGGCTTCACCGACAGCCGTCGAGCGGGTGCCCGATGCGGCGGCGAGGTGACCGAAGGCCTGGGCGCGGACGCCAGTGGCAGAGGACTGCCAGCCGACAGCTGTGGTGCCGGCTTCCGTCGCAACGCTTTCGCCGCCGATGGCCGTGGACGATGTGCCGGTTGCACTTGCCTCGTTACCGATCGCAACAGCGTCCTGACCGGTTGCCGTGCTGTCATCGCCAAAGGCGGTCGAGCCGGTACCGTCAGCAACGGCATTGTCACCGATAGCGGTGGAGTCCATGCCGGAACCATTCGTGGTGATCATCGTACCGGATGCCATGGCAACGGAGCGCAGCTGGCCGTTCTCGTCGACGGTGACATAGTTGCGCTCGCCGGTGGCGACGCCGCTGCCCATGCCGGTCAGGTAGTACAGATGATCGGCATTGCCGAGCACGAACATATTGTCGCCCGAGGCGGTCACGTTCGAGCCGATGGCAACGGCATTGTTGCCGGTCGCGCTTGCCGCTTCGCCGACAGCGAGGGTGAAGTCGCCATCTGCATTGGCCAGGTGGCCAAAGGCGTGAGCCCGTTCACCGGTTGCTGTCGCCTGCCAGCCAAAGGCTGTTGCGGCCGTGCCGTCTGCAACGCTTTCACCGCCGACAGCGGTCGTTGACGTGCCGACAGCCGAGGCCATGTCACCGATGGAAAGAGCATCCGTGCCGTCAGCCATCGCGCCATTGCCGATCGCCGTCGCATTGGCCGACATTGCGGTCGCTGCCTCGCCGATGGCAAGGGAGAAATCGCCCTGGGCGTTTGCAAGGTGACCGAATGCGTGGGCGCGCTCGCCGGTTGCGTTGGCCTGCCAGCCAAAGGCTGTGGCGGCCGTGCCATTGGCGACACTCTCGCCGCCGACTGCTGTCGTCGAGGTGCCGGTTGCCATTGCGCTGTCACCGATGGACAGGGCATCGACACCGTCAGCCATGGCAGCATTGCCGATAGCCGTGGAATTCGCCGAGGCAGCCATCGCGGCTTCGCCGATGGCAAGGGTGAAGTCACCTTGCGCAGAGGCCAGGTGGCCGAAAGCATGGGCGCGTTCGCCGGTGGCATTAGCACGCCAGCCATAGGCTGTTGCGGCGATGCCGTCTGCAACGCTTTCTCCGCCTACGGATGTTGTCGATGTACCGGTCGCCGAGGCACTGTCGCCGATCGCCAGGGCATCGACCCCGTCAGCCATGGCAGCATTGCCGATGGCCGTGGAGTTTGCCGAGGCAGCCATGGCTGCTTCACCGATGGCGAGGGTGAAATCGCCTTGTGCCGAAGCCAGGTGGCCGAAGGCATGGGCGCGCTCGCCCGTTGCATCAGCCTGCCAGCCAAAGGCAGTTGCGGCCGTGCCATTGGCGACGCTTTCACCACCGACAGCGGTCGTGGACGTGCCGGTGGCAGACGCCATGTCGCCGATGGACAGGGCATCGGTGCCGTCTGCCATGGCGCCATTGCCGATAGCGGTGGAATTCGCCGAGGCAGCCATTGCCGCTTCGCCGATTGCCAGCGAGAAGTCACCGGTAGCGGTGGCGAGGTGACCGAAGGCATGGGCGCGAACGCCGGTGGCATTGGCCTGCCAGCCGAACGCGGTCGCTGCGGTGCCATTGGCAACGCTCTCGCCGCCTACTGCCGTGCTCGAAGTGCCGGTCGCCGAAGCCATGTCACCGATGGACAGGGCATCGACGCCGTCAGCCATTGCACCATTGCCGATGGCGGTTGAATTGGCAGATGTTGCCATGGCCGCTTCACCGATAGCCAGCGAGAAGTCGCCGGTTGCCGTGGCAAGGTGACCAAAGGCATGGGCACGTTCACCCATCGCCATGGACTGCCAGCCGAAAGCAGTAGCGGCGAGACCGTCGGCGACACTTTCTCCGCCTACGGCAGTTGTCGAGTTGCCATTGGCAACAGAGTCTTCACCAATGGCAGTGGCATCGACGCCAGTTGCAGAAGCGCCGGTACCATCACCGTCGGCGTCGCCGCCAACGGCAGTGGAGCCTTCACCGGATGCCGTGGCATTGACGCCGCATTCGGTCGCGCCTGTACCAGTGCCGTCATTACAGTCAGCCGTGGCGTCAGCATATGCGCCATTGCTGACAGCAAGCGCGAGTGCACTCGAGGCAGCGAGAAGCCCCACCCGTTTGTGGGCGGACAGTTTCAATCTAGTCATGGAAAATCCTCCTGATCACCCGTAGAGCATCGCTCTTTGATTGCGATGACGGGCAGTTTCTCTCTCAAGCCTGTTTGGCAGGCTTAGGGAGATACGGGTCCATGACGAAAAGGGTTGCAAAGAATTTTAAAAAAATATTCAGATTACGGTAATTCTGACGTAATGATGCGCATACCGCCCATACTAATAAGTACGCACGCGAATAGTGCGCATATGCAGCAGGTCAATAGTAACAAGAGCGAATCTTATCAATAAGTGCGGACTTGGCCGATTGCGATGACGCGGTCGGACGGCAGGCCGCTGGCAGAACCCGTCGGCAACTCCTCCAGGCTGACGGCGAGGGCGACCCCGGCCTCCAGGTATTGCAGGATCTGTTCGGACAGGGTGATCGTACCGCCATCAGCCGGGAAGACACCTAGCGAACGCGGCGTGCCATCCGCCGGTATCACCCACAGCTCGGTGTAGAGGTCTTCCACAGCGAGGTTCTGGACATCTATGGAAGCAAGCCCCGTTGCCGGGTCGATCCGCACGGACAGGATGCCCTCCACAGCTGGTGGTGTCAGCGAAGCGATCAGGATGGGCGCGCTGGTAGCAGGCTTGCTCGGCGGGCTGCTGATCATGACGGCCAGGAAGATGGCGGCGAGGGCGCCCAACGCGATGCTCGCGCCACGCCAGAAGGCCAGCGAATGCCACAGGCCGCGTTGCTCCGAAATCTGGTCTTCGCCACCGAACAATGAGGCCATCACGCGCTCCCTGACGCGTGGTGAGGGGGCGATGGCGGCAACCTCGTCAAGGAAGGGCACGAAGTAATTCGTCCAGCGCCAGACCATCGCTGCGAAACCTGCGTCGGATTCCAGCCGGGCCTCGGCATGGCGGCGCTCATCGGTATCGAGCACGCCAAGGGCGTATTCGCCGGCGAAGATTTCGTCTTCAGGAATGTCTTGTGTCGTGTCGCTCATGATGTGCGCGGGGTCTTTTCAGTTATGCCATGCGGCGTTGATTACTTCGCGTTTTCGGGCTCGGCCTCGATACACTGCTTCAGGGCCATCAGCCCGCGGCGCACCATGCTCTTTATCGTGCCGAGCGGCCGCTTGGTCATGTCGGCGAGCTGCTGGTATTTCAGCCCGCCCAGATAAGCTTCACGGATCACTTCTGCCCGGTCGGCATCCAGTTCGTCGAGGCATTGGTGAAGCCGGGAGACTTCTCCCGTCAGCACGGCGCTGTCCTCCGGGGACGGGCGCTCATCCTCCATATACTTTTCCGACTCGCCATCGCCGGTCACCTCGCGGCGCTTGCGCAGCCGGTCAATAGCCGAGTTCCGGGCAATCGCCATCAGCCACGACATGGCAGATGCCTTGCTCACGGCGTAGGAATCCGCCTTGCGCCATATCTTGATGAAGCATTCCTGCAGTGCTTCTTCCGCTTCCTGCCTGTCATGGAGAATACGCAGGGTTACGCCGAAAAGTTTCGCGGAGGTGTGAGAATATAACTCGTCGAAGGCCCGCCGGTCCTTCAGTGTCACGCGTGACAGCAGGGCCTCGATCGTTTCACGGTCGCTCATGCAGGCATCCCCCTCGATGGTTTTTCCATAGAGTAGAGGAGTTTAAGGCGCGCGGCGAGGCGGACCACCATGTTCCATCATGTTATGTGACGATTTCCCTCGAATTAGGGCAAAAAAATCCACATCAGGGGGTTGCGGTGCTGTGCCGAGGTGATTATTAACACCATCTCCCTGCGTGAGCGATTGCGTGGGGGAAAAGGCTTTGCGGCACGTGCGAGAATTATTCGTTAAATAAAATCTGGAATTCCAAGAACGCGGTCTGCTTGCGTGACCCGCGTGTTTTTGCGCATGGACAATTTGCGCAAGAGTCACAAGCGGGCGAACCGGACGGCGTTCCATTCAATGTGAGGACTACATGGCCCAATCTTTCGTCGAGAAAAAGCGCATTCGCAAGAGTTTTGGCCGGATCGGTGATGCGGCAACCATGCCCAACCTGATCCAGGTGCAGAAAGACTCTTATGAGAATTTCCTCCAGCGCTTCGTCAAACCGGAAGACAGGGTGAGGGATGGTCTCGAAGCGGTGTTCAAGTCGGTATTCCCGATCACCGATTTCACCGAGACGGCATATCTCGAATATGTTTCCTATGAATTCGAAGAGCCGAAATATGACGTGGAAGAGTGCCAGCAGCGCGACATGACCTATGCCGCGCCGCTGAAGGTCACCCTGCGCCTGGTCGTGTTCGATGTCGATGAAGACACGGGCGCCAAGTCGGTCAAGGACATCAAGGAACAGGATGTCTATATGGGCGACATCCCGATCATGACCGACAACGGTACTTTCGTGATCAACGGGACAGAGCGCGTCATCGTCTCCCAGATGCACCGCTCGCCGGGCGTTTTCTTCGACCACGACAAGGGCAAGACCCACTCATCGGGCAAGTTGCTGTTTGCTGCGCGGATCATTCCGTATCGCGGCTCCTGGCTCGATTTCGAGTTCGACCCGAAAGACATCGTCAATGTCCGCATCGACCGCCGCCGCAAGCTGCCGGCGACGACGCTGCTCTATGCCCTCGGCATGGACCAGGAAGACATCCTTGAGGCCTTCTATAACCGCGTGCCGCACACGAAAGTAAAAGAAGGCTGGACCCGTCCGTTCAATGCTGACCGGATGAAGGGCGTCAAGGCCGATCGCGACCTTATCGATGCCAAGACCGGCGACGTACTGGTCGAGGCCGGCAAGAAGGTCACGGCCCGCACGGCCAAGCAACTCGCCGAGAAAGGTGTCGAAAGCCTGCTGCTGACCGATGATGACATGATCGGTCGTTATTTCGCCAAGGATCTCGTCAATCGCGAGACGGGTGAGATCTATGCCGAAGCCGGTGACGAAATCACTGCCGACAAGCTGGAAGAGCTGGCCGAAATCGGAATCGACGAGTTCGAGACCCTCGACATCGACCACACCAATATCGGCGGGTACCTGCGCAACACGCTGAACGCCGACAAGAACGCCAATCGCGACATGGCGCTGATCGATATCTATCGTGTCATGCGTCCGGGCGAGCCGCCGACACTGGAAACGGCAGAGGCGCTGTTCTCCGGCCTGTTCTTCGATGACGAGCGCTATGACCTGTCCGCCGTTGGCCGGGTAAAAATGAACATGCGTCTCGGCTTCGAGGCGACAGACGAGCCGCGCATCCTGCGCAAGGAAGACATCCTGGCTGTCCTGAAGACGCTCGCGAACCTGCGCGACGGCAAGGGCGAAATCGACGACATCGACAACCTCGGCAACCGCCGTGTCCGTTCCGTCGGCGAGCTGATGGAGAACCAGTACCGCATTGGTCTTCTGCGCATGGAACGCGCCATCAAGGAGCGCATGTCCTCGGTAGAGATCGAGACGATCATGCCGCATGACCTGATCAACGCGAAACCGGCTGCCGCTGCCGTTCGTGAATTCTTCGGCTCCTCGCAGCTGTCGCAGTTCATGGACCAGACCAACCCGCTGTCGGAAATCACCCACAAGCGCCGCATGTCCGCGCTCGGGCCGGGCGGCCTGACCCGCGAACGCGCAGGCTTCGAGGTGCGCGACGTTCACCCGACCCACTATGGCCGGATCTGCCCGATCGAGACGCCGGAAGGCCCGAACATCGGTCTGATCAACTCGCTTGCCACCCACGCACAGGTCAACAAGTACGGCTTCATCGAAAGCCCGTATCGCAAGGTGATCGACGGCAAGGTGACGAACGAAGTCGTTTATCTGTCCGCCATGGAAGAACAGCGCCACGCGATCGCCCAGGCGAACGCAGAGCTGAACGAGGACGGCTCGCTGGCCAATGAGCTGGTCAACTGCCGTTATCAGGGCGATGCGCTGCTCGTGCCTCGTGAGGAAGTTGCCTATATCGACGTTTCGCCGAAGCAGCTCGTTTCCGTTGCCGCCGCGCTGATCCCGTTCCTGGAGAACGACGACGCCAACCGCGCGCTCATGGGCTCGAACATGCAACGCCAGGCCGTGCCGCTGCTGCAGGCTGAAGCACCCTATGTCGGGACCGGCATGGAATCGGTTGTTGCCCGCGACTCCGGGGCCGCGCTGACAGCCCGCCGCACCGGTATCGTCGAGCAGGTCGATGCGACCCGTATCGTTATCCGCGCGACGGAAGAGAAAGACCCGACCAAGCCGGGTGTCGACATCTATAACCTGCGCAAGTTCCAGCGCTCCAACCAGAACACCTGCATCAACCAGCGTCCGCTGGTGAAGATCGGTGACAAGGTCAAGGGCGGCGACATCATCGTCGACGGTCCGTCCACGGATCTTGGCGAGCTGGCGCTGGGCAAGAACGTGCTTGTCGCGTTCATGCCGTGGAACGGCTACAACTTCGAGGACTCGATCCTGATCAGTGAGCGGATCGTGCGCGATGACGTCTTCACCTCGATCCATATCGAGGAATTCGAGGTCATGGCCCGCGACACCAAGCTGGGGCCGGAAGAGATCACCCGCGATATCCCGAACGTCTCCGAGGAAGCCCTGCGCAACCTCGACGAGGCCGGCATCGTTGCCATCGGCGCGGAAATCCACCCGGGCGATATCCTCGTCGGCAAGATCACGCCGAAGGGCGAAAGCCCGATGACGCCGGAGGAGAAACTCCTGCGCGCCATCTTCGGTGAGAAAGCCTCCGATGTTCGCGACACCTCGCTGAAACTGCCGCCGGGCGTTGCCGGGACGGTCGTGGAGGTCCGCGTCTTCAACCGCCACGGTGTGGAGAAGGACGAACGCGCCATCGCCATCGAGCGTGAGGAAATCGAGCGTCTTGCAAAAGACCGCGACGACGAACTCGCGATCCTCGAGCGCAACATCTTCGGTCGCCTGAAGGAAATCCTCGTCGGCAAGAACGCCGTCTCCGGTCCGAAAGGCTTCGAGAGCGGCACCGTCACCGAGGAGATCCTCGAGGACGACCTGTCGAAAGGCCAGTGGTGGAAGATCGCACTCGACGACGAAGCCGCCATGGAAGAGGTCGAGGCGCTCAAGAAGCAATATGACGAGAGCCGTGCCCGTCTCGAAGCACGCTTCGAAGACAAGGTCGACAAGCTGCGTCGTGGTGACGAGATGCCTCCGGGCGTCATGAAGATGGTCAAGGTCTTCGTTGCCGTGAAGCGCAAGCTGCAGCCGGGCGACAAGATGGCCGGCCGTCACGGCAACAAGGGTGTCATCTCCAAGATCGCCCCGATGGAAGACATGCCGTTCCTGGAAGACGGGACGCCGGTCGACATCGTGCTGAACCCGCTGGGCGTGCCCTCGCGCATGAACGTCGGTCAGATCCTCGAGACACACATGGGCTGGGCCTGCCGTGGTCTCGGCGTCCAGATCGGCGAGCTGCTCGAAGCGTTCGAGCGTGAAGGCAAGAAGGACGAGTATGTCGCCAAGCTGAAAGAGGTCTATGGCGAGGATCAGGAGCTGCCGCGCACCAATGCGGAGCTGGCTGAGCTTGGCTCGAACCTCGTGCGCGGTGTGCCGATCGGCACGCCGGTCTTCGACGGTGCCCGCGAGCCGGATATTGTCGAGATGCTGAAAAAGGCAGGGCTGGATGAGTCCGGTCAGGTCACGCTGTATGATGGCCGCACCGGCGAGAAATTCGCCCGTCCGGTCACCGTCGGCTACAAGTATCTGCTCAAGCTGCACCACCTGGTCGACGACAAGATCCACGCCCGTTCGATCGGCCCGTACTCGCTCGTTACCCAGCAGCCGCTGGGCGGCAAGGCGCAGTTCGGCGGCCAGCGCTTCGGCGAGATGGAGGTCTGGGCCCTGGAAGCATATGGCGCGGCTTACACGCTGCAGGAAATGCTGACAGTCAAGTCCGACGACGTCGCCGGCCGGACCAAGGTCTACGAGGCGATCGTCCGTGGCGACGACTCGTTCGAGGCCGGTATCCCGGAAAGCTTCAACGTTCTGGTCAAGGAGATGCGCTCCCTCGGCCTCAACGTGGAACTGCAGAACCGATAATGGCAGGGCCGGGGGCTGCGCGCTCCCGGCCTTCCGCCTTCCCCGGAGGAAGGCATTTTTAAATAAGTGTTTTTGCTGAGCGATCAGCACCCGTCTTAAGGAGACGCTTTATGAGCCAGGAACTTGCTAACGTATTCAATCCGCTGGCAGCGCCGCAGACCTTCAACCAGATCCGTATCTCCCTGGCATCGCCGGAGAAGATTCTGTCCTGGTCCTATGGCGAGATCAAGAAGCCTGAAACCATCAACTACCGCACGTTCAAGCCGGAACGGGATGGCCTGTTCTGTGCCCGGATCTTCGGTCCGGTAAAGGACTATGAGTGTCTGTGCGGCAAGTACAAACGCATGAAGTACAAAGGCGTCGTCTGCGAGAAATGCGGCGTCGAGGTGACCCTGTCCAAGGTGCGCCGCGAGCGCATGGGCCATATTGAGCTGGCCGCACCGGTTGCTCACATCTGGTTCTTGAAATCGCTGCCGTCCCGGATTGCGCTGTTCCTTGACATGACGCTGAAGGATGTCGAGCGCGTTCTGTACTTTGAGCAGTATATCGTCATCGAGCCGGGCCTGACCCCGCTGACGCCGCACCAGCTGCTGACCGAAGAAGAATTCATCGAAGCGCAGGAGCAGTATGGCGATGACTCGTTCACCGCCGGCATCGGTGCCGAGGCGATCCGCGATATCCTGTCCTCCATGGACCTGGAGCAGGTCGCCGAGAATATCCGTATCGAGATTTCCGAGACGACATCCGAGCTGAAGCCGAAGAAACTGGCCAAGCGCCTGAAGCTGATCGAGAGCTTCATCACCTCCGGCAACAAGCCGGAATGGATGATCATGACGGTCGTTCCGGTGATCCCGCCGGAACTGCGCCCGCTTGTGCCGCTCGATGGCGGCCGTTTCGCGACGTCCGACCTCAACGATCTCTATCGCCGGGTCATCAACCGCAACAATCGCCTGAAGCGCCTGATCGAGCTGCGCGCGCCGGATATCATCGTGCGCAACGAAAAGCGCATGCTGCAGGAATCCGTCGATGCGCTGTTTGACAATGGCCGCCGTGGCCGTGTCATCACCGGCACCAACAAGCGTCCGCTGAAATCGCTGTCCGACATGCTGAAAGGCAAGCAGGGCCGCTTCCGTCAGAACCTTCTGGGTAAACGCGTCGACTATTCGGGCCGTTCGGTCATCGTGGTCGGGCCTGACCTGAAGCTGCATGAATGCGGCCTGCCGAAGAAGATGGCGCTGGAGCTGTTCAAGCCGTTCATCTATTCGCGCCTTGACGCCAAGGGCCTGTCGGCCACCGTCAAGCAGGCCAAGAAACTGGTCGAGAAAGAGCGTCCGGAAGTGTGGGATATCCTCGACGAGGTCATCCGCGAGCACCCGGTCATGCTGAACCGTGCGCCGACGCTGCACCGTCTCGGCATCCAGGCGTTCGAGCCGAAACTGATCGAGGGCAAGGCGATCCAGCTGCACCCGCTGGTCTGTACCGCGTTCAATGCCGACTTCGACGGCGACCAGATGGCCGTCCACGTGCCGCTGTCGCTGGAAGCGCAGCTTGAAGCCCGTGTACTGATGATGTCGACCAACAACATCCTGACGCCGGCATCGGGCAAGCCGATCATCGTGCCGTCTCAGGACATCGTTCTCGGTCTCTATTACATCACCATCGAGAAGGAAAAAGAGCCGGGCGAGGGGATGATCTTCTCCGATTTGTCGGAAATCGACCACGCGCTCGATTCCGGTGCCGTTTCCCTGCACGCCAAGGTCAAGTGCCTGTGGAAGACGGTCGACGAGAATGGCGAGCCGGTCACCGAACTGGTCGAGACCACGCCGGGCCGGATGAAGGTTGCCAACCTGCTGCCGCGCACCTCGCTGATCCCGTTCGACGCGATCAACCAGCTGCTGACCAAGAAAACGATCCAGTCGCTGATCGACGTCGTCTATCGCCACACCGGCCAGAAAGCGACGGTCATTTTCGCCGACCAGATCATGGATCTTGGTTTTAAAGAGGCCTGCAAGGCCGGTATCTCCTTCGGCAAGGACGACATGGTCATCCCCGATACCAAGAAAGGCATCGTGGAGGAGACCCGCTCGCTCGTCGCAGAGTACGAGCAGCAATATGCTGACGGTCTCATCACCCGTGGTGAGAAGTACAACAAGGTCGTCGACGCCTGGGCGAAATGCACCGACAAGGTCGCCGACGAGATGATGAAAGAGATTTCGCGCACCAAATACGATCCGGAGACGGAGCGTCAGCTGGAGCCGAACTCGGTCTACATGATGTCCCACTCCGGTGCCCGTGGCTCGCCCACGCAGATGCGCCAGCTCGCCGCCATGCGCGGCCTGATGGCCAAGCCGTCGGGTGAGATCATCGAGACGCCGATCATCTCGAACTTCAAGGAAGGCCTGACCGTTCTTGAATACTTCAACTCTACCCACGGTGCCCGCAAGGGCCTGGCCGATACGGCGTTGAAGACCGCGAACTCCGGTTACCTGACACGCCGTCTCGTCGACGTTGCCCAGGACTGCATCATCAAGGAAGTCGATTGCGGTACCGACCAGGGCATCACGATCGAGGCTGCGATCGACGGTGGCGACATCGTCGTGCCGCTGTCCCAGCGAATCCTTGGCCGTACGCTGCTTGATGAAATCAAGCATCCGGACACAGGCGAGGTTATCGGCAATCCCGGTGACGAGGTCGACGAGAGCCAGTCGGAAGCGATCGAGGCTGCCGGTGTCCAGAAAGTCCGTGCCCGTTCGGTGCTGACCTGCGAGACCAAGTTCGGCGTCTGCGGCAAGTGCTATGGCCGGGATCTCGCCCGCGGTACCCACGTCAATATCGGTGAGGCTGTCGGCGTTATCGCTGCCCAGTCCATCGGTGAGCCTGGTACCCAGCTGACCATGCGGACCTTCCACGTTGGTGGTACTGCGACGGTCGGTGACGTCTCATTCGTTGAATCGAGCCATGAAGGCACGGTCAAGCTTGAGAACCGGAACGTCGTGAAGGACTCCGATGGCGACCTGATCGTCATGGGCCGTAACACGCTCATCAAGGTTCAGGACAAGGACGGCAACGACCAGGCCTCGTTCAAGGTCACCTATGGTACCAAACTGCGTGTCGATGACGGCACCAAGGTCGAGCGCGGCACGCGCCTGGCCGACTGGGACCCGTTCACCCTGCCGATCCTCACCGAGATTGCTGGCAAGGTGAAATTCGAGGACCTGACCGAAGGCGTGTCCGTCAATCTCGTCGCCGACGAAGCGACGGGCCTGACCTCTCGCGTGGTCATGGACTGGCGGGCATCCCCGCGCGGGTCCGACCTGCGTCCGGCCATGGTCATCGTTGACGACAATGGTGAGCCGCTGAAGTTCGAGAACGGCAACGAAGCCCGCTATGTCCTGCCGGTCGACGCCATCCTGTCGGTCGAGGAGGGCGATGCCATCCGTCCGGGTGACACGCTGGCCCGTATCCCGACCGAGGGCGCCAAGACGCGCGACATCACCGGTGGTCTGCCGCGTGTTGCCGAGCTGTTCGAAGCCCGTCGTCCGAAGGATCACGCGATCATCGCCGAGGTTGATGGCCGCGTCGAATTCGGCCGCGATTACAAGAACAAGCGGAAGATCTCGATCAATCCGACCGATGAGAGCCTGGAGCCGGTGGAATATCTGGTACCGAAAGGCAAGCACATCGCCGTTCAGGATGGTGACCTGATCGCCAAGGGCGAATACCTGCTCGATGGCAATCCGGCGCCGCACGATATCCTGTCGATCATGGGTATCGAGGCTCTGGCCGACTATCTCATCAACGAGATCCAGGAGGTCTACCGCCTGCAGGGCGTGCCGATCAACGACAAGCACATTGAGGTGATCGTTCGCCAGATGCTGCAGAAGGTTGAAATCTCCGATCCGGGCGATTCCGGCTTCCTGAAAGACGAACAGGTCGACAAGATCGAGTTCGACGAGGTCAACGAGAAGCTGGAAGACCAGGGCAAGAACCCGGCTGTCGGCCAGCCGGTACTGCTCGGCATCACCAAGGCGTCGCTGCAGACGCGCTCGTTCATCTCCGCTGCGTCGTTCCAGGAGACGACCCGTGTCCTTACCGAGGCTTCGGTACAGGGCAAGGTCGACACGCTGGAAGGCCTCAAGGAGAACGTCATCGTCGGTCGCCTGATCCCGGCCGGTACTGGTGGCATGATGTCCAAGCACCAGCGCCTCGCCGACGAGCGTGACGCCAAGCTGATCGAGGAGCGGGCAGTCCGCTCCGCTGCGGCCCTGCCGCCGGCAGACGCCGCCGTCTTCGCCGAGGCCGAGGATGGCAGCGACGAGACCTCGACTGCAGAGGACGATCAGCCGGCCGAATAGGTAAGCTTGTAAAACACCTGAAAAGCCGCCCTTCGGGGCGGCTTTTTCGTGATTGGTCCTATTATTTCAGCGCTTGTTAACGAGTGCAGCTTATCTCCTCATGCCGGAGAGGGATTATGGTTAAGCAGGGCTTGCCCCATTACGAACCGGACGTTTCGCGCCGCATTGCCGTCTTGCAGATCGCATTCGGTGTGCTGTTGCTGCTCGGCTATGGGGCGGGGCTGGTTTTCGGCACAGGGCTGCCAGTCATCACCGCGGGATCTGTTGGCATCGTCCTGTTTCTGGTCTGCGCTGTCGCCCAGTATATAAGGACGCCTGTTTCACGGGCCGAGGTCTGGGCTTTTGCCGGCCTGAGCATCCTCTTGTTTTCTTTCCTCATCTGGTCGATCGCCCTCCTTTATGGCGGGCTCGTCTCTGCGGCGACCGGCGCCCCGACCTTCATGTTCCTTTTTGCACTTCTGGTGCTCTATGGCTTCCACACAGACCCGAAGCTGGTGATGTTCACTGGCGGGGTCGCTGTCGGCGCACGCCTCGCCATGGACCTCACTGGGCTTGTTGCAGGTGGCACGTTTACCACGAGCTATTACTGGGCATCTTCATCGCGCTTCATCACACCGATGGGAGAGCTGGAAATCCTGCTCGCCCTTTCGGTCTTCACCGTGCTTCTCAGCTGGCTGGCAGGCAGGTGGGAGCTGAAACAGGCGAGGGCGGTTGCCGCTGTCAGGGAAGAGCTGGAAAAGCGCCATACAGCCGCGCCATCCAGTGCCGATGTGACGACGATCCTGATCGCCGAGGACAGCTCGGTGAACATGATGGTGCTGTCCAACATGCTGGGCGATCCGCGCTTCAACCTTGTCATGACCGAAGATGGCGCCGAGGCGGTCAAGACCTTCATCCGCATGGTGGAAGAGGGGGGCCCACCTGATGTCGTCCTGCTCGATATCGAGATGCCGGAAATGGATGGTCATGAGGCGGCAATGCTGATCCGTCAGGCCGAATCAGACGCAGGCATCGACCCGCGGCCGATAATTGCCGTCACTGCGCTCGGCAATGAAGAGAATCGCCAGGCTTCTCTGGCGGCTGGAATGGACGATCACTTGGTAAAACCGGTGCAGAAACCGGCCCTGTTGGCGGGCATTGCCCATGCCCTTGCGCGCCGTCGGCGTGGCTGACGAAAGCCGCTGGAACAATCTGCCCAAAAGGGGGATTATATCGGCCGTTCCTGTCAGTAAATTGGCCGGCTATCCTTCCTTGAAGCGGCGCTCCGCGAAAAGCGAATTTTCCTAACAAAAGACCTTGACCCGAGGGCCTACTCTTTATAGGTTCCGCGCCACGCTGAAAGGGTGGCCGTCAGTCTTCTGAAACGCTCCCAAGCACGCCGAACATTTTTGTATTTGCGCCTTGTAAGTATGGCGCGGTTCCTTTAAGGAGCTGCGCCTGTTTGAGGTGCTGGAACTTATTCGGTTTGTTCAGCACCGATTTTGAGATTTAACCGGGATCCAAGAGGACCTTTAATGCCGACGATCCAACAGCTTATCCGCAAGCCGCGTCAGCCGAAGCGGAAAATCAACAAGGTGCCCGCCATGGAGGGCAACCCGCAGAAGCGTGGCGTTTGCACGCGCGTCTACACAACGACGCCGAAGAAGCCGAACTCGGCCCTTCGGAAGGTTGCCAAGATCCGCCTGACCAATGGCTACGAAGTCATCGGCTACATCCCGGGTGAAGGCCATAACCTGCAAGAGCACTCCGTCGTCATGATCCGTGGCGGTCGTGTGAAGGACTTGCCGGGTGTGCGCTATCACATCATCCGCGGCGTTCTGGATACCCAGGGCGTGAAAGACCGTAAGCAGCGCCGTTCGAAATATGGCGCGAAGCGTCCGAAGTAAGGATTTAGAGAATGTCACGTCGTCACCGCGCAGAAAAACGTGTTGTTCACCCGGACCCGAAGTTCGGCGACAAGATCGTTTCCAAGTTCATGAATTACGTCATGCTGGACGGCAAGAAGCCGGCTGCTGAAAAGATCGTATACGGTGCTTTTGACCGTGTCGAAGCCAAGCTGAAGCGCCCGCCGATCGAGCTGTTCCATGAGGCTCTGGAGAATGTAACGCCGTCGATCGAGGTTCGCTCGCGTCGTGTCGGTGGTGCAACCTATCAGGTGCCTGTCGAGGTTCGTCCGGACCGCAAGGTTGCTCTGGCCATGCGCTGGATCATCGACGCAGCCCGCAAGCGCAACGAGACAACCATGGTCGACCGCCTCTCCAACGAGCTGATGGACGCCGCACAGAACCGTGGCGCCGCCGTCAAGAAGCGCGAAGACACACACCGCATGGCAGAGGCCAACCGCGCCTTCGCCCATTACCGCTGGTAGATCGAAGTTTAAGGTATTATTCCCATGTCCCGCGAATACAAGATTGAAGACTACCGTAACTTCGGCATCATGGCCCACATCGATGCCGGCAAGACGACCACGACCGAGCGTATCCTCTACTATACCGGTAAGAGCTACAAGATCGGTGAGGTCCATGACGGTGCTGCAACCATGGACTGGATGGAGCAGGAGCAGGAGCGTGGCATCACGATTACCTCCGCTGCGACGACCACATTCTGGCCGGGCCGTGACGGCAACAAGCGCCGCCTGAACATCATCGACACCCCGGGTCACGTTGACTTCACCATTGAAGTCGAGCGCTCCCTGCGCGTTCTCGACGGCGCTGTTGCGCTGCTCGACGGCAACGCCGGTGTCGAGCCGCAAACCGAGACCGTCTGGCGCCAGGGCGACAAGTACAAGGTCCCGCGGATGTTCTTCGTCAACAAGATGGACAAGATCGGCGCTGACTTCTACGCCTCCGTTGAATCCATTCACGATCGTCTCGCTGCCAAGACTGTTGTCCTGCAGCTGCCGATCGGTATGGAAAGCGACTTCAAGGGTGTCGTCGACCTGATCGAGATGGACGCCATAATCTGGAACGACGAGAGCCTCGGCGCGTCTTATGACCGCGTAGAGATCCCGGCTGACCTGAAAGAGAAGGCTGAAGAGTATCGCGAAAAGATGATCGAGACGATCGTCGAGCTCGATGAAGCGGCCATGGAAGCGTATCTGGAAGGCGATATGCCCGACAATGACACGATCCGTGCGCTGATCCGCAAGGGCACGATCAATGTCGACTTCCACCCGGTCCTTCTGGGTACGGCCTTCAAAAACAAGGGTGTACAGCCGCTGCTTGACGCCGTTGTCGATTTCCTGCCGTCCCCGGTCGACGTTCCGTCGATCCGCGGCGTGCTGCCGGATACCGACACCGAAGTGAAGCGCATCTCGTCCGATGGCGAGCCGCTCTCCATGCTGGCGTTCAAGATCATGAACGACCCGTTCGTTGGTACGCTGACCTTCTGCCGTATCTACTCCGGTCACCTGGAGCAGGGCACATCCGTGATGAACACGGTAAAGGGCAAGAAAGAGCGCGTTGGCCGTATGCTGCTGATGCACTCCAACACCCAGGAAGAGATCAAGAATGCCTATGCTGGTGACATCGTCGCCATCGCCGGCCTGAAAGACACGACGACAGGGGACACGCTTTGCGATCCGCTGAAGCCGGTCATTCTCGAGCGCATGGAATTCCCAGAGCCGGTTATCTCCCTGGCTGTCGAGCCGAAAACAAAGGCCGACCAGGAGAAAATGGGTATCGCCCTGAACCGTCTTGCTGCCGAAGACCCGTCTTTCCGTGTCCGCACGGACGAGGAGAGCGGCCAGACGATCATCGCCGGTATGGGTGAGCTTCACCTCGATATCCTGGTCGATCGTATGCGCCGTGAGTTCAAGGTCGACGCCAATGTCGGCCAGCCTGAGGTCGCTTATCGCGAGACGATCACGAAGAACGCAGACATCGATTATACCCACAAGAAACAGTCGGGTGGTTCGGGTCAGTTCGCCCGCGTGAAAATGAAGGTCAAGCCGGGCGAGCCGGGTACGGGCTTTGTTTTCTCCAACTCTATCGTCGGTGGTTCTATTCCGAAGGAATATATCCCGGGCGTGGAGAAGGGCCTCAAATCCGTTCAGGAAGCAGGCCTTCTGGTTGGCTTCCCGATCCTCGACTTCGAGGTCGAGCTTTACGATGGTGCTTTCCACGACGTTGACTCGTCCGTGCTGGCCTTCGAGATCGCCGCCCGCGGTGCCCTGCGTGAGCACAAGGGCGAGCTTGGTCTGGCCCTGCTCGAGCCTGTCATGAAGGTTGAAGTCGTGACCCCGGAAGACTATACGGGCACGGTTATCGGCGATCTCAACTCCCGCCGTGGCCAGGTCCAGGGTCAGGAGATGCGTGGTAACGCAACTGTGGTGAATGCCATGGTGCCGCTCGCCAACATGTTCGGCTACGTCAACGCGCTGCGCTCGTCCACTCAAGGCCGCGCCCAGTACACGATGCAGTTCGATCATTATGAGCGCGTCCCGCAGGCAGTGGCGGACGAAGTCCGGGCGAAGATCGCAGGTTAATGTCGGGTGAGGCGGCCTATGACGGGCCGCCAGCCTAATGAAGAAATTGGTTTAACAGGTCAGTCGACAGTTTACGGAGAATAAGACATGGCTAAGGAAAAGTTTGAACGTACAAAACCGCATGCCAACATTGGCACGATTGGTCACGTCGACCACGGTAAAACCACGCTGACGGCAGCGATCACCAAATACTTCGGTGACTTCCGTGCGTACGACCAGATCGACGCAGCTCCGGAAGAAAAAGCACGCGGCATCACGATCTCGACTGCACACGTCGAGTACGAGACCGACAACCGTCACTATGCGCACGTCGACTGCCCGGGTCACGCTGACTACGTCAAGAACATGATCACCGGTGCTGCCCAGATGGACGGCGGTATCCTGGTTGTTAACGCTGCTGACGGCCCGATGCCGCAGACCCGCGAGCACATCCTCCTGGCCCGCCAGGTTGGCGTTCCGGCGCTGGTTGTCTTCCTCAACAAGGTTGACCAGGTCGATGACGAAGAGCTGCTCGAGCTCGTCGAGATGGAAGTTCGCGAACTCCTGTCTTCCTACGAATTCCCGGGCGACGATATTCCGATCATCGCAGGTTCCGCCCTGGCCGCTCTTGAAGGCCGTGATCCGGAAATCGGCGAAAACAAGATCAAGGAACTGATGGAAGCTGTCGACAGCTACATCCCGACCCCGGAGCGTCCGGTCGACCAGACCTTCCTGATGCCGATCGAAGACGTGTTCTCGATCTCCGGTCGTGGTACGGTTGTGACCGGCCGTGTCGAGCGTGGTGTCATCAACGTTGGCGACGAAATCGAAATCGTCGGCATCAAGGACACCAAGAAAACGACCTGCACGGGCGTTGAAATGTTCCGCAAACTGCTGGACCGCGGGGAAGCTGGCGACAACGTTGGTGTTCTGCTTCGTGGTGTCGAGCGTGAAGGCGTTGAGCGCGGCCAGGTTCTCTGCAAGCCGGGTTCGGTTACTCCGCACACGAAATTCGTGGCAGAGGCCTACATCCTGACGAAAGACGAAGGTGGCCGTCACACGCCGTTCTTCAACAACTATCGTCCGCAGTTCTACTTCCGCACGACCGACGTGACCGGCATCTGCACGCTGCCGGAAGGAACCGAGATGGTCATGCCGGGCGACAACGTGAACCTGAACGTCGAGCTGATCGTGCCGATCGCCATGGAAGAGAAGCTCCGCTTCGCTATCCGTGAAGGTGGCCGCACCGTTGGTGCCGGTATCGTCTCGAAGATCATCGAGTAGCAATAACCATTAGCGGGCAGGCCGTGAGCGACTTTTGCGGCCTGCCTTTTTGACTCAAAAAGAAGTAAAGCGATATGCAACAGAATATTCGTATACGGCTGAAGGCGTTCGATCATCGGGTTCTCGATGCGTCCGCGGTTGAGATTGTCAACACCGCCAAGCGCACGGGTGCTCAGGTTCGCGGGCCGATTCCGCTGCCAACGCACATCGACAAGTATACGGTGTTGCGCTCGCCGCACGTAAACAAGAAATCGCGCGAGCAATTCGAGATGCGCACGCACAAGCGCATGCTCGACATTCTCGAGCCGACCCCGCAGACGATCGACGCGCTGATGAAGCTCGATCTGTCGGCTGGCGTCGACGTTGAAATCAAACTGGGTGCGTAAGGAGACTTGACGATGCGCACGGGCGTCATTGCAAAAAAACTGGGCATGACACGGGTCTACCGCGAAGACGGCACCCATGTTCCTGTCACCGTCATGCAGATTGACGGCTGTCAGGTCGTGTCTCAGCGTACGGAAGAAACGAACGGTTACACTGCCCTGCAGCTGGGTGCCGGCAAAGCCAAGGTATCGCGCACCAACAAGGCGCTGCGCGGCCATTTCGGCAAAGCCAACGTAGAACCCAAGCGCAAGCTGGCCGAGTTCCGCGTCAGCGCGGAAAACCTGGTCGAGATCGGTGCCGAGCTGTCTGCTGAACATTACGTTCCGGGCCAGAAGGTCGACGTGACGGGTACCTCGATCGGTAAGGGCTTCGCCGGCGGCATGAAGCGCCACAATTTCGGTGGTCTTCGCGCCTCGCACGGTGTTTCCATCTCTCACCGTTCGCACGGCTCCACTGGCCAGTGCCAGGATCCGGGCAAGGTCTTCAAGGGCAAGAAAATGGCTGGGCACATGGGGGACGTTCGCGTCACGACCCAGAACCTGGAAGTTGTCCGTATCGACCTGGACCGCAACCTCGTCCTGATCAAGGGCGCGGTACCGGGCTCCAAGGGCGGCTGGGTCCTGATCAACGATGCTGTGAAGCGTGCCCGTCCGGAAGAGGCTCCGATGCCTGCCGGCCTGCGCAGTGCCGAACAGCCGAAGGCCGAGGAAGAAGCTCCGGCTGAAGCAGAAAACACCGCGACTGAGGCAGAAGCTACTGAAGCTGACGTTCAGGCCGCTGACGACTCCAAGGGAGACGCATAATGAAAGTCGATGTCGTCACTCTTGCTAACGAAAAGGCCGGCTCCGTCGAACTCGACGAAGCGATCTTCGGTCTTGAGCCACGCAAGGACATTCTCCATCGCTGTGTGACCTGGCAGCTTGCCAAGCGCCAGCAGGGCACGCACAAGGTCAAGGAACGCGGCGAAGTTGCCGGCACGACGAAGAAATTCGTCCGCCAAAAAGGCTCCGGCGGTGCCCGTCATGGTAACCGCAAGGCCCCGATCTTCGTCGGCGGCGGCGTTGCCCACGGCCCGCGCGTGCGCAGCCATGCGATCGACCTGCCGAAAAAGGTCCGCAAGCTGGCCCTGCGTCATGCGTTGTCGGCCAAACACGGTGCTTCCGAGCTGATCATCATCGATGATGCCAAGCTGGAAGAAGCCAAGACCAAGGCGCTGGTTTCGACCTTTGCCAAGCTGGGCCTGACCGATGCGCTGATCGTTGATTCCGAAATCGACGAGAACTTCCGCAAGGCTGCCCGCAACGTGCCGGGTGTCGACGTCCTGCCGGTTATCGGCGCCAACGTCTATGACATCCTGCGCCGGTCGAAACTGGTTCTGACGAAATCCGCCGTTGAAGGGCTTGAGGCCCGTCTTAAAGGTGAGGCCCAGAAATGAGCGAGATCAAAGAAGTACACTACAACACGATTGTTGCCCCGATGATCACGGAGAAATCCACGATCGCTTCGGAAAACAACCAGGTTGTATTCAAGGTAGCGCTGGACGCGACCAAGCCGCAGATCGCAGAAGCGGTCGAGAGCCTGTTCAAGGTTAAGGTGAAGTCGGTCAACACCCTGCGCGCCAAAGGCAAGAACAAGCGGTTCCGCGGTCGTCCGTATACCCGCTCCGATGTGAAAAAGGCGATTGTGACGCTCGAGGAAGGCCATTCCATCGACATCACGACCGGCCTTTAACGCGAACCAGGATCTGAGAAAATGGCTTTGAAGACATTCAATCCGACCTCGCCGGGCCGCCGCACACTGGTGCTGGTGGATCATTCGGACCTCTGGAAAGGGCGTCCGGAGAAGAAACTGGTCGAGGGCATGACCAACAAGGGCGGTCGCAACAACACCGGCCGTATCACGGCTCGCCGTCAGGGCGGCGGTGCGAAGAAGCTGTACCGCAAGGTCGACTTCCGCCGCGCCAAGCACGACATCGAGGCAACGGTCGAGCGTCTGGAATATGACCCGAACCGCACGGCCTTCATCGCGCTGATCAAATATGACGACGGTGAAGTGTCCTACATCCTGGCGCCGCAGCGTCTGGCCGTTGGTGACAAGATCGTTTCCGGTGCCCAGGTCGACGTGAAGCCTGGCAACGCGATGCCGCTCAAGCGCATCCCGGTCGGTACCATTGTCCACAATGTCGAGCTGAAGCCGGGCAAGGGCGGCCAGATGGCCCGTTCCGCCGGTACATATGCCCAGATCGTCGGTCGCGATGCCGGTTACGCGCAGATGCGCCTGCAGTCCGGTGAAGTCCGTCTCGTTTCGGGAGAGTGCATGGCCACCATCGGTGCCGTGTCCAACCCGGACCATTCGAACACCAGCCTGGGCAAGGCCGGCCGCAAGCGTCACATGGGCAAACGCCCGGCCGTTCGCGGTGTCGCGATGAACCCGATCGATCACCCGCATGGTGGTGGTGAGGGTCGTACCTCCGGTGGCCGTCACCCGGTTACGCCGTGGGGTAAGCCGACCAAAGGTAAACGTACACGGAATAACAAAGCGACCGACCGGTTGATTATCCGCTCGCGTCACGCACGCAAGAAGGGCCGGTAGGAGATAAATTATGTCACGTGCAGTCTGGAAAGGTCCGTTTGTAGACCGGTATCTCTTGAAAAAGGCCGAGGAATCCTCGTCCGGCAGCCATAAAGGCGGCATCAAGACCTGGTCGCGTCGTTCGACGATCCTGCCCCAATTCATCGGGCTGACGTTCAACGTCTATAACGGCCACAAATTCATCCCCGTCCACGTCACGGAAGACATGGTCGGTCACAAGCTGGGCGAATTCTCGCCGACCCGCACCTATTACGGTCACGGGGCGGACAAGAAAGCGAAGCGGAAGTAGAGGCAACAATGGGACAGGCACAAAATCCCCGTCGCATCGACGACAACCAGGCCATGGCCAAGGCTCGTATGATGCGCGTCAGCCCGCAGAAGCTGAACCTCGTCGCTCAGCTGATCCGCGGCAAGAAGGTCGAGAAGGCTCTCGCCGAGCTGGAATTTTCGCGCAAGCGCATCGCGATTGACGTGAAGAAGGTTCTGGAAAGCGCCATCGCGAACGCCGAGAACAACCACGATCTCGATATCGACTCGCTGGTTGTCGATCAGGCCTTCGTCGGCAAGAACCTGGTCATGAAGCGCTGGAAAGCCCGCGCGCGTGGTCGCGTCGGCCGGATCCAGAAACCGTTTTCGGAACTGACGATTATCGTCAAAGAAGTTGAGGAGGCCGTCTAATGGGTCAGAAGGTTAACCCGATCGGTCTGCGTCTGGGCATCAACCGCACGTGGGACTCCCGCTGGTACGCGGACAAGAAAGCCTATGGCGATCTGCTGCACGAAGACCTGCGCATCCGCGAGTTCCTGCAGAAGAAACTGGCTGCTGCCGGTGTGTCTCGCATCGTCATCGAGCGTCCGCACAAGAAATGCCGCATCACGATCTACACGGCGCGTCCGGGTGTCGTCATCGGCAAGAAGGGTGCAGACATCGAGAAGCTGCGCTCCGAAGTGGCCAAGTTGTCTTCGTCGGAGACCGTCCTGAACATCGTCGAGATCCGCAAGCCGGAAATCGACGCCACGCTGGTTGCCGAGAACATCGCGCAACAGCTGGAACGCCGTGTCGCTTTCCGCCGCGCCATGAAACGCGCGATGCAGACTGCACTGCGCATGGGTGGCCTCGGCATCCGCATCAACTGCTCCGGCCGTCTTGGCGGTGCAGAGATCGCGCGGATGGAATGGTACCGTGAGGGCCGCGTGCCGCTTCACACGCTGCGCGCCGACATCGATTATGGTGTCGCAACCGCCCGCACAACCTATGGCGCTATCGGCATCAAGGTCTGGATCTTCAAAGGCGAGATCATGGAACATGACCCGATGGCCCAGGAAAAACGCATCGTCGACAGCCAGACCGGTGGCAATCCGGGTGGCGGCCGCGACAACCGCGATCGTGCCCCACGGGGTAACCGTCCTGCGCCGGCCAGCGCAAGCTAACCAGGCCAGTTGGGATTTGGAGAATAAGAAATGCTGCAACCGAAACGGACGAAGTTCCGCAAGATGCACAAAGGCCGGATCAAGGGTAACGCCAAGGGCGGTACCGAGCTGGCGTTCGGCTCTTTTGGCCTGAAGGCACTCCAGCCGGAGCGCGTGACCTCGCGTCAGATCGAAGCGACTCGTCGTGCCATTACCCGCCACATGAAACGGGCAGGGCGCGTATGGATCCGCATCTTCCCGGATGTGCCGGTCACGAAAAAGCCGACCGAGGTTCGCATGGGTAAAGGCAAGGGCTCTGTCGAGTTCTGGGCCGCCAAGGTGAAGCCTGGCCGCGTTATGTTCGAAATCGATGGCGTGCCGGAAGATATCGCGCGCGAAGCCCTTCTGCTGGGCGCCGCGAAACTGCCGGTCAAGACGCGCATCATCAAGCGCATTGGCGAATAGGAGTTCATCATGGAAGCCGCACAAGTACGCGATATGACCGAAGACGAGCTCAAGACCAAACTGCTTGAGCTGAAGAAAGAGCAGTTCAACCTGCGCTTCCAGAAAGCGTCCGGTCAGCTGGAAAAAACTTCCCGCATCGGCGAGGTCCGCAAGGATATCGCGCGGGTCAAAACCATCCTGCGCCAGAAGGCCGATCAGGCCAGCGCGTAAGGGACAGGAGAACCAAGAAATGCCGAAGCGAGTGATGCAGGGCGCGGTTGTCAGCAGCAAGGGTGACAAGACCGTAGTCGTGAATATCGAACGGACCTTCAAGCACCCGCTGCTCAAGAAGATCGTTCGTCGTTCCAAGCGCTACCATGCCCATGACGAGAGCAATCAGTATAAAGAGGGTGATCTCGTGGTCATCCAGGAATGTGCGCCGAAGTCGAAACTGAAGCGCTGGGAAGTCGTCGGTGAAGGCTCGAAAGGCTAGTCACCAGGACAGGTTATTTGCAGCACTCCTTTGCGAGTGTTTTTGAAGGAGGGTCGTCATGATCCAGATGCAGACAAATTTGGATGTCGCTGACAATTCTGGCGCCAAGCGCGTCCAGTGCATCAAAGTGCTCGGCGGTGCCAAGCGCAAATATGCCTCCGTCGGCGACATCATCGTCGTATCGGTGAAGGAAGCCATGCCGCGCGGCCGGGTCAAGAAGGGCCAGGTCATGAAGGCAGTGGTTGTCCGCACCGCCAAGGATATCAAGCGTCGCGACGGGTCGGTCATCCGGTTCGACAACAACGCCGCTGTCCTGATCAACAACAACAAGGAGCCGATCGGCACCCGTATCTTCGGGCCGGTCACGCGCGAGCTTCGTGCTGCCAAGCACATGAAGATCGTCTCGCTGGCACCGGAAGTGCTGTAAGGAGCGCGAAAGCAATGGCTGCGAAGATTAAAAAAGGCGATACCGTCATCATCCTGACCGGCAAGGACCGAGGCGAGGAGGGCACTGTCCTCCAGGTCATGCCGAAAGAGGACCGCGTTCTGGTGGAAAAGGTCAACATGATCAAACGCCACACGCGCCCGAGCCAGATGAACAATGGCGGCATCATTTCCAAGGAAGCGCCGATTCACATTTCGAATGTGGCGCTGAAAGACCCGAAAACCGGCAAGCCGACGCGGGTCGGGTTCAAGATCAACGATGACGGCACGAAGGTTCGTGTCGCCAAAGGCTCAGGTGAGGTTATCGATGGCTGAGGCTGAAACATATACACCGCGCATGAAGGTGCTGTACCAGGATCGCATCCGGGCTGCGATGCAGGAGGAATTCTCCTACGCGAACCCGATGATGGTGCCGAAACTGGACAAGATCGTGCTGAACATGGGTGTCGGCGATGCGGTAAACGACCGCAAGTCGATCGACAAGGCGTTCGAGGAAATGACCCTCATCGCCGGTCAGCGCCCGGTCGTCACCAAGGCCAAGAAGTCGATCGCCGGCTTCAAGGTTCGCGAAGAGATGGCTCTTGGCGTCAAGGTGACCCTGCGCAAGAACCGCATGTACGAGTTTCTGGACCGCCTGGTCACCATCGCGCTGCCGCGCGTCCGCGACTTCCGCGGCCTGAACGGCAAGAGCTTCGATGGTCGTGGCAACTATGCGATGGGCATGAAAGAGCACATCGTGTTCCCGGAAATCGAGTACGACAAGGTAGACGTGGTTCGCGGTATGGACATCGTTGTCTGCACCACGGCCCCGACGAACGAGGAAGCAAAAGCGCTTCTGAAACATTTCAACTTCCCTTTCCGCAACTAGGCAAGGTCCGGAATTGGTCTGGAAACCGGCTTAACGGAGGATATTAAATGGCTAAAAAAGGTATGGTCGAACGCGATCTGAAAAGACGCAGGCTGGCCAAGAAGTACGAAAACAAACGGCAGTCGCTCAAGGCGGTGATGAAGGACGAGAATTCCTCTCCTGAAGATCGCTTCAAGGCAGCTCTCAAGCTGGCTGAGCTTCCACGCAACGCGTCTCCGACGCGGATCCGCAACCGGTGCCTCGTGACCGGTAGGCCGCGTGGTTACTACCGTAAACTGAAAATGTCCCGTATCGCGCTGCGCGAGCTTGGCTCCCACGGCAAGATCCCGGGTCTCGTGAAGTCCAGCTGGTAAGGGAGGGCATCAATCATGGCGATCAATGATCCAGTAGGTGATATGCTGGCCCGCATCCGCAACGCGCAAATGCGTGGGCACAAGGTAGCGATGACCCCGGCATCGAAAGTGCGCGGTTGGGTACTCGACGTGCTTGAGCGTGAAGGCTATATCCGCGGCTACACCCGTGTCGAGGAAGCCGGCAACAAGGCGCATTTCGAGATCGAGCTGAAATATTTCGATGGCGAGCCCGTCATTCAGCACATCAAGCGCGTGTCCAAGCCGGGCCGCCGCGTTTATTCCGCGGTCAACGACCTGGCGCCGGTGCGCAACGGTCTTGGCATTTCCATCGTGTCGACGTCCAAGGGCATCATGTCCGACGCCGCCGCCCGTGAAGCCAATGTCGGCGGAGAAGTCCTCGCCCAGATCTACTAAGATCAGGGTATGAGCTGAAATAACAGGAGTTGGAGGCAGCCATGTCTCGTATAGGCAAAAGACCAGTAGCGGTTCCCAAGGGCGCCGAAGTGTCAGTGAACGGACAAACCGTGAAGGCGAAAGGCCCGAAAGGGCAGATGGAATTCGTCGTCAACGAGCTTTGCACCGTTGCGATGACCGATGACGGCGTGAAGGTCGAACCGGTCAACAAGTCCAAGGAAGCCCGTTCGCAGTGGGGCATGTGCCGCACGATGATTTCCAATATCTGTGAGGGCGTTACCAACGGCTTCACCCGTAAACTGGAACTCGTCGGCGTTGGTTACCGTGCCCAGATGAAAGGCGCGCAACTGAGCCTGGCGCTCGGCTACAGCCATGACATCGACTTCGACGTGCCCGCAGGCATCGAGATCAAGACGCCGAAACCGACCGAGATCGAGATCTCCGGTATCGACAAGCAGGCTGTTGGCCAGACTGCTGCGATCATCCGCGGTTTCCGTCCGCCCGAGCCGTACAAGGGCAAAGGCGTCAAGTACGAAGGTGAATACATCTTCCGCAAGGAAGGCAAAAAGAAATAGGGCTGAGGCTCTTTTCAGGATTGGTGCATTATGGCTCAGGATAAATCCATTTTACTTAAGCGCGCCGGGCGGACCCGGGCCAAGCTTGCCAGGCATTCCAAAGGCAAGCTGCGTCTGTCCGTCTTCCGCTCGTCCAAGAACATCACGGCACAGATCATCGACGACAAGCAGTCGAAGACTGTTGCTTCTGCCTCCTCGCTGGAGAAAGACCTGCTGGCCAAAGTCGGCAAGGGCTCCAATGTCGAGGCTGCCTCTGAAGTCGGCAAGCTGGTTGCGGAACGCGCTAAGCAAGCCGGTATCGAGGAAGTCGTGTTCGACCGCGGCGCATACATCTATCATGGCCGGGTGAAGGCCCTGGCCGAGGCGGCTCGCGAAGCCGGCCTGAAATTTTAGGAGACGATTATGGCACGCGAACCCAGAGGCAATCGCCGCGAACGCGAAGAAGAGCGGGACGAGTTTGTAGATCGTCTCGTAGCGATCAACCGCGTCGCGAAAGTGGTCAAAGGCGGCAAGAACTTCGGCTTTGCTGCGCTCGTCGTTGTCGGCGACCAGAAAGGCCGCGTTGGCTATGGCAAGGGCAAGGCCCGCGAAGTGCCTGAGGCGATCCGCAAGGCGTCGCAGGAAGCCAAGCGCAACATGGTTCGCGTCCCGCTGCGCGAAGGCCGCACGCTGCATCACGACGCCCAGGGCCGTCACGGTGCCGGCAAGGTCGTCATCCGCACGGCTCCTCCGGGTACCGGTGTTATCGCCGGTGGTCCGATGCGCGCCGTTTTCGAGACGCTGGGCGTCCAGGACGTCGTTGCCAAGTCGCTCGGTACGTCGAACCCGTACAACATGGTTCGCGCCACGATCGACGCGCTGAAAAACCAGACCAATCCGCGCTCGGTTGCTGCCAAGCGTGGCATGAAGGTCTCCGAAATCATTTCCCGCCGTGCCGGTGCGCAAGACGATGCGTCCCCGGTTGACGCGGCCTAGTAACGGGGCCCAAGGAGAACACCGATGGCTGAGAAGAAAACCCTGAAAGTGCGCCAGACCGGCAGCCCGATCCGTCGCGATTCCCGTCAGCGCGCCCAGCTTGTCGGCCTTGGCCTGAACAAGGTTGGCCGTGAGCGTGAACTGGAAGATACACCAGCTGTACGTGGCATGATCCGCAAGGTCAGCCACATGGTTGAAATTGTCGAAGAATAGGCTATCAGACACGTTCTGATTCTATTTCAGACATTATAGGCGAGGCGGCCATCATTTCCCAAGGGAAGGGTGGGCCGCCGCAAGTCAAAGAGGAAAACATGACTATCAGACTGAACGACCTGCAAGACAATCCAGGTGCCCGCAAGGACAAGAAACGCGTTGGTCGCGGTATCGGTTCCGGCAAGGGCAAAACCGGCGGCCGCGGTGTAAAAGGCCAGAAATCCCGTTCCGGTGTTGCTATCAAGGGCTTTGAAGGCGGTCAGATGCCGCTGCACATGCGCCTTCCGAAGCGTGGCTTCAACAAGCCGAACCGGGCGAAATTCGCTGAAGTGAACATTGGCACTTTGCAGGCTGCCGTCGATGCCAAGAAGCTCGACGCCGGCTCCAGGGTCGATGCCGCAGCCCTGATCGAGGCCGGCCTGCTGAAACGCGCTTATCACGGCGTACGCCTGCTGGGTTCGGGCGAACTGTCCGCCAAGCTCGAAATCGAAGTCGTCTATGCGACTGCCGCTGCGAAAGCCGCTGTCGAAAAAGCTGGCGGCTCGGTCACCATGACCCGCGTTGAAGCGTCTGCAGAACAAGCCGACTAAGGGAAACGGGGCCGGTCATACGGCCCCGCCATTGTCCGCGGCAGGGGTTGTTATCGCGTCCTGCCGCCGCCACATGGCTTGGAGTTAACAACTCACCAAGGCAGGGCCGTTCCGGCCGAACAGTTGGAAGATTATGTCATCAGCAGCCGAACAGTTTACGTCAAATTTCGACATCCGGAACTTCGCCAAGGCCGATGAGCTGAAAAAGCGTCTGCTTTTCACGCTTGGCGCGCTGATCGTCTATCGTCTTGGCACCTATATTCCGATCCCGGGCGTAAATCCTGAAGTATTCGGTGCTGCGTTCCAGAGCCAGCAACAGGGCATTCTGGGCCAGATCAACCTGTTCGCCGGTGGCGCCATCGAGCGTATGGCGATTTTTGCCCTCAATATCATGCCCTACATTTCCGCCTCCATCATCATGCAGATGATGACGGCGATGGTTCCCTCGCTGGAAGCCATCAAGAAAGAGGGCGAACAGGGCCGCCGCCAGATCAACCATTACACCCGCATGCTGACAGTGGCGCTCGCGATCGTGCAGGGCCTGTTCATCGCGCAGACGCTGATGACGACCAACTCCAACGGGCTGCCTGCCGTCTCGAACCCCGGCATTTTCTTCATGGCGACGACAACGATCACGCTTGTCGGCGGCGTGATGTTCCTGCTTTGGCTGGGCGAGCAGATCACCGCCCGCGGTGTCGGTAACGGTATCTCGCTGATCATCTTTGCCGGTATCATCGCCGAACTGCCACGTGCTGCCGCCTTCCTGCTGGAGCAGGCGAAATCCGGCCAGATCAATGCCGGCGTCATCATCGCCATCATTATCGGCGCGATCGCAATCATCGCCTTTGTCGTGTTCATGGAGCGCTCGCAGCGCCGCCTGCTGGTGCAGTATCCGCGCCGCCAGCAGGGCAACCGCATGACCCAGGGTGAGAAATCGCACCTGCCGCTGAAGCTGAACACATCCGGCGTTATCCCGCCGATCTTTGCCTCGTCCCTGATGTTCCTGCCGGCCACCGCCGTGGGAGCGCTGGGTGAGGGGGCACCGCTCTGGCTCCAGAACCTGGCAGGTCTCTTCACGCCTGGTCAGCCGCTCTATATGGGCCTCTATGCCGTCGGCATCATCTTCTTCTGCTTCCTGTACACATCGATCGTGTTCAACCCGAGCGATACGGCCGACAACCTGAAAAAATACGGTGGCTATATCCAGGGCTACCGGCCGGGTCCGCGTACGGCAGAATATATCGACTTCGTGCTGACCCGCCTGACCGTCATCGGTGCTGCTTATCTGACTGCCGTCTGCCTGCTGCCGGAAATCCTGCGCTCGCAATCGAATGGTTCCATCCCGGTCTATCTCGGCGGTACCTCGCTGCTGATCGCGGTCACGGTGACGCTCGACACGGTTCAACAAATCCAGGGCTACCTTCTGGCCCAGCAATATGAGAGCCTGATCAAGAAATCGCGCCTGAGGGGGGCGAAGCGATGATCCTGATTTTCCTCGGACCGCCGGGCGCCGGAAAGGGCACCCAGGCAAAGCGGATTGCCTCGACGCGGGGCATTCCCCAGCTGTCGACCGGCGACATGCTGCGCGCGGCCGTCGCCAACCAGACAGAAATCGGCAAGAAAGCCAAGGCGGTCATGGATGCCGGCCAACTGGTTTCAGACGATATCGTTGCCGGCATCGTTGCCGAGCGTATCGAGCAGCCGGATTGTGAACAGGGCTTCATGCTCGACGGTTTTCCCCGCACTCTGGTGCAGGCGGAAATGCTGGATACGATTCTCGACAATCACGACCTGAAACTGGACGTGGTGCTGGAAATGCGGGTCGACGATGGCGAGCTGATCAACCGGCTCAACAATCGGATTCGCGAAACAAAGGAAGCTGGCGGTGAAGTGCGCTCCGACGACAATGAGGAGACATTCCGCAAGCGTTTGGACGTTTATAACGCCGAGACCGCTCCCCTGATCCCGTTTTATGCGGAAAAGGGGCTTTTGAAAGTGGTTGATGGCATGGGCTCTATCGACAAGGTGGCGGGCGAGATCGACGCCATTCTCGATGGTGTGCAAAAGGGGTGAAATTCCGGGCTTTTGGCTCGGTTTTCGGTTGACGGGCGGGACGGCGTCGCTATACATACGCCACTTCGCCCAAAAGGTATGTTCCCCGTGCATGTAAGTGCAGGGGTTTTCGTTTTGGAAAGAATGCCCATGAAGGGCGGAATTTAAGAGGTTCAAAGTGGCTCGTATTGCTGGTGTGAACATTCCGACGGCCAAGCGCGTCCCGATCGCGCTGACCTATATTCACGGTATCGGCCCGGCCAAGGCTGGCGAGATCTGTGAAAAGGTCGGCATCGAATCAACGCGCCGCGTCAACGAATTGTCTGACGCTGAAGTGCTGAAAATCCGTGAGGCTATCGACGAAGGCTATATCGTCGAGGGTGACCTGCGCCGTGAGGTTGCGGTGAACATCAAACGCCTGATGGACCTTGGCTGCTATCGCGGTCTTCGCCACCGTCGTCACCTGCCGGTTCGCGGTCAGCGCACGCACACCAATGCGCGCACCCGCAAAGGCCCGGCCAAGCCCATCGCCGGCAAGAAGAAGTAAGAGGACAACATGGCCAAGGCACCCGCAACACGCGTCCGCCGCCGCGAGCGCAAGAACATCACCAACGGCCTCGTCAAGGTCAACGCGACGTTCAACAACACGATCATCACCATCACTGACGAGCAGGGCAATGCTATCTCATGGTCGACGGCCGGTCACATGGGCTTCAAGGGTTCGCGCAAATCGACCCCGTTCGCCGCTCAGATGGCTGCTGAAGACGCCGCCAAGAAGGCCATGGAACATGGCCTGCGCAATGTCGACGTCCAGGTCAAAGGTCCGGGTTCGGGCCGCGAGAGCGCACTGCGCGCCCTGCAGGCTGCCGGCCTGACCGTTACGACGATTCAGGATACGACGCCGATCCCGCATAACGGCTGCCGTCCG
This sequence comes from Aquisalinus luteolus, assembly GCF_009712425.2. Classification (GTDB taxonomy): domain Bacteria; phylum Pseudomonadota; class Alphaproteobacteria; order Caulobacterales; family Parvularculaceae; genus Aquisalinus; species Aquisalinus luteolus. The sequence continues at coordinate 1,172,257 of NZ_VCJR02000001.1, forward strand.
CGCAAGCGTCGCCGCGTCTGATCTGGTCGACCGAATAGTCTGAGCCCTTGGGAACGGGGGCTGTCCAACGGCGCGACAAGCGCGCTGAAACGGAGAAACAAGTGCTGGAAAAGAACTGGCAAGAACTGATCAAACCGAACAAGCTCGACGTTCAGCCCGGGTATGATCCGGCCAAGAAGGCCACGATCATTGCCCAGCCGCTGGAGCGCGGCTTCGGCCTGACGCTGGGTAACTCCCTGCGCCGCATCCTGATGTCGTCGCTACAGGGCGCCGCCGTCACTGCCATTCATATCGATGGCGTGGTGCACGAATTCTCGTCCATTCCGGGCGTTCGCGAAGATGTCACCATCATCGTCCTGAACATCAAGCAGCTGGCCCTGCGCATGCATGCAGAAGGCCCGAAACGCGTCACCCTGCACAAGCAAGGCCCGGGCGTCGTTACCGCTGCCGATATCCAGGAAACGGCTGATATCGAGATCCTCAACAAGGATCACGTGATCTGTACCCTCGACGAGGGTGCCGACCTGCGCATGGAGCTGACCATCCAGAACGGCAAGGGCTATGTCCCGGCCGACCGTAACCGTCCGGAAGATGCGCCGATCGGCCTGATCCCGGTCGACAGCCTCTATTCGCCGGTCAAGCGCGTCGCCTACAAGGTCGAGAACACCCGTGAGGGCCAGGTTCTGGACTATGACCGTCTGGTTCTGGAAATCGAGACCAATGGCGCTGTCACGCCGGAAGATTCCGCTGCCTATGCCGCGCGTATCCTGCAGGACCAGCTTCAGGTCTTCGTCAATTTCGAAGAGCCCACGAAGGAATCTGCAGAGAGCAGCGAAGAAGAGCTTCTCTTCAATGCAGCGCTTCTGCGCAAGGTCGACGAGCTGGAGCTGTCCGTTCGCTCGGCAAACTGCCTGAAGAACGACAACATCGTCTATATCGGCGACCTGATCCAGAAAACCGAAGCGGAAATGCTCCGCACGCCGAACTTCGGCCGCAAGTCCCTGAACGAGATCAAGGAAGTGCTGGCCCAGCTCGGTCTGCATCTGGGCATGGACGTGCCGGACTGGCCGCCAGACAATATCGAAGAACTTGCCAAGAAATATGAGGATCAGCACCACCAGGGCTGATCTCTTCCAAAGGAGAGTAATCCATGCGCCACGGATTTGCGCACCGCAAGCTGAACCGGACCGCGAGCCACCGCAAGGCGATGTTCGCCAACATGGCTGCGTCCCTGATCAAGCACGAGCAGATCGTCACGACGCTGCCGAAAGCCAAGGAACTGCGTCCGATCGTAGAGAAGCTGGTCACGCTGGCCAAGAAGGGTGACCTTCATGCCCGCCGTCAGGCCATCTCCAAGGTTCGCGACGTTGCCATGGTCGGCAAGCTGTTCGACACCCTCGGCCCGCGCTATGAAGAGCGCAATGGCGGCTACATCCGCATCATGAAGGCCGGCTTCCGTCACGGCGACAACGCGCCGATCGCCGTCATCGAGTTCGTTGACCGCGACGAGACCGCCAAAGGCCAGGATTCCGGTCCGACCATGTATGCCGATCAGGACGAAGTTGAAGCCACGGCATAACGTGGCTTTTGCTTACTGATTTATCATGAACGGCCCTCCTTCACGGGGGGCCGTTTTGTTTTATATTGGTTTCTTAGTATCAGGGAATTTGAGGGTAAGGGTCTGATTTCATGAGATTACCGGTCATCACCGCCATCGCCGCCGCCACGCTATTCATCTTTCAGCCTGCAGGTGCTCAGGAGGCAGAGCGCTTTGTGCCACAGGACTCCATGCAGCTGAAGGCCAGCTTTTCGCCCGTGGTGAAGGATGTCGCTCCGGCGGTCGTCAATGTCTACACCCGCGGTGTCGTCCGCCAGCGTGTGCGCAGCCCGTTTGATGATTTCTTCGGCGGGTTTGGTGGCTTCGGCGGGATGACCCGTGATCGTGTTGCCCAATCACTTGGCTCCGGCGTCATCGTGCGGCCTGAGGGGATCGTGGTCACCAACAACCATGTCATAGAGAACATGTCGGAGATCAAGGTCGTGCTCGCCGACCGGCGCGAATATGAGGCGCAGGTGTTGTTGACGGACCCGCAGACCGATATCGCGATCCTCCGTATCGAGAGTGACGAGGCGCTTCCTTTCCTCGAATTCGCCAATTCCGACGTTGCCGAGGTGGGGGATATCGTTCTTGCCATCGGCAACCCGTTCGGTGTCGGCCAGACGGTGACGACAGGCATCGTTTCCGCGCTCGCCCGTACCCAGGTCGGTATCACCGACTATCAGTTCTTCATCCAGACCGATGCGGCGATCAACCCGGGTAATTCCGGCGGCGCGCTGGTCGATGTTGACGGCAAGCTGCTCGGCGTCAACTCGGCGATCTATTCACGCTCCGGCGGCTCTAACGGCATCGGCTTTGCCATCCCCGGCAATCTGGTGCGCCAGGTCGTCGCGACGGCGGTTGATGGCGGCGGCACGATCATGCGGCCATGGATCGGCGCAACGGCCCGCGATATCGATGGCACCATGGCGACGGCACTCGGCCTCGACCGGCCATCCGGTGCGCTCGTCGCGCAGCTCTTCGATGGCGGCCCGGCGGCACAGGCCGGTATCAGGGAAGGGGATGTTATCATCTCGATCGACGGGCAGGACATCTTCGACTCAGACGCCATGCGCTATCGCGTCGCCACGAAAGAAGCCAACGCCCGTGTGCCGGTCGTCTACCTGCGTGACGGTGATCAGCGTACGGTCAATGTCCGCCTGTCCCTGCCACCGGAAAATCCGGCGCGGGACGAGACACTGATTGAGGGCGAAAACCCGTTCACCGGGCTGAAGGTCGCGAACCTGTCGCCAGCGGTAAACATGGAGCTTAGCCGTGACCTGACCGACAAGGGCGTCGTTGTGCTCGATGCCAGCCAGGGCAGCTATGCCGGACGCTTCGGTATCGGCAAGGGCTACAAGATCCTGTCGGTCAACGGCACGGATGTGGAAACCGTCGACCAGCTGCAAGACACGCTTGCCGAGGCTGGCCGGGGCTGGGTCATCCAGACGCAAAGCCCGCGGGGGCAGGTCTCGACCCTGCGCATCAACCGCTAGATGTCGGATGACCTGTTCCAGTCCGCCGGTCTAGAGAAGGGTGCACCGCGCCCGCTGGCAGACAGGCTGCGCCCGCAGACGCTGGATCAGGTCGTCGGTCAGGATCACTTGCTGGGTGAGGGCATGCCACTCAAGCGCATGCTCGACGCGCGGCGGCTGTCTTCAATTGTGCTCTGGGGGCCACCCGGCGTCGGCAAGACGACCATTGCCCGCTTGCTGGCCGACAAGGCCGATCTCGAATTTCACCAGATCTCGGCGATCTTTTCCGGCGTTGCCGATCTGCGCAAGGTGTTCGCTGAGGCGGAAGCCCGCCGCCGCACTGGTCGCGGCACGCTGTTATTCGTCGACGAGATCCACCGTTTCAACCGCGCCCAGCAGGACGGTTTTCTGCCTCATGTCGAAAGTGGGTTGATCACACTGGTCGGTGCGACGACGGAGAACCCGTCCTTCGAACTAAACGCCGCCTTGCTCTCGCGGGCGCAAGTTCTGACGCTGAAGCGGCTGGACGATGCGGCTCTAGACAAGCTGCTCGCCCGCGCCGAGGAAGAGGAAGACCAGCGCTTGCCGCTGACCACTGCCGCGCGAGAAAGCCTGAAGGCCATGGCCGATGGCGATGGACGCTTCCTTTTGAACCTTGTCGAGGACATCTTTGCAGAGCCGGTCGATGGCGAGGACCTGGAGCCTGACGCGCTGTCGCGCATCGTCCAGCGCCGCGCCCCGGTCTATGACAAGGCGCAGGAGGGGCATTACAACCTCATCAGTGCCCTGCATAAATCCGTTCGCGGATCGGATCCGGATGCGGCGCTCTACTGGCTGGCGCGCATGCTGGCGGGCGGGGAAGACCCGCTCTATCTGTGCCGCCGCGTCGTGCGCATGGCGAGCGAGGATATCGGCATGGCTGACCCGAATGCGCTCACCGTCTGCCTCGCCGCGAAAGAGGCCTATGATTTTCTGGGGAGCCCGGAAGGTGAACTGGCACTGGCGCAAGCCGTGATCTATGTGGCGACGGCACCGAAATCGAACGCCGCCTATTCGGCCTTCAGACGGGCTCAGCGGGCTGCGCGGGAGACCGGCTCTCTGATGCCGCCGCCATACGCCATGAACGCGCCGACCAAGATGATGAAGGATCTCGGTTATTCTGATGGCTATGTCTATGACCATGACGCGCCGGATGCGTTTGCCGGGCTCGACTATTTCCCGCCGGACATGGAACGCCAGTCTTTCTATGAGCCAGTGCCGCGCGGGATGGAGAAAGATATCCGCAAGCGGATCGATTTCTGGAATGCTCGTCGCAAGCCGAGGGATAACGGCGGGGAGGGGTGATGGAAGCCCTGATTGCCAGCAAGGCCATCATCGTCTTCGGCGTCTTCGCGCTGCTTTTTGCCGGTGAACGGCTCGCCGGTTTCGCCCGCCAGCCGGAACAGGGCGCGGAAAAGCGCAATCGCCTGATCCGCAATGTCGGTCTGTGGCTGATCACCGTGCCGGTCTCGCCCCTGATCGTCATTCCGATCACGGCGTTCGCCGTGAGCCATGCCCTGTGGCAGCGGCCGGACTGGTGGAGCGGGGCAGATGGTGGTCTCGGGGGCCTCGCCCTAGATATCCTGCTGCTCGATCTGTGGATCTACTGGATGCACCGCGCTTTCCATCGCGTGCCGTTCCTGTGGCGGTTTCACGAGATCCATCACCGCGACGGTTTTCTTGATGCGACATCCGCCTTCCGGTTTCATTTCGCCGAGGTGATCCTGTCAGCCTCCGTCAGGGCGGCGTTCATCATCGCGCTCGCCATGCCGCTGTCGAGCGTCATCGTGTTCGAGACTGTCGCCGCCGTCATCGTCACGCTGCACCATTCCAATATCCGCCTGCCGCGCTGGCTGGAGCGGCCGTTGAGCTTTGTGATCATCACACCCTCGATCCACTGGGTGCACCACCATGTGATCCGTTCTGATACAAATTCGAATTACGGCACGATATTCTCGTTCTGGGACCCGCTGTTCGGCACGCGCAGCGCAACGCAGCGCACGGCGAATCTGCCCATCGGTCTTGATGATGCAGGTGACATTTCGCTCGGCGGGCTTATTGTGCAGCCCTTTCGCGGGAGTGGGCACCGCATGGGAGAAGAATGATGCAGGGCTATATGATCTGGCTGGTGATCGCCGCAGGCGGCGCGATAGGGGCCATGGCGCGGCATGCGGTCGGCCAGCTCGCCATGCGGCTGCTGGGGCCGAACTTCCCCTGGGGTACGCTGACGGTCAATGTGCTCGGCTCGCTCGCCATGGGCCTCGTCATCGCCTGGCTCGTCGCGCGCGAGCCTGCAGGGCAGGGTGTGAGAGCATTTCTCGCCGTTGGCTTGCTTGGCGCGTTCACCACGTTTTCGACCTTTGCGCTCGACGCGGTAACGCTGTATGAGCGCAAGGCGATGATGACCGCCGGCCTATACGTCGGGGCATCCGTCATTCTGTCGATCGTTGCGTTGTTTGCCGGTCTTGCTGCCGGGCGCAGCCTGTTTGAAAGAGCGTTGTGATGAGCGGTGTGAATAATGTCGAGGTAAAGGATGCCGATGACGGCATGCGGCTGGACCGGTGGTTCCGCCAGCATTACCCGCATGTGCGCCATGGCGAGCTGGAGAAGATGCTGCGAAAGGGACAGATCCGCGTCGATGGCGGCCGGATCAAGTCCAACCGTCGCCTTGTCGCCGGCGAGACCGTTCGCGTTCCGCCGGTCGGCACGCCGGAGCAGGCTGTAAAGGCCGAAAGCTCCGAGGCCGACAAGAAATATATCCGCTCGCTCGTCATCTACGAGGATGACGCGCTGATCGCCATCAACAAGCCGTTCGGCATCGCCGTGCAGGGCGGGGCGAAGACCCGCCGCCATATCGACGGCATGCTGGATGGTCTGCAGCAGCCGGGCGGGGAGCGCCCGCGGCTCGTCCACCGGCTCGACCGTGACACGGGCGGGCTTCTGCTGCTGGGCAAGAACCGCAAGGCGGCGGCGCGCCTGTCGGAGTTTTTTCAGAAGCACCAGGTCGACAAGGAATACTGGGCGTTGTGCTGGAAGATGCCGCATCCCATGGAGGGACAGATCGACATGCCGATCGCCAAGAAAATGGTGCGGATCATGCAAGAGGATCAGGAGCGGGTGATTCCCGCCGATGATGACGACAATGACGCGAAACGGGCACTGACCGATTATCAGGTGGTCGGGGAGGCCGGCGGCAAGGTTTCTTTCGTCGCGCTGAGGCCGCTGACCGGGCGGACCCACCAGTTGCGCGTGCACACCGCCGCCATCGGGCACCCGATCATCGGGGACGGGAAATATGGGGGCGAGAAGGCGAAGGTCGAAGGCATATCGGCGAAGATGCACCTGTTCTGCCGGGCGATGAGCTTTCCTCATCCCAAGACCGGCAAGAGGATGATGTTACGGGCCGACCTGACCGGCCATATGGACAAGACATGGACCCTATTCGGGTTCGAACGAAAGCCGGAGATCATCTGGCCGCATAACAACTGAAGGACTGGCCCGATCATGAAGGGCGAAGACGGATGACTGACATGAGTATCGAGCAGACACCATTGCCAAAGCGCTTCTACAAGACGGCAGACGTCGATTATGTCGATGAATGCTGGAACATCACGCTGGACGGGCGCACGGCGAAAACGCCGGTCGGCAAACGGCTGTCGACCATCCACGAAGCACTGGCCCGCGCCATTGCCGATGAATGGAATGCACAGGGCGAACACGTCAACCCGTCCAGCATGCCGCTGACCCAGCGCCTGATGCTTGTGCAGGACCGTGGCAAGCAGGATCGGGACAAATGGGCCGACGGTATGCGCAACTATCTGCAGACTGACCTTCTGTGCTATCGTGCCGGTGCGCCGGAAGAGCTGGTCCAGCGCCAGACCCGCGTTTGGGATGCCTATCTGGCATGGGCCAAGGATACGCTGTCGATCAAGCTCAAGACGACGACCGGCGTTCTCGCCGTCGACCAGCCGCCGGAAGCGTTGCAGGCGCTGAACGCACAGATTGCCGAGATGGATGAGGAAGTACTGTGCTGCCTCGCCGCGGCAACGGAAATTACCGGCTCTGTCGTGCTGGCCCTGGCGCTCGGCTATCGCGCCGCCGATGCGGAAGACATTTTCGAGGTCTCCCGCCTCGACGAGCAATACCAGGCCGAAAAATGGGGCGAGGATGCCGAGGCCGTCGAGCGCGAAGGGGCGCTGCAGGCGGAGTTCATGGCGATCTCAAGATATCTGGAGCTGATCAGCGGCTCTGACGCCAGTCCCGATAATTGATCCGTGTGGCGTTGTCGGTGAAAGCCGGTGATGCCATTTCCACGATCAATTCGGCAATGTCTTCGGGCGGGGGCAGCGTAGAGGGGTCCTCGCCCGGCATCGCCCGTGCCCGCATCTGGGTGCGCGTCGCGCCGGGGTTCATCAGGTTGACGCGGATATTCGTCTTCTCGACCTCATGGGCGTATGTCAGCGCCATCGCCTCCATCGCCGCTTTTGACACCGTATAGGCACCCCAGAAGGGCTTGTTGCTTTCTGTCGTGCTCGTGGTGACAAAGACGACACGGGCGGCGTCGGACTGGCGCAGCAGCGGGTCCAGCACGGCTGTCAGCTGCCAGTTGGCAAGGAAGTTGATGCCGAGGGTCGAGTCCCACGTCTTCTTGTCGATATCGGTGACCGGGCACAGTTCGCCCAGCACGCCGGCATTGCCGATGAAGATGTCGAGCTTGCCGAAGCGGTCTTCCAGCGCCGGGGCGAGCTGGTTAAGCGCGGCATAATCGGCGAGATCCACGGCAATCAGAGACGCCTTGCCGCCGGCGGCCTTGATCTCGTCATCCAGCTCTTCCAGCGCACCCTGGGTACGGGCGAGAATGATGACATGGGCCCCGGCCTTGGCCAGTGCGAGGGCGGCGGCGCGGCCGATGCCGCGCGAGGCGCCGGTGACGAGGGCATAGCGCCCGGAAAGGTCGTGTTGTTCAGTCATGACCGCAGGGATTAAGCCGAAATCGCCGCTTCTGCAAGCAAGACAGGCGCGTCAGAGCGCGGCCCGGATTTCGGCCGCGATCTCTTCCAGCGCCTTGGGGTCGGCCATACCGCTCGCCGGGTCGGCATGGGGCTTCATCGCGCCGCCTTCCCAGACCGGGATAATATGGAAATGGATGTGGAAGACGCTCTGGCCCGCAGGCGCGCCGTTGAATTGGGCGATACGGATGCCGTCAGGCGCGAGGGCCTTGTCAATGGCTTTTGCAATCATCTGTGTGCGCTGGATCAGCATTGAGAGAACGTCCGGGTCGACCGTCAGCAGGTTCGTCGCCTGCGCCTTTTTCGGGATGACCAGCGTGTGCCCGCGCGTCTGGGGGAAAGCGTCCATGAAGGAAAGAACCTCGTCATCCTCATGGATCTTCACGCTCGGGATCTCGCCCTTGATGATCCTGGCGAAGATATTGTCCGTATCGTAGGTTTCCTTGAGGCTCATTGAGTTTTCCTTGGTCGCATCACAGGACGTAGAGAAAGACAAAGGCCAGTGCGAGCAGGGCGAGCATCAGCCATTTATAACGGATGAAGATACCTTTTCCGGGCTGCTCCCCATCTTCAGGCTCTCCATAAAATTCATCATCATAGTCCTCACCATCGAATTCTGCTTCGCCGGAAGAGACAGTTTTAAGGAGTGTCTGAGCAGCCTCGAACTGGTGCTTCGGAACCATGATACGCAGCATGGTGGCACCCATCGCCAGATTTGGGTAGGCGGCGGAATAAGCATTGGCATCGGCGAGTTCAGCGTCGACATCATTGGCCCGAAGATAGCTGAGCGCTATGCGCGCTTCTTCCTGATTGAGATATTTGGCCAGTGTTTGCATCCCGCCAGCCTATCACCCTTTTCGATAGGGCGTATAGTGTTTGAGGATGTCGATATCGGCCTCGTTATGGGCGCGTTCATCCTCAAGATAGCGGGCGATGGCCGTGCGGAAATTGTCATCCCTGATCCAGTGGGCGGAGTGCGTTTCCACCGGTTCATAGCCGCGGGCGATCTTGTGCTCTCCTTGCGCGCCGGCCTCGACACGGGTGAGCCCGTTGGCGATGGCATAGTCGATCGCCTGATAATAACAGACCTCGAAATGCAGGAAGGGCACATGCTCCGTACAGCCCCAATAGCGGCCATAGAGCGTGTCGCCGCCGATCATGTTCAGCGCGCCAGCAATATATTGCCCATCGCGTTTGGCCATCACCAGCAGCACCTTGTCAGCCATGCGTTCGATCAGCAGGCGGAAGAAGGTGCGCGTCAGATAGGGCGTTCCCCATTTGCGTGCGCCCGTATCCTGATAGAAAATCCAGAAAGCATCGAGGTGTTCTTCGGTTATATCGGAGCCGGTGATCCACTCTATCTCGACGCCTTCTGCCGGAATTTTCTCGCGTTCCTTGCGCAAGTTCTTGCGCTTGCGCGAGGCAAGCTCGCCCAGAAAATCATCGAAGCTGTCATAGCCGTGATTGGTGAAGTGATATTGCTGCCCCGACCGGCGCAAGAGGCCGAGGGCATCACCGATGCGGGCCTCTTCCGGCTGCAGGAAATTGATATGCAGGGAGGAGAAGGCGAATTTCTCCGCGATTTGCGTTGCCGCGCCCGCCAGCTGCAGCCGTGCGCCGTCATCGCGGGCGAGCAGGCGCGGGCCGGGGACCGGCGTGAACGGCACGGCTGAGAGCAGCTTGGGATAATACTTCCCGCCAGCGCGTTCATAGGCATCGGCCCAGGCATAGTCGAAGACATATTCGCCCTGGCTGTGCCCCTTTACATAGAGCGGCATTGCGCCGATCAGCGCATCGCCTTCCTCCAGAAGCAGGTGAAAGGGCTGCCAGCCGGTTTCCGGCCTGACCGAGCCAGAGGCCTCCAGCGCGTGCAGGAAGTCCCACGATACGAACGGGTGGTAGGGGCAATCAGCTGGATTGGCGAGCGCATCCCATGCTTCCCGGTCGATCTCGTCGAGGGAGGAGATGGTGCGTGCCGCTAATGTCGATGAACCGTCTGCCATGCCTATAAGATAGGAAGGCTCTGGCGATCGTCACGCCCCTCAAGGGGCGATCTCGAAAATCCCGTCGACTTCGACCGCCGCATCCAAGGGCAGGGACGGGGCCCCGACCGCAGCGCGGGAATGGCGCCCTGCATCACCCATCGCAAGCACCATCAGGTCGGATGCGCCATTGATCACTTTCGGGTGGTCGGTGAAGTCAGCCGTGCAATTGACGAACCCGCCGAGGCGCACGCAGCGCCGGGCCTTTGATAGATCTCCGCCACAAGCGGCTTTTAACTGGGCCAGCAGGTTCAGGCCGCACAGCAGCGCTGCTGCCTTGCCTTCATCGATGCCTAGGTCAGAGCCGACCTTGCCGGTGATCAGCCCCGACGGCGACATGGAAATCTGGCCGGAGATAATCACGAGATTGCCTGTTACGACCCAAGGCACATAATTGGCGACAGGGGCGGCAGCCTCCGGCAGGGACAGTCCGTTTGCTTTCAGGGTTTCCTCGATGGTCATTGTATTCTCCCGTCTGACGATAACCCTTCTAAGCAAGTTTTCACCTGCAGTGGCAATGGTGGCAAATAAAAAGGGCGGGCCGTTGCCGGCACCGCCCTTTTACTTTTCGCGATGTCGCAGATTACCAGCGCGCACTGATACCGGCGAAGAACTCGCGGCCCTCGGTGTCGTTCAGCGACGATACGATGTTGCGTGAGCTGCCGGCGTCCAGCCCGGACGGGATCAATGGACCGATCTCGTCGAAGACGTTGTTGACGCCGCCATAGAGGCGCACGCGCGGTTCGTCGCGCAGGACGTAGCTGAGATAGAGGTTGTGGAAGGTCTGGCTGCCTGCCTTGAAATAGTCCGGCGCATCATCGGCCACATCGAGGTCATCGACGCCGCCACTGCGATAAAGCGCTGTCCACGTCGCCCGGAAATCGCCAATGCTGTAGCCGAGCTTGGCCCGGTACTCGTCTTCCGGATTATCGATCTGGCCGAGCTGTTCCTCTTCCTCCGGCCCGTTCAGGCCCTGAAAGGTGAAGCTGTTCTCCAGATAATGGGTGTAGATGACATTGATATCGAACTCACCCGGGGCGAAACCGAATTCCCACTCATAGTCGATGGCGGCATCGATGCCCTCGGCGACCAGCTCGTTCAGGTTCTCGACCTGGTTGATGACTTCAGCAATTTCACCGCTGTTCCCGTTCCGCGTGATGACATTACAGAAACGGTTATCGGGGTAGTCCGCCGCTGTGTAGCACAGGTCGGCTGTGAGCTGTGTTTCGATTGACCCGATCGCGTCCTCGACCTTGATGTCATAATAGTCGACAATGACAGTCAGGTTCGGGATAGCGGATGGTGTCAAAACAAAACCGGCTGTGAAGGTGTCTGCCGTTTCCTCGGTAAGGTTGCTGTTGCCCTGGTTCGGCCCGCGCACGCTGCCATCACCCTCGAAAGGCTGGCCGGCATTGTCCGGGTTGGCGAAATAGGCCTGGATACCGGCTTCGGCCAGACAGTTCGCCGCGATCGTGGCGGTCGAGGCGTCACTGCCTGCCGGGGCGGTAATGCCCGTGCCATCGGCGTTGAGGCCGGAGCAGGGGTCGTCCAGCGAGTCGAAGTCACCGCGGGGTGGAGAGAAAAACTCCGTAAGGGTCGGCGCCCGTTGCGAGCGGGAATATTGCGCCCGGAAGCGGATATCGTCTGTCGGGAACCAGCTGCCGCCGACATTGTAGCTGACGACTTCGCCAACGGTCGAGTAATCGGCGACACGCAGGGCGAGCTGTGCCGACAGCGTGTCGAGAACCGGAATGTCGATTTCACCGTAAACCTCGGTGACATCAAAGCCCGCTTCGATATCCGGCACGGCCGTCGTGGTGGTCACGAGAAGCAGATCGCCGTCCTGGCCGGAGGTTTTTTGATCTTCTTCGCGATATTCGAATCCGAAAGCGGTTTTGACCATACCGGCAGGCAGCTGGAACAGATCGCCGTTCATCGACCCGGCAAAGGTCTTCTGTGTACGCTCCTGCTCAAGGACGGCGGTATAACGGATGTAATCCGCTGCCGGTTCGGAGATGGAGTTGGTGCCGAAAATATCGAGCGGCACGCAGCCATCTGCGCGGGCACCGGCATCGGCGCACTGGAAGCCGCTACCTCCATCGCTTTCAACGTCGAGGGCGAAGTTGATATTGCGCAGGTTCAGTTCGTTCGGCGTCGTCTGGGTCTGTTCGAAGCGGCCATAGGTGCCATAAAGCGTCCATTCCCAATCTCCCCAGATATCGCCTTCAAAGCCGAACGCGGTTCTCAGCGTATTGCGCTCGTTGATCTTGTCATCCCAGCCTATTTCGGTGAAGCGGCGGTCCCAGGCAACGGCGCCGACGCGGGTTTCCTGAACAGCCGGATGGATGAACGGGTGGGACGAGGCGATCTGGCGAAGCTCATCGGTGATGACCCGGCCATCGGCATCGCGCATTGCCATCCCGTTAGCATCAAGCAAGGCAAAAGTGTCGCCATCTGTTGCGATTTCCGGTGCGTTCCGAGTCATCGTCTCAAGCTCTGTATAAAGACCATCGAAGAAGATGGAGATGTTTGGCGACAGCTCGAAATCTGTCTTCGCCGCGAGCGTGTAGATTTCGTATTCCGGTGACAGCGTGCGACCGATGCGGTCGTTGAAGCCATCAGGATATGTTTCCCATGCTTCAGCGGACGTGCGCCCGTCATTCGGCAGCAGGGACTGGTCGTTGAACCACACGCCGTCGACATTCCAGGCGTCGTCACTCTCGAACTTGCCGCCTGGCAGATAGGCGCTGCCTGTCGGGTTGATGCAGAACCTGCCGGAGTTGTCGCAACCGGGCAGGATCGTCTCATCGTTGAAGTTGCCTTCATCGCCGGGCTCTGACCAGTTCACGGCAAGAATGGAATCAGGGCGCGTCTCGTCAGCGAAAATCGCGCCTTCTTCCTCATAGGAGAAGCCGAGCAGGAAGTTGCCGCGACCGCCGGCGAAGTTGCGGCCCCAAGTCAGATCGATATTCGTCTCTTCCTCGCCGGAGGCTTCTGCCTCGCCATAGCGCATGTTGACTTCGAAGCCTTCCCAGTCATCCTTCAGGATCACGTTGACGACACCGGCAATCGCGTCGGAGCCATAGATGGCCGATGCGCCGCCAGTGGTCACTTCGATGGAATCGATAAAGCCGGACGGGATGGTATCGAGGCTGACGCGTTCGCCATTCCCGGCGTTCGAAACCGCGCGGCGCCCATCGATCAGCGTCAGTGTACGGTCGCCTCCGAGGCGGCGCAGATTCACGGTGCTGAGGCCCGGGTTCTGTACGCTAAGGCCGGTATTTTCCGGGGACAAATCGTAGTTTACACCGGGAATCTGAGTGACGATCTCGCCGACATCGACCGAGCCTGTTTCCTGCACAGCCTGTGCATTCAGGACCTGTACCGGGATTGCCGCCGTGGCATTGGAACGGCGGATGCGGGAGCCGGTAATCGTTATCGTGTCGTCACTGGCGTTTTCTTCAGTGTTTGTCTCGGTTGATTGTGCATAGGCGCCAGCGGTGCCAAACCCGGCCACGAGTGCGATTGCACACGTGCCCGCGCATAAGCGACGGATGAGTGTCATCAGGATCTCCAAACTGAATAATAAGAAGTGGGCAATCCTGGGTCGACAAGTGGTCCGCGCAATTTAGCCGGTGCCGCCGCTTTCTTGCTACTGCCCATAAAACGATGTGTCTAATCGTGGGGGCTGGCAATACGTTTTTCGATAGACGGTCGTCGGAGGCGGTCTATATGCTTGATTTTATTTGTGTTCAGGTATCAAAATGAAAAACGAATTTCATCGTAGTGTGTCCAATCGGATACATACGCCAGGATGAAGACTATTGCCTGTCTTTGTTGTTCCTGGGCGTGGTTGTGTCCAGTCCTCTCGCTGAGCCGATGATGTCGTCGCCGAACTTCGCCCGCAATCGGTCGATGGCGCTTTCCTGCGCTTCCAGCTTGATGTGGTCGTCCATGAAGAAGAAGGACTGGCGCGCCTGTTCTGCAGCGACGAGGTCTGAAAAACCGATCCCTATCAGGCGATAGCTGTCGCGCGACTGGCCGCCCGGGATCTCCTCGCGCAGTAATGCCTTGCCAGCGGCGAACAGCTCCCGGGCGAGGTTGGTGTGATGGTCGAGTGTCGAGCGCCGTGTCATGCTGCGGAATTGTGCGGTCTTCAGCTTCAGCGTCACGACGCGGCCGGCAAAGCCCTTCTCCTTCATCCGGCGCGAGACTTTCTCGCACAGCTTCCAGAGGATATCCTCCAGCGGGGCATAGTCGCGCAGGTCGTCGTTGAAGGTCGTCTCCGCGGAAACGGACTTGGTCTCCCGCTCCGGGTTCACGGGCCTCGAGTCCTCGCCCTGCGAAAGGCGCGCGAGGCGCAAGCCATGCTCGCCATACCGCTTGACGAGGTCGCGCGGGTCGGCCCGCTGCAGGTCGCCGATGGTGTTGAACCCGTCGCGGGCCAGCTTGCCCGAAAAACTGGCGCCTACGCCCCAGATGAAGCTGATCGGCTTCTCCGCCAGGAAGGTGAGGGTCTCTTCCCGTCCGATCACGGCAAAGCCGCGTGGCTTGTCGAGGTCGGAGGCAGACTTGGCGAGAAACTTGTTGTGCGACAGGCCGATGGAAACCGAGATGCCGACCGTCTCCTCGATTCGCTTGGCGAGGCGGGCGAGGGTTACTGCGGGCGGGGCGTGGTGCAGCTTTTCCGTGCCGGACAGATCCATGAACGCCTCGTCGATCGAGATCGCCTGGACGAGGGGGGTGAGTGCTTCCATTTCAGCCCTGATCTGGCGGGAGGCTTCGGTATATTTCTCGTAATTGCCTTTGATCACGACCGCCTGCGGGCAGGCTTTCAGCGCCTTGAACATCGGCATCGCGGAGTGGACACCGTAGATGCGGGCGATGTAGCAGGCGGTGGAGACGACCCCGCGCTTGCCGCCGCCGACAATCACTGGCTTGTCGGCCAGCTCCGGGTTGTCACGCTTTTCCACGGCGGCGAAGAAGGCATCGCAGTCCAGATGGGCAATGGAAAGGCTGTAGATCTCTTCATGGCGCAACAGGCGCATGCCGCCGCAGGCGGGGCAACGCCGCGTTGCCGCATCGGGCTGCGGCGTGAAGCAATCCCGGCAGAACCCTGCCGATCCGGAGTGACGGCCATCCCAGTGGGCTGTCTTTAATTCTGTCGCTTGCGAAGCCATATCCGGTTAAACATTGGTTAATTGGGTGTGGTCGCCAGGACTCAAGTCTGGCACGGAAATCCGATTTAAACGCTCGATTAAGCATTATGGCCCATAAGCATGGCAACTGTCAGGGGCTATGCAGCCGAATCATTCGGAAAGTGCGTCATGGTAAGCATGGAGAATTTCGACCTGTCGAACATGCCAAAAACCATTCTCATCGTTGAGGATAACGAGCTCAATATGAAGCTCTTCAACGATCTGTTGGAGGCCAACGGCTATGACATTGTTCAAAGCCAGAACGGCCACGACGCGCTGGAGCTTGCCCGCGAGCACCGTCCCGACCTGATTCTCATGGATATTCAGTTGCCTGAGCGTTCCGGTCTTGAAGTGACCCGCGACATCAAGGCAGACCCCGAGCTTGCCAATATTCCGGTCATTGCCGTCACCGCCTTCGCCATGAAGAGTGACGAGCAGCGCATCCGCGATGGCGGGTGTGAAGATTATTTAGCAAAACCGATATCAGTTCCCGTTTTTATTGAGAAAATAAAAAGATATCTGGATTAGGCTCTTCCGTAACAAGCGGAAGGATGTGGTGGTCCCATGACTGCAAGAGTACTCGTTGTAGATGATCTCGAGCCTAACGTGAAGCTTCTCGAAGCGAAGCTGCGCGCGGAATATTTCGAGGTGTACACAGCCTTATCAGGCGCCGAGGCGATCGAGATCGCCCATAAGGAACAGCCGGATATCATCCTGCTTGACGTCATGATGCCTGTTATGGATGGCTTCGAAGCCTGCCGCAGGCTCAAGGCCGATCATGAGACATGCCATATTCCAGTCGTTATGGTCACCGCACTCGATCAGCAGGCTGACCGTGTTGCCGGCCTCGAGGCTGGCGCTGACGATTTCCTGACCAAGCCGGTCGAGGATGTCGCGCTTTTCGCGCGCGTGCGTTCGTTGACCCGACTGAAGATGATGACCGACGAGCTGCGCCTGTCCCACGCGACCGGCGCCGAACTCGGTATCCTGACCAACGCCAAGCTGGCCGAGTTCGACAATCTCGATAGCCGGGTAATGATCATCGACGACACGGGCGATGTTGACGAGAGCCTCGTCGCACCGCTGCCGGACAATTGCCGCCGCGAAATTTACTCCGACGTCAAGGAAGCACTGAACATCCTTCGCACCGAGAAAGTCGATCTGGTTATCGTCAATCTCAATCTTGAAGGTTACGATTCGCTGCGTTTCTGCTCTGCCGTCCGCACGCTGAATGAAACGCGCCTTACGCCGCTGCTCGCGCTTGTCCGCCAGGGCGATACGCGCAAACTGGTCAGGGCACTCGACCTCGGCGTGAACGACTATATCACGCGGCCCGTCGATTCCGGCGAGATTACCGCACGCATACGCACCCAGCTGCGCCGCAAGCATTATATCGACCAGCTGCGCGAGTCCTTCCAGGTGGGCCTGGAGCTTGCCGTGACAGACCAGCTGACCGGGCTCTATAACCGCCGCTATCTCGCCAATCACATGAGCACCATGTTCGATGTCGGCGGACAGGCGAAGATGCCAGCCTCCGTGCTGATCATCGATGTGGATCACTTCAAGCCGATCAACGACACCTATGGCCATGATATTGGCGATGTGGTGCTGCAGGGCCTGGCCAAGCGTCTCACCGGCTCGATTCGGGGCATGGACATTGCCTGCCGCTATGGCGGTGAGGAATTCGTGCTGCTGATGCCGAAAACCGATGCCGCAACCGTTTCCATCGTGGCGGAGCGCATTCGCGAAGAGATCGAGGCAGAACCTTTCGATCTTGGCAGTGATCGCAATAAGTCAATCCCAATAACCGTCAGCATCGGCGCTGCGACGTCCCATGAGGGCGATACCCCTCAGGCGATTCTGAAGCGTGCTGACGAGGCGCTCTACCGCGCCAAGGAACAGGGCCGCAATCGCGTTGTTTATGATACGGCAGCCTGATCAGATTTCGTGAAACGCCCACAAAAGAAAAAAGCCGCCCGGAAGAGGCGGCTTTTTCGATTCTGGTAGCCAGAAAAACAGGTCAGGCGGATCTTACTTGATCTTGCCTTCCTTGAACTCGACATGCTTCTTCGCAATCGGGTCGTATTTCTTCTTGACCATTTTCTCGGTCATGTTGCGGGTGTTTTTCTTCGTGACGTAGAAATACCCGGTGTCAGCCGTGCTGTTCAGCCGGATCTTGATGGTTGTCGGTTTGGCCATCGTAAAACTCCTTGAAACGCGTTAGCGCGAAGCGCGGAAAATACCGGCCTTCGACCTAAAGTCAAGGCATTTCCGGCAAGAAAGACGCCCAGCCTGTAGTCTAGCGGGAGGGCTCCTCGGCCCGCAGGCTGTCCTCTATGTCTTCATCGGGATGATCCGAGAAGCCATGCATGCGATTGGCCCACTGGATGCCGATCAGGGCACCCTTCGTCACCGGCAAGAGCCACCAGATAGCCAGCCCGAGGAGCGTCAGCGAAACGAGCAATTGCAGACCGACAGGCGGATGGAAATGGCGTTTCCATTCCAGCATCAACGGGATAATGGCGTGCCCGGCGATGAGCATGGTGAAATAGGGCGGGCCGTCATCGGCTTCGTGACCGGACAGGACCAGGCCACATTCTTCGCACTGGTCCTTGATCTTGGTATAACCCTTGAAGATGTGGCCTTTGCCGCATTGCGGGCAGCGTTTCTTCATGCCGCGCCACATTGCGCTGCGTACGCTGCGTTTGCCGTCATCGTGGCCGCCATATACGAGGGGTGTATTATTGCTCATCGCGCGAACATGCGCCTGGCCATGTCACGACGCAAGGGCGGGGCGTCAATCTGTCATTTCGAGAAGCTGTAGGTGGCGCAGACATTGTCTTCCGGCGCCTCGGGGCCAGGCGGTGTGTCGCCTGTCAGCAGCGCGATGGACACGGAAACCGAGCTGTCTTTTAGGCCACGGTCCGAGCCGACACCAACCCATTGGGGAGGTTCACTGCACAGGGGCTGGGCCTCTTCTGACGTCGTCATGCCCACAACTTCGCGGATCTCGATCTCGGCCACTTCGGGGGTGAACAGCAGGCTCGCCCAGCTGTCGCCGCTAACATTATAAGCCTCTGTCGCCGGCACCATCTCTGTCAGGCGCGTCGTCATCGTCTGGCCCTTGCCAAAATTGATCAGGTCGGAATCGAAGCTGATATCGCCGGTGATGCCCATGGCTGTGGTAGAAACGGCAGTATAGCTGCCTTGCGTCATGGCCCCAGCCGCCTGCAGGGAACGGACAGGGGTTGGCGAAGACGGGCCAACGGCATCTTCCTGTTCAGTCGGGGCTGGCTCGCTTTCTTCCCGAGCCTCTCCGTCGCTGTCATCGTCAGCCGAGAAGAGCTCGCTTTTCTCCTCTTCGACAATGATGTCATCGGGTTCTTCATCGCCGCCAAAACAGGCCGACAGGCACAAGACAGCGGCAAAAAGCAGGACTGGCAGTTTTCTCATGGCGTTAACCTCGTTTCCCTGCACCATTAGAGCCCCGAACAGCCCCGGCTGTCCATGGTTCACATGCATCGGTGGGAGGAGGGCAAAGGCCTAGCGTTTTCGGGGTTTCTGACCAGGTCTTTTGCCCGGTTTCTGGCCTGCGCCTTTCCGGGCAGGACCTTTCCGCCCCTTGCGGGGTTCGCCCGCCTCGTCGGCGCGTGGCTTCTGGCTCGGGCCACGGGCGCCGGGCGCGGTACCCGGCTTGCGGCGGGATCGCTTGCGCGAGGAGGGGCCAGCACCGGGCTTTCCTGAATCCCGGCGTTCACCTTTGCGCCCGCCGCCCTTGCGGGATGATTTCGGCGGTTTCTCGCCCTTCATCGGGTCGGAGATCATCTTGAACAACAGCCCGCCCTGCAGTGGCGTGACCTCGGTCAGCTGGACGGTCACACCCTGTCCGAGGCGATAGATGCCGCCGGTCGATTCGCCGATCAGGATGTTCAGGTCAGGCTCGTGGCGGAAATATTCGCCGTCGAGGGTGCGCATGGGCACAAACCCGTCCGCACCCGTCTCATCGAGAGTGACGAAGATGCCGGCGCGGGTGACCCCATTGATATGGGCGCGGAATTCAGCGCCGACCCGGTCGGCGAGCCAGGCGGCCATGAACCGGTCTGTCGCCTCGCGCTCTGCCGCCATGGACTGGCGCTCAAGCACGGAAATATCTTCGGCAATCGCGTCCAGTTCCTTGGCTTCACGGTCTGTCTGCGCACCCTTGCCAAGATTGAAGGAGGCGACGAGGGCGCGGTGGACAGTCAGGTCGGCATAGCGCCGGATGGGGGAAGTGAAGTGCGCATAGCGCTGCAGGTTCAGCCCGAAATGGCCGATATTGTCCGTATCGTAAATCGCCTGAGCCTGCGAGCGCAACACGACCTGGCTGATCATCCGTGCCTCGTCCCGCTCGGCGGAATCCTGCAGGATCTTGTTCAGCGCGGACGGTTTCAGGTTCTGGCCCTTGGGCAGGTTGTAATCCATGCTGTCGAGGAACGTCCGTACACCCTCAAGCTTTTCCGGGTCCGGCTGGTCGTGGATGCGATAGATGACCGGCAGCTTGGTCTCCTCCAGCGCCTCGGCGGCGGAGACGTTGGCCTGGATCATGAATTCCTCGATCAGGCGATGGGCATCGAAGCGCTCGCGCAGCTTCACGCCTTCGACATGGCCGTTGTCGTCGAAGACGATCTTGCGTTCCGGCAGGTCGAGATCGAGCGGCGCACGCTTGTCGCGCGCGGTTTTCACTGCGGCGTAGGCAGCCCAGAGCGGCTTCAGCACGCTCTCATAGACCGGCATGGCGTGTTCGTTGATCGCGCCATCGATCGCGTCCTGCGCCTCGTTATAGGAGAGCCCGGCATGGGAGCGGATCATGGCGCGATAGAAGCGGTGGCCGATCTTGCGGCCATCGGCGGCAAAGCGCATGTCGGCACACAGGGCAGGGCGGTCCAGTCCTTCCTTTAGTGAACAGAGGTCGTTGGACAGCTTCTCCGGCAGCATCGGCACGACATAGTCGGGCAGGTAGGTGGAGTTGCCGCGTTTCCTCGCCTCGCGATCCAGTTCCGAACCGGGAGTGACGAACCACGACACGTCGGCGATGGCGACGATGACGCGCCAGCCATCCTTGTTCTTCGGATCGGGGTCCCGTTCGGCGAAGCAGGCATCGTCATGGTCGCGGGCATCTGCCGGGTCGATGGTGATGAAGGGCAGGTTGCGCAAATCCTCGCGCCCGCCTTCGAGGTCCGGCAGCGACATCTCGTTGGCTTCCTTGTTCACCTCTGGCGGGAAGTCGACGCGGATATCGTGATTGGCGATGGCGATGAGGGAGTAGGACGACTGGTCTTCGATCTGGCCGACGACCTCGCGCACGCGGGCCTTGTTCGGGCCATAGCCGCGCGAGCGTTTCTGCTCGGCCCAGACGAGATCACCGTCAGCGGCGCCGCCTTCATCGCCTCGCTCGACGATCAGGTCGCGGCGGATGCGGCGGTTAACCGGCTGGATCACACCGCCAACCTTGCGCGGGCGAAAGACGCCGAGCACGCGCTCTGCCGCCTGGCCGATCTGCTTGATCGGCTTGGCGATATAGCTGCCATCGTTCTGGCGGGCCAGGCGGCCAAGGAAGCGGTCGCCGACACCGAGCGCAGGACGGGTTTTCCCGGCGGAGCTGGACGGCAGGATGATGGTCGGCGGGGCGTAGTCCTCTTTCCATTCCGGCGGAAAGCATTGCAGGTCGCCTTCATCGTCTGCGGTATGAATATCGAGCACGGCAACAGGCGGCAGGTCGGCCTTGACGCTGGTGCGCTTGCCCGACAGGTCGATCAGTCCGTCACCGGACATTTCTTTCAGGGTTTGGCGCAGCCAGGCGCGATCATCGCCCTTGATATTGAAGGCGCGCGCGATCTCGCGCCGGGTCACCTTGCCGGAATTGTTCTGAGCTTCTTCGATGAAGTCGCGTATCTGCTTCTTCGAGGGTAATCGAGCCACTGGGTTCTTTCCAGGCGCCGGAGTGGCACCTCATCGGGTTACGTAGATTTCTTGGTAGCTTTCTTCGTAGCCTTCTTGGTGGACTTCTTGGCCGCCTTCTTCGTGCTCTTCTTTGCAGTCTTCTTGGCGGCTTTTTTCTTGGTCGCCTTTTTCTTCTTGCCGCCCTTGGCTTCGCGCTCGGCGATCAGGGTTACAGCCTCTTCCAGCGTGATCTTCTGCGGGTCCATGCCTTTGGGGATGGTCGCGTTGATCTTCTGGTGCTTCACGTAAGGGCCGTAGCGACCGTCGAACACATTGACCGGGTCTTCGGTTTCCGGGTGGGCGCCAAGTTCGCGCAGAGGCTTGGCCGTCTGGCCGCGACCGCGGGGATTGGCTTTCTTTTCGGCGATCAGCGTGACGGCGCGGTTTAGACCGATCTCGAACACTTCATCCGCGCTCGGGAGGTTCGCATAGGTCTTGCCGTGCTTGATATAAGGGCCGTAGCGGCCGATGGCGGCTTCAATCATCTCGCCATCTTCCGGGTGCGGACCGACTTCGCGCGGCAGGGAGAGCAGCATCATCGCCTTGTCGAAATCGATATCGGCGATCTCCCAGCCCTTGGGGATGGACGCGCGCTTGGGCTTTTCCTTCAGTTCCTTGTTTTCCTCGCCGAGCTGCACATAGGGCCCGAACCGGCCCGTGCGCAGGGAAACCTCGAGCGACGTGTTCGGATCGACGCCCAGCACCTTGCCTTCGGCGAGTTCGGGATCGTCAGCCTCTGACTTCGCCAGCTGGCGAGTGTAGTTGCAGTCCGGATAATTCGAGCAGCCGATGAACGCGCCGAACCGGCCGATTTTCAGCGACAGCTCGCCCTCGTTACAGGTCGGGCACAGCCGCGCCGGCTTGCCATCTTCGCGCGGTGGGAAGATGTGGGGGCCGAGCGCCTCGTTCAGCGCGTCGAGGACGTGGGTGATGCGCAGGTCCGACAGGCTCTCGACAGTCGCGTTGAACTCGCGCCAGAAGTCACGCAGGAACTGCTTCCAGTCGGCCTTGCCGTCGGAAATCTCGTCGAGGGTCTCCTCGAGGTTTGCCGTGAAATCATATTCGACATAGCGCTCGAAGAAATTCTCCAGGAACGCCGTGACGATGCGGCCCTTGTCGTCCGGGATGAACCGGTTCTTGTCCATGGTCACGTAGGTGCGGTCCTGCAGCACCGAGATGATCGACGCATAGGTCGACGGGCGGCCGATGCCCAATTCTTCCAGCCGTTTGACGAGCGAGGCTTCGGTGAAGCGGGGCGGGGGCTGGGTGAAGTGCTGCTCGGTCTTGGCGTCCTGCACGTCGGCGCCTGCACCTGCCTCGACTTTCGGCAGCCGGCTTTCGCCATCTTCCTCGCTGTCGCTATCGTCGCGGGTCTCGGTGTAGAGCTTGAGGAAGCCGTCGAACACGACGACGGACCCGGTGGCGCGCAGCCCTGTCTTGTCATCGGACGACACGATCTCGATCGTCGTCTGTTCGAGGCGGGCCGCTTCCATCTGCGAGGCGATGGCACGTTTCCAGATCAGGTCATACAGGCGGTATTCGTCCGTATCGAGATTCTTCAGCCCGCGCGGGTGACGGGTGAAGCTGGTCGGGCGGATACATTCGTGCGCTTCCTGGGCGTTCTTGGCCTTGGATTTGTACATCCTCGGGCTGTCGGGCAAATATTCCTCGCCGAACGTGCCTTTTACCGCGGCGCGGGCGTCCTGCACGGCTTCCGGCGCCATGTCGATGCCGTCGGTCCGCATATAGGTGATAAGACCGACCGTCTCGCCGCCGATGGAAATGCCTTCATAGAGGCGCTGTGCCGTCCGCATGGTGCGCGAGGCGTTGAAGCCGAGCTTGCGGGACGCTTCCTGCTGCAGAGTCGAGGTCGTGAACGGCGCATAGGGATTACGGCGCACCGGCTTTGACTGCACATCGGCAATGCGGAACGTGCCTTCGTCAACCGCTGCCTTGGCGCGGGCGGCGTCGTCGGCATTGCCCAGCGAGAACTTGGTCAGCTTTTCGCCATCAAGCGTCACGAGGCGGGCGGTGAAGGGCGACGACCCACCGGAGGTGACCTGCGCTTCCAGCGACCAGTATTCCTCGGCGACGAATTTTTCGATCTCCAGCTCACGCTCGCAGATCAGCCGCAGGGCGACGGACTGGACGCGGCCAGCAGAGCGCGAGCCCGGCAACTTGCGCCATAGTACCGGCGACAGGGTGAAGCCGACGAGATAATCGAGGGCCCGGCGGGCGAGATAGGCATCGACCAGCGCCTGATCGACATCGCGCGGGTTCGCCATCGCCTCCGCGACAGCCTTCTTCGTGATGGCATTAAAGGCGACGCGGCGAACGGGTTTGTCTTTGATGGCCTTGCGGGCATGCAGCACTTCCATCAGGTGCCAGGAAATCGCTTCGCCCTCGCGGTCGGGGTCGGTCGCGAGAATCAGGCCGTCGGAATTTTTCACCGCATCGACGATTTCGCTGACGCGCTTTTTCGACTTCGCGTCCATGTCCCAGATCATCGCGAAATCCTGCTCCGGATCGACGGAGCCATCCTTGGAAGGCAGGTCGCGAATATGACCGTAGGAGGCGAGCACCTTGTAGTCATTGCCGAGATATTTGTTGATGGTTTTGGCCTTTGATGGCGACTCGACGATGACGACTTGCATTCGATCTTTTTTCCCTGTCCGCCCCATCTGCCGTTCCCGGCAGGCGTGTGGCGGCGCGATAAATAAGTGTACAGGCAGCGGTTCGCGAAAGTGGTCGGGCGCGGGCTTCCTGTCAACACGCAATCTCAAAGCCGCAACTTATGGTAAATAAATATTGATGGAATCGCGCAAGGAGTGCATACCGGGGGACGCGTAAGGGGAGCACTTCTATGAGTCGATCGGGGAATGGCAGGGGCAAGGTCCCCCTCGATAAGTACTTTATCCAGTCCGCTTCTGATGAAGAGATTCTCGGCTATATGCACGATATGTCAGAGGAGTTAGCCAGTATGTGTGAAATGAGGGGATATGATGATCTGAAGCCCGTATTTCTGCAGGCGCGTCAGTCAATATCCCGCACTATCAAGCGACATGGTAACTAAAATCCATAACTTTAAGTTGTTAACGGTCCCAGTAACACAACTGTAACATTTTGTTTACTTGGTGGTCGCAGGCTGTTTCGGGCAGAAGGAGGGAAACTATGAGTGAATATCAAGTTCAAGATCATGACGAAGCCTTTCTTCGTCAGATCAGTGAAGCAGACCTCATCAGTTACATGAGTGATGCCACTCGAGCGCTAAAACAGATGTCGAGTTCAAAAAATCTGTCTGCGCTTTCGGAGGTGTACGGCCTGGCTCTCAGCCTGATGGAGCGCCATAATGGTTTTGGCGCTAATTCGCATCGCATGACAGGCTAAACCGCCCACCGGTGTGCTCCTCGGCCTCGCCCGACAGGACGAGGTCGAGCAGGGCATCGGCAACAATGGCAGGCGCGGCGGTCGCTTCCCGCAAAATGATATCCCGGTGCACAGGGGTGTAGCTGAGAAGGCTCACGATTTCTCGCCGCGCATTGGCGACGGCATCGGCATCGATGGCCATTGCGTCTGCATGGTCGAACAGATCGCCGGCCGGCTCCCTCAGGACATTCGTTGCTCCCTGCAGGCTGTCGATGACATCCTGAGCATTCTCTATCAGCATCGCGCCGTCCCTGATCAACCTGTTGGTGCCCTGGCATCGCGGATCGAGCGGCGAACCGGGCACGGAGAAGACATCACGTCCTTGTTCCGCCGCATAACGCGCCGTGATCAGCGTGCCTGACTTAACCGCGGCTTCTACGACGATCACCCCTAGCGACAGACCAGAGATGATCCGGTTGCGGCGGGGAAAATCCTTGCCTGTAGGCTTGAACCCTATCGGCCGCTCCGACACAACTGCGCCGCGCCTCGCG
Source organism: Aquisalinus luteolus (assembly GCF_009712425.2). Taxonomy (GTDB): domain Bacteria; phylum Pseudomonadota; class Alphaproteobacteria; order Caulobacterales; family Parvularculaceae; genus Aquisalinus; species Aquisalinus luteolus. The sequence continues at coordinate 1,197,513 of NZ_VCJR02000001.1, forward strand.
ATTTCTTCTGTCAGGTCGCGGTGTTCAGGGGGATAAATCACATCGATACCGCCTGCCACCGCGGCAATGGTGCCCGATGAGAGAGAGGCGGCGTGGGCGGCGCCATCAATGCCTCTGGCCAGACCGGAGACGACGACGAGACCGGCGGTCCCAAGGTCACGGGCCAGGTCGCTTGCCATGCGTCGCCCAACGGCGGAGGCATTCCTTGCGCCGACAATGGCGATTGCATTTCTCTGGAAAAGGCCGGGATCACCGGCAACGCACAGCACAGGCGGAGCATCGCTGATGGCGCGCAGGGCACGCGGATAGGATGGCTCGCTGGACGCGATCAGATGCACACCGAGCCGGTCCGCCGCTTCAAGTTCCGCCTCGACCTGATCGGGAGAACACAGCTTCAGACTCTTGCGGGTGTTTGCGATATCAGGAATACGTTCGAGAGCATCGCCCGCAGAGCCAAAGCGCTTGATCAGCTGGTGAAAGGTCACGGGGCCGATCTGCTCGGATCGTATCAGGCGCAGCCAGTCGCGCCTTTCCCGTTCAGACAGCTCGTGCAGATCCATGCGGTGTGTTCCCCTTTGTCCACAACCTCGCATGTGTTCCCGTTATGTTCAACCCGGTTTTGCCGGGTGAAAGGATTATTTCTTGCCGCCGATCCTGGGCTCCGTCCCTGCCATCAGGCGCTCGATATTGGCGCGATGGCGGATGAAAATAAGCACTGTCATGAACAGGGCAGCGATTGCGGTAATCGCCTCGCCGAAGCCGACATAGAACACCAGCGGCGACACGGCAGCGGCAACCAGCGCCGACAGGGACGAGATGCGGCTGATGAAAGCGGTCACAAGCCAGATGGCGCAGGCGATCAGCCCGGCAAAGAAATTGAGTGCCAGCAGGGTGCCGAGAAATGTTGCGACACCCTTGCCACCCTTGAATTTCAGCCAGACCGGAAAGCAATGCCCGAGAAAGGCTGCAGCACCGGCGAGAGCCATCGGGGCCTCCGCCCAGCCGGTGATCAGCCCGATGATAATGACCGCGATCGCACCCTTGCCGGAGTCGAGCAGCAGTGTTGCCAGCGCCAGGTCCTTGCGGCCCGTACGCAGCACGTTCGTCGCACCGATATTGCCGGAGCCGATCGCACGGATATCGCCGAGGCCGGCTAGCTTCGTGATGACAAGGCCAAAGGGTATGGAGCCGAGCAGATAGCCGAGGACGAGGGCGAGAACGAGCATCATGATTTAGCCTTTACGACGCCGGCGGCAACGAGGCTCTCCGCAGCGGCGAGGGTTGCTTCCTCAGCGCTCCGCGGCGACCAGTTCAGTACACGGCGTATCTGCATGTTGTTGATCTTCCGTTCGATGCCGAGGTCCGGCAACAGCGCCTTCAGGTCCGGACGGAACAGGGCGAATAGCCGCACGGCGAAGTCCGGCAGGACGGTGGTCGGTACCTTGATACCATGGGCGACCATCGGTTCTTTAATCATGTCCGAGATATCCTTGAACCAGAGCTCATCGACGGCACAGCAGAACCGCTTGCCCGCCGCTTCCGGCTCGGTCATCGCCGCGACATGGGCGGCAGCGACATCGCGCACATCGACGACGGGGAAGGACAGGCGGGGCAGGGCCGGCATTTGCCCGCTCATCATCTGCACCAGCGGCTCCATGGAGGTCGACGTGTCCGGCGTCGTGATCGGGCCGAGCACGAGACCGGGGTTGATGACGGCCAGTTCCATGCCGCGATTGCGGGGTGTGCTGATGAAATCCCACGCCGCCTTTTCTGCCAGTGTTTTCGATTTCGCATAGGCGCTGATGCCGTCGCCCGACAGGTTCGACCAGTCGTGTTCGTCGAACGGGCGCTCGCGGCCGTTATGGCCATACATGACGGCGACGAGAGACGAGGTCAGGACAGTGCGTCTCACACCGGCGCGGGCGGCAGCTTGCAGTGCTCGCAGGGCGCCATCGACCGCCGGGCGGATGATCTCGTTCTCGTCCTTCGGCTGCGCGAGCGGGAAGGGCGAGGCGACATGCAGCAGGTAAGTGCAGCCTGCCATCGCTTCTTCCCAGCCATCATCCTTCAACAGGTCGACATAGGCGAAGGAAAGCTTCTCGCCACCGCTGGGCAGCATGGCGCTTATGGCATCGCGCACTTCCTGTTCGCGGTTCGGGCTGCGCAGCGTGCCCCGCACGTCATACCCCGCTTCAAGCAACTGCACGATACAGTGCTGCGCGATGAAACCTGATGCGCCCGTTACAAGCACGGTGTCGGACATTGAAGTCACTCCTGTTCGGTCAAAAGCGCGTCGAGCACGGCCATGCGGGTCGTCACGCCATGGGCGACCTGGTCGAGGATCAGTGAGCGTGACCGGTCGTCTGCGAGAGCCCCTGAAATCTCGATCCCCCGGTTCATCGGGCCCGGATGCATGACCTTTGCGGTGAGTGCGGCGAAGCCCAGCGTCTCGTGGGTCAGGCCGAAGGTTGCATGGTACTCTTCGTTAGTCATGCCATAGCCGCTTTCCATGCGTTCCATCTGCATGCGGAGGGCCATGACGAAATCGCAACCGGCAAGGCCTTCCTTCAGTGAGGTATAGCGCTCGACATGGCTGTACTGGTTCGCGGCAGGGTGCAGCTGCTCCGGGCCAACAAAGCGCACCTCTGCACCCAGGCGGGGCAGCAACTCGGCGTTCGACCCGGCGACGCGCGAATGGCGAACGTCGCCGCAAATTGCGACGGTGATACCCTTCAGCCCTTCCTCGGGCGTGCGGCCAAGGCTTTCCAGCATTGTCGCTGCGTCGAGAAGCGCCTGCGTCGGATGGCTGCGCGTGCCTTCGCCGGCATTGATGACGGCGCAGGGAATGTTCGCCTTGCCCAGCGCCGAGGAGACAAACTCCGCCGTGTCGTGCTCCTTGTTGCGCACGACCATCGCATCCGCGCCCATCGCCGCAAGGGTCTGGGTCGTGTCCTGCAACTCCTCGCCCTTGTGGACGGAGGAGGCGGCGACCGGCACGACGATGATGTCAGCGCCCAGCTTCTTGCCCGCCAGTTCGAAGGAGCAGTTCGTACGAGTCGAGTTTTCGAAGAACAGGTTCACCTGTGTGCGGCCCTTCAGGCGCAGCGGGATATCGAGATCGTCACGCACCAGCGCCCGGTAATATTGGGCAAGCTTCAGCAGGAAAATCAGGTCTCCATCCGACAGGGCATTGATGCCGGTCAGATGCATCCGGGACAGGCCGCCATCGGGCGGTGTCGGGCGTTCAGGATAAAGGCTCATCAAGCCCCGGATATAGGCGTGATCGACGGGCGCTGGCAAGCGCGATCCTGCGCCCGCCAGCGATCGGTTTTCCTCAGTCGATCTCAGGTGCGACCTCGTCGATGTCACCGTCGATGATCGTCACCGTGCCACGCGGGCGGCCCTCGAACAGGCGGCGGCGGTTGGCGGTTTCGATCTTGTTCTCGAACTCTTTCAGCAGGCGTGTGACCGTCTGCGGCACATCGATATTGATATCCTCCTGACCGCTCAGGGCATCGACGACATAATAGCTCGAGCCGCCTTCGACACCGCCGGCAAGGTCAGCGATGTCATACTCATAGACGCCCTTGCGCAGGGGGCGGTCGTTTTCGAGAATTTCGGTGACATCGGCGGTGGCATAGCGGGCAAGGTGCGCCTTCACGTCGGCATCGAAGTCCGGGAAGTACCACGGCGCAGCCTCGTAATAGATCTGCGAAATATCAATCGTGTTGGTCCGCTCGCTCACACCGCGCAGGGAGTTGACGAATTCCGTCGCATTGGACCGCAGGTTCCGGGTGATATTCGAAGAGCCATAGGCCTCGCGGTGGATACTTGGCCCGCCGATATTGCCGCGGAAGAAGCCGTAGATGACCAGCGGATCGTCCCAGTGGGGATAGACGATGCGTTCGCGAATATCGCGCAGCGACAGCGGCACGCCCTGGATGGTGACCAGCTTGGCGTCATCCAGGGGCACGCCCGGATCGCCGAAGAGGAGGCGGTGGGGCTGCTTTATCGGATAGTTGACGGCGATCGTCTCGATCATCAGCGCGTTGTGCAGGTTCAGCCAGTAGGCCAGCTGCTCGTTGCGGCTGAGTGTCGTGATGTCGATCTCGTTGCCGATGTCTTCCAGCGCGATGCGGTACTCGACGATCAGCGCCTTGTACTCGTCAGTGAAAAGCGAAAAGACGACACGGTTGCCCTCCAGGCGATAGGGGGAGTTATGGCCCGGCGTCAGATTGGAGCCAGTCTTTGGCGGCGGCGAGCCTGCCCGGGTGCGCAGGGACTGCCCGAAGGAGAAGACCATGCCGGACAGCAGCTCGTCCCAGACTTCGTAATCGAGGCGCGTATTGACCGAAGGAGCCGGTGCGAATTGTGTCAGCGCCGGTTCGCGTTCGGCGCGCGTCGCAGTTTCGGTTGTCGCGCAGGCAGCGACAGCCAGCAACGACAGGATGATGAAGAGACGAGTGATCATGATGCCCCACACAGACAATTACTACTGGGCCTTACCCTAGCAGCACTGGCAGATTCTGCCACAGGAATTGTGTGGTTTCGCTAGCGCGATTTCATTCGGTCTAAGGCGCCTTGAAGGATATAGGTCGCGGCCATCTCGTCGATCGTCTCGGCGCGGCGGGCGCGGCTGGTGTCCAGCGCGATCATTTCCCGTTCAGCGGCAGCGGTGGACAGGCGCTCGTCCCAGAAGGCGACCGGCAAGTCGGACAGGCGCGCAAGATTGCGGGCAAAGGCGCGGGTCGCCTGGGCGCGGGGTCCTTCGGTCCCGTCCATGTTGATCGGCAGGCCCAGGATGATGCCGGTGACACGGCGCTCTGTGGCCAGCGCGAGCATCGCCTCGGCGTCCTGCGTGAACTTCTTGCGCCGGATCGTGGTGACCGGCGTTGCCAGGCTTCTTTCCGGGTTTGACACGGCGATGCCGATTGTCTTTGTTCCGAGATCGAGCCCGAAGACGGGCCCTGACGGCGGAAAGGCTGAGAGCTGGTCGATGAAATTTCCTGACATGAGCGTCCTATCGGGCAAAAACCCCGGCGCGGCAACCCTGGCGGTGGGCGCGGGGGTACTGGCTTTGTTCATTCTGGCGCTGGTGCTGGTCCTGCGTCCTGCGCCTCAGACGAGCCAGAGCTATCACGTGCAGCTTTATCCGTTCCTGACGGATGCGGGGGTGGAAATTGGCTATCGTCCGCAAGAGCCAGTGGAGAGCCTGACTATCGGTCTGTCACCGGATTATCTCTCCGCGCTGACGATCACCATGAATGGCGAGATCGTCAGCATGGCGGGCGAGGGTAACGGCATCGGCTTTGAGGGCAGTGAGCCGTTCGACCTTGTCAGCGTCGTTCTTGACCGCTCGCTTGAGACACCGGCCAAGGCCTATCCGCTGGTGCAATACGGCACCGAGGCGGCGGTCATCAATATCGCGCCGTTCCAGCCGGTCGCGGTCAATGGTGATCGTGTCTCCGGGCAGTCGGCGGGGCCGCGTTTCCAGTGGGTCGGCCAGCCGCTGATCTGGGAGGGCGAGAACATCGTCATGCTCTACGAGGGTGCAATGCCGCAGGCTGTGCAGGGCATGATCGGTAATTCCATCGCCGTGCTGAATGATTACTACAAGGGTGTGCTGGGTGGGGAGTTGTCGACCCGGCCTGAACTCTACATGCTCTACGATGCCGGACGGCCCGGACAGATATCCATTGAGGGCGACAGTGTGCGCGGGCAGGCGTTGATCCGCTTCATCGGCGGTGGCCTCGGCGAGGTCGGGCAGGAAGCCCAGCGCCGGGTGCTGGAGAATATCGCCCACGAGATGGCCCATCTCTGGCAGCTGGAACGCCAAGGTGTAGGCACTGCGCCGGACTGGCTCCATGAGGGCGGCGCCCAGGCGATCGGGTTGGAGAGCCTGTTCATCACCGAGAAATATTCAGATGCCGATTATTCGGCGATGCTCGGCCGGGCCCAGCGAAATTGCGCCAATGCGCTTTCCGGCGGTCCGCTCGACAAGGCGGCCGCGCGCGGCGACCACGAGGCGAGCTATGCCTGCGGCGTCATGACGTGGACGGCGTTGTCGGCCCAGCGCGAGGGCGCGACAGTGGTCTCTACGTGGAAGGCTTTTGCCGATTTTGCTGCTGAGCGCCGCGACGGTCAGAGTGCCGAGGCGTTCTACGACTTTGCCGCCGACTGGTCCGGCAGCGAGCCTTTCACCCGGTCGCTGCGCCAGTTCGTCACCGCCGACTGGTCCGGTGCCAATGGCCGCCTGATCGTCGATGGCCTGTTCGAGGGCTCTCTATAGCTCGCCCATTAGAGGTTCTGGGCCCAGCAACGCCCTTGCCCTTGCGGGGCGGGCTTGCTAACCGGTGACGATATTCTTTCACGACAAGCATTCAGGGAAACCCCATGTCCATCGACAAGGAAACCGTCCGCAAGGTCGCCAAGCTGGCCCGCATCGCCGAGCCGGAGGAACGCCTCGAACCGCTCGCAAAGGAACTCTCCGGCATTCTCGACTGGATCGAGATGCTTAACGAGGTCGATGTCGAGGGCGTAGAGGCGATGGCCTCCACGGTAGAGACACAGTTGCCGATGCGCGAGGATGTGCTGACCCACGACTATACCGGCGGCGGCAAGCCGGAGGATATCGTCGCCAATGCGCCGAAGACGGAAGATCACTTCTTCGTCGTGCCGAAGGTGGTGGAGTGAGTGAGAGCCATTCTGTCTCATTAGCTGTCGGGCAGGTCTGGTCAGTGAAGGGCTTGCCGGAGGAGGCGGATATGCTGATTGGGCGCATAGAAGAATTCAGAGGGGAAACAGTCGTTTCCATAAAGATCAGAAATCTGCCGGTTCAGAAGGACCGACACACGAAGCTTAAGGATGATTGCCAAACCGAGGATATCTTTCATACGCCATTCCTTCAGTCCGCTGTACTTTCAAGCGTAGACAGATTGAAAGGCACCCATCAGCAGCCTGATGAAGAATTTGAAAAGGGCTATGCTGTTTGGAAGGATTACACGGATGACGGCGGTGGTGATCCGATAAGTGAAACGATTGCTGAAAGCATACAGACCAGTTTTGATATCATAAGAAGTTGCACGACATGACTGATTATACCGAACTCTCCCTTGCCGACCTGCGCGACGGCCTGAAGAAAAAAGACTTTACTTCCGCCGAGGTAACCGACGCCTATATCGCCCGGATCGAGGGTGCGGCGGCGCTGAATGCCTTCATCACCCCGACGCCGGATATCGCCCGCGATAAGGCGACTGAATCCGACGCCAGGCTCGCCAAGGGCGAGGGCGGGGCGCTGGAAGGCGTGCCGCTGGGCATCAAGGACCTGTTCTGTACTCGCGACACGCTGACGACGGCGGCGAGCCACATCCTCGACGGCTTCCACCCGAAATATGAATCGACTGTGACGACCAACCTGTTCGCCGACGGCGCAGTGATGCTGGGTAAGCTGAACCTCGACGAATTCGCCATGGGTTCGTCCAACGAGACGTCCTATTACGGCGATGTCGTCAACCCGTGGCGCCGCACTGGCGATAACGCCACCCGCATCGAGGCGGGCAAAGTCGTTGGCGGGCTGACGCCGGGCGGCTCGTCCGGTGGGTCTTCGTCTGCCGTTGCCGCGCGGCTCTGTGCTGGCGCGACCGCGACGGACACCGGCGGTTCGATTCGTCAGCCTGCGGCCTTTACCGGCACGGTCGGCCTGAAGCCGACCTATGGCCGCGTCTCGCGCTGGGGCGTCGTCGCGTTTGCGTCGTCGCTCGACCAGGCAGGGCCGATCACCCGCACGGTGCGCGACAGCGCCATCATGCTGAAGTCCATGGCCGGGCACGATCCGAAAGATTCCACCTGCATCGACCGTCCGGTACCGGACTATGAGGCGGTACTGGGCCAGGGCGTGAAGGGCCTAAAGATCGGCGTGCCCAAGGAATATCGCATCGACGGTATGCCGGAGGAGATCGAGAAACTCTGGCAGCAGGGCATCGACTGGATGAGGGATGCTGGCGCGGAGATCGTCGACATCTCCCTGCCAATGACGAAATATGCGCTGCCGGTCTACTACATCGTCGCCCCGGCGGAGGCGTCCTCGAACCTTGCCCGTTATGACGGCGTGAAATATGGCCTGCGCGTCGCCGACGACAAGGACAACATCACCGCCCTGTACGAGAAGACCCGCGCCGCCGGTTTCGGGGACGAGGTCAAGCGCCGCATCCTGATCGGCACATACGTTCTTTCGGCGGGCTACTACGACGCCTATTACATCCGTGCACAGAAGGTGCGCAAGAAGATCTTCGACGAGTTCCAGGAAGCCTACAAGCAGGTCGACCTGATCCTGACCCCGTCGACGCCGTCTGCCGCCTTCGGTCTCGGCGAGAAGAAAAATGCCGACCCGGTCGAGATGTATCTCAACGACATCTTCACCGTCACGGCGAACCTTGCCGGCCTCCCAGGTATCTCGGTGCCTGCCGGTCTCGACGGCCAGGGCCTGCCCCTCGGCCTGCAGCTGATCGGCCGTCCGTTCGACGAGGAGACGTTGCTGAAAGGTGCGGACGCGCTGGAGCAGTCCGCCGGATTCACGGCCAAGCCGGACGAGTGGTGGGTTTAGGCTATATGCCAAGTCTCGCAGTAGATGGTTATGAGAAACTGTCTGCTGTTATAGACACTATCCAGATTACAGAACTGATCAGCCAGCTGTCCTTCGAGGCAGCTGGCTGTCGTGTGTTTGAGCCGCAAGAAAAATTACGCGAAACTGTGTTCGGTCCGATGCTCTCCTTGGTGGCCGAGCGGTCCACTCAGGACATACGACCGGTACGGATTATCCTGTTTGACAAGAAGCCGGGTCGAAACTGGACATTGGGCTGGCATCAGGACCGGACCATCGCTGTGCGTGAGAGGCATGAGTTGCCGGAGTTTCAGGTGTGGAGCACAAAAGGTGGTGTGCCGCATGTCGAGCCCCCCTTCCGGTTCATGGAAGATATGCTAACGATGCGGTTGCATCTGGACGATGTAGATAAGACGAATGGAGCCTTGGAAGTCATTTCCGGATCACATTGTCTTGGCCGCCTTTCAGACGCGGAGACTGCCAGTGCTGCTGCTGCGGGAAAGGCAGTCGCCATCGAACAGTCAGCCGGGGATGCGGTCATACTGGCTACGCCTATAGTGCATCGCTCTCTAGCCTCGACATCCGAGCGCCGACGCCGCGTAATCCATGTCGATCTTTCCCCAAAAGACTTGCCGCCACCACTGGAGTGGGCGTTGAGCTAAAGTTTCTGTTGGCTCAAACTCTCAACCTGTCATCCCGGCCAAGCGCAGCGCGAGCCGGGACCCATCTCCGGCGAGCTGTTTGGAAAATGGACGCTCTGTAGGCACTCATTAAAACAAAGCTTGGTCACGGGGTGATGTTTGAGCAGTCCCGGGATGACAAGAGTGGCGAGTTCAGGGTTAAATGCTCAGGGCAGGCAAATAAGAGGGAGAGACATCATGAACCGGACGCTGAAAATACTCATCGGCATACTGGTCATCGCCGTGATCGCCTATCTCGGCGCTGACTTCTTTCTCGACAGCCGCGCGCGGGCAGGGGCGGAGGAGTTCTGTTACCCCGATGGTGTTCTGACGGTAGATACCAGCGGCTTCGGCGCGGAGGTAATCTGCCAGATGCCGATGCCCGAATCTTTTGAGGAATAAACTTATTTTATATCCTATACGCCCCATCCTGTAGTAGTTTCCCGCATCGAACCCTGCATCGTTAGCAGTTTCACGACGTCAGGGGCTAGTAGCTTATCGGTGGGGGTCCCTGTATGAAGAAGCATGCCTTTATCTTTACCGGCTTCAGCAAGAAAGTGTTGAGCCACAATGCTGAAAAGGTCGTAGCCCTGCTGAAGGAGCACGGCTTTACGGTCGACGTGTTTTCAGGGTCTCGGCTGAATATGCTCGTCAACAGCAGCCTGGAATTTCCCGAGGAGGGGAGCCTTCGCAAGCATGTAGAGGCTGAAACCGGCCGCAACGATTACACTATTGCCATCGGAGCATCAGGTGGCGGATATGGCGGATTGATGCACAGTATCTATGCTGGCGCGTCATGCTTCATCGGGTTTTCGTCCTTTACCAATGTGAGCCTTGCCAGCAGGGAGATCGATCCGCGCGGTGCGCAGATACTTGGGGTGATGGATGAGGTGATCCTTGACGACAGCCGGCGTGATCTGGGTGTCCATATGGACGAACAGAAGCCGAAACTGAACGTTCACTTGTATTATCCAAAGGGCGAGCCGAGCGACACATACCAGGCGGAAAACCTGAAACGGTTCGAGAATGTAAAGCTGCATCCTCAGGACTCCTCAAAGCATAACATGACGGATATTTCGTTCGATGTTATCCCGGCGATCCTGTCCATTCTTCAGGCTGAAGGGGTGGCAGAGGAAAGAAAATTGGTGCCGTCCGAATAAGCCTTAAAAAAAAGCCCGGCAGGTTACCGCCGGGCTTTGTCATCTTACTCTGTAAACAGAGCTTATTTCGCGAACAGGCCTTCGACGGCGGCGCGTTCTTCGCGAAGCTCTTTCTCTGTCGCGTCCATGCGGGCGCGGGAGAAGTCGTTGATCTTGAGGCCCTGGACGATCTCGTATTTGCCACCCTTGCAGGTCACCGGATAGCCATAGATGACGCCCGGCTCAATGCCGTAGGAGCCGTCTGACGGGATGCCCATGGAGATCCATTCGCCATCCGTCGTGCCCAGCGCCCAGGAGCGCATGTGGTCGATTGCGGCGGAGGCAGCGGAGGCCGCAGACGACGCGCCGCGGGCCTTGATGATCGCGGCGCCGCGCTGCTGGACTTCCGGAATGTACGTGTTTTCGTACCAGTCCTGATCGACCTGATCGAGGGCCGGCTTGCCGTTGACCGTCGCCTGGTGCAGGTCCGGATACTGGGTCGAGGAGTGGTTGCCCCAGATGGTGATACCCTTCACGTCGGTCGAATGGGCGCCGGTCTTCTCGGCCAGCTGGCTCATCGCGCGGTTGTGGTCGAGGCGGACCATGGCGGTGAAGCATTTCGGGTCCAGATCAGGCGCGTTCTGCTGGGCGATCAGCGCGTTGGTGTTGGCCGGGTTGCCGACGACCAGAACCTTGACGTCGCGGGAGGCATGATCGTTGATCGCCTTGCCCTGCGGGCCGAAAATGCCGCCATTGGCTTCCAGCAGGTCCTTGCGCTCCATGCCCTGCTTGCGAGGCATCGCGCCGACGAGCAGGGCGAAGTCAGCGTCCTTGAACGCGACATTCGGGTCGTCGGTAGCGACCGTGCCGGCGAGCAGCGGGAACGCGCAGTCGTTCAGCTCCATGATAACGCCTTCCAGCGCCGGTAAGGCCGGGGTGATTTCGAGCATCTGCAGGATGACCGGCTGGTCCTTGCCGAGCATGTCGCCCGAAGCGATGCGGAAAAGGAGCGCATAACCGATCTGGCCGGCTGCGCCGGTAACGGCGACGCGGACTGGTGCTTTCATGATGATTTCCTCTTATTGCGTTGCGGTAGAATTCCGTGCGCATGGCATAGGCCCAATGGGGCTGGTGATCAAGAAGGCCAATGTAGTGTGATTGCCGTGCCCTCCCGTCAAGGCTATCTAGAAAGACAAGCAGGAGAGATGACATGGCAGACACTGAAGGGTCCCCGGGCCAGCAGGACCCCACCGGCCAGAGCCCGACCGACCCATACGCGCGACGGGAGCAGACATTTCCTGTCCTGACGTACGAGCAGATCGACCGCATCCGCCCCTATGGTTCTGTCGAGAAGGTGGAGAAGGGCGCTGCCTTGTTTACCCGCGGCGACCGCACGGTCGATTTCTTCGTCATGCTGTCAGGCGAGGTCGAGATTTTCGATGATCAGGGGCGGGGCGATGACCATGTCTTCACCCGCCATGGCCGCCATCAATTTACTGGCGAGCTTGACCTGTTCAATGACCGGAAGGTCCTGGTTTCCGGCCGCATGGGCGAGGATGGCGAGGTTCTGCGCCTGAACCGCGAGAAATTCCGCGAGATGATGACGGCGCTGCCGGACCTCGCCGAGATCATCATGCGGGCTTTCATCCTGCGCCATGTCGCGCTGATGGAGCATGAGCAGGGCGCGGTCATTGTCATCGGCAACAAGGGCGCGAGCCAGATGCTGCAGATCGAGCGTTTCCTGCGCCGCAATGGCTATCCGGTGAAGGTGCTGACGCTGGAGGAGAACGACGCCGAGACCGAACCGGTAATGCGGGGCCTGAACCTGTCGCCGCAATGCCTGCCGGTCGTCATCGGCAAGGGCGACTCCATGATCCGTCACCCAAGCCTGCTGGAGCTTGGCCATTTCCTCGGCATCAGCCATGAGTTCAAGGACGACGAGATCTACGACACGGCGGTGATCGGCGGCGGGCCGTCCGGGCTGGCGGCGGCGGTCTATGCCGCCTCCGAGGGGCTGTCGACGCTGATCGTGGAGGATATGGCGCCGGGCGGGCAGGCGGGGACATCCTCCAAGATCGAGAACTATCTCGGCTTCCCCACCGGCATATCCGGTCAGGCGCTGGCGGGGCGGGCCTTCGTGCAGGCGCAGAAATTCGGCGCGGTCATGGCCGTGCCATACTGTGTGAAGGCGCTGCATTGCGACGATCATCCCTATACGATCGAAATGGAAAGCGGCGAAAGGGTGCAGGCCCGTACGGTAGTGATCGCGTCCGGCGCCAGCTATCGCTCCATGGATGTCGACAATCTGTCGGACTATGACGGCCAGAACGTGCATTACGCGGCAACGGCGCTGGAGGCGCGTCTGTGTACGGACACCGAGGTCGTCGTCATCGGCGGCGGCAATTCCGCCGGGCAGGCGGCGGTCTATCTCGCCCAGCATTCGAAACATGTGCACATGCTGGTGCGCCGGGCAGACGTCGCCGACACGATGTCGGACTATCTCGTCGGGCGGATCAAGGCCTCTTCCGGCATCACGCTCTATGAGAATACGGAGCTTTGCCATATCGAGGGCGACGAGGCGTTACGACAAGCTGAGTGGAAGCATCGTAAAACGGGCGAGGTCACGACCCGGGATATCGGCCACATCTTCCTGATGATCGGCGCCGTGCCGAACACGGCGTGGGTGGAAGGCTGCCTCGCCCTCGACGAAAAAGGCTTCATCATCACCGGGCGCGATGCGGGCATTGCATGGGAGAAGATCAAGGGGGGCGAGGCGTGCGAACGCCAGCCCTTTACGTTCGAATCCTCACGGCCCGGCATCTTCGCCGTCGGCGATGTGCGCTCGCAATCGGTCAAGCGGGTCGCTTCGGCGGTGGGCGAGGGCTCTGTCTGCGTCTCCGATATTCACAAGGTGCTGGCGGAGCTGCGCACGAAGCGGGCTGAAGCCGAGCCGGAAAAAGAGACTGCATGAGCGAAGCTGAATCGGAAGACCGCAAGCCCGTCGACTGGGAGGAGCGCTTCAAGGCAGACGATGCGCCATGGGAGCGGGGCGAGCTGCACCCGGCCTTCACGATGTGGCTCGACGCCGGTCTGATTGCTTCTGGAAAATCCGTCTATGTGCCCGGCTGCGGGCGCTCGCTCGAGCCGCTGGCCTTTGCCAGTCTCGGGCTGGAGGTGAGCGCGGTTGATTATGCGTCGAGCGCCATCGTCTGGCAGTGGACGCAGTTCAAGGCGGCCGGGCTGACCGGCACCCTCGTCACCGGCGATGCACTGGCCTTCCGCCCTGACAGCCCCGTTGATCTCTATTACGAGCAGACGTTTCTCTGCGCGATCCACCCGAGCAAGCGTGAAGAGTATGAGAAAGCTGCGTTCGAGCAGATCGCCCCCGGCGGCCATCTGCTCGCCCTGTTCATGCAGAAGGAAGAGCGCGGCGGCCCGCCCTATGGCTGCGACATGGATGAAATGAGGGCGCTGTTCGGGGAGGAGAGCTGGGCGTGGCCTGATGCAGAGCCGCAGGCTTTCCCGCACCCCAGCCTAGGCGGCAAGGCGGAACTGGCCGTGGCGCTGAAAAGGAAATAGTGCCTGCAGATCATTAGAGTTTGAGAGAGGGCTTTTTTACATTAGGCTTGGCGAATGCGTATTCCGGCCTTGATTGCTCTATTTGCTTTTTTCACCTTTCCGATGGCTCATGCCGGAGATCATCTCGAGCCTGTGGGTTCTATCTATAACCCTAAGTGGCATGACGAGTACGGTAATCTCATCCGGCAGTCTCTTTCGCCAGCAATTTCTGATAGATATGTTTTTGCTACTGCGCTGGTTATCCCCTCATTCTCCGAGGAATTCGCCGTCAGCATAAAAATGTCCGGAGGCGACTATTCGATCGTCGGTGCCACACCGGAAAAGCAGATATGGATCGACTATCGTGAGGCGCTGGGGGAAAGAGAAGAATTGAATGAATCGCTGCCTGAGATCCCGATCATAAGCTGTGAGGTGCCTCTCTCGCCGGATATGGGATCGCGTTTGCTGGATGTCTGGTTTGAAATGCTTCGCCGGACGAAGTATCCCTATGACGACAAGCTTGAACCACCTCATGTAGGGCTTGATGGAACCAATTATCTATTCGCCATGAAAACCGGAAAAGGCATGGTCGGCACGACCCGTTCGCCTGACGAGGCTACGAAACCGGGATATCTGGCAGAGATCGCACACAATCTCGCTGATTCCTGTTTTTCGGGCACCCAACCTTCGCTCAATATATTGGACCCGCTCGAAAAGCTGGAAGCGGCGTTGGCCTCGGACAATTAGCGCGGCCAATCCCGTTTCATGGCTTGAATCGCGTGCCGGTTCGGCTAGTTTGCGCGGATTGCAATTACTCCTTCACCGAAACGAAATCGAATGACTGCTCAACCACGTAAAGTCCTGCAAGGCGCAACCGGCGACTGGGAAGTCGTTGTCGGGCTGGAAGTCCACGCCCAGGTGTCTTCCAATGCCAAGCTGTTCTCTGGCGCGTCGGCCGAATATGGCGCCGGGCCGAACGAGAATGTCTCGCTCGTCGATGCGGCGATGCCGGGCATGCTGCCGGTCATCAACCGCTATTGCGTGGAGCAGGCGATCAAGACCGGTCTGGGCCTGAACGCCAAGATCAACACCTGGTCGCGCTTTGACCGGAAGAACTATTTCTACCCGGACCTGCCGCAGGGCTATCAGATTTCCCAGTACAAGGACCCGATCGTCGGCGAAGGCGAGATCGAGGTCGAGCTGGACGACGGCGAAGTGATCAAGGTCGGGATCGAGCGCCTGCACCTGGAGCAGGACGCGGGCAAGTCGATCCACGATCTCGCGCCGAAAGAGTCTTATGTGGACCTGAACCGTTCCGGCGTCGCGCTGATGGAGATCGTCTCCAAGCCGCATATGCGTTCCGCGGAAGAGGGCTCGGCCTATTTCTCCAAGCTGCGCACCATCGTGCGCTATCTCGGCACTTGCGACGGCAACATGGAGCAGGGCTCGATGCGGGCCGACGTGAACGTCTCCGTCTGCCGCGCCGGTGGCTATGAGAAGTTCCTGGAGACCGGCGATTTCAAGCATCTGGGTACACGGACGGAAACCAAGAACGTCAACTCGATCCGCTATGTGCGCCAGGTCATCGACTATGAAGCGCGTCGCCAGATCGAGGTGCTGGAGGCTGGTGGCCAGATCGACCAGGAAACGCGCCTGTTCAATGTCGCGACCGGCGAGACGCGGATCATGCGGACCAAGGAAGACGCGCATGACTATCGCTATTTCCCGGACCCGGACCTGCTGCCGCTGGAATTTTCCGACGAGTGGGTCGAGGAAATCCGCGCGACGCTGCCTGAACTTCCCGACGAGAAGAAGCGCCGCTTCGTCGAGGAGTATGGCTTGCCGCTCTATGATGCCACGATCCTCGCCATGGATCGGGAGAAGGCTGATTTCTTCGAGGCGGTCGCCAAGGGCCGCGATGGCAAGATGGCGGCCAACTGGGTGATGGGCGATTTCTTCGGTGCCCTGAACAAGATGGACCGCGACATATCCGACTCGCCGGTTTCCGCCGACCAGCTCGGCGGGCTGATCGACCTGATCGCCGACAAGACCATCTCCGGCAAGATCGCCAAGGATGTCTTCGCCATCATGCTGGAAGAGGGCGGTGACCCGGCAGAGATCGTCGAGAAGCGCGGCCTGAAACAGGTGACCGACACCGGCGCCATCGAGAAGGTCGTCGACGACATCATCGCCGCCAATCCGGATCAGGTCGCTCAGGTGAAGGAAAAGCCCAAGACCATGGGCTGGTTCGTTGGCCAGGTGATGAAGGCGACCGGCGGCAAGGCCAACCCGCAGGCGGTCAACGACATCCTGAAGGCCAAGCTGGGCGTCGAATAGGATGCTGGCGCGGGACGAGGGGGCAAAGCCCGCAAAAAGCCCGGAAAAGGGATTCCAGCCGTTTTCCCTGCCCGGTGTCCTCGTCCTCACCGCGCTTTATGGTCTCGTCCATTCGCTGATCCGTCTCATTGCCGGGTTCCAGTTGGCGATGGACGACCCGAAGGAAAACGTCTTCACGCAGGAGCTGCGCTGGGGATACCTGCCGGACAATCCGCCCCTGTTCGAATGGTCGCTGACGCTGGTCCAGCAACTGACGGGGCCGGGGCTCGTCTCCTTCCTGATCGTCAAATACGGGCTGCTGGTCTTTTCGGCTGGCTTCCTGTTCCTTGCCGGGCGACGGCTGTTCGGCGGTGATGCGGCGGGCCAGCGCTGGGCGGCGATCACCGTTTTTTCCGCGTTGCTGCTCTACCAGATCGGCTGGAACTATCATCAGGCGTTCACCCATTCGCTGGTGGCCATTGCCGCGACCTGCTTTTCCTTCTGGGCACTGATCAGGCTGCTGCAGGAAAAGCGGTGGGCGGATTACCTCATCTTCGGGGCGTCGGTCGGGCTGGGCCTGATGGCGAAGTACAATTTTGCAGGCTTTCTCGTGGCCGTCGGCATCCCGATCCTGCTAGATCGCGACATGCGTAGGATCATGCTGCATTGGCGCATCGGTGCCTCTGTCGTCATTGCGATCCTTCTTCTGTTGCCCCACCTGATCTGGCTGAACGCTCACCGTGAATTGCTGGAGCTCTATGCCGGCTCGAAGCTGGGCCTCAATGGCAGTCATCTGGAACGGGTCGGCGAGGGACTGGGGAACGCGATCGGTGCCATCCTGTCCTTCTATGTGCCTTTTCTGCTCATCGTTGCGGTGATCGCCCGCAAGGCGTTCACCCGCACAGCGATAGTCAGTGACCCGCTCTTGCAGCTTTGCAGGCGGTCCATTCTCGCCAGCATCGCTGTCATTCTTGCCGGGGTGTTGCTGCTTGGCGTTTCCAACGTCACCGAGCGCTATGTCGTGCCGTTCTTCCTGCCGGGCTTTTTCTGGATGATGGCGCGGGTCCGCGTTGCTGTTGCGGAAAAAGGCGATGGAACATGGGTGAAAATGCTGATCGGGGCGGTCGCGGTGATGGCTGTGCTGCGCGTCGTCAATGTCGGCTGGGCAGGCCCGCCGGTCTGTGACGAGTGCTGGCGCTGGGTGCCCTATGATGCGCTGGAAAGTGCCATCGAGGAAGAAGGCTTCGAAAAGGACGGCATCTATATCGCCTATGAGGAGAATACGGCGGGCAATCTGCGCCGCCTGCTGCCGGACGCCCATGTGCGCTCCATCAACCTGCTTTTTTACAATCCGATCGATACACAACAGGGGCGCACCTGTTACTTCGTCTGGTCGGAGGAACTGCTCGGCCAGCCGGTGCAGGACCGGTTCAGGGCCATTTCCGAGGCGCCCGGCACACGCATCGTCGATGCGCCATGGAAGCATCCGATTCGCTCAAATGGTTGGCGTAGCACGCAATGGGGCATATCGCCGGTGCCTGAAACAGATCCGTTTTACGGTAATTTCTGTACGGACAAACCATGGCCGTGAGGGCGTCTCAATCCTTAACGGCTTCTAAAAACTCCGTAAACAAACCATAAATTTGCCGTTTACGTGATCTTCACCCTGATCCTGACATAGTCGGCGTGGTTAACGGGCATTAGGCCTGTTCGACCACACTGTCTGGAAGAAGGAGAGGGGCAAAATGTCCATCAGCATTACACCGAATACCCTGCAAGGGGCCGAAAAACTGCTCAGCGCCGACGACATGTATCGTCTGGGCCTGGAGGCATCCACACCGGGCGCCGAGGATTATGATATCGTCAAGGCGCATAAATGGTTCAACCTGTCCGCCATGAAGGGCAATCCCGATGCGCGTTTCTATCGCAAGGAATTGCTGCTGGAGATGACCACTGACCAGGTCGCCGAAGCCCAGCGCATGGCGCGCGAATGGCTGTCCAACCGCCAGGGCGCTATGTCTCTCTAAGGCCTGTTCTGCCCGAAAGGCAGATTAGGGCAAGCTTGCGGGGCAAAAGGCCGGTTTTGGGGCGGTCGTGCGCCATTAAATGCTATGAAAATATAAAAGGCTGGCACTTTATCTTCCCGGGCGAACAGGCTATAAGTCTGTTTTTCAAATGCGAACCGGAAGGTGAGGCCAGTGAAACTGATCACAGCAATTATCAAACCGCAAAAACTGGATGAAGTGCGCGACGCGCTTGGCAAGGTCGGCGTTCAGGGCATGACCGTCAGCGACGTAAAAGGCTATGGCCGCCAGAAGGGCCATGCCGAGGTTTATCGCGGCACGGAATACCAGGTGAATTTCATCCCCAAGCTGAAGCTGGAAATCGCCGTTGCTGCCGGCATTGCCGACCAGGTGGTCGAGGCGGTGGTCAAGGCGGCCGGGTCCGGCTCCATTGGCGACGGCAAGGTCTTTGTCGTCGATCTTGAAAAAGCTGTCCGCATCCGGACTGGCGAAGTCGACGAATCCGCTCTGTAAAGAGCACCCTTTCAGACAGGGTTTTACCAGCGCCGCCCGGGCAACCGGCGGCGCTGTTCTTTTATCGGTCCATGCCCGCAGCGGCGTAGATCGCATCGATCAGCGCCATGTTGGCGACCGCATCGGACGGGGGCAGGACCGGTTCGGCTTCCCCCTTCACCAGGCGGATGAAATGGTCGAGCTGGTGGTCGTAGGTCGTATCGCCATCGACGGTTTCGACATCATCCTGACCGTGCACGCGCATTGTGACCTGGTGGCCCTTGTGCGGGTGCACGAAGTTTGCGTAATGCAGGATGCCTTTCTCGCCGGTCAGCTTCACGCTCGCCTCAAACTCGATATCCTCGCGCATGGAGGAATGAATGTGCGCCGACACGCCGCCCGGGAAGGTGAGGTATGCCTCCATGCCCATATCCGCGCCCTTGCCATTGTCTTCGGCCACGGCACGTTCGACCGCCGGTTCGCCCCCGGCAATGGAGCGCAGGGCGTGGAGGCAGTAGCAGCCAAGGTCCATCAGCGAACCGCCGCCCAGTGCCGGATCATGACGCAGCTCGCCATCGCGGTTGGGGATGGTGACGGTGAAGACGCTCTCCATCTCGCGCAGCGTGCCGAGGCGGCCGTCGCGCACTATGTCCAGCACGCGCTCAAACGCCGGGTGGAAGCGATAGTGAAAGGCTTCGAGTAGCACTGTGCCGCTTGTCGAGGCCGCATCAGCCATTTCCTGCGCCTCTGCCGCGTTCATCGCAAACGGCTTCTCGCACAGCACATGCTTGCCGGCCTTCAGGGCACGGATGGTCAGGTCCTTGTGCCGGTTCGGGGGGAGGGCGTTGTAGACGATGTCGATATCGTCGGCCTCGACCAGCGCTTCATAGCTCGTTTCGCAGCGCTCGATCGCATGCTCGAGGATATAGGCCTCGCCACGCTCGACATCGCGGCAGCTGGCGGCAACGATTTTGCAGTCATCACGCTTTGCGACCTGCGGGATGAGGGCTGTCGGGGCGATTCTCGACGCGCCCAGCAGTCCGATTCTCAGCATTCCTGTCTCCTTGGCATTGGCGCTCAGCCCTCGAGGCTCTCGCGCATCATTTCCAGTTCCAGCCAGCGCTCTTCCTTCTCGGCGAGGCTCGCCTGCGCTGCCTCCAGCGCCTGCGTTGCTTGTCTGAATTTGTCCGGGTCCTTCATGAACAGGTCGGCATCGGCCAGCACTTTCTCATAGGCGGCAATGTCCTGTTCAAGCTTCTCCATTTCGCCGGGCAGCGTATCGAGCGCGTATTGATCCTTGTAGGACAGTTTCGCCTTCTTCTGCGGCTGTGGCGGCGGAGAAGCCTTGTCCTGTTTCGGCTTGTCGGCAGGTTTTTCCGATACTGATGCTTCGCGCACCGGCATCTCACGCTTCTGGCGCATCATGTCGGTATAGCCGCCGGGCCAGACACGCCACGTGCCGTCGCCTTCAGGGGCGATAGTCGCGGTCACCGTGCGATCGAGAAAATCCCGGTCGTGGGAGACGAGCAGCACAGTGCCTTCATAGGCGGCGATCATTTCCTGCAAAAGGTCGAGGGTTTCCAGGTCGAGATCGTTGGTCGGCTCGTCGAGCACCATCAGGTTGGAGGGCTGGGCGAGAGCAATCGCCAGCGCCAGTCGGCCGCGTTCGCCGCCGGACAGGGCAGATATTTGCGAGCGCGCCTGTTCCGGCTGGAACAGGAAGTCCTTCAGATAGCTCATCACGTGTTTCTGTTGGCCACCGACAGAGACCATGTCGCCGCGCCCGCCGGTCAGCGCATCCATCAGCCGCGTTTCCGGCTTCAGGCTGTCGCGTTTCTGGTCGAGAGTGATGACATCGAGATTGGTCCCGATACGGATCGACCCGCTGTCGGGCGCCAGCTCGCCGATCAGCATTTTCAGCAGCGTCGTCTTGCCGGCACCGTTCGGGCCTGCGAGGCCGATACGATCGCCGCGCTGGATGCGGATAGAGAAGTCCTTCACAATGTCGCGCCCGCCATAGGACTTGGCGAGGTGCTCGGCCTCGATCACCAGCTTGCCGGACTGGCCGCTTTCGCTGGCAGCGAGTTTCGGCCCGCCCTGGACTTTCACGATCTCGCGGCGCTGGGCACGCAGCTCGCCGAGTTCCTTCATGCGGCGCACATTACGCTTGCGCCTGGCGGTGACGCCATAGGTGACCCAGTGTTCCTCGCGCACGATCTTGCGGTCGAGCTTGTGCTGTTCCAGTTCTTCCTGTTCCAGAACCGTGTCGCGCCATTCCTCGAATGCGCCGAAACCCTGGTTCAGCTCGCGCGTCTGGCCGCGGTCGAGCCAGATCGTCCGTGAGGTGATGTTCTCCAGGAACCGGCGGTCGTGGCTGATCAGGACGACGGCGGAGCGGGTGGCTTTCAGTTCGGCTTCCAGCCAGTCTATGACCGGCAGGTCGAGATGGTTGGTCGGCTCGTCCATCAGCAGGATGTCAGGCTCAGGCGCCATGACGCGGGCGAGCGCGGCGCGTCTTGCCTCGCCGCCGGAAAGCTTTGCCGGGTCTTCCTCGCCGGTCAGGCCCAGTTCGGACAGCAGGTAATCGATGCGGTATTCCTCATCGCCCGGCGTCAGCCCGGCGGCGACATAGTCGCGGATCGTCGCATGGCCGGAAAAATCCGGCTCCTGTTCCAGATAGCGCACGGTCACGTCCGGCTTGATCATGCGTTCGCCGCTGTCTGCCTCGACAAGGCCAGCCGCGATCTTCAGCAGGGTCGATTTGCCCGAGCCGTTGCGCCCGACAAGGCATAGCCGGTCGCGCTCCTGCACGAACAGCTCGGCCCCCGTCAGCAGCGGGGTGCCGCCGAAGGTCAGGGCGATATCGCGAAGGGTGAGCAGGGGAGGCGTCATGGTTTTGCCTGACTAGATAGAAAACGGCGGAGGTCCGGCCTTCTAGCGTGCGCGGTATGGCCCCGTCAAAGCCTTAGAAATGCCCATTTCGTGGTGTTTCATGAGCATCGAGGCGGCGCGTGGGTTGTAATGCCGCAAGGAGATTTGGCCATGTTCAATGAGCATCACGACAAGATCGGTTCAGACGATTATCACAAAGAGCCCTCGCTTGACCTCGTCGGGCTGGTGTTCATCGGTGTCCTCGTTGCGATCCCGCTGGGGCTGTACCTGATAGCGGCGTTCTGACGAAAGCTAGCTGATGCCTAGCTGGTGAGCCGCTTCCGGCAGGTCCTCGCCAAAGGCACGCTGATAGAATTCGGCCACCGTCGGTCGCTCCAGCTCATCGCATTTGTTCAGGAACGTT
Source organism: Aquisalinus luteolus (assembly GCF_009712425.2). GTDB lineage: Bacteria > Pseudomonadota > Alphaproteobacteria > Caulobacterales > Parvularculaceae > Aquisalinus > Aquisalinus luteolus. Next base: position 1,219,616 of record NZ_VCJR02000001.1, read on the forward strand.
ACCCGGAATGCATAACCGATATTCTGGAAGATTTCAGCGTTCTGCGCCCAGGTGATGACCGTGCGCGGACTCATCACGGTCGAGATGTCGCCATTGATGAAACCATTGCGCGTCATGTCGGCGACACGCACCATCGCGGAGATTTTCTCCCGGCCTTCCTTGCTGTCATAGCTCGGCAGCTTGGCGAGCACGATCGCCGCTTCCTCGTCATGTTCCAGATAGTTCAGCGTGGTGACGATCGACCAGCGGTCCATCTGGCCCTGGTTGATCTGCTGCGTACCGTGATAGAGCCCGGTCGTGTCGCCGAGGCCGATCGTGTTGGTCGTCGCGAACAGGCGGAAATAGGGGTTCGGTGACAGGACGCGGTTCTGGTCGAGCAGGGTCAGGCGACCCTCGGCCTCCAGCACTCGCTGGATGACGAACATCACATCCGGGCGACCGGCATCATATTCATCGAAGACGAGCGCGACAGGGCGCTGGAACGCCCATGGCAGCAGCCCTTCGCGGAAGGCGGTGATCTGCTTGCCGTCCTCGACCACGATGGCGTCCTTGCCGATCAGGTCGATCCGGCTGACATGGCTGTCGAGGTTGATGCGGATACACGGCCAGTTCAGGCGCGCGGCGACCTGCTCGATATGGGTCGATTTGCCGGTGCCGTGATAACCCTGCACCATGACGCGGCGGTTATGGGCAAAGCCTGCGAGGATCGACAGCGTCGTTTCCGGGTCGAAGCGATAGGTCTCGTCGCGCGGGGGCACATATTCATTACCCTCGGAAAAGGCCGGCACAGTCATGTCCACCGGCACACCGAACATCTCCTTGGCGGAGACGGTGATGTCAGGGCTTTCAGCAAAACTGGCGTTGGTATCGATCGACGTCATAAGGCTCTCTTCAACAATAATGCAGCGCAACATCACGCAAACCGGGCGCCTATGCAAGGTGCCGGTTCAGCGCAGTCAGGTGTCGATAGGGTAGTTAGACGAAATTCGCCTTTTTCAAGATCTGGTGCGCCTTGATGACTTCCTGCAGCTGCTCTTCCGCGCCACGGTCGCCTGCGTTCGAATCCGGGTGGAAGCGCTTGACGAGTTCGGCATAGCGCTTGCGGATATCGGAAGCTGAAGAGTTTGGTTGCAGGTTCATCGTCTTGAAGGCGCTGATCTGCAGCTTGGTCAGGCGCCGTCCTTCGCGCATTACCGCCTCGCGGTCGATCTTCGCATCCGGGCTCTGGGCGAAGACACCGAGGGAATCGTTGATGACGGCTTCGTCACCGACGGAGGCGCGGGCAGCGGCAGCAGCGCGGGAGTTCTTGGACATCTCCCATGTCGGACGGTCACCATAGCGGGCCGCCTCGCGGATCTTCTGGGCTTCACTCTCGCTCTTGCCTTCGAAGAAATTCCAGTTCTTGTTATGCTCGCGGGCATGGACCGGGCAGAACCAGAAGAATTCATTGAGCTGGTCTGGCGATTTCGGTGCGCGCACTTCGGCCGGATTTTCGCACTCCGGATGGTCACAGGTGCGCACGTCCTGCTTGGCCCATGACTTGCGCGCAGTGCGCCCGCCCTTGGTCGGCTTGGCGCGGATATCGAAGCCCATACGGGGCTTGTATTCGTAACTCTTTGGCATTGGCGGATTATGGGTGTTTTGCGGGCGATAAAACAGTCTTGACTTGCAGGGCAGTAAGTGGCTTTCTCAGCAGTTTTCTTTTGCCGGAAGGATAATGATATGAGCGTTGCAGAAACCCTGAAAACCAAGCTGGAAGCTGGGCTTTCGCCCACCGAGCTGGAGATAGAAGACCAGTCATACCTCCACAAGGGGCATGCCGGTGCACCGGAGGGCGGCGAGAGCCATTTCCGCGTGCGAATCGTTGCCGCCGCCTTCGAGGGCAAGACCCGCCTGCAGCGTCACAAGATGGTGAATGAAATTCTCGCCGAAGAACTCGCCGGGCCGGTCCACGCGCTGACTATGGTGACGGACACACCGTCCTGAGTGGTGCTGAATCTGAAATCGATTGTAGGCCACCCCAACTACCGTTGATCTGATAGCCGCTTCCTCGCTCTAATCATCGGAAACAAAGAGGAGGAAATCATGTCGACATTGAACAGGCGCGCGCTGCTTGGCGCGGTCGCGGGAACCGCCGGGCTGACGGCTCTGGGACAGGGCTCAACGAGTGCACGGGCACAGACTGCTTCCGGCGGTGACTTGCTCGCGCCAACACCGCCAATGGGGTGGAACAGCTGGAACTCGTTTGCCACTACCATTACCGAGAAACAGGCGAAAGATGTCGCCAGGGTGATGGCAGACAAGCTGCTGCCCTATGGCTATGACGTCTTTACCGTCGACATCCAGTGGTATGAGCCGAACGCAACCGGCTATGCCTATCGCGACCAGGCGGAACTCGCCATGGACGGGTACGGACGGTTGCAGCCCGCGCCTAATCGCTTCCCGTCAGCGCGGGGCGGGGCAGGTTTCAAGCCACTCGCCGATCACATCCACGGCCTCGGCCTGAAGTTCGGTATCCACCTGATGCGCGGCATCCCGCGGATCGCCTATGACAAGGACCTGCCGGTTCTGGGTACGGAATATACCGCCCGCGACATTGCCAATCCGCTGTCGATCTGCACCTGGAATGGCGACATGTATGGTGTCGATATGTCGAAGCCCGGTGCTCAGGCCTATTACAATTCGGTCTTCCAGATGTTCGCCGACTGGGGCGTCGACTATGTGAAGGTCGACGATATCAGCCGTCCTTACGAGGATCACTGGGATGAGGTCGAGGCGATCCGCTCGGCTATGGATGCGACCGGTCGCCCGATGGTGTTGAGCCTGTCGCCGGGCGAGACCAATATCGAATGGGGCGCCCACGCACAGAAATATGCGCAGCTTTGGCGCATCTCCGACGATTTCTGGGACGACTGGCAATTGCTGCATGACCAGTTCGAGCGCCTGCACAATTGGAACGGCTTCCGCCGCCCGGGGGCGTGGCCGGATGCCGACATGCTGCCGCTCGGCACGCTGGCGCTGGGCGACCGCAAGAGCCGGTTCACGCGCGATGAGCAACAGACGCTGATGACGCTGTGGGCCATCGCCCGTTCGCCACTGATCATGGGCGGCGATCTTCGCGACCTGGAAGATAACACGCTGCGCCTGCTGACCAATCGCGATGTCATCGCCGTCAACCAGCACTCCCACAACAACATGCAGCTGTGGAACAATGGTGATCAGATCGTCTGGCGGGCTGAATCGCCCGAGGGCGATATCTATGCCGCGTTGTTCAACCTGCACCAGTGGTCGAGGCCTATAGAGCAGCCGCTGAAGGCGCTGGGTGCGCCCGACACCGCGCGGGTGACGGAGCTTTGGTCCGGCAGGACATCCACCATAAGCGATTCCATTTCGCAGGAGCTGCGCAGTCACGCGAGTGCGCTTTACAAAATTTCAGCGGTCTGAGGTTTTAGCTGAAATCAGGAGCTTGTGTCGGCATTCGGGGCGGCATTGTCTGCTGCCCCGGCGTCCTGTGCCGCCTTCTCGCCACGGGCCCTCAGGTCTGCCTTCTGCATGGTGATCCAGAACGGGATCATGGCGAGGGCAAGCAGGATGGCGGCGGCAAGGAAAGGCGCACCGGCAAATTCGACCGGCGCACCACTGCCGGTGAAATATTCGAACAGGAGCGTCATCGTCAGCGGCGAGGTCATCATGGTGATCGACATGACCGAGGCGATGGCGCCCTGTAGTTCGCCCTGTGCGTTCGACGGGGTCGCCCGGCTCATCAGCCCCTGCATCGCCGGCATCATGAAGCCGCCGAGCGCGCCGATGACGAGCCAGAGATAGACCCAGACACCCGTCGGCGCGAGCAGGGAGTAACCCACAAAAGACGCGATCATCGAGGCTGCGCCGATCAGCACCGCGCGTCGCTCGCCGATGATCGGGATCATTTTCCGCGTCAGTCCGCCTTGCACCACGGCAGCGAGGACGCCGACAAACATCAGCGATGTGCCGACCTCGGCTGGTGACCAGCCATATTTCCATTCGGTGAAATAGGCCCAGATCGCGGGCAGGGAGTTGTGGGCGAACTGCATCACGAAATAGGTCACGAGCACGCCGATCACGATCGGGTATTTCGCGACCTGTATCAGGCTACCGAACGGGTTGGCGCGGGCCCAGGAGAAGGGCCGGCGGTTCTCTTCGGCCAAGGTCTCTGGCAGCACGAAAAAGCCGTATACGAAGTTGACGAAGATGATCGCGCTCGCCGCAAAGAAAGGCAGGCGCGTGCCCATCTCGCCGAGCCAGCCGCCAATGCCGGGCCCGATGATGAAGCCGAGACCGAAGGCGGCACCGAGCAGGCCGAAATTCGCCGCTCGTTTCTCCGGCGGCGAGATGTCGGCGATATAGGCATTGGCGGTCGCGAAGGTTGCCGCGAAAGCACCGGACAAGGCACGGCCCAGGAATAGCCACCAGTATGTCGGTGCCAACGCCATGAGCAGGAAGTCTATCGAATAGCCAAGCAGGGAAAACAGGATCACCGGGCGGCGGCCGAACCTGTCAGACAGTCCGCCGAGGATTGGCGACATGAAGAACTGCATCACGGCATAGACGAACAATAGCGCACCGCCATAGGGCGCCGCCTCCGACACCGACTTGCCGGTCAGCTCCGTCAGAAGTGTCGGCATCACCGGAATGATGATTCCGAGGCCTATGATGTCGAGCAGCACCGTGACGAAAAGGAAGGCCAGTGCATACCTGCCCGGCTTGCGGGAAAAGAGGGCCATGAAAAGGGGTGTGTCCTATTGCTCCAGCGGAGTGACCTTGAGCGCCGTGATCTGGTTGCGGCGGCGCTTCAGCACTTCGAAGCGAAACCCGTGGAAGGAAAAGATCTGGCCGACATCGGGGATGCACTGGCCTTCATGGATGACGAGGCCGGCAATGGTCACGGCCTCTTCGTCGGGCAGGCGCCAGTCCATGGCGCGGTTGAGGTCGCGGATCGTGACGGAGCCATCGACATAGATCGAGCCATCTGCCTGCGGACGCACGCCCTGTAGCGGTTCGTCATATTCGTCCTCGATCTCGCCGACGATCTCCTCGAGGATATCTTCCAGCGTGACAAGGCCCATCAGCGCGCCATACTCATCGACGATCAGGGCAAAGTGCTGCTGGGTCAGCTTGAAGGCGTCGAGCTGTTCCTGCAGCGTCGTCGTTTCAGGCACGAAATAAGGCTCCATGGCCAGCGCCGCGATATCGATCTGGCTTGTGTCCATCTTCACGCTCCACAGGGCGCGCAGAAGGTCCTTGGCGTGCAGCACACCGACGATATTGTCCGGGTCGTCCTTCCACAGCGGAATGCGTGTATGGTTCGAACTCATCATGAAGCTGACGATCTCGTCGACCGGCTGATCGACATCCAGCATCTCGATCTGCTTGCGGTGAAGCATGATCTCCTCGACCCGGATGTCGTCTAGCTCCAGCGCACCGCGGATGATGTCGCGCGCTTCCTTGTCGATCTGCCCTTCCTCGTGGTGCAGGTCGAGAGCGCCCTTGATCTCGTCACTGACCGAGAGTACATCCGCCTGCCGCGACACGTCGAGCCCGAACAGGCGCAGCGAGGAGCGCACGATCCACTGCACGATGGCGGTGACAGGTGCAAACAGGGTCACGACGAGGCGCATCGGCCGGGCGACCAGCATGGCGATGGCTTCCGGTCTCGCGATAGCTGCGGTCTTGGGCGTTACCTCGGCGAAGACCAGGACGAGGATGGTCATGACGATGGTCGCATAGACCTCGCCCGGGCCTTCCGGGAAGAGCGAGATGAACATGCTCGTTGCCAGTGCGGAGGCGAGAATGTTGACGAGGTTGTTACCGAGCAGGATCGCACCGATCAGCCGCTCGCGGTCACTGATCAGCTTGTTGACCGCGCCGGCGGCGCTCGAGCCCTGATCCTCCATTGACCGCATCCGCGCCCGCGAGGTTGCGGTCAGCGCCGTTTCCGAGCCGGAGAAGAAAGCCGACATCAGCAGCAGGCCAAAAATGATAAGGGAAGTTGGTAGTACCTGTTCCATCAGAAATAGCGCTCCAGAAAGCGTGTAACCTTGTCGGGCTCGACATCTTTGGCAATGAACGCATCGCCAAGGCGACGGGCGAGGATCAGTGTCAGCCTGCCATCCTCGACCTTCTTGTCCTGATACATGAGTTTGAGCAGTCCTTCCGGTCCAGCCTCTCGCACACCGGCGAGGGTGGTGATATCGGGCAGCATGCCGCAGGCGGTCAGGTGTGCTTCCAGTCTGCTGGCGTCCTGGCCGGGGCACAGGCCTTCCTCGGCCGAGAAACGAAACGCCATGGCCATGCCGATGGCAACGCCTTCGCCATGGAGAAGGGTGGACGAGTAACCGGTCGCCGCTTCCAGCGCATGGCCGAATGTGTGGCCCAGGTTCAGGAGCGCACGCACGCCACCTTCGGTCTCGTCTTCTTCGACGATACGCGCCTTGGCACTGACCGAACGCGTCACCGCCTCGCGGCGCAAATCGTCGTCACCGGCGAGCAGGGCGGTGCCGTGCTCCTCCAGCCACTCGAAGAACTCGAAATCGCCGAGGGCGCCATATTTGACGATTTCGGCATAGCCTGCCTTCAACTCGCGCTCGGGCAGGGTATGCAACACATCGGTATCGGCCAGCACCAGCACCGGCTGGTGGAAGGCGCCGATGAGGTTCTTGCCGGCCTTTGCATTGATCGCCGTCTTTCCGCCTACGGATGAGTCGACCTGCGCCAGCAAGCTGGTCGGAATCTGGATGAAGCGGCAGCCACGGCGCAGGATCGAGGCGGCAAAGCCGGTGATGTCACCGATGACGCCGCCACCAAGCGCGATGATCGCGTCCTTGCGCTCGACGCCCAGCGCGAGCAGCTGCTCGGTCAGGCTTTCCAGCATCTCGAAGCGCTTGGTCGCTTCGCCGGCGGGCAGGGTGATCATCTCCGCCGCGATGCCGTCTTTCGCTAGGGCAGCCATCAGCGCCTGCCCATGCAGGGCGGCGACATGTTCATCGGTCACGATCACTGTCTTGCGGCGTTGCAATAGCGGCGCGATATGCTCGCCTGCATTGGCGATCAGCCCTGTGCCGATAAGAATATCATAGGCGCGCCCGCCAAGGCCCACCCGTACTGTTCCTGCCTGTTGCATAGTATCAATCCTGTTGGCCCAGTTTTGCCAGCTCGTCCAGTATTCTGTCAGCGGTGACCTTGTGCGGGCCGTCCTTGCTGACAATGGCAAGGTCGGCTTCAGCATAATAGGGTTCGCGTTCGGTCAGAAGGCGGGACAGCGTTTCGCGCGGATCGCCATCTCTCAGGAGAGGGCGGGTGTCACGCTTGCCGGTGCGCTTGAGGATCACATCGATATCGGCCTGCAGCCAGATTGAGATGGCCGTCTCCTTGACCAGCTGCCGCGTCTTCTCGTCAACGAACGCACCACCCCCGGTCGCCAGCACGTGGCGCGGGCCTTTCAAAAGGCGGCGGATCACCCGGCGCTCGCCCTGGCGGAAGGAGGCCTCGCCCAGTTCTGAGAAGATATCGCTGACCGACATGTTCGCGGCTTTTTCGATCTCGTGATCGGCGTCAAAAAAGGGGACATCCAGCATCTCGGCGAGCTTGCGTCCGATAGTTGTCTTGCCAACGCCCATCATGCCCACGAGGACGATGGTTTTTTGCGGAATCTCTCCATATTTCGGTGCGTTAGCGGCAGAATCTGACATAACCGGCATGGCTTTATCCGAAACCGGCGCCCGTTGCCAGCCGTGATCGGGGCGCGAAGCCAAGTTTGCAGGATCATTGCGCCTTTTTCCTGTCACCTTGGCCTGTCACCCTCGTATGAAACAGGGCTAGGGTACCGACCTGTCAGGACGGCAATGGCGATCAGGAGATGAGACTTTGCGTTTCTTCATGTTTTTGTTTGTGCTGTTCATCATGACCTTGATAGTTCTGTATGTCATGGGCGCTAGCCGTACGCCCAACACGAGAATGATTGAGCAGGAGATTGATCTCAATGCCCCGCAACCTGACCCGTAAGGCGCTTCCGGCCTTCTTTCTTTCTGCCTTTGCAAGCGCTGCTGTCAGCGCTGCCGCAGCCCAGACCATCCAGGATATCGGGCCGGTGGCGGTCGAGACGGCCGAATTCGGCCAGAACACGTTCGATATCGGCTCTCTGACGCCGTCGACCGGGGCCCTGTCCTCAAGCCTTTGGCGGGGCACGCAAGCTGATGATGTCGCATTCCTGTTGCAGGCAGTGCCGACTGTTTACTCCAATCCGGCCGAACTGGACCTGCTGCGCCGTGTGCTCCTCTCCGCCGGTCCGGGACCCGAGGGGGCGACGACAGACCTGACGGTCATCAAGCTGCGCACACTCGCCGATGCCGGCTTCTATGAAGAGGCCGCCTCGCTGGCCGAGCTTTCCGGGGGCCTGTCGCGCCAGCCGAAACTGGCCCAGGCCGTCGCCTATGCCGACATGCTGAATGGCGATCTCGCCACCGCCTGCCGCCGCGGCGCTAACCTGCAGACCGGTCGCAGTGAGCCGTTCTGGCTGAAGTTGCGCCTGCTTTGCTATGTCCAGAATGGCGAGACCGCCGCCGCAGACCTGTCGCTCGGTCTGTTGCGCGAGCAGGCAGCGCTCGATGGCAGCGAGGGTCAGCTGTTCACGGCGCTGATCACGGGCAGAACGCCGGACAGTTTCGCTGCACCGCAGACAGGTTTCGACTATGTCGCGGCCCGTCAGCTTGGCGCATCGTTCACGCCTGACCAGCTGGAAGGGGTGAGTGGCAATATCTTGCGCGCTGTCGCCAATGATCCGGCTGCCAGCCTCGACGCGCGCACCTATGCTATCCGCGAGGGGCTCTATTTGGGCATTCTGCGTCCGTCCGATGCCCGCAGCCTCGTCCAGTCGCTGCAATTGTCGCCGGAGCAGATCGCAACGGCCCGCGAAGCGCTTGAGACACGGCCTGAAGACCCGCTGACCCCGCTGCTCGTCTGGCGCGCCGCTGCGGAAATGACAGCGCCGGAATTCACCATAGATCGCACGGCGCTGATCGGCGATGCGCTGCAGTCAGCGCAAACGGCTGAAGAGTTTACCGTCCTCGCCAAGCTGTTCGCGCCGATGGCCGATGAGGTCGAGGTTGTGATCAACTATACGCCTTATGCCATGGAATACGCACTGACAGGCATCGTCGCCCGCAATGAAAGCCTGACGCGCAAATGGATCGGTGCCCTTACAACCGACCAGAGCAATCCCGATGGCGTTGATGAGGCCGGCATGCTGGCATCGCTGCTCAACCTGCGTGACCCGTCCCTGGCGACACGCATTGCCGAGCAGAACGGCATCACTATCGAGCCGATGGAAACCGAGTGGTCGACGGACAGGGCGATTGCCGCCGAGCTGATCCCCGATCTCGTTCGCGTCAGCCTCAACAATGCTCGCGGCGAAGCGGAAGGCGCTGCCGCGCTGTCATGGCTCATCCTTGCACATACCAGCACGGGCAACGGGCCTCTGGGATCTATCCGGGAAACGCTCATGGTGGATGCTGAAGAAATCCTCAGCACGATAGATATCGAGGGCGAACTCGCTTTCGAGGCGAGCCTTGGTCAGGTGATCACAGCCATCGCCGATGCACGGCCGCTCGATGATTTTGGTCCGACTGTCGTCCCGGTGGAATCCAATGGCGCACCTGCGACCGGTCCCCAGTCGCGCATCACGCCGCGTGTCAAACCGGGCGATGAATAATACCTCCGATGCGGGCGATGGTGGAATCGGCACGGCCCGAAGCCTGGCCCACAAGGAAGCCTTTCTGGAAATGATGCTGGTCGAGCGTGGCGCCAGCCCTCGCACGATCCGCAATTACGGGCGCGACCTCGATCGCGTCGCAGCGTTTCTGAAACGGCGCAAGAAAACGCTCTCAACGGCGCATACGGACGATATTCGCTCCTATGTCGAGGGGCTGAAGGCCTCCGGCACCGCCGCGGCGACACAGGCGCTATGCGTTTCCGCCCTCAGGCAGTTCTATGCCTTCCTCTATGGCGAGAAGCTGCGTGCCGACAACCCGATGGAAACTGTCGACCGGCCAAAGACTGTCCGCCCCCTGCCGAAAGTGCTTAGCGGTGAGCAGGTCGACGCGCTGCTGCAGGCTGCCAGCGATGCGGTGGCAGCCGCTGAAGATGGTGTGGAACGGGCGAAAGCCCTGCGCCTCGTTGCCCTGCTTGAAATCCTCTACGCCACCGGCCTGCGGGTGTCGGAACTTGTCGGCCTACCGAAATCGGCGATCCGCGAGGGCCAGCCTTTTCTGTCTGTCATCGGCAAGGGCGACAAGGAGAGGCTGGTGCCGTTGTCCGACCCGGCCATGGCCGCTGCCCAGGCGTGGCTGCGTGAAGGCTGGCGTTTGACGCTGCCGGATGGGGAGGGGCCGTTCAAGCGTTGGCTGTTTCCTTCGCGCGGAAAGACCGGGCACCTGACAGCCGCCCGTTTCGCGCAACTGCTCAAGGACCTCGCCGTCGCCGCTGGCGTGCCGCCATCCGGTGTATCGCCTCACGTACTGCGTCATGCGTTTGCCACCCATCTGCTGGAAGGGGGCGCCGACCTCAGGGCTGTCCAGCAGATGCTGGGCCATGCCGATATCACGACGACGCAGATCTATACCCATGTGCAGCAGGAGCGCCTTAGAAAGCTGGTCCTGGAGAAGCACCCCCTGGCGAAAAAATGATCCGGACTGCTTCCGGTGTTCCGGACCAGCCATATTTCTGCCGTGGCAGCACAAGATGATAATGGCATTGATCACCAAGCCGCCAACACAGGGATATTTCAGGAAAAATGATGTCAGCACTCTTCTGGGCCGGCTTGATCGCCGCCATGGGCAATTCCGAACCAGCAACTGTTGCGGTCGATGAGACTTCAGGACAGAGCTGGGTGCAGGCCTGCGAGGACTGGGACGAGTGGGACAAGCCCGGCCCGCCTTTCAGGGTCTTCGGCAATACCTTTTACGTGGGAACTTGTGGTATCGGCGCAATCCTGATCGCTGGCGATGAAGGTCATGTGCTGATCGATGGCGGAACGGAAGCGGGGGCAGAACTGATCTCTGCGAATATTGAGGCGCTGGGCTTCGACATCTCAGACATCGAAATCCTGCTCTACAGCCATGAGCATTTCGACCATGTGGCGGGGATTGCTGCCCTGCAGGCAGGCAGCGGCGCTCGGCTGCTGGCGTCACCCGCCGCCGCAACGGTTTTTGAAACGGGGGAGGATGCGGCAACAGATCCCCAATATGGTATGCATGAGCCGTTTCCCGCCGCCAGCGTCGATGGCATCGTAGAAGATGGCGACGTGATCGAGCTTGGAGGGATTGCCATCACCGCTGTCTCGACACCCGGCCATACAGCAGGGGCGATGAGCTGGCAGTGGCAGAGCTGCGAGGGCGAGGCCTGCCAGACGATCGTCTACGCCGACAGCATGTCGCCGGTCAGTGCCGACGACTACCGCTTTTCAGATCATCCGGCCTATCTGGCTGCCTATCGCGAGGCGATCGAGAAAGTCAGGGCGCTGGAGTGCACCTTGCTGCTGACGCCGCACCCGACGGCCAGCAGCATGCGGGAGCGCTTACTGGCAGGGAACCTCGCCGATCCTGCCGCCTGCCGCGGCTATGCCGATGCCATAGAGCAGCGCCTGAACAGGCGCCTCACCGACGAACAAGGCGGAAACTGATCGCCTCCGATCCGCCGAATGGCTTGATTTGTATTGATATTTCCTCCTGTGCCGGGCGGTCGAAACTTGGCATTCCCGTCGCATTGGCTTACCTAAGTAGTGAACAGGCGGGCATCTTAGGCCCATCGTAACGAAACCCCTCTAAACCCCGCGGGTATGAGTATGCGCACTTATCTGGATTTTGAAAAACCGATCGCCGAACTGGAAAGCCGTATTGAAGACCTGCGCGGCATGGAGAAAAGCGCGGACGTCAATGTGAATGACGAGATCTCGCGGCTCGAGGTCAAGGCGCAGAAACTGCTTTCTGACACCTATTCCAACCTGACGCGGTGGCAGAAGACCTCCGTCGCTCGCCACGCCCAGCGCCCGCATTTCTGCGACTATATCGAGGGGCTGACCGAGGATTTCACGCCGCTTGCCGGCGACCGGTCATTCGGTGAGGATGAGGCGATTGTCGGCGGCCCGGCCCGTTTTCGGGGGCGTTCCGTGATGTTTATCGGCCATGAGAAGGGGCGCGATACCGAGAGCCGGCTGAAGCACAACTTTGGCTCCGCACGCCCCGAAGGCTATCGCAAGGCGATCCGCCTGATGGAAATGGCAGAGCGCTTTCACATGCCGGTCGTCAGCCTTGTCGACACGGCGGGCGCCTATCCCGGCCTTGGCGCGGAAGAGCGCGGCCAGGCAGAGGCCATCGCTACCTGCACCGAGAAATGCCTTGGGCTTGGCTCGCCGTTGATTTCCGTCATTGTGGGCGAGGGCGGCTCCGGCGGGGCCGTGGCCATTGCCGCCGGCAACCGCGTCATGATGCTGGAACATTCGATCTATTCGGTGATTTCGCCGGAAGGCTGCGCCTCGATCCTTTGGCGCGATGCCCAGGCACGGGGCGACAACAAGGCGCCGGATGCCGCAGAAGCGATGAAAATCGCCGCCTCCGATTTGCTGGAACTCGGTGTTATCGACCAGATCATTTCCGAACCGCTGGGCGGTGCCCATCGTGATGTGAAGGCGACCATCGAGCGCCTCGGCGATGCGGTGGAGCATGCAATCCATGATCTGGAAGACCTGTCGCCGGAAGAGCTGCGCAAGCAGCGCCGTGAGAAATTCCTCAATATCGGTCGTGTCGGTCTCGCTTAGCCCCAACTAACAGGTTCAGGTTAGACAAGCCTGCCTTGTCGGGCGTTCTTCAGGTAATCTGTCAGGAAATTCTCCGCTGACGAGGCCTGATGGCCTTTTGAGCGCAGGTTTTCGTGCCGGTACCGATCACTGAAAAACACATTGAAACAGTCACTTGGCTTTCGCTGTTGCGGCGGTGCGCGCGCTTCGCATCATCATGTGATAAAGGCTGACATTGCCTCGGCGCTTGCACCTTCAGCCGGGCAGTCCTAAGACCCATGAGGAAGGAATCGATTATGGCAAAGGCATTCATTTTCCCCGGACAGGGGTCCCAGTCGGTTGGTATGGGCAAGGATCTTGCTGACAGCTTTTCGGTCGCAAAGCATGTGTTCGAGGAAGTTGATGAGGCCCTTGGCCAGAAACTCTCCCGGATCATGTGGGAAGGTCCCGCCGACGAGTTGACGCTCACCGCCAATACCCAGCCCGCCCTGATGGCCCATTCCATTGCCGTGTTCCGGGTGCTGCAGAGCGAAGCGGACCTCGAGATCGAGGATGCCGCCTGCGTTGCCGGGCACTCCCTTGGTGAATATTCTGCCCTGTGCGCTGCTGACGCGCTCAGCCTTGCCGATACAGCGCGCCTCCTGCGAATCCGGGGCGAGGCGATGCAAGCTGCCGTACCGGTTGGCGAAGGCGCCATGGCCGCTGTCTTGGGCTTGAGCCTTGACGATGTAGAGGGCGTACTCGCCGGGCTGGCGTCAGACGGTGTCTGCGAAATCGCCAACGACAACGCACCGGGCCAGGTCGTCATTTCCGGTCAAAAGCCTGCAGTCGAGGCCGCTGCCGACGCATTGAAGGCGAAAGGGGCCAAGCGCGTCCTGCCGCTACCTGTCTCCGCGCCATTTCATTCCACGTTGATGGCTCCCGCCGCCGAGCGTATGGCAGAGGCTCTCCAGAATGCTGACATCAAGGCGCCGGCCATCCCCGTCATCGCCAATGTCACGACCGAGCCGACTGTCGATGCGGACGCCATCCGCGAGCTACTGGTCAAACAGGTTACGGGCCGCGTACGCTGGACCGAGAGCGTTACCCGCATGCGCAGCGAGGGCGTCGACCAGTTTATCGAGATCGGCACTGGCAAGGTGCTGGCGGGTCTCGTCAAGCGAATCGCCAGCGACGCGGACGCTATTTCCATCGGCGGACCGGACGATATCGAGAAATACAAGTCACTTTAAGAGCTTGAGGAAGGCGCTATAAATGTTTGATCTGACTGGAAAAACAGCTCTGGTTACAGGTGCTACGGGAGGCATTGGTGGCTCCATTGCCAAGGCGCTTCACGCTCAAGGCGCGACCATCGCCATCTCCGGCACGCGAGCCGAAAAGCTTGAAGGACTGGAAAAGGAGCTTGGTGAGCGTGTGCATGTGCTGCCTTGCAACCTTTCTGACCTTGAAGCCGTCGATGCGTTGCCGGGACAGGCGAGCGAGGCGATGGGCTCGCTCGATATCATGGTGTCGAACGCTGGTGTCACCCGCGACCAGCTGTTCATGCGCATGAAGGAAGAGGAGTGGGACGATGTCCTGCGCATCAACCTGACGGCTTATCACCGCTTGGCCAAGGCCTGCCTGCGCGGTATGGCCAAGAAGCGATTCGGCCGAATCATCGGCATCACCTCGGTCGTTGGCGTCATGGGCAATGCCGGCCAGGCCAATTACGCTGCCTCCAAGGCGGGCATGATCGGCATGTCGAAATCGCTGGCACAGGAGATGGCGACCCGCGGGATCACCGTGAACTGCGTCGCCCCGGGCTTTATCGCCACCGCGATGACCGATGCGCTGAATGACCAGCAAAAAGAAGCCATTTACGGCAAGATTCCAGCCGGCAAGATGGGCTCACCAGAGGATATTGCTTCCGCCGTCGTCTATCTGTCGTCGGAGGAAGCAGGCTACGTTACCGGCCAGACCATTCACGTTAATGGCGGTATGGTAATGATCTAGTGCATTTTGTTTCGGTTGCTTTCGAAAACAATTTGCCCTATCGCGCAATTGTCGGTTACGAACTGCAGGAACAGTCCGGGCGTTAATAGAATAAACCGCTGGGTGTCCGGCAGTGTGATACTCAAAAGAAGGAGCAAAGAATGTCCGATATCGCTGAACGCGTTAAGAAGATCACCGTTGAACACCTTGATGTCGACGCTGCAAAGGTCGAGCCCAAGGCGAGCTTCATCGACGATCTGGGCGCAGACAGCCTCGATATTGTCGAGCTGGTCATGGCGTTTGAAGAAGAATTCGATATTGAAATTCCGGACGATGCCGCCGAAACGATCCAGACCGTCGGCGACGCCATTGCTTATATTGAAAAGAACAACGCTTAAGGTCGCCACCGACCGATGAGAGTTCGAAAGCCATCATGACCTCCCGCCACAGGGACATTCATGGTGGCTTTTTCTTTGCGGGCGCACCGGTTTAAGGTGACGCAGCCGCGCCGGTCCTGTTTATTGGCCGGAAACAAGCCGGAGGATTTATGCTGAGACGTGTCGTGGTCACTGGTCTGGGGCTGGTTACCCCGCTGGGTTCAGGGGTAAAAGGCAAGGGCATCGATGGTGTCTGGCAGCGGATCCTCAATGGCGAGGCCGGTGCCAACCGGATCGAGAAATTCGACGTCTCCGACCTGCCGTGCAAGATCGCAGCGGAAATCCCGCAGGCCAATGGCAATGGCGGCGGTGAAGCCGATGCCGGCGAGTTGACTTTCAACCCCGATGACTGGGTCGACGCGAAGGAGCGCCGTCGAATCGACGATTTCATCGTCTATGGTCTCGCGGCGACCGACATGGCGCTGGAAGATGCAGGGATCGAGCTGAAGACCGATGCCGAGAAGGAACGCGCCGGTGCCATGATCGGCTCGGGTATCGGGGGGCTCAACCTGATCGAGAGCACCACGATTGCGTTGCATGAGAAAGGCCCGCGCCGTGTCTCCCCGTTCTTTATTCCGGGCAGCCTGATCAACCTCGTCTCCGGCCAGGTCTCCATCCGCCATGGGCTCAAAGGTCCGAATCATTCTGTCGTCACGGCCTGCGCCACGGGCGTGCACGCCATTGGCGATGCGGCCCGGCTGATCCAGTTCGGCGATGCTGACATCATGGTCGCGGGCGGTGCCGAAGCGCCGGTCTGCCGCCTCGGCATTGCCGGGTTCACCGCCTGCAAGGCGCTGACGACCGGTTTCAACGACACGCCCAAGAAAGCCTCGCGCCCCTATGATCGCGACCGCGACGGCTTCCTGATGGGCGAGGGCTCAGGCATTGTCATTCTCGAAGAGTACGAGCATGCAAAGGCACGCGGCGCCAAGATCTATGGCGAGATCGTCGGCTACGGCCTGTCCGGCGATGCCTATCACATCACCGCGCCAGCGGAGAATGGCGACGGCGGTTACCGCGCCATGAAGATGGCGCTGGAGCGGGCCGGCATGACCACGTCTGATATCGATTACGTCAACGCCCATGGCACCTCGACACCAAAAGGCGATGAGATCGAGCTGCGCGCCGTCGAGCGCCTGTTCGCCGATGATGCCGATGGCCTCGTCATGTCCTCGACCAAATCCGCCACGGGCCACCTGCTTGGTGCGGCCGGTGCGATCGAGGCGATCTTCTCGATCCTCGCCATGCGCGACAATGTCGCCCCGCCGACGATCAACCTGGACAATCCGTCTGTCGATACGCCGATCAACCTTGCCGCCAATGCCAAGGTCGAGAAGGAAATCAATGCCGTCCTGTCAAACTCCTTTGGCTTTGGCGGTACGAACGCATCTGTTATCTTCCGCAGGGTGTGAGTCGTTTAACGCGGGGGCAACGCGCCAGGGACATGACCGGAAAACCGAATTCAGTGAAACGCCGACAGGCCCAGCGGGGCGGGGCCATCGGCGCGGCCATCCGCACCATATTCATCCTGGCGCTGATCGCGATCGCGGCTATCGCGGCCTTGGCCTATTACATCCAGAAGGAAATTTCCTCTGACGGGCCGCTTGCCGACGATAGCGTCATCTGGGTCAAGCCGGGCATGGGCGTGACGGACATCGCAGCGATGCTGGTCGAGGAAGGCGCTATCAAGCGCGAGGAGTACTTCCTTATAGCCACTAAGGTGCGTTCGGCCGATACGCGCCTGCGCGCCGGTGAGTTCGAGATCCCCGCGGGCGCGAGCGTGCTCGACATCGTCGACACTATCGTCTCCGGCAAGATTTACATGCACCTGATCACCTTTCCGGAAGGTCTGACAACCAACATGATCATGGCACTGATCAACGGCAATGATGTGCTGGAGGGCGAGGTCACCCTGGCGCCCGCCGAGGGCGACCTGTTGCCGGAAACCTATGCCTTTCCTCGCGGCGACACGCGCGACGAACTCATCCAGCGGATGATGGATGCCCATGACGAAGTGCTCGATCTCCTCTGGGAGACGAGGGCAGAAGACCTGCCCTTCGAGACCAAGGAAGAAGCGGTGATCCTTGCCTCAATCGTCGAGAAGGAAACCGCCGTAGCGGCAGAGCGCCCGTTGGTCGCGTCCGTTTTCGTCAACCGCCTGAGGCGCGGCATGCGGCTGGAATCCGACCCGACCATCATCTATGGCCTGACCGGCGGTGAACCGCTTGGCCGTGGTATCCGCCAGTCGGAACTGCGTGGCGAGACACCCTACAACACCTATGTCATTCGCGGCTTGCCGCCGACGCCGATTGCCAATCCGGGCCGAGCGTCTATCGCTGCGGTGCTGAACCCGGCTGACACGGATTATATCTTTTTCGTTGCCGATGGGACGGGCGGGCACGCCTTTGCCTCGACCCTCGCCGAACACAATGCCAATGTCGCGAAATGGCGGCGGATCGAGCGGGAACGCGCCAATGCCCAATAAGAACAGCCTGAACAGCATGACCGGCTTTGCCCGTGTCGATGGCGCGCACCAGCAGGGTGAGCAGTCCTGGCGCTGGGTGTGGGAATGCCGCAGCCTCAATAATCGCGGTCTCGACGTGAAGCTGCGCTTGCCATCCATGCTGGATTTCCTCGAGGCTGACTTGCGGGCGCTGGTGCCGACACTGATCAACCGTGGCTCGGTCATGCTGAACCTTCAGTTGCAGTCCGACCAGCCGGAGGCGCGCCCTCGCCTGGACGAGGATGCCCTCGCTGCAATTATCGAAGCGGCGGAAAAGGTCAGCAATCTGACCGATTGCGCACCGCCAACTGCCGATGGCTTGCTGGCGCTGAAAGGCGTGCTCGTCACCGAGGAAAAGACTCTCGGCGACGATGACGCTGCCGCCCTTGGCGTCGAGATCACGACGAGCTTCCAGGCGGCACTGGAAGCGCTGGTCGCGGCGCGGGGCGAAGAAGGCGCCCGGCTCGCCGAAGTGCTCGACGGCCATGTCGGCACGATTGAAACGCTGACCGCGCAGGCCGCAGACATTGCAGGCCAGAGCACCGAGACGATCCGCCAGCGTCTGAAAGACCAGCTGAAGGATTTGCAGGCGGACAATTTGCCTGAGGAGCGGCTGGCGCAGGAAATCGCCCTGCTGGCCGTCAAGGCCGATGTGCGCGAGGAACTGGATCGATTGAAGTCTCATATCACGTCGGCTCGCCAGCTCATGAGCCAGGGTGGGCCGATCGGGCGCAAGTTCGATTTCCTCGTGCAAGAGTTCAACCGCGAGGCCAACACGCTGTGTTCCAAGGCCCAGACCATCGAGCTGAAACAGGTCGGCCTCGAACTGAAAACCGTCATCGACCAGATGCGCGAACAGATCCAGAATGTCGAGTAAATGAAAAGTCCTGCCGTCAATCGCATCCCCCGCCGGGGGCTCATGTTCGTCGTTTCCAGCCCGTCAGGGGCCGGCAAGACGACGCTGTGCAACCGGCTGCTGCAGGCAGATCCGGACTTGTCGCTGTCGGTTTCGGCAACGACACGCAAGCCACGACCGGGCGAGACTGACGGTGTCGACTATCATTTCATCGACGAGGACAAATTCCTCAGCATGCGCAAGGATGGCGCGTTCCTGGAATCAGCCAAGGTATTCGACAACTACTACGGCACGCCGAAGGCGCAAGTCGAGGAGGCGTTATCCTCCGGCAAGGATGTGCTGTTCGACATCGACTGGCAGGGCGCCCAGCAGCTCGGCGAGATCGCTCGTGACGATCTCGTCAAGGTGTTCATCCTGCCGCCATCGCGTGACGAGCTTGAGCGGCGCCTGCACAAGCGCGCGCAGGACTCCGCCGAGGTCGTTGCCGCACGGATGGCCAAGGCCGACAGCGAAATCTCTCACTGGGCGGAATATGATTATGTCGTGCTGAACTACGAGCTCGATGAATCCGAGGCCCTTCTGCAGTCGATCCTTGTCGCAGAGCGATTGAAACGCACCCGCCAGATCGGACTGGGCGCCAAGGTCAAGGCAATTATCGAGGGTGAGGACTAGGGTCCGGCCGTCTCAGACCAGTTCGCAGAGCTTCACGTAACCTCTGACCGGCACGTCCTCCGCTCGACGCGTTGACGGAATACCCGCTTCCTCCAGCTTCGCCTCGACGTCACTGCCAAAGATCGCCTTCAGCGATGAGCGCAGCATCTTGCGGCGCTGGGAAAATGCGGCAGCGGTGATCTTTTCCAGCACCAGCGGATCGACTGAAATGTCCGGGTTCGGCGTAAAGTTGAGGACGATCGAATCGATCTTCGGCGGCGGGGTGAAGGCGCGGGCGGGCAGCACGAAACCCTTTTCCGGTTTCGACATCGCCTGCGAGATGACCGACAGTCGGCCATAGGTCTTCGACCCCGGCTGTGCGAGGATGCGGTCGCCGACTTCCTTCTGGAACATCAGCGTCATCGACGTCCACCAGCGGGGGCTCGCCTTCAGCCATTTGATCAACAACTCGGTGGAGATATTATAGGGCAGGTTTGAGGCGAGGCGCACCGTGCCGCGCACGCCGTTCAGCGCGAGCAGGGCCGGCTCGTCGGCGGCCAGCGCATCATCCTCTATCAACAGCAGCTTGCCGGCATAATGGGGTTTCAATTCTTCCAGCGCGCCGATGCAGCGCCGGTCGCGCTCTATGGCGATCATGTCGGCGCCGGTTTCGAGCAGCGCCCGTGTCAGTCCACCGGGTCCGGGACCGATCTCGACAACCGTCTCGCTTTGAGAGAGACCGCTAAGCCTGGCGATCTTTCGGGTGATGTTCAGATCGAGCAGGAAGTGCTGGCCAAGCGCCTTTTTCGCGCCAAGCTCGTGCTGTTCGATGACGTCACGCAAGGGCGGCAGGGCCGAACCCGGATACTCGCTCACGAGGTACCTCCGCCGTCAGGCCTACTGGTCAATGCGGCATCATAGGCCTGCCGCCGGGCAGCCATCAGGTTCGCCATGCGGATCGAGGCGATCAGGCTGTCGGGCCGGGCAATGTTTCGCCCGGCGATGTCGAGGCCGGTGCCATGGTCCGGCGACGTACGGATGATCGGTAGTCCGAGTGTGATGTTGGACGCCGAGTGAAATGCGATCGTCTTTACCGGGATCAGGCCTTGATCGTGATACATGGTGATCGCGGCGTGATACTGGGCCCGCGCTTCCTCGTGGAACATCGTGTCTGCAGGCAGGGGGCCGAAGGCGTCTACGCCATGCTGGCGCAGCCAGGCAATGGCCGGGGCGATGACATGATCGTCTTCCAGCCCGAGCGCGCCGCCTTCGCCCGCATGGGGGTTCAGCCCGCTGACGGCAAGTCGTGGCTTTGACACGCCGAAATCACGCACCAGCGACTGCGCCACGACAATGGCGACATCGGCGATGCGCTGCGTCGTCAGCTCCTCGGGTACTTTCGCCAAAGGTGTGTGCACCGTAATAGGTGCCACACGCAGCGTATCACCAGCCAGCAGCATGACCGGACCGCGTACGAGACCCTGGCCTGGCAGGGCGACATCCTTTGTCAGCTCGCCAAGATATTCCGTATGCCCTGGAAAGGAAAAGCCGCTGTCGATCAGGGTCTTCTTCTGTATCGGGTTGGTGACAAGGCCTGCCACCTTACCCTCCAGTGCCAGTTCCACCGCCTGCCTTATCGACGTGATCACCGCCTGCGCCGTGGACGTGTCGGGCTTGCCGAAGACAGTGGCTGTGTCTGCGGGCAGGGGCTCCATGTCCAGTGGCAGGACCGGCAGGGTTTTCCTGAAGGCGTCGTCGGCCTCAGCCGGGTCACCGATCGTGGATATGCGGATTGGCGAGCCAAGCTGGCGCAACGCCTTTGCCACGCGGACCGGATCGTCGACCAGGAAGAAATGGTGCGATCCGGGTGTGTAGCTGGTGGCGAAGTGGTGCCATGCCTTCAGCGTGATTTCGAGGCCAATGCCTGCCGGCTCGCCCATGGTAAGGGCGAGGGGTAGGGGCTTGCCTGCCGTGTCTTTTTCCAAAAGTATGCGCCTTCAACCGTTTGGCCTTAGCCGTTCTGGTTCTGGGCCCCCTCATTGCCGAGCAGGATCTGCACAGACGAATCCCGTTCGACATCGCGAAGATAGCGCCTGCCGATCAGCTCGAGTTCCTGTGCGAACAGTCGGTCTTCGATCTGGGCACGGGACGGCAGGCCGAGACCGTCATCCTTGGCACACAGCATGATGGCGTGCCAGGAATCGCCAGAGCGGATCGGCTCTGTCACTTCATTGCGGTCCAGCTGTTCTACCGGTGCCCGGAAGGGTTCCTGCATCCGGCTGGCCGGGATCATCGGCAACAGTTCAAAATCGATGCCCTTGCCCAGATCCATGCTGAGCGCATCGCCGGCACAGATATTGGTCTGGGGAAGTTTGGCGGAGACCTCAGCCACTTCCTCGCGGCTCATACTGGCCGGGGCGCTGACATAGCCAACTTCGTAGGATTTCACGCCCTGCTGTGCCGCTTCGCGGGTTTCGCGCACGGCGAGGATGCGGACCGTGCCATCAAGGGCGATGGGGCGAGAGACATTGCCTGCATCCATCTGGCGCACCACATTGCCCAGCTCCGGTTCCATCTCGCCGGCCCTCAGCCAGCCGAGATCGCCGCCATTGGCAGCAGAGGAGCAGACCGAAAACTGGCGGGCCATCGCCTCGAACGGCGTTCCCTGCTGCATCTGCTGGATGATTTGCATACCGGCCTGTTCGATCTGGGCCGTTGTGAAATTCTCGCGCACCGGCAGGCAGATTTCGGAAACGAGATATTGCTCGTCCTGGCTTTCCTCGCGAAGACGGGTCATGACGGCGTCGATTTCAGAATCGGAAATGCGTACGCGGCTTGAATACCGCCCGGCAACCAGCTGCTGCCATACCAGCCGGGTGCGGATCTGACGGCGCAGCGTGTCGATGGAGATGCCGACCGCGTTCAGCTCCTGCTCAAGTTGCTGGACGGAATTGCCGGAGTTCGCGGCGATGGCAGCCAGTTCCTGCTCGACTTCACCCGGATCAACATCGAAATCGATGGACTCGGCCTCTGCCAGTTTCAGTTGTTCCTCGATAAGGTCCTGCAGCGCCTTGGCCTGAACCTGAGCCATTGCCGATTCGGGAATGCGGCCGCCTGATGTCAGCGCGATCAGCTGGATGCGCTGGCGCAGGTCGAAGGTCGAAATGACATTGTCGTTAACAACGGCAGCCACTGATTCCAGCGCCTGGATCTGCGGTTGCTGCTGGGCTTGTTGGCTCTCGTTCTGTGCCATGGCAGGCAGCGACAGGCCCGCGCACATCAGTGCCAGCGCACTCGCCGCACCGCTGAACAGACCGGATTTCTTCAACTGCGAACTCTTGATCATGAAACAAACAGACCCTTTCATCTCCCGCCCTTTTGGCTCGAGACGATAACGTTATATCGGCATTTCACAAGCTAAATTGCCGTATGCTTCGTGTAAACATGCCTTCTGACATCATCGCTGTTAACCAAGGCATCAATATGGCCTGATCGTGGATCAGTTGCTGATGCCGAGCAGTTCAACCTTGATCGAGATCGATTTGTCGAAGTCGAATCCGAGATCCCGACGCGGATCGTTGCGATAGGCCAGGATAATGCGTGTGCACTCGTCCGAATAGATAAGGGCCAGCTGTTCCCTGGTGTTCTCATCGGCCGTGATATCGCGGATCGCGCTCGCCGATACTGCCCATTGATCCGTAACATTGTAGGTCAGGGCTGCGTTCACGAACTCTTCTTCCTGGTTCAGGCCGGTAAGGTCAGGTTGCTGCACCTTCAGATAGCTCGCCGAGCCGCTGAAACGCCAATAGGCACCGCTCAACTGAGTTTCGGCGCGGCGAACCGTGCCGTCATCCTTGTCGAGACGGAACGAGTTATCCAGGTTGATGTAGTTTTTCCACGATACCCCGAAGGAGCCGACGATATCGGACTGGGTGTCGCCGAGGCCCGTCTGCAGCCCGTAAGCCGAATAGACCGAGCTTTCCTCGCTACGGAATTGCTGGCCGATTTCCCCGTTGACGGACAGGCCATTATTGAAAACGGCGGCAGCAGACAGGCCGATATTGGCGCGTTGGCCGTCTTCCCAGATATCATAGCCGGCCGACTTGTTCTCGGTGAACAGCGTTGTCGTATCGAACTCGTAATACTGGCTGTCCTCGTTGAGGATTTCATCGATATAGTCAGCCTCCGGGCTGGCGATCAGCTGGACCCGCGGCTCGATGATATAAGTTGCATTGCTTGTCTGCTTGGCGAGCGGGTAGGACCACTCGACGCCAGCTGTCGGCAGGAATCGCCCGACGGTCGTGCCATCCTCGTCCTCGGGGATCGGAAATGTATCGATGCACTGCTGATAGGCGGCAAGACTCAGATTGGTCATGTTGCAGACTTCATTGCCCGCTTCCAGGTCCTGATAATTGTGGATATCGCCCCGCAACTCGCCAAAGACCCTGAACAGGTGACCGTTTGACGTGGTAAAGCGGCGCTCCCAATCTGCCGACACATTGGTCATGTAGGAATCGAGGCCGTTCTCGCGGTAAAGCGACAGGAACTGGCCACTCAGGGTCGTTTGCCCGCCGATCCCCGGCGTATCGAAAACACCGTCATACCGGATACGAGGCAGGCCCTGGGCTGCATATGAGTTATCCTCGTTGTTGCGCAGGGACTGGAAAGCCAGCCCCTCAACGGCAAACAGGGAGGTATCCGTACGTCGCTGCAGCTTGAACTCGCTGTTCAGGCGGTCGGGCCTAAAAAGCTCGGCATCCTTTGCCAGCTCGCCGCGCCTGCTGATATCATAGGTCCGTAAATAGCGTTTGTCCGAGACATAGCTGGCATCATAGCTGGCACGCCAGTTTTCGGCATAATTCTGATAGCCCTTGCCGAAGAAGTGGAAACGGGTGCCCGGTGTGTTGCCGGATGCGCGCCCGGAGATGAAATACTCGCTGTCCTCGTTCGCGTTGATGATGCCGGCCTGCATCGTCGTGCCGCCGCGCCAGTTATTGATGCGGTATTCGCCCTGCAGAAGGACACCCTGATCCTCCATGAATTTCGGCGAGAAGGTGAAGTCCTGATAATCAGATATCGCCCAATAATATGGAATCTCCAGATAGGCACCCTGCGTGGTCGTGGAGCCGAAGGATGGGGCCAGCAGGCCGCTCTGGCGTTTGACCGACGGATCGGGGATCTGCATGTAGGGCGTATACAGAATGGGTACGCCTTTGACCTCGAAAAAGGCATTGCGGAAGCGGATGACCTGCTCTTCCTTATCCTGAACGACCTTCAGCGCCTTTACCTGCCATGACGGGGTCTTGGGTGATCCGTCTTCCTTACAGACATCGCAGCCGGTGTAGACGGCACGATTGAGGATGTTGCGCTGGTCGCCTTCCTTGACCAGCGTCGCACTGGCAAGCCGCGAATCATCTTCCAGCAGCGCGGAGAAGTTATTCACCACGCCATCGGCCATGTCGCCGGTCAGCACGAGATCATCGGCAAAATAGGTCTGGCCGTCCGCCTCGGTGATGGCGACGTTGCCAATGGCCGTGACGATATCCGTCGCCGGGTCATAGACGATACGATCAGAGGTGATGAAGCGCTCGCCGTAATAGGCCTTTACGTTACCCTCGGCGATGACGGGGCTGTCCGTGCTCTGGCGCGTGACGATGTCCGCCTCGAACACGACACGTTCCTCTTCCCCGGAGGGGGCAAGCTGGGCATGGGAAACCGCCGTGATGGCCATGCCACCAGCCAGTCCCGCCAGTAACGCTTTACGTGAAATCTGCAACAGTGATCCCCCTCTGCGCCCTTTCACAAGGCCTGTAGAAAAAGCCATACTCTTAGCCCCAAACTTATAATGCATCGCAGCAACAGTCCAATTTATTACGCGGTATCAGCCGTCTTCCGTGTTGAACAGGAAAGTCAGCGCCAGCAGCCCTGCTATGAAAACGGGTGCCCAGGCGGCGAGAACAACCGGAACCAGCCGCGCTTCGGCTGTAGCATTGGAAATCTCGGCGGAGATGAATAGCAGGAAGCCCGCCGCAATGCCCCACAGAACGAGCCTGACCGTGCCTCCGGAGCGAACCGGCTTCATGGAAAAAGACGCGGCGATGAGCACCATCGCCAGCAGCTTTATCGGCAGCGCCAGCAGGTCATGATAGCGCAATTCGTATTTCACCGTCGGCAGGCCGGCATCGCGGGCGAGCTCGATAAACCGCGGCAGCGCCCAGATGGACATGGTCTCGGGCTTGGCGATGTCTTCTCGCAGGTCGTCGATCGAGAACTGCGATTCGACGATCTGGGTCTCGCGCACCTGCCGGTCCTGCCCCTCGAGGGTGCGCAGGCGCGCATCGTTCAGAACGTAACGCTTGTCCTGGATTTCGGCTGTTTCTGCATCCCAGCGCTCAAGGAAGACCCCCTCGAGGGTCTGCTTCCACAGAACGACATCGCGCAGCAAATTGTTGTCTGCATCATAGCTGGACGCATGCAGGATCAGCGTCTGGTCATCATTGCGCTGGCGCAACCAGATGCCGCCATTCAGTTCACGGATCAGGTTCGCGCTCTTGCCGCGAATCTCGTTCTTGATCGTTTCTGCCTGGCTGGACATGCGCGATGCAGCAGGGTCGGCAAAGGTCAGCACGGCGATGCCGGTCACGATCGCCAGGATCGCCGATGGCAGGATAATGCCCCAGATGGAAAGGCCTGCGGAGCGCATCACCGCGACTTCAGAGCGCTTGTTGAGCTGGTAGAAAGCCCACATCGATCCGAACAGGAAAATGAAGGGCATGGTCGTCAGCACCAGTTTCGGCGCACGCAACAGGGTCAGCTGGGCGGCAAAGCCGATGCCGGCATTCTGGATTCTCTCGACCTCACGCAGGCTCTCGATCATGTCTATCAGGATGGTCATGGAGGCGAGGATGATCAGCAGGCCGAGAACACCGGTCAGCGTGCGCAGGCTGAGATAGCGGTAGAGCGTAAATCTGGGCATCAGTTCGCTCTCCTCAGGTAGATCCTGTTGGTCAGGTTGCGCTTCGAGGTGCGCAGACCGAAACGGGGCAGGCCGACAAGAATCGCCAGGCAGATGATGCTGCCGCCGATCGGCAGCACATATTGTACGATATTCATGACCGGTGCGCTTGCGGCCGCGTTCTCGAGAGTGAACCCGATGACACGTAGGAAAATGGCAATGCCAGACGCATAGAGGATGCGCCGCGAATAGCCGTTCCGGTTGAACGGGCCCTTGATCAGCGCCAGCATGGCGATGAGCACGAAGAGGATATTATAGAACGGGCTGGACAGCCTTGCATGCCCTTCGGCCTTCAGGACGCCTTCCTCCTGGATGTCGTAGGGAACGCTCATGTCCGGATATAGCAGTTCGGAAATGTATCGCTCCGTGGGCTCACGATAGCCGGGCCCGCCGGACTGCTGATACTGGGTCAGGTCGACGGCGGTTTCCGTGAAGCCGGTGACATTGACCTTGCCGCTGTTGTCGGGCGTCTGGAAATTGCCGCGTGCCAGATGCAGGCGCGGCCCGAAAACGGTGTTCCGGTACAGGCCAGCCTCAGCCATATAGGTGGTCGGGCGATTCGGGTTGCGCTCGTCATAGATCAGCATGCCGAGATATTGCCCGCCGGGGCGCACTTCCTCCGCATAGACCATCAGGCCATCGACGACGGTGGTGAATTCACCGGCGCGGATCAGGGATTTGGCTATGTCGCTGCGAACGCTCTGGACCGTATCCTTCAGCACACGATAGCTGCGCGGCATCAGGTCGAGATTGAGGTAGAAGCTGAACGCCGTGCCGAGAGCGGCGAGGGCGAGGAGGGGGCGGGCGACGCGAAAGGTACTCGCGCCGGAAGCCGACATCACCGCCATCTCGCTGTCGCCCTTCAGCCGGTTGAGAATGAAGAGCGCTGCCGCGAAAAGGGTGAAGGGCGTGATCACCGCAAGCAGGTTGGGGATGATCAGAACCGTTACCTTGAGAAAGGCGCTAAGCGTGCCGCCATCCTCGACCATCAGGTCGACGCGTTGCAGGATCTGTGTCAGCCACACGATCGCGGTCACGCACAGGGTGATCAGCATCAATGGCTTGATACTCTGCGAAAAGAGATATCGGTCGAGTTGTGACACGAGTGTTCCTTAAGAGCCGTTATGCGGACAGATGACGCACATAACGCCTATCCCCTCCTGTTCGCTAGCATATTTGATCTTGAAGGCAAAGAAAGCCACATCATACCTTACAGGAAATTGTACCTTACGAAAAATTGAGACATATCAATCTCATCCGACCATTTCCCCGTGTTACACGCACCACTCAAAAGGGAGTATTCAATGAACATCACTTTCTCAAAGGCCGCCCTGCCGAAAGCCGGCATCATTGTCGTGCCAGTCTTTGCCGACGGCAAGCCGCCAGCAGTTTTTACCGATCTGGACGGCAAGACGGATGGCGCGCTGACCCGCGCGACGAAAGCGCGGGATTTTTCAGGCAAGGCCGGGCAATTGCTGGAGATCCCGAGCCCGAAAGGTCTCGACAATTCCGCGGTCTGCCTCATCGGTGCCGGCAAGCGCGGTGAACTGGACCTGCTTGCCGCTGAGGCCCTCGGTGGCCGTGTAGTTGCTAAATATCTGCGCGACGGCGAAAAGGCACTGGTCTTTGCCCTCGACGGGTTCGCCGATGATGATGCCGGCCTTGCCGCCCGCGTCGCTTTCGGTGCGCGCCTGCGCAGCTATTCCTTCGACAAATACCGCACCACGGCGGAAAAATCCGAATTGCCGGCCCTGACGAAGATTGCCTTCCACAGTGCCAAATCCGCTGCAGTGAAATCCGCCTTTGCCGATCTGGAGAAAATCGCGGACGGCATCTTCCTCACTCGTGATCTTGTTTCAGAGCCGGCCAACATTCTCTACCCCGAGAGCTTCGCCCAGCGCTGCAAGGAACTGGAAAGCCTTGGCGTGAAGGTCGAAGTGCTCGGCGAAGCGCAGATGAAGAAGCTCGGCATGGGCTCGCTGCTCGGTGTCGGACAGGGCTCGGTCAAAGAGAGCAAGCTCGCCATCATGAAATGGATGGGCGGCCCGAAATCACAGGCACCGGTCTGCTTCGTCGGCAAGGGCGTGTGCTTCGATACTGGCGGCATCTCGCTGAAGCCGGGACCGGGCATGGGCGACATGAAATGGGATATGGGTGGTGCCGGTGCGGTGACAGGGGCCATGGCGGCGCTCGCCGGGCGCAAGGCCAAGGCCAATGTCATCGGTATTCTCGGTCTCGTCGAAAACATGCCTGACGGCAATGCAATCCGCCCGGGCGATGTACTGACTTCCATGTCCGGCAAGACGATCGAGGTGTTGAATACTGATGCCGAGGGTCGCCTCGTCCTCGCCGACGCGCTGACCTATGCCCAGCAGAAGTTCAAGCCGTCTGCAATCATCGACCTCGCCACCCTGACGGGGGCGATCATCATCTCGCTTGCCCATGAATATGCGGGCGTCTTCTCGCGCCATGACGACATGGTCGCCAAGCTCGATGCCGCCGGCAAGGTGACCGGTGACCGGGTCTGGCGCATGCCGGTCGACAAGGCCCATGAGGAGATGATCAAGTCGCCTATCGCCGACATGAAGAATATCGGCGGGCGCGAGGGCGGTTCGTCGACGGCAGCAGCGTTCCTGAAGCAGTTCGTCGATGACAGCGTGCCGTGGGCCCACCTCGACATCGCCGGTATGGCGTGGACTGAGAAGGAGACGCCGATAGTACCAAAAGGCGGCACAGGCTATGGCGTGCGGTTGCTGGATGAATTCATCCGCGCCAATTACGAGGCATAAGGAATAAAAAAGGCCCGGGATAAAATCCCGGGCCTTTCTTCATCACGCCTGTAGGCGGGTGGGGGGGTAGATTACAGGGCGTGACGGTAGAAGAACTGCAGGCTCGTATTGCCGTAGTCGACTTCGAGCGTATCGCCGTCGACGTCGAATTCGACATCGCTGGTGCCCAGATAGCTGGCTTCAAGGCCGACCAGGCCGCCGCTCGCGCCAACCGGACGGGCAACGCCGCCCTTGAACTGGTAACCGAAGACACCTTCGTTTTCGTCTTCAGCATCGACATTCACATAGCCGAGGCCAGCGCCGATGTAAGGAACGAAAGCACTGTTCTCGACGGCGAAGTCATAATAGCCGTTCAGGAAAACACCGAGCGAGGAAAGGTCGCCATCGGCTTCGAACGTCTGTCCTTCAGCTTCGAAGTCACCAATCGAGTTGGAGCGATAGGTCAGTTCGATATCGCTGCGGAAGCCGTTGCCGAAATGTTTACCGAGCGCGCCACCGAGGACATAGCCGGTGTCGGCGTCGTAGCTGCCGGAGAAATCACCGAGACCATCGATCATCAGTTCGGCATCGTCCTGAACGATGAAGTTCGCGCCACCGTGACCTTGAATGTAATAGCCGCTATCCTGTGCAAGAGCGGAGCCGCCAAATGCGATGGCAGCCAGAACGGAAGTAGAAAGTGCGATTTTTTTCAGAGACATTTATTGTCCCTCCTCATTATGATTTCGTGTTGAAGGCCGGCGTCAATAGCGTCGCCCGCATGGCGTCCGGTCTCGCCAGGTCACGACCCTCGTGGCCTGCAGCGAAGCGATAAGTGGGGGGCGAATTGTGGTTTTAAAGGGGCAAAATCATCCTCTCGCATCCGTGATAAATATTAATTCCGCATGGGGATCATTACCAGAATGACAGAAGTGCTTTTTTATCATCTGGAGAGGGCGCGGCTTGAGCATATTCTGCCGGATCTGCTCGAGAAATCGCTCGAACGTGGCTGGCGTGTCCTCGTTGCCACAAGTACCCGTGACATGGCGGACACGATAAATAATTTTCTCTGGACCTATACGGACGAAAGTTTCCTGCCCCATGGCGCCGATGGTGACGGTACTGACCACCCGATTTTCATTACGGAGACCGAATCAACCGGCGGGGAGCGCGATATCCTGTTTCTCGTTGAGGGAGCGGAAACCGAACCGGACCAGATAGAAAATCTGACACGCTGCATCAGGATCTTTGATGGCAGCGATGAGGATGCCGTTGCAGCGGCGCGGGTCTTTTGGAAAAAGGTCAAAGGCGCCGGGCATGACGCGACCTATTGGCGTCAGAGCGAGAACGGCCGGTGGGAGAAGCAGGGATAGGGGTTGACCGGTTTCAAGAGCGCATACTGATCGAAAGCAGGGGGTAGAATATGGAAACACTGGTACCGGTCACGCAGCATGGCGTAATCAAGCGACCCCTGGTGACGATGCGTCTACACTATATGGCCGACGCCTTGGTGATCGACCTCCTGCCGCGCGCGGTCTATCTGGAAAAGCCTGATCTCGATGACCTTGCCGCTGACAATCCGATACACGGGACCCTGCAGGGCGCCGGGGAAGTTGTCGCTGATGACCACTACTTGCGCCTGACATTCGACTTCATCGAGGCGCTGGCCTTCAGCACGGTAGAGCAGGGCGCTCATCCCGCGGCATGGGAAACGGATGACGAGGCGATGCCGGTACATGAAGGGCAGGACCGGCCCTATCCGTTTGTGGAGGTTCGGGGGTCATCCTGGTGTAAAACCGTACCATCAGAGCCGACGCATTTTCGCATCGTGACGATGAACAACCGGCTCGACCTGCTGGCTTATGAGCCAAAAAGTCAATGGATGGACCGTCCGTAGCGCGCCGCCGGGGTCAGTCTTCGTCGGTTCGCATCACGCGGATGCCGATGGCAGATCGGGCGACGATATTGTCCTCTTCGCCTTGCCAGCCGGTTGCCTCGATAAAGGCAAAACGGCGCCCGACACGCTGCAGGGATATCCGCGCCAGCATGTCTTCTGCCTTTGAGGAACGAAAATAGCTGGTGTGGACGCTGGTCGTGCGCAGGCGCACAGACGGCGAGAGGCGGGCGATGAGTTCCAGCCGCGCGCAGCTTTCCAGGAAGGAGGAGATGACGCCGCCGTGCAGGGCGCGGATGATCGGATTGCCGATATGCCCTTCGGCAAAGCCGAGGCGATAGGTGAGGGCATCGCCCTCGGTTCTCGCAGAGATATTGAGCCACTGGCTCATGCCGGAGCTGGCAATATCATTCTGAATGCGCTCCAGCGCATCGGGGCTCAACTCGGGAACGCCGTTTGCCATCGTCGCCTCCCTCACAGCCGCGAGGCGGAGGACCGCCCCTTGGTGCCGACCATGAACGTGCCTTCGGCGAGCGCAATTACATCGCCTGTTTCGGCGCAAACTGCCTTGCCGGAGCAGAAGGCGACATCGTCGGCGATGCCCTCGCAATGGGCCATCACCTTGATCGCCTGTTCCGGTTCCGCATGGCCCAGATAGTCCGTTTTCAGATTGATCGTCGCGATCGGCATGAACTGGTCGAGGCGCGTCCAAACCGTATAGGCAAGGATCGTATCGAGCAGGATGGTGAAGATGCCGCCATGAATGACCCGTTCTCCTGAGGCAGAGGCGCCTTCCGAAAAGTCCGCCGGCACGGTGATGCTGAAATCGGCCTGACCGCGCATGATCCTTGTCGGCCGAAACGTCTTCAGCCGGGCAAACAGATTGTGCTCGTTCTGGATGAACTGGCGCGACGCCTCCATCATCGGCAGGATGAAGTCTGGCAGGTCGTCGCCTATTTCGAGTTTCTGATTGTCCGGCTTTTTGGTATTGGGGGCAGGCGTGTCATTCATGGATTGCGCAGTTTTTCTTCTTCATACTGAATGCCCCAGCCGATCAGCTGGCGCCACAGGGCTTCCACCAGCGACGGGGGCAGGCCTTTTTCATCGGCCCTTTGCTTAACACGATCGATCACCTGCTGGATACGCCAGGGTACAGTTGCTTCCTCGGGCTTGGATTTGAGCTGCCAGGCACGGTCGACATAGCCCCAGCGCTCGGCCATCAGATCGACGATTGCCGCGTCCAGGCGGTCGATCTCAATGCGTACTTCATCCATGTCCTTGCAGTCCTGCGGTGCCTTGCTCATGTCCTGTCCTTCTCCTGCCCGTTTTCGGGGTTTGGCGCTTTATGCTTCACGAACCTCCTTTGTGAGCACTTTCGCTCCTTTTTCAAGGGTTCTGTGAACAGGACATTTGTCGGCAATTTCCAGCAGGCGTTTGCGGGTCGCCTCGTCGAGGTCGCCGGTGAAGGTCAGCTCCCTTTCGAAATGGTCGATATGGGTGCCCATGGCACGGTCGTCCTCGGTGCAGTGCTCGCAGTCATCGATATGCTTGCGGTCGTGGCGTACGCGGATCGAGACTTTCTCCAGCGGTATATCCTTGTGGTCGGCATACATGCGCAGCGTCATGTTGGTGCAGGCACCGAGCGCGATGGAGAGATACTCGTAAGGCGTCGGGCCCGTGCCGAGGCCGCCGACACTGGTTGGCTCGTCTGCCAGCATGCCGTGGGGGCCGACCTTGACCGCGTTCTGGAACTTGCCATGGCCGGTTTCGGTCAGCTCGACGAAGCCATCTTCTTCCTGTTCTTCCGGCAT
Source organism: Aquisalinus luteolus (assembly GCF_009712425.2). GTDB lineage: Bacteria > Pseudomonadota > Alphaproteobacteria > Caulobacterales > Parvularculaceae > Aquisalinus > Aquisalinus luteolus. The sequence continues at coordinate 1,252,345 of NZ_VCJR02000001.1, forward strand.
CGGGTCGCGGGTACCGATATAGCGGGTCGCCCAGGCCGAGATGACAGTCGCGGCATAGGCGGCATCGCGCTTGTCCGACAGCAGATGATCGGCCTGGTCGAGTGAGCAGAAGCTTTTCGGGTGGCGTGCCGCCTCGAACAGGCGCCGTGCATTGTCGACGCCAACGGTCGCATCGATCGGCGAGTGCAGGATGAGCAGGGCGCGGTCGAGGGACGCGGCGCTCTTTTCGACATCATGCCGGTCGAGGTCATCGAGAAATTGCTTCCTGATCGTGAACGGCCGCTCGCCAAGGCTCACCTGCGCCTCGCCTTTCTCTCGAATCTCGGTGAGCTTGCCGGCAAAATTCTCCGTCACATGGGTAGCGTCGGCGGGGGCAGCGATTGTGGCGACAGCCTTTACCTCCGGTATCTCCGCCGCGACGGCGATGACGGCGGCCCCGCCCAGAGAATGTCCCACGAGCAGGCTTGGTGCTTCATAATGCTCACGCAGGTAATCAGCCGCGCTCTTCAGGTCGGCGAGGTTCAGGGAGAAATTGGTGGAGGCGAAATCACCCTCCGAACTGCCCAGCCCGGTGAAATCGAACCGCAGGACGGCAATCCCCGAAGCCGTCAGCGATTCGGCAATCTTGCGCGAGGCCGTCAGGTCCTTTGAGCAGGTGAAGCAATGGGCAAACAGCGCATAGGCCTCGACCCTGCCAGCGGGCATGTCCAGACGGGCAGAGAGCTGCGCGCCCGATGCGCCGGTGAAAGTGTGCTTGACGATATTGCCTGCCATGGCGTGCCTCTCCTAGCTGCTATCTGGCTGCTATCGGTCATATAGGGACTATGAACAGAAAAAGCCCCGCTCGTGCGGGGCTCTGGATACAATTGTCAGGCATCGCTGTCAGGCTGAGTGAGACAGCTCGTCGGTGACGGTCCTGTTGCGGCCGCCGCGCTTGGCCTCATACAGCTTCTCGTCGGCGCGGCTGAGCAGGCTGAGCGCATCGTCGCTCTCGCTGAGGCTGGCGATACCGAAGGAAGCCGTAACCGCTTCCATAGGCTTGCCGGTCGTTTTCAGTATCCGTTCCTTGCCTTCGAACTGACGTCGGATGCTCTCGATCAGGGCTTTTGCGCCGCGCACATCGGTCATCGGCAGGACGATACCGAACTCCTCGCCGCCATAGCGGGCGACGGAGTCCCGCCCCTTGATGGAGGACGAGATCATTGCGGCGAAATCCTTCAGGATCCAGTCGCCGATGACATGTCCGTGCACGTCGTTGACCTTCTTGAAATGGTCGATATCGGTCATCACGAGGCAGAGGTCATGGCCGGCGGCCTTGGCCGAGGCGATCTCATGGGCCAGCGTCGCGTCAAAGAAACCGCGATTGCCGACCTGGGTCAGCGGGTCTTTCAGGCTGCGGGCGCGCAGGTCGGCAAGGTCGTCGCGCAGCGACTGGATGTGGTCTTTCGAGCGGTTGAGGTTTTCGCTCAGCGCTTCGGTCTGGACCTGCATTTCCTTGTTGCGCAGGATCAGTTTTTGCACGAGATCGCGGATTTTTGCCGGATCGGACAGGCCGGGCAGGATCTCGTTCGCCTCGCCGAGGCTGTCTGAATAATCCTGGCTCCGGTCCGCGCTGGTCTCCATCATGTGGAGGATGTTCGACAACTCCTTGTCGAAGTGCTTGCCGATGGCATCCTGCGCCTGGACGATCCTTTTCTCGTTGTCGCGATATTCCGACAGGATCTGGTCGATATCGTATTCGCTCAGCGTACCGCTCTTGCGCAGGATGTCCTCGACATCCTCGCGCAGGGCCTCGTTGTCGCGGGAGGCGTAGGAATACCAGAGTTCATACGTCTTCGGCTTTGGCGGTGTCATGTAACGGGCGACAAGGTCGAACACCTCGCTGGCGACCTGGACGCTGTGCGAATAATCGTCATCCGTCGCGACCTGCGTTGTGTATTTTGTATTTTCGGTCTGGCTCATCAAGATCCCCCGCACAATCGTGCTTTTTCTCATTGTCCTGATAATCGGGGAAATTGATGGGAAATTGGTTAATGGCTGCCATGAAATGCAGTATTTTAAAGTAATTCAATGAAAGTCACAGATCAGGGGTTGCGAGCCACGACGCGCCACAGCCGGTGGCCGCTGGCGTGATACTTTCTCTCAAAGGGTGTTAACGGATTGCTGACTGCGAGTACCTCTTCCAGACTCGCTTCGCAGTTATAGACCGTCAGGGCATGGGCAAATTCTTCCGCATATATCCGCCAGTTTGTTCTCAACTCAATCATGCCGCCAAGCGCCAGGATTGAAGGAAACACCGGTGAGGCATGCCATCGCCGGGTCAGATGCGCAGCCTTTGGGTATGGGTTGGGATAAAGCAGGTAGTGCCGGGCCAGCTGCCAGCTGTCTCCGGCCATCATGGGATAGATATCCATGAGGTTACCCCTCACCAGCTTCGCATTGGCGGGTAGCGGCTCGCGCTCCCGCGTCAGCCGGGCGAAAGACCGATCGATGCCGATGACAAGGTGGTCCGGATAACGCTCTGCCAGCGCCCTCGTGCTGTCGCCCGTGCCGCAGCCGGAATCAAGAATGACGGGTATACCCCGATGCGCGGCCCTTATTGCGTTCAGCGTGTCGAATGCCTTGCGGGAATGGATGGCTGGCGGCTTGCGAAAATCCGTATCCCGATATCGTAGAACCCGCGCTTGCAGGTCGTCGTGAATACCAGACTGGTTTGAGGTAACTCTGCGGGAGGATGAAGCCGTCATCAGCCGGGCAGGGCCTGCTCGGCTTCGGCCTTGGCGTTTTCGTAGATTTCGCTGGCGGTGAGCCAGTCTTCCTCGGCCTGTCCCAGCGCCTCGACCGCGCGGGCGCGATCTTTGGAGAGTTGTGTGGCCTTGTCGATATCCGTTTCGAACAGGCCTGGCGCCGCCAGGGCCTCGTCCAGCTTCGCGATGTCACCCTGCAGCCGGTCCATCAGCTTTTCCAGCTCTTCGCATTTCTTCTTAAGTGGGCTGAGGGCCTTGCGCATATCGGCGGCGGCCTTGCGCTGGTCGGCCTTGTTGATCACCGGCCTGGTATCTGCCGGTTTCTTTTCTGATTTCTCGGTGCGGTTGGCCTCGAGGATCAGGTCGCGATAATCCGACAGGTCGCCCTCGAACCGTGCGGCCTTGCCATCCTTGATCAGCCACAGCCGGTCGGCGACCGCCTCTGCGAGGTGTGCATCGTGGGTGATTAGTATGACCGCACCCTGATACTCGTTCAGCGCCAGCATCAGCGCCTCGCGCGAGTCGATGTCGAGGTGGTTGGTCGGCTCGTCGAGGATCATCAGGTGGGGGCCCTCGAAGGTAATGAGCCCGAACAGGAGCCGCGCTTTTTCACCGCCCGACAGTTTCTCGGCGAGCACATCGGCCTTGTCCGGCCCGAACCCGATCTGCGCCGTGCGGGCGCGCACTTCCGCTTCCGTGCCGTCCGGCATCAGCGCGCGGACATGGTCATAGGGCGATTGCTTCGGCTTCAACTCGTCGATCTGGTGCTGGGCGAAATAGGCGATGCGCAGCTTCTTCGACTTGTAGATATTGCCGGCAAGGGCGGGCAAGCGGCCCGAGATTGCCTTGACCAGCGTCGACTTGCCCTGGCCGTTGGCGCCGAGGATTGCGATCCGGTCGTCCTGGTCGATGCGCAGGTTCACGTCGCGCAACACCGGCTGGCCCTCCGTATAACCAAGGTCGGCCTCGACCACGCGGATGATTGGCGGCGCCATGGGCGGTTTGGGATCTGGAAAGTGGAACGGGATCGTGCGCTCCTCGATCGGGATCGAGATTTCCTGCATCTTTTCCAGCATCTTGACGCGTGACTGCGCCTGCTTGGCTTTCGAAGCTTTCGCCTTGAACCGGTCGACGAAGGCCTGCATGTGGCGGCGGGCAGCTTCCTGCTTGGTCGCCTGCGCCATTGCCACTGCCCGCTGTTCCGCCTTGCGGCGCTCATAGGTGTCGTAATTGCCGTTATGGACGGACAGCTTGCCCTGATCCAGCGCAAGGATATGCGTGACCGCGCTGTTCAAGAGGCCGCGGTCGTGGCTGACGATGAGCGCCGTATACGGATAGCGGCGGATATAGCTCTCCAGCCACAGCGCACCTTCCATGTCGAGATAGTTGGTCGGCTCATCGAGCAGCAAGAGGTCGGGGGCTGAGAACAGGACGGCAGCAAGGGCGACCCGCATGCGCCAGCCGCCCGAAAAGTCAGAGCACGGACGGGCATGCGCATTGTGATCGAAACCGAGGCCCGACAGGATGATCGCCGCGCGCGCTTCGGCTGAATGGGCATCGATATCGGCGAGGCGTGTCTGGATTTCGGCAATGCGGATCGGGTCGGTCGCGGTTTCTGCTTCTGCGAGCAGGGCGGTGCGCTCGGCATCGGCGATCAGCACTGTGTCCAGCAGCGAATCCTTCGTCGCCGGCGCTTCCTGCGCGACCGAACCGATGCGCCGACCCTTGCGCAGGGAGAGCGAGCCGTCATCTGGCGAGATCTCTTCGCGGATCAGCTTCAGCATGGTCGACTTGCCGGTGCCATTGCGCCCGACGAACCCGACCTTCCAGCCATCGGAGATCGCCGCCGTTGCTTGGTCGAACAGCACGCGCCCTTCAATGCGATAGGTCAGGTCGTTGATATGCAGCATCATGGGCGAGGGTCATAGCCGCTAGCGCGAGCGGAATAAATCCCTTTCGCAGCGAATGAGGCGTGGGTCAGAAACCCCAGCTTTCCGGGTCCGGATAGGCCCGCCTGTCGGAGGCAATCATGATGCCCTTTACGCAGCGCACGATATACCAGACGAGCTGGCCCAGTGAGGCGAGGGCACCGATAAGCGCAACCAGAACGCCGGGCAGGATCTGTTCCTGAACGAAAAAGGGAATAGACAGGCAGATGATCACCACAGACAGGATCATGTAGAGAATGCCTTTCCAGAAGACGTGGATGGCATTGTCATAATGGCTGTCGAGCCAGGTCGTGGGACGTGATTTGCTGACATAGGCGAGGATCAGGCCCACCACAGGCGTGATGATCGTGAAAAACCCGACCAGATAAAGCACATAAATGACGATGGGCATCTGGACGGAGTCATCGCGGGAAGAGCCTTGGGAAGCGGATAAATCGCTCATGTTTCTCTCATTCCTGTTTTGACGCCCTCTGTCTGTATCAGTTTATATAGAGTGGTCCGGCAGGACTTGCTAGGCCGCTTCCCCATTGCTATAGGCCCGCGACACCAATTTCTTTCCACTGTACAAGGATACCGAACCATGGGCCTCGAGCGCACTTTTTCGATCATCAAGCCGGACGCAACGCGCCGCAACATCACCGGCAAGATCATTTCCAAGCTGGAAGAGGGCGGCCTGCGCGTCGTTGCATCCAAGCGCATCCATATGAGCCAGGAACAGGCAGAAGGCTTCTACGCTGTCCATAAAGAGCGTCCGTTCTTCGGCGAACTGGTTGAATTCATGATGTCCGGCCCGGTTGTCGTCCAGGTTCTGGAAGGCGAGAATGCCGTTGCCCGCAACCGCGAAATCATGGGCGCCACCAACCCGGCTGACGCCGCAGAGGGCACGATCCGTGCTGAATTCGCTGAATCCATCGGCGAAAACTCGGTTCACGGCTCCGATGGCCCGGATACGGCGAAAGACGAGATCGCCTTTTTCTTCTCTGACGACGAAATCGTCGGCTAAATCAGATGCTTGCGGGCTGAACCCCGCATGAACACTGGGATACACAGTTTCGTGAGGCAGCCTTTCAGGCTGCCTCTTTCTTTCCCACATGTGCAAAAAGAAGCCACATTTGCCCTGAAAAGACCTGTATCACGTCGCGAAAAAGACGATGCGGGGAACAAATATCGGCATCAGACCGTTATTTATGGGAACAAGGAGTAAAGGTCATGAAACGTACAACTGCTGTATTACTGGGCATCGCCGCAACCGGATTCGGTGCCGCAAGCTTCGCCAGCACTTATGTTGTGCCGAGTCAGTTCGGCGCTGAAAGCACCGAAATCGTTCTCGAAGATGCTCGCCTGAACGCCGACAACATGTTCGACAAGATCGACGTGAATGGCGACGGCCTGATCTCGATTGACGAATACGCTTCCCAGGCTGTGGTGAATGCATCCCTGTCCCGTTTCAACGGCGTGGTCGCAATCGACGGCCGTCAGACCTTCCACATCACGCTTCCAAATGAAGCGACGGGTCGTCTGGCCTCTTATGAGCAGACAACGATCGATGCGATCGCCCGCAATGAATTCTATGCCTTTGCCGGCTCCGACAGCGCGATGGATCGTCGCGAGTGGATTGCTGCAAAGCTGAATGATTTTGCCGAAGTCGACTTCAACGAAGATGGCCGTCTGAGCGGTCCTGAACTTGAGGTCTACACGCTGAATATCGCGCGCTTCCAGACTTCGGTCAGCTGATCCTACCCTGACTACCCTACTTGGATACCCTCAAAACTGCCCGCCTCGCTGAGGCGGGCTTTTTTTATCGGCCTGTTTCGTACAACGCGATGGCGGCGGCGTTCGATACGTTCAGGCTTTCCATCTCCGCCGCGATCGGAATGCGCACGAGCATGTCACAAGTCTGGCCGACCAGCTCGCGAAGGCCCGCCCCCTCGGCCCCCATAACGAGAGCGACGGGCTTGTCCTTTGGCATGTCGGCGACCAGCGTGTCCGCTTCCCCGGCGAGGCCGGCACAGAAGTATCCCATCTCTTTCAGCGCCTCCAGCGAGCGCGCGATATTGACGGCCTGAACACAGGGCACGATGTCCACGGCACCAGCGGCGGCCTTGGCAAGCGCCCCGGAAAGCGGGGGCGTGCGTCGCTCCTGCACGATGATTGCCCGGGCGTTGAAGGCCGCGGCAGTGCGGAAGATCGCGCCGATATTGTGCACATCCGTCACCTGGTCGAGCACGATTACCGGACGTTTTTCACCCTCGACCGGCTGGCAGGTCTCTTTCAGCCGCGCGCGGGGCAGTTCGTCCATATAGGCGGCAAGGCCCTGATGGACCGAGCCGGGCGGCAGCATGCCGTCAATGGCGTCAGGCTTCAGGTCATCGGGTGTTGCCTCGATACCCTGATCTTTCAGCCACTGGGCCGCATTCAGGGTCGCGACCAGCCGGTGGATCTTGCGCTCGGGGTTTTTCAGGGCGGCGGCAACGGCATGGCGGCCATAGAGCCAGACCGGGCGATCCTCGTCCAGCTCGCGCTCATGGCGATGCGGCGGGCCTTTCTTTGGACGCGGTTTACCGCCGCTCTGGCTGTGTTTGGAGGATGGCTTGCGGGAAGAGGGGCGTTTATTGTTCATGGCGACGCCATACAGGAGTGCAATGGGCAGGAAAAGCACGAAAAAACATTCCGGTAGGGCAGCTTAGGTGTTGCAAGGTCCCCGAGTCGTTTCTATAACGCCTGCTCTTTACCGCACACGGTAATCTCGTGAGCCCTGTGGAGGGGTGGCCGAGTGGTTAAAGGCAGCAGACTGTAAATCTGCCCGCATAGCGTACGCTGGTTCGAATCCAGCCCCCTCCACCATTCAAAATCGGTTTGCTGAAGGCAAAAGATTTGATCCAGTGGATCAAATCTAGATTTTGGATGCCTCGGCAGGGGCCCTACGGACTGGCTCTCCAAATATCGTTTGCTCCAAGCCCCCACACCCAAATCCCCCTTGCAATCGCCGCCACACCTTCGTATCCAAGGTGCTCGCTGTGACAGCGCGGGCTTGCCCCGCCGAAGCGCAGCGAAGGCGGGTATAGCTCAATGGTAGAGCAGCAGCCTTCCAAGCTGAATATGCGGGTTCGATTCCCGCTACCCGCTCCAGTTTCTCGCTTGCCAATAATGCTGAAAACCGGTCATTCTTCGTGACGGGCAGGGGGAGAGGCCGTCATTCAGTTCCGGTTCAACGATGAATTGCTGATCGACGAGAAACAGCGCCATCAGGCGGCGCTGGAATATCCGGACCTGTTCTTTGCCCTCCATAACGAGCAATTGCAGATCGACTTCAGGCGGTTCGATGCGGCGGGCAAGGCGCTGAAGACGCGGGTAAGGGCTCTCGGCCTGTTCGTCATCGGCATGACGTTTTTCTCATTCGTCATCGCCCTGACGGAACCGGCCTTCTGCCTGTCCGATGCTGTCCTTGGTCTTTCCGGCGTCATACTGACGGTGATGGCCGTCATTGGCCTGTTTGCCGGTACCGCGGCGATCTTTCTCGGCAATGTCGGCGTACTGACCGGCAAGGCAAAGCGGGCCTGGCTACAGAATCGTCTGGTAACGGAGCGCCTGCGCCAGTGGAACTATCAGTACATGATCGCTCATGCCTCTGATTTAGCTGATGCAGCGGGGAATGAAGAGGGAAGGGCCACTTGGCTGCGACAGCGCGAGATCGCCTATGGTCGCCTGCAGACGAGTTTTATCGACCAGATCGACGCGGAATATTCATCTTACATCGCCATCAATCCTGCAACGCCTTATGATGTACTCATCAATGACGATATGCCCGGCCCGCCGGTCTGGCTTGAACCGTCCTGGAAAAAGAACATCGGTGAAGTCAGCACGGTACAGAGTAGCCCGGCAGTTGAGCAATTGCTCGATGCCTACTACCGCCTGCGCGTGCTGGGGCAGCTGCAATATAACCGCTACAAGCTTGAGGAAGAGGGCAAGTTCTGGGTCCATCCACGGGTTCAGGCAAGGCGGCTGAAATTCCTGTCCTCCAGCACGATCGTCATAGGCCTTGCCTGCAACGCCGCCGCCCTGATCTTTATCCTCGTCGGGATCACCGGGTTGTTCCCGATCGCCGCAGGCGTGCTGGCCGTCCTCTCGCTGCTGTTTTCCGTCTGCATCAAGGCGGTGGAAGAGGGCCTGCAGCCTGAGCGTGAAATCCAGCGCACCGTCGATTACCAGCGCCGGGTCGAGGCCGTTGAGAAGACCTTCACCACGTCAAGTGATGTGGGCGAACGGCTGAAAGCTGCCATCCACCTAGAGGAGACGGCGTTCCTCGAGATGGTCGACTTCCTCTATACCAATGCCCGCGCCCGGTTCGTGGTCTGATATTTATTCTGTGCCTTCGTTTTCCATCGGTACGGTCGCATCGAAAAGCAGGAAATCTTCCGCCCTTGCAACGGTTTCGGTCTCTCCCGAGGGTGAGAAAAGCGTGTTCCACCAGTTCTGCATCGTCGGGCCCCACCAGTCAGTGCTCAGCATGCCGCGTCTGTCGCAGGGATTGGTGAGAGGCTGTCTGCCGGCACCCATGCCTTCCAGGATAGGGGATGAAATATCGAACTGATCGACACCCTGCTGTTCGATCTGGGCACATCCCATTTTGCGCATCTCGCTTGAGGACAGGGCCGTCAGGTCTTGCCTGGCGTCGTAGATATGGAGATTGCCCTCAAGGTCCAGCGTGGCGAACCGGCTACCGTCCGGCGCAAACCCCGCCGCGGAATAAGGCTTGCCATGGCCTGGAAATTTCACGATCAACTGACCGGTCTCCATGTCGCGCATCATGCCCTTGCCCTGCCAGGAGGTAGCCAGCAAGTGTCGTCCATCGGGGCTGGAGGAGAGCTTCATGATCTCGCCATCAAGCTCTGAGAAAGTATTCAACAGTCTGCCGGTCTGTATGTCCCAGACGCGTACGGACAGATCATTGAAGTCCCCGCCGATGACGGCGTATCGGTTATCGGCACTGAACGCCAATACATTTGGCTCACCGGCCATCGGGCCGAGGCGATGAACCAGTGCACCGGTATCGGCATTCCACAGATAGGCTTCCCTGAAATCGCGCGTACTGGTCAGCACATGACGGCCATCGGGGCTGAGAATTGCATGGCTGATTTCCAGGCTGGTAAGCCTCCCGCTCTCTTCCTTGTAGGGGTGAGAGATCGTCGACAGGGCCTGTCCACTGGCGGTATCGTAAACTGTGGCTTCGGTGTAGTCACTAAGCATGACGTGACTTCCGTCCCGGCTCAGTTGCATGCGACCCCAATAGTCGCCGGTCGCCCAATTCAGAACTTTTTCGCCAGACCTGACATTCCAGGAGATAAACTGCCCATCCTCGTGATAGGAATGGAGGGTGAGACCGTCAGCAGCGAACGATGCAAATTTCACAGGGCTGGGATGGCCGAGCGCATGACGTGTCTCTCCGGTTTCTGCATCCACAACCAGAAGCCGTCCTGACTGATCCTGATGGATGACACTTTTGCCATCATTACTGATCTCTGCACGGATCGTATCGTTGAATATTTCGCTTTGCGCCATTGCGGGCAGTATCCACAGGGGCTCTCCGGTAACAGCATCGACCATAAGGGTTTCACCGAAATTTCCCCGCAGTAAAAGGCTCAGGCCATTGGGGTGCCAAGCCATGGATTTGGCCGTTACGTCGCCTCCATCGAAGAATTTTTCGGGTCGATCCTTGTCTATCTTCCACAGCACAGCCGGTGGATCGTAATTTGCGACCAACGCAAAGCGCATTTCATCGTCGAAATAAATACCCCCCGTATCGTCATAGCTGTCGGCGATGAGCGAGCTCACCTCCCGAACCTCGACATCATTTTTGAAAGCCGGCCTGACCATGCCCAGCTCGAAGAACTCGCCGACGGATGCCTCGTTGTCCTTATTGGAAGACCAGATGCCCGCATCGCCATAGGTGTCGACAATCAGTACTTCGCGCTCGCCGGGCAGGAAGCGCGCATCGCGTACCGTGCTGTAGGCTCCCTCGAACTGTTTGCTGTAACCGTAATTCACGAAATGCTGGTGTACGCCGACGCCATCGCGATAGAGCAGCAGGTCGCCCTGTTCAGATATCGATATCGGCCAAACGGCCCCGAACGGCGCGTATACTTCTCCCTTGAAGCCGCCGGTTTCGGTGTCCCAGATGAAAATACCCGTGCTCTCCAACTTGGTGACCAGCGTCGAGCCATCGGCAGAGATCATCGCTTCGTTGAAATAATCGCCTGAAGGAAGGCTTTCGATGGAGGAGGCCTCGATGACCGTCTCTATATCGCCGGTACTTCCCTCACGGATGATTGCCCTCCCGTCTTCTGCGACGCTGAAGATCGTGCTGCCTGATCTGTCCGTGCCGAAGGAGAGGATATAGCCGTCGTGGCCAGTCAGTTCAGTGCGCTCTCCAGTCCTGAAATTGATGAGAACGAGTTGGCTATCGTCGTCTTGAGCCAGGAAGCGCTCATTGTCCGGCATCATGACCGGAGAGTATAGCGGCTCTTCAAGCCTCGATATTTCCTCACCGCTCGTTGCATCCCAGATTTTCAAGGCGCCACCATCCCAGCCCGAGATCATCGTGTCGTCGTCACTGAAGGCCGGGGCGTCGCTGCCGTAATTCGGGCCTGACACGCCTTCTCCGAGAGTGAACAGCAAGTCGCCCGTTGCCGTATCCCAGACATAGAATGGCGGTTTTTCTTCCGGGCTATCATAGTTTTCCCAGTGTTCATTCAGCGTCACGACGCGCGACCCGTCACTGGAGAAATCTGCCGCCATGACCTGTGTCGGCAGGGTCAGGTGCGTGTTGAACGATCTGGCAAATTGCGCCCGGGCGTGCCCATCATCCGGTTTGATCAGCACACTGTCATCTGGCAGGCCACCGACAGCCCAGAGCAGGGCGCGACGCTCGTCACCGGCTTCGGCATATTGCCGGGCGCGATCTGCGAACAACAGCGACTCCCGGTCTGCGACGATCTTCGTCTGGCCGATAGAAAGCGCACCGGCGACAATGGCACCGGTGAACAGGGTCAGGGCGCCAGCAAACAGCGCCTGCGCCTGCCGCTGGGCGGCACGCTGGCGCTGCAGATCGCGCTGTTTCAGGTCATCATAACCGAGCCCCAGAATGCCAGCTGCAATGCGCACCAGAGCATCGTGCTTGCCGAACTTGCGCACATCGACGGCGAGCGGTTCTGCAGGTTCGTCGGAAAGGTTGCCGTCCGGTCCGACCTTCCATTTCAGCGCATCGGGAAAGCAGTCTTGCGCAGGGTCCTTCGCGTGGGGCTCGCCATCGACGATGAGCACGAAGATGCGCGTCTCGCGACCCAGCGACTTGAACTTGCGGATTTCCTTGTCGACCCATTGTGATTTTGCCGATTTGGGGGAGGCGATGATGATCTGCGCATCGGACGTCTCCAGCGCTGCCTCGATCCGTGGGCCCAGCTCCGATGCCGCCCCTTCCTCGGCCTCGTCACGATAGACGCGGCCAAGCTTTTTCGGCACCGTGCCGACGGGTGTCGTCAGGCCGATGACCTGCTTTGGAACCTTGTAGGTCTCCAGCGCCTTGTGCAGCCACACGGCCCAGCCGTGGTCGGCATGGCTGTAGCTGATGAAAGCGCGATATCTGTAGTCCATTGCCCCACTCCCCAAAGGAAGCATGGCACAAAGAAAAAGGGCTGCCTAGCAGCCCTTTCATGTGTTTTAAAATGCCAGCTGTGCAGGAAATCCCGATCAGGTGCCTGACATGGCCGGATTGACCAGCGTGAAACAGTCGCCACCTTCCTTGATCACCGCCTTGCAGGCCTTCTGGGCCTCGTCCTCAGTCATACCGTTGAAACGGATGCGATAGATCGGCTTGCCGGCAGATGTCGTTTCTGAAATCTCGTTGATGAGAATATCGGCGACGCCAGCGATGACGGTCTTGGTGTTGACCATTTCAGTACTGGCGAGCGAGGCATCGCGATAGGCACCGGTCTGTATCGACCAGCGGCGTTCGCGGCTGAGGCTGGCATAGTCGATGTCGCCTTCACCGATATTGATGTCGTCTTCCTCAGCCGTGGCGAGACGCAGGGCGGCGGTGTTGAGCTTGTCGGCATCGCTGAGATTGATCATTTCGCCGAGATCGTCAGCCGTTGTCAGGCCGTCGCTGTCTTTCCAGTCGCCGGACTCGATTTTCTCTTTCAGCTGGGCCTGCAGGGCCGGGGAACCGGAAACGGTCCCCATGTCAGCAGAGGCGAGGATTTCCAGCCTGTCGGGTTCTGTCGTCTGCTTCGGCCAGGTACCGCCCAGTTTAGCGAGTGTCGTCGGCTTCAGGTTCGGTTCAGGCTTCTCCCGATGCAGGGCGCTGATGAGTGTCGGTGTCGCTTCGATCGCCTCATAGGCATCGTCGAGGATCTTTTTCATGTGGGCGTCACGGGTGTAGCTGGAGCGGCCGCCAAGCACGATCCCGATCAGCCGGTCGTCGCCGCGCATGGTGGTCGTGGCGAGGTTGTAGCCGGACAGGCGGGTATAGCCGGTCTTCAGGCCATCAGCGCCATCGAAGCTTTCGACAAGCCTGTTATGGCCCTTGATGGTGCTGCCCTTCCAGGTGAATGAGGTGTCGCCGAAGAAGTGGTAATATTGCGGGAAGTCCTGAACCACGCGCTGAGACAGGATCGCGAGGTCGCGCGCCGTGGTCACCTGGCTGGAGTTGGGCAGGCCGGAAGCATTCCGGAATGTGGTCGATCGCATGCCCATGGAATTGGCCTGCTCTGTCATCATGCGGGCGAATTTGCTCTCGCTGCCGCCGATCTTCTCGGCAACGACAACGGCAACGTCGTTGGCGGACTTGATGATGAGCGCATGAATGGCTTCTTCAACAGTGATCGTGGAGCCGGTCGTGACGCCCAGCTTCGAGGCGGGCATGGCGGCTGCCGTACTGCTGACCTTGAGTTTCGTGTCCAGCTCCACATTGCCGGCTTCCAGTTCCTGGAACAGCATGTACAGCGTCATCATCTTGGTGAGAGAGGCTGGATAGCGCTTCTGGGTGGAATATCTGTCGAACAGTATGTCGCCAGTATCCGCATGGATCACCAGAGCAGCATACTTGCTGTTGGCGCTGGCTGGCGACACGGGCGCAAAGGCCATCATCACGACTGCCAATGCGGCGACTGAACACAACTTACCTATCGACATAAATTTCATGCTAACCCTGTCTGAAGCTTTACCCAATACCCTTGCCTAGTGATTTACAGCAGACGATACATTATCACAGTTGCAATGTCAGGTTACATTTTCTTCTATTTGGGTAAACAACCGGTTAAGTATCTGTTTACCAAAACACCATGAGTCTGCGATTTTCTACTCATGATTAAATTTGTGCGCTGCACAAAACACTCTTGACATTAGCCCCCAATTCCACCATCTTGTGCAGTGCAACATAGGCATAGCGGGTTAATCCCGTGTGTATCATACGGGACAGAACTTAAAGGAGATCCATCATGAGTGCAGCCAAGAAAGCTCAAGAAGAAACTGTCGACGCCGCAAACGACATGGCGAAGAAATTCGAAGAGAAGATGAAAGATTACAGCACGCAAGCCTCGGCAACCATGAAAGAAAACATGGAAAAAATGTCCAAGGGCATGGCCGAGTTCGGCGAATTCGGTAAGGAGAACGTCGAAGCCGTCGTCGCTTCCGCGTCCACCTTTGCCAAAGGCTTCGAGGACATTGCGACCGAGCAGGCCAACTACGCCAAATCCTCCATGGAGAAATCCGTCGAGCAGATGAAGACCATTTCTTCTGCCAAGACGCCGCAGGACTTCATGGAAGCCCAGACCGACTACGTCCGCTCCGCGTTCGAAGCCAACATCTCCCAGATGAACAAGCTTTCCGACATGTGGATCGCGACGGCCAAGGATTGCTCCGAGCCGCTCAGCCGCCGCTATACCGCGATGGTCGAGAAGGTTCAGTCCTTCCGCGTCTGATGACAGATTGGTAGGCTATCAAGGGGATGGCCTGACCTTACCGCTGTAGCGTACACGAAGCCCGGCTGTTCATCCTGCAGCCGGGCTTTTCGCATCCGCGTCTACCGGTTGCGGAGGAACCAATAGGGCCTCCGCCGCCTTCGCCTGCAACCCGCCTCATCCCTGAAAGGCCCCCCCGAAAGGCACGCCCATGATCGATTTCTTCACCTTCTCCCGCCCGTCCAGGCCAAACAATTTCCTCGCCTGTACCGATGAGTACTGCCCCAAGGCGGGGTTTGATGTCACCGCGCCGGTTTTTGAAGTGCCTCTGGCGCAGGTCGTCGAGGTCTGGGACAGCATTATCGCCGAACAGCCCCGCCTGGAGGAAACAGGCCGCTCAACAGATGGCTGGCAGCGCGAATATGTCCAGCGCACACGCTTCCTGCACTTCCCCGATATCATCACCGTGCGATTCGTCGCCGAGGATGTGGGGGCGGAGGCGCTGCCCGTGACCCGTGTCCTGATGCACAGCCAGGCGAAATTCGGCTATTTCGATTTCGGCGTGAACAGGCAGCGCGTCATGGGCTGGCTTGCCGACCTTGAGCGCCGGCTGCTCTTGAAAAATAACTGAACAGGCCCAGTTTATCGCGTGCGGGGGTTGGTCCCCGGAACACAAAACGGACAGTGTTGGCCGGTTATGGCTGATCTGTGCTGAAATCCCCGTTAGACTAGATCCTTCTTCACTCAGATCATGCCAGACTTTGAAATGTCAGACTGCCGCGCGATGAAATTCCAGATGTCCAAACCCTTTCCGGCCACACTTGCCATCCGCTTGGCCGACAACGACCCCGATGATCCCGGCCATGATGATCCGGGAAGAGGGGACCCGGGCCGCGAGACCGGCACGGTCACGAAGACGCGCGTCAAACCCGCCCGTCCGGCTCTTTACAAGGTCATTCTTCTGAACGACGATTACACACCGCAGGAGTTCGTGATCTGGCTCCTCGAGGCGGTCTTCAAAAAGGGCCGCGAGGAAGCGACTCGGATCATGCTGCATGTGCACCAGACAGGCGTCGGCATTTGCGGCGTGTACACCTTCGAGGTAGCGGAGACCAAGGTCGCACAAGTGCTTGAGCTGGCCCGGCGCAACGAGCATCCGCTCCAGTGCATCATGGAAAAGGATTAACGGCGTACCCACATAGTAGAGACAGTACCAAACCCCACGGAGTATCTTTTGGCCGCTTTCAGTGAAAATCTCGAAAAAACCATCCATCGCGCCATAGCCATTGCCAGCGAGCACAAGCACGAGCTCGCAACCCTTGAACACCTCCTGCTTTCCCTGACCGAAGACCCGGACGCGATCGGCGTCATGAAGGCCTGCTCGGTCGACATTGCGCTCCTGCGCCAGAACATCATCGACTATCTGGAAGAAGACCTCGCCAAGCTGGTCGTCGAGGATCTCGACGAGGCCAAGCCCACCACCGGCTTCCACCGGGTCGTCCAGCGTGCGCTCATCCATGTGGAAACCTCCGGCCGCTCCGAAGTGACGGGCGCGAACATCATTGTCGCCCTGTTTGCCGAGCGCGAGAGCCACGCCGCCTATTTCCTCCAGGCCCAGGACATGACCCGCTATGACGCGGTCAACTACATTTCCCACGGCCTGTCGAAGAACCCGGCCATGAACGAATCGCGCTCGCCATCGGGCATCAACGACGATGACGACACCCAGACCCGCCAGGGCCCGGATGCGCTCGAGGCCTATACGATCAACCTCAACGACAAGGCCCGCAAGGGCAAGGTCGACCCGCTGATCGGGCGCGAGCGCGAGGTCGAACGTGCCATCCAGGTGCTGTGCCGCCGGCGCAAGAACAACCCCATCCTTGTCGGCGACCCCGGCGTCGGCAAGACCGCCATCGCCGAAGGTCTCGCCCGCAAGATCGTCGAGAGCGACGTGCCGGAAGTCCTCGAAGACGCCGTCATCTATTCCCTAGACATGGGCGCGCTGCTCGCCGGCACACGCTATCGCGGCGACTTCGAGGAGCGGCTGAAGGCCGTGTTGAAACAGATCACCGAAATGGACGGTGCTGTCCTGTTCATCGACGAGATCCACACCGTCATAGGTGCGGGTGCGACGTCTGGCGGGGCCATGGATGCCTCGAACCTCCTCAAGCCCGCACTGCAGGACGGCAATTTCCGCTGCATGGGCTCCACGACCTACAAGGAATACAAGCAGCATTTCGAGAAGGACCGGGCCCTTGCCCGCCGCTTCCAGAAGATCGACATCACCGAGCCGTCCGTACACGATACGATCGAGATCCTGCGCGGCGTGAAGTCCTATTTCGAGGATCACCACAAGCTGAAATACACCGACGAGGCGATCAAGACCGCCGTCGAACTGGCGTCGAAATACATGACCGACCGCAAGCTGCCGGACAAGGCGATCGACGTGATCGACGAGGCCGGTGCCCGCCAGATGCTGTTCAAGCCGGAGGACCGTGTCGAGACCATCGGCGTCGAACAGATCGAGGATGTGGTCGCCACCATGGCCCGCATTCCGGCCAAGTCGGTCTCCAAGAACGATGTGGAGCGCCTGCGCTCCCTGCCGGACGACATCAAGCGCGTCGTCTACGGACAGAACGAGGCGATCGACCAGCTATCGGCCGCGATCAAGCTGTCCCGTGCCGGCCTGCGCGAACCGGACAAGCCCATCGGCTCCTACCTGTTCGCGGGCCCGACCGGCGTCGGCAAAACGGAAGTCGCCAAGCAGCTCGCCTCCATGATGGGCGTCGAACTGCTCCGCTTCGACATGTCTGAATATGGCGAACGCCACACGGTCTCGCGCCTCATCGGCGCACCGCCGGGCTATGTCGGCTTCGAACAGGGTGGCGGCATGCTGACCGACGCCGTCGACCAGCACCCGCATTCGGTCGTGCTGCTCGACGAGATCGAGAAGGCGCACCCGGAAATCTACAACATCCTGTTGCAGGTCATGGACAATGGCTCGCTGACCGACACCCATGGCAAGAAGATCGATTTCCGCAATGTCATCGTCATCATGACGACCAATGCGGGCGCGGCCGATGCCACGAAGAACGCCATCGGCTTCGGCGCGGGCAAGAAGTCCGGCGAGCAGGGCGAGGCGATCCGCCGCCTGTTCACCCCGGAATTCCGCAACCGCCTCGATGCGATCATCAACTTCGCCGGCCTGTCGGCCCCGATCATCGACCGCATCGTCGCCAAGTTCGTCCTCCAGCTGGAGGCGCAACTGGCCGACCGCAACGTCACCTTCGAACTGTCAGAAGAGGCGACCCGCTGGCTCGCAGAGCGCGGCTTCGACGAGGAGATGGGCGCACGGCCACTGGCCCGCACCATCCAGGAATATGTCAAGAAGCCGATCGCCGACGAGATCCTGTTCGGGTCCCTGCGCAAGGGCGGTATCGTCCGTGTACTGGTCGACGCCAAAGACCCCGGCAAGCTCGCCTTCGAATACATCCCGGAAGACCCTGAATCGGTCGAGCCGGGCGAAGGCAACGGCAAGGTCGAAGAGGCCAAGGTCGAACGGTAGTGAAACGCTTTTGACTGATTTTTAAGCAAAGTATATAAGATAGCATAACGGGGAAGGGTTTTGGACACTCCTTCCCCGCTACTCACATCACCCCTTTGGACGGGGGATAGGAGAGAAAGCGGTAAGCGACCTGCTTTATGCAGCAACCACTTTCCCCCAATTTTAGAGCACCGACAGTATTAGAAATTGTCGGTGCTTTTTATTTCTTTTATCTCGATAGTACCTTCGCCGGTATAGATTAGGTCGAAAGCGTTGGCGGCTAGTTTCAGCCATTTCACTCGGGCTGCATGGTCCCACTGTTCACCAGTTTTGGGTAAGGTCTTTAGCAAACCTTCGATGAAAGGATGGAGCTCAAATTCACTAGAAAAATCGTCCTTTCTATCGTCTGCTTTTTCGTCTTTTGTAGAGCCGTGATCATCAGTGTCTTTGGGACCATCTTTTATTATCGGTAAAGTAAGCCGATCAGCACCGGCCCAATAGAAACCTGCTTGTCTTGCTGATCGCTCAAAAACTTGTCTCGCTTTATCTTTTTGCTTTGGCGAGACGCCTAGCCGGACAAACTCTTCCTCAAGAGCAGTACCTTTTGGAAGCATCCTGCCCTTATAGCTTTCATACACTTGGCGATAGAGGGGAACGCTCAGGAAAGAATCGACGCGAGCTTTTTGATCCTTTTGCGGATCAAGAATATTCATTCCAAGCTGTGTAAGCCTGACGCCACCTCTTTCAACTTCAATTAGCCCGAAAATTCTGGGTGGCGAGAGGCGCGCCCTATACGCTCCACCGCGAGCTGACACATCTAGTACACCCGCTAACTGTTCATTTTCACAGCTTTGTCCCCCTGTACTAAATATTGCTCGAGCTACTTCCGTGGCAGAATCCAGATCATTGTAAGGAAAGCTAATTGTAGATCGGGCTCTTTTCTCTGAGCCGTCGCTGTCCTCGTTGGAGCTATGGTCGTCGTCGGTCATAACTATTCCTTTCGATGATCATATAAGGTTTATCCGGTCGTGGGGTCAATATACTTAATGAGAAAATATTGCGAAAGCCGGTCATGACCGGCTTTTTTGCGCCAGAGATGCGCCAAAAATGCGGAAAGAACAAAAGAGAACGATCCGAAAAATGTAAAAACATATAAATAACAATAGCTTATAATTTTGTCTGGCGGGCGCAAATTCTTTGGTGGCAGTATATTGATCCGCTCAGATGGACCGTGAGAGGTGCATTTGTGGAAAACTTATCCCCGCGCTACCCAACCCGCCTATGCTCGCAATCGTCCCGGTGCGGATCGGGGCAGGGGATGGAGGTGGCGCCGTGACCGGCGGGGCCGCGCCATCCCATCAGGTTTCCGGCGGCGCTCGAGGGTGTGCGCAAGCTTCGCATCGTCCGCCGGAGCGGTGTTCCAGTCCTTGGCAGGCTGGACCGGAGAGACGCGTATCGTCCCGGCACCAGATCACCGCCGTGGGAGCGTGAGGCTACCTACACTTAGATTTTTGCTTATGGAGCCGGTAGCGCTTCCACGGGCCCCCTCCTTGCCTCGCCGTAGCCTTGGCGAAGGCGGATCGATTTTATGCGCTCGCACTCGCAGAGTGGCGGCGGTTTCGGTGCATGCCCCCCATCGCCGGCTTCGCCGAACGAGCACTTCGGATTCCGTACGATGCCATTCCTCCCCCGTTTACGGGGGAGGTGCCCCGAAGGGGCGGAGGGGGAGGGAGAGATAAATAGTCAGCCAATGCCTGTAAGGCAGAGTCTGCCTTACAGGCTTGGTGAGCAATCGTTTTACCGGTGGCGATCAGTCAAGGGTGAAACCGCTTCGCGGCGGCAAAGCCGCCCTTGACAGATCGACACCGGTGAAACACCCCTCGGCCGGAGGGTAGGAAAAAACCAGCTAGTCCTTCTTCACTTGCCCTTGCATCGTCTCTGCAGTCGCCTTCAGCCTCTCGGCGGCGCGTTTCAGCTGCTTGTCGGTCCGCGCCTCGGCAATTGCCTCATCGTAAAGATACGGCCCGTCGGCGAGGATCTTCAGCGAATAGCTGGCTATATGGAAACTCGCCATCGGCCTGAAATTGCCGGAGACAATCGCCCAGTTATGGTCGGTCAGGATGTCGTCATTGTCCGGACCCAGCGTTTGAAGGGCGGGAAGGCTGTCCTCGCGGATTGCGGCACTCATCTCGGTCGATGCCTCCGCCTCGTCGCCGCCTGTCCAGCCCAGCACCTCCAGAGCCGGGTCCGTGAAATCCGCAAGCATGGCCGGGACGACGGAGTTCGTGTCTTCGACGCTGTCGCCCGCCTTCATCAGCCGGGCAAAGCGGAAGGCGATCTCATCCTCCTCGACCGGCACTTCGACGCTCATCTGCACCATCGGGATGCCGGTATCGAAGGTGCAGCTGGCGGAATAGCCGGTGTCCTTGCACTCCTTGAGCGTGATCGGCGTAGCGTCTGGGTTCTGTGCATATAGCTCGTGCCAGCTCATGATCAGTGCTTCAGGGCCGGTCTCCATATCCGTCTGGGCCTGACTGGAGATGCCGAAAGAAAGACCGGTAATCACGGTACCGAGTAAAAGGAGCTGACGTGTCATGGAATCCCTGCCTGAATTGGTCAGCGATATTTTGCCTGAAGCGCAGGAATTTTCCATCGGGATCTTGAGCAGGAACGATCAAATTATAGCGCACAAAAAAGCCCCCGGCAGAACCGGGGGCTTGTCTTGTCAGATGACAGGCAATTACATGCCAGTGTCTTCTTCAAGGTCTTCGTTCATGGCGTCCATGTCATCCATGTCGTCCATGACGGGTTCGTCGGTCCAGTCGGTATCGTCGTCACCGAACATGCCGTTCTGGTCTTCATAGGTTACCTCGGCAATGCGGATGCCTTCCAGCGAGATGCCACCGGCAAAACCTTCCTGATTGAACGTGATGGCGCTGACTTCGCCAAGCTGGTCAAGGTCGCCATCGGCAACGGCTTTGGCCTGGGCACCAGCGTTGATCACGGTCACCTTGGCGTCAGCGCCTGTGCGCCATTCGGCATCGCCGGTAAGGTCTTCAAGCGCGTTCTCGGTGTTGAACGTCATGACTTGGCTGACCTGCTCGATACCGGCCTGGAAGCCCAGCGAACCGGCTGCAAGCTGGTAATAGCCCTGCGGCTGGCCATCGACCATCAGTACACCTTTACCGCCCGTACCACCGGCAATGAAGCTGGCGGAGGTCAGTTCAGGGAATACGAGGATGCCGGCGGCGTTGCTGGAGGCAACATTACAGGCCTCGGACAGCGCGATGCACTCATCAAGCGTTGCACGAGCCGCAGCGTCCCACTTCATCTTCTTCTCGCTCCACTCGGTTTCAGTGGCGGCGTCAGCGGACCAGTCTTTCTCCATGTCCTGACTGTCGCTGTCCCAATCCTGATTTGTCCGGGTAGTGGTTTGCGTGGTCGTCTGGGTATTCATCGCCATACGATCATTGTCGCGATATTGCGCCAGCTGGATCTGGTTCAGCTGTTCTGCGCTGGTCGCGGCTTCTTCAGCCTCGCTGATATCGTCTTGCGCATTTGCGGCGATACCGGCAAAGGCCATGGCAGTGGCAGAAGCACCAGCGGCAAACATTTTCATCATCTTGGTCATCTCAAACCTCCATCTCATTACGTTGGACACGGTCCTCGTCATCGACGACCGACGGAAGGGTAACGATTTTCGTGAAGACAGGTTCGGTACGGAGGAATTACCGATCCTTCATCGAATGGTAATTTTTGGGAAGGAACTTATGCCCGTTTATTGGAATGGCCTTATGATCAACCACTTATGGAGAGGTGTTGGTCATGCATAAAAGAACCAGGCAGCTGTGCCACCCGGTTGCCTTTAAAACATCACAAATCGTTCGCTCTATGGCCCTTTGCGCCGCCGTCTTTTCTGGCCTTTTGCCCCTTTGGGGGTCGAGGTCAGGGTGCTGACGGTGCCTTCGGACTTGGTGATGCGGCCCTTGGAGTTGCGGGTCGCGGCTTCCTCCATCGCAGACTGGCGCGCCATCGGGTCGTTGGAGATGGTCATTTCCACTTCCTGCAGGCGCTTGATCTCGTCGCGGATGCGGGCCGCTTCCTCGAACTCCAGATTGCCTGCTGCTTCGCGCATCTGGGCTTCCAGCGCTTCGAGGTGCTTGCGCAGGTTGCCGCCGGGTTCGAATTCCTCGCCATCCTCGGCAAAGCCAGCGATGCTCCTGGTCATGTTCTGGCCGACGAAGGATGTGCCATAGGCCGCTTTCTTTCCTTCGTCATCGGAGTTCATGGCTTCGGCGATCTTTGCCTTTACCGATGTCGGGGTAATGCCATGCTCTTCATTGTGGGCGATCTGTTTCTCGCGACGGCGCTTGGTTTCTTCCATGGCCCGTTCCATCGAGCCGGTCATGTTGTCAGCATACAGGATAACGCGACCGTCGACGTTGCGCGCCGCCCGGCCGATGGTCTGGATTAGCGAGGTCTCCGAGCGCAGGAAGCCTTCCTTGTCGGCATCGAGGATGGCGACAAGCTGGCATTCGGGAATATCGAGGCCCTCGCGCAGCAGGTTGATGCCAACGAGAACGTCGAAGGTGCCGAGGCGCAAATCGCGGATGATCTCGATCCGCTCCAGCGTGTCGATGTCGGAGTGCATGTAGCGCACGCGTACGCCCTGATCGTGCATGTATTCGGTCAAGTCCTCGGCCATGCGTTTCGTCAGTGTGGTGACGAGCACGCGGCCGCCCTGTTTGGCGACCCGCTTGCATTCGTCGATGACATCATCGACCTGGCTGAAGCCATCCTTCGCCACGGGACGGATCTCTACCGGCGGGTCGATCAGGCCGGTGGGGCGGATGACCTGTTCGGTGAAGACGCCGCCGGTGCGCTCCAGCTCCCATTTGCCGGGGGTGGCCGACACATGGGTGGTCTGCGGACGCATCGCATCCCATTCCTCGAATTTCAGCGGGCGGTTATCCATACAGCTCGGCAGGCGGAAACCGTATTCGGCCAGCGTCCGCTTGCGGTTGAAGTCGCCCCGGAACATGGCGCCGACCTGCGGCACGGTCACATGGCTCTCGTCGATGAAGAGGAGCGCATTGTCAGGCACGTATTCAAACAGGGTGGGGGGCGGCTCACCCGGCTTGCGGCCCGTGAGATAGCGGGAATAATTCTCGATGCCGTTGCACGAGCCGGTAGCCTGCATCATCTCAAGGTCGAACTGGACGCGCTGTTCCAGCCGCTGGGCCTCGATCAGCTTGCCCTCGGCCTTCAGGATCGGCAGGGTGATTTCCAGCTCCTTCTGGATGCCTTCCATCGCCTGGATCAGGGTCGGGCGTGGCGTGACATAGTGGGAGTTTGCGTAGAGCTTGATGGTTTCCAGATCGTCCGTCTTCTGACCGGTCAGCGGGTCGAACTCGGTGATCTCCTCGACCTCGTCGCCGAACATCGAGACGCGCCAGGCGCGGTCTTCGTAGTGTGCAGGGAAGATCTCGATGACGTCGCCGCGGGCGCGGAAGGAGCCGCGCACGAAGGCCATGTCGTTTCGCTTGTATTGCAGGGCGACGAGGTCGGCGAGCAGCGTCTTGCGCTCGATCGTCTGGCCGACCTCCAGCGAGAAGGTCATCGCCGTATAGGTCTCGACCGAGCCGATACCGTAGATGCAGGAGACCGACGCGACGATGATCACATCGTCGCGCTCCAGCAGCGCCCGGGTCGCAGAGTGTCGCATCCGGTCGATCTGTTCGTTGATCGAGGATTCCTTCTCGATATAGGTGTCCGTACGCGGAACATAGGCTTCCGGCTGGTAGTAGTCATAGTAAGAGACGAAATACTCCACGGCGTTGTTGGGAAAGAACGCCTTGAACTCATTATAGAGCTGCGCGGCGAGGGTCTTGTTGTGGGCAAGGATCAGCGCAGGGCGCTGGCATGCCTCGATCACCTTGGCCATGGTATAGGTCTTGCCCGAGCCGGTGACGCCGAGCAGCACCTGGTCCTGCTCACCGGCCTCCTGTGCGCCCTTGACGAGTTCGGCAATCGCCGCCGGCTGGTCGCCCGCCGGTTCATAGTCGGAGACCACCTCGAAGCGCTTCCCGCCCTGGCTCTTTGCCGGGCGTTCGGGCCGGTGGGGTGTCCACAGCGACGGCGCCATGCGCTGGTGATAGGTCTCAATCGCCTCGTTGAAGCCGGTGCCTTCAGGGAGGGTGTCGGGGGTGTCGTAACTGTCAGCCATGAGGCGGAATGTAGGGCGCAGCGGCGTGTGGAACAAGGGGAGAACGGGAGATGCCGGACAATCTGCCTTATCCTCCTGCCGTCAATACGGGGTATATAATGAAGCGATGAAGAGTGATCCCGATATTACCGTCTTCTACGATGGCGCCTGCCCACTTTGTGTCCGCGAAATCGGACTGCTGCGCCGATTGGCGCAGGCTGACGCCATTTGCTTCGAGGATGTCTCACCACCAGACGCGGCACCCAGCTGCGATATCTCGCGGTCGAGGCTGATGGCGCGTTTCCATGCCCGCCTGCCCGATGGTTCTGTCGTCGAAGGGGCCCGGGCTTTCACCGAGGCGTGGAGCAGGGTGCCATGGCTGGTATGGCTGCGGCCACTGGGAAGCAATGTCGCGAGCCGCTGGCTGCTCGACCGGCTCTATGATGGCTTCCTGAAAATGCGTCCCGGTCTGCAATGGCTGGCCGGGAAGATGCAATGAAGGCCTAGGCGGTCTTGCCGTGGCAATGCTTGAACTTGTTGCCCGAACCGCAGGGGCAGGGCGCGTTGCGCGAAACACGGCCCCAGGTTTCCGGATCTTTCGGGTCAATCTCGGCAGCACCCTGGCGGGCAACAGACGGTGCTTGCGCGAGAGCCTTGCCATAGGTCGGGAAGTGGCGCGGACCATCAGGGTTCCCGCCGCCGGGTCCGCCGGCATCGTTCTCGCCGGTCGAGGCATCGATATGCGAGGCCTGAAGCTTGGAGGCGTCCAGCTTGCGGCGGGCGGCCAGCTGCTCGAGCATCTTGCGCGCCTGGTCGGTCTGGGCCGGACCCGTCGCCGCATTTTCGCGGACCTGGATCTGGATACCCATGAGCGAGGCCGTCACGTCACGGCGCAGGCCGTCGAGCAGCAGCTCGAACAGGGTGAAGCTCTCCGTCTTGAACTCGTTCAGCGGATCGCGCTGGCCAAGGGCCCGGAAAGAGACGATGGAGCGAAGATGGTCGATCTGCTGGATATGCTCACGCCAGTTATTGTCGATCGTCCGCAGCAGGATCGACTTCTCGACCCGGCGCATCATGTTCTCCGGATCGTTGAGACCCTTCTCGGTCGCAATGGCGACGAGGTCTTCTTCCTTCCTGACGTAAAGCTCGGCGGTAGCGTCGAGCAGCCGCTCCTGGATTTCCGTATCGGCGACGCCTTCCTCTGCGGCCCAGTCATGGACGGGGAACTCCGTCAGGAACAGCTCTTTCAGCTCCTTGTCGAGGCCGTCAATGTCCCAGCGCTCGGCGTAGGAGTTTGGCGGAATATGCGCGGCGACGAGGTCGTTTACCAGCTGCACGCGCATATCGTCGATAATGTCGTTGACGCTCTCGGACGACATGAATTCGATGCGCTGTTCAAAGATCGCCTTGCGCTGGTCGTTGATGACATCGTCATATTTCAGGACGTTCTTGCGAATGTCGAAGTTGCGCTGCTCGATCTTGCGCTGGGCCCGTTCCACCGCCTTGGTGAACCACGGGTGCTCGATCGATTCATCCGGCTTGATGCCAAAGCGCTTGAGCATGTTCTCCATGCCCGTGCCAAAGATGCGCATCAGGTCGTCTTCGAGCGAGAGATAGAATTTCGTAGCGCCGGGGTCGCCCTGACGGCCGGAACGCCCGCGCAGCTGGTTGTCGATACGGCGGCTTTCGTGACGTTCCGTGGCAAGAACATAAAGGCCGCCGGCATCCAGCGCCTTCTGCTTCTGTTCCTTGACCCGGGCAGCGATCTCCTCGCGCTTGCGGGCGATCGTTTCCTCGTCGTCGCTTTCCTCAAGGTCCTTGATCAGCTCCATGTCGACGGAACCGCCAAGCTGAATATCTGTACCGCGACCGGCCATGTTGGTGGCAATAGTTACAGCGCCTGGCACGCCGGCCTGGGCAATGATCTCGGCTTCCTGCTCGTGGAAGCGGGCGTTCAGCACGTTGTGCGGAATCGGCACCGGGCGACGCGAATAGTCCTCATAAACCTTGGACAGGCGCTTGACCTCGGCGATCTCGTCGTCGTGCTTGCCTTCTTTCATATCGTCCAGATAACGCAAAGTGTCTTTGGCCAGCTGCTTGAAGAACTTCTTGTTGGAGAGAAGCTGCGAGATCAGCTCCGATTTCTCGATGGAGGCCGTGCCGACGAGAACCGGCTGGCCGCGGTCGACGCAGTCGATGATCTGGCGGACGATGGCTTTGTATTTCTCTTCCGCCGTGATGTAGAGCTCGTCATCCATGTCATCGCGGGCGATGGGCTTGTTGGTCGGCACTTCGACCACGTTCAGCTCATAGATGTCGGCAAATTCGGATTCCTCCGTCAGTGCCGTACCGGTCATGCCGGACAAGCGGTCGTAAAGGCGGAAGTAGTTCTGGAAAGTGATCGAGGCGAGGGTGACGTTCTCCGGCTGGATGTCGACACCTTCCTTCGCCTCGACAGCCTGGTGCAGGCCGTCGGACCAGCGGCGGCCTTCCATCATGCGGCCTGTGAACTCGTCAATGATCACGACCTTGTTGTTCTTGACTATGTAGTCCTTGTCCCTGGTGAACATCTTGTGGGCGCGCAGGGCATTCTGGACGTGATGGACGACAGTGACATTCTGGGCATCGTAGAGATATTCGCCTTCGATCAGTTCGGCCTCGCGCAGCATATCTTCAATGTGCTCGTTGCCTTCCTCGGTCAGCGTGACCTGCCGCTGCTTCTCGTCGATCTCGTAATCTTCCTCTTCAAGTTTCGGGATGATCTCGTTGATCTTCTTGTAAAGTTCGGACTTGTCGTCGGTCGGCCCGGAAATGATCAGCGGCGTGCGGGCCTCGTCGATCAGGATAGAGTCGACCTCGTCGACGATGGCATAGTGGTGGCCACGCTGGACCATTTCCTCCAGCGACGATTTCATGTTGTCGCGCAGATAGTCAAAGCCGAGCTCGTTATTGGTCGCGTAGGTAATGTCGCAGGCATAGGCATCGCGGCGCTGCTGGTCATTCAGCTCGTTGTGAATGACGCCGGTGGTCAGGCCGAGATGGGCAAACACGCGGCTCATCCATTCGGCGTCACGCTTGGCGAGGTAATCGTTCACGGTGACGATATGTACACCCTTGCCGGTCAGCGCGTTCAGATAGGCGGGCAAGGTGGCGACGAGGGTCTTGCCTTCACCGGTCTTCATCTCGGCGATATCGCCATTGTGGAGCACCATGCCGCCGAGCAACTGCACATCGAAGGGTCGCATGCCCAGCGCGCGCTTGGCAGCTTCCCGGGCGACGGCAAAGGCCTCGATCTGCAGGCTTTTCAGGGTTTCGCCATTGGCATGGCGCTTCTTGAATTCTTCGGTCTTTTCCTTCAGCTGCGCATCGGACAGGGCGCTGATTTCCGGCTCCAGCTGGTTGATCTGCTCGACCTTGCGGTACAGGGGCCGCAGCCTGCGTTCTGTCGACGAGCCGAAAACCTTCTTAGCAATGTCCAGAATAGCCATAAAAACTGATACCCTCTGAGCGGTGGCGGAACCTGCCGGTAATAAAATAAGTGGCATAACACCGGCAAGAGCCGGTAAAGGCACAATGGTCGTCACATAAGCAGGGCCTCTCCCGGTGTCAACGAAGCAGGAACGGCCGGCCCTCCGGACAGGTGTCCGTATTGGGAAGATGAAGGACAAGATGAAGAACGGATCGCCGATGTGGTTCCCCCTCCTGGTGTGGAAGGGCGTGACCATATTCTTCAGGTATACAGGGCGCAGCGCCCGCAAGGTTCGCCGGTGGCTGGTCAGCAAGGATGGCGCGGTCTTCCTGTCGGCATTTGCGCTGGTACTGCTGTTCGGCGCGTTCTGGATAATGGATACGCTGAGGACCGGTTTCTCTGAGGCAGGTGAGCAGGAAATGGCGAGCAATGGCGACATTCCAGCCGTACCCAACCCGATCGTTGCCCGGATCGGGACGGAAACCATGCGGTTGAATGATGTCCTCGAATTCGCACGCCAGGATGGCAAGTTGCAGGCTGACGAGCGCCTGACAGCAGAAGAAGTCATCGAGCGCGGACTAGTCGAGGACGCTATCGACCAGACGCTACTGGCGCGCGCAGCATCAGATGAGGGCCTTGTCTCCGATCCGGAGGTGAGGGCCAAGCTTACCGCGGCAAGAAACCGCATCCTCGCCGCTGCCTTCCTGGAAAGCCAAGTCGAGGAAAATGTGACCGAAGAAATGGCACGGGAGCTGTATCAGGCCCAGCGGCGCAGCATGGCCAGTGGCGAGGAGATCCGTCTGCGTGAGCTGGTGGTCGCTGACGCCGAGACGGCGATGGACATATCGGCTTCCCTGAATGCCGGCCTGCCTTTCGAGGAGCTGATCGCCAATAACTCGATTGCGGAGTCTGCTGCCAGCGTCGGAGATCTCGGCTACCGGTCTCTGGACCGGCTACCTGAAGGCTATGCCGACCAGGCGGGGTCGCTGTCGGCGGGCCTTTATACGCTGCCATTCCAGACGGAAGCCGGCTGGGTCATCCTGAGGGTCGAGGGGCGCCAGCGTATTACACCACCTGCCTACAGCCAGCTGGAAGACGAGTTGATGGAATTCCTGCGCCTGCGCACCATCGATACGACGGTGGCAGACCTGCGCGAGCGCTCCAAGGTTGAAGTTATAGAGCCCGGCAGCCTGCCGCCAGCGCCTGTCGAGACGCGTGATCCGGCGACGCTGAGAAACTAAAATTTCACCCCGATATTTAAACGGCTGTAAATTCAGCTGCCGCAGAATGGGATCGTAGACGTGAAGAAGATATTGCTTGTTGCCGCCTGTGCTCTTGTCGATCGCGACGGGAGAATCCTGCTGACCGAACGCCCAGAGGGAAAGTCGATGGCAGGATATTGGGAGTTTCCTGGCGGCAAGGTCGAAGAAGGGGAAACACCTGAGGAAACGCTGATCCGTGAACTCAGGGAGGAGCTGGACATAGAGACGGAAACGGCTTGCCTCGCACCGATCGCTTTCGCCTCCCACAGTTACGAGGATTTTCACCTTTTGATGCCATTATTCGTGTGCCGCAAATGGAAAGGCATCCCGCGTGGCGCTGAAGGCCAGTCATTGTCCTGGGTCAGGGCTGACCGCTTGTCGGATTATAAATTGCCCCCGGCGGATATTCCGCTGGCCGCCCAGTTGAGAGACATGTTGTAGAGGGAATGCAGTCATTGGCCGAGGTCGTTCAACATACTATGCAGCGTTTCTGCTCGGTTTTAACCCGTTTTACCGTGGATGAGACTGGCACATCCGCGATCGAATATACGCTGATCCTGACAATCATCGGTGCGACACTCGTCATCATTTTCGACGCGATTGCGGATTCCTCGGAGACCATGTGGAATAACATCGATACAGATATCGACGAGGCCATCTGACGAAAAGTCAGTCTTTTTCAGCTGATTTTACAGCATCTTCCAGTGATGCCTTCGCAGAACCGGGCTTGAGCGGCTTTTGCTGCGAGGCATGGGGTGCCCAGCCGGTCAGCATGACTATCTCGAATGTCGCCGTGACACCCCCGCCATCGGCCGGCCACGTCTCGGCATAGATTTCCATTGCCCGGACAAGCACGTCCTTGCGCAGGGTCTGCTTTCGCCGACCGGTCAGGACGCTGGTTTCACCCATGCCCCTTAAGTCAGCGAGGAGGGTCATCGGATTTCTATAGGTAACTGGCAGGCGGATCAGGTCAGCCACTGGAAGTGCAAGTCCGGCGCGCTGCATCAGGCCGCCGGCATCCTTGATCGCCGTGAAGGGCGACAGGCGTGGACTGACGCCGCCGGTGATTTCGCTCTCGGCCCGGTACAGGCTGTCGCGCAGTTCATGCAGGGAGCGCTCGCCCGGGAAGGCCGCGATCAGCAGGCCATCGGGACGAAGGGCCGCGCGCATCCGGGCCAGCGCTTCCGGCAGCTTGTTCACTGATTGCAGCGCCATCATGGACACGATGAGGTCAAGCGAGGAGTCGGCAAAGGGCAGGGCTTCCTCATCCGCTGTCAGGCGCGGTGCGCCATCGGTCCCAAGCCTCGCCATGGCCGGTGAGAAAGCGCCGGATACCACATGGCTGACATCGCTGGCTGGCGTCAGTGCCTCGGTGATGTAATGCGCACCCGGCCCCAGAAAGGCGGCACGGTGGAAGGTACGTATGATGGTCTCAAGCCGGTCGATAACATCCTCGGCAATATGGCGGTGGAGGAAGTCATGGTCTGCAAATGCCTTCGACGCGCGGTCCTGGCGCTGGCGCAACAAAGTGCGATCGAAGATGGCTGGCGGCTGGGCCGGTTGTCCGGCTTTTGGTGTGAGGTGCCCATTGGTCATTGGCGCTATCTAGACCAAGGCTGGCAAAGGGCCAAGACGATCCTTCCCGCAAACCCCGTTGCATGCCAATCTGGGAGGTGGAGGGTATGTGAGCGACGGCGATCAGCAAGATGTACGGATTAAGACAGCGCTGGGCGTGCTGTATGGCCATGCAGCATCAGCCTCGCGCCGAGTTGCCGACCTTGTCATGCCGCCGCAATGCCTGCTGACTGGCGAACCTGTCGGGAACCATGGTGATCTGAGCGCAAATGTCTGGCAGCAGCTCCACTTCATCGCCGCGCCGATGTGCAGCGCCTGTGGCCTGCCCTGGGAGGCCCAGGTGGCGGGGCAGGATCTGTGCGCGGCCTGCATAGCCGGTGAGGAACACCCGGGCGCGATCGTGTTCGACAAGGGGCTCGATCATGTTCGTTGTGCCTTGCGCTATGATGACCTCAGTGCCCAACTTGCGCTGCGCCTGAAATATGCAGATCGGCTCGACATGGCCGGCGGGTTGTCACGGTTGATCGTTCAGGCAGGGCGGGACGTTTTGACTGATGGGGCGTTGGTCGTGCCCGTGCCGTTGCACAGGACACGCCTGATTTCCCGCCGCTATAATCAGGCCGGCGTTCTGGCCAGTGCAATCAGCAAGGCTTGCGGCCTCGACCTCTGTCTCGACTTGCTGCATCGCCAGCGGGCAACGCCGCGTCAGCAGGGGCTGTCGGCCAAGGGGCGCGAGCGGAACGTCCGTGGGGCCTTTCGCGTTACGCCCAGACACAGGGATTTAGTAAAGGGGGCCCATGTCGTGTTGATCGACGACGTTCTGACAACCGGCTCGACGTTGAAGGCCTGCGCACGGGTGCTAAAACGGGCCGGGGCGGAACGGGTCGATGCGCTGGTCCTGGCCCGGGTTGTGCCGGAGGGAATCGGCGCCATATAACCGCACGAGACCAAGGAGTATTCGATGCAGCCAGTGACGATCTATACCAAGCCGCTTTGCCCTTATTGCACCCGTGCGGTTTCGCTGTTGAAGAAGAAGGGCGCCGAGATAAACGATATTTCTGCCGCCTTCGACAAGGAGAAGCGCGAGGAGATGCTGCAGCGCTCGAACGGCGCGCGCACCTATCCGCAGATTTTCATCGGGGATGTCCACGTCGGCGGGTGCGATGACATGATGGCGCTGGAGCGCGACGGCAAGCTCGACCAGTTGCTGAAGGGAGATGCGGCTTGAAGGCAGCCTGCATACAGATGCGCTCCGGCCTGTCGCGGCCGGACAATGCCGATGTCGCCAGTGCGCTGATCCGCGAGGCCGCCGGGCAGGGTGCGGAACTGATACTGACGCCGGAGATGACCAATGTCGTCGACCGGAAACCACGGCGTATGTTTGATCATCTGGGATACGAGGAAGAACTCGAAGAAATCAGTATTTTCAGCGCCTTGTCAAAAGAGCTTAAGGTGCATCTGATCATCGGTTCCTGCGCGGTGGCGCTGGACAAGGATTTCTCGTCCCGCCGCGCGGCGAACCGAACCTATTTCTTCGGGCCGGACGGTGAGCAGATTGCCACCTATGACAAGATCCACATGTTCGATGTCGACTTGCCGGATGGCGAAAGCTGGAAAGAATCCAACGTGTACAAGCCGGGTTTGGAGGCGAAAGTCGTCGAGACGTCTTTCGGCAAGGTGGGCCTGTCGATCTGCTACGATCTGCGCTTCCCGCGGCTGTATCGCTCGCTGGCTCAGGCCGGCGCACAGGTGCTGACGGTGCCAGCCGCCTTTACCCGCCAGACGGGCCGGGCCCATTGGGAGCCGTTGCTGCGCGCCCGGGCCATCGAGAACGGTGCCTTCGTCATGGCGGCGGCGCAGGGTGGCACCCATGAAGATGGCCGGGAGACCTGGGGTCATTCCATGATCATTGCTCCCTGGGGCGAGATCATAGCCGAGAAGCCGGATGACGAACCGGGCGTCATACTGGCCGATATCGACCTTGATGAGGTGGCCAAGGTGCGCCAGCGCATTCCGAGCCTTGGGCTTGAACAAGCGTTCGAGATCAACAATATCAAGGGACTATGATCAAGTATCAGTTGAAATGCGATCAGGCGCACGAGTTCGAAGGCTGGTTCAGCAACAGCGCTGACTATGACGCGCAGGCTGAGAAGGAGCTGCTCGAATGCCCGCATTGTGGCTCGTCGGAAGTCTCCAAGGCGCTGATGGCCCCGGCGATTGCCCGCTCGGGTTCTTTGTCGTCTTCGGCGAAAAACGACGAACGCATCGAGGCGTTCAAGCGCGACTACATGCAGGCGGCCAAACGGGCCCGCGATTATGTCGAGAAGAACTTCGACAATGTCGGCAAGCGCTTCCCTGAGGAGGCCCGCCGCATCCATTACGGCGAGACGAAAGAGCGCGGCATCTATGGCGAGGCCACCCAGCAGGAAGTCAGCGATCTGATCGATGAAGGTGTCGAGATCGCGCCTCTGCCGGATGTCTTGTCGCCCGACGAAGCCAAGAAGAAGATGAACTAGGCGGAGAAAATCCGCCTTCCCGCAATTTCGATCAAGGCTATGCTTTTGCAATGAGGCACCACTCAGGGGCTTTATGCGGAGAGGTAAAGTCATGCAGCCTATCGAACGCGCTATCTGGTATATCGAGCATCGCTTCTACGAAGAGGTGACGCTGGACATGGTTGCCGATGCGGTGGGTCTGTCGAAATATCACCTTGCCCGCGGCTTCAGCCTTTCGACCGGCATGTCCGTCATGCGCTATGTGCGTGGCCGACGGCTGACCGAGTCGGCCCGGGTGCTGGCAGACGGGGCGGAAAGCATTATCGCCGTCGCTCTGGAGGCCGGCTATGGCTCCCATGAGGCATTCACCCGGGCGTTTCGCGACCAGTTCGGCATGGCGCCGGAACAGGTCCGCGCCGCCCGATCGACCTCAGCCCTGACCCTCGTGGAGCCCATCAGAATGCAACAGACACAATCAAAGACCCTTGAACCGCCGCGCTTCGAAACGCGCGACGCTTTTACCGTTGCCGGCCTTAAACAGCATTACCGTTCTGGCAACATGGCGGGTATCCCGTCTCAATGGCAGAAGATGGCACCCCATTTTGGCCATATCAGCGGACAGGTCGGATCGACCACCTATGGCGTCGTCGCTGGCGGCGATGACGAAGGCAATATCGATTACATGACCGCCGTCGAGGTCAGCCATACCGACGACCTGCCGCCGGAGTTCGACACCTTGCGCATCGAGAAACAGCGCTATGCCGTGTTCCTGCACAAAGGGCATATCACCGGTATCGGCGGGACGTGGATGGCGATCTTCAACCACGGCCTGACCGATGCAGGGTGCACCATGGTGCGGGCACCGCAGTTCGAACTGGTCGATGACCGGTTCGACCCGATGACCGGCAATGGCGAGATAGAACTCTGGATACCTGTGGAAGGCTGAGTCCAACTGCATCGCGGCCTTGCCTGTCGGGGCCGCGCGCATGATGGTGTGCGTCACTGATCAAAGGAGACGCACACCATGAGCAATTTTAGCGACACGCTGTTCGACCTGAGCGGCAAGAATGCCATTGTCACCGGGGCTTCACGGGGCATTGGAGAAGCTATTGCCAAGCGTCTTGCCCAACATGGTGCCAATGTCGTTGTCTCGTCGCGCAAGATCGATGCCTGCCAGGAAGTCGCAGACGCGATCAACGAGGCAGAAGGGCGCAAGGCTGCCCATGCGGTCGCCTGCAATATCTCCCATCGCGAGCACCTTCAGCAGCTGGTCGACGAAACCAACGAGGTCTTCGGCGATGTCGATATTCTGATCTGCAACGCCGCGGTGAACCCGGCCTTCGGTGCGTCGAAGGACATCACCGAGGAGCAGATCGACAAGATCTTCGATTGCAACATCAAGGCGAACCACTTCCTGTCGCACATGGTGCTGCCGCAGATGAAGAAGCGCGGCGGCGGCGCCATCGTCATCATCTCGTCGATCTCGGCGTTCGTCGGCAATCCCGGCATCGGCATGTATGGCGTCTCCAAGGCTGCCGACCTGCAGATCGCCAGAAACCTCGCGGTGGAATATGGCCCGGACAATATCCGCGTGAACTGCATTGCGCCGGGTATCGTGAAGACCTATTTCGCCGAGGCGCTGTGGAAGGATCCGAAGACGGAGGAATTCATCGCCGGCAAGCTGCCCATGCGTCGCTTCGGCGAGCCGGACGACATCGCCGGGGCTGCCGTGTTCCTTGCGTCCGATGCAGGCAAGTGGATGACCGGCCAGCACATCACCATCGATGGCGGCACGCTGATCGGCATGGGTGGCATGTAGCCAAGAGGGAAGGTGGCTCAGCCGCCACCGCCACCATCGCCGTCCCCGCCCGCTGTGGCACCGAGATAGGTGATCATCGCCAGTGTGAACGGGGCAATGGCGCTGAGCTGGTTATCCATTCTCGAGAAGTGATCTGCGATGACCAGTTGCAGGGCCGTGTGATGATGTTCCCACTTGTTGAAGAACCCTGATTCAAGCATCGGCACTGCCTGCATCACCTCGGCCGCCAGATCTTCAGGGCTTACGTCGAGCGCAGTGGCGAGCGCGACAGTGGGCATATCAGGGACTGATCTGTCGAACTTTCGCTCCTTCAGGGCATGAACGATAGCACTCATCCTGGCGACTACCTCATCGGCGGATAGTCCCGTCATTGAGGCTGCTATGGCTTCCTGCATCACAAGTATCTTACCGAGATTGGGTGCGGCTCTCATCTTCGGGATGATGCTATCGGCAAAGTCAGCGGCATCAGGATTGACCTGCATCGCGAAGGCAAGAAGTGGCAGAATATTGGGCCGGATACTCCAGCGATGATTCTTTGCGAGGCGGTCATAGGCTTCCTTGAGTGCCTGAAGGTCATGACTATCGATGCTTGCCTTATCACTCAGCAGCATCACGGCTAGGGCGGCACCCATGCAGTTGCTGTCTTTTTTCAGCCTGGCTTTTTTCCAGTCGCTTTTGCCGGCCTTCATCGCGGCGGTGAAAGTTTGTGGATCACGGTCGTTTAACAGCACCTCCGCGGAGAGGTGATAGCGGCTTTCCTTTTGCAGAATCGGCAAGCCGCTGTTGTTCTTTTTGAGGATTTTCGCTGGATCGCGTAACCGGGAAATGATCTCCTCAGGCTCGCCCTCCAGTTCCAGCGCGCGAAGCGTAGCGGCATCACGAAAATAGTTGCCAGCCCACCATGATATTTCCTTTTTCATCGCAGCACGCAGGGCGATGAAACGGTTCAGCTTTGTATCGTTGGTCATGAATATTCCCCTCTGCCCACGAATGAAAACATGTGTTCGACAGAGAGGCAAGGTTTGCAGGCGCGTTAACTGTAAATAGTCCCAAGTCAAAACGTCAGCCCACGTTTGATTCGCGGGTGAATGCTTACTCTCCCCAGAACCAGCGCAACACGTCGGGCAAGATCGCGCCGCCATGCTGGTCGGAGTGGCCGCCCGTGCCCCATTCATGCTCGACGACATAGCGCGGGCCGGTATCGCCAGTTTCATCCGCATGGCGGTTGGCATAGTTCAGCGCGGCCAGCATCTGCTGGTTGGCGAGGAACCAGCTGCCGTGTTCGTTATCGACGTCGTTGGAGCCATCCTGCAGGAAGATCTTCAGCGGGCGGATGTCATGCTTTCGGATCAGCGTCGGATAAATCTCGCCGCCATGCTCCAGTGGTATGTCCAGTTCCGGTCGATAGGCGATGGACGTGTAGCTGCCGATGAAGCTGATGATATTGCCGAATTCCTCCGGCATGTGCCAGCCGACGGTGAAAGCGGCGATGGCACCGGACGAGGTGCCGCCGATCATACGCCGGGCAGGGTCGTTGCTGAAGGCATAGTCTTCGGCGATATGAGGCAGCAACTCTTCCGTCAGCATGCGTGCGTAATCGTCATCAAGCTGGTCATATTCCTGCCAGCGATGATTGGGATTGCTCATGCCGAGATCGTCCGGATAGGCCTCGCCGAGATTGCCCGGGGTGATAAACACGCCGAGGGTCGGCGGGATGTCGCCGGCGGCGATGAGATTGTCGAGGACAGTCGGGATGCGCAGAGAGCCGTTCGGATTGGTCGCGCGCTGGCCGTCCTGGAAGACGAGCAGGTTCGGCGGCTCGGAGGCGTCATAACCAACGGGAACATAGACCCAGTATTGGCGAACTGTGTTTTCAAAAATATCGCTATGGAACTCGAACGGGCCTTTGAGGTCGCCTTCCGCGATATTCTCCTGAACGAGGGAATCCGATGTGAACGGATAATCATCCTGTGCGAGAGCAGGTGTTGCCAGTACAAGGGCAGCCGCCGCCAGAAAAGAGATGAGCTTCATGTGTATCCTCCCGAGTGGCGTTCTCAGCGCCTTTTATGGAAAGCTAGCACGGTAAGTAGTGTTCGTGAATATCAGCTCGCCGCCGTCGCGGCCCCGCCTGCTATCACGGCAGCCATCGCCGCCTGCTGCTGCAGGACCAGCTGATAGGCCTGGATTGCCATCAGGATCGGCGCAATTTTCGCCTGCGGCAGGTCGGAGGTGCGGAAACGCTCCGCCGTGACATAGTCGAGGGCAAGGAGGGCGCGATTGGTCGAGCCGAATTTCTCCTGCTTGAAGCGCTCGCGCACGGCTTGGACGGTATCGGCAAACTCGTTCGGGTCAGGGGTCATGAGATTGGCAAACGCCAGGCCGGTAATATTCGCTGGCGCGTCGGGTATCTTGCGCTCTTTCAGGGCACCACGCAAAGCAGCGATCTGGCGAGCCGTGTCAGCAGGATAGCCCGGCGAGAGCGTCGCCATCAGCGAAGCTTCCATCGTATGGCGGCCATGAAGGCCTTTCTCTTCCTTCATTGCGCCATACATCTGGTCGGCGGCCGAGGCGGCGTCACTACGATATTGCAAGGCGAGCGCCAGCGGGGGCAGGGTGCGGGTGCCGACATGCCACCAGCGGCGCTTGTTCAGGTCGTCAAATGCATTTTTCAGTGAGCTGAGGAAAGGCATCTGCGCACTGCCCTCCTTGCCGAGATGCAGGATGAGGTGGGATGCACCTTCATAGGGCGATCCGCGGCGCAGGCCGACCTGCTTCCAGCGCTCGCGGCTGTCGGCGATGTTCTGGGTCAGAAGTAATGGGTCGATATTCTGGTGAAGCAACACGGCGGCAACGGCGTAGCGGACCGGCTGGCGCAGTAGCTGCAGCCTGCTGTGGTTCTGCTTCAGGATTTGTGCTGGTTCACGCAGGCGTTCTGCAATTTCTTCCGGCGACCCTTCTAGATCGAGCGCCGCCAGGGCGACAGCATCGCGTACAGGCCCGGCTGAATTCCATTTCAGCATGTCCTTGATCGCAGGTCTCAGGGCAAAGAATTTTTGCAGACGTTGTTCGTCGATCATTATCGTTCCTCCTTATTATACATCGGTATGACAAGGCTGATTTTCAAGCATCCCGGTTCCTTGAACAGGGCCCGCACAGCCCCCATTTACAAGTCACACGGGTATTGCCGCTGACGGGATGCCCATTCCATATTGATGCTCAAGATGAGGTCAGAACCATGAACTTCGAAAACTATACCGACCGCGCCCGCGGTCTCATACAGGCTGCGCAGACCATCGCGCTGCGCGAGAGCCACCAGCAGATCACGCCGGAGCATATGCTCAAGGCCCTGATCGATGACCCGGAAGGGCTCGCCTCCAATCTTATCCGCAAGGCCGGCGGGCGCCCTGAAGACGCCCTGAAAGCCGTGAACGACCGTGTCGATCGCCTGCCCAAGGTCGAGGGCGGCGGCGCGCAGCTCATCCTGTCGCAGCCGCTGGCCAAGGCGTTTGCAAAGGCAGAGGAGATGGCCAAGAAGGCCGGCGACAGCTTCGTTACGACGGAGCGCGTCCTGATGGCGCTCGGCCTGGAGGGCGAGACAGCGAAAATCCTGAAAAATGCGGGCGCTGACCCACAGAAGATCAATGCCGCCGTCAACGAACTGCGCAAGGGCCGCACGGCTGACAATGCGTCTGCCGAGCAATCCTATGATGCGCTGAAGAAATATGCCCGGGACCTGACGGAGGCTGCGCGAGACGGCAAGCTCGATCCGGTCATCGGCCGTGACGAGGAAATCCGCCGTGCCATGCAGGTGCTGTCGCGCCGTACCAAGAACAATCCCGTGCTGATCGGGGAGCCGGGCGTTGGCAAGACCGCGATCGCCGAGGGCCTCGCTCTGCGCATCGTCAATGGCGATGTGCCGGAAAGCC
The DNA here is from genome assembly GCF_009712425.2 of Aquisalinus luteolus. Classification (GTDB taxonomy): domain Bacteria; phylum Pseudomonadota; class Alphaproteobacteria; order Caulobacterales; family Parvularculaceae; genus Aquisalinus; species Aquisalinus luteolus. The sequence goes on from NZ_VCJR02000001.1 coordinate 1,291,292, forward strand.
TGAAGGAGAAATCGCTTCTGGCGCTCGATATGGGTTCTCTGATCGCTGGCGCGAAATATCGTGGCGAGTTCGAGGAGCGGCTGAAGGCCGTGCTGAACGAGGTCACCGCCGCCGAAGGCCAGATCATTCTGTTCATCGACGAGATGCACACGCTGGTCGGCGCCGGCAAGGCCGATGGCGCGATGGATGCCTCCAACCTGTTGAAGCCCGCGCTTGCACGCGGTGAGCTGCATTGCGTTGGCGCAACGACACTTGATGAATACCGCAAATATGTCGAGAAGGATGCGGCCCTTGCCCGCCGTTTTCAGGCCGTGTTCGTGGACGAGCCGACCGTGGCTGACACGATCTCCATACTCCGTGGACTGAAGGAGAAATACGAGCTGCACCACGGCGTGCGAATTTCCGACACGGCCATCGTTGCGGCTGCGACCCTGTCGAACCGTTATATCACCGACCGGTTCCTGCCGGACAAGGCAATCGACCTCGTCGACGAGGCATCCTCTCGACTGCGCATGGAAGTCGATTCCAAGCCGGAAGAGCTGGACGCTCTCGACCGCCAGATCATCCAGATGAAGATCGAGCGCGAAGCGCTGAAAAAGGAAGGTGATGCCGCATCGAAAGACCGGCTGGAAAAACTGGAGAAGGAACTGTCAGACCTCGAACAACGCTCTGCCGAGCTGACCGCCCGCTGGTCTGCCGAGAAGGAGGCGCTGGCCTCTGCGACACAAGTGAAGGAAGCCTTGGACAAGGCGCGGCAGGAACTGGTCGATGCCGAGCGCCGGGGCGACCTCGGCCGGGCATCCGAGCTGAAATACGGCACCATCCCGGAGCTGGAGAAAAAGCTTCAGGCTGCCGAGGAGGTCGGTGAGCGGGACAGTCTCGTTCAGGAAGTGGTGGATGCGGAGAATATCGCTGCCGTCGTTTCCAAGTGGACGGGCGTGCCGGTCGACAAGATGCTGGAAGGCGAGCGTGAGAAACTCTTGTCCATGGAGCAGGCGCTGCATGGCCGGGTCATTGGCCAGGACGAGGCGGTCGGGGCGGTTTCTGCCGCTGTGCGGCGTGCGCGGGCCGGTCTGCAGGACCCGAACCGGCCGATGGGTTCCTTCCTGTTCCTCGGCCCGACCGGCGTCGGCAAAACTGAACTGACCAAGGCCTTGGCTGGCTTCCTGTTCGATGATGACCAGGCGATTGCCCGGATCGACATGTCGGAATTCATGGAAAAACATGCCGTTTCCCGCCTGATCGGCGCGCCTCCGGGCTATGTCGGCTATGAGGAAGGCGGCGTGCTGACCGAAACCGTCCGCAGGCGGCCTTATCAGGTCATCCTGTTCGACGAGATCGAGAAGGCGCATCCGGATGTCTTCAACGTGCTGTTGCAGGTGCTGGACGATGGCCGCCTGACCGACGGGCAGGGGCGTACGGTGGATTTCCGCAATACGCTGATCATCCTGACGTCCAACCTCGGCTCCGAATATCTTGCCGCCCAGCCTGAGGGACAGGATTCAGGGGCCGTGCGCGATCAGGTTATGAATGCGGTGCGGGCCGCGTTCAGGCCGGAATTCCTGAACCGACTCGACGAGATCATCCTGTTCCACCGCCTGCAAAGGGCGCAGATGGCGTCTATCGTCGATATCCAGATTGCGCGCCTGAAGAAGCTGCTGGAAGATCGCAAGATCACGCTGGAGCTGGACGATGCCGCGCGGCAATGGCTGGGCGAGGCGGGGTATGACCCGGCTTTCGGGGCGCGGCCATTGAAACGGGTGATCCAGAAAAAGGTTCAGGACCCGCTCGCTGAGCTGATCCTGTCCGGCGAGGTCAGGGATGGCGAGACGCTGAAGCTATCCGTCGATAATAATGGTCTGACCCTGAATGATAGGCCCTTGCTGAGCCGCGAACTGCATGGGCTTGGGTCGGCTTCGATGCCGGGGGCGGACCAGCCGCCAAGTTCGACCATGCTGAACTGACTCAAACTGAAGGGCGGGTGGGCAATCATCCGCTCTTCGTTTATATGAATATGCAAAGGAGAGTGAGATGAGCGACAATAAATGGCAGCCCGACAAGGAAGAGGCGATCCGCAATATCATTCGTGCGACAGTGTCTTCGAGCGGCAGCATCAAGCCGGAGGAACTCCCCCACCTCGTCCGTACACGGCTGGAAGGACAGGTCTCGGGCGATGTCGATCTTGATAGCTATATCCAGTCGGTGCTCGAAGAGATGAAGAAGGCCGGAAAGAAGTAAGAACTGATGGCGGATATTTTCGAACGGGTCGATGCCTATATCGATGGGCTGTTCATTGAAGAAGATGATGGCTTGCGCGCTGCTGCCGCGTCCTCGACGGATGGTATCATTCCCGATATCCGCATTTCCGGCGGGCAGGGGAAGTTCCTCTATCTCCTTGCGAAGCTGACTGGTGCATCCCGCATTCTGGAGATCGGCACGCTGGTCGGGTATTCGACGATCTGGATGGCGCGGGCGCTGCCGGAAGACGGTAAACTTGTTTCCCTGGAATTCGATCCGCACCATGCTGGTGTCGCGCGGCGCAACATCGAGAAGGCGGGTGTGGCGGACAAGGTCGAGGTTATCACCGGCGATGCGCATGAGACGCTGGAAGGCATGATCGCCGAGGGGGCTGCGCCCTTCGACCTGATCTTTCTGGACGCGGAGAAACCGGGCTATCCGGATTATCTGCCCAAAATGCTTAAGCTGTCGCGGGCTGGCACGCTGATCGCTGGGGACAATGTCGTGCGCAAGGGCGAGGTGCTGGACCCGCAGGACGAGTTTGCCGAGGGTGCGGCGCGGTTCAACGCGCTGTTGGCGGCTGAGCCTTCCGTCGAGGCGGTGATCCTCCAGCAAGTCGGCATCAAGGGCCATGACGGGCTGGCACTTGCGCGCGTGAGATAGTCCCACCCGGAACTACCCCTGACACTTGTCTGTCTTTCTATTCGGATAGAGCGAGACAGTATGGACATTCACAATCAGGTCCTTGGTTGGGCCATGCGCATCGGTTATGCCGCCAGAGGCATGGTTTACCTGATCATCGGCGCTCTTGCCGCCTTCGCCGCGATAAATGGCGGGGAGGCGGAAGGCACCAGTGGTGCACTGGCTTATCTGGCCGGTCAGCCCTTCGGCAAGATGTTGCTTAGCCTCGTCGCTACCGGTCTTTTCACCTATGCTATCTGGCGTGCAATCGACGCGTTGCTAGATCTGGAAGATGAAGGTGACGATGCTGCCGGGATCGGCAACCGGCTCGGTCAGTTCATGTCCGGCGCTACCCACGCAGTGTTGGGGTTTACAGCGCTGATGATTGTTTTCGGCGTTTCTTCAGGAGGAGGAAACGGGGCTGAGAATTCCAGTGAAATGGTAATGGATTATCCGGGTGGCTGGCTCCTTGTCGTCGGTGCGGGGCTGACCACCGGTGCCGTGGCGATCTATCTGGCGATCAAGGCATGTCATTCGAAATGGAAAGATAAGATCCGCGATAGCAATGTGACTGAGATACTGATGCCCTATGTCCGGTTCGGGCTCATGTCACACGGCTTCGTCCTGCTGCTGATCGCCGGTATGCTGATCTGGGCGGGTGTGACCATCGATGCCGAAAAGGCGATCGGTCTGGAGCAGGCACTGGCGATGCTCGAACGACAGGCATTCGGGCGGATCATACTGTTCGTGACCGGTATCGGCCTCATCGGGTTTTCAACCTACTGCTTTGTCTATGCCGGCTACAGGATCGTGCCCAGGCTGGAAAGCGATGATGTGAAAAGCCTGGCCAGCATATGAAAAGGGCCCGCTGTCGGCGGGCCCTTTTAAAAAAATCATTGAAGTGAATATCAACCTTGCTTCATCGCCAAGGTAACCGGGCGGGCCTTGGCGCGCATTGCCTCGATCCAGTCACGTTCGATGGTGAAGGCGGCGTGGTCGCTGCCATCCAGCTTGCGCCCATCGGCGACCTTGATAGTCATCGGATTGACCTGATCACCATTGTAGAGAACCTCGTAATGAAGGTGCGGGCCGGTGGAGCGACCGGTCGAACCGACATAGCCGATGATGTCGCCCTGGCGCACCCGTGTGCCGGCCTTGATGGCCTTGGCAAACCCGTTGAGGTGAGCATAGGCGGTCTCATATCCGGCGGAGTGCTTGATCTTCACATAGTTGCCATAGCTGGAGAACGGGCCTGCGCGTTCGATCACGCCATCACCGGCGGCCATGATCGGTGTGCCGGTGGTGGCACCGAAATCCGTGCCTTTATGACCCTTGGTGTAGCCCAGAACCGGGTGCTTGCGCATGCCGAAAGAGGAGGTGATGCGAGCACCCTCGATCGGGGTTTTCATCAGCAGGCGGCGGGCACTGGCACCATCGGCGTCGAACCAGCTGATGTCGCTGCCATCGTCAAAGCGGTAATAGCCCCGCTCGTCCTTGCCACCGCGCCAGCTCATGCGACCGAAGAGAACTTCGCCATATTCAACGATACGGCCCTGGTCGTCATAGAAGACTTCATATACGGCTTCGAATTCGTCGCCGTAATGGATCTCCCGCTGGAAATCGATGTCGTACAGGAACATGTTCGACAGACGGGCCGCGATCGCATGGGGCATGCCTTCCCGCGCAGCACTGGCGAACAGGCTGTCGGTGATGGTGCCAGAGACGGTCGCATAGCGCTTCTGCGTGCGCGGCAGGATCGTGCGGGCCGTGAACTGGGCCGCAGCATCGCGCTGTACTTCGATGCGACGATCATTGCTCGACTGGACGGTCAGGGAGCGCAGTGCCTTTCCCGGGCCGAGCTCAGGATGACCGATCAGGGCCGCTTCCTGATAAACCGTCAGTTGCGGGTCGATCAGGGAGACCTCGATCTGTGTGCCCGGACGCATGGCGCGCACGTCGGTCTCAGCCGACAGGGCCTTGATAACCGCAGCGCGATCTGCAGGGCGGACCTGCAGGCGGTCCAGCGCTTCAGACAAGCTCTCGCCGCTTTTAAGGCGAATGACATTGCCGGCAGCCGGTGCATCAGGCAGCGGTGCTTCGCGCTCGGACGCGGTAAAGATAGGTGTGAGGCCGCCGGTAAAATCATTCTCGTGGGCGAAGCCGAGACGGATATTGTCCGCCAGCCACGCCGCGTTCATGTCGATTGGTGTCGGTACGACGCGCATGTTGCCGGTCGGGGTGACGCTCGCCAGTTCAGGCAAAGGCTCCGGTTTGAGGCGGGGTACAACCGGCAGGGCAAGGGCGACAGTCGCCAGCATTTCCTTGACGATTGGCTCTGCTGCTGCGGATATCGCTGCCGATACTGGCTGGGATGTCTCTGTGGTTGCGGGCGCGGTACGGGATGCTTTCCCGGACAGAATGTCACTCACGCTGCGGGAGACGACCGTGATGCCAGGGCGTTTTGCCTCGCTGGCGGCGCCGGATTGCTCATCGATATTCTGAGCGGCGCGGAAGGATGAAGACAGATCCTGGCTGGAAACAGAAGGAGAGGGAGTGCGCACGGAACCAGCCTGTTTCAGGTCTGTCCGCAAGAAGCCCATACTGACGAAGCACAAGGCAATCACGAAAAAAGCCAGCGCAAAACCTGCCAGCCATACCATTCCGTCGTCGTCTTGAACCCTGCCGTTCGTCGCCAGGAAGCGAGAATCAGATTGTTCTACCACCAATTACCTACCCCATGAGGAACTAACTACGCGTTCCCCCCCGACATGCAACAGACGGACCACCCAAGTCCCCGGTCCAGCTGATACATTCTCACAGTCTGCATGGTGAGCGCGAGCTGTCAATTAAATGTCCGTTAACGAGGGAACTTTTGGATAGCGAATGCGCAAAACGCCAGAATCAACTCACAAAGAAGCCGACAAACAAGGACCATTGCCATGAGTATTGCAACCGACCCTCTCGCTCTTGCCTCACTTCTCTCGTCAAGGCTGTGCCATGACCTGATCAATCCGGTCGGCGCCATGGGTACGGGGCTGGAGGTGATGGAGACCGAAGACGATCCGGTCATGCAGGCGGAGGCGCGCAAGCTCATCAAGCTTTCGGCTGAAAAGTCGATTGCCATGCTGGATTTCGCCCGTCTGGCGTTCGGCGCTGGCAGTGCCTATGGCGCAGAGATCGATCTGGATGATGGCAAGCGCGTCATGATCCCGGTTTTCAGCTTCATCAAGCCTGATCTGGACTGGCAATTGCCGGGCGGCCATGTACCAAAGGATTTCGTCAAGGCTGTGCTGAACATCACGCTGATGATGGCTGATTGCGTACCGCGTGCAGGCAGCAAGGTTACGGTCAGCGGTCATGTCGGCGAGCTTGTCATTCGCGCCACCGGGCCAAAGGCCAAACTGAAGCCGGAGTTGCTGTCCGCATTTGCTGCCGAGGAAGAAGGGCTGGAGCCGAAGATGACGCCGGCATATCTGGCGGGCATGATCGCCGAAGCGACCGGCGGCAAGATCCGTGGACAGGCGGTCTCCGAGGAAGAAGTCGTGTTGCTGGCGACATTCCCGGCCTGGGAAGTGCGGGATGCGGCCGAGTAGCCATCCTCACCCAAGGTCACTCAATTTATAAGTGCGCGATTAACAGCTTCTTCAAACTGGTTACTGTATTGCTGACACCTGTGTGAGACCACATGGGAGAGTTTAGGGTGAAGACCTGCCTTATCGTCGAAGATTCCGAAACCGTCCGTCACATCCTGACCCAGCTTGTCGAGGCGGCGGGTTATCATACCCTGCAGGCAGGCAATGCTGCCGAAGCGCTCGACGTAATGATTGCGGCCCAGCCTGAAATTGTCTTTCTTGATTGGGACCTGCCGGGGCTGGACGCGCTCGACTTTCTGCGCGGTGCCGCCGAGGCGGATATCGCCGACGCGCCGCATATCGTTCTTTGCGCGATGGAAAACGACGCCCAGCAATTTGCGCTCGCTAAAGCGGCGGGCGCGCGGTTTCACATGATCAAGCCCTATGACAAACGCGATGTTCGCGGCGTGCTCGGTCTCATCGACCAGCAGGAGAAGCTCGACATGGAAGAGATGCGGCTCATGGCCTGAGAATTTTCCAGATTTCAGGTACAAAAAAGCCCGGCACAAGGCCGGGCTTTTTGATTCAGGAATGAGAAGCCTCAAGCGGCGCCGGCTTCGCTTGCCGGGTCGCGCAGCACATAGCCGCGGCCCCAGACGGTTTCGATATAATGTTCACCATCCGTGGCGAGGGCGAGCTTCTTGCGCAGCTTGCAGATGAAGACGTCGATGATCTTCAGTTCCGGCTCGTCCATGCCGCCATAGAGGTGGTTGAGGAACATTTCCTTGGTCAGGGTCGTGCCCTTGCGCAATGAAAGAAGCTCCAGCATCTGATATTCCTTGCCGGTCAGGTGTACGCGCTGGCCACCGACATCGACGGTCTTGGCGTCGAGGTTGACGGTGAGCGAGCCGGTCGTGATGACCGACTGGGCGTGGCCCTTGGAACGGCGGACAATGGCGTGGATACGGGCGACCAGCTCGTCCTTGTGGAACGGCTTGGTCATGTAGTCGTCGGCACCGAAGCCGAGACCGCGCACCTTGTTTTCGGTGTCGCCGAGACCCGTCAGGATCAGGATCGGTGTGTTGACCTTGGAGACGCGCAGTTTTTTCAGCACATCGAAACCGGTCATGTCAGGCAGGTTCAGGTCGAGCAGGATGATATCGTAATCATACAGCTTGCCGAGATCGACGCCTTCTTCGCCCAGGTCGGTGGTGTAAACATTAAATCCATCGGACTTCAGCATCAGCTCGATGCTCTGTGCTGTCGCCCCATCATCTTCAATCAGCAATACGCGCATTGCCACATCTCCTGGTTTTTCACCGAGACGTCTTCCCCTTGAAGCCGCCCTGTTATGGTTACCGAAAGCTAGGTTAGCGATAATTTACTTTCGTAAATGTTAACGCCGTTAGCTTTTGCCTTGTTATTGCCACAGAAATTTAAGGTGCGCGTAACACGCCTTAATCGCTGACTGTTGAAATTACTGGCCTTTTCGCCCCGGGCTTTACCATAGTCCGGAAAAAGAGGGTTAGGCTGATTCATGGAGTTTCACGACAGATGAATGACGAACTTAAAACCCGAAAGGGTTTCTGGCGGGGGCCCGTGCAGCATGCGATCGAACTGACTGCTGAAGAAAGACATATCGACATGTTCGGGCATGTGAACAATGCCTGGTACATCGCCTGGGCGATGGATTGTGCCTGGGCGCATTCGGATGCGCTGGGCCTGGACTATGCTGCCTATGAGCGGATCGGTGTCGGCTGCGTCGTGCGACATCATGAGTACACTTACTATGCGTCAGCCCTTGCTGGGGACCAAGTCGCCGTCGGTACCTGGATTGCCCGCAATGACGGGCGCATGCGCATGATAAGGGCGATCGAGATGCGTCGGATGAGTGATGGACAATTACTCGTCGCGGGCGAGACGGAATTCGTTGCCATCAGCATAAAGAGCGGTAAACCTGCGAGGATGCCGGCCGAATACGCCCACCTTTATGCGCCGCCGGATGACCTCGGCTCATAAAAAAAGGCTGACCAGACGGTCAGCCTTTTTTCAGTGCAAGTGTCGGGTTCTTTATACCGGTGGACGACCGCGGACAGCGGATGCGACGGCCGAGACGACCAGCAGGATCAGGAACACGATGAACAGGATCTGAGCGATCCCGGCAGCCGCACCGGCGATACCGGAGAAGCCGAGAAAAGCGGCGATGATCGCCAGGATAAAGAAAGTAAGAGCCCATCCTAACATGGGAGCCTCCTTGATTTGCTATACGATCAAAAAACACTGTAAGAGAAGGTCAGTTCCTGAATTTTGCAGATGTATAATACGTATGAGGAGTGTGACCCATGCCGTCGTTCGACGTCGTATCCGAAGCCAACCTGTCCGAAGTCGATAACGCGATCGGCAATGTCACCCGTGAGATCAGTACCCGTTACGACTTCAAGGGATCGAAATCCACTGTCGAGCATGAAGATGGTGTCATCACCATCAATGCCGATGACGACCTGAAACGAAAACAGGTTCAGGAGATCCTTCAGGGCAATCTGCAGAAGCGCGGCATCGAGCCGGGCCAGCTGGATTACCAGAAGGTCGAGCCGGCAGCAGGACAATCCGTGCGCCAGAAGGTACTGGTCAAGCAGGGCCTCGACAAGGAACTCGCCAAGAAACTGGTCAAGGAGATCAAGGCGAGCAAGATGAAGGTGCAGGTCGCCATCCAGGGTGAGGAACTGCGCGTCACCGGCAAGAAGCGGGACGACCTGCAGGAGGTAATCGCCTTCCTCAAAGGTCTCGGCATCGAACAGCCGCTGCAGTACAAGAACTTCCGCGACTAGACATCAGTAGGGATAAGCGTTTGTCGGTTCCTGCGGCTTGCCTGCATGGAGGAAGCGGCGGACGTGATAGCCCAGGTAAATGAGCCCCATCAGCCCGAGATAGCGGATAATGTAATAGGCGGCATCGTCTGGCACGCGCAGGATCGTCGCGATGATGGAATCCAGAACGATGTCGTTGCCCATGCCGGCAAAGCTCATTGCAAGGAATGGCCAAACCCGGTCCAGCACGAACGCGAAAATGGTCACGCGCCAGGCCGGGAATTTGCGCGAGGCAAACAGGGAGAAGAGCAGGCCGATCCACAGGGCACGTGCCAGGTCGCTGCCCGAAAAGCCGATACTGAAAAGATACGCCAGATCCTGCATAGCCTCATTTTCCGGTCTGCATCTCTGAATGACCGGTCCAACCTCAATTCATGGACGGCTGGCTGTTAAGGTGAGGTAAATAATTGTCCGGAGCTCGAGTTCAGGCTCCGGCGAAAAGGCCTGCCCAGATCAGAAAGACCGCAAAGGTCACTTCGACCGCAAAGAAAATCCATGTCGTTTGCGAGCCGGCCTTGTCCGCGATGATCGCAGTGATCCGCCCCAGTCCGGCACCGGCATAGGCGATGCCAACCATCGCCGTTGCCACACCGCCCCAGATCATCGCCGCCACCGCGATGGCAATAAACAGGGCCCCGGAGGCACCGCGCACTTCCGACAGCCCGTCTGTATGGCCGCCGACCGTCTGCAACTTCAGCATTTCCATGGTCTTGCGCGGCTGCAGCCAGCCAATGACCCCGAAAAAGGCGGTGGCGATCAACATGGCATAGGTGATGATAGTGACGAAAAGCATGGGCGGAGGCTCCGTGGCGTTGGCGTTTTCTGCTCATATAGGCCGGGCGTGGTAAAACGGCACGTTGCATCGCTGCCATCAATCGTTATATATCGCCGAACTTCATTCAGTTTCAGGCAGAATGCCTGCCTTCAGGAGACCATCCATGACGCTCACGACCGCCACTGCCGTGATGTTCCAGGCCGCAGACCCGGCTTCCGGCCCCGGCCTTCTTGCCAATATCCTGCCTTTCCTGCTGATCATCGTCGTTTTCTACTTCCTGCTGATCCGCCCGCAGCAGCAGGCGCGCAAGAAGCATCAGGAAATGGTCAGCGCCGTGCGCCGTGGTGACACCGTGGTGACCGCAGGCGGCATGATCGGCAAGGTCACGAAAGTCGTCGAAGGCACGGACGAGGTCATGGTCGAACTGGCCGAAGGCGTACAGGTCAAGGTGATCAAGGCGACGCTTTCCGACGTCCGCTCCAAGACAGAGCCCGCCGAAAAACAATAACACCACGCTGGCGGGCACGGTGGTGCCCGGTCGGCCAGAGGGCAGGGAACCTCCACTATGCTACAGTTCAACCGTTGGCAGACTGCTTTCATGCTGCTGATCGTTCTGGCCGGTGCCTATTTCACCGTGCCGAACTTTTTCTCCGAGGAAAATAATCCGCCGGGCTTCATGCAGACGCGCACGACGCTCGGCCTCGACCTTCAGGGCGGCAGCTATCTGCTGCTGGAGGTCGATACGCAGAAAGTCCTCGATGACCGGTTGAACAACCTGCTGGGCGATATTCGCGGTGAGCTGCGCGGCGGGACCGCTGGCGGCCGTGATCGCATAACCTTCTCCGGGCCGAGCCGTGAAGGCGATACGATTATCGTCGAGATCCGAAATGAAGCCGAGGTCGATGATGCGCTGGATCGCCTGCGCACCCTGTCCCAGCCCCTTGGCGGCCCGCTTGGTGGTGGTTTCGGTCGTAACCTTTCCGTGCAGCGCGAGGGCAATTCCATTACGCTCGAACTGACGCAGGAAGCTCGTGAGTTCTATGCAGCAGCCGCTGTCGATGATTCCATCGAAGTTGTCCGCCGACGGATCGATGCCCTCGGCACCCGTGAGCCGCTGATCATGAAGCAGGGCGAGAACCGCCTGGTCGTGCAGGTTCCCGGCGACAATGATTCAGAAGCGCTGAAGGACGTCATCAACCGAACCGGCCAGCTATCCTTCCACATGGTGGATCCCACAGTATCACTCGCCGACGCGCAGAATGGCCTTCTGCCGCCACGCCGGATCATGCTGCCAACGGAAGACGATCCATCGCCCTTCCTGGTGCTGGAAGAAACGCCTGTCATTACCGGTGACATGGTGCAGACGGCATCGGCCGGGCCTGACCAGGAATCAGCCGGTTCCTTCCAGATCAACTTCTCGTTCGACTCCCGCGGTGCAAGACGCTTTGCAGATACGACCCGCCAGAATGTCGGCGAGCGTTTCGCTATCGTGCTCGATGAGCGTATTATTTCCGCTCCGAACATCATCTCGCCGATCATCGGCGGCTCGGGCCGCATCACCGGCAGCTTTACCGCGCAGGAAGCAAACGACCTAGCCGTCCTGATCCGCTCCGGCGCGTTGCCGGCACCGCTGCAGACGATCGAACAGCGTACCGTTGGCGCAGGCCTGGGCGCTGACTCGGTCAAGGCCGGTGCCGAAGCGCTGATCCTCGGCTTCTTCCTCGTCGTCGTCTATATGGGTGTCTATTATGGCCGGTTCGGTATCTATGCCGACATTGCCCTGATCGCCAACGTGTTGCTGATCGCCGGGGCGCTGTCACTGCTCGGCGCAACGCTGACCCTGCCGGGGATTGCCGGTATCGTGCTGACCATCGGTATGGCCGTTGATGCCAACGTCCTGATCTTCGAACGGATCAGGGAGGAGGTCGCCGCCGGCAAGAAAGCCGTACAAGCTGTGGAGGCCGGATACCAGAAGGCTCTCAGCGCCATCATCGACGCCAACATCACCACCTTCATTGCCGCGGCCGTGATGTTCTATCTCGGCTCCGGGCCGGTGCGCGGGTTCTCCGTGACGCTTGCCATCGGCGTCGTTACATCCGTTTTCTCCGCATACTTCCTGACGCGGTTGTTGGCCGGGCGCTATGTGCTGGCCAACCGCAACAAGCAACTCAGCCTTTAGAATCGGAAAGATCGTCATGGGCCTGAAACTGATCCCCGATAATACTCACGTCCCGTTCATGAATGTGCGCATGGCGGCCTTCGGCGCCTCCGTGATTGGCATCATCGCATCGATCGTCGCGTTCTTCATGATTGGCCTCAATTTCGGTATCGACTTCCGCGGCGGGTCGGTGATCGAGGTCGGCCCGGCTCCGGGCGAGACCTTCACGATCGAAAACCTGACTCAGGTCCGTAATGCTACGGGCGATCTGGGGCTAGGCAGTGTCGATGCACAGGAGATCGGTGCCATCGGCGGCGGTGAGGATGGCATCGTCGTGACCATCGAGCTGCAAACGGGTACGGACGGTTTTGCCCAGCGCTGCCTCGACGACGCGCCGGAAGGTATTGGTGGTGACGATGCCGAGATCGCCAACCAGATCGCGACGGCTTGCGTCAAAAGCGTCCTGATCGAAGAACTCGGTGCAGACATCGAGGAGCGTCGTATCGACGTGGTCGGCCCGACGGTATCCGGGGAGCTTGTGCAAGCCGGCACTCGCGCGGTCATGATCGCTGTCGTCCTGATGCTGATCTATATCTGGGTTCGGTTCGAGTGGCAGTTCTCCGTCGGTGCCATCGTCGCGCTGGTACACGACGTGATCCTGACGATCGGTATGTTCTCGGTGACCCAGCTTGATTTCGACCTGTCGATCATCGCCGCACTGCTGACGATTGTCGGTTACTCGATGAACGACACCGTCGTCGTCTATGACCGCGTTCGCGAGAATCTGCGCAAGTACAAGAAGAAGCCGCTGACCGAAGTGCTGGACCTGTCGATCAACGACACGCTGTCGCGCACGATCATCACCTCCGGCACGACCCTGCTGGCGCTGATCGCCCTGTTCATCTTCGGTGGTGCGGTGCTGCGCGGGTTCACCGCCGCCATGATCTGGGGCATCGTCATCGGTACCTATTCCTCGATTTTCATTGCCTCGCCGATCCTGCAGCTGACTGGCGTCAAACGGGACTGGTCGAAGGCCGAAAGCTGATCCGTGTCAGGGCCTGAAGAGCGTTATACGGACAATATTGCCTATTGCCGCGATGAAGCGGCGAGGGCATCGCCCGACCTGGTTCTCTCGGCCCAGTTTGCGCCCGCTGATGAGCGCGACAGGCTGATGGCGCTTTATGCCTTTGCAGCAGAAATCCACCGCATTCCGGCGACCGTGTCCGAACCTCCGCTCGGCGCGATCCGCCAGCAATGGTGGCGCGAGGCGCTGGAGGAGATATTCTCCGGTGGCGCTGTCCGGGTTCACCCGGTGGCCGAGGCATTGTCCGTGGTGCTGTCGGATGGCAGGAATTGCGGTGTGCGGGCGCTGATGGAGGAAGCCATCGACGGGATCGGCTGGTTCCTCGATGGCGAGGCCTATTCCTCGCCCGAAGGCGCAGTCGGCAAGGCGTCTGCCAGCCATGGCAGTATCGCGCTGGCTGCAGCGGTGCTTCTCGCAGGTGAGGACATTCCGGCCAAGGACCAACTCGTCATCCGCCACCTTGAAGCCATTGCTGCCGTATCACGACAGATGGGGCCACAGGGTGCAGGCGATCGCAGCAAGGCTGAAGGCGGGCCAATCGCGACGATGAGCGAAAGGCTGGCGACTTTTTGCGAAGATGATGAGCAAGACGATGCGCTACGGCTCTATCTCCTCGACGAGTATCGCCATAACCGCAAGGGTACGAAGCGCCTGCCGCCGAGCCTGATGCCGGCCATCGCCCATGCGGCGCTGATACCGGTTCACCTGAAAGCAGCAGAAAAACTGCATCGTGATCGTGCACTGACTGTTTCCCGCTTCGCGGATTTTGGCCGAAAGGCTCGCGTAACGAAAGCGATCCTGACCGGCACGGTCTAGTTCGATCTAGGCGCTGCCGGGGAAGGTCAGGATCGTTGCTGTGCGGGTTGCCGCCGTCGGGCACAGATCGCTGAGCGGGCAATGCTTGCAGTCCGGCTTGCCGCGATGGCAGATCTTGTCGGCAAGTTTCGTCAGCCCCTGATAGAGACGGTTCAGCTCAGATGCTTTCCAGTCTGCGGGCATCCGCTCCATGATATGGCGATCTAGAGCCGAGATCGGCGTTCCTTCCGGTGCCAGCCGCAGCCGGCGCACGGGGCGAGCGCTCTCCTGATCGACCGTGGCGACCGTCTTGCGCAGGGTGGAGAAGCTGAGCGTCGCCGCGGCAATGGTCGCATCGACGCCGGGCAGGGCACAAAGCCATGTCATCGCTTCATCCGAATTCCACTGCTCCAGAAAGCCAAGGTCAAGTTCCCCGCGTTTGGTCTCGATTGCCTGCAGCATGCGCGGCAGGGTCGTCGCCTTGTCCGTCGCGCGTTCAACACCGCGCAGGACGGGCAACAGCACGTCAGGATCGGCATCGCGCAGGTCGCCCCAATTGCGGAAGCGCTGCCGCAGCCGCTGGAAAACAGCGAGGGCCACCGCCGTCGGCGTGCCGCCGACCAGCACCATGAAAACAAGCTGGGACAGCGGCTCGGCATTGGGCCTCGCCGGGCTTGGCCAAGCCTTGGATAGCCGGTCCAGCATGTCCGGCAAGCGCTTGTCGCGGGCGAATGTGAGACTCATCTGCATGATCCGAATATGAGAACATAGGCGGAACATGTCAAGTGTTCTTTTTATGTTCTTGTCCGGGCGACTGCTTGCGACACTTGCCAATATCTGCAGGGCGATCCTAGCTGGCCTAAACAAATCGGGAGAATTGAGATGGACGCACGCGAAATGGTCAAGGCATCGATGGTGAACATGGTGCCCTTTGCCCGTGAACTGGGCGTGGAGCTGACAGAGGTGGGCGATGGCAGCGCGGCAGGCAGGCTGGCGCTTAACGACGGGATCAAAAACCATATCGGCACGATGCATGCTGGCGCGATGTTCACCCTCGGCGAGACGGTCTCGGGCGGGGCCAGCTCCGGCACCTTTGCCGAACAGCTCATGAGCATCCGCCCGCTCGCGGCACAGGCGACCATTCGCTATCTCAAGATCGCCAAGGGCGACCTGACCGCGACGGCGAAGACCAGCGACAGCGGCGATGTGCTGCGTGACCGGCTGGCTGCCGATGGCAAGGTGATGTTCACCGTCTCCGTGGCCATCATGGATGAAACGGGCGAGGAAGTCGCCGCCATGTCCGTAGACTGGTCCGTGAAGAAACTGTAGCGACCTATTCCGCTGCTGCCTGACCGGCACCGAGCCACGCATCGACATCGGCCAGCGCCCGGGCGCAGAGCGCGCGCTTGCGGGCAAAGCCCTTTTCCTTGCCTTTTATGCGGTTGCCGTCGGCATCCTGCTTCGGCGTCTCTATGAACGGGAACAGGCCGAAATTGACGTTCATCGGCTGGAACGCACCTTTGGAGCCTGCGCCATCGGACAGGTGCCCGCCGGTGATGTGCCGGTGCAGGGCACCGAGGGCCGAGGTTTCCGGTGGCAGGGCAGATGTTACATCGCCTCCCAGCGCCTGCAGCGCGGCGAAACGTCCGGCGAGAAGGCCTGTGGCGGCGCTTTCCAGATAACCCTCGACGCCGGTGATCTGGCCGGCAAAGCGCAAATGGTCGGCCTTCTTCATGCGGAAGGTTTCATCGAGCAGCTTCGGCGAGTTGATGAAGGTGTTGCGATGAATGCCGCCGAGACGCGCGAACTCAGCGTTCTCAAGCCCGGGGATGCATTTGAACACATCCTTCTGGGCGCCGTACTTCAGCTTCGTCTGGAAGCCGACCATGTTGTAGAGCGTGCCCAGCGCATTGTCCTGGCGCAGCTGGATGACGGCGTGGGGGCGCTTGCCGGTGCGCGGATCGGTCAGGCCGACCGGCTTCATCGGGCCGAAGCGTAGGGTCTCGCGGCCGCGCTCGGCCATCACCTCGACCGGCAGGCAGCCCTCGAAATAGGGGGTGTTCTTCTCCCACTCCTTGAACTCGGTCTTCTCGCCCTCGATCAGCGCGTCGATGAAGCGCTCATATTCTTCCTCCGTAAACGGAAGGTTGATATAGTCGGCACCGTCGCCGCCGGGGCCTTTCTTGTCGTAGCGTGACTGGAACCAGGCGGTGTCGAAATTGATCGAGTCCTTGTAGATGATCGGCGCGATGGCGTCGAAGAAGGCCAGCTCCTCCTCGCCCGTAACTGCATGCACGGCCTGCGCCAGCGCCATGGAGGTGAGAGGGCCGG
Source organism: Aquisalinus luteolus (assembly GCF_009712425.2). Taxonomy (GTDB): domain Bacteria; phylum Pseudomonadota; class Alphaproteobacteria; order Caulobacterales; family Parvularculaceae; genus Aquisalinus; species Aquisalinus luteolus. Next base: position 1,307,793 of record NZ_VCJR02000001.1, read on the forward strand.
TGGCGATGACCACATTTTCCCATTCTGCCGGGGGCAGGCCGGTGACTTCCTCGCGCACGATCTCGATCAGCGGATGGGCCTCGATCTCTTTCGTAACGGCGCCTGAGAAATGATCGCGGTCAACGGCAAGCGCGCCGCCAGCGGGGACCTGGTTGGCATCGGCTGAGCGCAGGATCAGCGAGCCGCATCGGCGCATTTCCTCGTGCAGCAGGCCGACAGCGTTCTGGGTCGCGTCATCGGAGCGGAAGGAATTCGAGCAGACAAGCTCGGCGAGGCCGTTGGTGGAATGGGCCTCGGTCTTTTTCACCGGGCGCATTTCGTGGATCGTGACCCTGGCCGTTTCAGTCGTATGACCGGCCTCGCGTAGCATTTCTGCCGCTTGCCAGGCCGCTTCGGAACCGGCGAGACCGCCGCCTATGATATGGATCTGTTTCATGTGCGCTGATGTAGGCCAGTCGGGCCCTGTTGTGAACACCTGATCTGGTCGCTTCCGGTGGGCGCTGGCCCGATCTGCTTGTGCGCTGCCCGTTTCATGTTAGGCTCCTGTTCCTGAGGCGGTTGGGGCCGCCTTTCCCGGGTATCCGGGCTATTGGGGTAATGAAGCCGTACAGGCAAGAGTGGGGTCCGGGGCGTATGCGTATCAACTTCTACAGGTCGGTCACCGATGCGTGGGGCTTTGCGATCCACCGCTTTTCGCTGATCTCCCGTCTGGCCTGGTTCCCGATCCTGCTGATCATCCTGATGTCGCTGCTCATGCCCTATGTGCTGCTGACCATCCTCAACGGGCGGGTGATCACGATCACCGATATCTCCCTGGCGGACGCGGCTGCCGGTATTGCCAAACAGCAGGCATTGCTGTGGCAGCAGCATTTTTCGACCATGCTGGCCTTGCAGATTGTCTCCTATGTTTTCACGACGCTGATGTACGCTTCTTTCCTCGTCCCGCTGCTCCGCTATAGCGCGCGCGGTATCGAGCCGTCGCACCGCTCTGTCGTGCTGCATATAGGCCCGCGCCATTTCAAGTTTCTCGGCGCGACATTACTGACGATCGGCAGTATTTTCCTTCTTCTCTGGATGCCGGTAGCAGTTTCGATCTTCTTCATCGACTCCTATGTGGCCGAAGCGCTGAACACCAAATATGCAGTCTTTCCCGATGCTGACAGCCTGCATTCGATCCAGATCGTGAGCGGCCTCGAAAGCGGCTTCGGCTTTGCCGTGCTGAAAGGCATTCTGCAGGTTATTGCGATCGTCGCGGTGCTCTATTTCAGCTTGCGCTTCTTTGCTGTCCCGTTCTTTGCCGGTGTCAGGGAGAAATCCGACAGTTACAACTCCATCAAGGCATCCTGGATGCTGACGCGCAGCTGGAATGCGGCAAAGCTTGCCTGCGGGCTCATGGTGCTGGGCATTGCCATTTTCATCGTCACCTACATCCTGAACGTCTATGTCCTGCCGCTGACTGCGACGGCACTGAGGGCGATGTACTCGCTGGTCTTCTCCTCCAACGGTTTGATGGGTACGATGGGGCAGGACTGGCAATGGATACTCGACCTGATCGAGTGGATATGGGTCGTCATCCGGATCGTGCTGAACCTCGCTTTCCTCTGCTTCGTGTTTGGCATCATCGCCGGGCTGGGCGGCAGTCTTGTTCGGCAATCGGGATTGGCTAGCGACTAGGTCTCGCCTAACTCGACGGATCGCCCTATAAAATGTCTCCCATAGGGTTCGGAGGAGAAATCATGACCAAATTGTCGCTGACAAGCGTCCTGAATGAATCATTCCAGTTTGGCGTCAGCCGCTTCTGGACCATCATTCGCTGCGTCCTGCTGCCATACATTATTCTGGTTGTAGGGATCACCATCATTGCACTGAGCTTGATTGACTTTCAGGCCATCATCGAGATGGCTGATGGCGGGATGTCGGAACCGGACAATATCGACGGGTTTCTTGACCTGGTATTCCGGACGAATTTCTGGATGAGTGTTTTCATTCTTTATCTGGCCAGCCTCGTCCTCATGCTGCCCCTTATGGGCGGCATGACCAGTCTCTATCGCCTTGTCGGCCTGGGTGAGGAGCCGGGTGGCTGGTTCAACCTGCGCTTTGACGGCCCGATGTGGCGCCTGGTCATCGCCAGCCTCATTTTCTCCGTCATACAATACATCATTTGGGGCATCGGCTTCGGCGTCGCCTACGCCCTCAACCCGCAGGCGATGGAAGGTATCGGCGAGATGATTGCCGTCTTCCAGAATATGGATTTCGACACAGGCAATGTCGGTTACGATCCGGACCCGTCTGCAATTGGCGCGCTGTTCGGGTTCTTCTTCCTCGGGTGGCTGATTACCCTGATCCTGTCGATCGCGATACTGACGCGTCTCGCTCCATTCATGGCAGCGACCGCCTGCGAAAACCGGCTGATGCTGTTGTCGTCGTGGAGCATGACGAAGGGCAATTTCTGGGTAATCCTAGGAGCCTATGTCATGATGGTTCTGGGCTTCGTTGCCCTGCAGTTGATCTATGGCATGCTGACACTCGTCATTCAGATGATCGTCACGGTTGTCAGTTTCGGCTTGCTCACGGCCGTTTACAATATTGTCGATTTTGCCGTGAATATGGCGATTGCCGCCTTCATGCTTGGTGTGCAGGTCGCCTTTGCTTCCAGCATCTATCGCAAGCTGTGGCTGGAAGGTGGCGATAGCGAAACTGGCTCTGGCGGACTGGAAGCGTGACCATCTGCATCCATCAGGATGCCATCGTATTACCGGCTCCAGAGGAAAGCGACAAACAGGGTGCTGTCTGCGAGGACTGTGTGAAGACAGGCGGGCGCTGGGTGCATCTGCGATACTGTCGTACCTGTGGTCATGTCGGTTGTTGCGATTCCTCGCCCAGCAAACATGCTCGCGCCCATGCGGGCACAGAGGATCATCCGATTATCACTTCGATGGAGCCGGGAGAGCATTGGTCATGGTGCTATGAGGACGAAGCGGCGGTGAGGCCGGCCTGAGCCGGATTCCGGGGGAGAGACAATTGAGCGAGACAATTATCGAGGAGCGGATGGCAAATTCATTGTTTGTCTCCGCTGAAGCCAGGGTGCCGTTTCCGGCGAATATCGTCGTATGGCTTTTCCATGTTGCCTTTGGCGGCACATGGGTCGGTGGTCGCGTGAGGCTGACATCCGATAGCGTGATGTTCGAGCCGAACGATGCGAATGTCATCCTGCATCGTGGTGGCCAGTCCCTACGCTGGTCAGTGCCTGTCTCGTCTATAAAGACAGCAGAGAGGCGCAAGTCCATCGGCATGCAGATTGTCGATATGACCGATGGCGAGCGGACATATACATTTCGGTGCTACAAGGCCGACGCTTTCATCGAAGCGATCAGGCAACAGCAAACAGTGCTGGCTTGACTGCCTGTCAGATCAGGCTGGTTCAACCGTCAGGCGGCCTTGCGCTTGCGAGTGGTTTTCTTCGTTGATTTCCTAGTCGCAGGCTTGGCCGTCTTCTTTTCAAGGATGGGCTTGAGGAATTCGCCGGTATACGATCCCTTGATCTTCGCCACATCCTCTGGCGTGCCGGTCGCGACAATCTCGCCGCCGCCATCGCCGCCTTCCGGGCCGAGGTCGATCAGCCAGTCCGCCTGTTTGATGACCTCCAGATTGTGCTCGATGATGACGACGGTGTTGCCGCTCTCGACCAGTTCCTGGATTACTTCCATCAGCTTGCGGACGTCTTCGAAGTGGAGGCCGGTGGTTGGCTCGTCGAGGATGTAGAGCGTGCGGCCGGTGGCGCGCTTAGACAATTCCTTTGCCAGCTTGACGCGCTGCGCCTCGCCACCTGACAGGGTCGTCGCCTGCTGGCCGACCTTGATGTACGACAGGCCGACACGCACCAGCGTGTCCATCTTCTCACGGATCGTCGGCACGGCCTTGAAGAACTCGGCGCCTTCCTCGACCGTCATGTCGAGCACGTCGGCGATGGACTTGTCCTTGAATTTCACTTCCAGCGTCTCGCGGTTATAGCGTTTGCCGTGGCAGACATCGCAGGTCACGAATACGTCCGGCAGGAAGTGCATCTCGATCTTGATGACGCCGTCGCCCTGGCAGGCCTCGCAGCGACCGCCCTTGACATTGAAGGAGAAGCGGCCCGGCTTGTAGCCGCGGGCTTTCGCCTCCGGCAGGCCGGCGAACCAGTCGCGGATCGGTGTGAACGCGCCGGTATAGGTCGCCGGGTTGGAACGCGGCGTGCGGCCGATTGGCGACTGGTCGATATCGATGACCTTGTCGAGCTGGTCCAGCCCCTCGATCGCCTCATGGGCGCCGGGCACTTCCTTGGATTTCATCAGCTTGCGCGAGGCGGCCTTGTAGAGCGTCTCGATGGTCAGGGTCGACTTGCCGCCACCGGAAACACCTGTGACGCAGGTCAGCAGCCCGATGGGATATTCCGCCGTTACATCTTTCAAGTTGTTGGCGCTGGCGCCAACCACCTTGATCGTCCGCTTCGGATCGATGGGCCGGCGCTTGTCGGGGATCGGCACTTCCCGGCGCCCGGAAAGATAATCGCCGGTCAGTGATTTCCTGTTCTTGATGATGTCGGCAGGCGTGCCCTCTGCGATTACCTCGCCGCCATGGACACCGGCGCCGGGGCCGATATCGAGCACATGGTCGGCGGTGCGGATCGCATCCTCGTCGTGCTCGACGACGATGACAGTGTTGCCGAGGTCCCTCAGCCGGCGGAGGGTTTCCAGCAGGCGCTCATTGTCGCGCTGGTGCAGGCCAATGGAGGGCTCGTCCAGCACGTAGAGAACGCCGGTCAGGCCAGAGCCGATCTGGGAGGCGAGGCGGATACGCTGGCTCTCGCCGCCGGACAGCGTGCCGGAATTGCGCGACAGGGTCAGATATTCCAGCCCGACATTGTTGAGGAAGTGCAGCCGGTCGCGGATCTCTTTCAGGATGCGCCCGGCGATCTCCATCTCTTTCTTCGTCAGCACCTTGTCGAGCGCATTGAACCACGCATCGGCCTGCCTGATCGACAGCTCGGCGGCATCTGAGATGTTGCACTTGTTGATCTTTACCGCGAGCGCTTCAGGCTTCAGGCGCTGGCCGTTGCAGGCATCGCAATGGGTGCGGGACTGGAATTTTTCCATCTCCTCGCGCACCCAGCTTGAATCCGTCTCGCGCCAGCGGCGTTCGAGATTGGGGATGACGCCTTCGAACGGCTTCACGGTCTCGTAGCGGCGCAGGCCGTCATCATAGATAAAGCGCACATCCTCCCCCTTGGTGCCGTAGAGGATGATGTCGCGCTGCTTCGCCGTCAGCTTGTTGAAAGGCGTATTGATGGTGAACTTGTATTGCTTGCCCAGTGCCTCCAGCGTCTGGGTGTAATAGGGGCTTTGCGTCTTCGACCAGGCGGCAATGGCACCCTCACGCAGCTTGCGGTCTTTCTCCGGCACCACGAGGTCCGGGTCGAAATACATCTGCGTGCCGAGGCCGTCGCAGGCCGGGCAGGCACCGAACGGGTTGTTGAAGGAGAACAGCCGCGGCTCGATCTCCTCGATCGTGAAGCCGGAAACCGGGCAGGCGAACTTGGCCGAGAAGGTGGTCTTCACCGGCTCGCCATTCTCATCCTTCTTGTCGGCGCTTTCGGCAATGGCGATGCCGTCTGCGAGGTCGAGGGCGGTTTCGAAACTTTCGGCCAACCGGCTCTCGACGCCTTCCTTGACGACGATCCGGTCGACGACGACGTCGATATCATGCTTCAGCTTCTTGTTGAGGGCGGGTACATCGGCAATGTCGTAGAAAGTGCCGTCGACACGCACACGCTGGAAGCCCTTCTTCTGCAGCTCGGCGAATTCCTTGCGGTATTCACCCTTCCGTCCACGGATGAGCGGGGCGAGCAGGTAGAACCGGGCACCGTCGCCTTCCTCCATCAGCCGGTCGACCATCTCGGAAATCGTCTGCGAGGTGATCGGCAGGCCGGTGGCGGGGGAATAGGGGATGCCGACACGGGCCCAGAGCAGGCGCATATAGTCGTAGATTTCCGTGACCGTGCCGACCGTCGAGCGCGGGTTGCGCGAGGTCGTTTTCTGCTCGATCGAAATCGCCGGCGACAGCCCGTCGATCTGGTCGACATCGGGCTTCTGCATGAGCTCCAAAAACTGGCGGGCATAGGCCGACAGGCTTTCGACATAGCGGCGCTGGCCCTCGGCATAGATCGTGTCGAAGGCGAGGGAGGACTTACCGGAGCCGGACAGGCCGGTGATGACCACAAGCTTGTCGCGGGGCAGCTCGACGGTGATGTTTTTGAGATTGTGTTCACGCGCACCAGATACGCGGATCGACTTCAGTGACATTCAATGTGCTTTCGGGATTGGTGTTCTATCGAAGAGATAGAGCATGGAGTCGCGATTGACAGCAAGAACATAAGGCGAACGCATTATGCTGCCCGGTCATATGTCATTCGGATGTAAGAGAGCCGCGAACCTCTTGCAACGCTCGGGGGTGCGAAGTCTCAAACAGACCAGTTTCTGAAAGCTAGACCCGTGTCCCGGCGCAGGGCCGCGGCATCGCCCGCAAGCACTTCTCGCAGGGCGACGATTACCGGCTCAGGGAAGCTCGGTGGCTTGCGGCCTTCAGCCGTGCCTGATCCCGCGGCAAGAGATTTGATCTTTCCGGCGAGACCGCCCGGCAGCATGGCGCGCAGCTGTGAGCCGAAGGCGCTTTCTCTCACGCCCATCCACCAGTCGGGCATGCGTCCAAGCTCGGCGCTGGAGTTGGACTGTTCCAGCGTGGAGGAGTTCAAGTCGACGTCAAGGAAACGGCCCAGGGCGGGCAGGGCGGTCTGCGGTTGCCTGACCAGGTCGTCGAAATCGACGATCAGGATCTGGTCTTCCGGAAACAGCTTCAGCCAGGGCTGAAGCTGCCAGTGATAGCGGCTGGTGTTGATTATGTGGTTGCCTGCATCGCTATCGATCAGGGCAGTGGGCTCCGGCATGTTCGAGCCGGTCAGCCAGGCGTGGTTGTATTGCGACAGGGCGCGGGCGACCGGGTCGCGGACAATATAGATCAGCCGCGCGGTGGGGTTGGTCTCATGCAGCAGGGCGGGCGCCTCGGGAAAGACGTCCCGCTTGGCATAATTGGGTGAAATGTCACCGCACAGCGCCAGCCGGTCGTCAAACCGGCCCTGATACCATCCGGCACCGCGGTGGTGGTTCTTGGACGCGATGAAGTAATCCGTCTCCTTCATAGCGGGCAGGCATATGCCTTGCTGGGTCGCGAGCATCTTCTGAAGGGTCGTCGTCCCGGCGCGCATCGCGCCGATGACGGCAAAGTCCGGCAAGGGGCGGGCAAGAGGCATTTTGGGCTCGGTTGTAATCTTTGCTTGTGTCACGCTCATAACGGCTCGAACCCTCTCAGGATTCGGTTAACAACCCGATATTGACAGCGAGAACATTATGTGAACAATTGAGCTTGAAATCGTCTCCCCAGACACTGCGGCGTCATAAAAATGCCGAGTGGGGAAAACCAGTGATGGGGGGCGTGGAGCGACGCCTGTTAGGGTGTCCAGAATTTCAAGTTTACCAGAATTTTGCAGGAGATTAGTGTATGGCTGGCAGCGTAAACAAGGTGATCCTCGTGGGCAATCTGGGGGCCGACCCGGAAGTACGCCAGTTCCCCAATGGCGGCTCCGTCTGCAACCTCTCCGTCGCGACATCCGAGAACTGGAAAGACAAGAACACCGGTGAGCGCCGCGAGAAAACCGAGTGGCATCGCGTGGCCATCTTCTCCGAAGGGCTGGTGCGTGTCGCCCAGAACTATTTGAAAAAAGGCTCGAAGGTTTACCTGGAAGGCCAGCTGGAAACCCGCAAATGGCAGGACAATAACGGTCAGGACAAGTACACGACCGAGATCGTGCTGCGTGGCTATAACTCCAACCTGACCATGCTCGATGGCCGTGGCGAGGGTGCCGGGGCCGGCGGTGGCGGCGGTTACGGCCAGCAGATTTCAGGCGGTGGCCGTGGCCGCGATAACGACATGGGCGGCAATCAGGATTCCGGCCGCTCCTTCGAGCTCGATGACGAAATCCCGTTCTAGGGTTGAGTTGGCGATCTCCCGGCGGATACCTTACGTTGAAAAGGCTGAGCCGGGAGAGATGAATGCCTGAAGACAAAACTCCTGAAGATGAATGCGATCTCATCTTGGAAGGCGAGACGCAAAAAGAGCGTCTCGCGAAGAACCGGTTTTACAACCCGGAGCTCGATCAGGGCGACCCGACCCCGCAATGGATGTATGAAATCCAGGCATTCGTTGAATTGGGTGCTCAGCTGATTTTTGTGATCGTTATACCGCTTCTGACGATCTATTTTCTCGCCAGCCTGTTCAGCTAAAGGCGATCAGTTTTCCTCGATGGAAATACCCTCGTCAGAGAATTCGATCTCGACTTCGCTTTTCTGGCTGTCTTGATACAGGAACCACGCGCCACCGGCGATGATGATCAGAAGCAATACGATTATGACGGGTCTCATGGATAATTCCTCCCCTGAATATTAAACTGTTTATAAAACGCCCGGCAGCTGGCGAGAGTTCCGCATTTTGATTTAATTCCGATAGATTTTAGAAGAAAGCTCAATTGCCCTGATAACAAAGGGTCAGCGTGCGGTTGTGACCGCGATCCCGGTGTTCGACAACGTAGAGGCCTTGCCAGGTGCCAAGCTCCATACGGCCATTCATGACCGGAATGGAGAGGGAAACATCGGTCAGCACGGATTTTACATGGGCCGGCATATCGTCGGGTCCCTCGGCATCGTGCCGCCAGCGGCGGTCGGCGGGGGCAAGGTGAGACAGGGCATCCAGCAAATCGGCCTGGACGTCAGGATCGGCATTTTCCTGTATGGTCAGCGACGCGGAAGTATGACGGATAAAGACGGTCAGAAGGCCGTTGCCTGCATTGTGCTCTGCAAGCCAGCCATCAATGCGCCGGCTGACATCCTGCATGGAGCGGCCGCGCGTCTCTACACTCAATCGGCCTGTTGCCTGTCTGCTAATCTCTTCCATCAGTGATATTTCTCTCGCATGTAAGCGACATCTTTCTCGATCATCTCTTCCAGGACGGCCATATCGATATCGCTGAGCTTGTTGACGTAAAGGCAGCTCTTGCCGGTCTTGTGCTTGCCGAGCCGCTCCAGCATCTCATCGCGGCCTTCGAACCCGCCCATGATGTAGATGGCAAGGTTTCCCTTGCGTGGCGAGAAGCCGGTCAGGCACATGTCGCCCTCCCGGCCACTGTCATATGTGTAGTGGTACTGATCGAACCCGACGATTGAGGGGCCCCAGAGCACCGGCTCGCAGCCGGTGATCCGTTGCATGACCTTGAGCAGGGTGAAGGCGTCCTTTCGGCGGGTCTCGTTATCAACACCCTCCAGCCAGGCGATAACGTCATCGCCTGTCGGTTTGGTCTTGTTCTCGCCCTTGCTCATGAAAAGCTCTCCGCCTATCGCGAAAAGGCTGCGCAGGCGACGCGGGCACCGGCTCCGCCGATCGGCTGCGTCATATGGTCGTCCGGGCTTTCATGAACGACCATGGCAAAACCGTCAGCATCCATCAGGATCGCACCGGCCCCGACCACGGCGGCGGCTTCCTCGCCCGGTGTGACGCGTACATAGGAGTTGAAGAAGGATGCCGTGGCGCGGCCATCGTTTCCGGCATAGATATTCGGCATGTCGGCACGTTCGTAACCGTTTGCGTTCAGAAGGCCGTGCTCGTTCCCATCAGGATTGATGTGGCTGCCGGACGCCTTGAAGCCATCGGCGCCATCGGAGCAGTCGCCGACCTGGTGCAGGTGGATGCCGTGCCAACCTTTCGACAGGCCTTCGAGGTCGACCTTGAACAGCGCGCCATTCGGCCCGTCGACAATGGCTACCGTGCCGACCGTATCGCCCTCGGCATTGACGAAATCAGTGCTGTAATCGCCGCCCAGGTCGCCCAGGAGCGGTTCACTTGGCACAGAGCCTGAACTTTCCTGTCCACCGCAGGCCGCCAACATTGCCATGGCGGCGGCCATGCTGAGAATGCGAAACGATTTGTTGCGAAGAATCATGGGGTTGGGTCTCCTTCTTAAATTCCCGATTTGAATTGATAATACACTGATTGGCCACGGGTTCCACGCCCCGCAAGCTTGCGGCTGTGGGGGGGATAGTGCTAAGCAGAATGCCCAATGAACTCGTGATTCTCACAAGGTAATCCGTGACAGACGAAATCGACGAAAACAACCCGTTGAAAGGGGACAAACCGCCCCGCGACGGCATCGGCCACATTTCCATCGAAGATGAAATGCGCCGGTCCTATCTCGACTATGCGATGAGCGTGATCGTCTCGCGCGCGATCCCCGATGCACGGGACGGGTTGAAGCCCGTTCACCGGCGCATCCTCTGGTCGATGCACAATAACGGGCAGGTCTGGAACAAGCCTTACTCGAAATCCGCCCGCGTCGTCGGTGACGTGATCGGTAAGTATCACCCACACGGCGACCAGGCTGTGTATGACGCGCTGGTGCGTATGGCGCAGCCTTTCTCCATGGGGCTGACCCTGCTCGACGGGCAGGGCAATTTCGGCTCCATCGACGGCGATTCGCCGGCTGCAATGCGTTATACCGAAGTGCGCATGGCCAAGCCTGCGCAATACATTCTAGAGGATGTCGAGCGCGAGACGGTCAACTTCCAGGAAAACTATGACGGCAAGGAAAAAGAACCGGTCGTGCTGCCGGCGCGCTTTCCGAACCTGCTGGTCAATGGTGCAGGCGGTATCGCCGTCGGCATGGCGACGAATATCCCGCCGCACAATCTGGGCGAGATCATCGATGCAACAACCGCGCTGATCGAGAACCCGGACCTGGCGGACAGCGAGCTGCTTGAACTTGTTCCGGGGCCTGATTTTCCGACCGGTGCCTACATTATGGGCCAGGCGGCGTCACGCACCGCGCTAATGACGGGCCGTGGTTCCGTCATCATGCGCTCCAAGGCGACGATCGAGGAAGTGCGCAAGGACCGCATGGCGATCATCGTGCATGAGATCCCCTATCAGGTGAACAAGGCGATGATGATCGAGAAGATCGCCCTGATGGTCCGCGAAAAAAGGATCGAGGGCATCGCCGACCTGCGCGATGAATCGGACCGCAAGGGTATTCGCGTCGTCATCGAGTTGAAGCGCGACGCCGTGCCTGATGTCGTGCTGAACAATCTCTACAAGCAGTCTCAGCTGCAGACGAGCTTTGCCTACAACATGCTGGCGCTGAATGGCGGCAAGCCGGAGTCGATGAATCTGCGCAGCGTGCTGAAGGCGTTCATCGATTTCCGCGAGGAGGTCATCACACGGCGCACCAAGTTCGAACTGAACAAGGCTCGTGACCGCGCCCATATTCTTGCGGGTCTTGCAATAGCCGTTGCCAATATCGACGAGATCGTCGCGCTTATCCGCCGTTCACCGGACCCGAACACGGCCAAGGAAGAGCTGATGGCGCGTAACTGGCCGGCCAAGGACATCGCGCCGATGGTCGCCCTTGTCGCCGATCCGCGCCACTCGATCCAGGAAGACGGCACGCTGAAAATGTCTGAGGTTCAGGCAAAGGCCATCCTCGACCTGCGCCTGCAACGCCTGACCGCTCTCGGTCGTGACGAGATCGGCGACGAGTTGAAAGGCCTTGCCGAGAAGATCAAGGATTATCTCGACATCCTGCGCAAGCGCGACCGTGTGCTGACGATCATCAAGGAAGAACTGGCTGAAGTGAAAGACCAGTTCGCCGTGCCGCGCCGGACCGAGATCCTCGAGGCCGAGTTCGAGATGGAGGACGAGGACCTCATCGCCCGTGAGGACATGGTCGTCACCGTTACCCATCAGGGCTATGTGAAGCGCACACCGCTGTCGACCTATCGCGCACAGCGCCGTGGCGGCAAGGGGCGCGCCGGCATCAAGATGAAGGACGAGGATTTCGTCGCTCAGCTTTTCGTCGGCAATACGCATACGCCGCTTTTGTTCTTCTCCTCGACAGGCATCGTCTACAAGCTGAAGCTCTGGCGCTTGCCGGAAGGCGCGCCGACCTCGCGTGGCAAGGCCTTCGTCAACCTGCTGCCGCTGACGCAGGATGAGCGGATCACCAATATCCTGCCCCTGCCGGAGGACGAGGACGACTGGGCGCAGATGGACATCATGTTCGCAACGCAATCTGGCAATGTGCGCCGGAACAAGCTGTCCGACTTCACCCAGATCAACCGCAACGGCAAGATTGCGATGAAGCTGGACGAAGGCGACTCGATCGTCGGCGTTCAGGTCTGTCGCGAGGACGATAACGTGCTGCTGACGACCGCGAACGGGAACTGCATCCGCTTTCCGGTCGATGCCGTCCGTGTGTTCTCGTCCCGTAACTCGACCGGTGTTCGCGGCATCCGGCTCGAAGATGGAGAGCGGTTCGGGCCGGACCAGGTCATCTCCATGGCGATCCTGCGCGGCTCCGATGCGTCGCCGGAAGAGGCACGGGCCTATCTCAAGCATGCTGCGGCCATGCGCCGTGCGGTTGGAGAGGAGACAGAGGAAGGGGCGCCGGATGAGGATGCTGACCTGCCGGAAACCAGCCTGTCGGCAGAACGCATTGCTGCGCTTGGCGCGGCAGAGCAGTTCATCCTGACCGTCACGCGCAATGGCTATGGCAAACGGTCTTCGTCGTATGAATACCGCACCTCCGGTCGCGGCGGCAAAGGGCTCATTGCCATCGTCACCAATGACCGCAATGGCCGTGTTGCAGCGTCCTTCCCGGTCGATGATGCCGACGAGATCATGCTGGTGACCAATGGCGGCCAGCTGATCCGCACGCCGGTTGGAGATATCCGCATCGCCGGGCGCAACACGCAGGGCGTGACGATCTTCAAGACCCGTCAGGACGAAAAGGTTGTCTCCGTCGAGCATGTGCCCGAGATTTCCGAAGAAGGTGATGAGGACGACGACATTGTAGAGGGGCAGGGAGGCGACGAAGGCTGATGAGCATTCGCACTGGCCTCTATCCCGGCACGTTCGACCCGCTGACAAATGGTCATGTGGACATCATCAGCCGGGCGGTGAAGCTGGTCGACCACCTGGTGATCGGCGTTGCCATGAACGAGCAGAAAAAGCCTCTCTTCTCCGTCGAGGAGAGGGTGGCCATGGTGACCGACGAAATGGCGCCGATCAGCAAGGCGTCAGGGGTCAGGATTACCGTCGAGGCGTTCGACGACCTGCTGATGAAATTCGCCGAGCGGTTGAAAGCTGACATCATCATTCGCGGCCTGCGAGCCGTATCGGATTTCGAATACGAATTCCAGATGGTCGGCATGAATACCTTCCTCAATGACGAGATCGAGACCGTTTTCCTCATGGCAGATCCGCACCATCAGGCAATCGCCTCGCGTCTCGTCAAGGAAATTGCCCGCCTTGACGGCGACATCAGCAAATTCGTGCCGCAATCTGTCGCTAGAAAGCTTGTCGAAAAGTTTGGTAAATAACGTCTCTTGCCCCCTGCAGACTTTGCCAGACCGGCTTTTCTGGTCTAATCAGGGTTAAAGCTGGGCAGAATAACGGAGTGAAGCGTTCATGCGTTCGTTGAAAAAAATGGTGCTGGCAGGCGCCGCAACTATCATGGGCTTTGGTTTTCTTGCCTCAGGGCAGGCCCAAGACCGCGTAAATCCACTTACCCTTGTCGAGGAAGCACCGGCCGAGGCCTGGCGTACCGTCGATCAGGACGATCTTCTTTATATGGATCTGCCAAGCGGCCAGATCATCATCGAGACGCGCGCTGATTTTGCGCCGGGCCATGTTGAGCGTATCAAGACTCTTGCCCGTCAGGGATTCTATGACGGCACGATCTTTCACCGTGTCATCGAGGGTTTCATGGCCCAGGGTGGCGATCCGACAGGCACTGGTACTGGCGGGTCCGACTATCCGAACCTGACTGCTGAGTTCGTGCGCAGCCTCGATTCCGTCGTGGACCTTACCGTTCTGGGCCGCGACCGCCGTACGTCGGAAATCGGCTTTATCGGGCCGATCCCGGTCGGGGCGCAGCCTGCAAGCCTGAAAGATTTCTTCACTGGCGGCAATCTCGGCCTGTGGGGGATGCACTGCAAGGGTGTCATGTCCATGGCACGCGCCGGCGACCCGAACAGCGCGAACAGCCAGTTCTTCCTGATGTTCAACGATTCCCGCCGTGCGCTCGACCAGCGCTATACCGTCTGGGGGCGTGTCGTCGATGGTTTCGAGAATGCCCGCCGGATCAACCGTGGCGAGCCGCCAGAGCGCCCGACCCCGATCAACCGTATGCGCGTTGGCAGCGATGTACCCGCTGAAGACCAGGTCGAAATCCAGGTCCTGCGCACCGATAATGAGGTGTTCGAGGAATATCTGCGCGCCTCCGGCTATCTGTCCGAAAACGATTTTATCGATAATGTCTGCGGCATCACCGTGCCCGTAAAAGTAAATGGAGAAATAGAGCTTTGAGCGATAACAAACTGATCCTTGAACTGGAAACCGGCAAAGTTGTCATCGAGACCTTCCCTGACAAGGCGCCGAAACATGTCGAGCAGATCACCAAGCTGGCTGAAGACGGCTTCTATGACGGCCTGAAGTTCCACCGCGTGATCGATGGCTTCATGGCGCAGGGCGGGTGCCCGAAAGGTACCGGCACTGGCGGTTCCGGCACGCATCTGCCGGCCGAGTTCAACGATGTCTCGCACCAGGAAGGCGTCTGTTCCATGGCCCGTGCGCAGGACCCGAATTCCGCGTCGAGCCAGTTCTTCATCTGTCTAGATGACGCATCCTTCCTTGACCGTCAGTACACGGTCTGGGGTAAGGTCGTCGAGGGCATGGAAAACGTTCACGCCATCAGCAAGGGTGAGCCGCCAAAGAACCCGACCAGGATCGTGTCCTTCCGCAAGGCTGCATAGCCTCGTGTGACTTTCTGATTTCGGTGCCATGCGTATTGACTTACGCATGGCACTTTTCTTTTTGAGGCGTTATGCGCGTAGATGATTTCGATTTCGACCTGCCTGAGGACCGCATTGCATTGCGCCCGGCGCGGCCGCGCGATTCATCGAAATTGCTGCAGGTCGGCGAGGGCCTAAGCGACCTGATCTTCAGGGATTTGCCGGAAATCCTGAACGAAGGGGATGTTCTTGTCCTGAACAACACCAAGGTTCTGCCTGCATCGCTGCGGGGTATCCGTCCGGCGAGGGAAGAAGGCGGCGGCGGTGACGTCGAGATAGACTTCAACCTGCACAAGCCGCTGGCCGAAACGGGTGACGGCACTGTTCGCTGGATGGCGTTCGCCCGCCCGGCAAAAAGGGTGCGGGAAGGGGACATCATACAGTTTTCCGATGTGCTTTCCGCCACCATCGCCAGCCGCGATGCAGCCGAGGTTGAGCTGTGTTTCGACTGCCCACCTGAAAAGTTCATCCCGGCTCTGGAGCAGGCAGGGGCGATGCCATTGCCGCCCTATATCGGGCGCAAGCGTGCCGTTGATGAGGCGGACGCCCAGGATTACCAGACCATGTTCGCGCGCGAGCAGGGCTCGGTTGCTGCACCGACCGCTGGTCTGCATTTTACGCCGGCCCTGTTCGAACGGCTGGAAGAGAAAGGCATCGGCCATGTCGAGGTGACACTGCATGTCGGTGCCGGCACCTTCCTGCCGGTGTCGGTCGAGAATACTGACGAACACAAGATGCATGCCGAATGGGGCGAGATCAGCGACTCCGTGGCCACCCACCTGAACGAAACGCGCGACCGCGGCGGGCGTATCATCGCCGTCGGCACGACTTCCCTGCGTCTGCTGGAAAGCGCGGCGCAATCCGGTCGCATCGAACCGTTCTGTGCCGAGACGGATATTTTCATCACGCCCGGCTATGAGTTCAGAGCGGTCGATGCGCTGATCACGAATTTCCACCTGCCGCGCTCGACCCTGTTCATGCTGGTCTGCGCCCTAGCCGGGACAGAGCGGATGAAAAAGGCCTATGTACATGCGATCGAGACCGGCTATCGCTTCTATTCATATGGCGATGCCTGCTTCCTCGAGCGTGCGAAAGACTGACAGATGAGTGATTTCAGATTTGATCTCAAGGCGACCGACGGGGCAGCACGCACCGGTGTGATCAGTACACCGCGCGGTGAGATCCGCACGCCAGCCTTCATGCCCGTCGGCACGGCCGGCACAGTCAAGGCGATGCACCCGCAGCATGTGCGCGAAACAGGTGCTGATATCGTGCTTGGCAATACCTACCATCTCATGCTGCGTCCGACGGCGGAACGGGTGCGTCAGCTGGGCGGTCTGCACAATTTCATGAACTGGGACAGGCCTATCCTGACGGACTCCGGCGGCTTTCAGGTCATGTCGCTGTCGAAGCTGCGCAAGCTGACCGAGAATGGCGTCACCTTCCAGTCCCATATCGATGGCTCGCGCCATGAACTGACGCCGGAACGCTCCATCGAGATCCAGTGCCTGCTCGGCTCCGACATCCAGATGCAGTTCGATGAGTGTCCGCCTTTCCCGATTTCCGAGGAAGGATCGCGGGAGTCGATGGAGTTGTCGTTGCGCTGGGCGGTGCGATCCAAGCAGGCGTTCGAGGAGAAAGCCTCGCCCGGAAATGCGCTGTTCGGGATCGTGCAGGGCAGTGTTTTCGAGGATCAGCGCCGCCGATCCCTCGATGAATTGCTGAAAATCGGTTTTCACGGCTATTCCGTCGGCGGGCTCGCGGTTGGCGAGGGGCAGGAAGAGATGTTCCGTGTTCTGGACTTTACCTGTCCGCACATGGACACGGCCAAGCCGCGTTACCTGATGGGTGTCGGCAAGCCGTCCGACCTCGTCGGAGCCGTCGCCCGGGGCATCGACATGTTCGATTGCGTCGCGCCCACACGGTCAGGCCGTCATGGGCAGGCATGGACGAAGAACGGCCCGATCAATATCAAGAATGCCCGTTTTATCGATGACGAGACGCCGCTTGATGCTGACAGTTCGTGTCCGGCATCGTCGCAATACTCAAAGGCCTATCTCAACCATCTGTTCAAGGCGGGGGAATATCTCGGGCCCATGCTGCTGACATGGCATAATCTGCATTACTATCAGCAGCTGATGGCGGACATGCGCAGCGCCATCGCCGAGGGGCGGTTCGACCGGTTTGTGAAAGAATTTGAGGAAGCGCAGGGTGCGGACGGCTAGTTCACGATGGTCAGTGACTGCGATTTAGTCACCGTCTGGGGGGCTAGCGACATAAAGAATTCAGGCGTCATGTAATCGAAGTCATAGCTCGCAGAAACCGTGACAACCGAGCCGACAGTGTTGGAATTATTCTGCCAGCTGACATTGACTGTAAGAGCATCTTCATCTGCCACACGGGCGATATCCTTGACCACGGTTGAAATGGACTGCGTTGTTGCCGGTGAATCGCTGTCATTGCTTGCGACCATTGCCGTGCGCGCACCTTGAAGCACAGCTGTTTCCATGGAGTCTGCCAGCATGGCGAAGCGCCCAAGGTCGATAATCGCCATCATGAAGAAGATCAGCACTGGAGCGACCATCGCGAATTCCACAGCCGACACACCGCGAATGTCTTTTATAAAGCGCATCAGGAATTCCGGAAAAGGTGTGACGCCTTGAGCTGCTTGTTACCCATCAGCGACGAGTTCACTACAGCGTCATAATTGCGATTGATCGTGACCTTTTTCCACACGATCTTGGTCGAGGAGGGGCATGCGCTCTCACAGCTGTTCTGGGCATTGTTGCGCGTATAGGACTGCAATGCATCCGAGCAGGTGCAATAGGAATCAACGGTGATCGTATTGTCCGGGGCCGGAAACCTTTGACGGTACACGCTGATAATATCGTCATTTGTGCGCGTATCGTCTGGCGTCGCTGCCAGGGCGATAGCCATGGAATAGCTGTCTCTGTTCATTGCCGCTGTTTCGGACTTGTACGAATAAAGCTCAACCCCGTACAGCAACATGGGGGCAAGTACGAGCGCAATGACGAGCGCGGCTTCAACCGCGATCGAACCGTCAGTCCGGCTGCCAAATTTCTCTAAAACGTTCCGCATAGTCATCTTATTTTACCAGGGCAAAACTTCCGCCACTTCCCCCACCACCGAGGTTGGCAGCCAGTCCGTAGGGATTGTCCACGTCGATTGTCATTCTCGATCCGCCGACCATCATGATCCTGTCGGCCAGCACATAGGTGAATTCGCTGCGTGTCGAGATATGGGCGTTGTTGCTGACGTCAAGCAGGCAACCCGGAAAATACAACACGCCGTCATAGGTGAACCCGGCGCCGCCTGCGAAGGTGATCGGGTTCGGGCAGCTGCCATTGTTCACGCGCCACATGAGGATACCCGCATAGGGTCCAGTTTGTGGTGCCTGGAAAGAATTGGCAGAGGCAGAGTAGTCGGTGATCCTGATCGTGCCGCCATTCATCACGATGATGGTGATCGGGCCGTTGGCGATAATCTTGGCTCCGCTCTGCGCCTCGAAATTACCGCCTGTGATGTAATATGTGCCTGCCTCGAGGTAGTGAGTACGGCCATTGTTTGCGACAAAGCCGCTTGAATAGATACCGGGCTGGAATGTCTTCGAACCATACCAGGAATAGTCGGTACCCGGATTGCCATAGGTGGTTCCGGTTGGTGTCGGGGTGGGCAGGGATGCAGCAAGGGGATCCGTTACCGTCGCGCACAACTCCTTGGTTGCACTGACAGCATTGCCATTGGCCTGGTAAACCCCGCCACCATGGCACAGCTTGCCCGGCCCGCTGCCGTCAGTCACCGTAATGAAGGCTTGGGTCAGGTGGACCGAGCTGGAACCTGTGGCATTGGACTGGACCGAGCAACCGCTGATGGTCATTCGGGCATTGTTGTTCATCTCTATGCCACGACCATTGGAAGGGCTGGTGTTCGTCGCAAGCACGCAAGGGGCAGGGGTGCCCCCCTTGGCGATCTCCGCACTGCTGGAAAGCGTTGGTGAGTTCATGCCCAGAATGCGCGAGAAATGCTTGCTCGTGGCCCGGCTGCCGGTAATGCGGTACCGGTTGTCGCCAAGATCGGTAAGGGTAAAACTTGTCGTGCCAGACTCCGTTGGCAGCCGGTCTGCATGAGCCTCAAGCATCTTGGTGATATCGCTGGTGGACATGTTGTCCTCCTTGGCGATGCTCACGGCGTAAGCGGCCATATCGACATCTTCCTGAAGACGGGCCGCTTGCTGGCGCCATACGCCAGCATCCATTGAGAATGCCAGGGCGATGCAAAGCACGCCCACAATCAGTGCCGCCAGGGGCATGATCGAGCCCCTGTCATCAATGGAAAACGGTGTCATAACAAGCCGCATGGTTTACACAAACAAAATTTTGACTGTGTATTTGTAGCTATGAACCGATAATAAAGAGTAAGGGACTGTGGTTAAGAAGCGTAAATAACAACCAGATTACAGCACGTTATCGGTTGCAGATTCCTGTACGTAAGCCAGCGGACTTTGGCCGCTTAATCAAGATACGTATTCGGGAAAAGATGGTGAGCCCGACAGGATTCGAACCTGTGACCCACTGATTAAAAGTCAGTTGCTCTACCAACTGAGCTACGGGCCCACACAAGAAGCGGTTAGATAGTAATAACTGCGGCCCGGGTCAACACTAATTAGCGCGAAAAAACGCAACGGGAAAAAGCGCGTGAAAACAGGGTGATATTAACATTTCCGGGGCATTGTCGGCAGGCAAGCTCAGGATGAGAGAACCATGACCAAGACCGCCTTTATCGGGACGGGGAATATCGCCGCCGTGCATGCCGAGGCACTGGCCCAGGTAAAGGGGGCAGACCTTGTTGCCGTCGTTGACCCGGTGGAAAGCCGCGCGAGCTCTTTTGCACGCAAATTCAAGGCTCAAAGCTCTTTCGGATCGCTCGCCGAAGCGTTGCAAGAGGGCGGGTTCAGCGTCGCTCACGTATTGACGCCGCCAGCCACGCATTTCGGTATCACCAAGACACTTCTGGATGCCGGCATCGGCGTTTTTCTTGAAAAGCCGATGGCTGAAAAAGTGTCGGAATGTGAGATGCTAATAGGTCTGGCGCAGTCTCGCGGCTTGCCGCTACGCGTCAGCCAGAACTACATTTTTCATCCGGCGCATCTGAGGGTTCGCAAGGCGCTCGATGGCAACCGGATCGGTCCGCTGCGCCATGTCAGCTGCCGGTATGTAATGCCCCTGCGCCAGCTGGCCGCACGCCAGTTCGGGCACTGGATGTTCGACTCGTCCCGGAACCTGCTTCTGGAACAGGTGGTGCATCCGCTGAGCCTGCTCGATGACGTCGCCGGGCCTTTGAAGCCTGTCTCGGTGATCCCCGGGGAGCGCAAAGCCTTCGCCGACGGGATTGAACTGGTGACCGAATGGCAGGTTCTGCTGAGCGGCCGGAACGGCGCCACCGTCCAGCTCCTCGTTTCGCTGGGCGCTTCCTATGCGGACTGGTCCCTGGATATTCTCGGCGATGATGGCCGGATCAGCGCCGATTACCTGTCCAGTAAGGCGAGTGGGACCGTGCCCGGCGGTTATATCGACTTCCTTGAGACCATGCGGGGCGGCTACGCTTCCAGCCTTTCGCGGATGGCACAGGACACGGGCAATGCGGCTGCCTATCTGGCGGCGCAGACGAGGCTGGTCGGTCGCAGTGACCCGTTTTTCCTCAGTATCCGCAACAGTGTGCGGGATTTCTATTCAGCACTTGATGGTGGTCGTCATGACATGGACGGAGCACGAGGGGCGAGGCTGGTCGGCCTGTGCAACGAAATAGCCGCCGCCAGCGGCGAGCCAGTAGTGCGCCCCAAGCCTGTCGAGCATACAGGCTTCCGTGCCGATGTCGTCGTGCTTGGCGGCACCGGCTTTATCGGCAGTTACCTGACGCGTGACCTGGTGGGTGCCGGCAAGAAGGTGCGGGTCGTAGCGCGCAACACGGGCAACCCGGCGCGAGTATTTACCCATGAGAATGTCGAACTGGTTCAAGGCTCGATCGCTGACAGGGAGTTCCTTGAAGAAGCGATCGCCGGCGTACCGGTCGTCGTCAATCTTGCCCATGGCGGCGGCGGCGATGACTGGGAGGCGATCCGCAGGGCGATGGTTGGTGGTGCCGAGAGGGTGGCCGATGCCGTGATTGCCACAGGAGCCGAGAAATTCCTTCATGTCAGTTCCATCGCGGCGCTTTATTGCGGCGATCCGGACGAGACGATTACGGACAAGACGCTACCAGACCCTGACAAGGGACGCGCCGACTATGCCCGGGCCAAGGCGGAAGCGGAAAGGCTATTGCTGCGAAAGTGCCGAGATGACGGGCTGCCACTCAGCCTCTGGCGGCCGGGGGTTGTGGTGGGAGAGGGCACGTCGCCCTTCCACAGTGGCGTCGGTTTTTATAACCGAGAGCGCGTCTGTCTCGGCTGGAACAGCGGCCAGAACCCTCTGCCGTTTGTACTTGCCGAAGATGTTTCTTCGGCCCTGATGAAGGCGATCCTCGACTTGCCGGCTGATGAACTGACCGGACGGGCCTTCAACCTGGTCGGCGATGTGCGACTGACAGCGCGTGCTTATACGGCGCTTCTGGCCGAGAAAACCGGCCGGCCACTCGTCTACCGGCGGCAATCAATCTGGCAGCAACAGGCCGGTGAAGTGGCGAAATGGCTCGTCAAGAAAGCGGCGGGTCGGAAGGTCGGGTTCCCGTCAGTCCGTGACCTCAAATCGCGCGGGCTTGTAGCGTCTTTCGATACGTCGGCGGAGAAGAAGCTGCTTGGATGGCAGCCTGTCTCTGACCGGCAGGCTTTCATAGATCGCGCCATCATGGTGCATGTCCGATAGATGGCCGCGCCCCGCACGATATTGCATGTCTTTTCTACCTTCGCGGTTGGTGGGCCGCAGCGCCGGTTCGCGACTGTTTCCAGGGCGCATGACGGGTACCGGCATCTGATCGCTGCGATGGACGACAATCATGCAGCGGCAGAGCTGCTGGATGATGCTGATCATGAGCTCGTGACACTTTCCATGGCCAAGGGCAGGTCACTGGATATCCAGAACCTGTTGCGGTTGAGGCGGCTGCTGAAAGAGAAGAAACCAGACCTTCTGTGTACATATAACTGGGGCAGCATCGAAGCGGTGATTGCCAATCGCCTGTCGCTCAAAGGTCAGATTGTTCCGCATATCCATTTCGAGGATGGCTTTGGCCCGGATGAGAGCCAGCATGTGCAGCTTCCCCGTCGCGTGGCCATGCGGCGGCTGTTTTTGAAGAACTCGCGCGTGATCGTTCCATCGCGCACTCTAGAGAAAATCGCTGCCGATGTCTGGGGGTTGCGGAACGTGACGTTTGTACCGAACGGAATCGATACTGCGCTTTTTTATCCCGTTGGGGCCAAGCCAGATGCGACATTCACTATCGGCACTGTCGGTGCCCTGCGGCCCGAAAAGAATTTTGCATTGCTGATCAAGGCGTTCGCCGATAGTGGCCTCGCTGGCCGGGCGCGGCTGATTATTGCCGGTGACGGCTCGACGTTGAGCCAGTTGACGGATATCGCGGACAAGCTTGGTATTGCAGCGAGTGTCGATTTCCCCGGTCATATCGCTGACCCGGCAGAGCTTTACCGGAGCTTTGATGTTTTTGCCATAAGTTCGAATACGGAACAGATGCCGTTGAGCCTGCTGGAGGCGATGGCGAGCGGCCTGCCTGTCATCGCCACGGATGTTGGAGACATCGCTACCATGCTGTCCTATGACAATAACCCGCTGGTCGTCCCGAGCGGTGACATGGACGGGCTTGCCTCGGCAATGCGCCAGTGCTTCGAAGATGCGACGCTACGCCAGCGAATTGGTGTTGCAAACAGGGCAAAAGTGCTGCGCGACTATCAGCTGCAACAGATGATCGATGCCTATGGAAATCTGTTTTCAGGGTCGGAGGTGGCATGAGTGTCGAGCTTTCGATAACGCCACTCGATGATGCCAATGGCTTTGTGTCTGCATGGCGGGATCTGTATCAGCGTGCCGGAAAGAGATCGTTTTTCCAGTCTCCTGAATGGATCGATACATGGATCAGGCAAGCGAAGGACAAGGCCGAGCTGCATGTCGTTCGGGCAACGCAGGGGGGTATGGTTCTTCTGCTGGGTATCGTCGGCCTCAGCAAGTCAGGCAGGGTGCCGTTGCTATCCCTGAGGGAAGCGCGGCTTGGCGAGGCGGCGAACGAAGCGATCGATTCCGTCTACGTTGAATATAACGATTTCCTGCAAGCGGCACTGGCCCAACCCGACCTTTCTTCATTGGCCTGGCGGGCCGTGTTCGATCACTTCCCCGGCATAGACAGTTTCGTTATCAGGAACGGGACCGTCGGGTGCGTCAGCGCGATGAGCGAGGCGGCCCTGTCGCGCGACTTTACGATACGCGTTATTCGCGAAGAGCATAGCTGGATTTGCCCGCTGGCCGGCCTGCGAGAAGACGGCAAGACAGTCCTGTCGTCACTGAGCAGCAACAGCCGTAAGCAGGTAGAGCGCAGCGCAAGGCTCTATGAGGAACGTGGTGCCCTTGCGATCCATGTTCCCGGTACACCGGAAGAGTGGTCAGCCAGCTGGATGCGGCTGGAGGCGCTGCATGCGGCCACGTGGGAAGCGCGTGGCGGAGCGGGTGTTTTTGCCAACCAGCAGCTGACAGAGTTTCACGCGGCTTTGCGGCAGAACTATCCTGACAGCGTAGCGCTGACTGAGCTGCGTGCTGGCGACCAGACGCTTGGTGTTCTCTATAACTTCCTGCATGAGGGCCGTGTGATGAACTATCAGAGCGGTTTTCAGTATGAAGAAGATAACCGGCTGAAACCCGGCCTGCTGACACATGTCATGGTTGCACAGCATTATCTTGATCAGGGGTACGAAATCTACGACATGCTCGTTGGCGATGTGCGCTACAAGCAGTCACTGGGTGAAATGGGAGAGCGGATGAGTCTTGTCGAGGCGGTGCGGCCCGGTTGGCGACAGAGCGCTGTCAGTCTTGCCCGGTCAGTGCGCGAAAGCCTTAAGCGCCAGTCCTGAGAAACGCGTCGAACATCAGGACGCTCCATAATTCCTGCGAGTAATCCGAGCGCCCTTTCTTGTGGGCCGAGATCATTCGGCGCACTTCGCCTGAATCCAGAAAGCCCTGTTCGGCCCAGGCTTTCGATGCGTCGAGCCGGTCGAGTGGATTGTTCGCGTCCGCTCGCAGCCATTCGGCGACCGGCAGGCCGAAGCCCTGCTTGCGGCGATAGAGGATTTTTTCCGGCAGGCGCGGTTCACTTGCCTTTTTCAGGATGTGCTTGCCTTCGGTGCCATCCAGCTTGAACTGGCGTGGCAGCCTTGCGGCCCATTCGACAAGGCGATGGTCCAGCATGGGCGGGCGGACCTCCAGCGAGTGTGCCATGGCAGCGCGGTCAACCTTGACCAGCATGCGGCCTGGCAGCCATGTCTTCAGGTCGCAGTACTGGGCAGCGAGGATGGGATCATCCGTATCCGCCGTGTTGAAGTGCTCTGCAATCTGGGTGCCGGGATCGTAGCCATCGAGCTGCTTGACGGCATCGCGATCCAGCATAGCAGAAAACCTTTCTGGCAGCACGGCGGAGAGCGCGCGGGTGTATCCGGCCGCACGGCTTTCTGCGAGGGCAGTCAGGGTCGTCTTCAAGCGGAAGGCCTGGGGCGCCCAGTCGAGCTTGGGATAGAGCGCGGCAAAAGTGCCAAAGAACGGTTTGCGGAACGCGGACGGCATGACGCCTTTCAGGTTCTCTTCTGCGAGAAAGAAGGGATAACGCCTGTAGCCAGCGAAGACCTCATCACCGCCATCGCCGGACAGGGCAACGGTGACCTGCTGCCGGGCAAGCTGGCAGACGAGATAGGTCGGCAGGGCGGACGTATCGGCGAAGGGCTCGCCATAGGTAGCGGCGATCGTGTCAATCAGGTCGTGGGCCGCAAGTGGCACGACATGCTCGGTATGCTGCGTATGATAGCGCTCGGCCACCAGCCGGGCGAAGGCGCGCTCGTCATGGGAGGCTTCCTCAAAGCCGATGGAACAGCTGCGCACGGCTTCGCTGGATTGCATGGCCATGGATGCGACGATGGCGCTGGAATCGACGCCGCCGGACAGGAATGCGCCGAGGGGCACGTCAGACATCATCTGTGCCTTCACCGCCTGATCGAGCAGTTCCGAGAGGCTTTCGATGGCATCGTGCAGGGAAAGGCTGTCATCAGGCTGGAAGCGGACATCCCACCATTGATTTTGCACGGGCTCTTCACCCCGGCGCAGACTGATGAAGTGTCCAGGCGCGAGTTTGTGAATGCCTTCATAGATCGATTTCGGGTCCGGCACATAACCATGCAGGAAATAGTCTGCCAGCGCATCCTGCCTGATGCGTTTTTCCAGCATGCCGGAAGCGAGCAGGGCCCCAAGCTCCGAAGCGAACAGCAGGAAGCCGTCCTCGCTTGCGGCATAATAAAGCGGGCGCTCGCCCAGCCTGTCGCGGGCCAGTATCAAGCGGCTGTCGGACTGGCGCCAATACGCGAATGCGAACATGCCGTTGAGATGGTCGAGCGCATCGCTGCCCTTCCGATCAAGGAGTTCTGCGAGCGCTTCAGTGTCACTACGGGTTTTCAGCACCGCGCCTTCGCCAGCAAGGTGCCGCGCCAGGTCGGCGTAATTGTAGATCTCGCCATTGAAGCTGAGAACGCCCTGGCCGCTGGCGGCATGGAAAGGCTGTACGCCACCGGCGATATCGATGATGGCAAGCCTCCGGTGGCCGAGGCCGATGCCGGGCGCGTGATAAAACCCTTCGCCGTCCGGCCCGCGATGAGTCAGCGCATCGGTCATGCGCTTCAGGGAATCGCGATCGATATCGCGTTCACCGCGAAGGTCCATTATCCCCGCAACACCGCACATCAGCAGCACTCCCGGATCGGGAGGTGGCGAATTTGATTGTGAGCGGTTGGCGCCATGGGACAGGGTTTCCTTGCAAGTCGTTGCTTTTTATCAGGGAAATGTGAACCGTCACTGAACATGCAGCGACTTTCGGAGAGATGACAAGCTGCGCGGCCTCCTCTAGAAAACCTGATGAAAGGTGAGGTGGCATGACGGCGGCATTTGAAAAATCGGTACTGGATGAGATCGAGAAAACCCTTGGCGCCCTGCTGCCCGGTGAGGGGCTGGATCAGCCAAAAGGCCTGCGCCGTGTCGCCCGCGCCATGCGGTACAGCGCCCTTGCCGGCGGCAAGCGATTGCGCCCTTGCCTGACGGTATACAGCGCAGACCTGTTCGGCGTGCCGCGTGAGCGGTCCCTGCGGGCTGGCGCGGCGGTCGAGTTCATCCACTGCTACAGTCTCATTCACGACGACCTGCCGGCGATGGATGACAGCGATCTGCGCCGGGGCCGGCCATCATCTCACAGGCAGTTCGATGAGGCGACGGCAATCCTTGCCGGTGATGCCTTGCTGACCGATGCATTTGAGGTGCTGGCTGATGAAGCCACCCACCCTGATGCCGTCATCCGCACGAAGATGATCATGGCGCTGGCCCATGCTGCTGGGCAGAAGGGTATGGTCGGCGGGCAGATGATGGATATTCTCGCAGACAAGGGCGAGGGAGGCTCGCTCGATATCGCGCTCTTACAAAGCCTGAAGACCGGCGCGATGATCAGGGTGTCGTGCGAGCTTGGCGGATATCTCGGCGGCGCGGATGAAGACCAGATGACGGCGCTGCGAGACTATGCCTCCCGCCTGGGGCTGGCCTTCCAGATTACCGATGACCTTCTCGACCTTACGTCATCTGAGGAACAGGCTGGCAAGCCGGTTGGCCAAGACCATGGCAAGCTGACTTTCGTCGATCTGCTCGGCGAGAAGCCGGCACGCGCCAAGGCCGAAACCCTCATCGAGGAGGCGATCGAGTCTCTTTCTGTCTTCAAGTCAGACAGCAGTTCGCTACAGGCGATTGCCCGCTTCATCCTGTCTCGCAGTCATTGATGAACGAACGCAACCGCTAGCTTTTAGGCAGCGGCACAACAGCCTTCTTTGTCACTTCGCGCAGCGTGAAGCTCGATTCCACAGAGGCAACATTCGACATGCGCAAGAGTGTTTCCGACAGGAAGGTCTCATAGGCCGTCAGTGTCGGTATGATGACGCGCAGGAAATAGTCGAACTTGCCGGTCACGAGATAACATTCCATCACTTCCGGACGCTGGCTGATCTCTGCCTCGAAGGAGCGGAGAGATGTCTCGTCTTCCTTTTCTAGCTTGATCAGGATGACGACGGTGACACCGACGCCGAGCGCTTCGCGGTTGATCTCGGTGCGGTACCCCTTGATGATTCCTTCTGTTTCCAGACGGCGCAGGCGCCTCAGGCAGGGGGTGGGGGACAGACCGACTTTTTCGGCCAGATCGGCATTGGTGATCCGGGCATTTTCCTGAAGATAATGAAGAATTTTGCGGTCAATCTGGTCGAGCTTCATGAGTTTCCTCTGTTTTCGACACCATTATGGTAGTATCTGCTAAAAATCAACACATTTATCCAATTTTACAGACGAAAAGAGCGATTATCTGTTTGGATAATACGCAATTGATGACCGATTCGAATTACACGTTGGAGTATAGTGCTTGCTATGACGTCTTCTGACCGGTTAGTCTTTAACAAGAGATAAGCGGACGAAAACAAGTCCGACTGGTCGAGCGAGGACGCACAGTGACCGATGACAAGACGCCCCAGGGCA
Source organism: Aquisalinus luteolus (assembly GCF_009712425.2). GTDB lineage: Bacteria > Pseudomonadota > Alphaproteobacteria > Caulobacterales > Parvularculaceae > Aquisalinus > Aquisalinus luteolus. The sequence continues at coordinate 1,335,553 of NZ_VCJR02000001.1, forward strand.
ATGGGGTCGGACAACAGAATCTTGATGGCGGGGACGGCGCTGCAGCGCCGAAAAAGCGACGCCGCCGTCGGCCAAAAGCGCATCACCTGAAAAAATTGCGGACAGAAAAGGGCCAGTCTGCGCCAGCCCTGAAGCCGGGTGAGATCAAGCCTGAAAAACGGATCGAAAAGGACTGGCTGCCGTCGCCGCCATTTTCCAAGCGCTATGCCGCAATTGATCTTGGTACCAATAATTGCCGTCTGCTGGTCGCCGTACCGCAAAAGGAAGGGTTTCGGGTCGTCGATGCCTTCTCGCGTATCGTGCGGCTGGGCGAGGGCGTCAGCCAGACGGGCATGCTCTCCGACGCTGCGATGGAGCGGACCATCGAGGCTCTGAAGATCTGTCGCGACAAGATCGAGAACAGGCGTGTCACTGCCGTCAGGTGCATCGCGACACAGGCCTGCCGTGGCGCCGGAAATGGCGAGGCTTTCCTCAAGCGCATCAAGGAAGAGACCGGCCTCGACTTCGAGCTGATCACCACAGAACAGGAAGCAGCACTTGCCGTGCGCGGCTGCATGGACCTGACCGACCCCAGGGCCGATGCGGCGCTGGTGTTCGATATCGGTGGCGGATCGACCGAGATTTCCTGGGTGGTCAAGAAGAGCGGCGATGACATCACCAATGCCGTCTTCAGGCTGGAGGCATGGACGTCGATTCCCATCGGCGTCGTCACGGCATCGGAGCGTTTCGGCGGCGCGCACCTCACGCGGGAAGAATACGAGAAGATCGTGGATACGATCGCGCTGGAGGTCTCCCGCTTCACCGGGGCCGATCACCTCAAACCCCTGTTCGAGGAGGGACGCGGCCACCTGCTTGGCACCTCGGGCACGGTAACAAGCCTTGCCGGAGTGCATCTGGGCCTGAAGAAATATATGCGCAAGGAGGTCGATGGCATCTGGCTTGCCAGCGAAAGGGCGCTGTCGATCTCTGAAAAGCTGCGGTCCATGGGGTTCGAGGCCCGGCAGAAAGAGCCTTGTATCGGGCAGGAGCGGGCGGACCTCGTCGTGCCGGGATGTGCAATCCTGGAAGGCATCCTGAAGGCATGGCCGGCAACGCGTATACGCGTGGCTGACCGAGGCCTGCGCGAGGGCATTCTCGCTGAGCTTATTGCCGGGGACCGCCGCCGCAAGCGGCGGCGCCGCAGCCGCGGCAAGGCTGGCCGCAAAGGCAGCAGTGTTCAGACTTCCAAAAGCTCATAGGCACTGACTGAAAATCACCCCTTCACGCGCCCCGACTCCTTCGCTATACGACGATATGGGACGCTATTCTGACAATAAGGGACCCGGCAGGCAAAATGGCCCGTCGGCCCATTCGCGCAACAAAGAGACGCGCAACAAGTCCGGCTCGGGCAAGAGCCAAGGCAAGGATGCGGCTGGCGAGGATACGCGCCGCAAATCCGGCGCCGGCATGAAGCAGGACCTGTCAAAAACCGCGCTCGGCCATGAGCCTGAGAAACGCGCCCTGAAGAAGAAACCCAAATCCAGTGCAGAGCAAAGCTCGCAGCGTGAGCTGGCCAAGAAGGTCAAGACCGCGCGCGGTCGCAAACTGTCTTCCACGCTGTGGCTGCAGCGACAGTTGAACGATCCTTATGTGATGCGTGCCAAGGCGGAGGGCTATCGCTCCCGCGCCGCCTACAAGCTGCTCGAGCTGGACGAGAAATATCATCTGCTGAAAAAGGGCATGCGGGTCGTCGACCTCGGTGCCGCGCCAGGCGGCTGGTGCCAGGTTGCGGCAAAGGCTGTCGGCAGCGACAGGGAACAGCCCACCGGCAAGGTCGTCGGCATAGACTATCTGGGCATGCCGCCGGTCGATGGCGCGGAGGTGCTGGAGCTGGACTTTCTCGACGAAACCGCCCCGGACCAGCTGAAGCAACTGCTGGGCGGTGAGGCGGATATCGTTCTGTCAGACATGGCCGCGCCGACGACAGGTCATCAGTCAACGGATCACCTGCGCATCGTGGCGCTCGCAGAAGCGGCACTCGATTTTGCCGAGGATGTGCTGGCCCCCGGCGGGCATTATGTCGCCAAGACCTTTCAAGGGGGCGCCGCCGGTGACCTGCTGGAGCGGCTGAAGGCGTCGTTTGCCAAGGTAGTCCATGCCAAGCCAAAAGCCAGCCGCCAGGACTCGGCTGAGATGTATGTCGTCGCGATGGGGTATCGGGGAGGGAAGTCAGATGACTAAGCAAAATCAATCTTGTGCTGAAGCTAAAAGTGTTAAAGAGCAAATAGATTCGTCCTTTGTTTCTTTTGGACGATTAAAGGCGGGGGTCCACTCAATGGTGGAAACGCTTTTGCAAACAAACTCAATCAATTATTTGAGTGTGCACTCTAGATTAAAAACTAAAGATGCAATATTGGAAAAGATTTCCCGGAAGGAGTATCCCAATGGATTTGCCGGGGTGAGTGACGTTGTCGGAATTCGAGTAATTGTGTTCTTTAATCGTCAGGTTAATGAGGCAATTAAGCTTTTGCGAAACGCATTTGAAGTAGTTGAAGATGAAACGTCAGATCGAGGAAGGGATCTGGGAAAGGATAAGATAGGGTATCGGTCGTTTCATTTAGTCTGCAGACTTGGTTCATCTCGAGGTGGATTGCCTGAATACTCTGGATTGGATCAGTTAAAGTTTGAGATTCAGGTGCGCACCGTTTTACAACATGCTTGGGCGGAGTTGGCTCATGACACATCATATAAATTTTCTGCGGAACTTCCATCGGAAATCGAAAGAAAACTGAATTTGTATTCTGGGTTACTAGAGGTGGCAGATAACGGTCTTGAAGAGATTGCCGTCCAAATTTCTCAATATGAAGAAGAGATTAATAACGCAAAAACACAAGACTTCAGTGTACAGAATATAGATTCGATTACGTTTAGCCGCGCTTTGCGTGAGGCAAAAATGACGTATGGGTTTGAATTGAGTAGCACTTCGGATGATCAGAAAATAATTACGGAATTGAATCGGTTCGGCGTGGAAGACGTTGGTGAGCTAGAAGCTTTGATAAGTGATGTAATGGAGCAAGTTGAAAAAAAGGGCCACGACTTTCCGTACTCATCTGATGTGGCATTTGTTCGAACTTTGATGTTGGTCAAAGATTGCGACAGATATTTCAGTGAAAGCTGGAAAAAGGCCTGGTCGTCAATTGATCGAACCCAAGCTGAGTTCCTTTTCGAAATGTGCGATGCCGCTCGCATCAAGGGGCTTTTTAACGAACATGGTATCTCAATTTATGACGTTGACCCACGTGTTAAGAAAGCTTCCAAATCTACAAAAGCTAAGAGTGACTGATGAAAGAAGAAGCCATGCAGATACGTGAAGCACTGACATTCGATGATGTGTTGCTGGAGCCGGGCCCGTCGGAGGTGATGCCCTCCCAGGTCGATGTGAAGGCAAAGCTGACCAAGGACATCACGCTGAACATTCCGATCATCGCGTCGGCAATGGATACGGTCACGGAGGCGGAAATGGCGATCGCCATGGCCCAGAATGGCGGCCTCGGTGTGTTGCACCGAAACCTGACTGTCGAGGAACAGGCCGAGCATGTGCGCAAGGTCAAACGCTATGAAAGCGGCATGGTGGTCAACCCGCTGACGCTGACGCCGAACGACACGCTGGGCCATGCCCGCGCCATCATGGAAATGCGCAAGGTATCGGGCTTTCCGGTCGTCGAAAATCCGGACGCGCAGGGTATCGGCAAGCTCGTCGGTGTGCTGACCAACCGCGACATGCGCTTTGCGACGGATATGGGCATGCCGGTCAAGGAACTGATGACCCATGAGGATCTCGTCACGGTTACGCCGGGCGTCTCGATCGAGGAGGTCAAGGCGCTGTGCCACAAGCACCGCATCGAGCGCGTGATCGTCGTCGATGACAATTATCGCTGTATCGGCTTGATCACGGTGAAGGATATCGACAAGTCGGTGCAATATCCGCTGGCTTGCAAGGATACCGAAGGCCGCCTGCGCGTCGCTGCTGCGTCCACCGTCGGCGACCAGGGGTTCGAGCGGGCCGAGGCGCTGCTCGATGCCGGCTGCGATGTCATCGTCATCGACACGGCCCATGGTCATTCTGCCAAGGTGGTCGAGCAGGTCGCGCGGATCAAGAAATTGTCCAACTATACGCAGGTCATCGCTGGCAACGTCGCGACTTACGAAGCGACCAAGGCGCTGGCCGGAGCCGGGGCCGATGCGATCAAGGTCGGCATCGGACCGGGCTCAATCTGTACGACGCGCGTCGTTGCCGGCGTCGGTGTGCCGCAGCTGACCGCGATCATGGATTGCGCGCGCGCCGGGCGGGAAGACGGTGTGCCAGTCATTGCCGATGGCGGCGTGAAATATTCCGGTGACATGGCAAAGGCGCTCGCCGCCGGGGCCGACTGCGTGATGATCGGCTCGCTTCTGGCGGGTACGGATGAAGCACCGGGCGAAGTCTTCCTCTATCAGGGGCGGTCCTACAAATCCTATCGCGGCATGGGCTCGATCACGGCGATGTCGCGCGGCTCTGCCGACCGCTATTTCCAGGCGGACGTGAAAGAGCAGATGAAGCTTGTGCCGGAAGGGATCGAGGGCCGCGTGCCTTACAAGGGGCCGATCGCGCCGATCCTGCATCAGCTGGTGGGCGGCGTCCGCGCCTCCATGGGTTATGTCGGGGCGTCGACCATTGCTGATATGCAGGAACGCGCGAAATTCGTGAAGATCACTAATGCCGGGCTGCGTGAAAGCCATGTGCATGATGTGTCGATCACGCGCGAGGCGCCGAACTACCCGACTCCAAGCTAGATACTGCTCTTTGGAGATTTCTCTTTCCCTTTAATGCCCGGCGGCATAGTCTGTTGCCGGGCGGATTAACAGGAGAGAGACAATGAACGATATTCTCGTTTCGACTGGGAATGCGCTTGTTGAGCATTGCCGCAACACCACCGAAGACCAAGCCCTCAAGACCCTTTATCACCCGGATGTCGTTTCGGTTGAACCGATGACGCCGCCGGGCAAGGAAAGTGCTGAAGTCCATGGTCTCGAAGCGCTCCACAAGAAACATTACGAGTGGAACGAAAACTTCGAAACACACTCATCCGGTTTGACCGGGCCGTATTTTCACGGTGACGACCGCTTCGGGATCATTTTCGAGATCGATGCGACGCATAAGGCTTCGGGCCAGCATTTCAAGGCAACGGAATTCGCTCTGTATACGATTGATGCCGACGGCAAGATCATCCGCGAGGAATTTTTCTTTAATCCGGCAATGATGTAGGCCGGAGATGACCCCGGCCGAGCTGAAAGACTTCTGCCTGTCCCTGCCGGCGACTAGCCATGTCGTCCAGTGGGGCGGGTCGGATGTCTACAAGGTCGGCGGCAAGGTGTTTGCCGTTGCCGGGTGGAGCAAGGAGGAGCATCTCGCCGTGTCCTTCAAGGTCACGGCCCTTGCCTTCGAAATCCTGCAGGACCAGCCGGGCTGCCGCCCGGCGCCTTATCTCGCGTCCCGTGGCATGACATGGATACAGCACTATGCGCCGCCGGGCCTGAATGATGAGGCATTGAAGGATTATTTGCAGCAGTCGCATCGTCTGGTTGCAGATGGCCTGACGAAAAAGAAACAGAGAGAGCTCGGTTTGCTCCGGGCAGAGGAGAGAGACACATGACAATACTGGGTATCAGGTTCTGCACCGTTGCACCCTCCGGTGAGGTGAAAGAACTCGCTGACATGTTCGAAAACGGGTTCGGCTTTGCCAAGACAGATTTCGGCATGGATACGGACGGTTTCGCCGGTGCCGTGTTCCCGGCGGGTGAGCACAGCTGGATAGAGATGTGGGCCGAGGGCGAGGGTATGCCCGCAGGCATCATGCTGCACATCGTCGTGGATGACGCCGATGCCTATGCATCAAAGGCGAAAGAGAAAGGCGCTGAAATACAGGGCCCGATGGATGCGCATGGCGAGCGTATTTACTTCTGCAAGGCACCGACAGGCCTTCAGATCGCCGTTCTATCGCGCGTTACAGAGTAACGCGCCTCTTGCTGGACCGGCGAACTGTTCATAGATATGATGAATATAGAGGGCAGGAGCAAAACCATGGATTTTCATTTCTTCGACTATTGGCACGCGCCGATGGGCGTTTTCACCTTCGTCATCCTGATCGTTCTGATCAATGGTATTTTTCACTGGCTGCGGGTCCGCTCCCAGCAGGAGACTTTGCGCGAAGCGATCAAGTCCGGCGTACAGATCGACCCTGCAGCGCTGAAAGCGGTATCGAGCTCTTCCAGCAGCAATGACAGCCCCGGCGGGCGGATTTTCGTTGGCCTGATCCTGATTGCAGTGGCTTGCGCGCTGGCCTTCTTCGGCTTTCAGATCGGAAGGGTCGAGGGCGATACGGAAGTCTTCACGATCTTCCAGGGCATTGCAGCGTTTCCGGGCCTGATCGGCGTCGTTTTCCTGATCTCCGCGCCGTTCGCCAAACGCTCCAGCAAAGAGCAAGACTAGAAATTACCGCGAAAGTGGTCCACATCAGCCAATCCGGCAGTCTCTTGCCGGATAGACTATGAAGTGGACCCTTTCATGCGCGACGCCGGACGCATTGATGCCGCCATCGAAATCCTGACGGAATTCGAGAACAGGCACCTGCCGATCAAGGATATCATCTCCAACTGGGGGCGGATGAACCGCTATGCCGGGTCCGGCGACCGGGCATGGATATCCGGGCTGGTGCTGGACGCGATCCGCTCTAAGCAGTCAATTGGCTGGCGCATGGAAGATGACAGCCCGCGTGCCGTCATTCTTGGTGCTTTGCGGTTTCTGTGGGACTGGTCCGGACAACGCATTGCTGATGCAGCAGCAGAGGAGCCGCATGGCGCTGGCGCGTTGAGTGAGGTGGAATCTACGCGGCTGTCTGAACCCAGAGAGATCAGCGACGCACCTGCACATGTTCAGGCCGATATGCCGGAATGGATATATCCATTGCTTGCTGCCGTCAGCGATGATCCGGTTGAGGAGGGGCAGGCCTTCACTGGCCGCGCGCCGGTCGATATCCGGGTCAACCTGCTGAAAAGCGATGTCGCCAAGGCCGAAAAGGCTCTGGCTGCCGCCAATGCTGAACGCTCAGCCCTCGTCGCCAATGCCTTGCGCGTGCCGGCCCCTGACGCCGATGCCAAGGCACCGGCACTGGGGCCGATGCCGGCTTTCGGCAAGGGCTTTGTCGAGGTGCAGGATGCCGGCTCCCAGCTTGCCGCGCTGGCCGCAGGCAAGGTCGAGGGACTTCAGGTGATGGACCTGTGTGCAGGGGCAGGGGGCAAGACGCTGGCTCTTGCCGCGATGATGGCGAACAAGGGACAGGTCTATGCCTGGGATGCCGATGGCCGCCGCCTGAAACCGATCTTCGACCGTCTGCGCCGGGCCGGTGCCCGCAACGTACAGGTTCGCAGCCCACTCGATGGCGGCAGCTTGGAAGATCTCGCCGCGCGCATGGATGTCGTCTTTGTCGATGCGCCCTGTTCTGGCTCCGGCACCTGGCGGCGCAAGCCCGACACGAAATGGCGCCTGTCGCCCCAGCAGCTGGAATCGCGCACGGCGGAACAGGATGCGGCACTGCTGGAAGGCTCGACCTATGTGAAGCCCGGCGGGCGGCTCATCTATGTGACCTGCTCGATCTTCAGGGAAGAGAACGAGGATCGCCTGAAAACGTTTCTCGCCACCCATGAACGGTTCAGCGTCGTCGATCCCATCGAGGCGATGGCGTCAACGGGCCTGCTTGCCGAGGGCGCGCGAGAGCGGCTGGAGGCATGCCGCAACGAGTACGGCATCCGGCTTACCCCGGCGCGCACGGGCACTGACGGGTTCTTTATCTCCGTACTCCAGAAATCGTAAGGACTACTCCGTCACGAGAATGACGTTGCCGATCTTCTCGCCACTTTCGACATAGCGGTGCCCTTCGGCGGCCTCTTCCAACGTATAGGTGCGGTCGACCACCGGCTGGAGTGTGCCAGCCTCGGCCAGCTCCTTGAGCCAGTCGAGGTTTTCGAGGCTGTAGGCGGCGAGCGCCGGTATCACCGTCTTACCATCCTTCTTTAACCTGCGCTTGCCGCGCAGGGTCTGGATCGCTGAGGGGTTGCCGAGCAGGTAGTATCCGCCATCCTTCAGTGAGGAGATGGCCTTGGGGCTGCGATGAACGAGATCGATGATCACGTCATATTGCTGCCTGTTCTTCGTGAAGTCCTCTGCCCTGTAATCGATAACGTGATCGGCGCCGAGAGCTTCCAGCGTCGGCAGCTTGTCGCCTGCATCGACGGCAGTCACGGTCGCACCCATGTTCTTTGCCAGCTGCACGACGATGGTGCCGATGGTACCTGCAGCGCCATGGATCAGGATAGTTTCGCTTTCCTCCAGCGCCGTCTCACGCAGGAAATGGCTGGCATTATAGCCACCAACGGGCAGGGACACGGCTTCAGCGGCCGAGAGGTTGGCCGGGCGGGGGCCGATGCAGTAATTCTCCGGCAGGCAGACATAATCTGCATGGCCACCGAAGCGCATGCCGGTCAGCCCATAGACGGCGTCGCCGGGCTTCAACCGGGTTACCTTGCTGCCCACCTTCTCGATGATACCGGCAACGTCCTGACCCAGCACCAGCCTGCGTGGCCGCAATACACCGAACATCAGCCTCAGGGGCAGCCAGAACAGTAAGGCGACGTCAAACCGGCGCAACTCGCAATCGCCAGCGGTCAGGTTGGATGCCTCGACCCGGATCAGGATCTCGTTTTCCTTCGGCTCCGGTACTGCGACATCTTCGATATGCAGCACATCGGGTGAGCCATAGGCCCGGCATCTGACAATTCTCATGCGGCTAAATCCCCCTTTTTCCATTTTTATAGGCAAATTCAGGGGATATGCAAAACTGGCCGGAAACCAAGCCTGCGCCTCATAAAATACTGGCACGGCGGCAGCGAAGCGGTTACACCGCAGGAATGCTGGACCCTGAAGTGACAAAACACCATGAGCGGCTGCTGATCGTCGATTTCGGCAGCCAGGTTACGCAACTCATCGCCCGCCGCCTGCGCGAGCTGAATGTCTATTGCGAGATCCACCCCTATCAGAATGTCACAGACGCTTTCCTCGCGGATTTCGCGCCGAAAGCAGTGATCTTCTCCGGCGGTCCGGCCTCGGTTTTCGTCGACGGCTCGCCCAAGCCGCCTGAAAGCGTTTTCGATCTTGGCGTGCCTATCCTCGGTATCTGTTATGGCCAGCAGGTGATGATGCATATGCTCGGCGGCAAGGTGGAGCGCGGCCACGGTACAGCCGAATTCGGCCGCGCCTATGTCACGCCGAGCGGCGAGCGCATCGACCTGCTGAATGGCTGGTTCCTGGAAGGCCGTGAACAGGTCTGGATGAGCCATGGCGACCATGTATCCAAGCTTGCGCCGGGTTTTGAGGTATACGGAACATCGCCCAATGCGCCGCTGGCGGTGACAGCCGACCTGTCGCGCAATTTCTTCGCCGTCCAGTTCCATCCGGAGGTACACCACACCCCGAACGGCAAGACGCTCTATGAGAATTTCATCAAGATCGCCGGCTTCAGCGGCGACTGGACGATGGCCGCCTACAAGGACCAGGCGATCGAGGCGATCCGCAAGCAGGTCGGCGATCAGAAGGTCATCTGCGGCCTCTCGGGCGGGGTCGATTCCTCCGTCGCTGCCGTCCTGATCCACGAAGCCATTGGCGACCAGCTGACCTGCGTCTTCGTCGATCACGGCCTGCTGCGTCTGAACGAGGCGCAGGAAGTCGTCACCATGTTCCGGGATAATTACAACATCCCGCTGATACACGCCGACGAAAGCGACCTGTTTCTCGGTGCGCTGGAAGGGGTTTCCGACCCTGAAGTCAAGCGCAAGACCATCGGCAAGCTGTTCATTGATGTTTTCGACAAACATGCAAAGTCAGTGGGCGGAGCGACCTTTCTGGCACAGGGAACGCTCTATCCGGATGTCATCGAAAGTGTGTCGTTCTCCGGCGGCCCGTCGGTGACGATCAAGTCGCACCACAATGTCGGCGGGTTGCCCGAGAAAATGGGCATGAAGCTGGTCGAGCCCTTGCGCGAACTGTTCAAGGACGAGGTGAGAGCGCTGGGTCATGAGCTTGGCCTGCCCGCCAGCTTCATCGGCCGCCATCCGTTCCCCGGGCCGGGCCTTGCCATCCGCTGTCCGGGCGAAATCACCCGTGATAAGCTCGAAATCCTGCGCAAGGCCGATGCGGTGTTTATAGACCAGATTCGCAAGCATGGCCTCTATGACGAGATCTGGCAGGCCTTCGCTGCGATCCTGCCGGTGCGCACGGTCGGCGTCATGGGCGATGGCCGGACCTATGATTTTGCATTGGCGCTGCGGGCCGTAACGTCAGTCGATGGCATGACGGCGGATTATTATCCGTTCACCCACGATTTTCTCGGCGAGACGGCGACCCGCATCATCAATGAAGTGCAGGGCGTCAACCGCGTCGTATATGACGTGACCTCGAAACCGCCCGGCACGATCGAGTGGGAATGAGATAATTCCTTCAGAGAGTAGCTACCGCTGTTGCGATAGCCGTTCTTAGTTTTGTGTTGCCGTGTTGGCCGAAGGCGGCGGCGCAATGCCGAGCACGGGATCGATCCAGTTATACAGGAACCGCGGTATCGTGACAGGTGACCCGGCAACGCCATCTTCGATGGCGTCATGGAACAGGGTGCGCAACGCCGCATTGTCGTCGCCTTCGAATTCGTTGATGACATTCATACCGTCCATCACCAGTCCCCGGAAGGGTTTGTAGGCATTCTCGACGGTAGAGGCGGCGGCGAGCTTTGCCACTTCGGCGGAAATCACCGGTTTTACCGTTTCTGCCATGGCTGGCGACTGAAGGCTCGTTTCGAAGAGTTGCCGAAGCGTGCCGGGGCGGTCAGCGTCATTCCAGGCGAGGTCGACAGGCTCGAAATCGAGAAGTGCCTGCAATTCTTCGAAACGCACATTCTGCCTGAAGGTCCTATGGACGAAGATGTTCATGAGCCGACCTTCGTTGCGCACCGCGTCTTCCGTGCCTGTCCATCTGAGCCTGATGGGGTCGGTACTGGCGCCTGGCCGATCATAGCGATACATGATTTCCTGGATGAGGTCGTACTCCTCATCGGAGACCTGATTGTCGGCGATGATCCCGGCACTGACCACATCGAAGTCGGCCTTGGTCGATAATATGAGGCTGCCCCAGTCGGAGTCGTACAGTTTCAGAAGCTGATCCATCAGCGCTTCATCGACATAGGCCCTGGTGGGGGTCTGCGGCTCAGGCATACGGGCCGAACGGGATGTGGTTGTCGCCGGTTCGGCAGGCGTAGATGCGTTGCCAGAACCCGATGGTGCGCTTGTCGAGCTGCCGCAGGAAGTTTCGTACCCCATCTCGCAGGCGCGTTGACGATAGGCGCGCCCGGCACTGGCGTCGCGCTCGGGATTTGAGCCATGCGAAAGGACATCGGACAGTTTGGCACAAGCCTCAGCGATCTCGTGCTCCTCGCAGGCACGCTTATAGGCCGCCACGGCACCGGCCCAGTTTTCCGGATTGCGGTCTGCGCCGAACATGCCGATGGGCGTGCGTGCATTGCCGAGCAGGACGCATGCCTCTCCGTCGCCGAGGTCGCAGGCGCGGCCATAGGCCCAGAACTGTTCTTGCGTTGACAGATCGTCGCCGAAGAAAATGGCTACGTTCATTTCTGAAGCGTAAGCCTTGCAGGCCTCTACATGATCCAGTTCGCAAGCCTTTTTCAGGAGAAACTTCGCCTCATCCGTTCCGGCTTTTATTTGCGCCTCTGCATAAAGCGCATCTGCGTCTTCGGCCGCGGCATCTGGCATGCTGGCAAGGCCGAAACACATAGCGGCGAGAAGTGCCAGTGCTACGGCACGGGGAGGACAGGAACGATCAGTTTTCATGTTGATGCACCATATAAAAAGCGCAGGCGCGACCCCCCACGCTTCTGCATTTTGCCGCTCATCGTTCATTCCAGCCATCCTCCGTTCAGGGGATAGAGAGGGGCTGCACTCCTCAATATCTTCCTTCCATAGTCTTTTCGGCAACGCTTTATCGGTTGGATTTGGGATCATGTTGGCAGTCGATATTCAGATTATGGCAAAAGGCTTCGCGACCTTTTGCAAAGCGGTCATCGCGATAGCTGCAACAGCTATATCGGTGATGGCGTCGGCAATCGCAGCGCCGCCCGGGACAATAGAGCAATTAACGAAGGTTGCGCTTGAGCGGCAGGCCTATGACCAGCGGCCATTTTACCACAAGACTCCGTTGAGCTGGACAACATACACACAGCCCGTCACGTCACCTTTCCTCCACAAGCCGAATTATCTTCCCTGCATTCTCATCACGGTGAGAAACTTCGACTATCACGCGCAACCTCTTGTCTACTCAAGCAGCCTTGAGGAGAAGGTTTTCGCCTATGCGCCCAAGAGAACTCCGAGTACGGACAGCGATCAGTATGTGCTGGTCCAGCACAGCTCAGGCCTCAAGGAGCTTCTGGTCATGAACAAGAACAACTTCCATCTGGCGGGGGTGCTGACGCCAGAGCAGGACGCCGCGATCCGCGCCGCCATGACGATGCCGGGCAGGTTCACCTTCACCCATCGAGATCACAGCTCGACGTTTGAGGTAAATGCTGCCGGTGACCGGATGGACATCTTCTCTGCCTGCGAGACTCAGCTGGTTCCCGCATCGGAACCTGTCGTTACTCCGGAAAAGCCTAAATTCGATGAGGCGCAGTTGGAGCAGCTGGTGCAGGCGCGCCAGTGGGACGAGGCGGTACAGATGGTCGCCCTCTCGGGCGGGCCGGCACATGCGCGCTATGTGCTGTTGATGTTCATCCGGACAGCGACGTCCAGGGATGCCCGGTACGAGGCGGGCAGGATGGCGATCTACGAGAATATTGAATTGTTCCCCCTTGCAGCGACTGCAAGCGGACCTCTGGAGAGACAGGAACTGTCCCGGTACGAATCGCTTCTGCGCACACAGATCGATGGCCCGGTCTATTCGGGGACATCCTACCGCATGAATGCTGCCACTGTTGGCGACTGCCGCAGCCAAGGCGGCACAGTGAGGTCCGGGGGATGCTGGAGCAACTGAAATGATGCGACTGGCGGTCTGGAGAGTAGCGGCAGAGGTTTTTGTATCAGTGATTGAAAGAGTATGACCGAAAGCGCGGAAAGTCATTCGGCACAAGGCAGCCACTGGATGGGGCGGGCGATCAGCGTCATGGCCATATTCATTCTGGTCGGTCCATTAATCGGTGCCCTGACCATGAGCTTCGGACTTGGTGCAGTGGGGGCGTGGAGCTATGTGCTGGAAAAGAATTACATGGAGGCGGCAAGACTGTTGCTCGGCGGCTGGGCCGTGGTCGCGCTCTTTGCCGTTCCGATAGGATACATAGTCGGATTGCCATCCGCCGCCATGACAGGGATCGTCGTCGCGTTCCGAACCTTTCGCACCGGGCGTCCGTCTATCATCATGGCGCTGATCGCCGGGCTGGTACTGGGTGTCTTCAATGTGCTCGCAACGGGCGAGAATGTTCAGACCGGACAGGGCGTCGCGTTCTGGATGGGCGCACTGATCTGTGCGCATCTGCTGGCCGCGCTGGTCTGCGGCGCCATCGCGAAGGCCATGATCAGGCCGGTATAGCCGTCACTGTTCCTCGAACTGATAGACGGAAATACCGCGGGCGCGTTCGTCGAAGGTCAGTCTCTTGTTGAGCGGCGCATGGGCGCGGGAGGCACAGTTCGGCCGGTCGCAGAGATAGCAGTTAACGCCGATCCGGGCCGGTTCGTAGCCTTCCAGGTTATGCTCCTTTGCATATACGAGGCGGCGGGCATAGGCGATCTCGCAGCCGAGCCCGACCGCAACCTTGGTGGCTGGCGGCCCGTAGGGGCCTTCGGGCCGGGAGACAGTGCGGGCGATGGAAAAGTAAGTCGTCTCGTCCGGCATCTGGATAATCTGGGTGCGTACCTTGTCCGGTGTCTCGAAACATTCGTGAATGTTCCAGAGCGGGCAGGCGCCGCCGAATTTGGAGAAATGAAACCGGCCAGAGGACAGCCGCTTGGAAACGTTCCCCGCCGTGTCGATGCGCACGAAGAAGAAGGGGATTCCCCGTGCCTCCGGCTTTTGCAGCGTCGTCAGGCGGTGTGCGGTCTGCTCATAGCTTGTGCCGAACCTGTGGGCGAGCAGCTGTACATCATATTTCGTTTTCTCGCATTCCTTCAGGAAGCGCTCATAGGGCATCAGCAGCGCCCCGGCGAAGTAGTTGGCGAGGGTGACGCGGGCCAGGCCGATGGCATCGCCGTCCGGCAGCTTCGCCTGGCGCACCAGCGCGTCGATCTCCTCCCGGCATTCCAGCATGCCGAGCTGGAACGCGATCTGGAACCGGCGGCCCGACTGCGGCAGAACCTCCGACAGGTCGATGCCGCGCTTGTGCCGGTCGAAAAAGCGCAGATGGTCCGACATATATTCAGAGGGCACGATGCGCACGGTCAAGCCATGGCGCTCCTGCAGGCGCTCCGTCATCGCCACATTGGGCCGGTCGGTGGTGATGTTCAGTTCCTTGGACAGCGCCTCGGCGGCTTCGTCTATCTTCGGGAAATAATTGCGGTGCTCACTGACGAATTCGCGCACCGCTTCGACACTGCGCACCGACTCTTCCAGCACCTCTACTTTCTCGCGGTCGGAGAGGGGGTTGGCCTCCGAATAGGTGCGCAGGGCCAGTTCGCGGTATTTCGTATGCATGCGTACCAGCGCCTTGGCGATCTCGGGACTGGCGTTCACCGCATCCTCGATCTCATTCTTGCTGATCGAGCCGGCCTCCAGCACAGGGTCACGCAATATATCGACCAACTCGGAAATCGTCTGTGCCTCGCCGGCATTGGAGACCTCGGCAATGTCGAAGTCATAAACCTGTGCGAGGGTCAATAGCAGCTTGGCGCTGATCGGGCGCTGGTTGCGCTCGATCAGGTTGATATAGCTCGGCGAGACGTCGAGATCCTCGGCCATCTGCGCCTGTGTGAGACCCAAGGTCGTGCGCAGGCGGCGGATGCGCGGTCCGATGAGCAGCTTTTCCTTGCGGGTCGACATGGGCGCCTCTTTACAGACTTTACAAATTGAACGGGTTCATCATGACATTCGTTACATGAAAACCCAATGAATATAGATAGATACTTCATACAATCCGCATTTGTAAATATGATGTTGTCAGTGAATGTAATGACGAAAGGTCACTGACATGAGTATGACATCGACTTTACAAAGGCCCCGGACACAAATGGGAGCTGAGACCATGACAAAAGGCGAAGATCGCGTTCTGACGGCTGAGGCTGTCGCTTTCCTGCAGGCGGTGGAGCGGCGCTTCGGGCAAAGACGGCGGGATCTGCTGGCGGCACGCGCCGAGCGTCAGGCCCGGTTCGATGCTGGTGAGTTGCCGGACTTCCTGCCCGAAACGAAAGACGTGCGCGACGCCTGCTGGGAGGTCGCGCCAGTGCCAAAGGTCTTGAAGGACCGCCGGGTCGAGATCACCGGGCCTGTCGACCGCAAGTTGATGATCAATGCGCTGAACTCCGGCGCGAAGATGTTCATGGCCGATTTCGAGGATGCCTCCTCGCCGACCTGGGCCAACATGATCGATGGCCAGCTCAACATGCAGGACTACGCAAATGGCGATCTGGCCTTCACCGATGAGGCCAGTGGCAAGGCCTATGCCCTGAATGAGGCGACCGCGACCATGATCGTCCGTCCGCGCGGCTGGCATCTGGAGGAGGCCCATTTCGAGGTCGATGGCCAGCCCATCTCGGCGAGCCTGTTCGATTTCGGCCTGCACTTCTTCCATAACGGCGTGAAGCTCGCCGAACAGGAGCGAGGGCCGTTCTATTACCTGCCGAAGATGGAAAGTCACCTGGAAGCGCGGCTGTGGAATGATGTCTTCGTCTTCGCCCAGAACGAATTGGGCATGGCGCAGGGCACGATCAAGGCGACCGTGCTGATCGAGACGCTGCCCGCGGCGTTCGAGATGGACGAGATCTTGTACGAACTGCGTGAGCATGTCGTCGGTCTGAACTGTGGCCGCTGGGATTACATCTTCAGCTATATCAAGACGCTGAGAAACCACCCGGCTTACGTCCTGCCCGACCGGGCGCAGGTCGGCATGGCTGATGCGTTCCTCAATGCCTACAGCCTGTTGCTGATCAAGACCTGTCATCGCCGCCGCGCCCATGCCATGGGCGGGATGGCCGCGCAGATCCCGGTCAAGAATGATGACAAGGCGAATACCGCTGCCTTTGACAAGGTGCGGGCAGACAAGCTGCGCGAAGTCAAGAACGGCCATGACGGTACATGGGTCGCTCACCCAGCGCTGGTACCCGTTGCCATGGAAGTGTTCGACGTGCACATGCCGTCCTGCAACCAGGTCTGCACTCAGCGCACCTATCCGCCGATCACACGGGATGCGCTGCTGCGTCCCCATGACGGGCGGATCACCGAAGAGGGTGTGCGGACCAATATCTCCGTCGGCATCGAGTATATCGCTGCCTGGCTCAACGGGCGCGGTGCCGTGCCGATCCATAACCTGATGGAGGATGCGGCAACGGCGGAGATTTCCCGCAGCCAGATCTGGCAGTGGCTGAAATATCGCTCGCTGGTGCAGATCGCCGGCAATGGCCGCCATCCGCTGACGCGGGACTGGTTCCAGCAGATCTTTGACGAGGAGCTGGACAAGATCAGCGAGGAGAAGGGCGAGCCTGCCTTCCGTGCCGGTCGCTATCAACTGGCCGCCGATCTGTTCCTTCAAACCGCCGTCAGCGATGAGCTGGCCGACTTCCTGACACTGCCAGCCTATGACGCGCTGCGCACCCTGAACTGAGTTGATATTGATACGGAGTATATGACATGACCAAACGACCGACATACAGCCAGATCCGTGGCGAACTGATGAAGCGCTACCCTTCGGGCCTTACACCGGCAGGCATCAGCATCGAGGATATCGCCCAGCTGAAACTGCAGAATACCTATTCGACCCATCTCGACATCGCCCGCGACATGGCCGGGATCATGCGCCGGGATATGGTGGCCTATGATGCCGACACGTCGAAATTCACCCAGTCGCTCGGCTGCTGGTCGGGCTTCCATGCGCAGCAGATGATCAAGTCTGTCAAGCGTATGAAGGGCACGGCGAAGGGCACCTATGTCTACCTGTCCGGCTGGATGGTTGCGGGTCTGCGCAACCGCTTCGGCCACCAGCCCGACCAGTCGATGCATGAGAAGACCGCTGTCGTCGACCTGATCGAAGAAATCTACGTATCTCTGCGCCAGGCGGATGAGGTCGCGCTGAACGATCTGTTCGCCGAGCTGAAAGCCGCCCGCAAGGACGGCAAGGGGCAAGGCATCATCTCGGAGATCATCAGCCGGATCGATAACTTCGAATCCCATGTCGTGCCGATCATTGCCGATATCGATGCAGGGTTCGGCAATGAGCACGCGACGTACCTGCTCGCCAAGGAGATGATCAAGGCCGGTGCCTGCTGCCTGCAGATCGAGAATCAGGTCTCCGATGCCAAGCAATGCGGCCACCAGGATGGCAAGGTCACCGTGCCGCGTGAGGACTTCATCGAGAAGCTGCGTGCCTGTCGCCTCGCGTTCGAGGAGCTGGGTATCGACGAGGGTGTCATCGTGGCGCGTACGGACAGTCTCGGTGCCGGCCTGACGCAGAAAATTCCTGTCTCCCTGGAGCAGGGCGACCTCGCCTCGGACTACATCAAGTGGCTGGAGACCGAAGAGGTCACCGATGCCAATCCGCTGAAGGATGGCGAAATGGCAATCCAGAAGGACGGCAAGGTCGTGCGGCCCGTTCGCCTGCCCAACGGCCTGTTCAAGTTCCAGGAAGGCACCGGCGCCGAGCGTGTTATCGAGGATTGCATTGCCAGCCTGACCATTGGCGGTGCTGACCTTCTCTGGATCGAGACGGCAACGCCTGATGTTGACGAAATCGCCCGCATGGTCGGTGAAATCCGCAAGGTCGTGCCCGATGCCAAGCTGACCTATAACAATTCGCCGTCCTTCAACTGGACGCTGAACCTGCGCAAACAGGTCAAGGCGCAATGGGTCGAGGAAGGCCGCATCGAGGCCCTCGATTACCCAGACGGCGCGGAGCTGATGTCGGCCAAGCTCGACACCACCGCCCTGGGCCGGGAGGCGGACCAGCGTCTGCAGCGCTTCCAGACAGACATCGCGGCGAGGGCAGGGGTGTTCCACAACCTCATTACCCTGCCGACCTTCCACCTGACGGCGAAGGGCATGGACGAGCTGTCGCGCGGTTACTTCGGCGAAGACAAGATGGCGGCCTATGTCACCACGATCCAGCGTTCCGAAATCCGCAATGGCGTCTCCGCCGTCAAGCACCAGCATGAAGTCGGCTCCGACCTTGGCGATACGTTCAAGGAGATGGTCGGCGGTGAACGGGCGCTTAAAGCCGGCGGTGCACATAACACGATGAACCAGTTCGAGGGCGCCGCCTGACGACCCCCGCTCGCACTCGGACTTGTTACCTCAGCCCGGCCTCCGTGCCGGGCCCTTTTTTATGCGTGCAAGGAGGAATATGGGGTTGCAGGTGCACGATTAGACATTCGGCACGGGCATGGCTAAGGTGCAGATCCGGGTATCGAGGTAAAGGGGGGACTCTTGCAGATTGTAACACTATCGCCGATCTATACGCCCCTAAATCTCAAGGCGGGTATTGATCCAACCTCAGCGGACTATTGCGAGGTGTTGAAAGCAATTCCGCTTCAGGACAATACCATTGTTGCGCCCAATCGCGATTGGGAAAAGCCGGACGACAGCTATGCAGATACAGCCCGCGATGGCTATGAAATGCGTGTGCTGTTGTGGAAATGTCGCGACGAGGAAACAGGCGCTGAACTGACCTATCATGTCTATCCAAACGAGACATCGATGGCTGAGGTGACTCTGGAGCTTGATAATTCCCTTGCCACGGATGACATCGACGCCGACGCACTGGACAAGGAATGCCAGCGCATCTCGCGTAAGGTGATCACCCGACACTCGGCAGAGCTGTACAAGGTGCTGAAGGCTATCATGTCTGCAGTACCCTCTCGCTATGTTGACCCTGTCAGGCAAGTCAGTTCTATCGAGCCGAAGGACGTCAGCTGGGTTTCGCGCACGTTGTTGCTTACGCCGGGCGAGCGCAAAGATCCGCATGTACAGGCACTGCTTGCCGACTGGCTGAGAAACACTACGAGACCTGAAGATGCTGCCGCTATCGCCGCAGGGGCGCTCGACTATTCCATGACATGGCTCAACTATGCGATCGTCGATGAAAGCGAAGAGCAGACCCGCATGCTTATCTCGGCAATGCGCATCGCCCAGTTTTTCTATGCCGCCCAGCAGCGGCTTAACGAAAAGGGCCAGGAGGCTATATCCCAAACGATGTTCATCAAGAAGCGTCGGGAGGTCGAGCGTGTGCTGACGGATGTGCAGGCGAATATGCGCCTGCTGCGAATTGAATATGACGTCCACAAGCTTCACCTGAACCGCACCAAACGCAAAGTAATTGACCAGATCATGGAAGGTTGGGACTTCGATGACCTGATGAAAAACGGCGACCGTATCCTCAATTTTGCCAGCGACAAGCTGACGGCCATCGCCAACAGGCGGGCGCAAAGTTCCTCCTTCGTGACCGAGCTGATCCTGTTCGGCATCGGTCTAGTCGCGATCTTCGAGGTTATCCTCTATTTCATTGAATACAGCCGCGAGGTCGCGACCCGGCCGATCCTCGAGTTCGACAGGCCATCACTTTTCTTCCGGCTGTTCGCTTCGGCCGACGCCGATCTTCTCATTCTCTTCGGGGTCATTCTCAGTGTCATTCTGGTGTTCATCTATGCGCGTTATAGCCGAAACAAGTAAGGTCGTTTTCGTCATCTTTGTGTCGCTGCTATCGACCGCGGCGGCCCAGATCGATGGTCAGACTGTCGAGATGTATACGGACAGGTGGGAGCCCTATGTGCGCGGCGAGGGTGATCGTCTGGGGCTAGTCAACCGCAATGTCGACATGGTCATGTCCTATGCGGGCTATGATGCCGACTACAGCTATATGGACTTTACACTGGCGCGGATGATCGTGCGAAGATGTGGTGAAGAGGGCATAGAGGACTGCCCGGTGCCGCTGGCCTTTCCATATTATCGCAATGCAGACCGTGACGATGAAGTGCTGTTCTCCGCGCCCATCTTCGAAGTGACGAATGTTCTGTTCCATAACAGGCGTAACCCCAATGCGATTTCGAGCGTGCAAGTACAAGCCGAACCGGAATGCGGTCAGGATTACGATGGTAGTTCCTTTGCCGGACAGCGCGTGGGTCTTATCAAGGGGTTTCTCTACGGCCCGAATATCAACTGCCTGCTGTCAGTAATTATTGGCCCTGACCCCGATAATCCGCCCGAGGATTCCATTGTCGATGTGAGCTTCTTCCAAAGTGAGGTCGATGCCCTTGACGCGCTGATCCGTGGTCAGATCGATTATTTTCCAATGGCTCAGCCCGCGGGGAATGCGCTGCTGGAAAGTGATTATCCAGACAGGCGCGAGTTGATCGGGACAGTTGAAGGTACACAGAGCCGTCGTTCGGTTCATGTTATTGCGCCACGTACAACAAAGGGGCAGGAGATGATCGATGCCTTCAATGAAAGTCTCTGTTCTCTTTCGGGTAGTGAGGCCATCAGTGAGGATTGTGGTGAATCCCAAGCCAGTCGCGATAGCGCCAGCGACATCCTGTTGATGACCGACGAAGCGCTGACAACGACTTTCGCCCAGCGCGAGGACATCGCAGAGATCGTGCCGGTCGACGGCTATCCGATCATTATCGGCATTACCTGCCTGCCTGAAACTGCCGACTGCACTGGCGAGCGATTTGCCCTTTCGGAGGGGACGCGGGCCATCATCCTTGAATGGAGCGACACGATGATGGATGCGCAACGCAATGACAGGCTCTACAAGACCGTCATGGACACGAGCCGCGTCGTCATCCTCAACGGCCCCCATGCCGGCAAGGAGCTCTGGATCAAGAACATGCATATCAAGATAGTGAAGTAATGATTTTCAGTATTATCGGATGGGTCGCCACGGTGATCTATCTCGCCAACCACATCGCCCTGTCGGTCAACCGGAACTATCGCGGTCGGCTCTATTTCCTGCTCAACCTGATCGGTGCCAGCGGCCTGGTGGTCAGCTCGCTGGTGTTGCAGTCGTGGCAGGCCGTGGCGATCAATACCTTCTGGGCCGTGGTCAGTTTGCTCTCGCTCGCCGGACGCCATACGGGCACGGATTTCAAACTTTCGGACAAGGCGTTGACATGGCCCGTCTGGGTGCTCGGGGCAGGTGGCCTCGTCTATGCGATACTAGCACCGAACCAGGGACTGGCCGCGCTCGGCTGGGCGGCGACCCTGCTGTTCTGTGGGGCTTATCTCTTGTTCTCCGCAGAAACGATCCGCCGCCGCCGTTTCCTTGCCTATAATGTGGCTGCCGCGTTCGGTGTTGCGCCGATCCTCTATATCGATGCCAATTGGCCTGCTTTCGGACTGGAAATGGCGTGGGGCACAATCTCCCTTATCGGGTTCGTCAATGCCTTTCGCTCGGCGCCTGAAACCGATGACGCCAAAAACCCTGATGACACTGCGTCTTTGGATTGACGCCAGAGAAGGCTTTGGGAAGGCTGGCAGAAAACACTGGAGCCAGCCATGACCATCACATTCTACGATTTTCCTTCCGCCCCCAGCCCGCGCCGGGCCCGCATCATCCTGCGTGAAAAGGGGATCGAGCATGAGACCCGTATCGTCGATATGATGCAGGGCGAGCAGATGGGAGAGGATTTCAAGGCAATCAACCCCGACTGCACGGTACCCGCCCTGCAACTCGAAGACGGTGCTGTCCTCAACGACAATTGGGG
Organism: Aquisalinus luteolus; assembly: GCF_009712425.2. Classification (GTDB taxonomy): domain Bacteria; phylum Pseudomonadota; class Alphaproteobacteria; order Caulobacterales; family Parvularculaceae; genus Aquisalinus; species Aquisalinus luteolus. The sequence continues at coordinate 1,357,573 of NZ_VCJR02000001.1, forward strand.
TATCGCCCTGTGGGCCGAGACGGTCGCACCAGAACCGGCCCTGTTGGGCAAAACGGCGTCCGAGAAGGGGCAGGTTGGGTCTTGGGCCGCGCGGATCGATTTCCAGGCGACCATCTCCTTTGCCGAGGCCTTTCGCAATTCACACCGCAACTTCAAGAGCCGGGCGCTACCAGGGCCGGAAAACTACGACCAGATACCTGAACTGGCCGAGCGCGGCTTTGCCAAACTGGCGACCTTCATGGCCAAGCTGAACGATCATCTTGAGGGACGCAATTTCATCGCGATCGATGTGTTTTCCATCGCTGATATCTGGGCTTTGACGACGCTCGATGCCTGCCGGTGGATCAAGGCTGGCCCGACACCTGAAAATCATCCTAATATCGTCAGATGGCACGAGATGGTGTCGGCAAGGAAAAGTACGCATTTATGAGCCTTGATCTCACTAGCGTCATCAGGACGATCCCCGACTACCCCAAACCCGGCATCATGTTCCGGGATGTCACGACGCTGATGGGCCATCCGGAGGCTTTTTCACAGGCGATAGCCGACCTGACCGCAGCCTATAACAGCCATGGCGTTGAGAAAGTCGCCGGCATGGAGGCGAGGGGGTTCATCTTCGGCGCCCCCGTGGCCGAGAGACTGACCGCAGGTTTTGTTCCCATACGGAAAAAAGGCAAACTGCCGTACAAGGTTTCCAGTGAGACCTATCAGCTGGAATATGGCGAGGATGTGCTTGAGATGCATCTCGATGCCGTCGAACCGGGTGATAAGGTACTGATCGTCGATGACCTCATCGCAACGGGCGGAACGGCAGAAGCTGCGATCAAACTGCTTGAAAAAGCGGGGGCGGAAATAATCGCTGCCGCCTTCGTTATCGACTTGCCGGATCTGGGCGGTGCCGACAGGATACGCAGCATGGGGATTGATGTCTCCAGTCTCGTCTCCTTTGGGGGGCACTAGAGCGATGCTGTCGAAATTCTTCAAGGCCGTCAGGGGGTTCTTCCGTCCCCCGCCCAGCGAAGCAAGCCAGATGGACCCGCATACCGGCCTCGCCGGACTTTATCTGGAGACCTGTTATCGCGATGGCGGACTGACCAACAGGGAGCGGGCGCGCATAGATGAGGTGCTTGTCAGTCAGTTGGGCCTGAGCACCGATGAGGCAATGACCTGCCGGGTCAAGGCTGAGGAGATCCATTGGACGAACCTGACACCGATAGGCTTTGCCATGGCAGCCTCGAAAGGGCTCGATGAATCAGCGCGTGAGGAAGTCATCAAGACGATGATCGAATTCATCGAGACGGATAATCGCGTTGATGCCATGGAAAACCGGCTAATCCTGCAAACGGCGAACTGCTTTGGCATCACGTCAGGCCGTGTAAAGCAAATGCGCGGTGAGATGAACTCTGGCGCATGATGTCGCGATCGCTTGAGTAAAGCGTCCAGAAGGCCTATTTCATTGCCGAAAAGGCAACAACGGTAGGGCCCATGTCCAAACAGACCAGAATCAAGCGCATAACGGCGGCAGATATCGCAGCTCGCAAAGGCAGCGAGCCGATCGTCGCGCTGACAGCCTATGACGCGCCGACGGCGGAAATTCTCGACGAACATTGCGATGTGCTGCTCGTCGGCGACAGCGTCGGCATGGTCGTGCATGGCCTGCCAAGCACGGTTGGCGTGACGATAGAGATGATGATCCTGCATGGGCAGGCCGTCATGCGCGGAGCGCGGAAGGCGATGGTCGTCGTAGACATGCCCTTCGGTTCCTATGAGGAGAGCCGGGAACAGGCCTTTGCCAACGCCTCCCGCATCATGAAGGAGACCGGTGCTCAGGCGATCAAGATCGAGAGCGGCACTTATGCCGCAGAAACAGTCGCGTTTCTGGTCGAGCGCGGTATCCCGGTGATGGGCCATATCGGCCTGCGTCCACAGGCTGTGAATGTTGCAGGCGGTTTCAGGGCCAAGGGCCGTTCAAATCAGGAATGGGCCGATGTGCTGGAAGAGGCCGAAGCGACAGCCAAGGCGGGTGCCTTTGCCATTGTCGTCGAGGGCGTCGCGGAGGATCTCGCCAATCAGATTACGGCAGCGGTCAGCGTTCCGACCATCGGTATTGGCGCTTCCTCAAGCTGCGACGGGCAGATCCTTGTTACGCAGGACATGCTCGGCCTGTTCGACTGGACCCCGAAATTCGTCAAGCGCTATGGCGATCTGAAATCAGTGATCGACAAGGCCGCAAGTGAATATGCTGCGGAAGTGCGTTCGCGGTCGTTCCCGGCTGAAGGACAGGTCTATTCCCTGAAACCCAAACTGGTCGGCGACACTGCCTGATTGCCCCATTCTGATTGCTCTGGACGCCAAAGGCCGTTAGAAGGCCAATTCGGTTTATAGAAGGATGTGAGCAGCCGTGGCTGATGAAGGCATTTATCGCGAGGTCGACCAGGAAGTCGAAGAAGAAAAGCAGCTTCGACAGCTGAAAGAGTCCGCGCCATTTCTGATCGGCCTGGCCGTTGTCGTCGTTGCAGTTGTCGGTGGCTGGCAATTCTGGAATGCCCAGAAATCCAATGCTGCCCGAACCAATGCCGCGGCCTTTTCCCAGGCGGTAAATACTGAAGAGCCGACCGAGGCGCTGTCCGAGCTGACCTCTTTGCGTCAGGACGCACCAGCAGGCTATTCGGCCCTTGCCGGTTTTCGCATCGCCGGGCTGGAGGCGCAGAACGGCAATACGCAAGGGGCAATTGCCGCACTGAACAGTGTCGCCGCCAATGACTCTATCCCCCAGCGGTTGCGTAATCTGGCGACCGTAAAGGCAGCCTATATGGCGCTGGATGAAAGTCCGGATGCCGCGCTGCGCCAGCTCAATGGCCTGCAGGAAGGCGACAGCGTCATTGCTGCATATGCCAAGGAAATCGCCGGCCTGGCCTCAATAGAAGCCGGCAATTTCGCTGCGGCGGTCACTTACTTCGAGGCTATTCCTACGATAGAGGGCGCGCCTGACCCAATCGTACAGCGGGCGCAGGGGTTCCGGGCGATTGCGAGCCTTGGCGCTTCGGGTGTCTCTCTGGAAAACCAGAGCATGGGGCAGTCTCTTGAAAGCCTGCTCGACCTGCCGGTTCCGGCAGAAGCCGAGACGGATGCTCTGCTTGCAGGCGAGGATGTTGCTGTGGAAGGCGAGGGCGAAATCCCGGCCGACGCTCAACCGACGGAAGAAGGCGCCGGAGACACCGTTGCGCCAGCGCCGGAAGCTGACGAGAATGACACCCAAGAAGACGGGACAAGCAGCGATTAACCTTGTATAAGAGTGCGCGGTGCCCGACAGAGGCCCCGGAGAGTACAGGAAGAAAACCGAAAAGGGCATTCATGATTTCTTCGCGTCAGACGATCAGGGCAGTTGCGCTCTGCGGTATGGTTGCAGCTCTGGCTGCATGTTCATCCAACCCCCTGTCCATTGTCACGGACCGGTTCGGCAATAATGATGTCGAAGAAGCGAATGTGCCGAGCGATGATAACCGCAAGGCCGTCCTAGCTCTCGAAGGTGCGCTTGAAGCCGATCCGGCCTATGCGGGGCGTACGATCGAGCTACCGCCGCCCTATACCAACGCTGCATGGACTCAGCCGGGTGGTGATGCAGACCATACGCTGCACCATCTGGCTGCCAATTTTGCGACCAGTCCGGTTCGCAAGCAATGGACCGCGGATATCGGTGCAGGATCCAGCAAACGCGCGCCGATTACGGCACCGCCCGTCGTTGCCGATGGCCGCATCTTCGTGATCGATCCGGAAGCCAAGGTAACCGCTTATGACGCCCAGACCGGCAAGCGAGTCTGGCGGCGTGAACTGACCCCCGATGTCAGCGAAGACAGGCCGTTCTGGCGTGTTTTTGGCGGCGTGAAGGCTGCCGAGCTCGGTTTTGGCGGCGGCGTTGCCTATGACAATGGCCGCGTATTCATCACGTCAGGCTTCGGATTTGTTGCCGGTCTCAATGCGGAAACCGGCGAGCTACTCTGGCAACATGAGGCAAATGCCCCGATCCGCACGGCACCGACAGCTGCGAACGGCAAGGTCTATGCCGTGACGAACCTGAACGAGTTCATGGCGCTGGATCAGGCCAGCGGTACGCTCGACTGGGACTACCAGTCCTTCGAGGAAGCTGCCCGTTTCCTCTCTTCGTCCAGCCCGGCTGCGTCCGAAGACGTGATTGTCGCCCCGTTCTCGTCTGGTGAGGTAACGGCCCTCAGCGATACAGGGCGTCCTCTGTGGACACAGATGATCGCCCGTTCTAGCCGTATGAATGCGCTGTCGAACCTCAACGACATTGCCGGCAGTCCGGTGATTGATCGAGGCGTCGTCTTTGCCATCAGCCATGCCGGTCAGATGAGTGCCATCGATCTGCGCTCCGGCCAGCCGCTCTGGGAGATCGGCGTTTCAGGCCTGCAGACGCCATGGGTATCCGGCGATTATGTCTACATCGTTTCCGTTGAGGGCGAACTCGTCTGCATCAGCCGTCAGGATGGGGCTGTCGTCTGGGTCGAGCAGCTGCCCAAATACGGCAACGAGAAGAAGAAGAAAAACCGTCTTGCCTGGTCCGGCCCTGTACTGGCAGGCGGTGAACTGGTTCTTGCTTCTTCAGGCGGCCAGCTTGTGTTCGCATCGCCGCAAAATGGCGAGGTCCTGCGGACTGAAAAGCTGACCAGCGGCACGATCGCGACGCCGATAATCGCCAATGAAAGCCTGTATGTGCTGACGACAGACGGCAAGCTTTCCGCTTATCGCTAGGTGCCCGCAAACGGGCAGTTTTATTGAGGCCTTGACCTTGGCGCTGCAACGGCGCAGAAGGCGCGACCTATGTCATTCAAAGTTGCCATCATCGGTCGGCCCAATGTCGGCAAATCGACCCTGTTCAACAGGCTGGTCGGCAAGCGCATCGCGCTTGTCGATGACCAGCCTGGCGTGACGCGTGACCGGCGCGAGGGCGATGGCCAGTTGGGCGATCTGAAATTCATCGTCATCGACACGGCGGGCCTGGAAGAGGCCGCACCGGATGCCCTCGAAACCCGGATGAAGGCACAGACCGACCGCGCCATTGAAGAGGCGCATGTCTGCCTGTTCATGATCGATGGCCGGGTCGGCGTCATGCCTGAGGACGAAAAATTCGGTGCCGCCCTGCGTGCCAGTGGCAAGCCTGTCGTTCTGCTCGTCAACAAGACAGAGGGCAAGGGGCTCGATGGTGTGTATGAGGCGTATGGCCTTGGCCTTGGCGAGCCGATTGCCGTCTCCGCCGAACATGGCGAGGGCATGGCGGAAATCTATACGGCCCTGCAGCCGATCCATGACTCGCTTGATCTCAAAGAGGTCGAGGGCGAGCGGCTCGACTGGGACGATCCGCTGAAACCCTTGCGCGTTGCTATCGTCGGCCGCCCGAATGCGGGCAAGTCGACCCTGATCAACCAGATGATCGGCGATGAGCGCATGCTGACCGGTCCTGAAGCTGGCATCACTCGCGACTCCATCGCCATTGACTGGACATGGTCAGGGCCTGATCGCGACTGGCCGGTCAAGCTGCATGACACGGCGGGCATGCGTCGCAAGTCCAAGGTACAGGAGAAGCTGGAGAAGCTTTCCGTCGCCGATACGTTGCGCGCCATCCGCTTTGCCGAAGTTGTCATCCTGATGCTCGATGCCGACATGGCGCTGGAAAAGCAGGACCTGCAGATTGCGGACCTTGCCTTGCAGGAAGGTCGCGCGCTCGTGCTCGTCGCCAACAAATGGGACAAGGTCGATGACCGCCAGCAAGCGCTGAATGAATTGCGCGAAAAGGTCGACCGGCTGCTGCCGCAGGCTCCGGGCCTGCCCATAGTCACGCTATCGGCGCTCACAGGCCGCAATGTAGACCGCCTGATGCCCGCAGTGACCAAGGTCTATGTCGACTGGAACGCCAAGGTGAAGACGAGCGACCTCAATGTCTGGCTGGAAGACGCGACGAGCCGTCACCCGCCGCCCGCTGTGAAGGGCCGTCGCATCAAGATCCGCTATATGGCGCAGACCAAGACGCGCCCGCCGACATTCGTCGCCCATTCTCAGCGGGCGGAGGAGTTGCCGGAAAGCTATCGGCGTTACCTCGTGAACGGTATCCGTGAGGCATTCGAGCTGCCAGCCGTGCCGATCAGGCTGTTGTTCCGTAGCCAGAAAAACCCGTTCGAGAGCAAGAAAAAGAAGCGCTGAGCGCTTCGTTGCTCATGGCCGGGACTAGTGCCCGGCCATGAAGTCGACCAGGAAACCCTTGTACATGTAGCCATCGGCGCTCATGTCGCCTTGCAGGCTGACCAGTGCCCAGTCAGGGGCGCTGACATCCAGCACATCGACGATTGAGCCCATGGGCAGCGTCTGCAGCACCTTGAAGCCAGTGCCCGCGCCGGCTCGTAAATGCAGACCACTCCGGGCAATTACGACATGGAGGTGAGGTTGGCGATCCTCGTTCTGGGGCAGGGCGGGTGCCTCCAGCACCGAGAAAGCGCCGAAGCCGCCGCGAGCCGGATTGGCGATGTTTGTATCGATAGGTAACGCGCCGAGGCGGATATCGACCTGGTTCTGGAACAGGTCCCACTTCCCGGCCCGGTGAAAATCGCGCGATCCAGACCATCCAAGCGCCCGAGGAAGCCATGTGTGATCGATCAAACCGGCGCCGATCAGCCGGGTTGCCAATCCACCAGATGCATAAGCGCCGATCTTGTATTTGGTCCCGACCTCGCTCTTGATGGCGCTGAAATGATCCATGATCGCCGGGATTTCGCTCGAGCGATAAAAGTCATGATCGACTCCGAAATAGATCGTCGAGCCTTCCGGCTGGCCGATATCGGCCGCGCAATCGAGCGCGCGTTTGGAATCCGTTGAGCCCTTGGCTGTCGAGAAATCGCTCAGTTCACGGCCGTTTTGCTGGAAGACGACCCCGACGGTCATGCCATGCTCGCAGATCGCCTGTGCCTCTTCCTTGGTAATCCGTTTTTCCGGCAGGACGGACGAATTACGGTGATTGTAATAGCGGATGATGGTCTTCACGCCTTTTTCGCGCAGGAATCCCAGATGTGGTGTCGTGCGCACCGGCGTGTCGATTATGGTTTCAATCATGATGAAGCTCTCCCTTCGCAAGAGAGACTACACCCATAGGACGGGCAGGGGAATAAGCCGACAACTATTCAGGGTGTGCCAATCTGGCTTTTTCCGTGCGCAAGAATGCCTTCACCGACGCGTCCTCGCTGAGACCAATGGCCATGTCATAGGCCTTCGCGGCTTCGAAGTTCCTGCCTGCCTGCCGCAGGCAATAGGCGCGAACGGCCCAGTAGGGCTGATAGGTACCGACTTGATTGGCTACGGCTTCCAGTCGGGTCAGCGCGTCACCATGCCGACCCATCTGTGCGAGGGCACTGGCGTGGCTGACATACGCACCAAGGCTGGGGGCAAGGTCCAGCAGGCGAGCATAAAGCATCTGAATTGCTGGCCAGTTCGTCCGTCCGGCGAGGCGTCCCTTGGTGTGGGCAGACTGGATTGCGGCCTCGAGCTGGTAGCGTCCCGGCTTCTTCAGGGCGTGCGCCTCCATCAACAGGCGTTCGGCTCGGGATATCATCTGCCGGTTCCATTGACCGGTATCCTGCCGGTCCAAGGGGATGTACTTACCTTTCGCGCCTCGACGCGCGTCACGGCGCGATGCAGTATACAGCATCAACGCCATCAACCCTTTTGCTTCCGGCGAACTCGGAAGCAGACTGCATAACAGCTCACCGAGGAAAAGCGCCTCATCGGCGAGGCCCGCTGTTCCGGTGTCTGTGCCGTGATCGCCATCCCAGCCGGTTCCGTAGGCGGCGTAAACGGCCGCCAGCACAGCCCCCACACGCTCTTCCAGATGCTCTCGCTCCGGAATATCGAAGGAGATACCGGCCTGCTTTATCTTCGTCTTTGCCCTGACGAGGCGCTGCCCCATTGCCGTTGGCGATACGAGAAAGGCCGAGCCTATTCTTGCCGCATCCAGTCCAAGAACACTCTGCAGCATAAGGGGCGTATGCATTGCCGGATCGATCGCAGGGTGGGCGCAGACGAACAACAGTTTCAGGCGGGCATCGGGAAACAAATTATCGGGGCTGGCCTCTGCGGCTTCTTCTGCCAGAAGGGTAAGTGCGGGTTCGATCCTGTCGTGCACCGCTTTCTGCCGCAGCCGGTCAAGACCGCGATTGCGGGCAACCTGCACTAGCCATCCTTCGGGGTTTTTCGGGATGCCCGTATCCGGCCAGCTTTTAAGGGCCTGTTCGAAGGCGGCTGACAGTGCTTCCTCTGCAGCATTCACATCGCGCAGGCGCACGGACAGGATCGCCAGCAGCTTGCCATAGGATGTGCGGGCGATACTCTCCGCGAGAGCATGGCTCTCCTGTGTATCGCCCGGCATAGCGGTCTACATTTCCCAGACGGGCCGTACCTCGACGACGCCATGGGTCGCACCTGGGCATTTTGCGGCCCAGTCGAGGGCGGTGTCGAGGTCGGGCGCCTCGATCAGGTAATAGCCGCCGAGCTGTTCCTTGGTGTCCGTAAACGGACCATCCTGAACGATCAGCTTGCCGTCCTTGGTGCTCAGGCGCTGGCCGATATGGGTCGGCTCCAGCGGTTCACCCGAAATCATGGCGCCGGCTTCCACCAGGGCTTCGCTATAGGCTCCATAGGCGGCGAAAACCTCGCCCATTTCTTCCTCGGACATGTTCATCCACTGATTTTCATCATCATAAAGAGCAAGAAGATATTTCATGGCTTATGCTCCCTCTTCATACGGCATGACCTTGCGCAGGTCGGTATGGCCAGTTTTCGTGGTCGGTGCCTTCACGGCCCAGTCGCGGGCTGTCTCGGTATCAGGCACATCGATGACGAAAAAGCCGCCGAGCTGTTCTTTTGCGTCGGCATAGGGGCCATCCTGCACGATGCGCTTGCCTTCGCGGATCTTGACCGTTGTCGCCGTTTCCGGGCCCATCAGGGCCTGGCCGCCGACGATGACGCCAGCTTGGGCAAGCTCGCTGGAATAGGCAAACCAGGGGGCCATGAAGGCCTCGAAAGCCGGCGTGCCAGCCTCGTTGCGCATGGCGAATTCCTTCTCGGTCTCCGCCACCAGTATCATGTACTTCATCCCTCTCTCCTTTTCTGACCGGGATTATAGCAGGAACGCGTCTGCGTTCACCTGCATAACGATCAGGGAGGAGCGATTTCGACAGGGGGTGAGAATTATTTTACGGGCCCAAATATTTTCTCGAAAGAGGCCTTCAGCGCCTCATCGGCTTCATCGAGGGTTACCGGCAGCCCAAGGTCGACCAGCGATGTGACCCCGAGGCCGTTTTCGGCGATCCCGCAGGGCGTAATTCCCATGAAATGGGACAGGTCCGGTTCCACGTTCAGGGAAATCCCGTGATAGGTGATCCAACGCCGCACACGAACGCCGATGGCGGCAATCTTATCTTCTCTGGTCGTGCCGCCCGGCCAAGTGCGGTCGACCCAGACCCCGACACGGCCATCGCGTATCTCGCCACGGACATTGAAGGCGTCGAGAGCATCGATGATCCACCGCTCCAGATCCTGCACATACAGACGCACATCCCGCTTGCGGCGGTTCAGGTCCAGCATCGCGTAAATCACCCGCTGGCCGGGTCCGTGATAGGTATACTGGCCGCCGCGGCTGGTCTTGAACACCGGAAACCGGTCCGGCTGCAGCAGGTCCTTTTCCTTGGCCGACGTGCCAGCGGTATAGAGGGGCGGGTGCTCGACCAGCCAGACCAGTTCCCCGGCCTCGCCAGCGCGCATCGCCTCGACATGGGCTTCCATGAAGGCGACGGCCTCTTCATAGCCGGTATAGCCGGGCGCAATGCGCCATTCGACGGGGGTTTCGAGCCAGTTGGAGGAGGGCGTTTCAGTGTCAGCCATGAAGGACATATAGGAAAGGGTTCCTGATCCTGCCGGGGCATTCAAGACCGAAGGTCTTGAATGGTGCGGTCGAGAAGACTCGAACTTCCACGGGAGTTACCCCACAGCGACCTCAACGCTGCGCGTCTACCAATTCCGCCACGACCGCATTTCCAAGGTGGCTATAAGCTTCCCGCCAAGAGGATTTCGCGGGAGCGATGCACGTAGCAAAACCCGGCGGGCATGTGAAGCACTTTTTGCGTCGGCTGGCCCCATGGCGTTCAATAGGCATTTGCAGGACGCAGCCCAGGCTGTATCGTGCCTTGAGAGGGGAAGTGTGAGGGTAATATGAGTAGCATTGCAGCAAGACTGATCCCGGTTCTGGCGGCGATGACCCTGCTCGCTGCCTGCACCAGCACCGCCGTGATGGAAACAACCAATGAGGTCGCGCCGCTGGAAGGCGATGCGGTGATCCTGCTGGTCGAGCCCGATGTCGAGCTGAGTTTCCTCAAGGCAGCCGGCGTCAGTGAGGTGCGGGCCGACTGGACCGAGACCGGAAAGGCCAATGTGCTGGCTGAGATCGAGACATTGCTGGCTACCAGGGGTCATAAACTGGTCGAGCACGAGATCGATCCGGAAAATGAGCGCGAGGTGCAAATCGTCAAGCTGCACGAAATTGTCGGCGCGACGATCCTGTCGCACCGCTTCATGGGCCAGCCATTACCGTCCAAGCGGGGCAAGTTTGACTGGTCCCTCGGGCCAGGCGTGAGGGACATGGCCGAAGCGCAGGGTGCCGATTATGCGCTGTTCCTGCATGCACGCGGTGAATATGCCTCATCAGGCCGGCAGGCCGTCGCCATCGGCCTCGCAGTTCTGGGTGCAGGTGGTGTCAGCACTGGCGGGCAGGGCGCCTATGCCTCCCTCGTCGATATGCGCACGGGTGACATCATCTGGTTCAACGTCGCCTTTACCGGGCCGGGGACCGACATGCGAGAACAGGACGGCGCGGAACATCTCGTCAGCGCGATCCTGAAGGATATTCCGCTGTGAGAGGGTTTCGCGCCATAGTCTCTTTTGCGGCAATAGCCGCGCTGTCCGCTTGCGCGACGACGGATGTCGATCCCCTGCAGGCGGACACACGCCCGTCCGAGGAAACCGATGAGGCAGGCCTGTGGCTGCGCATGGATGAGGCGGAGGACCTGCTCCAGCAGTCCGCTGTCGTCGTTCGTGATCCGGCGCTCAATGCTTATGTCGATGAAGTGTTCTGCAATGTCGCGGGAGAGGCCTATTGCGACGATGTCCGCGTCTATATAGTCGAGCAGCCCTATTTCAACGCCAACATGTCGCCCAACGGCATGATGCAGGTCTGGACCGGCTTGCTGTTGCGTGCGGAGAACGAGGCGCAGCTCGCTTTCGTGCTCGGCCACGAATTCGCTCATTACCGCCAGCGTCATTCGCTGGAGCAATGGCGGGAAATCAACAATGCCGCCAATCTCTCCGTCTTGTTCAATGTTGGCGTTGCGGCTGCGGGCGTGCCCAATGCCGCCGTGCTCGGCAATTTCACGCTGGCCGCACAGCTCTATGGCTTTGGTCGCGACAAAGAGCGGGAGGCTGATGAGTTCGGCTTTGGATACTTTACTGAAGCTGGCTATGACCCCGCTGCCGCTGCAGGCATCTGGGAATATCTGATTGCAGAGACCGAAGCGTCGGACTCCGACAGGAAGAAGCGACAGATCGCCCGCTCCAGCATCTTCAGTACACACCCGGTTACCGCTGAGCGCGTCGAAACACTTAAGGGTCTTGCCGGAGAGGCAGAGGCTGGCATTGAGAATGATGAGGCGTTTGCTGGTGCTGTTGCGCCGTTTCTGAATGACTGGTTGGCTGACGATCTGGTACTGCGTGATTTCGGCCAGCATCTCCATCTGATCGATCACAAGATCGAGGCGGGTCAGAATCTCGGTGTTCTGTATTTCCGCCGCGGCGAAGCCTATCGTTTGCGCCGGGAGGATGGCGACTTCGAGAGAGCGCTTGATAATTATAGCAAGGCTGTCCTCTTCGATGATGTGCCGCCACAAGGCTGGATGGCACTGGGCGAAGCTCTGCAGCGGCGTGGGGAGGAAATGGAGGCCCGCGCGGCCTATGGCAAGTATCTTGAGCTGATGCCGGACGCCCCTGAACGCGGGATCATTGAGGCATGGCTGGAGGAATGAGACTAATGATATTCTTCATCCGGAAAAGTTTACTGACAGTTCTGCTTCTGGTCGCCATGTCAGGCTGTGTTGGCCTGATGCCGGTGAAAGGACCGCTGGATGTTGATGGCGCCTACCGCATCACGCTGGGCGAGACATGGTCAGCCTATCCGCGCGATTCCCGCACGAAGCTGCGCAATCTGACAATAGATGGGGAAGCGCTGAACTCCCTGACCTTTGCCGCATCGCTGGAGGACGGGCACACCTTGATCAGGACCTATGATCGCCAGCGCCTGCTGCCGGTCTATCGCTCTGACATGTCCCAGACGGAAGTCGTCGAGTTCATTCGCGACAGCCTCAGCGTCGGTGGCATGGCGGATGCGACGATCACCAGCCTCAGGCCTGAACCCTTCGGCGCGCTGGAGGGCGTGCGCTTCGATGTGAAAGGGGCGACGCAACGCGGTCTCAACATGTCTGGCACGGGAAAGGCCGCGATAGAGGACGGCAAACTGCATCTCATTATTTATACAGCGCCTACGGAATATTATTTCGGGCTGCATGAATATGAGGTCAATGAAATCCTCGCAAGTATCGAGTTGCTCTGATCAGCTTGCCTTCGCCTTGACCATCGGCAGGCCGTCGGCTCGCAACAAGCCAGCCTGACGCGTGGCGTAAAGTCCACCAAGTCCGCCAACGACATTCCCCGCCGCGACGGACAGATAGACGCCGATGACGCTGTCTCTCGTCGCGAAGAAATACGCCAGCGGAATGGCGACGACGGCCATGCGAACAAACGCCGCTGCAGTGCCCGCCAGCGGTTTACCGCGCGCATTGCAGGCCGAGACAGCAACGACCAGCCAGCCAAAGCCGAAAAGCGACCATGGCACGTAACGCAGATAATCGGCTGCCTGCGTCTGGATGCTGTCTGTCTCCGTGAACAGGCCGGCTATGGGCGAGGCGAGTGCAAACAGGAACACTGTCATCACGGCGATATAGATCAGGATCCAGCTTGCCGCCGTCACGATACCCTTGCTGACTCTTTCCTTTTCGCCCGCACCCCAGTTCTGGCCAACATAAGGCGAGATACTGCCCGACATGGCGAGCAGAGGCACGGCGGCAAGGGCCTGAACGCGTGTTGCCGCGCCGAAGGCGGCAACGCTTTCCTGACTGATCAGGCCGAGAAATCCGGTGATGACCGACAGGCCCAGCGGATTGATCATGTTGGAGATGGCGGCTGGTGCGCCGATCTGGACTATCTTTGACCAGTTCCTCAGTGTCTCGCCAATCGGCGGCATAGTCCAGTCGATGACCCGCTCGCGGTAGTGCAGGATAGCCAGCGCCGCGACAAGGGACGAAGCGCGGGCGATGACGGACGCCCAGGCAGCGCCCTGAATACCAAGCGCCGGGATGGGCCCGGCACCAAAGATCAGCAGCGGGTCGAGGGCGATGTTGACGACAGCGACAAAGCCCATGATCAGGGCAGGGAACAGCGTATCGCCGCCGGACCTGATGATGTTGTTCCCCACGATGGGTACAACGAGCAGTATCGCGCCGGGAAACCATATCTGCATATAGGAGACGGCAAGGGGCAGCGTCGTTTCATCAGCATTGAGCAGGGTAAAGAGTGGCCGTGCGAAAATGATCCCGAGTACACCAATCACGATGGCGATCAGGACCGAGATCACGAGTCCGTCAGTGGACAGCCGACGCACGCTGTCTCGGTCATTTTCGCCAATCGCCCGGGCAACGACAGATGAAACGCCGGCGCCGAGCCCGATGGCAAGGCTGGTCACCGCCAGCATGATCGGGAAACAGAAACTGATCGCGGCCAATGGCTCAGGCCCGAGCTTGCCTATGAAATAGGCGTCGGCAAAGGAAATGCTAATGACCGTCAGTACACCCAGAACCAGCGGCGCGGTCAGCCGCGCCAGCGTCGCCGGAACGCTTCCTCTCGTCAGGACTGCCTGATTGTCATTCTGCTCTGCCATCTGTGCCTGACTGTTGCGAAGCTTCAATGATAGGGCGCAAGCGGCATAGGGCGAGCAGTCTCGCCTGATTGTCAGTCAGCGTCTGGTTGATTATCGGGATGAGCGCGCTGGAATGCCTTCAGCTCTTCACAAGCCTGCCTGACTTTCAGCAACTTCGGATATGGAGACAGATCAACCTCGAACCGGTCAGCGCTGTAGAGCTGGGGGATCAGATAGCAGTCGGCGATGGTCGGTGTGTCGCCGAAACAGAATTCGCCTTCATGCTCGTTATTAAGAACGAGCGTCTCCAGCGTTTCGAATGCGGGTATCATCCATGTGGCCGCCCATTTGTTGATACCTGCCTGGTCCTGACCGAATTCAGCTTTCAGATATTTCAGGACACGCAGATTACCCAGAGGATGGGTGTCGCAGCCGATGACCGCCGCCATCGCACGAACGGTGGCGCGGTCTTCCGGCAGGACCGGTAAGAGAGCCGGCGAGGGCTTGTACTCCTCCAGATATTCGATGATCGCCGGTGACTGGCAAATGCTGGTGCCCTCATCCGTTACGAGGGTCGGAACCAGCCCCTGTCGGTTCTGTTCCAGATAAGCAGGCTGCTTGTGCGCGCCTTCGCGAAGGTCGACCGTTTCGATCTCGTAGTCGATGCCTTTCAGTTCCAGCGCGATGCGTGTCCGATAAGACGTTCCCGAGCGCCAGTAACTATACAGTTTCATCATGTCCTCCGGGATTGGTTGCAAATGTAACAAAAATCACTTAGTTTCAAATGATACAACTTATAAAATTCGCTTCAAGGTGGAGACTACCATGACAGGCATTGATAATCCCCTCGGCACAGACGGTTTCGAATTCGTGATGTTCACATCGGACAACGTCGCCAGGCAATCGGCCCTCTTTGAAAAAATGGGCATACCCGCTATCGCAAGGCACAAGAAGCAGGACATCACCCTGCACCGATCAGGCGAGATCACATTGCTGGTCAATGGCGTCAAGGGTGGCCACGCAGAAGATTTCGCCAAGACCCACGGTCCCAGCGCCTGCGGCATGGCCTTCCGGGTCAAGTACGCCGAGAAAGCCTACAAGGGCGCGCTGGAGCGCGGCGCGACAGCGGTAGAAGACCGCAATGACCCCATCAACGCCCGTGCGATCGAAGGTATTGGCGGCGCTCGCGTTTACCTGATCGATCAGTATGGCGACGAGAATTTCTATGCGGACGATTTCGAGCTTATCGATGGCAAGAGTTGGGACGAGATTGGCCCCACCGGCCTGAAGTATCTCGACCACCTGACCCACAATGTCCGCCGTGGCCAGATGAAGGTCTGGGCCGATTATTATGAGCGTATCTTCAATTTCCGCGAAATCCGTCACTTCGATATCGAGGGCAAGAAAACCGGCCTTTTCTCCAAGGCGATGACCAGCCCCGACGGCAATATCAAGATTCCGCTGAACGAAAGCCAGGACGACAAGTCCCAGATTGAGGAGTTCATCCGCGAGTATAATGGCGAAGGCATCCAGCACATCGCGCTGGAGACGGGCGATATCTACAAGACGATCCCGGACATGCGAGAGCGCGGTGTCATTTTTCAGGATACGCCGGAGACCTATTACGAGCTCATCGACAAGCGCCTGCCTGAGCATTCCGAGGATGTCGCGTTCCTGAAGGACCAGCGTATCCTGATCGATGGCGGTGAAGCGCAAGGCGGCGGGTTCCTGCTGCAGATCTTCATGGAAAACTCCATCGGCCCGATCTTCTTCGAAATCATACAGCGCAAGGGCAATGAAGGCTTCGGTGAAGGCAACTTCAAAGCGCTGTTTGAATCGATCGAACTCGATCAGGAACGCCGGGGTGTCATTTAACCATGAGTGACAAGAAGAACTGGATCATGCCGCGCCGCGTGGAGGGAGAGGCCTCGCGCCAGGCGCATGCCGACCTGCCGAAAGGTACCTATGAGCGGGAAATCTCCAAGGAGGGCTTCTTCGGCCCTGCAGCTTTCCTGCACCATACCCATCCGCCAACAGGCTGGACCAGTTTCGAGGGGCCGCTGCGGCCACGCGCCTTCAACCTGTCAAAGCTGGACCATGGCCATCATTCGCCATGGTCAGCCACGCGCATACTCTCCAACAAGCACATGGAAATGCGCTTCTGGAAGCTGACGGAAGCGATGCCGTCACTCGCCCGCAATGCCGATGGTGACCAGCTCTTGTTCATCCATCGCGGCGAGGGCGCACTCTATTGCGATTACGGCCATCTCGATTATGAGCAGGGCGACTATATTGTTCTACCGCGCGGTACGATGTGGCGGCTCGATCCGTCGTCCGATAATGAAGTCCTGATGATAGAGGCGACCAACAGTCATTATACCCTGCCGGACAAGGGGCTTGTCGGCCCGCACGCAATATTCGATCCGGCGCTTCTGGACGCCCCCAGTATCAATGATGCTTTCCGTGCGCAGCAGGGTGAGATCGAGACACGCGTAGAGATCAAGAAGCGCGGCGCTGTTTCCGTCGCGACCTTCCCGTTCAACCCGCTCGATGCCATTGGCTGGCATGGCGAATTGAGCGTTGTACGGATCAATGTCCGCCATATCCGGCCGCTCATGTCGCACCGCTATCACGTGCCGCCCTCGGCGCACACGACCTTCATGTCGGATCGCTTCGTCGTCTGCACCTTCGCGCCGCGACCATTCGAGACCGATCCCGGCGCGCTGAAAGTGCCGTTTTTTCACAATAATGACGATTACGAAGAAATCCTGTTCTATCACGCCGGCGATTTCTTCTCCCGTGACAATATCGAGGCGGGCATGATGACGGTGCACCCGTCGGGCTTCACCCACGGCCCGCATCCTAAAGCCCTGAAAGGCATGTTCACGCCGAAGAAAGAAGCGACGGACGAATATGCCGTGATGATCGATACCCGCGACCCGATCGATTTCCATGAGGACGCCAGGCATGTCGAGTGGGAAGGCTATGTGAACAGCTGGCAGAACCAGGCTACGGACGACTGATCTTAAGATAATTTTACAAGGAGGAAGTTGATGAAACTTGCATCCCTCAAACACGAACGTGACGGCATTCTGGTAGTCGTATCCCGCGACCTTGAAACCTGTATCGAGGCTGGCGAAATCGCGCCGACAATGCAGGTGGCTCTCGACAATTGGGACGCGGTCGCTCCAAAACTGCAAAAACTCTATCAGGCCCTCAATGAAGGCTCGATAAACGCGCGTCCGTTCAACGAGGAGGCGTGTGCATCACCCCTGCCGCGTGCCTATCAGTGGGCGGATGGTTCTGCCTATGTCAATCACGTCGAACTGGTCCGCAAGGCCCGTGGTGCCGAGATGCCGGAGAGCTTCTGGGAAGACCCGCTGATGTATCAGGGTGGTTCTGATGCCTTTCTCGATCCGCGCGGTGACATCGAGATTGAGGACACCGCCTGGGGCATCGACATGGAAGGCGAGATCGCGGTCGTTACCGGTGATGTTCCCATGGGCGTCAGCGCACGGGACGCAGGCTCCCATATCCGCCTGTTGATGCTGGTCAATGATGTGTCCCTGCGCAATCTTATTCCCGGTGAACTGGGCAAGGGCTTCGGTTTCTTCCAGTCCAAGCCATCCAGTGCCTTTTCGCCTGTGGCCGTTACGCCTGATGAGCTGGGTGACGCATGGAAAGACAACAAGGTCCATCTGCCGCTGAAGGTTGACTATAACGGCCAGCCTTTTGGCCGGGCCAATGCGGGCGTCGACATGACCTTCGATTTCGGCCGTCTGGTGGCTCATGCTGCGAAATCACGGCCCCTGGGTGCTGGCGCGATCATCGGATCGGGTACCGTATCCAACAAGCTCGATGGCGGGCCGGGCAAACCGGTCAGCGCCGGCGGTGTCGGCTATTCCTGCATCGCCGAAATCCGCATGATCGAGACCATCGATCAGGGCAAGCCGGATACACAGTTCATGTCATACGGCGATACCGTCCGCATCTGGATGGATGACGAAAATGGCAAGTCGATCTTCGGGGCTATCGACCAGAAGGTCAGCCAGTATAATCCGCCGCGATAGCTGAGGACTGAATTGGTCGGGGGTATATGTTGTGACTGAAAGCGCCACAGAAACCAGGACGGGTGAGCCGTTTATTCTGGAAGAGTTCATGCCGTTCAAGCTGGCTGTGCTCAGCGATGCGGTGTCGAAACTTATTGCCCGCGATTATTCTGACCGTTTCGGGATCACCATCGCCGAGTGGCGGGTGATGGCGCTGGTTAGCCAATATGATGAGGTCCGTGCCCAGACGGTCGTCGACAAGACGCCGATGGACAAGGTCGCTGTTTCCCGTGCCGTTGCATCGCTGGTCGAGAAAGGGTTGCTGGAAAAGCGCACGAGCGAAACGGACCGGCGATCGGCGCTGCTGCACCTGAGCGAAAAGGGTAGTGACATCGCCAACGAGATTCAGGCGGTAGCAAAAAGTCACAATGACGACGTGCTTCAGGCCCTGAACAAGACGGAGCTGGCAGCTCTTCAAGGCCTTCTCGACAAGCTGATCGTTCAGGCAAAGAACCTCACCCGGTAATCAGTCGGTGATAATGCCGGCTTTGTTCAGCGCACGGAACGCAGACACGCGCATGGCACGTGCACTGGTGCCCGCCATTTGCCCCAGCCCATGGTCGCGAAGCCAGGCGTTCATGCGATGAAGGTCCGCCTCCGCGACGCTGAGACGAGAGCGCCAGGTAATGGAAAACGAGATTGAGACGTCCGGTCCGTTCCTGACCCAGTGCGGCGCTTTCACCGGTACGTGGACGGCATCGCCGGGCGCGAGATCGAACAGGGTTGAGCCTTCATCGAACGACGCCTCGTAGGGCAGGTTTCTGTGGCCTGCCTTTGAGTGATAGGCCTCCTGGATCTGCGCGGTCAGGATGCCCTCGCCCGGATAGACACGCATCTGTTTCGTACCCCTGATCTGCATAAGGATGTTATGCTCAGGGTCCATGTGAAATGGCGTTATGGAATTGGGCGATGAGATGAAGATAAAGGCTTCCTTGCGGAACATCTCGCCGGACACAGGGGCAATGAGTTTTTCGAGATCACCGAGACATTCTTCCAGCTTGTCGGCACAGGCCGGATCGCGCTCAACATTCTTCAGCACCATCCACGATCCATTTTCTTCGATCGAGCGGATGGTTTCGGCGATGCTCAGGCCGTTCCCGGGTGTCTGTTCAGGACGTTGGTCGACAGGCAGGTCGCCGCGATTATATTCGACAAGTTCCGCCGGCAGCCGTGTTGCAATGTCGGCGAGGCGCTCAAGCGAAAAAAAGCTGTCCTGAGCCAGATTATGCGCAAGCCTGACCGGCTTGTCGGGATAGGCGCCTGAAAAGGCTTGTTTTGCGTTATCGGTGAAGATCATGCCCTGACCCCTTTGGTTCCCAGCATACGGCGTGTGCGCTCCGAAGTCTCTTCCAGGAAGCGGCACAACATGGAAGCGGAGCGGCTCGACAGGCCCGGCAGGGGAACGTTGACATGACACATCGCCTGACGCTCCGCCCACAGCTTGTCGATCATCGGATGGTCCTCCTGGGCGCAGGAGTCGACGCGGGTCATGGTCTTCTCATCGAGAGCCTGACGGGTCAGCTCCAGCTCCAGCATGACGCCCGGTGAGTAACGTGCATACTCTGCATCATGCGCGATCTTGAACGACCAGCCCTGACCGCCTGCGGTAAAGTTGATCAGCATACCGATGCATTTGTCATCGACATCAAGACGCAGGAAATGAAGCTGCCCGGCTTCATGGGCAGAGCGGACAATCTCTTTCAGAAAGGCGGGGCCGGTCTCATCGGCCGCGAGAGATGAGCCGCCATGACCGCGCCAGCCATCATGCTCGAGGCGCAGGAAATGCTCGCACCAGTCATCGAGTTCAGCGCTGTGCTGAAGCGTTCTGAACTGAACTTCACCTTCCTCCGACAACCGGTTGGTCAGGCGGCGCCATTCCTTGCGTTTCTTACCGCGTATATTCTGCAGGATATAGCCCTCATATGGCAGGTCGCTGTGAAGACAGGCGCGCTGCCAGCGGGCGGCGATATAGGCGTGCGGGCTGGCGACTTCTCGCAAGGCGGTTTCCAGCGGGCCGCCCTCGATCATCTGGCGGAACTGCAGGAAGGCACCCTTCAGGCCGGCGGCATTGGCGGCATTGATGATGGTTTCAAAGAACTCCTTTTCATGGCCGTTGCGCACTAGCGGTGTTCCAAGAAAACAGTGCCTGTACAACCCTGTCCTGAGATAGGTGACGGGCAGCCTTGCATAGCCTGTCTGCGTTTCGATGGGCATGAACCCGATCAGCCTGTTGCCTGACAGGACAAGACAGAACTTCATTGATTGCGTTTCGTCCAAGTGCCTGCATGCGGCGTCAAGCATGACCGGCGACAGGAAAGGATTGGGTTCGCATGCGTCCGCAGCCAACGCCTTGAGGGCTGGCCAATAGCTGCCAATCGTGGCCACATCGGCGACTTCCAGCCTGCTTGCAGCCGCTTCGGGATCAATCATGGAACAATTCTGCACACTCATAGGCAGCATCTAGCAAGTTTCATGCAGGTTCAGCCTGTATGGCTATCCTGTATATGCATTATACGCGGCAGAAATTGATAAACAGCGAAATTAGTGACGAAAACCGGGGCTTTTTGGCGAGTTAACGAAGTCGGGGGCCAGAGCACCAGACCCAGAGACGGCATCCGACTGGAATTGTTGCTCAGGTCACCCTGGCCACTAAGTCACCGATACGATGCGCATCACATGTTTCGATCGGGAATTAACACATGGCGAGAAACAGGAAAGACGATAATGGTCGGTCGGTGCCGCGAGGCCGCCTGTCCCGCCTTGGCGGGATTGGCAGCCTCGGTGCGGGAATTGCCGGGAACATGCTTGTCGATGGCGCGAAGCGCCTCTCACGCGGGGAAAGGCCATCCCTGCAGGACCTTCTGCTGACACCACAAAATGCCAGCAAGGCGGCTGACCAGCTATCACGATTGCGCGGGGCCGCGATGAAGGTTGGCCAGCTGATCTCCCTCGACAATGGAGACTTCCTGCCGCCTGAACTGGCCGACATCATGGGGCGTCTGCGATCGTCTGCGGACGCGATGCCGCCTCATCAACTAAAACGCGTACTGAATGATAACTGGGGAACGGGCTGGCGATCAAAATTCGAAAGCTTCACGGTCAGGCCTATCGCCGCCGCTTCCATCGGGCAGGTGCACTGGGCGCGGACTGTCGATGGACGTGATATGGCGATCAAGGTTCAGTATCCGGGTGTGCGCGAGAGCATCGATAGTGACGTCGACAACGTCGCTACCCTGATACGGATGTCCGGCCTGTTGCCAAAGGATATCGATATCAAACCGGTGCTGGAGGAGGCCAAGGCGCAGTTGCGCGAGGAGGCTGATTATTTGCGCGAGGCGGCCTATCTGAACCAGTATCGTGAGGCACTTGCCGACAGGGAAGGTTTCCTGCTGCCGCGGGCGTATGAGGACCTGACGACGCGCGACGTTCTGGCCATGAGTTTCGTCTCGGGTGACCCCATCGAAAAGATTGGCGATCTGTCTCAGGAAAGGCGAGATACTATCATGCTTCGCCTGATGAGATTGTTGCTCGACGAATTGCTTGAGCTGCGCCTGATGCAGACCGATCCGAACTTCGCGAACTATTTCTACGATCGCGACAGTGACCGGATCGTCCTGCTCGATTTTGGTGCAACCCGCGAGATATCCGGTGAGCTCTCGGATGGTTATCGGCAGCTGCTAAAGGCAGGCCTTGATGCAGACTGGGATCGTGCACGGGACATCGCAATTGGTATGGGGCTGATGGGTGGCGATCTCGGCTCTGCCATGGAAGCCATGATCCGCGAAGTCTTTGCCATGGCGGTTGAACCGCTATCTGTGGACGGGCCTTACGATTTCGGCGCATCGGACCTGGCCTCTCGGTTAAGCGACAAGGCAATGACCCTGCGCAAGAGCGGCTTCAACCATATCCCGCCGCCTGTGACGATCTTCCTGCATCGCAAGATTGGCGGCATGTATCTGTTGGCAACACGCCTCAAGGCGCGTATCGACCTGCGCGCTCTGGCAGCGCGTTACATCTGAATCTTCCGCCGGGAAAGTGGCGGAGTGGAAGGGATTCGAACCCTCGATACGGTTTAAGCCGCATACTCCCTTAGCAGGGGAGCGCCTTCGACCACTCGGCCACCACTCCACCGGCGAAAATGTCAGAATTCTTCAGATATGCAAGGCGAAAGATCGGCTTTTGTGCTGATTTTTCCGCACCTTGCCGACTATCCGTTGTCGAAGCGAGAATATCAGCCGTGCAGCCGCAATTTGTGGAAGCGGGGACCGGAAGGCTTTCGCAGGAAGACACCAGCGGGATTCGATGTTTCCCTGATGCCACCCGGCCCGTTGATCAGCTGCTCGCCCCAAGGCGACAGTGTCTCGGGGTCGAAATCAACCGTGATGTCGAGGTTTTCGACGATGGCGCTGTTGCCGGACCATGACCAGCCGATATAGCCGATGTCCATCTCGTTGCTGAGCCGGAAAATGGTCTCTTCGTCGACCGGCTCGCCCTGATGGTCAGGGCCGAACTCGCCGACGACAAGTGGCAGCTTCATCGCTTCGAACGCGTCGAAATACTCCTCGATGGTCCCGGCGTCATCATACACCTGGTACATGTGTACACTGAAGATCGTGTTGGACAGAGGGTCGGCGGAGGCGATTGCAGCGGCTTCGGTCAGCATGGTACGGGTGGCATCCTGTCCCCAGTTGTGACCGTCCACCACCATTGTGTGGGCAAATCCGGCAGCTCTCAATGCCTTGATCGTCGAAATCTGCATTTCCCTGTATGCCGCCGGGGAGACTGAATTTCCCGTCGGCTCATTACCTGGATTGACGAGGACATATGCCTCCTGCCCGACAAGGATGTCCTTGAGGGATATCCAGTACGGGATCGTCTCGGCCAGATGGATCGCCCAGTCCTGATCGCCATGGCCGGTTGTGTTGTGAACGGTGAACATGACGATCATGTCGTAGGCTTTTGCCATGCGAATGATGTCGGCGACTTCCTCTTTCGGCGTAATGCCCCATGGGGCGCCGGAGGAGAGGGACACCCTGACCATGTTTGAACCCGTGGCGGCGATCTCCGGCAAGGCTTTTTCAGTGCGCCCACGTTGCCAGGCGTGCGGGTGATTTATGCCGCGCATGACGAAAGGTCTACCGGTCGCATCGAGCAGCTGATCGCCGGAAACGCTGAAGCCCTTTTGCGACATTGTAGTGTCGGCAGAGGGCAGTGATGAACAGGCGGAGACGAGTGCCATCATGCCCGTCAGGGCTGTAAATGTCAGGAAACGAACCAAAGTCATATCAAGACCCTATCAGCCTAGCAGGCTGATTCCACACTCTCGTCATCATCGCTGAGTGCGAGACGGTTCAGGGTTTCCGCGTCGGCTTCGCACGGCTCTATCTCGTTCGATATCTTGCTGCGATTGCCGACAAGAGGCTGGTCGAATGAGGCGAGCAAGGCTACAGGGTCCGGCATTTCCTGTGAATAGGCAGCTGGAACTGCAAGATTGGCCATCTGATCGTCGGTCATGGCGCGGCCTTCCCACTGGTTCGCCTTGGCCGACAGGATGGGGCTGGGCTGGGACAGACCAATCGCCGTCGTCGTGCCGCCGCCGCGCACCAGATCCTGAGACAGCTTGCCGGCAATCGGACCACCGGTGACCTGCGAGCGATATATCTGGGTGTTCTCCAGCACGCGCTGCACGTAATTGCGGGTTTCATCGAACGGGATCAGTTCGACCCAGTCGACCGGATCGACGTCGGGATTGCGCGGATCGCCATAGCGCTCGATCCACTGGCTCGCCCGGTTGGGCCCGGCATTGTAGCCAACAAGCGTAAGCACATAGGATCCCTCGAACCGCTCGATAAGGTGGCTGAGATGCGCAGAGCCGATCACGAGGTTATAGAGCGGGTCGTCCATCAGCCGTGACGTGGAATAGGGAAAGCCCTCCTTTCGCGCGGTCAGCTGCGCGGTCGATGGCAGCAATTGCATCAGGCCACGGGCATTGGCGGAGGAATAGGCGCGCGGATTGAACTCGCTCTCCTGGCGTGACAGCCCGAGGATCAAGGGTTCCTCGACAAAATTGGCCGCCTGACCCGGCACGAAGATGCGCGGATAGGCGACGCTCGGGGCTTCGGCGCCGCGGTTCACGGCGGCTTTACCGGCGCGAACCGACAGGAACAGCATGTCTTCCCGGGCAACGAGTTCTTCGTAAAGGGCATATTCGCCGGGAGACGTCATCACGTCGTCGAGCTGACGGGCGAAGGCGATATAGCGGTATTCCTCGTCGACTTCCGAGAGGATGCGCATGGCATGGACCAGCGGCCGTGAATTGAACATCTCACGGTCCTGTTCTGTCGGTTGAACCGGACCCGGAAATGCCGGTGCATTCTCCGTACCGAGATTTTCCTGTGCCAGCTGTCCGTAGAATGTCAGCGGATAGGCTGCCGCCACCGCGTAATATTGCCGAGCGCGCTCGCGATTACCCTCTGCGGCAAAGGCGCGGCCCAGCCAGTATTGAGCCCGCGCCTTGGAAATGGGAGAGGAGACATTGGCATCGAGATAGGCGAAATGGCGGCGGGCGCGTTCCGGCTCCTTCAGGAAGCGCAACGCGATCCAGCCGGCATAGAATTCAGCCTCGGCGAAATCGCCGCCTTCGCTTAGGCCGGAATAGGCCGCCATGCGATAGGCATCCTTGTAGAGGCCATTGCGCATGGCCCAGAGCATCAGCAGGTTTTTCTCACCCCACCATGCTTCCGGGTAGCGCAGATACTCCGAATTAATCGGCGCCTGCGCGGCATAACCAATAGCCGTCGGTTCATTCTCACCACGGCGATAATAGCGTGCCGCCGCATGCAGGACGCCGGAATCGCGCAGCTGTTCACTGCTGAGCCCTTCCAGCAGGCGCACGGCATTGCCGTCACGACGCAGCAAGGCAATTCGGGCTTCTGCCATTTGCCGATGACTGGCGCTCAGATAGTCGAGCAGGCGCCGGGAATCGGTGGCGATGATATCGAAAAGCTGGCGATCGACCTTGGCGTAGTGATCGGCCTCGCTGAGATGCGTGGCGAATTCGCTCGCAATGTTCCGCTCGTCCGATACCGGCCAGTTATGATTGACCCAGGCATCGCGCAGCCATCGCTTCCCCTCATCGGCCTGGCCGTCTTTCAGGAGGGCGCGTGCGAGCGCGATCTTGCCATAGCCGGAAACGGGCTGCTTGCTCCTGAAGAAGGCGATGATATCGGACGGTGCATCGTTCCCCGTCATCGCCTCTTCGGCGAAGCGCTGGATCGTATAATCATTTGGCCAGTCGGGGTTTTCGTCCAGAAACCGGCCAAGGGCACGCCAGTCGAGATTGTCGGGTTCGGCGCGATACCAGGCCCAGTCAGCGACAGTGCGGGCTACGGGATCACTGATCTGGGGACGATAGGCGTTGGCCTGTTCCCAGCGCTTGCGATCAAGTGCCTCGAAATAAAGGTTGAGGATCGCATGGTCGCTTTCCGAAACATATACAGGTCCGGGCGCCTCCGGTTTCATTCGGGGCACAGGAGGCTGAGCTGAAGCCACACCGGTTGCCAGCAAACCTACAACAACGCTGCCAAGAAACAGGGAATTCATATTCTTGCGGCAGGATTTGAAACACCGCGTAACCATCCGGTACATAACTTCTCTTTCAGCCCTGTTCGTGACAAATTCCCCAGCTATTTGTCATTGTAACGGTATTCGGGCCGCCCCGTAAGGCCCGCGCGAACACATGGATGATCATATAGGCGCGATTGCAACACTGGCATCGTCGGGCTCGCCAGCGTCGAGGATCAAGACTTTGTCTCCCACCTACTTGCCAGTCTGCTTGCCAGCTTGCGGCAAGGCAGCTAACCATGCGGCTCGAAATGGAAAGAACAATATATGTCAGATAGCTCAGGCCCGATGCTAAAAGGATCAATCACCGCGCTTGTAACGCCGATGAAGGATCGCAAGGTCGATGAAACGGCCTTTGCCGACCTCGTCGAGCGTCAGGTCAAGGCGGGCACCCATGGCGTCGTGCCGGTCGGCACCACAGGCGAATCGCCGACCCTGACCCATGAGGAGCACGCCCGCGTCGTCGACCTGTGTATCGAGGTTGTCGCCGGTCGCATTCCGGTCATTGCGGGCGCAGGCTCCAATTCGACGCGGGAGGCGATTGCCCTGGCGCAGCATGCCGAGAAATCGGGCGCCGATGCCCTGCTGACCGTGACAGGCTATTACAACAAGCCGTCGCAGGCAGGCATCTATGCCCACTTCAAGGCTGTGCATGACGCCGTTTCGATCCCGCTCGTTATCTATAACGTCCCGGCGCGTACATCGTCTGACGTGACGGTCGAGACCCTCAGTAAGCTGTCGCAGCTGGAACGGGTCATCGGCGTGAAAGATGCCACCGCAAATCTGGCCCGTGTCCCGCAGCAGCGCCTTGCCTGCGCAGACGGCTTCATCCAGCTTTCGGGCGAGGACATTACCGCCGTCGGGTTCAACGCCATGGGCGGAACTGGCTGCATTTCAGTCACGTCCAACATTGCACCTGAGCTTTGCGCCCAGATGCAGGAAGCCTGTCTCAACGGCGACTGGCAAAAGGCGGTCGAAATCCAGGACAGGCTGACCCCGCTGCATGAGGCCGTCTTCTCCGACACCAGCCCGGCACCGACTAAATACGCACTTTCACGGCTTGGCCTGTGTTTGGACGAGATAAGGTTGCCGCTCGTCGGCGCCTCCGAAGCTGCCTGCAAAAAGGTCGATGCGGCACTGGCCGGTCTCGGCCTTCTGTAACTGACGGAATATCCTGACTTCATGGCAAAACCTGCATCCACATCGTTCAAGGTCATCGCCGAGAACAGGCGAGCGCGCTTCGAATATGAAATTGAAGAAGAGTTCGACGCTGGCCTCGTGCTGACCGGTACAGAGGTAAAGGCCCTGCGAACAGGCAAGGCCAATATCGCCGAAAGCTATGCGACGCCTGAAAGCCATGGTGGCAATGTCGAGATCTGGCTGATCAATTCCAATATTCCGGAATACAAGCAGGGAAATCGCGAGAACCATGAGCCAAAGCGCAATCGCAAACTCCTGCTGCACAAGCGCGAGGTGAACCGCCTGACCGGTGCGGTGGAGCGGAAGGGCTACGCCATCGTGCCGATGCGCCTGTTCTTCAACGATCGCGGCATCGCCAAGATCAAGATAGGCCTCGGCAAGGGCAAGAAGATGCATGACAAGCGGGAGACGCAAAAATCCCGCGACTGGGGTCGCCAGAAACAGCGCCTGTTGCGCGAAAATGGCTGACGGCCCGATGGAGTAAAGGCATGTTCGAACCGGAAAAGCTGTTCGAGTGGAAACGCTGGCTGAAAATGCTGGCCCTGTGGTTTCCCGTGGCTATTCCGTTCGTCTATTTCAGCGTGCGTTATGACAGCGTGCTGCTGCTCCTGCCGCTGATTCTCTATGCGCTATTCCTGAACTGGAATTTCTTCAAATAGCCTTCAGGCGTTCCCTGATGGATACAAAGACGTCATCGAACATTTCTTCAGTCAGCCTGCCGGTATTCGTGTTGTAGCGAGAGCAGTGATAGCTGTCGATCAGCGCCGCCGGGCGGCCATCCAGACTTATGTCGTGCACGGCATTATGGCCGAAGGTGAGGGCGGACCGCTTCATCCCAAGGGCAGATAAAGTGTTGTCGTGGGATATCCTCCCAAGACACATGATGACTTTCAGGGCGGGCAGGGAGTTCAGTCTCGACACCAGAAAAGGACGACAGGTCGTCGCTTCGCCGCCGGTCGGCTTGTTCTGCGGTGGCACGCAGCGTACCGCATTGGTGATCATTGCCCTGTGCAATGTCAGCCCGTCATCAGGTCGGGCATCATAGGTGCCCTTGGCAAAGCCGTGGCGCAACATGGTCGCATAGAGCAGGTCGCCTGCATAATCGCCTGTGAACGGACGGCCGGTCTTGTTCGCCCCCTGCACACCAGGCGCGAGGCCGACGATTATCAACTCGACCGCCTTGTCACCCTCCGGCGGCCCGAAGGATGGCACGGCGCCGTTGAACCAGTCCGGATGGGCCGCTTCGTTCTCGCGCCTGTAGTCGACAAGGCGCGGGCAAAGCGGACAGTCAGGTGCTGGTTCAGGCGGTATATTTTCTGGATTGGCCATCAGGGACGATTATCAGAAATCGTCGTCTTCATCGAAGAATTCTTCGTCATTGTTCTTTCGAGGTGGTGCGCCCTTGCGACCGATCGTGCCCTGCAAGTCCGCAAGGTCGATGAAGTGGTCGGCCATGCGGCGGATATCGTCACTTGCCATTGGCGGTGTGGTCTTGACCGTAGAGACGAGGGTGACCTTCACGCCCTTGCCCTGGACCGCCTCTATTGCCCGACGGAAATCACCATTGCCTGTGAACAGGACGACTGCGTCGAGCTTGTCGGCGAGCATGACCATGTCGACCGCGAGCTCGATATCGACAGAGCCCTTGTAGCGTTTTTTGCCCTGCGCGTCGGTATATTCCCGCGCGATCTTGGTCACCATTGTGTAGCCATTATAGTCGAGCCAGTCGACGAGGGGGCGCAAGGGGGAGTAGTCCTGATCGCGGTCTTCCTGCATCGAAGTGTAGTAATAGGCGCGGATCAGCCGGCTTTCCTCGCGGGTCTTTTTCAGCAGGCTCTTGTAGTCTATGTCGAAGCCAAGGTTGCGGGCCGTCTTGTAGAGATTGGCGCCATCGATAAAGATCGCCGTGCGGTCGTCTTCGTCCAGTCCTAGCCAGGTATTCATTATCATTCCTTCCCAATATTGCCTGTATTATAACGTGATATGATATAGACGGCGTAACGTATTTGAATCCTTGGAAAAATCAACCTCAAGTGAAACTGGTATGATCATTATCGCGCTAGGGT
Organism: Aquisalinus luteolus; assembly: GCF_009712425.2. GTDB lineage: Bacteria > Pseudomonadota > Alphaproteobacteria > Caulobacterales > Parvularculaceae > Aquisalinus > Aquisalinus luteolus. The sequence goes on from NZ_VCJR02000001.1 coordinate 1,386,648, forward strand.
CGAACAAGACGTTTTGCGGACAACTGCCGGGGGAAATTGTTACCAAGGCCATGGATGCATTGGTTGATTTTGGCAGTGGGCAGAGGCGCTCGAGCCTCTATTCCAGCCCCGCCTGGCCTGACCCGACCGAGCCGCCCTATGTAAATGCCGTTACTTCATTTGAGCAGAGCCATTATACGCCGGAGCAATTACTGGCTTCTCTTCACGCCGTCGAGGATGCGTTCGGGCGGGAGAGGGCCTACCTGCAGGATCCGGCATTGCGTTATGCCCCGCGAACCCTGGACCTCGATCTGATCGCTTATCACGGCGAGGCCCGCGAGGGAGCGGCAGAAAGCCTTCACCTGCCTCATCCGGCGCTTGCCGAGCGAGATTTCGTACTACTGCCGCTGCGCGAGATTTCACCATCTTGGCAGCACCCTGAATCGTCCTTATCTGTGGAAGAGATGATTTCAGCCCTGCCGCAGGTCACGGCGACCCGGATTTAGCCTTTAATTCCGGGCAATACAGGCCTGTTTCGAGTTGATTTCACCGGCATGACACTGTAGGAGTGCGCTTTCGCCGATTAGGAGATAATGAATGGCTCGCGTCACTGTAGAAGATTGCGTCGACAAGGTAGACAACCGTTTCGATCTCGTCCTGCTTGCCGCCCACCGCGCGCGGACGATTTCCTCGGGGTCACCGATTCTTGTCGACCGTGACAACGACAAGAACCCTGTCGTCGCCCTGCGCGAGATTGCAGACTCCAACCTCAAGCCGGAAGATGTGCGCGAGGACCTCGTCACGTCCCTGCAGAAACAGCTCGATGTCGACGAGCCGGAAGATGCCGAAGGCGCCGCTGCCGAGAAGGCAGACCTGCCGGAGCACGACACGATGAGCGAGGATGACCTTCTGCGTGCCCTGCAGACGACGGGCATGTCGCCGGTACAGAACAAGGGCTGAGACCGGCACCGCTGATCCGGCCTTCGAGGTTTAGTCGAGTTTTCGGGCACGGTCGCTGAGGCGCCGTCCTGACTGTCGGGTTGGAAATGAGCACTCAGAAAGCCGGAACATCCAGAACTCATGAGAGCACTGAAAAGGTTTCGTCTGCAGTCCAGAAGAAACCAGCGACGAAGACTGGAAAGAGCGAGGCTGAACAGGGCTCTGGCGGCCAACAGGATACGTCTGTTCTACAAACAGAAGCGCCGGGAAAACTTCAACGTCCTTCTCGCAGCACGAAAGCGAAAGTATCGCGTGCGCCAGCGGATCAGGAAAGTGAGCCTGGGAGCGCCACAGCGACGCAAAAGACGTCAAAACCGGCGCGGAAAAGCGTAAGCAAGCCGAGCTCCTATCCGGTCGGCTTCATCCGCCAGTACGAACTGGTCGAGCGGGTGAAAGCCTACGACCCTGCTGCCGACGAGGACCTTCTCAACCGCGCCTATGTCTTCTCGATGAAGGCCCATGGCGGACAGACGCGGTCCTCCGGCGATCCCTATTTCACCCATCCCATTTCCGTTGCCGCCATCCTCACCGAGTTGAAGGCCGACCCGGAGACGATCGTGACCGCGTTGTTGCACGATACGGTTGAAGACACGGACACGACTGTCGAGGATATCGAACGCCTGTTCGGTCCATCCGTCGCAGAGCTCGTCGATGGCGTGACCAAGCTGTCGCTGATGGAAATGCGTTCTGCCGAAACAAAGCAGGCAGAGAATTTCCGCAAGTTCGTGCTCGCGATGGCACAGGACGTCCGTGTACTGCTGGTCAAGCTGGCGGACCGCCTGCACAACATGCGCACGCTGCACTACATCAAGCGCAAGGAAAAACGCCAGCGCATCGCCATGGAAACGATGCAGATCTACGCACCGCTCGCCGGGCGCATCGGCGTTCAAAAATTCCGCGATGAGCTGGAAGACCTATCCTTCAAATATCTCGATCCTGAGGGCTACACGGCGATCCGCGAAGGGTTGCGCAAGCTCGGCAAGGACACGGTGCGCTCGGTCGTGCAGCTGTCGCAAACCCTTCGTGAAAAGCTGGAAGCGGCACGAGTAAAGGCCGAGGTTCACAGTCGGGAAAAGCGGCCATTCTCGATTTGGCGCAAGATGCAGCGCAAGGGCAACGCTTTCGACGAGCTGGCGGATATCTATGCCTTCCGGGTTCTCGTCGATACCGTCGAGGATTGCTACAAGGTTCTGGGCGTTATCCACTCGTCTTTCCCGATGATCCCGCACGAGTTTGACGATTACATCTCGCTTCCAAAGCCAAACAATTATCGGTCGATCCATACTGCGGTGCTGGCGCCGGTCGACGAGACCGGTGTGCGCCAGCGCGTCGAGATCCAGATTCGCACCAAGGAGATGCACGAAACTGCAGAGCGCGGTATCGCGGCCCATTGGCGGTACAAGGATGAAACGTCATTCCCGAGTGAAGGGCGCCAGATAGAGATCGACAGGGCAGGGCAGTTCGACCCGTATGAATGGGCCCGCAATGCCGTTGAAATGCTGCAGCATGGCGACGATGTCGGCGAGTTCCTTGAAAACGCGAAGCTGGAGCTTTTCCAGGACACGATCTACTGCTTCACGCCAAAGGGCCGGGTGATGTCGCTTCCTGTCGGTGCAACCGCGATCGACTTTGCCTATTCGCTGCATACCGACATCGGTGATACCTGCGTCGGCGCGCGCGTGAATGGCGTGACCAAGCCGCTGCGCACGCCCCTGCGCAATGGCGATGTCGTTTCCATACTGCGCTCTGACAATGCACCGATCCCACAGGACTGGGAGACGATGGCGATCACCGGCAGGGCGAAGTCGGGCATCAAGCGGCGTATCAAGCAGCTGCAGAAAAAGGAACAGGTGAAATTTGGTCACCGTATCCTCGAATCCGAATTTTCAACCCACGGCCTTTCATGGTCCGAAAGTTCCATCGAAGAAGCGCTCGACAAGTTGGGCTATAGCAGCGTCAAGAAGGTCTATGAGGCGGTCGGGTCGATGCGTCTTGACGCAAAAGCCGTTCGTCAGATCATCTATCCGGGCACGGATGGAAAAGACCAGCCGAAACGCCGACTGCGCCAGAGCTATGAGGGCGGGCACCAGCATTCGATTCCGATCCAGGGCCTTACAGGGGGCGTTTCTGTCAGTTTTGCCCCGTGCTGTTCGCCCCTGCCGGGAGAGCGTATCATTGGCCTGCCTGGAGATGATGGGGCGGTGAACGTTCACCGCATCGATTGCGACACGCTGGGCCGGACGACAATCTCTGAAGAGCGCTGGCTCGACCTGCGCTGGCGTAGCGATACAGAAGAAGAGTTCATCGCGCCGATCAAGGTGACGGTGAAGAACCGCAGCGGTGCGCTTGCCCACGTCGCCCTGATGATGACCCAGTACGAGGCAGATATCCGCGATATCCGGCTGCGTCACAGGGAAGTTGATTTCAACGATATCCTCATCGACATCCTGGTTCGGGACGTGAAGCACCTGACGAATGTACTCACCGGCCTGCGGGCATCGGAACACGTGCTTGCCGCAGAGCGCCGCACGGATGTAGAACCAGCATCCAATTAGAAGAAGGACGATAAAAGATGGCCGTATCCGCCGCGCACGCAATGACGAAAGACCAGGTTCTGGAGGAGTTCACAGCCTGCGGCGCCCTCATGAACGGCCATTTCATCCTGTCTTCGGGCCTGCGCAGCGATACCTATCTGAACAAGTCCATTGTCTCCATGTATCCGGACCGCACGGCCCGCCTGTGTGCGGCGCTTGCTCTCAAGGCTCAGGATAAATTTGGCGAACAGATCGACTATGTCATCTCGCCCGCCATGGGCGGCATCATTTATGGCTATGAGACCGCGCGTGCGCTGGAGCTACCCTTTATGTACACCGAGCGGGTGAATGGCCAGTTCGAGCTGCGCCGCGGTTTCCAGATCGAGGGGGCTGGCCGTGTACTGATCGTCGAGGATATAATCTCGACAGGCCTTTCAGCCCGCGAATGCGTCGAGGCGGTCAAGCGCCATGGTGGTACGCCTCTCGCCGTTGCCTGCCTGATCGACAGGTCGGGGGGCAAGGCGAATGTCGGCCTGCCGATCCTGCCACTGGCAGAGCTCGATGTACCGGCCTATCGCTCCGACCAGCTGCCGGCTCATCTGAAGGATATTCCGCCGGTCAAGCCGGGCAGCAGGGGGCTTGCCTGATGGTCGACCGCGAGCCATTGCAGCGCAACCCGGCGGCCGATGAGCCGCGTGTGCGCCTTGGCGTGAATATCGACCATGTGGCAACGCTCAGGAATGCCCGGGGCGGCGCCAATCCAGATCCGATCCGTGCCGCTCAGCTTGCCGCCGCTGCCGGTGCCGATGGCATCACTGCGCATCTGCGCGAGGACCGTCGCCATATCCGCGACGAGGACATGTATCGCCTGAAGGACGAAGTCAGCCTGCCATTGAATTTCGAGATGGCCGCGACCGAGGAAATGCTGGCGATCAGCGTCGACGTGCAACCCCATGCCGTTTGCCTCGTCCCGGAGAAACGAACCGAGCGGACAACGGAGGGCGGGCTTGATGTCGCCGGGCAGAAGCAGCTGCTCGCAGGCATCATCGACCGGCTGGGCGAGGCGGGTATCCGCGTGTCTCTCTTCATCGATCCGGAAGAAGTGCAGGTCCGCACGGCCGCAGAACTGAAAGCCCCCGTTATCGAATTGCATACCGGCGCCTATCATCAGGCGGCACTCGCCACTACACCGGCCCGTATCCAGGACGAGTTCGACAAGATCGAGGCGGCAGCGAAGCTGGGGCATGACCTCGGTCTCGAAATCCATGCTGGCCACGGGCTCGATTTCTACAACGTCCAGCCGATTGCAGGCCTTCCGCAAGTGCGCGAGCTCAACATCGGTCATTTTCTCATCGGCGAGTCAGTCTTCATGGGGCTTCATGAAGCGATCCGTGAGATGCGTCGGCTGATAGACGATGCCCGTTCGGGCATGCTGGTATAGCGCTCATGATCATTGGTCTCGGTAACGATCTCATCGACATCCGCCGCGTTGAGAAGACGCTGGAACGACACGGCTCACGCTTCACCGAGCGGCTCTATACCGAAGTTGAACAGGCCAAATCCGACCGCCGCCACAACCGCGCCGCCAGCTATGCCAAGCGCTTTGCCGCCAAGGAAGCCTGCGCCAAGGCGCTGGGCACAGGCCTGTCGCGCGGCGTTTACTGGCGCGACATGGGCGTCATCAACCTGCCGGGCGGCAAGCCGACCTTGCAATTGACAGGCGGCGCAGCCAAAAGACTGGAACAGATTACGCCTGACGGCATGAAAGCCGAAATCCACCTGACAATCACCGACGATTTTCCGTTGGCGCAGGCAATTGTCATCATATACGCTGTCCCGGACCGGGACAGTATCGAACAGTAAGCAGGACTTGCGCATGAAATCTGTAAAAGAGCTTATCTCCGGCAGGGGCGGTATGGAAGGTGAGCGTATCGGCAAGTCCGCTGGCGACGAAATGACACCCGCCGAAGAGGCCTGGGACATCCTGAAGACCATTCTGCTGGCCGTGGCGATCACTCTCGTTTTCCGCATGGTTGCCTGGCAGCCTTTCAACATCCCATCCGGCTCGATGCGTCCGAATTTGCTGGTTGGTGACTTCCTCGTCGTCTCCAAGTTCGAGTATGGCTATTCAAAAGCGTCACTGATCTATCCGCTGACACGGCTGCCGGTTGAAGGGCGCCTGTTCGGAAGTGAGCCGGAGCGTGGTGAGGTCGTGGTCTTCAAGAACCAGGCGGACCGTAACCGCGACTATATCAAGCGCGTCATCGGTGTGCCGGGCGACAAGATCCAGATGATTGGCGGGGTTCTCTATCTGAATGACCAGGCCGTTCCGCGCCAGCAGATCAGCGATGATCCTGTCTGGTGCAACAACACCCGCGGCAATGCGGCGAGCTATATTGAGACGCTACCGAATGGTATCAGCTACAAGATCCAGGAATGCGAAGGCGATAACGACCAGCTCGACAATATCGGTCCGCAATTCGTGCCAGCGGGCCATTATTTCATGATGGGCGATAACCGCGACAATTCGCAGGACAGCCGCACACCGCAAGTCGGCTTCGTGCCGGCGGACCAGATCGTCGGACGGGCCCAGCGCCTCGTCTTCTCCGTTGATGGCCACGACACGAACATTCTCAAGTTCTGGAACTGGCCGACCCATATCCGCTGGGGCCGGATATTCGACCCGGTGGAGTAGGCTGTTGACTGATCAAGGGCAGGATAAGCTCGCCGCCCTCCAGGACAGGATTGACCATCGCTTCAGGGATATGAGCCTGCTGGAACGGGCCGTGACCCATTCAAGCCTGTCGGGGTCGGGTACGGTGCGCGATCTGGAGCGGCTGGAGTTTCTCGGCGACCGCGTCCTCGGGCTGATGACGGCAGAAACGCTATGGCGGCGGTTCCCGGATTACTCCGAAGGCGACATGGCGCCGCGCCTGAATGCGCTTGTCCGCAAGGAAACATGCGCCAAGGCGGCTCGTGCCATAGGCCTTGCCGACGCGTTGCGCATGTCGGCATCGGAGGAAGATGCCGGCGGTCGCGACAAGGATGCGATCCTTGGCGATGCCTGTGAGGCGCTGCTCGGCGCGCTCTACGTAGATGGCGGGCTGAAGGCGGCGCAGAAGGTGTTCGACCTTTATTGGGGCGTGAATTTCGACAAGCTGGCTGCGCGCTTCATGGATGCCAAGACGGCACTTCAGGAATGGGCGCAAAGCGAGCGCAAGAGCGCTCCGGTGTACAAAACTGTCTCGACGGAGGGCCCGGCACATGCGCCTGTCTTCGTTGTAGAGGCTAGTGTCACCGGCCTGAAACCGGCGACGGGTGAGGCTGGCTCCAAACGGGCCGCACAGATGCTGGCGGCCCAGGCCATTTTGTTGCGTGAAAAAATCTGGACGGATAACGACATTGACTGAAGAAACCACCCATTGCGGCTTTGTGACGGTGCTCGGCGCACCGAATGCGGGCAAATCGACCCTCGTCAACCAGATGGTCGGTGCCAAGGTCTCCATCGTCACCCACAAGGTGCAGACGACCCGTGCCCGCGTCCGTGGTGTTGCCGTGCAGGGACAAACCCAGATCGTTTATACCGACACGCCGGGCATCTTCCTGCCGCGCCGCAAGCTGGATGAAGCGATGGTCTCCGCCGCCTGGGAAGGCAATGAAGGCGCGGACGTCACCCTGCTGATGGTCGATGCCCCGGCCTATTACGAAAACCTGAAGGGCGATGCCAAGGGCGCGGCCCGCAAGGCCGCTGCTGACACGGACCGGATCGTCGAGGGGCTGAAGGCCGCTGGCGTAAAAGCGATCCTTGTCCTGAACAAGATCGACCTGATGCCGAGCGATCATCTTCTCTCCATCACGGCCGCCCTGAACGAGGCGGCGGACTTCACCGAGACCTTCATGATCTCAGCCGAAAAGCGCCGCGGTCTCGATGGCCTGCGTGACTATCTCGTTTCGCGCATGCCGGAAGGTCCGTGGATGTATCCGGAGGACCAGCTCTCCGACATCTCAGACCGGCTGATGGCAGCAGAAGTCACCCGTGAGAAGCTGTTCCTGCGCTTGCATCAGGAACTGCCCTATGCGTTGACCGTTGAAACGGAAAGCTGGAAGGAGCAAAAGGGCGGGGATATCCGCATCGAGCAGGTGATCTATGTTGAGCGTGACGGCCAGAAAAAGCTGGTGCTCGGCGCCGGTGGGCACACGATCAAGGCCGTGGGCCAGGCCGCCCGCGAGGAATTGCAGCAGATGCTGGACGTGAAGGTCCACCTGTTCCTGTTCGTGAAGGTGCGCGAGAACTGGTCGTCCGATCCGGCGAGGTTCCGCGAAATGGGGCTGGAAGCCCCCAAGGGCTGATATGCAGTTCACGGATGAAGGCATCGTTCTGAGCGCCCAGCCCCATGGCGAGAACCATGCCGTCGTCAATATCTTCACGCCGTCTGCTGGCCGTGTCGCCGCGCTCGTCCATGGCGGGCAGGGCAAGACCCGCCAGCCGGTCATCCAGCCAGGCAATACCGTCTCCGCGACCTGGAAGGGCCGGACAGAGGATAGCCTCGGTCACTTTTCCCTTGAACTTGTCGAGCCACGTGCCGCGACCCTGATGCAGGACTCTCTCGCGCTGACCGGGCTGACTGCTGCGACATCTCTCCTCTCTTTGTGCCTGCCGGAACGCCAGTCCCTGCCACAGCTTTATGACGCGACGAAAGTTCTGTTCGAACTGATGGAAGATAGCGATGTCTGGCCGGTGATCATGGTCAAATGGGAGCTGGGTCTTCTCTCAGCCGTTGGTTATGGCCTGATCCTTGACCGTTGCGTGGCGAGCGGCGCGACGCTGGAAGATGGTGCCGACCTGACGTTTGTTTCGCCGCGATCAGGCGGTGCGGTCACCTATGAGGCCGGCATGCCATACAAGGACCGGCTCCTGCCGCTGCCGCCTTTTCTCATCGCAAGGGGAGAACCGCAGGTTGGCGACATGCTCGCCGGGTTCGCCCTGACCGGGCATTTCCTGGAAGAGCGCATCCTGTTTCCCGCCGACCGGCAACTGCCCGATGCCCGCCAGCGGCTCCTGACCCGGCTGCAACAAAAATATCGAGGCTGAGACTGGAAAAGAAGTGAGGGTCACTCGCGCGCAAACGCTTGCCAGCGAGCCGCGATGCGCTCTACTCAAGGGGGATGAGTGACCTTACCGAAGACATTTTCCTTGAGCCCCTGTCCGATGCGCTGTCCCGGCGATATCTTGCCTATGCGCTGTCTACCATCACCTCGCGGGCGCTGCCTGATGTGCGCGACGGGCTGAAGCCAGTCCAGCGCCGCATCCTCTATGCGATGATGCAGATGAAGCTGACGCCGACAGGCGCGCACAAGAAGTCAGCCCGCGTCGTCGGTGACGTGATCGGTAAATATCACCCCCATGGCGATGCCTCGATCTATGACGCGCTGGTGCGCATGGCGCAGGACTTTGCCTCGCGTTTTCCGCTGGTCGACGGGCAGGGGAACTTCGGCAATATCGACGGCGATAACGCCGCTGCCATGCGATACACCGAATGCCGCACGACCGACGCGACCATGCTTCTCCTGTCCGGTATCGATCAGGACACAGTCGATTTCCGCGAGAACTATGACGGCAACGATACCGAGCCATCGGTTTTGCCGGCGGCCTTTCCGAACCTGCTGGCGAACGGCACCACCGGCATTGCCGTCGGCATGGCGACCTCCATTCCGCCGCACAATGTCGCCGAGCTGATCGACGCTGCGATCCACATCATCAAGGCGCCGAACGCCAAGGCAGAGACGCTGGTCGAGAAATACGTCAAGGGTCCGGATTTCCCGACTGGCGGCGTGCTGGTCGAGCCGCAGGAATCCATGATCGAGGCCTATGCCACGGGCAGGGGATCATTCCGGGTTCGCGCGAGATGGGAGAAGGAAGAACTCACCCGCGGAAAGTACCAGATCGTCATCACCGAGATTCCGTATCAGGTCCAGAAATCGCGCCTGATCGAAAAGATCGCCGAGCTGATCCAGACCCGCAAGCTGCCGATCCTGTCGGACGTGCGCGATGAATCTGCCGAGGACATCCGCCTCGTTCTCGAGCCGAAATCGCAGAACGTCGATCCGGCCGTCCTGATGGAGACCGTCTTCAAGCTGACGGACCTTGAAAGCCGCATATCGCTTAACCTCAACGTGCTCGATGCACAGGGCACGCCACGCGTCATGTCGCTGCGCGAGGTACTGCAATCCTTCCTGGATCACCGCAAGGATGTGCTGGTCCGCCGATCCAATTATCGTCTCGGCAAGATCGAACATCGTCTTGAAATTCTCGACGGCTATCTCATCGCCTTCCTCAATCTCGACGAGGTGATCCGGATCATTCGCGAGGAAGACGAGCCGAAGAAAGAGCTGATGGCGACGTTCAAGCTGACGGACGTCCAGGCAGAGGCGATCCTCAATATGCGCCTGCGTTCCCTGCGCAAGCTTGAGGAAATGGAGCTGAAGACCGAGCACAAGGATTTGAGGAAAGAGCAAAAAGAGTTGAAAGCTTTGCTCAAGTCCGATGACGCCCAGTGGAAGAAGATCACTGAGGAGCTACGCGAAACGCGCAAGAGCTTTGATCCGAAATCCGGCATCGGCAAGCGCCGCACGGAGGTCACCGATGCGCCTGATGAGATCGAAGTCAATCTCGACGACCTTATTGAGAAGGAACCTGTCACCGTCATCCTTTCCGAAAAGGGCTGGGTGCGGACGATGAAGGGCCATGTCGAGAATACGGCCGACATCAAATACAAGGAAGGCGATAAGGAAGGCCACGTGCTGCACGCCATGACCAATGAAAAGGTCATGCTGTTCGGGACCAACGGCAAATTCTATACGCTGGACGTGAGAGATCTTCCAGGTGGGCGTGGCAATGGCGAGCCGATCCGGCTTATGATCGATCTCGGCAATGATGAGTCGATCGCGGAGGTCTTCGTCTTCAAGGGCGGTCGTACATTGCTTTTGGCCTCGACAGCCGGACATGGCTTCTTCGCTAATGAAGATGACGTGCTGGCGACAACCAAGAAGGGCAAGCAAGTGCTGAACGTGCCATCGGGTGCCGAAGCGGTCGTCTGCCGCCTGATGGACGAGGCACCGGGCAAGGACACGATGCTTGCTTCACTGGGCACCAACCGCAAGCTGCTCATCTTCCCGGCGGAGGAACTGCCGACCATGACGCGCGGCAAGGGAGTCGTCCTGCAAAAGGTCACTGGCGGCGATCTCGCTGATGCAAAGACCTTCAGCAAGAAGGAAGAGCTGAGCTGGAAGGACCGGGCCGGGCGCGTTCAGTCGGAAGCCAGGTGGAAAGACTGGCTCGGCAAAAGGGCGCAGGCCGGGAAGATCGTGCCGAAAGGCTTCTCCCGCGCGTTGAGCTTCGGCAAGGACTAAACCGCATTGCCGGAATCTTCACTCTCATCCGGCACCGTATCGGCAAACGGGCTCTCTTTGCTTTTGAAAAAGTCCTCATACGGAAAGAAATAAAAGGCGAGCAGCAGCCACAAGACCTGCTCCTGCTTGATCAGCAGGGAGGTGAAACCGATGAAAATGATCATCACATGGTTCTTCACCACAGCCAGATACGGGGCGAACAGGTTGAAGGTCTTGCCTTCCTCCGTTGCCTTGTAGAGAGCCATGCTGCGTTCAGCCATCGTGATCGTCACGAACGGCCAGTACAGCGCGAGGCTCGTCAGGATAATCGTCTTGAAGTCAGTGTCATCGTCGATCCCTTCGACGGGAAAAAACATCTTCAGGAACTGAGCATGGCCGAAGTGAAAGCCGCCAAAATGGATTGTGAAAAAAACCAGGAGGAATACCCCGAGTATAATCATCGCACTGGCTGGCGGATGGACCTCAACACTGCCGGGAACCTTCCCGCCGAAACCATCGCTATGCAAAATCTGATGGCCGGAGGTCATAATCGTCACGACGATCCAGGCATAACCGGTGACAAGGCTCGATATCCACATGCTCCAGGCAATATCGGCAGCCCGCCAGTCCTGTAGCCATGCGATCAGGACGGTGATGGCAAACAGGCCCAGATTTCTGGCATGACGCAGGTGCATTGAATCTCTTCCCCTTGATTTCTATCGATTAATTCAATGTTTTTTTGTTTGAAGCAAGCTATGGTGTCGCCAATTCAGCTATCCGCATTATTGCGTGAGGGAGAGAGTAAATGATTACACTTCTGGTTCTTGTCGGGCTCATCGTCGTTGTCGGCCTGTTTGTCATCGGTATTTACAACCGGATCGTGAATTTGAACCAGCGCGCCGACCAGGCCTTCGCCGATGTGGATGTGCAGCTGAAGCAGCGCCAGGACCTCGTTCCAAATCTCGTCGAGACGGTGAAGGGCTATGCCAGCCACGAGAAAGAAACGCTGGACGCTGTCATCAACGCCCGGAATTCCGCTGTCGCTGCCAATGGACCGACCGACCAGGCTCAGGCCGAAGGCATGCTCAGCCAGGCACTGGGGCGACTGTTCGCTCTTGCCGAGGCGTATCCGGACCTGAAGGCGAACACGAACTTCCTCGAGCTGCAGCGCGAGCTTTCCGACATCGAGAACAAGATCGCTGCTGCGCGCCGCTTCTTCAACAACTCGATCCAGGAATACAACACGGCAATCATGCAGATCCCGGGCAATTTCGTTGCGCCGATGGGCAACTTCACCCGGCGTGATTTCTTCGAGATTCCGGAATCGAGCCGGGCCGAAGCCGAGAAGGCGCCGCAGGTCAGTTTCAACTGATTTCCGGACAGCTTGAGTTAGTGAGAGGCTGACCCCATGGGCGCCTATGGTTTGCAGTCCCATATCTGGAACAACAACCTGAAATCGATCCTGCTGCTGATCGGTTTCCCGGTTCTTTTGTGCCTGCTGATCTATGCGCTTTTTCTGTTGATTGTCGGCCTCACTGGCCCGGGGTCAATTGAAAGGGCTGGCGGTGAGGCGCTGGAAATGACGTTGAGCTTTTGGCCGATCGCCGTGATAGCGGCGGCTATCTGGTTTGTCATCGCATGGTTCTCCCACAACGCAATGATCCGGGCAGTGACAGGTGCAAAGGGGCTGGACCGCCGCGACAATCCCGAGCTCTATAACCTGCTTGAAAACCTCTGTATCGAGAGGGGCATCACCATGCCCCGTCTCAACATTATCGAAACACCGGCACTGAATGCATTCGCCAGTGGCTTGAAGGAAAAAGACTATACAATCACAGTCACGCGCGGGCTGCTGGAAACGCTGGACAAGCGGGAGCTGCGGGCCGTGCTGGCTCATGAGCTGACCCATATCCGCAACCGCGATGTGCGGTTACTCGTCATTGCCGTCATCTTCGTCGGCATCTTTTCCTTCTTCGGTGAAATCGTCTTCCGGCGGATGTTCTATATCGGCCGGCGGACGAGCGGTTATTCCAGTGGGCGCAATGGCGACAGCCGGGGTGGTGGCGTGATAATCCTGATCGCCGTCGCGATCATTATCATCGCCTATCTGCTGGCGCTCGCCATTCGCTTCTCCCTGTCGCGCAAGCGCGAATATCTCGCCGATGCCGGGGCCGTAGACCTGACGCGCGATCCAGATGCGATGATTTCTGCGCTAAGAAAGATATCCGGCAATTCCCAGTTCGATGCGCCCAATGATGTCCGCCAGATGGCCGTGCATAACGCCCAGCCTTTCGCTGGCATCTTCATGACACATCCATCGATCGACAAACGCATAGAGGCGCTGGTGGATTACGCCGGTGGCATCCAGGTAGCGTCGAGCGAGCCTGCCTGAGGCTGTTTCCTGCAGACCTGATAGCCATAGGGGAAGGTCGCGTTTTCTGTGAAGCGCAACGGCGCGGTACGCATTTCTTCTTCATCGCATTGCCATGCCGGCCCGAGCACGATGGCTTCGTCCGCGCGGGTGAAGGTGCTGACGATCAGCAGCGAGTTCGCGTCAGCGGGAATATTGCCCTGCGTCTTCGGGGCATAGACCCGTAGCCGTGGTTCGCGCGCTTTCAGCGTTGCAGCGAAATGGGCGCTGTTGCTGAGGATGGCATCATGGCCTGCAGCCTGCACCAGGGTTTCGTCGGCTATGAGCGTGTAAGGATGGTTTTCCACCGAGTATTCACCGGTCGCCCCGTCCATGAAGGGTTCCGTCGCCCTTACCAGCCCGAACGCCAGTACCCAGATGCCGAGAAAACCGGCCACAATCAGATTGGTCCGCTTTCCGTGCGCCCTGTAAAGCCAGCTGGCAACAACAGGCGCCAGCATCATCAGTGCAGGCGACAGCCAGCGGTCACGAACCACATCGACGTTTGCGATCAGGATGATCACCGCAAACAGGCCCAGGACGATCGCGATACTGACAAGGAAAAATCTTTCCGCTCGGATGACTGCGATGCGGGATCGCTCCGGGTCCGCCTTGCCGAGGCGCGAACCCGCAAGCCACAAGGCAAGGAACATGAACAGGCCTTCCATCAGCGTTGACGAGAAGAGATCGATCATGCCGCTGAGGCGCTGGGAGCCCCCCTCCGTTGCGATGAATTCTGCAATACCGCTCTGCATGGGTGCCTGGTTGAACACTATCAGGAGATATATAGGAGCGGCGATGACCAGTGCTCCGAGGGCAGTCATCAATAGCCTGATGATCGTCTCGCGAGAGGGGCGCATCAGATAGACGAAGGCACCGATCTGGCCTGCCATGATCAGCAGCATCGTATATTTCGACAGCAGCCCCCCGGCCCAGACCAGCGCCAGCAGGACCAGTGATGCTGGCATCTTCACGCCATCACGCCCAACGAAAAAGGCGAAGCTGCCGACTGAAAACGCGATGAGCGACGCCGTATGCGTATATTCACGCAGCATGTCCTCATTCATCGTCGGAATAAGGAACATCGCGGTTGCGGCGATGAAGCCTGCCCGCGCCGAGCCGGTCATCGTCTGCGTCATCCGATACATCACGATCACCGCCGCAACGACACCGGCATATTTCACGATGTCCGGTACGAGGATGAAGTAATTGGTGATATTCAGAAACAGCGTCATCAGCCAGGCCAGCACCGGCATCTGCTCGTCATAGGTCCATGACAGGGTCTGGGAGTAGACGACCAGTTCGGCCTGGTCGTGGATCAGGATGCCAATAACGTAACGCGACAGGAGAGTGGCAGCGATGACGGCGGCAAGGATCGAGTAGAGCGCTATGCGTTCAGCGGATCCACTCCTCGATGTCATGCCGTGCCCCTCAGAATCGTCTCGTCTCCCGGTCTGTCTGGAATAGGGGATATCATGTTGCCCTGCAACAACAAGCGGTCAGTCCGTGTACATGACCGAAGGCAGCCATGTCGCAATTTCCGGGAAGAGTGCCAGTATGCCCAGGGCCAGTATCTGGATCAGGACAAAGGGCAGGGCGCCGCGATAGATCTGCGTGGTGCGCACGGATTCCGGCGCGACCCCGCGCAGGTAGAACAGGGCAAAGCCGAAAGGCGGGGTAAGGAAAGAGGTCTGCAGGTTCACCGCCATAAGGACGCCGAGCCAGACCGGATCGACGCCCATCATCAGGAGTGCTGGCGCTACCAATGGCACGACGACGAGCGTGATCTCGATGAAATCGAGAACAAAGCCAAGGATGAACATGACGATCATCACGGCGATGATTGCGCCTGCCGCCCCGCCCGGTGTCGCCTCTAGCGCCCGGGCAATCGTCTCCTCGCCACCAAGCCCGCGGAAAACGAGAGAGAACAGGGCCGCGCCGATCAGGATGGTGAAAACCATGGTGGTCACGCTGGCGCTCTTTTCCACGACGGAATTGATCAGCTTGTCGCGGCGCATGACGATAAGGCTGGCAAAAACACCGATAGCGATCAGCATGCAGCACAGGGCAGCCGCGATTATACCCAGCTGTTCAGTCACGGGGATGCTGTTGCGGCCGACACGAAGGTCAAGGAAAGTGCCGAGCACGACGAGCGCGAGCGTTGCCGCCGCACTGACCAGTATCAGGAGCCGGGCTATATGTCCCTTCGGCGCGAGCCTGTGCCCGGCAATCAGCATGGCCCCGACGGCACCGACACCGGCAGCCTCGGTCGGCGTGGCTATCCCCGCAAGAATCGATCCGAGAACAGCGACGATAAGGATCAGGGGCGGCGGCAGGGTCTTCAATGCCGCCATCAGCGCCTCGCCATATTCGCCGCGCTCTTCCTTTGGCAGGGCCGGTGCCTTGTTCGGCGTGATCCATGCCACGGCAGTCTGGTAGAGCAGGTACAGCCCGACAAGCATCAGCCCAGGCAGCAGCGCGCCCGCAAACAGGTCACCGACCGACACAGTCTCTGGTGCATAGACGCCTTGCGCCAGTTGCGCCTTCTGCCAGGCGTTGGACATCTGGTCGCCGAGCAGGATGAGGACGATGGAGGGCGGAATGATTTGGCCCAGCGTTCCGGCGGCAGCAATCGACCCGGACGAAAAGGCAGGGTCATAACCCCGGCGCAACATGGTCGGCAGGGACAGCAATCCCATGGTCACGACGGTTGCGCCAACAATGCCGGTCGAGGCGGCGAGCAGAGCGCCGACGATCGTCACCGAAATACCAAGCCCGCCATGCAGCGAACCGAACAGCCGCGCCATGTTGTCGAGCAGGTCTTCGGCGATACGCGATTTCTCCAGCACCACCCCCATGATGATGAACAAAGGCACCGCGATCAGCACCTGGTTGTTCATGATGCCGAAGATGCGGATGGGGTAAGGCTCGGCGAAGAAGGAGACATCGAACGCCCCCATCGACAAGCCGAGCAGACCGTAGAGTAACGCCGTCCCGGCAAGGCTGAAGGCTGCCGGGTATCCTGCCAGCAACAGGGCACAGAGCGTCAGCACCATGGCGATGTCGAGCCAGTTGGCGCAGGCGCACAGGCACAGGACGACATCATTGAGGAAGCCTTCCATCAGCTGGCCTCCTCAGTGGCGTGGCCGGAAAGGACGGCAACGGACTGGCTGGCAAGGGTAAACCCGGCGAGGGCGACCAGTATCGCGAAGGCAGGGATCATGCTCTTCAAGAGGAAAACACCCGGCAGGCCGCTCGCCTCGCGCGACCCCTCCATCACATCCCACGCCCGGTAGATGTAAGGGCCAGCCGCCCAGACGATCAGGATACAGACGGGAAACAGGAACAGGTAGGTGCCGATGAAATTGACCAGTGCCTTTCGCCGCGGCGGCGCATCGCGATAGAAGATGTCGACCCGCACATGCTCATCGACCAGCAGGGCATAGGCAGCAGTCAGCAGGAACATGATGCCGAACAGCCAGATGATCAGCTCCTGCAGCCAGATGTAATTGATGCCGAAGACATAGCGCATGATCACGACGGCGACCTGGATGAGGACGATCGCGAGGCCTGCCCACATGACGGTTTTCGAAACACCAGTGACGATACCGGCGCATATTCCTGAAAGTGTGTCGGTCAGCCTGAAGAGCATCGATGTGCGCAGGGCCAGCGCCAATGCCGGCAAGAGCAGCAGGGCGCAGGCACAGAGCGCTGCCAGCATCAATATGTCACCGACAAGGTCCAGCATCACAGCGAGAACAGGTTGCGGCGGATCTGGAGATAGGCTTCGTCGGAAATCGCGTTCCACCGGGACCCGGCATTGAGCGCATCGCGATAGCTTTCATAGATGCGACGCGAGATGTCGTCCTCGGCAGCGATCTCTTCCAGCACCGCCTTGGTGTTCTCGGCCAGCGCAGCCATGACGTCGCGCGGCATTTCGCGCAGCTCTACGCCGTGATCCTCGACCAGCGATTTCAGGCCGATAGCATTGTTGTGCGCATACTGAGCGATCATCTGGTTGTTGGCCGCCCGGCAGGCATTGGTGACGATGGATTGCTCCTGTAGCGAGAGATCGTTCCACAGGTCGAGGTTCATTCCCACAGCCAGCTGGGCGCCAGGCTCATGGAAGCCTGGCCAGTAATAGAATTTCGCCTCGCGATAGAAGCCGAAGGCCAGATCGTTCCACGGGCCAACCCACTCTGTCGCGTCAATCGTGCCGGATTGCAGGGCCTGATACAGCTCGTTGCCGGGCAGGGTGACCGATGCCGCGCCGGTGCGGCGCATGACTTCGCCGCCAATCCCCGGCATGCGGATTTTCAGCCCGCGCAGGTCTTCCAGCGAATTGATCTCGCGACGGAACCAGCCGCCCATCTGGTGGCCGGTATTACCGGCTGCAAAGGGCTTGATATTGAACTTCCCGGCAAGCTCGTCCCAAAGCGCCTGGCCACCACCATATTCCGTCCACCCCATTATTTCGGAGATAGTCATGCCGAAGGGTACTGCCGTAAAGAACGGATAGGCGCGCGAGCGGGACGTCCAGTAATAATCTGCCCCGTGATAAAGGTCGGCAGAGCCACCGGCGACTGCATCGAAAACGTCGAAAGCACCGACCAGTTCTCCAGCTGCGTAGAGACGGACCCGCATCTTGCCGCCACTCATCTCGGTGATGTTGCGGGCTACATGCTCGGCGCCATCACCGAGGCCCGGGAAATCCCGTGGCCAGGTCGTGACCATTTTCAGTTCACGCTCGGCAACACCATCATTGGCAAAGCCACCCGTTGCAGGAGACACATTGCAGCGATCAGCGCAATCGCATCCGGCGGCAAGTGCTGCCGTGCCCAGTGCACCGGCGGTCATGAATTTGCGGCGATTGACGTTTGCCGGTTTCCTGCCATTTTCCACCGGAGTGGATTCATCCTTTGGCATTTCGTCCCCATTGATATTTTTGGGGCACTGTGCCGGGATTTACGGGAAACGTCCAGAAGGCACCAAGCCGGAAAACCAGCCTATTTGTTGCTGGTGCCCGGCTTGACGAGCGGCTTCCACCCCTTGGAGGACCACTTTTCCAGCGGCGCGAACTTGGCCTTGTAGTCCATCTTCTCGCTGCCATCGATCCAGTAGCCGAGATAGACATAAGGCAGGCCCAACTCGGTGGCGAGGGCGACATGATCGAGGATCATGTAGGTGCCAAGGCCGCGATTGGCGGCTTCCGGCTCGAAGAAGGAATAGACCATCGACAGGCCGTCCGGCAGGCGGTCGGTCAGGGCGCAGGCGATCAGCATGCCGTCGCCATCGCGATACTCGATCAGCATGGTATCGACCGCCGTCTGTTCGACCATGCTGGTGTAATCCAGCACCGTCATGTCGGACATGCCGCCATCGGCATGTCTTTCATCGAGATAGCCACGCAGGACGGAGAACTGTTCGGAGGTTGCTTTCGGTGCCTTGATCTCGCGCGTGACATCGCCATTGCGGCGACGGTTACGTCGCCAGGCCTGCTTGTCTTCGAAAGAGCCGGCGACAACCCGTACGGGTTTGCAGGCGTTGCAGGCATCGCAGGCTGGCAGATAGACGATGTTCTGGGACCGGCGGAAGCCGCGCTGGGTCAGGATGGCATTGTATTGTGGTGCCGTCGCGCCGGACAGGAAGGTGAACACCTTGCGCTCCATCCGGTCAGGCAGATAGGGGCATCGGGACGGCGAGGTGAGATAGAATTCTGTACGGGACTGGTCGAAAGGCCTGGTCAAGGTAGATGCCCTGTCATTACGCAACTTCAAATCCTAGCAGGGTCATTCTGTCCTGCAAGCCCGGCTATACGTACCGGGACCGGGACAATGCCACAAACAGGTTAAAGAAGTCCGGTCATCCGGAAATAATAGGGTGCCACGAAGCTGAAGACGATCCACATCAGCAAGATGAGGGGCAAGCCGACGACCAGATAGTCCTTGAACTGGTAGTGGCCCGGCGACATGACCAGCAGGTTCGTCTGATACGCTACCGGCGTCGCGAAGGAGCAGTTGGCACCAAAGATCACAGTCAGCACGAGAACCAGCGGATCGATCCCGGCCTGCTGGGCGGCACTGACGGCAATCGGTGTGAAGAGAACGGCCGTCGCATTGTTCGACAGGACATTTGTGGTCGCCGCGCAGATGATGAAGAAAGCCGATATCAGCGCGATGGGCCCACCGGTCTCGGCAAGGGAGACGGCCTGTTCGGCGATCATCTGGGCGCCACCGGTGCGTTCCAGCGCCATGCCCATGGCCAGCGCGGCACCGATCAACAGGAATATCCGCCTGTCTATGGCGCGCGATGCCTGGCGCACATTGAGGCAGCCTGATGCGATCATCAGGGTCGCCCCAAGGAAAGCCGATATCGCAATCGGCAGGAGGCCGAGACCTGAAGCCGCGATTACGCCAAAGAAGATGATAGCTGCACGCGCCGCATTGCTGGGGTCTGGCAGGCCCTGCATAGACCACTCCAGTAGCACGATATCCCGGTCGGTCCTGAGCGAGCGGACATCGTCCATGTCGCCCAGTAGCAGCAGAACATCGCCAGCCTCGAGCCGGATGGAGTTCATCTGCGAGCGGATCATGCGGCTGCGGCGCTGGATACCGAGGATGACGCAATTGGTCTGATAGCGGAAACCGATCTGCGCGATCGTGCGGCCGATCATGCGAGAACCGGGCGCGACGATCGCCTCGACCATGGTCAGTTCGCCCTTGGTCTGCGACTCTTCCTTCAGTTCTACTTCGCTCATCACGCCGGCGAGAATGTCCGGCTTGGATCGCAGCAGGTTCGTCAGCGCCTTGCGGGTGGCCGCAACGATAACCGTGTCATGCAGGCGGAAGACGAAATCGTCATAGGGTGGGACAATCGCCTCC
Source organism: Aquisalinus luteolus (assembly GCF_009712425.2). Classification (GTDB taxonomy): domain Bacteria; phylum Pseudomonadota; class Alphaproteobacteria; order Caulobacterales; family Parvularculaceae; genus Aquisalinus; species Aquisalinus luteolus. The sequence goes on from NZ_VCJR02000001.1 coordinate 1,406,840, forward strand.
TCGCGCCGCTGGACCATCCGCACCGTTACATCGGGCAGGTCAGGGAAAAGCCCGGCGACGGCACCACGGCCGATCAGCGGATGGCCACGGGAAATCTCTATCTGTGCAATGAATTGCTTACCGTCGCCGTCGGCACCACTGACCCCCTGCGCCTCGCGGTTCGGCAGAAGGAAGCTGCGGGTCCCGAACATGTAGAGGGCGCCGACCCCGGCGAGCACGAGGCCGATCGGAGCCAGCGCAAAGAAGCCGATCTCGTTGCCGGTCACGCTGGTATAGGCCTCTGCTGCCAGCAGGTTGGTCGAGGAGCCGATGATGGTGATCATGCCACCGAAGATCGACATGAAGGAAAGCGGGATCATGTATTTTGACGGCGCGACCTTGCTGCGCGCGGCAATGGCCGACATGATGGGTATGAACATGACGACGACGGGCGTATTGTTCAGGAATGCGCTGACGATCATTACCAGCAGGAAGACCGAGGCGATCGCCAGGTAGCGCCACTTGTTATAGGCAGTCAGCAGCATCCTGGTCGGATATTCTAGCGCACCGGCCTGGAACATCCCTTGGCCGATGATCAAGAGCCCCATGATGGCGAAAAGGGCAGGGCTGGCAAATCCGGACAGCAACATCCGTGCATCGAGGATATTCTCGCCATTTGCTCCCTGGACCGGGAACAGGTGAAAGAAAACCATCAAGGCAATGATGATTGCCGCAGACACCATCTCGAGGGAGAACTTGTCGGAAGCATAGGCGATAATGCCGGCCACGATAATCAGTATCGCTGTCCACATCTGCCAGTCTGGAAAAAGCAGATTTTCCATCGTCTCCCTCTGAATCCTGCCGGACTGACAGTTATCGGCATCACGCGCCGGATTTCAATATCAATCGACAGCCGTAGCAATATTTGCGAAATGAGCAAATAACTGAAACAATTATCCAAATCGCCCTATATATTCGGGCAAAACCAATGGGGGCGCTTTCTGCCCACCCCCACGCCAAGCAAGATTTTTAATGACCTTTACCGTAAACGACCTGAAAAATACCTTCACGCGCTACACGACCGGCGTGACAATCGTGTCCTGCATTCCTTCTGGCAGTGATAAGCCGATAGGCATAACCGTCAATTCATTCACGTCCGTGTCACTGGATCCGCCGCTAGTGCTGTGGTGCATTGACCGGCATTCAGGTGTTTTCGACGCTTTCGTCGGCGCTGACAGCTATGCGGTGTCGATCCTTCGCGAGGATCAGGCCGATATCTCGACGCGGTTTGCCACGCCGGGCAATCATGACTTTCTTGAAGGGGAAACGGACACGATGGCAACAGGCGCGCCTGTGCTCAGGAACCGCCTTGCCGCCATCGACTGCAAGGTCGAGGCCCGTCACGATGCCGGGGATCACGTCATTCTGGTTGGGCGTATCGTCGATTGCGACTATCGGACAGGCAAGCCGCTGATGTATGTCGCCCGCAGTTACCTGACCGGTCCCGAGATTATCTGAGCACGCGAAAACAGGGAGATCCTTCCATGAAAGTCGCTTTTCTGGGCCTTGGTGTCATGGGCTATCCGATGGCAGGCCACCTGCTGAAGGCTGGCCATGAGGTGACCGTTTACAACCGGACCGCCGGAAAAGCCAGGAAGTGGGTCGAGGAGCATGGCGGCGCCATGGAGAACGATCCTGCGGCCGCCAGCAAGGGGGCTGCGATAGTCTTTGCCTGCGTCGGAAATGATGGTGACAGCATAGATGTTGCGACGGCAGCCCTTGCTGGAATGGGTGAGGGGTCGGTTTATGTCGATCACACGACCACGTCAGCGGCCTGTGCCGAGGAAATAGCAGGCAGGGCGGCGGAGCGTGGTGTCGGTTTTGTCGATGCACCCGTCTCAGGCGGCCAGGCCGGGGCGGAAAAAGGCGCCCTGTCGATCATGTGCGGTGGGTCGAATGCAGACCTCACCACGGTGTCGCCTGTCATGGATAATTATGCCAAACGTATCGTGCATATCGGTCCTGTCGGCCATGGGCAGCTTTGCAAGGCGGTAAACCAGATCTGTATTGCGGGACTGCTGCAGGGACTGTCCGAAGCTGTCCACTTTGGCTCACGGGCCGGGATCGACATGGACAGGGTGCGGGAAGCAGTCTCCGGCGGCGCCGCACAGAGCTGGCAAATGGAGAACCGCTGGGCGACCATGAACAGGGGCGAGTTCGATTTTGGCTTCGCAGTCGACTGGATGCGCAAGGACCTTCGTATTGCCCTCGACGAGGCCGGACGCCATGGTGCCAGCCTGCCCGTAACGGCCTTGGTCGACCAGTTCTATGCAGAGGTTCAGGAAAGCGGTGGCCGGCGATGGGATACCTCAAGTCTGGTTTCAAGACTTAACAAGAAACCCTCTTAAAGCATTAATTCTGCTGCTTCTTTTGCGAAATAACTGATAATGCCGTCAGCGCCCGCGCGCCGGAAACACATCAGCGATTCCAGAATTGCCCGATCACGGTTAATGGCACCGACATCTCCAGCCATCGAAATCATGGCGTATTCACCCGACACCTGGAATGCGTATGTCGGCACGCCAAAGGTTTGTTTGACCCGCGTAATCATGTCCAGATAGGGCATGCCGGGCTTAACCATGACGCTGTCTGCTCCCTCTGAAAGATCCAGCGCCACCTCATGCAGTCCCTCATTAGAATTGGCGGGGTCCATCTGATAGGTTTTCTTGTCGCCTTTCAGCAGATCGCCCGATCCTATCGCACCGCGATAGGGCCCGTAGAAGCAGGAGGCGTATTTGACGGCATAGGACATGATCTGGCGGTCTTCGTATCCCGCGTTGTCCAGTGCAGCCCGAATCCTGCCGATACGGCCGTCCATCATGTCCGACGGGGCAATGATGTCGAAGCCGGCGTCGGCCTGGACAACGGCCTGCCTGCAAAGCACATCGACGGTTTCATCATTGAGGATGATGCCATCCTTCATCAGCCCGTCATGTCCGTGGTCGGTATAGGGGTCTAGAGCGACATCGCAGATCAGCCCGATATCGGGCACGGCGTCCTTGATCATCTTGGCCGTCCTGCACATCAAATTGTCGCCGTTTACCGCTTCTGCACCGTCCGATGAACGCTGGGCGAGATCGGTATACGGGAAGAGGGCGAGCGCATTTATGCCCAGCGCGCGTGCTTCCTTCGCAGCTTTCACAGCTTCATCAGGAGACAGCCTGAAGACGCCGTTCATGTGATCCACAGGCTCACGCACGCCCTTGCCATCCTTCAGCACCATGGCCCAGATCAGGTCATCCGGCGTCAGGCGCGTTTCGCGTACGAGGTTACGAGACCAGGCTTGTGCGCGCGGACGGCGCAGGCGTGTCGCCGGGTATTGGCGGGACGTGAATGTCAGTTTGCTCATGTCGCTTTCCACAGCACACTTGCAGCCAATCCGTAAATGATTTCAGGCCACTAAATGTAAAAAAATGCAGGTTGGCTTAACCACCCCTTAGATTTTCCCTGATACCTCTTTCAACTGTTGCGTAGAAAAACACCTAAGGGGATTACTATGGTAGCGGGCTTTTCATCCGGGCTGCAGACGAAAGAAACACTGTCAGGCCGTGAAAATACTGACCTTGAAGCGGCGTATCAAAAGCTGCTGCAGCTGATAGAGCGGCTGCACCGCCAGCTTCTGGATGTAATCAAGAGCGAGCTTGAGCGTGTCGGCCAGACCGACGTGAACGCTGTGCAGGCACTGCTGCTGTACAATATCGGCGATGCCGAACTGACGGCTGGCGAGCTTCGCACCCGTGGGCACTATCTTGGCTCCAACGTATCCTACAATCTGAAAAAGCTGGTCGACGCTGGCTACATCAGCCACGAGCGCAGCAAAACCGACCGCCGGTCCGTGCGCGTTTCCCTGACCGACAAGGGCTGCGATATCCGCGATATGCTGGTCGACATGTTCGAGCGTCAGCTCGGTTCTGTCGAGCAGGTTGGCGATGTCCACGCAGACATGATGGCTTCAGCCAGTATAACACTGGAGAGACTGGAACGCTTCTGGGGCGATCAGATCCGCTTCCGATTATAATTTGCATTCAAAATCATAGTGTAATCACGCAATAAGCCGTCCTGTCGCATTGCAGGGGCGGCTTTTTTTTCGCATATAGACTGAAATAGACAATCAGAGTATCGCGCCCATCATGCTTGATTACGAAAAAGCCTTCCAGACAGCCGTCTCAGCCGTGAAATCGGAAGGGCGTTATCGTGTGTTCGCCGATCTGGAACGGATTGCTGGCCGCTTTCCGCAAGCGCGTTATCATGATGGCAAGGCAGACCCGAAGGAAGTGACCGTCTGGTGTTCCAACGACTATCTCGGCATGGGCCAGCATCCGGATGTCGCCGAAGCGATGAAAACAGCCATCGACCAAGTCGGTGTCGGGGCAGGCGGCACGCGCAATATCGCCGGCACCACCCATTATCATGTCCGCCTCGAAAAAGAGCTGGCTGATCTCCACAACAAGGAAGCGGCGCTGCTTTTCACCTCCGGTTATGTCGGGAACGAGGCAACGCTGTCCACGCTCGGCAAGCTGCTGCCGGACTGCATCACGCTGTCCGATGAACTGAACCATGCCTCCATGATCCACGGCATCCGAGGCGGCAAGGGACCGAAACTGATCTGGCGTCATAACGACCTTGCGCATCTGGAATCGCTGCTGAAGGACCTGCCGGCGGACAAGCCGAAGGTTATCGCCTTTGAATCTGTCTACTCGATGGATGGCGACATCGCGCCGATCGGCAAGATCTGCGACCTGGCCGAGAAATATAACGCCTTCACCTATCTCGACGAAGTCCACGGCGTCGGCCTGTATGGCAAAAAGGGCGGCGGCGTTGCCCAGCGCGACGGTGTCGAGCACCGCGTCGATGTCATCGAAGGCACCCTTGGCAAGGCATTTGGCGTCATGGGTGGCTATATTGCCGGTTCATCTGCGCTGATAGACGCCGTGCGTTCCTATGCGTCGAGCTTCATCTTCACGACGGCTCTGTCGCCGGTCCTGGTTGCTGGCGCCCTGGAAAGTGTTCGCACGCTGAAAAAAGGCGAGGATCTGCGAGCACGCCATCAGGAGCGCGCCGCGCGCATGAAGTCTGTACTGTCAGAGGCGGGGTTCCCCGTCATGCCGTCCGTCAGTCACATCGTGCCGGTCTTCGTTGGCGATCCTGTTGCCTGCAAGGCTGTTTCGGACAGGCTGTTGAAGGATCACTCGATCTACGTCCAGCCGATCAATTATCCGACGGTTCCGCGCGGTACGGAGCGCCTGCGCTTCACGCCGACGCCATTGCATACCGATGCTCATATCGAACAACTTGTCGAAGCGCTGGATGTCGTGTGGACAGACCTGCAGCTGAAGCGCGCTGCTGCCTGAATTTCCTGATAGATGAAAAAGAAAACCCCGGCGCCAGGCCGGGGTTTTTTGTCGGACAACAATCCTGATCAGGCTTTTTTCTTCGTTGCCCGTTTGCGGGTCGTCTTCTTGGTAGCAGTGGCAGCCTTGGTGCCTGCTGCCTTGCCGAGACCGATCTTCTTGGCGAAGGCCGAGCGTTTCTTGGCATAGTTCGGAGCGACCATCGGATAGTCCGCTGGCAGGTTCCATTTGCGGCGATACTCTTCCGGCGTCAGGTCGTATTGCGTGCGCAGATAGCGCTTCAGCATTTTCAGCTTCTTGCCATCTTCGAGACAAATGATGAAATCCGGCGTGATCGACTTGGCAACCGGAACAGCCGGTTCCTTGTTTGTCACTTCGCTGTCGCCACCGGCGCGCAGGCCGCTGAGTGTCGAAAAGGTTTTTTCCAGCAGCTGCGGAATCTCGTCGGCGCTTGCTTTATTGTTACTGACATACGCGGCAACAATATCGGTTGTTAAATGAAGAATATCATCCGGATCGATTTGATTTTTATCGTCAGCCATAATCAGCTTCCTTTCTGGTGAGAATGTCTATTGGCCCGTCGATTGATCTTGAAATGGAGGATCAAGTGAATTGTTCGAGTCAGCAGGGTTTTATCTACTAGACAGGTTGCGAAATGCTTACAACGTACAAATAGTTGCATCTATGTAAGATTAAAATATTGGAGCGTCATTTACTGTAATTATTACAATCGCTCCCATTCTGTCCTTACAGTTACAACTTAAGCTGACGCCCCGAATCGGATTGTCCTCAGCCGCTCAGGTCTGTATATGCGTGCGTAAATGACAGCATGGAGGCCAGAATGAGCGCGACACCATCCCATCAGGTAAAACAGGACGGATTTTTTTCTGCATCCTTGCAGGACAGCGATCCTCAGTTGTTCGGCTTCATGCAAGATGAGCTGCACCGCCAACAGGAGCAGATCGAACTGATCGCCTCCGAGAACATCGTCTCCCGCGCCGTACTGGAAGCGCAGGGTTCCGTCCTCACGAACAAGTATGCCGAGGGCTATCCTGGCAAGCGCTATTACGGTGGTTGCGAGTCCGTCGATGAGGTCGAAAAGATTGCTATCGAGCGCGCCTGCAAGCTTTTCAATTGTGAAGAGGCTGTTGTTCAGCCGCACTCCGGCAGCCAGGCAAACCAGGCCGTCTTCATGTCGCTCATGCAGCCCGGCGATACTTTTCTCGGCATGGATCTCGCTGCCGGTGGTCACCTGACCCATGGCAGCAAGGTCAACCAGTCGGGCAAGTGGTTCAATGCCGTGCACTATACCGTCAATGAGGAAGATCAGCGCATCGATTACGATGGGCTGGAGGCGCTTGCCAAAGAACACAAGCCGAAGGTCATCATTGCAGGCGGCTCTGCCTATTCACGCATCATCGACTTCAAGCGCTTCCGTGCGATCGCAGACATGGTCGACGCCTATCTTATGGTGGACATGGCCCACTTCGCTGGCCTCGTCGCCGGTGGTCATTACCCCAACCCGCTTGAGTATGCCCATGTCGCGACGACGACGACCCACAAGACACTGCGCGGTCCACGCGGCGGCATGATCCTGACCAATGATCCGACGCTGGCGAAGAAATTCCGCTCGGCTATGTTCCCGGGCATACAGGGTGGTCCACTGATGCATGTCATCGCCGGCAAGGCCGCTGCCTTTGGCGAGGCACTGAAGCCGGAATTCAAGACTTATGCTAAACAGGTCATCGAAAACGCAAAAGCCATGGCCGAAGTATTGGTCGATGCCGGTTATGCCGTCGTTTCCGGCGGCACCGACACCCATCTGGCGCTGATCGATCTGCGACCGAAAGGTGTCAAAGGCAACATGGCCGAGGAAAGCCTCGAGCGGGCAGGAATCACCTGCAACAAGAACGGTGTGCCCTTTGATCCGGAAAAACCGGCAATCACCTCCGGTATCCGCATCGGCTCGCCTGCGGGCACGACACGGGGCTTCGGTGTTGCCGAGTTCCAGGAAGTCGGCCGCCTGATTGCAGAGGTGCTGGACGGACTGGCCGAGAACGGCGAGAATAACGGCGAAGTCGAAAAGGCGGTGCTGGCCAAGGTAAAGGCGCTTACGGCGCGTTTCCCGATCTATAGCTGAGCCGCCTGATCAAGGGGCCAGCGAACGGCGCCGGAAACAGGATAAGAATAAATGCGCTGTCCGTTCTGCGGCAATGAAGATACCCAGGTGAAGGATTCGCGGCCGACGGAGGATTCCGCCGCGATCCGCCGCCGCCGCCAGTGCGGCAGTTGTGGCGGTCGCTTCACCACCTTTGAGCGGGTACAGCTGCGCGAACTAACGATCCTCAAGAACTCCGGCAAGAAAGTACCGTTCGACCGCGAAAAGCTAATGCGGTCCATTAATATCGCCACGCGCAAGCGAAATATCGACCCTGAACAGCTCGATCAGATGGTGTCCGGCATCGTCCGGCGACTTGAATCACGCGGCGACAGCGAAATTGAGTCGCGCGAACTGGGCGGCCTCGTTATGCAGGGGCTGCAGGAACTGGATGACGTGGCGTTCGTTCGCTATGCCTCCGTCTACAACAATTTCGGCCGGGTCGAGGATTTCGAAAAATTCCTCGGTCGCATGGCTGCCGATGTGAGCAAGGACAGTTAAGAATGATGGCTGATGCCATGGATAAAACTGCGATCAAAAAGCTGGACCCGATGGACGGGCGTTCGCTCGCGCGCCTCGGTGCCGTGCAGGCGCTCTATCAGATGGAGCATTCGGGCATTGGCGTGAACGGCGTGATCCGCGAATTCCAGAACTATCGCCTTGGCGGTGAACTCGATGGCGAAGCGATCCGCGATGCCGACCCTGACTATTTCGAGGACCTCGTGCGCGGTGTTCTGGAGCTGCAGGGCAAGGTTGATCCGTTCATCAACAAGCACCTGTCGAAAGGCTGGACGCTGAAGCGTCTCGATGCGACGGCACGGGCCATCCTGAGATGCGCCGTCTACGAACTGATCCGTCGGTCCGATGTGCCGGCTCGCGTTGTGATTGACCAGAGCGTCGATCTTGCCAATGCGTTCTTCGACGAGGGCAGCGACGAGGCGTCCTTCATCAACGCCGTGCTGGACAAGGCCGGCCACGAAGTACGTCCGGACGAGTTTTAAAACCAATACCAATCAGCCAACTCGCTGAGGAAAGGCTGGCCCTTCGTGGCGACGAACCGGCAATTGGGTGAATTCGATATCATCGAACAGATATTCCGCCCGCTCTCCGGGCAGGATGGCCTGCAACTCTCCGATGATGTGGCCCTGTTGTCTCGGTATGACATCGTCACCAAGGACCTTCTGATTGCCGGCACGCATTTCCTGCCAGACGATCCGCCTGACATGATCGCGCGCAAGGCGCTGCGCACCAATATCTCCGACATCATCTGCAAGGGGGCGAGGCCTGCGGGCTACCTTCTCGGGCTGGCCCTGCCGCGATCCTGTGACGCTGACTGGCTGCAGCAGTTTGCCGACGGTCTTGCTCAGGATCAGCAGGCGTTCGGAGTCGGTCTTCTCGGCGGTGACACGACCCGGCATGCCGGTGATGGCCCTTTGGTCATTTCTATCACGCTGTTCGGCAAGATGGAGCAGGGGCAGGAGCCGGTTCTGCGCACTGGTGCGCAACCGGGTGATCTGTTGGCTGTAACCGGCACAATAGGTGACGCCGGACTTGGCCTCGCAGTTGCGCAGGGCCAGCTTTCGGTTGCTCCGGATGCAGATGAATTGCTGATTCAATGTTATCGTGTGCCGGTTTTGCGCCCGGAATTTGCGCCAATGGTTGCCTCGCATGCTTCTGCTGCACTCGATATTTCTGACGGACTGATCGCTGATGCAGGACATATCGCGTCTGCATCCTCTCTCTCTTTGTATATCGATCTTGATAAGGTGCCGCTATCACCGATGGCACAAACCTGGCTTTCAACGCAGCCGGACAAGGGGTCGGCGCTCGCGACACTCGCCTCATTCGGTGACGATTATCAGATCCTGTTCACGGCATCGCCCGAGCGCATCCCGGCGCTGAAGTCGCTGGCTGAAGAGAAGGGCGTGCCGTTCGCCGTCATTGGTCAGTGCAGGGAAGGCGAAGGTGTCAGCGTCCTTTGCAACGGAAAGGAAATAACCCCGCCGAAGCGGGGTCATGACCATTTTGTCGAAGATTGAATTCGATCAGCGTTGATCCTGCCCGGGAACCTGCGGGCCTTCGGTCGGCGGCAACTGGCCGACAGAGCCGACAAGTTGTTCGATGAAGGTCAGTTCCTTGCCCCGGGTTGGTGTCTCGCGGTCGACCAGATTGAGGTTCATGCCGTCATCGAGCGCATAGGTGTCGACCGCCGTCACGCTGCCTTCATTATCGAAATTGAAGGCTACGACCTGACGGTTGGTTGTCTGCGTGCGGAAAAAGGCGCGCGCATTGGTGGTCATGGTCACATAGTACCAGGTGTTGTCATTCAGCGCCGGGCGCAGCGTCGGTTCACCATAGCGGGCAAGAACACTCTCGCGCGAATCGAGGCCCTGTTCCGCGGTGAGCTCTGTTTCGCCCCGCTCGATGATATAACCGTGGCGGGCCCGCGTGGAGACACAGGCGCTGAGCGCGATGATGACAGCGACAAGCGTGATGGCACGTAACATAGACAAGACCTGTTCCTTAACGCAGATAATTGCCTATCTCTTTACCTTGATAGCGAAGTGTTTGCCAAGCCCGGGCGGCCTTTGGCATATGACAAAGATTCAATATAACACGCAGGGTAACCCGCAGGAGCCTCATGCTTTCCCGAATTTTCAATAGAGACAAAACCAGAGACAGGGCGCGCGAGCTCTATCGAGACATCATCGTCCAGGCCCGAAAACCGGCTTTTTACGAGGCGGGGGTACCGGATACGGTCGATGGCAGGTTCGACATGATATGCCTGCACATGTTTCTCGTCATGCGGCGGTTGAAACCGGAGGAGGGGCGCACGTCGGCGTTTTCGCAGGCGCTGTTCGATGTCATGTTCAAGAATATGGACGATTCCCTGCGCGAAATGGGTGTTGGCGACCTGATCGTGGGCAAGCGCGTTCGCAAGCTGGCGGAAGACTTCTATGGCCGCATCAACGCCTATGACCGGGCTCTGAATGATGACGAGGAAGGCGCGCTGGCCGATGCCCTCAGCCGCAACATTCTCGGCCTGCCGGGTGAGGAAGATGAGGCCGGCAAGGTCGCACAGCCGCTTGCTGGCTATGTCAGGCAAGCCGCCAGGGATCTCGGCAACCAGAAGATCGACCGGCTGATGCTGGGCTTTGTCAGCTTTCCCGAGCCGGACATGACAGGAGGAGCAGCCTGATGACCGACCACATCGAGAGCGAAAAGCCCGATAATGGCTATGAGAAGCCGGTCCGGATCGAAGACATTTCCTCCCGGCCGAAGTCCTACAAGGTTACCTTCCCGGCAAATGCTCTCGAGAAGGTCGCCAGGCGGCTGGAGGCTGAAGCGGTCAGATCGATCGAGGCATCCTTCGAGATAAGTCGCAGCGGCCCCGTTATTCTTGTCGAGGGGCATGTCACGGCAGAGCTGGTGCGCACCTGTGTCAGTAGCCTCGAGCCGATGGATGAAAGCATCGACGACGACTTCTCCTTCGAACTGGAGCAGGTCGATGAACTGCCCGACCTGTCCGGCGAGGTCGAAATCGACATCGAGGCACCGGAGCCGATCATCGGCGACACCATCGATCTCGCTGAACAGGCCATCCAGCAGGTTTCCCTCGCCATGGAGCCATTTCCGCGCAAAGAGGGGGCGGAGCCGGTGAAAGACGAAGCCGAACAGCCATCATTATCGCCTTTTGCAGCGCTGAAATCGCTCAAGCAGGATTAGCAATTCCGGTCAAACGGGGATAAGACGCTTCTCCCTGTCCATTGCGCGACGGGAAAGACTCTGTATTTTGCAGACACCCGCTACTGAAACGTTGGGAACAGTATGACCACAGATCTGTCGATCGCCGTAGACGTGATGGGGGGAGATGGCGGCCTCTCAGCCATGCTGAACGGCTGCGCAAAAGCGCTGAACGAGGGACTGAAGTCGAAACTCGTTCTCGTCGGTAACGAGCCCGAATTGCGTCGCATCATTGCCGAGGAGAAGATCGTTTTTCCGCATGGCCGGTATGAGATCATTCATGCCGAAGGTGTCATCACAATGGAAGACAAGCCGAGCCAGGCTGTGCGCCGCGGGCGTCATACATCGATGTGGAACGCGATCAAGACGGTCAAGGAAGGCCAGACGGCTGGCGTAGTTTCCTGCGGCAATACCGGTGCGCTCATGGCGATGTCGGTCATGCAGCTGCGCATGATCGAAGGGGTCGATCGTCCGGCGATCACCGCGCTCTGGCCGACCATGAAAGATGGCAAGACCGTGGTGCTCGACGTCGGCGCCAATGTCGAAGCGACCGCCGAGCAGCTGGTGCAGTTCGCGATCATGGGCGAGGCCTATTACCGGGCCATGACGGGCAAGGAAAAGCCGGTCGTTGGCCTGCTCAATGTTGGTGCCGAGGAGCTCAAAGGCCACGAATTGATCCGTAGCGCCGCCCTGACCCTGCGCGACGCCGACCCGGAAATGGAATTCGCCGGCTTTGTGGAAGGTGACGATATTGCCAAGGGTACGGTCGATGTGGTCGTGACTGACGGGTTCACCGGAAACATCGCCCTGAAGGCCGCCGAAGGTACCGCCCGGATGATTGCCGGCTGGGTGCGAGAGGCCGTTACATCGAATCTGATCTCGAAGGTCGGGGCGCTGCTGATGTATGGCGGCCTGTCTAAAATGCGGGCTAAAGCCAACCCGTCCAACGTCAACGGTGCGCCGCTGCTCGGCCTTAACGGCCTCGTTATCAAGAGCCATGGCGGGGCCGATGCCGATGGCGTCGCTTCGGCCTTGAAAGTTGCGGACAGTCTGGTACGCCAGCCCTTCCAGGATGAAATCAAGTCCACGATCGCCAAGGTTTCCGCGCGGGCAGAGAAACTGCCGCCAGCCAGCGAGACCGACGACAGCGGCGAACCGCGAGAGGCAGTAGTTTGATGAGTTTGAAGGCTGTGGTCGAAGGTGTCGGCGGGTATCTGCCAGAGCGTGTCGTGACGAATGACGAACTGGCCAAGCGGGTCGATACCAGTGATGAGTGGATCACCGAGCGCACCGGCATCCGTCAGCGCCATGTCGCTGCCGAAGGTCAGAAAACGTCAGACCTTGCCACCGAGGCCGGACGCCGCGCCATGGAGCATGCCGGTGTCGGCCCGGACGATATCGACCTCGTCGTCGTGGCCACTGCAACACCCGACCTGACCTTCCCTGCAACAGCCGCAATAACGCAGGCCAAGCTCGGCATAACCAATGGCGCAGCCTTCGATATCCAGGCCGTCTGCACCGGTTTCGTTTATGCCCTGTCGATCGCCGAGAAATTCCTCGTAAGTGGCCAGCATAAACGAGCCCTCGTCATCGGCGCGGAGACTTTCTCGCGCATCCTTGACTGGGAAGACCGGGGCACTTGCGTGCTTTTCGGCGATGGTGCCGGGGCTTTTGTCGTTACTGCTGTCGATGAGGAAGAAGCAGGCGGGCGGGGCATCCTGTCCAGCTATCTGCGCTGCGACGGTCGCATGACTGACCTTCTTTATGTGGACGGCGGCGTTTCGGCCACAGGCACGATCGGCCATCTGCGCATGCAGGGCAACAAGGTTTTCAAGGAAGCCGTCAACAAGATATCCGAGGCGATGGAGGGGGCAGCTGCCGTCGCCGGGATAGACCCGACCACGGTCGACTGGTTCGTACCACATCAGGCCAACCAGCGCATCATCAATGGCGTTGCCAAGAAACTCGACCTCCGGGACGACCAAGTGATCTCCACCATCGCCATGCATGGCAACACCTCTGCCGCGTCCATTCCTCTTGCCTTCAACGAAGCGGTGAAAGACGGCAAGTTCAAGAGGGGCGACCTGATCATGCTGGAAGGCATGGGCGGCGGCCTGACATGGGGCGCTGCACTGCTGCGCTATTAGGCTCTTTTCTGCCCGGCTAAATTCCCTTTTTTTCAAGGACTTATGCGGTTTCCTTGGTTGACCGCCGATGCTTTAGGTTGTTTAATCCAGAGTCTCACCGACTGAGGAATGAGCATGTCAGGCAAAACACTCACGCGGGCCGACCTTACCGAAGCCGTATATCGGAATGTCGGTCTTTCCCGTAACGAGTCCGCTGAACTGGTGGAAACGATCCTCGAAACCATGGCTGGTAAGCTGGAAACAGGCGAGACGGTGAAGTTGTCTTCGTTTGGCACATTCTCTGTGCGCGAAAAGAACCAGCGTATCGGGCGTAACCCCAAGACGGGTGAGGAAGTACCCATCAAACCGCGACGGGTGCTGACATTTCGACCGTCCCATGTCCTCAAGGACCAGATCAACGACTCCATGCGCGCCAACAGCGGCAAGGCGGCGGATTAGGCCGCTTTATTATGGCGAAGGCACCGGACGCATTCAGGACCATCAGCGAAGCGGCGGAGCAGCTCGACCTGCCCCAGCACGTTTTGCGCCATTGGGAAGATGTGTTTGGCACAATCCGGCCGATGCGCCGGGCAGGGGGCAGGCGCTATTACCGCAGCTATGACCTGGAACTGCTGAACGGCGTAAAGACCCTTCTGTACAAGGAACAGTACACGACCAAGGGCGTGCAGAAGATCTTCAAGGACAATGGCGCCCAATTCGTTGCCGAAATCGGCCGGCGCGCTTTTGCCGGCGAAGAGATCGAGATGAAACCGGCCCCGGCCGATTCCGATGACGATGAAGTGCAGGAAGAAGCGCCCGCGCCCGCCATTCCAGCGATCCGAGAGGAAGATCACGTCATCATTTCAAAGGAAACGCTGCGCGATCTGCTCAAACGGCTCGAAGCCGTACAGGACAATCTCGACGAAGCGACGTTGGCGATCGATACGATCGTCGCGCTCGACGAGAGCTAGCTAGGCTCGTTCAGGCCGAGACCTTCCTGTCCTCCCTGTAGCTTTCCCATATGGCTATAAGGTTGAGAATTACGACCACCAACAGCGTGCCATCCACGATGATAACTTCCATCAACATGATGAGCCCTGGCTGGGCCGTTGTCCGATATACCTCTCCATCACCTGATGACACGACTAGTTCGTTTTCCCAGGTCGGGAAAAAATGCCAAAGCATCAGGATAAGCGGGACAGCGACTGAAAGCAGTGCAAAGAAGACATTTCGCAACATCACTGGCTTGACCCAGATCAAGCATCCATGAACTGCAAACCAGCCGCCGACCAGGAGCAGGATGCTTCCAAAAATGCGAATTTGCGGATTGAAAAGTTGCAGTCCTGCGATCAGCAGCAGGAATGTCGCCAAAAGCAATTCCAGCAATATTGCGAAACCTCTCATGGGCGCCAGCCAACTACAATCACACTGTGCGGTAAAGTTAAATGGTCGGAGCGGCCGGATTTGAACCGACGACCCCTACACCCCCAGTGTAGTGCGCTACCAGACTGCGCTACGCTCCGACATTCACCGGCGGGTCATCCCGGCGAGGGGCGGACTATATGTCGGTCGTCCATGGCGCGCAACAACTCATCAGTGCGTTCAGGCAGGTTTTTGGGAGGGCTGTTTTCAGTCGTCCTCGGCATCAACGGGCCGGTTCATCCAGGCCATGACCGGCTTCAGCGGAAACGCCCAGATCGTGCCCATGATGATGTAATAGACGAGATAAACCGCCCAGTGATTGGGGATGTAGTCGGCGATGGTCACGACGATACCGGCATAGATCAGCAGCGC
Source organism: Aquisalinus luteolus (assembly GCF_009712425.2). Classification (GTDB taxonomy): domain Bacteria; phylum Pseudomonadota; class Alphaproteobacteria; order Caulobacterales; family Parvularculaceae; genus Aquisalinus; species Aquisalinus luteolus. Next base: position 1,422,052 of record NZ_VCJR02000001.1, read on the forward strand.
TGGCAGGAACAGGATCAGGCCGATCAGCTTCTTGGTACGCGGGTTCATTCTCATCTGTCTCTTGTGCCGTGGGGCGCGGCGCTATGGCACTTGCCCGGTTCGAACGCTCTCTATATGGCGATGGCATGAACAAGTCACCAGTCACAGAAGCCGCAGGTTCTCCAGAGCCAGAAACGTCTTTGAAGAACGACGCAGAAGCTCGCAAAACGGCTACCCATGTCCAGCACCTATATGGTGCGCGCGATAAGCGTGCCGCCCGCCATATGGCGCTCTGGCTCTTTGTCATCTGCGGGCTCGTCGCCGCCATCGTCACCGTCGGTGGTGCGACGCGGCTGACGGATTCAGGCCTGTCGATCACCGAATGGGACGTGATCATGGGTGCGTTCCCCCCGGTCGGTGAGCAGGGCTGGATGGAGGAGTTCGAGAAGTACCGCCAGATCCCCGAATATCATCGCGTCAACAAGGGCATGAGCCTGGACGAGTTCAAGACGATCTACTGGTGGGAATGGGGACACCGCAATCTCGGCCGATTCATCGGTATGGCCTATCTCGTCCCCTGGCTGTTCTTCGTGTTCTCCGGCGCGATGAGGACCACAGCGCTGAAGGTGAAGACGGGCACCGGCATTGTACTCATTGGCCTGCAGGGCGCTCTCGGCTGGTACATGGTTTCTTCTGGTCTCGTCGACCGGGTCGATGTCAGCCAATACCGCCTTGCGGCGCATCTGGGGCTGGCCTTTTGTATTTTCGGCTATTTCCTCTGGCTCGCCTTCAATCTCAGTATGCAGAGCCGCGCCGGTGAGGTATTCGGCGACCGGCAGAAATTCTGGCTGGCAACGGTCCTGTTCGGCGGCCTGATGGCTGTGCAGATATTCCTCGGCGCGCTCGTCGCGGGGCTAAGGGCGGGCAAGGCTTATACTTCGTGGCCGCTGATGAATGGCGAGTTCTTTCCAAGCGGATATTTCTCCGCCAATCCCGGTTTCCATGACCTTTTCGAGACCATGGCAGCGGTCCAGTTCAATCACCGCATCGGTGCCTATCTGGTCTTCGCTGCAGCAATCGCGTTGTGGCTTTATATGGCGAAGGCCGGCAAGGCGTTCAGGAAACGGGCGGGGCTGATCGTCATGGGTGTCTTTTTCCAGATGCTGCTCGGCATATGGACCATCATGGCTGCGGTGCCTGTGTCTCTCGCCTTGCTGCACCAACTCGGCGCGCTCGCGCTGATCGCAGCGGTTCTTTACAACGCCTATCACCTGAAAGCGCCGCTCGCGAAGTCAGCTGCCAGCTAAAGGTCCTCGAAATCGGGGACAGAGAAATTCAGTCCGGTGTCATCCACCTGTTCCGGCGGCTGTGTGATGTCACGGCGGTTCAGGACATCGGCCTCGAAAATCGTCCAGTTGCGCAGGGCGGTCGAAAGGGGCGCGAGCTTCAGCGTGCGTGCCTCATCGCTGCCGATCGTTGCCAGAACGCCCTTGCGATAAATACCGCCGAAATTCCCGCCATCGGCTGCAAACAGGCTGAGGCCGGAAACGCCATCGATGCCGCTCAGTGGCGAGACGGTGAAATAGCCCAGTTCCTCGCCGGTTTCGATATCATAGCCATAAAACCGCGCGTCCTCGTTCTGGTAGGAGACCAGGATCTGGCCCTGGCCGGTCTGTAAACTTGTCGCGATGCCGTTAACGTCAGAGGTCGGCAAGGTGGCGATCCTGTCCACGAATGGCTTGTCAGTCGGCTCTGATCCGCTGTTCGTTTCGTCACCGGTCCCGACCGCGACAAGCGTGCCCCTTCCGGTCGCGAAGACGATGATTCCATGGCTGTCATCGCCGGCACAGGCGATCGGCTGTGGCACGTTAACCCTGACAGGGGCGGAAACGGTGAGGCTTCCATCGGGATTCTGGTTTATGGAAGCATGACTTACGGTGTTTTCCTGACTTATGACCGCAATATTTACAATGGCGGCATCAGCGCGGGAAGCGATACAGATCTGCACTGGTTCGCCCGGTAATTCGTCTGCTCCGGTCACTGTCCATTCGGAAAATGTCAGGGCCTCCTCATCGATATCGAAAAAGCGAAATCCGCTGGCTGAGTCATAGGCTGCGATGAGCGATTCATTGCCGCGCGACCAGTCTGGATAGGTGACGGCGAGACCGCCGACAAACGTTCCCGCGATGCTGTCCGGGCTGCCTTTTTCGAAATCGATCGCGATCAGCCCGGCCTCGCCATTGGCCGCCAGCACGGCGCCCTGATAGGCGACCTTCGGATGGGCCCATAGCGCCAGGCCGTGCACCTCGCTGCCAAAACTGCCAAGCTCTGCCGTCACCGGGATGTCGGTTCGTACTGGCTCAGCAGTCTCGGTTGTTTCACCGGAGCTTTCTGTCTCTTCCGGAACAGACATCTCCTCAGGTGCCTGCTCTTCTGCTACCGGCTCCTCGCGGCTCTCTACTGCGATGTCTTCACTATATTCATCTCCGCCATCCTGCTGCTGGGAACAGGCAGCGAGCAAGGTGAGGAGGGCAGCAGTGCCAAAAAGAGAGCGGCTGGACGAAATTACCATGAAACAAGGTCCTGATTCTGATGGGAAATTTATGTGGTATCTATTTACCGCACATAAAGAGGGTTGTTTTTCCTGCTTTTTTCACAAAGACATTGACTTGAACGGCCATATCTATAAAAGCCGCTTCTCCAAACTTCAAACAGGATACACATCATGAAAACCTATAACGCCAAAATGGCGGAAGTAGAAAAGAAATGGGTCGTGATCGACGCCGAGGGTCTCGTCGTCGGCCGTCTCGCTTCCCTGGTGGCGATGCGCCTGCGTGGCAAGCACCTGCCGATCTACACGCCGAACGTCGATTGCGGTGACTATGTCATCATCGTCAACGCCGATAAAGTGGTCTTCACCGGCAAGAAACGCACCGACAAGAAATATTTCTGGCACACCGGCTATCCCGGCGGCATCAAGGAACGCACCGCGGACAAGATCCTCGACGGTCGCTTCCCCGAGCGTGTCATCAAGAAGGCCGTTGAGCGCATGTTGCCGAAAGAAAGCCCGCTGGCCCGCCAGCAGCTTGGCAACCTGAAGGTCTATGCCGGCCCGAACCATCCGCATGAAGCCCAGCAGCCTCAAGCGCTGGATATTGCATCCATGAACGAAAAGAACACGCTGCGCGGCTAAAGGAATATCACGATGAGCGAAACGAACACTCTTGAAGACCTGAAAGACGTCGCCGCTGCCGCTGGCATGACTGGCGCTCCGGAAGAAGAAACCGTTGCCGAGCCGAAGATCGACGAGCATGGCCGCGCCTATGCCACAGGCAAGCGTAAGACGGCTGTTGCCCGCGTCTGGATCAAGCCGGGCAATGGCAAGATCATCGTCAACCACAAGGACCACACCGAATATTTCGGTCGTCCGGTCCTGCAGATGATCATCAAGCAGCCGCTGGTTGCCGCTGAGCGCAATGACCAGTTTGACATCTACTGCACCGTCAAGGGCTCTGGCCCGTCCGGTCAGGCCGGTGCCGTGCGTCATGGCATCTCCCGCGCGCTCACCTATTACGAGCCGGGCCTGCGCAGCGTCCTGAAAAAAGGCGGGTTCCTGACCCGCGACTCCCGCGCCGTCGAGCGGAAGAAATACGGCAAGGCGAAAGCCCGTCGTTCCTTCCAGTTCTCCAAGCGCTAGAGCTTTACGCCTTATGGAAAACCCCGCCTTCGAGCGGGGTTTTTTATTGCCCCGATCTCAACGTCTGCATCTACAAAGAAAGCCCCGCTCGTCAGCGGGGCTTTTGTTCGTTGCCTGATGGGTTTCTGGGGTAGGCAGGCAACGGAAGCGTTACTCGGCCGTCCTTGTGCGGATCATGGTTGTGTATCGGGTCGCGCCGTCGGCAGAAAAGCCGGAAGAGGACGCGCTGCCTGCGTTGCGCAGCTGTCGGAAAATGTTCTCGGCGATGGTACGGCGTCGCTGCGGCGAAGCGGCGAGTTTTTCGTAAATCTCTCTCGTGGCAGACTTGTTTCCTGACATGGCACCCTCCTGAAAAAGAAGATCAAGACCATGATCAGTAAGCGACGATTCGAGATCGTTAACAATTCATTAACCAATTGGGAATGTGGAAAACAGGTTCAGACGGCTGTCACTTTTACATAAGAGCCGGGCGCATCCTCGATCACCTTCAGCTTGCCATCGCCTGGGGTGCGGGCAGGGACGGTGCCGGGGCTGACTTCGTTCAGCCATTCCATCCAGTAGGGCCACCAGGAATAATCGTGCCGGGTCGCACCTTCGACCCAGTCTTCCATCGTCTCCGGCAGGTCCGTATTGGTCGAGTAGTGGTACTTGCGCCGGTCCGGGTGGTTGACGACCCCGGCAATATGGCCGGAGCCTGCCAGCATGAACTGCGTCGGCCCGCCGTAAAGCCGCGCCGACCGGTAGATGGAGCGAGGCGGCGCGATATGGTCTTTCTCGCCGGCCTGCATGAAGATCGGAATCTTCACCTTGCCGAGATCGAGGCGGACATTGTCGAGCACCAATTCGCCTTCTGACAGGCGGTTATTCTGGTAGAATTCGCGCAGGTAGAAAAGATAAACCTCTTTCGACATGCCGGTCGAATCGGAATTCCAGTAGAGCAGGTCGAATTGCTTCGGCTCTTTTCCCTTGAGGTAATTATCAATGTACACGGACCATATCAGGTCCACGGGCCGCAGCATGTTGAAGGTCTTGCTCATGGCGGAGGCTTCCATGACACCCCCCGCTGCATCGATCTGCTTTTCAAGGTTGGCTATCTGCTGTTCGTCGATGAACAGCAAGAGTTCGCCAGCTTCCCGGAAATCCATCTGTGCGGTGAAGAAGGTGGCAGACTGGATGCGGTCGTCTTTCTTGGCCGCCATATAGGCGAGGGTGCAGCCGAGCAGGGTGCCGCCGATGCAATAGCCGATGGTATCCACCTGTTTTTCACCAGTGGCTTTCTCAACCGCTTCCAGCGCGCCGAAGATGCCTTCATGCATGTAGTCGGAGAAGCTCTTGTGCGCGAGGTCCGTCCCCGGATTGACCCATGAGATGACGAATACGGTTCGGCCCTGGTCGACCAGCCAGCGGATCAACGACGTGTCGGGCTGCAGGTCGAGAATATAGAACTTGTTGATCCAGGGCGGGATGATCAGCATCGGCCGTGTCGCGACTTCATCCGTCGTCGGCGAATACTGGATGAGCTGCATCAGGTCGTTTTGATAGACGACCTTGCCCGGTGTCGTCGCCAGGTTCTCGCCGACCTTGAAATAGTCCATGTCGGCCTGCTTCATCATCAATTCGCCATGGCCGCGCTCCATGTCGTCGATGAAGTTGCGGAAGCCGCGCAGGAAATTCTCGCCGCGCGTCTTCATCGCTTCCTCGATCACTTCCGGATTGGTCGTGGCGAAATTGGTCGGCGCCATCGCGGCAAGGAACTGCTCCATATAGAAGCTCGCCTTTCGCCGCGTATGCTCGTCGACACCCTCAGCCTTGTTGACCAGTTCGCGCGCCCATTTGCACTGGATCAGGTAAGACTGCTTCAGGTAATCAAGCGTCTGGTTTTCGGACCAGGCCGGGTGTGAAAAGCGCCGGTCGCCGGCATGGGGCTCGACGATCGGATCGACATCCTTGCCGGTTGCCTTCTTGGCCATGGATTCGGCGAGGCGAGCTGTGTCCTCCCACATGCCGAACTGCATGCGCATGACATTGTATGGGTCAGAAAACACATTGGTGAACACATCCGCCATCGTGTCCTGCATGTTCAGCGGATCGTTGGGTGCCTGAACGCGCTTGCGGCCTTTCGAGGCGCGCTGCTCAACCATGCCGGACAGGATGCCCTGACCCTTTTCCTGCAGCTCGGTGACATAGCTCGCCATCGTCTCGTAATCGCTGAACAGCTTGTCTTTCGACTGGCCTGACGAGGCTGCCTTGGCGACTTGTTCAGCTGCAGGCTTGGCCTCATCTGCCTGCCTTGGTGTGTCATGGGCTGGTTTGTGAGTCGTTTTCGCCTTGCCGGAGCCTGCCTTCTTGCGCCCCGATGTGGCTTTCGCAGGTTCTTCGGAGGATTTCCCTGCCTCACCTGAAGACGATTTCTTCTTTTTAACCGGTTTTTTGGCCGTTTCGGTCTCTTTGCCGGTGTTTTTTTTCATTCTGTCGGTCATGAGAACTTATTTTTGTCTATGTCTTGGTGTAAGCAGGAAACATTAGATAAGACGGATTCTCGATCATATGCTTGCCAGATCCAGCCTTTATGTAGCCGCCCTTGCTCTTCTCGCTAGTGGTTGTAGCAGCATACCGGCACTTGGCGAAAGGGACGGCGCATATCAGAGCGAAAATCAGGCGTTTGCCGAGGTCGAACAGCGCCAGGATCTGCGTTTCCCCGTTCTCTCGCAACAACCGAATACCCGTCCGGAGAAGGACACGCCAGAGGTCGTCGAGGCACAATACGCATCCCTGATGGCACAGCATGACATGCTCTCCACCCAGGTGGAGCAGGATATTGCCCGTGCCAAGGCGGAGCGCCAGCAAACCGTCGTGATCACGGTTAAAGGCAAAAAGGTGGAGTTACCCATCGAGGTGGCCATCGCGCGGCTGGAGGCCGCAAAGCAGGCCGACCAGGCAGCGGCGAAGAGGCAGACCAGCCAGCCACTGCCCAAGCTGGGCGGCAAGCCACCAAAGAGCGACCGCTAGACTGTCGCCTTGAACAGACATTTTTTTTCACAAGACGTGATTCACATGACAGAAGATTTTTATCGTATCCAGCGCTTGCCTCCGTATGTTTTCGAGGAGGTCAACAAGCTGAAGGCCCAATTGCGCGGGCAGGGGCGCGACGTTATCGATTTCGGCATGGGCAACCCTGATATGCCGACGCCACAGCACATTACCGACAAGCTGATCGAAACCGTGCGCAAGCCGAAGACGAACCGCTATTCGGCGTCCAAGGGCATCAACGGCCTGCGCAAGTCGATTTCCCGCTATTATGAGCGCCGCTTCCGGGTGAAGCTGAACCCCGATACGCAGGTCGTCGCTACGCTGGGCTCCAAGGAAGGCTTTGCCAACCTCGCCCAGGCGATCACCGGACCGGGCGATGTCATCCTCGCGCCGAACCCGGCCTATCCGATCCATGCCTATGGTTTCATCATCGCCGGCGGCCTGATCCAGGCGATCAACGCGCCGGACCCGGAAACCTATCTGTCGGGCGTCGCCCATGCTTTGGAAAATGTCCTGCCAAAGCCGAAGGCAGTCGTCATCAACTATCCGTCGAACCCGACGGCACAGATGGTCGGTCTTGATTTCTACAAGGACGCTGTCGCGCTTGCCCGCAAGCATGACACGCTGATCCTGTCCGACCTCGCCTATTCGGAAATCTATTTCGATGAGCCGGCGGTGTCGCTGCTGGAAGTGCCGGGTGCCCTCGACATTGCCGTCGAGGTCAACTCGCTGTCGAAGACCTATTCCATGGCTGGCTGGCGCGTGGGCATGGCCGTTGGTAACGAGCGGATGATCAAGGCGCTCGCCCGGGTCAAATCCTATCTCGATTATGGTGCCTATACGCCTATCCAGGTCGCAGCCGCTGCCGCGCTCGACGGGCCGCAGGACTGCGTCGATGATATCCGCGCGATCTACAAGGGCCGCCGTGATACGCTGGTCAAGAGCTTCGCCAATGCAGGCTGGGACATTCCTGTGCCGCCGGCATCCATGTTCGCTTGGGCACCCGTGCCGGAGAAATATGCCCATATGGGCTCGCTCGCCTTCTCCAAGATGCTGATGGAAGAGGCCGACGTCGCCGTCGCTCCGGGCGTCGGCTTCGGTGAAGCGGGTGAGGGCTTCGTGCGCATCGGTCTCGTAGAGAACGAACAGCGCATCCGGCAGGCGGCAAGAAATATCAAACAGCTTCTAGCCAGACGCTCCGCCGCCTGATAAGGCCTTCCATTTAACAGGAATGTCTAAAAGGAAGGTATTTTCGATGACAAAGTTGCGCGTTGGCGTTGCTGGCCTCGGTGTTGTTGGCGGCGGGTTGCTGTCCATTCTCATGCACAAAAGCGAGCGTTTTGACCGCGCCGGCATTGAGGTGGAAATTGCCGGCATCAGCGCCCGCAACCGCCATCGCGACCGAGGCGTGACGCTTGATGGCATCGAATGGTATGATGACCCGGTCGAGCTTGCGCGCTCGGACATCGATATCTTCATCGAACTCGTTGGCGGGGCCGATGGGACGGCCCGCGCGGCGGTCGAAGCGGCAATCTCCGCTGGCAAGCATGTCATCACTGCCAACAAGGCGCTGATCGCCGAGCACGGCCTGCATCTGGCTCGTCTCGCCGAACAGAAGGGTGTCTCCCTTTTCTATGAGGCCGCCGTGGCAGCAGGCATCCCGGCGATCCATTCCCTGCGGGGCGGCGCGGCGGCGAGCTCGATCAACCGCATCGTCGGCATCCTGAACGGCACCTGCAATTACATGCTGACGCAGATGGCAGAGACAGGCGCGACCTATGAGGCGGCGCTACAGGAAGCCCAGCGGCTCGGCTATGCAGAGGCAGATCCGACCTTCGATGTCGGCGGCTTCGATGCGGCCCACAAGCTGTGCATCTTGGCCATCATCGGCTTCGATGCCGCGGTCGACTTCAAGACGATCTCCATCTCCGGCATTCAGAAGATAACGGCGGAAGACATCGCCGCGGCAAAGCAGCTCAACTATCGCATCAGGCTGCTCGGCATTGCGACGCGCGCGGAAAGCGGGCTGGAACTCAGCGTTCACCCGGCATTGGTTGATGAGGAAGACCCAATTGCACGCGCTGCCGGACCGGACAATGTCCTCGTCTTTGAGGGCGACCCGATAGGCCGTATACAGATTTCCGGGCCGGGTGCCGGTGCCGGTCCGACAGCCTCCGCTGTTGCCGCTGATATCGTTACCATAGCCCGTGGTGGCGGCGGGCCTGTTTTCAATGCACCGGCAGGCCGGTTGCGTGATCTGAAGGTTATCGACCCGGAACGCCAGACGGGCCGGTTCTACCTGCGTATTACATTGAAAGACGTACCCGGTGCCATTGCGGCAATTACGGACACGCTGGCGAAGAACGATATCTCCATCGACAGCCTGTTGCAGCCTTCCGTCGAAGCGGCATTGAAGAAGCACCAGCCTGCCGATAGTGCTACGCTTGTCCTGACGACGCATGCGACCTCAGCTGCTAAAATGTACAGTGTCGCGCGCGAAATCAGCGAAAAATCATTTGTATCCGGAGTGCCATCCGTTATTCGTATTGAAGATTTTCAATAGAATGACGGAGAGAGCTCATGGCGGACGAAGCAGGATATCTTGATCGTATCCTGACGATCGAACTTGGCCGTTGTACGGAAGCTGCCGCAATTGCAGCCTCCACGATGATCGGACGCGGCGACAAGGAGGGGGCCGACCAGGCCGCTGTCACAGCACTGCGTAACGCCCTCAACCAGCTTTCCATCGATGGCACCGTTGTCATCGGCGAGGGTGAACGCGATGAAGCACCGATGCTCTATATCGGCGAGAAGGTCGGTCGCGGCGGCCCGAAGGTCGATATCGCCCTCGATCCGCTGGAAGGCACGACCCTGACTGCCAAGGCGATGGCCAACTCCCTCGCGGTCGTCGCCATGGCGCAGGGCGGCACTCTGCTGCACTCGCCGGACGTCTATATGCAGAAGATCGCCTGCGGCCCAGGCTATCCGAAAGGGACTATCGATCTCGATGCACCAACCGAGGACAATATCGCCGCGCTTGCCAAGGCCAAGGGTGTCGATCCGTCCGAAATCACCCTGTGCGTGCTCGACAGGCCGCGCCACGATCACATCATCGAGGCCGCCCGCAAGATGAACGCCCGCGTCTTCCTCATCTCCGACGGTGACGTCGCCGGTATCTTCCACACGACTGAGCCGCGTACCGGCATCGATCTATATGTCGGCTCCGGTGGTGCGCCAGAGGGCGTCCTGGCTGCCGCAGCGCTCAGATGTGTCGGCGGGCAGATGCAGGGTCGTCTTCTGTTCCGCAACGATGATGAACGCGCCAGGGCCGAGCGGGCAGGAATCACTGATCTCGACCGCAAATACGATCTGATGGACCTTGCGTCCGGTGATGTCATGTTTGCGGCGACCGGCGTCACCGACGGCTCGATGCTGAAAGGCGTGCGCTGGGAGGGCAAGCGGGTTCATACCTCGACCCTAGTCATGCGCTCCAAGACCGGCACCGTGCGCTATATCGATGCGACTTCTCAGCGTCCGGATCGGTGATCCGACGATCGATGTTCAAAACCAGCCGGTGACGGCGGCCCGAATCACCGTCAGGATTGTCTCATGAGCCTGACGGCACCAATCCCACCATCACCATCGGCTCTCGTCGACCGCTCGGTCTGCGGGAAACGCTGGGTGCTGCGTGAAATCGTCGAGCGCGATGTGCTGACCATGGTCCAGCAGCTCGGCATCGAAAGGACACTGGCAGAAACATTGTCCGCGCGCGGCATCGTGCCGGAGGAGGCGTCAGCGTTCCTGAACCCGTCCTTGCGCGACTGCATGCCCGACCCGTCCTGCATGGCAGACATGGACAAGGCCGTTGCTCGCATCGTCACCGCCATCAAGGATGGCGAGACTATCGGCATATTCGGTGACTATGATGTCGATGGAACGACGTCTGCGGCCCTGCTGGTGCGATATTTCACAGCCTTGGGAATCGACCATTTTGTCCATATCCCCGATCGTCTGACGGAGGGGTATGGCCCGAGCGCAGAGGCTTTCGCCGGTTTGCAGGAAAAGGGCGCCAGCCTGTGCATCACCGTAGATTGCGGGGCCATGGCTCACGATATAATCGAGCAGGCGCAGCTGGATGGCCTCGATATCGTCGTCACCGACCACCACCAGATGACCCTGCCAGCGCCGCCGGCAGTCGCGACGGTCAATCCGAACAGGCCAGATGATGTCTCGGGTCTCGGCAATCTCTCCGCCGCAGGCGTCGTCTTCATGCTGCTCGTCGCCCTGAACCGCGCACTGCGGCAGGACGGGTATTTTGCTGAGAAGGCTGAGCCGAAGCTGTTGCAATGGCTCGATCTCGTCTCGCTCGGCCTGATGTGTGATGTGATGCCGCTGACCGGCCTGACGCGAGTGCTGGTTGCGCAGGGGCTGAAGGTCATGGGCTCGTTCGGTGAGGGGACGATGGCGCCCTCCGCCTATCCGGGGCTGTTTCATCTGGCGAGCGCTGCCGGGGCCAGTGGTGCGGCGAGCGCCTATCACCTTGGGTTTGTTCTCGGGCCGCGCATCAATGCCGCCGGCCGCATAGGTCATGCCCGTGAGGCATTGTCGATGATGACGCTGAATGATCCAGCAAAAACAGTACATTTGGCGGAGAAACTTCATGGGCTGAACGCGGTCCGTCAGGACATCGAAGGCGGGGTGCTTGAAGAGGCGATCAACCAGGTCGAGATACAGCGCCTGAATGACAAGCCGGACCTTGTGGTAACAGCAGGCGATGGCTGGCACCCCGGCGTCATTGGTATCGTGGCTGGCCGCCTGAGGGAGCGCTATGACTGCCCGGCAATCACCATCGGTTTTGATGGCGATATCGGCAAGGGCTCCGGTCGGTCACTGCCCGGTGTAGACCTTGGCGGCGCCATCGCCGCAGCCTACCGTGAAGGGCTGCTGATGGGCGGCGGCGGACACGCGATGGCGGCGGGCCTGACCATCGAGAAAAGCAAACTCGAAGCCTTCACCGCCTTCCTGAAGGATCGTCTGGGAGAGGATATTGCCGAATCGCGCGCCCGCGCCTCCCTGAAAATCGATTCGATTGCCAGCCTCGCCATCGTGCGCAAGGCCTTTGCAGATTCCATCGCCGCAGCCGGACCGTTCGGCACCGGAAATCCGGAGCCACGGTTCGTTTTCGAGCGGGTGAGGGTGCAATATGCCGACATCAAGGGCGGCAAACACATCGCCTGCACGCTGGCTGATTCCATGGGCCGGACGGCCCGTGCGATTGCCTTCCGCTGTGTCGATGAACCCCTTGGAGACCTGTTGCTGAATGCCGGAAACCGTCAGCTCGGTATTGCCGGGAAAATCCGCGAGGATACCTGGCGTGGCGGCGATGCTGCCCAGATTCATATCGAGGACATTGCCCTGTCTGAAGGGTGATATTTTCTCGAAAAAAGTGCGTTTGAACGCAAATCAGGTCTTGCGATTTTGTGCGTGCTTTCATATACACACGCTCTCGCCGCGAGGCGCTGATAGTGCGGTCCCTTCGTCTATCGGTTAGGACGCTAGGTTTTCAACCTAGAAAGAGGGGTTCGATTCCCCTAGGGACTGCCATTCATCCTTCATTTTGACTGACCTGAAGCCTTATCCGGGCTTGCGTACTCCTTACAGTTTGATAAGGTTTTGGTTAACGCGCTTTATCTGTCGAGGGCACTGACAGGCGTTTGCGTCAAAGTGGAGAGGATCTCATGAAAAAACTGGCTGCTATCGCGCTTTCCATCGGAATGTTCTTCACAGCATCTTTTGCTCACGCGATCACGCCATCCGAGATCAGCGACGTTCTCGAGGCACAGGGCTATCCTGTGCATTCGATCAGCGATTCGATGCTGGCCGTGAATTATCAGGGCATGACCGTGCTGATCGCCATTAACGGGGCTGACGGGGACGTATCCTACCTGACATATCTGCAAAACGGGTCTGACAATGTCAGCGAGGAATTCCTCAATAACTACAATTACAGCGTGAAATTCGGTCGCGCCTTCATAGATCGCGATGGTGATGTCGTTATCCAGATGGACCGGAATTCCTCAGGTGGCGTATCACTGGGTAATGTTACTTCCGACTTTGAAGTCTTCATTTCTCTGGTCGAGAAGTTTCTGAATGATGTCAGTAATCAAGTGACGGTATAACATATACTTCCATAAGTATCCGCGAATACCGCAACTTCAGCTAGAACTCTCCGCATTTTCCTGCTTTATCGGCTAAAAAGCATTGTCATGAAGATGACATGCTTTACGAATGCGACTATGCTTTGCATCAGGGAACGAGAGACGAGAGAACATGATGAATCAGAATCTGGGAGCCGAGGAGACGGACGCAGACGCTGACGAGCAGTCCTTCGAAATCACGGGTATCGTAAAATGGTTCGATACGGTGAAGGGCTACGGCTTTATCATGTCGGATCAGTCCGATGGTGACATCCTGCTCCATTCATCCTGCCTGAAGCAGACCGGGCGCAGTGCCGCCCCTGAAGGCTCGACAGTCATCTGCGAAGCGGTGAGGCGGCCAAAGGGCCTCCAGGCTCTCCGCGTACTCAAGATAGACGAGAGCACGGCCGCGCCTGTCATGTCCGCCGACGATCATGCCATGCCAGTGGAGCCAGCCGGCCAGCTCAAGTCTGCGGAAGTGAAGTGGTTCAACCGGGCCAAGGGCTATGGCTTCCTGACACAAGGACCGGGTACGGAGGATATCTTCGTCCACATGGAAACACTGCGTCGCTCCAACCTGTCAGAGTTGCAGCCAGGTCAGCGCGTGCTTGTTTCTTATGGCAAGGGGCCAAAGGGTCTCTTGGCGGCTGAAGTCATGCTGGATACCGGCAACTAGTTTCTATTCTTCGAGCCTGGCGAGATAGGCGGGGCTGGGACATTCTATCTGCCGCGTCCTGCTACCGATCGTGCTGACAATACAGCTATCGACAAATGAGCGCAGCCGATAGGACGGGCATTCTATTGGTGTCTTGCTACCGGCATCGTTCCGAACATAACATCCGGTCTCTATCAGGGTGAGGTTTTCATCCTCGCAATCGAACCTGTCATAAGTGCCGGTTCCGGCAACGATATTACAGCCCTGGCGAATATCGCCGATGGTGATGATCCCTCCTGAGGGCAGGGTTATATCCATGGCATCGATCGTGGCGGAATGTTCCTTGTTCTGGTCCTGCCCAAGGCGCTCCGCCCTTGAAAGACGCGTGCAGGCTCCATCCTGTTGCGCGAAACCTGCCATGCAGGTCCAGTCATCACCCTTTTCTGTATACGTTGCATTTACGGGTATCGTGAAACTGCGGCAGCGTCCTTGTTCTGGCCGCAGCCCGCGCGGGCACTGCTTTCCGCCGGTTGCAGCGACGACGATGCCTGAGGGGCGGCATTCTTCGCCAATTCGGTTATAACCCTTGAGACATCGCCAGTCGGAGCCACCCCAGGTCAGCTCTGCATTTGCAGGGACAACAACCTGTGCGCAGACGTCTTCATCGCGCTCGAAGCCTTTCAGGCAATACCAGTTGCTGCCCTGCAGGCGAAGATCGGCATTTGCGGGGACTTTAATCTCACTGCATTCATCGCCATCGCGCTGATAACCACGCTCACAGCGCCATCCGCGGCCATCTATCGACAGGGAGGCGTTGACAGGTACGGCGATCTTTTCGCACTCATTGCCTTCGCGGCGATAGCCTTGCGAACATTTCCAGCCAACACCATTGGCGCGCGGCTCCGCGTTTTCAGGGAAATCGACATGTTGTGCCAACGCCTTGCCTGACACCGCCATCAGCATGCACAACATTGCAAGAAGGATCACTCGCCACATGGATAGCTGGTTACTCTGATTTGCTTAGCCCGAACAGCTGACTATGCCGGTACTTCATTGAAAGAATGCTGACGCACAGGCCTGAATGCGACCAAACTCGTTCACCATCGTGACAGAGCGTAAAGGATGAAGGAAATGGCGACCCCGGCACGATTCGAACGTGCGACCATCTGATTAGAAGTCCCAAAAGTCGGCCCTTTTGCAACCTCTTGAACTAACAGACAAACATCCGGATTGTGGATATATCCCATTGTATTCTCTATGTTATTTGATTGACATTGCAGGTCACGGCATGTCATTTGCTTGACATAGGAAACCGTCTGCGATGCGGACATAGTGCGGATACGAGTATGGGTGCCAGGTCAAGCCAGGGGGTAAATCTTACCAATGCTGTGGTTGGAAAGTTGCCAGCACCCGAAACCGGCAGCCGGATTTTCTATGATCAAAAGCTGATCGGGTTCGGTTGCCGTGTGACTGCCACAGGTGTGCGTTCCTTCATTCTCAACTACCGAACCAAGACGGGCCGTGAGCGCCGCGCGACCATCGGGCGTTGGCCTGAATGGTCAGCAGGCGAGGCGAGGGATGAAGCCGAATCACTAAAGGGCAAGATCAAGGACGGGATGGACCCGGTCGGCCAGCGGCGGGCAGAACAGCAGCAACCGACTGTTTCCGAACTTATCGAGCGGTTCGAAAAGGAATACCTGCCGAAACAACGGCCAAGCACCGCAAAAAACTATTCCCTGCAACTCGAGCGATTTGTTCGGCCCGCCTTGGGCAAGCGGAAAGTCGTGGATGTTACATTCTCCGATATCGATGCCCTGCATCGCGATATCACCCATCGCGGCCTGCCAAGGCAAAGCAGGGGCGGCCGCAAAAAACCAAGACCGGCCCCTTATCAGGCGAACCGTGTCATTGCACTCGTTAGCCGCCTGTTCAATCTCGCGATCCGTTGGGGATGGCGAACCGATAATCCTGCAAAGGGCGTCGAACGGAATCAGGAAACCAAGCGGCGGCGCTATCTATCTCCAAAGGAACAGAAAGCCCTGATTTCGGCATTGGCCGGGGCCAAGGATAAACAGGGGGCAAATATCATTCGTCTCCTGATGCTGACTGGCGCACGACGCGGGGAGGTTCTGGCCGCCAAATGGACCGATTTTGATTTCGGGACCGGCTATTGGATCAAGCCGGGCGCAACCACGAAACAGAAAACGGAACATCGCGTTCCGCTACCTGCACCGGCCCTGCAATTGCTCTCCGATATCCGCAGCGAGGCCGAGAAGGCAGCCCGCAAATCGGGCAGAACCGTTTCCGAATATGTGTTCCCAAGTCGCAGTGGCGGGCACCGGCAAGACATCAAGAAAACATGGCACGAACTCTGTGTGGCCGCAGATATTGTAAACGTCGAAACGGTCATAGATGACAAGGGGCGGGAAAAGCTTTTCGTTACCCCATCAGCCCGCGTTCATGATCTGCGACACACCTATGCGAGCGTGCTGGCAAGTGCTGGCCAGCCCCTTACCGTGATCGGCGCGCTTTTGGGTCACACCCAACCGGGCACTACGCACCGATACGCGCACCTATTCGATGATCCGCTTCGCGCCGCAACCGAAAGAGCCGCCGCGTCCATCATGCCGTCTGGCGAACAATCGGCTGAGGTCGTACCGTTCGGGAAGGGGCGGGAATGAGCAAGGAAGTTCGCGAAAATCTCATCAAGATATTCAAGAGATTTGCCGGTTCATCAGGCACCATGACCGCCTCTGACATGGCGGAAGCGGCTGAAGCACTGATAACCATCGATTGCCAAGGCCGGATCATTAAAGAGATTAGTCCAGGTTTTAGGAAGAGCATAAAAGCGCCCCACAAACAGGCCGAAAAACTCTGCAATGCGCTCAATGAAGAATTGCGGGTGATTTTGCAAAATGAATTGGGAGATGCGGGGCGATTTTCGTTACTCGCCAGCGAGCAGTGGCCACATATCCAACATCTTCGGGACACGTTGCGACTTGCACAAGAGGTTCGGGACCGACTTGAAATGGGAGCAATCCCCCCGCCTACGGCTGAAGGTTACAAGCCTCGCGAACGGCTTGTGGCCGAGGCGGTGAGACTGCTTTTCGAGGAATTGACGGGGGAAAAAGCAAAAGCCCCAACATGGCATGCCGATCCTGACCCAAAAAAGAGAGAATACACAAACGGTCCTTATAGAGACTTTCTTGGTGAGGTGTTCTGCGCACTCGGTATTGAAGCAAGTGCGAATTCATGGGCTGTGAAAACAGCGAATACCAGAAAGAAGTAGCTAAATTCTAAGGTAATTTAGCAGGCCTCAACCAAGCCCAAAATATCCTTTTGCAGGCCGGGTGACGGTCATACATCTTCCTATCATGTCAAGAAATTTCTCTGTGGAGTACCGACATGAACACCGAATCGTCCCTGTTGTCAGACTACCTCACAAAGCGGCAACTCGCTGCCGAGCTTGGCGTTACCGAACGCACAATAGGTCGTTGGATGCGAAAGGCTGGCGGTATTCCGCACACCCGCATAGGTGGACAGCTGGTATTCAGAATCGCGAGTGTGCGGTCCTGGATCGAATCCCACGAAACTTACCCAGGTCGCCGGAAGGCCCGCAGACAATAGGCTTGCCTACATGTGGCATGCCATGCGGGCGGTGCGCGCGTGATGATTGACAGGTTCAAACGCGAGGGTGCGAAGGTCGAGAAAGCCCTGCGCATGGCGGGGGTAATGCCAGCCAATGGGCGCGAGTACTCCGACTATCAGGTGCAAAACCGTGCGTCACTTATTCGAGCTTCCCAGGTTTTGCGGAAAGCGGGAATCAGGCCGGGTTGCGCTGAAGGCTTCACATCGGATCAGTTGCATGATTATAGGCAAATCGCGCGCGACCGAGGTTGTGATCCCGACATTCTTCACTTGCCTAAAGATTCCGAACCTTGGCTTGCCAACGAGTTCATCAGCAGGCATCCCGATCTCTTATTCATCAACGAATGGAACAGTTGGCTGATATGGACCGGCCAAGTTTGGGAGCGTGATCGCTCTCTGCGGATCAAGGCGTTGTTCGGTGACCTGCTTAACGAAATCGCCATCGATTTTTTTACCGGCGAACGCCGCATCATGACCAAGATCACGAGCGCGGCAACACGAGTGGCGGTTGAACGGATCGCTCGGGCTGATAGGCGCGTTGCGATGCTACCGGGTCAGCTAGATGCGAATCCATGGGTTTTGAACACGCCAGGCGGGATCATAAACCTGCGCAATGGTGAGATGGCCTGCCATACTCAGGATCAGCATCAGACAAGGATCACTTCACACGGCCCCGCGCGGGGCAAAACCGATTGCCCGCTTTGGCGGCGAGCATTAGATGAGTGGAGCGGCGGGGATGCCGAACTCGTCGCATATCTTCAGCGGGTTGCTGGATATGTCTTGACCGGATCGACTGAAGAGCATGCCCTGTTTTTCATCTACGGCTCTGGAGCCAATGGCAAGTCAACCTTCATCAATACATTGGCGAGAATTCTTCATGATTATGCGATTGCGACCCCTGCGGAAATCTTCATGGCTGGCCATGGGGAGCGCCACCCGACCGATCTAGCCCGCCTTCAAGGCGCGCGGCTAGTCATGGCATCGGAGATTCGGGAAGGCTCTCAATGGGATACCGGTCGATTGCAGCAAATCACCGGCGGGGACCGCCTTTCAGCCCGTTTCATGCGATGTGATCCCTTTGATTTTTATCCCCAGTGCAAACTGATATTCAGCGGAAACCATAGGCCGGAGCTGGGGACGATAAACCAAGCTATCAGGCGACGTATGCATTTGATCCCCTTTAATGCGACCATTCCAAACGCTTCCCGCGACCGCCAGTTTGAGAGCAAGCTCATGGCAGAGGCTCCAGCGATATTGGATTGGATCATAGAAGGGTGCCGTGCCTGGCAGGCCGGAGGGTTGCAACCCCCTGATGCTGTTAAAAGAGCGAGTACGGATTATCTCGAGCGCAGTTCACCGGTTATGTCTTGGATCTCCGACAGGTGCGCCCGCGAGCCGAATGTTCGCGTTTCGAGGGCTGCGCTATGGTCGGATTGGCGTAAATGGGCAACCGCAAATGGCGAGCGCGAAGGTAGCGCACGCCAGCTATATGAACGCCTCGAGGCGGCTGGTTTTGAGCCATTCAAGTCAAACGGTGAAAGAGGCTTCAAAGGCCTTCGCCTGAACTATCAACGGCAGAGCAAGCCGATATAGGCTTTCCAGTTGCGAGGGTGGCGAGCATCCTCGCATCATCCTCGCAACTAAAATGTCATGCAATTACAATGTTTTATGGCGCTTTTGCGAGCCATGCGAGCTTGCGAGGCATTGGCGCTATCTTTTGGAATAAGAAAAAACCGTCCCTCGCGCGAGGTTGTTAGTCATAAAAACCTGCCCTAACTGCCCTAGATTGAACAAAACCCATTCATATCAAAGTCTTAATGCAATTCAAACCTGCCCTAAAACCTGCCCTGTACTTGCCCTAACTGCCCTAAGTTCTACACACAAAGGACAAATACCTCGCTTTTTTCGCAAACCAATTATCCTTTTTGTACTCGATGACTGTCCTGCCATGCTCACTGCATCATGCTCGAGCATATTCATCATATCGAATCTGTTGCCTGCCGCCGCCCAAGGTGTTGCGGGCCGGGTCGCCGCCCGACCGCCGCTCGAGCAAGCACCGGTCTTGGTGGCGACCCCACCTATCGGCCTGCAACCGGGGGCGGGGTCAAAAACTCCAGTGGGCCATTTTACAAACCGGCGCCCCACACAGCGGAAGTGCGCGCGAAATTCCGAAAACTTTTTTTTGGGATGGCGATATGAGCGGGGTCGATTTCAGCAACTACGAAAACCTGCCTGAGCCCTATCTTGGCCGCTACCAAGAGGCGCATGACAGGGCAGTCCATGCGCTCGAGGAAATCGCTGCCACCTTGCCTGACAAGCAGTTTGTCGACCGGTCCGCGCGGATGAAAGGTGCATTTCAACTCGCCCAGGCATGGTGCTTTCGTGTCGAGTGTCTGGCCAGCGAGGCGCAGGCATGGCCGCAACCTGCATCTGCCACAGAGCGATGGTGCGATAAATTCGCGAAATGCATGATTGAAATGAGAGAGGTTTTTGCGGAATTCAACGGGAGGGAAAGACCGACCGTACACTGATTGCGCGAACAGGGCGGCGCGCTAACGAGCGTCGAGAGATGGCCCGATCCCCCAGATGGACCCGCCCACATTAACCAGCCCGCCGAGATGGCGCGCGCTCCCTTGGAAGGAAAGACAATGAAACTCAGTGATCTATTAAAAAAGCGCGATGCCCTGACACGCGAGGCACGCGGACTCATCGATACTGCCGAGAAGGCGGGACGTGCGCCGGAAGGCAATGAACAAACGCGGCTGGATGAAATCCGCACCGAATGCGAGGCGCTCGACGTTCGTATCCGCAATCAGGCCATGCTTGACGAATTCGACCGCCAGGCCCAAGCCGAACCGCTGGAAAACGGCGGCGGGGAATTTGAGCGCGAGGCTTCGCAAGTAAGCCTGTTGCGAGCCATCGCCTGTTCGGCTGGCCTGGACGGGGATTTCGGGCGCGAACGCGAGGTTTCTGCCGAGTTGGCTCGCCGGTCGGGGCGCAAGCCGAATGGCATTCTTGTCCCAACGCAAGTGCTGCAGGTTCGCAATCGGCGAGGGTTCGAAACGCGCGTTACGACTGCCGCCGGGGGCGGATCGGGATCGATCTTTGAGCAGGGCCGCCCGGACATGCTGATTGATGCCCTGCGCTCGAATATGATCACAACCGGCCTTGGCGCGACCGTTCTCAACGGCCTGGAAGGCGGGCCGGTGAGCATCCCGGCAATCGATACCGGACAATCCGGTAGCTGGATTGCCGATGATGCGGCACTTACCCCGGCGGATATCGACGTGAATAAACGCCAGCTCACCCCTAAAACGGTAGGCTGCCTGACCGAGTTCTCCCGCAATTTCGTGCTGCAAAGTTCCCCGGACGTCGAAGACCTTGCCCGGCGCGATTTCTCCAATGCCCTCGCGGTTGCTCTTGACGGTGCGGCCTTAGTCGGCGGCGGCGCAAACGAGCCTTCCGGCGTGCTTGACCAGATTACGCCGGGCACGCTCGCGACCCCGAGCTGGCAAGAGGTGCTTAATCTCGTGAAATCGGTCGAAGTTGCAAATGCTGCAATGGGCCGCCTTGGATGGGCGGTGAACCCCACGGCAGTTGCCACGCTGCGAGGCACGACGAAAGTTTCCGGCGATGCAGGGGCAGGGTTCATCATGGATAGCCCGACCGAACTAGCGGGCTATCAGGCAATGTCTTCGACGGGCCTGCCATTGGTCGGCTCGCCACCGACCGGCAGTGTAATTTTCGGCGATTGGTCGAGCCTCATTGTCGGCGCATGGACCGGCATTGATATCCTCGCAAACCCCTATGCGGCGACACCGTTCGCAAAAGGCAATATCCAGGTGCGCGGCCTGATGACGGCGGATGTGGTGTTGCGCCATGTCGAAAGCTTCGCAGGTGCAACGGACGTTCCCGCCGCCTGATCCCGATAGCCGGTTCGTTTCCTTTCGGCGAACCGGATAGCAGTGCCGACCGGGGCGTTTCAGCGCTTTCACCCCGGTCGGCACGACCTGGAGAAACATCGTATGGAAACCAATCTGGAACACCGAATCGCGAGCGAATGCCGCTTGGCGGGTGTGGGCACAAGCAGACGGCTTGTCGGCTATGCCAGCGTGTTCGATCAAGAGGCGATGATCGGCAATGTGCGGGAAATCGTGCGCCGGGGCGCTTTTGCGAAAAGCCTTTCATCCGGGCGCGATATTCTTGGCCTTGTCGACCATGATCCGGGTCGGCTTCTCGGACGTACTAAAACCGGCTCTCTGAGATTGAGAGAGGATGAAAGGGGCCTTGCCTTCGAAATCACGTTACCGGATACGGCGGTTGCGCGGGACGTGCTTGCGCTCGCTGATCGTGGCGATCTTGGCGGCGCGTCTTTCGGCTTCTTGATCCCGCCGGGCGGCGAGCGCTGGCAGGGCAAGGTGCGCGAACTGGTCGAGGTTGATCTGCGCGAGATTTCGGCAGTGGTTTCATGGCCCGCCTATGCCGGAACGTCCGTATCCGCACGATCAAAAGCCGATCACTCCCAGGCTGCGCTGTTTACGCGCCTGCGCGTTGAATTCATGTAGGAGAATGGAATGGGCTTGCTGCGCCGAATTGCCGACTTGTTCGATCCCGCCGATAGCGAGGCACGGTCGCTT
Organism: Aquisalinus luteolus; assembly: GCF_009712425.2. Classification (GTDB taxonomy): domain Bacteria; phylum Pseudomonadota; class Alphaproteobacteria; order Caulobacterales; family Parvularculaceae; genus Aquisalinus; species Aquisalinus luteolus. The sequence continues at coordinate 1,443,895 of NZ_VCJR02000001.1, forward strand.
GGGGCCTATGACCTGGATGCCCGCCTGTTCTCTTGGGATCGGCCCGCCGCATTGCCGCATGTCGGAGCCGATGCCGTTCTAAGCAATTTGAGCGTTGCCACATTCTGTGTTGCCTTGCGGGCTGAACTGACCGCAAGCGTGCCGCTGCACGTCTATCGGCGATTGCCGGATGGCGGGCGCGAACGTATCGAGGATCATCCGTTGACGATCCTGCTTAATGAGGAAATGAACCCACGCCAGACCGCCTTTGAAGGCCGCGAAATGCTGGTTCGCTCGCTCGATCTTGCCGGGAATGGCTTTGCGCGCATCGACCGAGAGCGCAACGGCGATGTTGCGGCGGTCTGGCCATCGCCGCCAGGCAATGTTGCGATCGAGGAACTGCAAAGCGGGCGACTGCGCTACAAGTTCTCTGAGTCACCCCGGCGGGTTGCCGTGCTTCTCGAGGGAAGCGGCGAGGTGCTGCATGTTCGCGCTGCGTCGAATGATGGCAAGCTGGGGCGCTCGCCGCTCTATGTGGCGCGCGGCTCACTCGCCCTTGCCATGGCGCAAGTGCAAATGAGCCAATCCCTGATGGTCAATTCATTGAAGCCATCGGCGGTTGCCTCTCATCCGGGCAAGCTATCCGACAAAGCACGAGTGAATGTGAGCGATTCCCTTCAAGCCCAGGCCGGCGGCACGCTTCGCGCCGGGCGCATGCTTGTACTCGAGGAAGGCATGAAACTCGAGCCATGGTCGTTTTCCCCGGCGGATGCCCAATTGCTGCAATCCCGCCAGCTATCTCATGAAGATGTTTGCAGGATTTTCGCGGTTCCGCCCGCCGTTGCCGGTGTCTCAAATGCCGTCACCTATGGCACGGCGGTTGAGGAATCGCGGCAACTGGTAGCAAGGTGCATAGGCCCGCTCGCCTCGAGAGTCGAGGCAGCCTTGATGCGCGATCTGATGAGCGATACCGACCGGCGGGAAGGGCTGTTCCTTGCCCATGACCTGGATGGGCTGTTGCGAGGCGACCTGCAGGCCCGGTTCAATGCCTACCGATTGGCGCGCGAAATCGGGGTGTTCTCGCCGAACGATATCCGGCGGCGGGAAGGTGAGTCACCGATCCCCGATGGCGATTCCTATATCCAACCCCTCAATTTCGCACCTCTTGGAACCTCGCCAACTGGATCTGGCGAGAGATAGCCCTAAAAAGCCGGGCAGGGTTGCTGCCTACCATGATAAGCCCGTAGCTCCGGTCGCCTTTGCAGCGGCATTCCTCGGAACCCGTTTAGACGCCACAGCGAGAACGCGAGGGTGCGAACCGTGTGGCTTGCCCGGTGGGGGTGGGGTTGGTTTTATCCCAATCTCTCTCGTAGAAGCCTGTGAGATTCGATGGTCTGCGCAGCGGTTTCCTCAGCCTCTTTCTGAGTTTTGCATTGCGTGACTTGCGTGCCAAAGCGTCCTTCAAAAGTAACAACCAGATAAGGCAGTCCAGCACGAGGGGGTGAGTAGACTAATGTTGCGCCATCCAGGTCGCTTTTTGTCATGGCTGATTTTCTCCATTTTTTTCACAGTTCCGAACTCATGAAGCCTCAAATTCAACAATGGCGCAACGAGAGGGTTTGCACAAAGTACGGATATAGTGCGGATATAGATAGAAACAGAAACCGCAACAATAATTGCGATCCGTAAGGAATTGAAATCATTAAAGAAATGGCGACCCCGGCACGATTCGAACGTGCGACCATCTGATTAGAAGTCAGGCGCTCTATCCAGCTGAGCTACGGGGCCGTTGAAAATGGTTATGGCGCAAACCGGTCATGCTTGACCAGCGCGAACGATGGATAAGCCCGGATCAATGTGTCCAGGGCTTGCGGCGACGGGCGCTGAAATTGTCGGAATAGGCCTTGATGACAGGCTTGCCGCCATGGGGCTCTGAAACCTTGTGAGGGATGCCATGCTCTGTCGCATAGGCGACAGCGGCTTCCTTGCTGTCGAATTTAAGGCGGACCTGATTGGATTTCATGTCATCGGACGAGATCCAGCCCATCAGGGGATCGACACGGCGCGCGGCGCTTTGTTCGAACTCCAGGACCCAGCTTCTGGTCTTGCCCTTGCCGGACTGCATGGCGGTCTTTGCCGGTTGATAGATGCGCGCGAACATAAAACCCTCTTGATTGCAGTATCCTGCCATATTGGCTTCGATGGTCGGGGCGGCAAGATTCGAACTTGCGACCCTCTGTTCCCAAAACAGATGCGCTACCAGGCTGCGCTACGCCCCGTCTCAACGAAATCAATATGTTAGCTGCACCGATGAAGCATAAAGAAACACTGTCACCGGAGCGACCACTGCCTATAGGGATTGTTCTCGAATTTCAAGCAAAACAACACGTCAGTGAAGACAGGTGTGCGAAGAAAAATATCGATGCGAAACCTTATTTTGCTCATGAAATAAAATCGCGCCAGATGGTGCATTGCGGCATTTTCTGTGGTTTTGTATGGCTGGGGAGGCAGGAATGGGCTTGGGCGCCTTGCCTGTCAGTTATGAGGAATTGTCTCGATGCTACTGTTTCGCATCGCCACTGTGTTTTTGCTTTCGCTTGCCAATTTGCTGACAGCCGTTCTTGGCCTGGCCTTGCCGGTGCTCGCCCTTTTGCTGGCCCAGCTATGGCTGCCGCTTGAGCTTCGCGACTGGCCGTTCATCCGAGACGTCGCCGGGCTGATCGAAAGCCACAGCCTCACAAGCAGCACGAGCGGTATCGCTGCCATGGTCTTGATGATCTGGATCGCGTTCGGTGCCCTGTTCCTGAAATACCAACTACACGCCGACCGACGGGTTCTGGCCGCGAGCCGGGATCATCAGAGCGCTGTGGATGCCAACTTGCGCAGCATACCGGACATCTTGTTCCAGACAGTATTCCTGCTGGCCCTCGGTCCGTTGGTCCTGATAGTCAGGACGTTCCAGCAGCCCACCTATGCCTATGTATCGAGGGCGAGACATTATCGCGACAAGCTGTTTTACACGGCGGGGCGGCAGTCTGATCTGGACCCTCAGGCAAGGATCGTGTTTGACAGCAAATCCTACCTGCTGGCACAACTTCTCGAACTGCTGTTCTGGGGCGGCGTGTTTTATCTATTGCTGTTCGAAAACAACATCGTGACCTTATAGAAATTCTAGAGATCAGGCAGGGCGCCTTCCTCGACACTGGTGGTCGGTGCGACCAGTTCCAGCTCGACCAGCAGCTCGCCCGGATTGTTCCCATACAGCGTATAGGTGATGGGCTTATAGCCGGCCTTGGCGATGGTCATCTTCATCTGGAACGTGACATTGACCGGGCAGGGTGTCTCGCACGTATCGCCACCGGTAAAGGTCAGCGTGGCGCCGCTGGGCACCGTGACAACGAGCAGATAGGGATAGGTCTTCTCGGTCGCCTTTTCAGGCACCGGCGTCGTGCAGGATGACATGGCAAGACCGGCAATTATCAATACCAACATGTACCGCATGAAGATCATCCTTGTTTTCCTGCAGCGTCAAAAGCTGCAAATGCCTGTTCCAGATCCATTATAAGGTCATCGGCGGATTCAAGGCCAGCGTGAATACGCATCAGCGGTCCTCTTTCGGGGCCGGGCTCTGGCCGGGGCGAGACCGTGCGGTATTTGTGAACCGGCACGGGGATGCACAGGCTCTCGAAACCGCCCCAGCTATAGCCCATGCCGAAATGCTCCAGGGCATTGCAGAAGGCGGTGAGTTGTTTGTCCGAACAAGGCGGCAGCTCGAACCCGAAAAGACCGGTGGCACCGGTGAAATCGCGCTTCCACAGCTCATGATCCGGATGGCTCTCCAGCGCCGGATGCAGGACGCAGACAACATCGTCGCGCGCTTCCAGCCAGCGGGCAAGGGCGATGCCATTTGACTGATGCACGGGCAGGCGTGCGGCCAGTGTTCTCAGTCCCCGATGGGCAAGCCAGACATCATCAGCGGATACGTTCGATCCGATCTGGCGCAGGCAATTGGCAACCTTACGCTCCGCCGACGGATCATTCATGGCAATAGTACCGAGCAGGCAATCCGAATGCCCGCCGATATATTTCGTTGCTGCCTGAATGCTGACCGTTGCACCATGATCGAGCGGCTTGAAATAGACGCCGGCGGACCAGGTATTGTCGACGAGTAGGGGCACGCCTGCCTGCTTTGCGGCAGAGCCGAGTGCGGGAATGTCCTGAATTTCAAATGTCAGCGAGCCAGGGCTTTCGGCAAGGATCGCCGCCGTGTTCTCACGGATCAGCCCGGCAATATCGCTGCCGATATGCGGATCATAATATTCCGTCTCGACCTGCATGCGCTTCAGGAACCGGTCGCAATAACCGCGGACAGGGTCATAGGCGCTGTCGGTGACGAGGATATGGCTGCCGGGTTGAGCGAAGGCGAGAAGGGAGAGCGTCACCGCCGCGAGGCCGGACGGCGCTAGATAGACATGTTCGGCGGCTTCCAGCTCGCCGATCGAGGCTTCGAACGCCCTGTGGGTGCGGGTGCCGAAACGACCATAGAAGAATTCCCGCTCGGTCGCGGTGAAGTCCTCATAGGTCGGAAACAGGATAGTCGAGGCACGCTCTGGCGGATGTGTCACCGGATGGGACGGGCGCTCTTTTGGCCTGCCACTGGATACAAGCCGCGTCGCTTCATCCTTCTTCTTGCCGTCTGCCATCAGCCACGCCACTCGATCACGCCACGCCCTGTACTATACGGCGTGAAACCGAATTTCTGGTACAGGGGCAGGGCGGCGGGATGGTCTGCCGTACACGTCTCGATCAGCACCTCGCGCGGGTTCAACGACCAGGCAAGATCGACAATATTATGAAAGAACCACCGGCCGATGCCGAGGCGGTGTACCTCCGGCATCAGGCCGAGAAACTTGATTTCAACATCGCCTTTCGGATGTTCAGACGGGCGAGCATCGATCTCGCCGAACCCGCATGGCACGCCCTTGTAGTAGGGTACATAGATATAGACGTCCGGATCGCTAACGATGGCAGCGAGGCGGGTGTCTGACATGTAGCGCCGGCTTACCCATTTATGCGGCTCACCAACGCGGTTGAACAGGTAACGATAGAAATGGACCGGCGGCTCTTCAGCCCGCATCAGCGCCGTAATCCCCAGCGGGCGTGGCGGCGCCTGCCGGGCTGGGCGCTGCTGTTGCCGCAGATAGGTGATCTGGACACTGAGCGTTTCACTATTGGTATTGAGTGCGTCCACTTTATGCGTTTCCCCGGCGCGTCACCTTATCTCGTCCAAGGCGGCGTCGGCAGGCCTTTCGACTTCAGATAGTCCGGATTGTATAGCGTGGATTGGTAGCGGTTGCCATAGTCGCACAGCACCGTGACGATCGTATGCCCCGGGCCCATATCCTTTGCCTGTTTCACCGCGCCGGCAATATTGATCCCGGCCGAGCCGCCAAGGCACATGCCTTCTTCCTCGATCAGGCGATAAAGAATCTGCAACGCTTCCTCGTCACTGGCGCGATAGGCCTCGTCGATTTCCACATCTTCCAGATTGGCGGTGACACGACCCTGGCCGATGCCCTCGGTGATCGAGCCGCCCTCGCTTTCCAGCTCGCCGGTCTTGACCCAGCTATAGAGTTTCGCGCCGAACGGGTCGGTCAGCGCAATCTTTACATCCTTGTTGTGCGCTTTCAGTGCCTGGCTGACACCGCCAAGCGTGCCGCCGGAGCCGACCGCGCAGGTAAAACCATCGACCTTGCCATCCGTCTGTGTCCAGATTTCCTCGCCTGTGGTTTTCCGGTGAATCTCACGATTGGCGATATTATCGAACTGGTTTGCCCAGATTGCCCCCTGCGGATGGGTCTTGGCAGCCTCTTCGGCCAGCCTGCGGGAGTAATGGACGTAATTGTTCTGGTCGGCGTAAGGCACGGCATCGACTTCGATCAGCTCCCCGCCGAGCAGGCGCACGGCCTGTTTTTTCTCCTCGCTCTGGGTGCGCGGCATGACGATGCGGACCTTGTAGCCAAGTGCCGCGCCGACCATGCACAGCCCGATCCCGGTATTGCCGGCTGTGCCTTCCACAATCATGCCGCCTGGTTTGAGCACGCCCTTCGCCTCTGCGTCACGAATGATGCCGAGCGCCGCGCGGTCTTTCACAGACTGGCCAGGATTGAGGAACTCTGCCTTGCCAAGGATAGTGCAGCCGGTCTCTTCGGAAGCGCGTTTCAGCTTGATGAGCGGCGTATTGCCGATGGCGCCGAGCACCGAGTCTAGAATTGTCATCTGTCTTACTCCTGTCCGATGAAAGTAGACCTCGTCACCCGTCGCTTCAAGCAAACATGCTCGCCGGATTATCGAGGAATTCTATGTTGATGCGCAGGAGGGCTAACCCGATGGCTAAACTGCGCCTGATCCTCGGTGATCAGTTGAATACGAAGATTTCCAGCCTGTCTGACGTGGTAGAGGGCGACCTGATCCTGATGGCGGAGGTCTGGGACGAAGCGACCTATGTGCGCCATCACAAGCAGAAGATCGCCTTCCTGTTCTCTGCCATGCGTCACTTCGCGGCCCAGCTGGAAGATGACGGTTACAATGTCTGCTACGTCAAACTGGACGATGAGGACAATACCGGCTCTCTGTTCGGCGAGGTCAAGCGCGCGCTGGAGGATTTCGATGCCGACGGGATCGTGACGACCGAATGCGGCGAGTGGCGGCTGGCGTCGGATATCAAGCACTGGGAAGAAAAGCTGGGCCTGCCTGTCGACATCCGTGAGGATGACCGTTTCGTTTCGACACTGAAGGAATTCCGTGACTGGGCAGAGGACCGCAAGAGCCTGCGCATGGAATTCTTTTATCGCGAGATGCGCCGCAAGACTGGCCTGCTCATGAATGGCGACGACCCTGAAGGCGGGGAGTGGAATTTCGACAGCGAGAATCGCAAGAGCTTGCCTAAGGGCTATAAGGCTCCCGACCGCAAGTCGGTCCGGCACGACGGTGTAACGAAGGAAGTGCTGAAGCTTGTCGAAGACCGTTTCAGCGATCATTTCGGCTCGCTTGAAGATTTCCAGTATGGTGTGACACGCGATCAGGCATTGCGCCAGCTCGACAGCTTTATCGAAACCTGCCTGCCAGATTTTGGCGCCTATCAGGATGCGATGGCGACGGGGGAGGATTACCTCAACCATTCGCTCGTTTCAGCCTATCTCAACGCCGGCCTCCTGCTGCCGATGGAAATATGCGAGGCCGCGGAAGAGGCCTACAAGGAAGGCCATGCGCCGCTGAATGCCGTTGAAGGTTTCATCCGCCAGATCATCGGTTGGCGGGAATATGTGCGGGGCCTCTACTGGCTGAAAATGCCGGATTATGCGCAGACGAACTATCTGAATGCCCGGCGCAAGCTGCCTGATTTCTACTGGACCGGCGAGACGGATATGCACTGCATATCGGAAGTTGTGCGCAACACCCATGATCATGCATACGCGCACCATATCCAGCGGCTGATGGTCACCGGCAATTTTGCCCTCCTCGCAGGCATCAAGCCGAAGGAGATCAATGAGTGGTACCTCATCGTCTATGCCGATGCCTATGAATGGGTGCAGCTGCCCAATACCCATGGCATGGCGATCTTCGCCGATGGCGGCATGATGGGGTCCAAGCCCTATGCCTCATCCGGCGCATACATCAATCGCATGTCGAACTACTGCAAGTCTTGCAGATACTCGGTCTCGAAGAAGACCGGCGATGATGCCTGTCCGTTCAGCTATCTGTACTGGGATTTTCTCGACCGCAACGAGAAGAAGCTGCGCAATAACGGACGGATGGGCCTCGTCTTCAAGAACCTCGACCGCAAGGACAAGGATGAGATGAAGGCGATCCGTGACTCAGCGAAGAAATTCCTCGACACGCTATGATCAGGCGCGAGCGAGGGTATAATGGCTCACATCAGTCGTCCCGGCCCGGAACCCGGCTTCGCAATAGGCGAGGTAGTAGCGCCATAGCTTCTTGAAACGGTCGTCGAAGCCGATAGCCTGAATATCGTCCCAGGCATGCAGGAAGCTTTCATGCCATGTCTTCAGGGTCTGGGCATAATCCTGACCGAAGGAATGGGTATCTACCAGCGACAGCCCGGCCTTGCGGCTCTGCTCGGCCATGATCTGTGGGCTTGGCAGCATGCCGCCGGGAAAGACGTATCGCTGTATGAAGTCCGCGGCCTTTTCATAATACGGGTACAGATGATCTGCAATAGTGATAACCTGTAGTCCGGCAAGCCCACCGTGTTTCAGGTTTTCGCGAACCTTGCCGAAATAGGTCGGCCAGTACTCCTTGCCAACAGCCTCGAACATCTCGATGGAGGCGATCTTGTCGAAAGAGCCTTTCACGTCACGATAGTCCTGCAGGCGGATTTCGACCTTGTCGTTCAGACCTTCGCGCTGCATGCGTTCACAGGCGTAATTATACTGCTCAGGCGAGATGGTCACACCGGTCACGCGCGCGCCGACTTCGCGAGCAGCGAACTCGGCAAAGCCACCCCAGCCAGACCCGATTTCCAGCACCGTCTCGTTCGTCTTCAGATCGATCTTGCGGGCGAGGGCGGCATATTTCTCCGTCTGCGCCTGATCCAGCGGCTGGTCCGGCTGCGAATACAATGCCGACGAATAAGTCATGCTCGGGTCGAGCCATTTCTCGTAGAACGCATTGCCCAAATCGTAATGGGCCATGATGTTGCGTTTGGAGCCTTCTTTCGTGTTCTTGTTGACCGCATGAAGAACATTATTGACGGTCCTCACCACAGGGTTTGCCGCCAGCTCTTTCTGCATGCCGTCTACATTCTGTGCCATGACATAAAGCGTCTGGGCGAGGTCAGGGGAGTCCCACTGGTCGGCCTCGTAGCTTTCATAGAAACCGATAGCGCCGCCCAAAAGGGAACGCCGAGCGACCGCATAATTGCGAATCAGGAAGGTCGCCGTCTCTTCGGAATGGTTGCCGGAATCGAATTTCACCACGCGGCCATCGGGCAGGTGGCATACAATGCTGCCATAGCTCAGACGGTCGAAGACATTGGCCATAAGGCGAAAAAACACCGGCGTCCCGCGCAATGCCACGTCGCGCGTTTCCGGCGTGATGATCATCGCGTTGTCGTTGGCATCCGGGGCCCGGTCAATGGCCGATGCAGCGGTCTCGAATGTCATGGCTTCCTGTCTTTCTCTCTTTTTGCGTGTACTCTAGGGCCTATTTTATACTTTGATAAGCATCGAGGGCATCCTGCCGCGCCTGCTTGTGTTCCACGATCGGCTCCGGATAGGTTTTGCCCAGTTCGACACCAGCCTTTTTCAGGACGTCTTTGGGCGCTTCCCACGGCGTGTGAATGTGCTTGGCCGGCATATCTTTCAGCTCCTCGACATATTTACGGACGTAATCGCCATCGGGATCAAACTTCTCGCCTTGGGTCATCGGATTGAAGATTCTAAAATAGGGGGCGGCGTCGGCACCGCAGCCGGCGATCCATTGCCACGAAGCCGTGTTATTTGCCTCGTCGGCATCGACCAGCGTATCCCAGAACCACATCATGCCCTCGCGCCAGTCGAGCAGCAGGTGCTTGACGAGGAAGGAGCCGACGATCATGCGCACGCGGTTATGCATCCAGCCTTCGCGCCACAGTTGGCGCATACCTGCATCGACAATGGGATAGCCTGTCTGGCCCTTCTGCCAGGCTTCCAGCTTCTTCTTGCTCTGCTTCCACGGGAAGTCGCGAAACTTCTCCATCAGCTCTTTCTTGTGCATGTCGGGATTGTGGTAGATCAGCGAGTAGGAGAATTCCCGCCACGCGACCTCGGACAGGAAAACATCGCCCTGTGAATCAGGCACGTCGCCGGCGCTCATCTTGTCGCGCACGATATGCCATATCTGCACCGGGCTTATCTCGCCAAAATGGAGATGAGGGGAGAGACGACTGGTGCCGTCCCTGTCGGGCCGGTTGCGGTCATCCTTGTAGCTGTCGGCAGGGCCATCCAGGAAATCTCGCAGGGCGTTCATCGCGCCTTTTTCGCCGGGTTCCCAGACTTCCTCGAAGCTTTTGGCCCAGTTCGGCTTTGTCGGTAACAGGCCCCAGTCTGACAGTTTGTCGGATTTGGGATAGCTCGAAGGACCGTCCATCTTGCGAATACCGGTCACCGTGTCGCGCACCTTGCCTTCGGCCTTCAGCGCTTTCCAGAACGGTGTAAAAACACGATAAGGTCCACCTGATTTCGTCTTGATGTCCCATGGCTCGTAGAGCAAGCGGCCATTACAGCTCGTCACTTTGATATCGTCATCTTCAAGCGACTGTTTCAGCGCCTTGTCCGCCTCGACCTGCCACTTGGCATAGCGGCGATTCCAGAAGACGTGGTTCGCGCCTACATCATCGATCAGTTTCGGAATGACATCATTCGCGTCGCCCCGGCGCAGGATCAGTTTCGACCCGGCCTCCTTGATCTGGTTGCCAAGACTATCCAGCGATCGATGCAGCCACCAGTGTGATGCGCCGCCATAGGCCATGTCACCCGGCGTTTCGTCATCGAGAACGAAGACGGTTACGACCGGCTGGCCGGTCTCGATCGCCGCGCGCAGGGCAGGATTATCATCAAGGCGAAGGTCCTGACGGAACCAGAACAGGACTGGAGTAGTGGAAGACATTGATCCCCGGCGATTTTTTCAGCTCAGACCGGAGAAATAGACCGCGTAAACGACGAGGCCAGTGTGACCACACAGGATCGTTATTCGACGTCGGGCACCTTGTTGATCGGCGACACCTCAAGATCGACCGGGGCCATCATCGGCGGGGCCATGGTCGCTTCTTCGGCCCGGATCGCCTGCAACGCCGCAAGCCGCGCAGTCGCGTTCTGGCGTATGTCTTCGTAGAACAGGTTGAAGTTCAGCGGGGCCCATTGGCGCCCGAACCAGCGCGGATGTTTCAGCCAGCCGGTCGATGGCATCGGCACGACAACGATCCCGTCCCTGCAGGTTGCCGACACGGCTTTCTCGACCAGCACCGGCTGTTCGCCGAAGGGCATGCCTGTCGCCGATGCTGCACCCAGATGCCGATCCCGGCTGACCTCGCCATCGCCGGGCCGCCAGCTGAGCGGATTGGTACACAGCAACTCGCGGTCTTCCGGTGCCTGCAGGTCGCCATTACTGTCCCAGCCAAGCTCGCGATTGCGGGTGCGCCACATCTCCTTTTCCAGCCGTGTCGAATAGGCTGTCCATGAGATCACGCAGCGCACGTCTTCAGACCCTTCGCAGGCGGACGTATTGGCAAGGGCATAGTTGAAGAGGTCGAGCGGTGTTGCCTGATCGATCAGATAGGCAGCGGCGAGCCGTCGGCGCAGGGCCTCGTCATCCTGGAAATAATCCATCAACAGGCGCTGGGCATGCAGCCCGCCCTGACCATAGCCGACGATGAAGACAGGGCGCTCTGGCTCCACACGTGTCAGGAAGTTCTCGAAGGCGCGCGCAACGTCTTCATAGGCGAGCTTGCGGGACGCTCGTCCCTGATGCTTGAAAGTGAAGAAAGCATAGAGCGTCGCCTGCCGGTAATAGGGAGCGTAAATATCGCCCAGCCCTGCAAATGGGCCAGCCTCATTGGGCAGCGCGGTCTTGAGGGTCAGCTCACCAGCATCTGGATCATCAACCGGTGCGTTCCATTCTTCCCGGCTCGCATATGTCGTGCTGTGAATGTAAAAGACAGCCGCCTGTTCAGCACCTTCACGCTCTGAATTATCAGGCAGCATTGCCCAGTTGTCAGCCAGGGCATAATCCGGCGCAGGCGGCGGCGCATAGGTCTCGTAGGGTGTTTTCGGGTTCAGGAAGAACAGGACAAGATTTTCCTGCAACGCAAAGGCCGCCAGGCCGACGACAACGGCGAAGGCCAGGCAGACCGAACTGACAATCCAGCGAAACGTCATGCAAACCTCATTGGCAGACCTCGAGGATACAGGTCTCCTTCATGCCCAACAATACAACGCCGGAAAGATGGGAAAATTCTTTATACATTACAGGAATTTACTCCGGCTGCCGCAAAAAGGCTCAGATACGGCAAGAAAATCATTATATAGGAACGATAGTATGTGACCGAATTCAGGCGGCCACCTGACGGGGCAGGCCACAAAGGCAATCTGAGGGGATTTTTCCATTGCCCGAGACGAAGAAGAAAGATGACAGTTCGATCCTGCTGAAGGCGCAAAAGCCCGGCTTCTTTGCGCGTATGCGCAACAACTTTCTGACCGGGATCGTTGTAGGTGCGCCGATCGGCATCACCTTCTGGCTCATCTGGCTGTTCATCACCGGGCCGGTTGCTAGTCTCGATGAAACCGTCCGCGGGTTCCTGCCGAGCCAGTTCACCCCGACCCAGTTCCTGGAATATCTGCCGGGCTTCGGCCTGATCATGGCAATGATTGCGCTCATCCTGCTGGGCGCACTTGCCAAGAACTTCATCGGTCGATCGCTGATCAGTTTCGGCGAGCGCCTCGTCGATTCCATTCCGGGCGTGCGCAACCTCTACGGCTTCTTCAAGAACGTCTTCGAGATGGCGCTGCAGCAGTCGGAGCGCTCTTTCAAGGAAGTCGCCCTTCTGGAATATCCGCGCCCCGGCCTTTGGGCCCTGGCATTTGTCGTTACCAAGACGAAGGGCGAGGTCTCCTACAAGCTGCGTGACGCCAGCGAAGATCTCGTCAGCGTCTTCATCCCGACGACACCGAACCCGACATCCGGCTTCCTGCTATTCGTACCGCAAGCTGACCTGCGCATTCTGGACATGACGGTCGAAGATGGCGCCAAGCTGATCTTCTCGGCTGGTCTCGTCACGCCGGCTTATGATCCTGACGATTATATCGAACAGCTGGAGGAGGCAGCGGCAAAGGCTTCCGGCGAGAGCGAAAAGTCAAAGCGTGGCCTGCCTTTCAATATTGGCCGAAAGAACAGGAAAGAAGAAAAAGAATAGGGTCTCATCCCGCGCCCAGTCTCGCCAGGTGCAGGGCCGTCCATTCGCGCACCATGCGGTGCCTGTCATCAAGGCCACGACTGAGGGTTTCCCGGTACTCACCACATTCATTTGCTGTGCTGGCGAGCGCCTTGATCGCGTTGAACCTCGTATAGCCGCTGGCCGCGTTTTCCGCGATGTCCTGAACAATGCCTTCCGTATTTTCCCTGTCGAGCAGGAGAGCTGCCGAGAACAGCGCAGGTGACGGCGCGATATTGATGATCTGGGTGATGACGGCCTTTTCCAGATCAAACGCATACTGGTCCGTTATGCGTGTCCGGGCTGTGTTCTCCACGATGTTCAGGCTGATCGACAAGCTGTCCGGCGGCAGCTGGTCATGTACATCGACGCCTGCGCGATAGAGCATGACGCGCCCCCGGTTGAGGCTTGTCGTTCCGCAATATATCAGGCCCGGAACGTGCTCACCGGGATATCCATCGACCTTGTCTGCATCATATTCGTAATAGTTGCTGCTATAGCCCGGGCCTTCATAGCCAACGGTCAGGAAATTGAAATTGTGGTCATGGGGACGGTGATAGAAGAATGGCCCTGTGCCGGTTGCCTTGACGATCGGATCGGTAAGGGCAGGCCAGATATTGGCCCGGATGAAAAAATTATCCTGCCATCCCGTTGTGCGGTACAGTATCATCACTTGGGCGGTATAGGCATAAACCGCTTCGGTATCGCTATAGGCCTGTTTCAATTCTTCGATGGCTAGGTCGGCCAGGAAGCGACGGTTGTTGGCGAGGCAGTAAAGGGGTGTCGCTGCCTGCGCAAAGGAATCAATTCTGGTTGTGTCGATCCGCTCCTCCCGCATCCATTCGGCGAGGTCCTCGATACTCATGATTTCCTGACTTTCAGCAGGTAGATCAAGCGGCACGGATGCCCCTCTCGGACAGGTAGCCGATTGTCCGGGCAGCATTATTCCTGACCCCGGGATTGCGATCTCTTGCCGCCATGCTTGTCAGGATGGGCAGGGCCTCCACGGGAGACAGGGCGGTCAGCTCTCTCGCAGCCTGCCAGCGAACATAGTGTTCGGGATGGTCGGTCAGGGCCTTCAGGGCTATTGCAGCCTCCGGGTGTGCGAACAGCCTTGCAAGAGAGCTGACCACCTGAAGCCGGTTTATGCGCTGGTCGGCGGCAACGATCTTCTTCAGTGACAGCGTGCGGCTGTCATAGTCGGCCATCACGCTGCCGGTCTTCTTGCGGCAATAGGACTGGAGGAGAACCGCACTGCTCTCGGCATGGCGATAGACAAGCGCTTCGCTGCCGCCCCGGCATGTAAGTGTCTCGCCCGGGGTCAGTCTCTTATCGCCCTCCGGGCTGCATTTCAGTCCGGCATGGACCGGTGTTTTGTCTGTGATCACCGCGGCCGAGTAGCCATCCAGATGAAGTGCCTTGCCAGACAACATCGAGAGGCTGGTATAGCCAGCGGCGAAGCGGATAGTCGGAGGCATCCCGCTCGCAGCCATGGCCTCATTGAAAGCCACGGCATCAATAACGATCAGCGTCACAAGCACCTTGGCATGGCTGAATAGCGTCCAGCCGGTAATTGCGCCGTGGTCCAGCGCCAGTGCCGGTGAGTTGTACCAGGGCACAGCCTGATAGGAGCGCAGCTCATGACGGATCAGCGGTTTCAGGCTGTCGACCGTAATATACTCACCGACCGCACCAAGAATTTCCTGCGGCGTCTTGAGCGTCGCGAGGGCCTTGGCCAGGTCCGTGAAAGTTGGATGATTTCGATAGAAATTTTCGGTCTTTTCGACACTGTCCGCTACCAAAGCCCGCCGTTCGGAAAGCTTCAGGGCGCACAAATGCTGATCCGCATACCTGTCAGGCATCGGTACGATCTTTCTGACTGTGTGGGAAATGCGGGCTGGTATTTTAGCTGAAGATAGCAATCAGCCCGGCAACGATGACTGTCACGGATGCCGTTACAGTCTGGCCCCATTCAGTATCCGGCATGGTAGCGTCGAATTCCAGAACCGGCAGGTCATCGATTTTGATATCGTGCATGGTGTAAGCCCCTCACATCTCCACTATAGGTAGAAGGATGAGCCGAAATTTACCCTTCGTCAACCATGGATGGCAATTTATGGCATTTATCCCGACCTCAACAACTTTACCGCGTCATCGCGGCTGAACAGATAAAGCAGGTGGCGCAATGCCTCGCCACGGGGCGTCTTCAGGTCGGGGTCTTCCTCGACGACCAGGCTCGCATCGTCCCGCGCCATGTCCAAGAGCCGCGCATGGGTGCCGACATCAGCCAGCCGAAAAACAGGGAATCCGGATTGCGCCGACCCAAGCGCATCACCTGCACCGCGCAGGCGCAAATCTTCCTCGGCAATCAGGAATCCGTCTTCGGTTTCCCGCAATATATTCAGCCGCGCCTTTGCCGTTTCACCCAGCTGACCGCCTTCGCCGGCCTTGTAGAGGAGGAGGCAGGTTGATGCCTTGTCGCCACGCCCGACCCGGCCGCGGAGTTGGTGCAACTGGGCAAGGCCGAAGCGTTCTGCATGTTCGATCACCATGATCGTGGCCGCCGGCGCATTCACCCCGACCTCGATCACAGTCGTTGCGACAAGGACACGTATCGTGCCGTTGTAGAAAGCCTCGACCACCGCATCTTTTTCTTCTGATTTCATTTTGCCGTGTACAAGGCCGACCCGATCACCGAGATGCTGCAGCAACTCGCCATAGCGCGCCTCGACCGAGGTCAGGTCGATTATGTCGGAGGTCTCGACCAGCGGGCACACCCAATAGACCTGTTCGCCTTTCTCCACCGCCCGGGAAACAGCACCGATCACCTGGTCGACCTTGTCGAGCGGCACGGCACGGGTGTCGACGGGCTTTCGGCCCGGCGGCTTTTCCTTGATCTGGCTGACCTCCATGTCGCCATAGGTCGTCAGGGCCAGTGTGCGCGGGATCGGCGTTGCCGTCATCACCAGCACATCGGCCCGTCGCCCCTTGTCCTGCAGCGCGACCCGCTGGTGCACGCCGAAGCGATGCTGTTCGTCGATGATAACGAGACCCAGATCATCATAGACGACATCATCGGAAAAAACGGCGTGGGTGCCAATGAGGATATTGATATAACCCTTTGCCAGTCCTGACAATTTTGCCGCCCGCTGCTGTCCCTTGTCACGGCCCGTGAACATCTCGACCGTGATGTTGGTGTCCTTCAGCAATGGCTCGATCGAGGCGAAATGCTGCCGCGCCAGGATCTCCGTCGGCGCCATCATCACCGCCTGCGAGCCGCTCTCTATCGCCGCCAGTATCGCCATCAAAGCGACCACCGTTTTGCCAGAGCCGACATCGCCTTGCAGTAGCCGCACCATGCGGTGCGATGCGCCCATGTCCGAGAGGATATCGTCGAGCGCCCGGGTCTGGTCGCCGGTCAGGCGGAAGGGCAGCGCTTTGGCGACCTCGTTGCGCAGGTGTCCGTCGCCCTCGCGAGACTTGCCCGCTGTCTTGCGGCGCTGCCGTCGGATCAGGGCGAGGGCGAGCTGATTCGCCAGCAATTCGTCATAAGCGAGCCGCTGGCGGGTGATCGATTGCGGATTGAGGTCGAGATCGCTTTCCGGCGCATGGGCGGCCTGGATTGCCTCCTGCCAGCCCGGCCATTTCTCGGTAATCATGATGTCGCCGCGCATCCAGTCGGGCAGGGCTGGCGCCCGGCTCGCAGCTTCCTGTGCCGCCTTGCGCATGGTCTTAGCGGCAAGCCCTTCGGTCAGCGGATAGACCGGCTCGATCAGCGGCATCTCGTCGGCCTTTCCCGGATCGACGATATAATCCGGATGGGTCATCTGCAGCGCGGCGCCATAGCGCTCGACCCGGCCGGAGACGATACGCCTTTCGCCCTCAGGCAGCACCCGCATCAGGTAATCCGGACGGGCATGGAAGAAGACGAGCGTCACATAGCCAGTCTCGTCGGAGCACAGCACCTTGTAGGGCAGGCGCTGGCGGCCCTTTGGTGGAGGGGTATGCTTCTCGACGCTCACCGTCAGCGTCACCAGCCGGCCTTCGTCAGCGGTCATGATCTGCGGGCGATAGGAGCGGTCGATGACGCCGGACGGCAGGGTCAGCATCACGTCGATCACACGCGGCCCCGCCACCTTGCCGATCAGCGCCGCGACCTTCGGCCCGACACCGGCAAGGCTCGTTACATCGGCAAACAGGGGATTGAGGCTCTCCGGACGCATGAGAACAAATAGCGATAATTTGCGCCGCTCGCCAAGTACATTGCGGTGATGACCTTTTCCACAGATCGGCCTACATAGGCGTCATGACCGAGACACCACTGACAGACCCGCATCGAAAGCAGCTCCTCTATCGCGCCATGCATCGCGGCTTCAAGGAAGCCGACATCGTCATCGGCCGCTTCGCCAAACAGAACCTCGCCACCATGACCGATGGGCAGGTGAGGGAGTTCGAAGGCCTGCTGGATGTCCCGGACCAGGACCTCTACGCCTGGATCATCGGCCGCGTGCCGGTGCCCGCCAATTACGAAGGCGAGGTCATGACCATGCTTCAGGCCTTCCCGGTGGCTGAAAGCATCGCCGAAGAAAGCCAGAGCTGATGACGCATTCGGGTGACAAGACACCGAATGTCACCCGCCGACAGGCCATAGCCTCTGGGCTTGCGGCAGGCAGCAGCATGATGAGCCAGAGCACGCAGGCCCAATCTGAAGACACGCAGAGCGTCGACGAGCAATATCAACCGTTTACGGACAAGTTCCTGTTTGAGAACTCAGATATTTCTCATCCTGTCTACAAGGCAGGCGAGGGGCCGGGCGTCCTCCTGATGCACGAACTCCCCGGCATGGTCCCTGAATTCTGGCGGCTGGCGGAATGGATCAGGGATGCGGGCTTCACCGTCTTTGCGCCGGACCTTTATGCCGACGACCTCGAAACGCCGGTGCGAACCTCGCTGACGGGCAATGGCCTGAGGGCCTGCATCTCCCGTGAAATCCACCTCTTCGCGAAAAACGCCTCAAGTCCCATCACTGTCTGGCTCAGAGCATTGGCGGCGCAGATGCATGAGGAGTGCGGCGGTCCGGGCATCGGCGCCATCGGCCTGTGCATGACCGGCAATTTCGCCCTGTCGCTGGTACTGGAGAAGGGTGTCATCGCGCCCGTCGCCTCCGAACCCTCCCTGCCACTGGGCCTGTCCAAGCGCGCCCATGCAGCCCTGCATCTGAGCAAGGAAGAAAAGCAGGCCCTGCAAGACAGGACGGACGTCCCCGTCATGGCGCTGCGCTTCAAGGGTGATCCGGTCTGCCGCAAGGCGCGGTTCGATGCACTGGAAGAACTGGTCGGCAAGGACCGCCTGATCCGCATCGAACTCGATGACGAGCACAAGAATCCCAACGGCAATAACTTCCCCCACGCCGTGCTGACCAAGGATCTGATCGACGAGGAAGGCTCCGTCACGCTGGAAAAGAAAGACGAGGTCATTGCTCATCTGCAGCGCCTCCTCTTGCCGCAGGCACAGCCAGCGCCCTTGCCCTGACCGGCAGTCAACGCTACGTCACATTTCAACACGCGGCGCCAATCCGGGCGGCCGCGTTTTTTGCCGTGAGCGAGTATGGCCCTGCAGTCCCTTACGAAAGAGATTTCCGCCGACAAGGCGTGGCGCGACGACGCGATGATGACCGTGCATGGCGCGCCGGAAGGGGCCGACGCGCTGGCGATTGCCCACGCGGCGCAGACCCGCGGCGGCATCGTGACCCATATCGCGCGGGATGCGGGCAGGGCGGCAGCGACCGCTGCGGCCATCGCCTATTTCGCCAGCGACGTGCCGGTGATGATCTTCCCGGCCTGGGACTGCCTGCCCTATGACCGCGTCTCGCCATCGGCTGACATCACGGCGCAGCGCATGGCGGTGCTGTCAGCGCTGACCCATCACGACGGCAAGACGCCGCTGGTCATCGTCACCTCGGTCAACGCCGCGCTGTTGCGCACCCCGCCGCGCAGCCTGATCGAGAGCGCCAGCTTCTCGGCGAAGCCCGGCTCCACTGTCGACATCGACAAGCTGACAGCCTTCCTGCTCGCCAATGGCTATTCGCGCTCCTCGACCGTGCGTGAGGCCGGTGAGTTCGCCGTGCGCGGCGGGCTGATCGATATCTACCCGCCGGGGGCGGAGGAGCCACTGCGGCTAGACTTCTTCGGCGACACGCTGGAATCGATCCGTGCTTTCGATGCGGAGAACCAGCGCACCACGGCCCAGCGGCTGGAGATGAACCTCACCGCTGCCTCCGAAGTCCTGCTGACCGAGGACACAATCACCCATTTCCGGCGCAGCTTCCGCACCATGTTCGGCGCGGCGACAAATAACCCGCTCTACGAGGCGATCTCCGCCGGGCGCAAGCATGCGGGCATGGAGCACTGGCTGCCACTGTTCTATGACGAGACCTCGACCCTGTTTGACTTCATCGGCGAGGGCCTCGTCTTCCTCGACCATCTCGGCTTCGATGCGGCGGGCGAACGCCACGAGCAGATCTGCGACTACTACAAGGCGCGCAAGGAAGACACGAGCGCGGCAGGCAAAGGAGAGTTCGCGACGCCCGCCTATTACCCCGTGCCCTATGGCGACCTCTATCTGTCGGCGGACGACCTGAAACAGACGCTGGAACAGCTGCCGTTTCGCCCTCTCTCGCCCTTCGCGCCAGCGGACAACACTCGCGCTTTCGACTTCGGCGCCCGGCAGGGCCGCACCTTCGCGGCTGAACGTAGCGCCGGAAACATCAACGTCTTCAACACAGTGGGCGATCATATCAAGGCGCTACAGAAAGCCGGCAAGCGTGTGCTGATCGCCGGGTGGAGCGATGGCTCCGCCGAGCGCATGCTGACGGTGATGAAGGATCACGGCCTGTCCGGCCTGCGTCGGTTCGAGCGCTGGGCCGATGCCGCCGACAGTGGCAAGGACGTCGTAGGCGTCGTCACCCTGCCGGTCGAACATGGCTTCGAGCTGCCCGGGATGGCGATCATCGCAGAGCAGGACATCCTCGGTGACCGCCTCGTGCGCCGGGGCAAGAAGAAACGCGCCGACAATTTTCTGACCGAGGCGTCGACCCTGTCCCCGGGCGATCTCGTCGTCCATGTCGATCACGGTGTTGCCCGTTATGAGGGGCTGAAGACGCTGGACGTTTCCGGCGCACCTCATGACTGCCTGCATCTCGTCTATGCCGGCGGCGACAAGCTGTTCCTGCCGGTGGAGAATATCGAGCTGCTCTCGCGCTTCGGGTCGGACGACCCGAACGGGCAGCTTGACCGTCTCGGCGGGGCGAGCTGGCAGAGCCGCAAGGCGCGGATGAAAGAGCGCATCCGCATGATGGCGGCGGAGCTGATCAAGATCGCCGCCCAGCGCAAGATGAAGAAGGCCGAAGTACTGCAGCCGCAACAAGGCACTTATGACGAGTTCTGCGCGCGCTTCCCTTATGTCGAGACTGACGACCAGTTGCAGGCGATTTCAGATGTACTTGAGGACATGGAAGCGGGCACGCCAATGGACCGGCTCATCTGCGGTGATGTCGGCTTCGGCAAGACGGAGGTCGCGTTGCGTGCTGCCTTCATCGCGGCCATGGCCGGGCGCCAGGTCGCGATCGTCGCGCCGACCACTCTGCTCGTGCGCCAGCATTATCGCAATTTCGCCGAACGCTTCGCAGGCTTCCCGGTCAATGTCCGCCAGCTCTCGCGCATGGTCTCCGCCAAGGAGGCTAGCGCCACACGGGCAGGGCTCACCGACGGCACGGTCGACATCGTCATCGGCACCCATGCGCTGCTGGCAAAGACGATCAAGTTCCGCGACCTCGCCCTGATGATCGTCGATGAGGAACAGCATTTCGGGGTCAAGCACAAGGAACGGCTGAAGGAATACCGTGCCGACACCCATGTGCTGACGCTGACGGCAACGCCGATCCCGCGCACGCTGCAGCTGTCCATGTCGGGCATTCGCGACCTGTCGCTGATCGCGACGCCGCCGGTCGACCGTCTGGCCATCCGCACCTCCATCGGGCCATTCGATGGGGTTGTCGCTCGCGAGACGCTACTGCGCGAGCATTATCGCGGCGGCCAGAGCTTCTTCGTCGCGCCGCGCGTCTCGGATCTCTCGACCATCGCCGAGTTCCTGACCGAGCAGGTGCCGGAGGTGAAGTTCAAGGTCGCCCATGGCCAGATGGCTGCGGGCGAACTGGAAGACATCATGAATGCCTTCTATGAGGGCAAGTTCGACGTACTGGTCGCGACCACCATCATCGAGTCCGGCATCGACGTGCCGACGGCAAACACCCTGATCGTCTGGCGAGCGGACATGTTCGGCCTCGCTCAGCTCTATCAGATCAGGGGCCGGGTCGGCCGATCGAAGGCGCGCGCCTATGCATACCTGACGACCAGCCCACGCAAGAAGATGACCGCGGGGGCGGAGCGTCGCCTGAAAGTGCTGCAATCCCTCGACACGCTGGGCGCAGGCTTCACGCTGGCGAGCCACGACCTCGACATTCGCGGCGCGGGCAATTTGCTCGGGGAGGAGCAGTCCGGCAATGTCAAGGAAGTCGGTGTCGAGCTCTACCAGCACATGCTGGAGGAGGCGGTCGCCAGCCTGAAAGAGGGCGGCAGCGAAGCCGAGGAGACGTGGTCACCCCAGATCAATATCGGCACAGCAGTGCTGATCCCTGACCATTACGTCAAGGATCTCGACGTACGCATGTCGCTCTATCGCCGCCTCTCGGATATCGCAGAGCCCGACCAGATCGAGGCCTTCGGCGCTGAACTGATCGACCGTTTTGGCTCGCTGCCGCGCGAGGTCGAGCACCTCTTGGATATCGTCGCTATCAAGGCGCTGTGCCGCCGGGCCTGTGTCGCCAAGATCGATGCCGGGCCGAAGGGCGCCGTCGTCACCTTCCGCGACAACTTCCCGAACCTGCCAGGGCTGGTCGAGTTCATCGCCTCATCGCCCTATGACGTGAAGCTGCGTCCGGATCAGAAACTTGTCTTCAAGCAGGAATGGCCAGACGAGAAAGCACGCCTTAAGGGGTGCAAACGCGTCCTCGGCCTGTTGATAGATATCGTTGAAAATCCCTGATAAGGCAGAGATTTACCTGACAATCTTCAGGCGCGGTTTTTCGACCTGCGGTGGCGGTGTATGCCGTGGCGGAACGATATTCAGCGTCTGGAAGGCGCGGGCAATGATGCCATCGGCCATCTCCGCCGGGCGGTACTGGACGGTACTCGCTTCCAGCACCAGCGTGTCGCCAGCAGCGCCCGGGGCATCTTCCAGGATGATCTCCTGCAGCACGGCAGCGATGTTCTGCTGGCGGCGCGTGGCGTCCACAGTGCCGAGGCCCGGTTGGGAAATCAGGAAAACGTCATTACGCACCGCCGTGATCAGGTCGGTGTCGCGCATCATCATCTGGACATATTTCAGCGCCTGGCGGAACCCCTTGGAACTCAGGATACGGCCCGAAGAATATTTCAGCTTGAACGCGGAGACGCAGAGCGGTTTGCCGGTCTCCGTCGCACGATGGCACTGGCGGTCGAGATGGTTCTCGAAGAAGGGCAGGTCGCAGACCAGGTTCAGGCCCTTGCCATCGGTCGAGGCCGCCTTGCGCAGGAACTGCTTCATGCTGGCGGTCAGCCGGTTGCGGCGGGCAAAGGCGGTGACCTCCGTTGTCAGTGCCTTCTCCGTATCGATGGCTGACAGGACAGTATCGGCGCCCTGCGCCATGAACCGGCAGCCGGCTGTCGAGGCATCGGCCCGCTCCGGGATCACCAGGATCGGCAGGGAGCGCGACCGGTCGTTCCGGCGCAGCATCTTCACGAGCCCTGTATAGGTCGCCGTGCGATCCCCCGGCAGGATGACGAGGCAATCGAAGCTCTGGACCTCCAGATAGCGCATGGTCTGCGGCACACTCATCGCGGCCGTCACACGGTAGTCGCCAGAGGAGAGGGACTTCATCGCCCGTAAAGTCACCGGCGATGGCGCACCGGAGACCAGCACGCGCATCGGCTTTGACGATGTGTTGAGAATGCTGCCGCTGACAGCGGTGCGGTTCAGCGCCGACAGGGTCTTCAGCCGCTCGCCGCATTCATCGGCAAGGGCGAGGTTCTCCAGCAGGCGGTCAAGCCGCGAGATCACGAGATCGGCACGTTCGCCCAGCGGGCACAGCGTGCCATAGCGCTTCAGCCACAGGCGGATATCCCAGGCCAGTTCCGGCTCGATCAGGATCATGAAGATGCTTTCCGGGTGCGCCCGGCGGAGGGCAGTAAAGCGGGCGGACACCGCGCCCATGTCCGGCTGCAGGGCCCGGCAATCGGCGACGATGACATCGATCATCCCGGCGCCTTGTGGCTCGTCGCCTTCCTGATGGACGAGATAGGTACGGCTGTTCAGAAGGGCATCGATGCCGCGGTCCTCGACAGGGCCATCCTCGAACGGACAGCCATCATACAGCGCGATGGGCGCGTACAATATGTGTGCCTGATAGTCCTGCGCAGCATCCGACTGAGCCATGATTTCCCGCTTAACCACTTGCGACCGATACCGGCCAATCCCACAGGCGAATCATGCCGCATGAGAGCGGTCGCGGCAAGCAGTAATTCGTTAACCATTTGAGGTTACGGGGCTTTTTGGCTTCTGCTGGAACCTGTGGCACCACCGGGAGGCCCCGCCATTTGCGCCAGGCAGACATCTTCCTCCGACGCGATAGACCAGATACCGGCCATCGCCCGTTCTTCATAGCAGGGCAGTGCAGCGAGGAATTCCTGCGGCTTGTTGATCGGCCCGGCCTCGCGATAGAGCAGGGCGGTCTGCTGGCCGACATAGCGCCAGTGCCACGGCTCATAAGTATCCGGCCCGGGCAGATAGTCATTACCCGGCGGATAGGAGAGGATGAACCCGAACCGCCACGCGTTTTCCTCAAAGCACTGATAGGCTCGGTCGGTCGAGCGCATCAGGCGTCCATTGACGTCGATATCGGCGGCAAGGCCCAACTGGTGCTCCGATGTACCGGGGTTGGTCACCGTTCCATTGGTGTTGCGGTCATAGAGATAGACCTGCGTCTGGTAGGAGCGGTAGCCGGACCGCAGCGTCAGCCGCTCACCCTCGATGGCGCAATGGGCAAACAGGGTGTTCAACTGCGACGGCATCGCGGTTGTCGCGTCATCCGCGACCAGTTCCGCCAGCCTGATCGACATTTCCTCAAGGCCCGGTGACTTGCTCAAGGGGACGGAGAAATCGGCGGCCTGTACGAGATCGGATGGCTTGTAATCCTCCGTCAGCGGGAAATTGAGCGAGACGGGGCGATTGATGTCCATGCGCCGGTCGCGGATCTGGTTCGACAGATAACGGCGTGCGCCAAAGGCATCGGAGAACAGCCGCCGGATGTGAGTATTCAGCGCTTCAGCTTCAGTCAGGCGGTTCTGGCTTTTGTAAACGTCGGCGAGCAGGCGGATATACAGCGTCAGCTCCGGACTGTTTGAGCCACGCGCCTGTTCCTGCGCATGAAAGGCAGTCAGATAGAGCGTTTCGGTATCCTTGTAGCGACCGATCTTCTGATAGACAGGGCCGAGGAGAAGGGCAGTCTGCAGCGTGTCCTGGCTGGCGGCGCCCAACAGTTTCAGCCGGGTCTGATACGCAGCGGACAAGAGCCCTGCGGCGGCATAATCGCCATTATCCTGCATGGCGTAATAGCCACCCAGATCGGTCATTGCCGCAGCGGCAGCGAGACGCATCTCGTCATCGCCGGTCAGCACTTCGTCGTCATGGATAGGCGGCAGGGCCTCGGCAAAAATCGGCATCGCAGCGCGGACCTTGCCGGCATAGAATGCCTCCAGCGAGTCCGGCTCTGCCGGGACCTGCCGCGCGGCCTCGTCCCCGGCAGCTTCCAGAAAGGCACTGTAGATGACGGCGGCATCCTGCGGTTGCCCATCGGCAAGGCTCAGGCGCGCAACCTCGTCCCTGATTATGGCCCGCTCGGTAACGGGCATGGACGCTGCCTTGCGGGAGGCGAGCACATCCCGATAGAGCCGAATCGACCTTGCGTAATTACCTTCGTCAGCCTGAAGCGCCGCCAGTGTCAGCTTGATCTCGACCAGGTCTTCGGCATCCACGCCTTCGTTGGCCCGAATTGCGATGACCTGTTCGCCATGGCCGATAGCACGGCCGCCTGCACCGCTGTCGACCAGTGTCGTGAAGCGGTCCTCTGCATGATCCGCGTTGATCGTGACCATGAGCCAGAAGGTGCAGGCGTATAAAAGGCCCACTACGCCCAAAATCATCGACAAGCTGATTGGCTGCTTAAACATCTACTCGCCCAAAGTGCCCGTTAACCCTGCCCCAAACAACATCCATCATACGGTAACAGGCCATATTCGCCAGAGCAATTTCAGTGCCTTCGGCGCGGTTTTGCCGTTCGATTGAAGAAAAATCGCCTCACCGTTGCCCTGAATCTACGGTGTATAAACGCCCAGATCGGGTATTGTGCAAACACGCCGGGCAGGGCATGGAAGCGCCATGACCCTATCGACCGGAAGACGCCGTCTCTATCTGATGCGCCATGGCCATGTGGATTACTTCCAGCCCGGCCTGACCGATTTTGCCACTGTTCAGCTGACCGATGAAGGACGCGCCCAGGCGGAGGCCGCCGGTGAAGCGCTACATGGCGTGAAATTCGATCACATTTTCCATTCCGGCCTGCCGCGGACACGGCAAACCAGCGAGCTCGTGGTCGCGGCGAACGAGTATCGCGCCGGCATCCAACCGGTAGAAGCGACAGGCTTCAAGGAGCTTCGTGGCGGCGTCTATCGCACCGACAGCCGGGAAGAGCTGGCCGCAAGGCTGGCATTTTCCTTCGACGAAGCGACAGAGCCGGAAGCCGAATTTCTTCCCGGCGGTGAGCGCTTTGCAGATGCCTATGAGCGCATCGTGGCCGGGTTCGAAAGTCTCGTGCTGGAACAGGACTGGAAGACAGCGCTTCTGGTCGCCCATGAAGGGGTCAACAGGCTGCTGCTGGGCTACGCCAGCGGTGCAGGCCTTGCCGGGATTGCCCATTTCGAACAGGACCTTGCCTGTATCAATGTGCTGGATATCGACGTCATCCCGGAAGGTGAGGGCCGCGTGATCCGGCGTATCCTGATCAAGGCGCTGAACATCACGCCCTATGATTATGTGAAATCCGGCCTGCCGCGCACAAGCCTGGAGCATTTGTTCGACATTGATTTCGGCGGATCGCGGCCCTGGGCTTCTGAATGAAGCCAGTGGCCGATTCAGCAATGGCGCACTTTCCGCGCCGTTTACTAAATCTCATTTCTCATGTTAGTTTATCCAGATGGTACAGGGGTACCCTTGGGAGTGAATCATGAGTTACGGCGAACGCAAGGGCGTCAGCAAGCTGCCCGGTGACTACAATTTCGCGGATCTGGTCGGATTTGGTCTCGCAGGTGCCCTCGGCATCGTCTTCGCGATCATGGCCGACATGCAGCAGAGTGACGATGCTTCTGCGCTGTTCACCATCAGCCGCTGGTTTTCCTATGTTTCCGAGATGATCGGTATTGGTGCCCTGCCGCTCTATATCGTCATCCTTATCCTGATGGCGATTGGGGCAGGGGCCGTGTACTACTTCCAGCCCGTCACATTGCAGGGTGCTTTCGCCCAGGGCTTCGGTGTCTTGGCTGCCGTCATGACAATCGCCCCGTCCGATCTCGGCACACCGCTCGAAGCGCCGGACATGCCGACAATCATCGAAGAGACGGAAGCATCCGCTGGTGCCCAGGCCCGATTTGCCGGCTATGTCGGGGATCTGGAAGGATCGGCAATGAGAGACAGCCTGTTCCAGGAAGCTGTCTATACGTCGGGCTCGAACACCGCAGCTGCGGCTCGCCCCCGCGCCGTTGCATTCCAGTCCAATGAGGAAGTCCGTTTCAACCTGACCATCGAAATCATGTTGCCCAATGGTCTGAAAGAGAATCCCGATACGATGATCCGCCGGGGCACGATGCGCGGCAAGCTGCGCAATGATGACACCGGTCAGACCTATAACGTGTTCCGCAATTCCGGCGCGATCATCCGTACATCTTCAAACAATGACAGGATGACCATCATGACCAGCGTGCCCGGCGCTGGCAATTCGGCCGACCTCCGCGCCCGGATAGAGATCGACGGATATTCCATCAATCTGGAATCATTCACTGCAAATACGGGCCGGAACAACAGCTGGCGCATATCGATGACACCGTCATCGACGCCACTGTTCATGCAGCGACTGAACCAGTCATACGACTTCTGATCCGGAATGAATTTCATTTAGAAAGCCTCCTGAAATCCGGGAGGCTTTTTCGTTGCCGGAAATTCGGTCTCGTGGGGTAAGTTCAGCCCGTTTGCGTGTTTTCAAAAAACAAGGGCACGATCAGCCGGCCATTTTCCGGCGTCGTGCCGAAAGACTTGCCCGCATCGTGCCACATGTATCCGCGGAACAGGACGGCCCGGTTGAACTTCATCGGCATCATCATGATCTCTTCCCAGCGGTCACGGTCGCCGGAGTCCGCCAGGACTGATTTCATGGCTTCGTCAGGAGAGGCAAACCCGGCGCGCTCCGCCTCGCCTGGGAAAACGGGTGCGCGTTCCCAGCCGGTTGTCCGGTGACGGAAGAAATGGGTGCCATCCTGACAATGCTCATCGAGGGTCAGGTAGATGATCATCGACCAGTGACAGAAATCGGCGTGAACACTGACCTTGCCGTCATCACCGGCGAGCGCGATGCGTGGCACGGCATGGGAATAATGCTGTGCCGGTGCCAGCGGTTCATGTGTGATGTCGCTGATCAGGCGCTCGATCCCCTGCAACGGCAACCGCGCACCGGCATTCTTGCCAGGATAATAAGCGCCCTCCGGTCGCGCCGGGAACTGCATCGACAGGGCCTGCTTTCGCAATCCATGCGGGTCGGGCAGAAAATCGTCGATAATCATATGTGTCAGATGCATGGGCGCGACCTCCGTCTTTCGTTGGTACCCGACAGCAATGCATTGTCAACATGTCAAAGGAAATGGCGGATGGGGTGGGATTCGAACCCACGGAACGCGTGAACGCTCAACGGTTTTCAAGACCGCCGCTTTCGACCACTCAGCCACCCATCCGGGGCAGGGGCGTCGCAACATGCGAGCCCCCGAAAGTCCGGCTTGTCTAGCACCGGCTGCGCGGGCTGTTCAACTGCTTTATCGCTCATCGCAACCGGCATGGTTAATACTTCCGTAACGCCCTTGCCCGATGGTGCCGTTGATCAGACAATAGAGAGGTTACAGGGGTGTTTGTCATGCGCGCGAATACCGTTTCGGTGTCACGAATTCTGAAAATCCTGTTTGTTGCGGTGGCTTTCGCGGCGATTGCCGGCTGCGCCAGCGACAAGAAGGACAGGCCGGGCAGCATCGTTGTGCCGCCGACTGCCGAAGCCAACCCGCACTACAAGATCGGCAATCCCTACAAGGTAGCTGGCATCTGGTATTATCCTGCAGAAGACGCCGCCTATGATCGCACCGGTATTGCCTCATGGTACGGACCGAAATTCCATGGCCGCAAGACCGCCAATGGCGAGATCTTCGACATGAACCGCCTTACCGCCGCGCATCCGACCCTGCCGCTGCCGTCGATCGTGCAGGTCACCAACATGAAGAACGGCCGCACGGTCAATGTCCGCCTGAACGACCGCGGCCCCTTCGCCCACGGCCGCGTCATCGACATGTCTCGCGAGGCCGCTATCGCCCTCGGGTTCAAGGATGACGGGCTTGCCGAAGTCCGCGTGAAATATATCGGCCCGGCCAGGCTCGATCAGGCCGTCACGGCGCTGGGCCAGCCGGAATCCTACGCCGATGGCACCTATGCGATGCCGAAGGAAGCCATTCGGGTTGCTTCGAACGACATGGATACAGTCCATACCCGCATTTCTTCAGGGCCGGAGATCAAGGCGACCGAAGCGATCAGTACTGCCGAGCAGCTCGACAGCGACGCCCTGGAAGCCGTTCGGGTCTCCGTACGCGCAACCGAACGGCAGGTGAGGGAAGAGATCGTGACAGGTTCCGATGACTTTTTCGAAGAAGAGCCCATCAGCCTGCCTGACTTCAACGAGGTTCTGGACGTGGTCGGGGGTGACCCTGCCAGCGACATCTGGGTCGTCCAGATCGGTGCGTTTTCCTCCCGCCACAATGCCGAACAGGCTGCTTCAAAATTCGGCAAGACCATCCCGGTCCATCGTGAGGAGATTGTCACTTCCAGCGGAACCCCGCTTACGCTGGTGCGTCTCGGGCCATATCTGACCCAGTCGGATGCGGAAACCGCCCTGAAAGTCGCAAGGCACAGCGGTTTTGGCGATGCGCGTATTGTGGCGCCCTGACAAGCACCCTATAGTTTTGTCGACAGACAACATTTAAGCGAAATCCGGACGGACTATGGTTGCGTTTGCAAGAGCGGCGCTGCTTGGCATCATTGCATCCCTGACGATTGCAGGCGGCGCAGCCGCCCAGCAGCAGGAGCAATATTTCACTACCTCTGCCGAGCAGGCGATCATCCTCGATTATGAAACAGGCACGGTGCTGTTCGAGAAGAACGCGCAAGTACCGGTGCCGCCTGCCTCCATGAGCAAACTCATGACCGCAGCAATCCTTATGGACATGCTGCAGAAGGGCGAACTTTCTCCGGACACGCCCTTTTATGTCAGCCGCAAGGCCTGGCAGACTGGCGGCTCGAAGATGTTCGTCCTTGTCGATACGACCATTCCTGTCATCGACCTGTTGAAGGGTATCATCGTGCTGTCCGGCAATGATGCCTGCGTCGTTGTTGCAGAGAATATCTCTTCGCCACGCATGGGCAATATTACGCGCGAAAGCGAGCTTGGCAGCGTCGAAGCCTTCGCCGATATCATGAACCGGAAAGCACAGGAATGGGGGCTGACCCAGTCGACCTTCGCCAATCCGTCCGGCTTGCCTGACCCCAACCAGCTCATGAGCATGGGCGACCTGGCTAAGCTCTCGACCAAGATCATCCGGGATTATCCGGAATACTATGATACGATCTTTGACATGCCGGAATTTACCTGGTCCGACATCACACAAAAGAACCGCAACCCGCTCGTCGGTGCCTTTTCCGGCGCCGATGGGCTGAAGACGGGGCATACGGATGAATCCGGCTATGGTGTCGCCGGTTCCGCCATCAGAGACGGTGTGCGCCGGGTCATTGTGCTGCATGGCCTGCAAAGCGAAAGCGATCGCGCCCGGGAAAGCCGCCGTGTCATGGGCCTCGCTTTTTCCGAGTTTACCACGAGGCGATATTTTACCAGCGGCGATGTCGTCGGCGAGGCGGAGATTTTCCTCGGCAAGCAGGAAACCGTTCCGCTCAAGATCAAGAACAATGTCGTGTTTACTCGCCATAACCGCATCCTGCGCGGGGCCAAGGCAACGCTGCTCTATGAAGGGCCCATCAAGGCACCGGTTCGTGCGGAAACACAGGTCGGTCTTTTGCGCCTGGAAATTCCCGGCGAGACGCCAAGGGAATATCCTCTCTATACGGCGGAGCGTGTTGATGGCATCGGCATAGCCGGAAAGATGGGCATCGGCCTCAAGGCGCTATTCACTCCGCCCAGCGCCCGGGAAGACGAGCCATCCTGATGGCAGGGCTCTTCATCACCTTCGATGGCCCTGAAGGGTCGGGCAAGAGCACCCAGATCATTCGCCTGAAGGAATGGCTGGAAGAGGCTGGTCATGAGGTGGTCGTCACCCGTGAGCCGGGGGGTACTGACAATGCCGAAACCTTGCGCGACCTGCTGGTCTCCGGCGACACTGCATCCTGGTCACCGGTCTCAGAATGCCTGATCATGAATGCCGCCCGCGCTGACCATCTGGAACGTCTGATCCGCCCGGCACTGGCAGGGGGCAAGACCGTCCTGTGTGACCGCTTCATGGATTCGACCCGCGCCTATCAGGGTGGCGGTGGCAAGCTTGCCATGGATGATATTCTGGCGATCGAGCGCAGTGTCGTTGGTGAGACGGTGCCCGATATCACCTTCATCTTCGATCTTGATCCGGCCATCGGTCTTGAGCGTGCCGGCAAACGAAATGCTCATGGCGGCGAGGACCGCTTCGAGCGCAAGGGCCTCAACTATCATGAAGCCGTGCGAACGGTATTCAGGGATATAGCCACGGCAGAGCCCGACCGCTGCGTGCTGATCGATGCGGCGCAGCCCATCGACGATGTCACCTCCACGCTGCACAAGGTTTTGCAATCACGCGGCATTCCCGGTTAGATCATCGTCATGGCAAATCAAATGGCCGAAACAGAAGAACATCCATATCCATCACCGGAACAGCGGCTGAATCTCGCCGGTCACATGGCAGCCGAAACGCGCCTGCGCCAGTTGCTGGATGAGGGCGCACTGTCCAATGGCTGGATGCTGGCCGGGCCGCAAAACGTCGGCAAGGCGACGCTCGCTTACAGGCTAGCCCGTGCCTTTCTTGACCGGCAAAGCCTGACCGGAACGGACGGCCTGGCAACATCCGACAGCAAGTCGGCCCATCTGGTGGCGCAGAAAGCTCATCCGGACCTGTTCATCGCAGAGCGGCAATGGGATGAAAAGAAAGACAGGTTGGTTGGCGAGATCACTGTCGACACGATCCGCCAGATGATTGCCTTCATGGGGCGCACCTCCGGCAGCGGCTATCGCGTCGCCATCGTCGACAGCGCTGACGACCTCAACCGGAACGCTGCCAACGCGCTGCTGAAAGTGCTTGAGGAACCGCCAGCCAATGCGCTGGTTATTCTCCTCACTAGTGCACCGGGCCGTCTCCTGCCAACCATTCGCTCTCGTTGCCGTGTACTGACCTTGAAGCCATTGGAGGGTGCGGAAGTTGCCGCGTTTCTCGAGACGGAAGGCGCTGCTTCAGGCGACAAGGCGCTCGCATTGGCACAAGCCGCTGCCGGGCGTCCGGGCTTTGCCTTGCAGCTTGCCGCAGGTGAGGGGGCAGATGCCCTCGCCGCCGCCGTAAGTTTCATAAAGGGCTCGCTGGACGGTCGCGGCCTCGCCGCGCTGGCCGATCGCATGGCGCTGAAATCGGCAGAGCCGATGTGGGACAGTTTCAAGGCGATCCTGTTGCGCCAGCTATCGACCGCTGCCACAGCGCTCGCCACGGGTGAACCACTGCCGCAACAGCTTTCTGCGTTTCAGGGCCGCTCGCCGGGCAAGATTGCCGAGGCATGGGAAGAAATCTCCAATCTCATCGCTCGCGCAGAAGCTTTGAACACCAACCGTACCCAGATCGTTCTGGGCATGGGCGCGATCATGAAAAAACAGCTGAAAGGGGCCTGAGACATGTTCGTCGATAGCCACGTCAACCTTCATGGCGAGAAATACGAGGACGATCTCGCAGACGTTCTGGCCCGTGCAGCAGAGGCACGAGTCAGCCACATGCTGACGATCTCGGACCGTCTCCATTCATTGCCTGCCATCACCGCAATTTCCGAAGCCCATGCCAATATATGGCATTCCGTCGGCGTCCACCCGCATCACGCAAAAGACTATGCCGACCTGACGGCCGAAAGGCTGATCGAGCTAGCGCAACATTCGCGCGCCGTCGGCATCGGCGAATGCGGCATGGATTTCTATTACGAATATTCCGATCGCGAAGCACAGGAGCCTGTCTTCCGTGCTCATGTCCACGCCGCGCAGGAAACGGGCCTGCCGCTGATCATCCATACGCGGAACGCCGATGACGTGACCGGCGATATCATCAGCGGCGAACACGCGGCCAAGCCGTTTATCCCGCTTATGCACTGCTACACCAGTGGTCCGGAGCTGGCCGAAAAAGCGCTGTCCCTTGGCGGCTATGTTTCTTTTTCCGGCATCATCACGTTCAAGAAAGCTGACGACGTCCGCGCCATCGCCGAGATGGTGCCATTGGACCGTCTACTGATTGAGACCGACTGTCCTTATCTCTCGCCTGTACCGCATCGCGGCCAGCGCAATGAACCATCCTTCGTGCCGCATGTTGCCGAGAAACTGGCCGAGATAAAAGGTGTCGATACGGATGAACTTGCCAGGGTGACGACGGAGAATTTCTTCCGGCTCTTCTCAAAGGCCCAAATGGAGCAGGGGGCTTGACCCTGCGTGCGATCATCCTCGGCTGCGGCTCGTCCGGCGGCATTCCGCGACCAGGTGGGCCGGGCGGCAAGGGGCAGTGGGGTGATCTGGACCCGTCAGAGCCCAGAAATCGCCGCATGCGCTGTTCGCTGCTAGTCCAGAAAGAGCATCCCGAAACCGGCTGGTCGGAGCCTGAAACGTTAACGACCGTGCTGGTCGATACTTCGCCGGATCTGGCCCGACAATTTTTAATGGCCGAGGCAGCGCGTATCGACGCCGTGTTCTTCACTCACGATCATGCTGACCAGAGCCACGGCATCGATGATCTGCGGGCCATGGCGCTGTCGATGCGCGCGCGCGTGCCAACTTATATCGACCAGTCGCTGTCGCCGGAAATCGTCAATCGCTTCCGCTATTGCTTCGAACAGAAACCTGGCAGTGGCTATCCGCCAATCCTGGAACTGATCGACATGCCGAAATGCGGCAAGGCCCAAATCATTAACGGGCCATCGGGAGTTATCAGCGTCGTACCGTTTCTACAGCATCACGGCCGGATCGACTCGCTGGGCTTCCTGTTCGGCGAAGACGATTTCGACCCGTCAAATCTTAACGGTCGCGGCATCGCATATTCCAGCGACACGAATGCGCTGCCGGATGAGACATTCAAGCTGCTGGATGGCGTCAGCCTGTGGATCGTCGATGCGCTGCAGAGAAAGCCGCATCCGAGCCATTCGCATCTGGAACAGACTCTGAAATGGCTGACGCGTGTCGATGCACAGCGCGGCGTTCTAACGAACATGCATCTCGACATGGATTACGCAACGCTGTGCGATGAACTGCCGGAGAACGTCAGGCCAGCCCATGACGGCATGGTGCTGACACAATAAGGGATACAGAGCCCTGCAGCGCCACCCCACACTTGCCAGAACCCATATCCATAATTTGCGACAATATAAATTGTGCGCGAAAATGATGTCCAGAAATCCAGGCTCACTATTGGCGCCACATACCTCTACGGCGCCGCCTCTTCCTCGCTCTCTGGCAAGGAAAAGGCCACATAGCTGGACCCACGCTCGCCACGGCGTGCACCGCCAGCTGGCGTGACCACGAACTGGCGGCCATCGGCTTCATAAACCGCCGGCGTGCCGACACCGCTTTGCGGCAGTTCGTGCGACCAAAGCAGTTCTCCGGTCGCCTTGTCGAACGCCCTGAACGTCCGATCCTTCACCGTCGCACCGATGAACACGATCCCGCCGGCCGTCACAACCGGCCCGCCGTAATTCTCGCTGCCTGTGTCGGCCATGCCGTCAGCAACAAGCTCGGGATACTGGCCCAGCGGCCGCCGCCAGACATGCTCGCCACTCGACAGGTCTATGGCCGTCAGTGTGCCCCATGGCGGCGCGTTCGCCGGATAACCATCAGGGTCGAGCAGCTTGTTGTACCCGTCGATGACAAAGCGCGTATCGAATGGCTGGTCACGGACCATGTCGCTGTCGATCGCAGCATTCTCGCCGGTAAGCAAATGCGCCGCCAGCGCCGATATCGCCTCGGGCTCCAGCGCCGCGGCAAAGCCCGGCATGCGGCCATAGCCGCTGGAGATGATCTCCTCGACATCTGCCAGCGCATAGCGCGCCTCCAGCCCTTCCAGCGACGGAAACTCGCCTGTACCGGCCTTGTCCACGCCATGGCATGTCGCGCACATCGCTCCGTACAAGTCAGACGCACGACCAAGCTCGGCCCGGTCCGGATTTTCCTTCATCTTCAGGATCCACGGCACTTCATTGGCGTTGACGAAAAAATAGCCCGTTTCCGGATCGAACGCGCCGCCGCCCCATTCTCCGCCACCATCCATGCCCGGAAAGATCGCCTGCCCGGCAAGGCTTGGCGGACGGAATGGATGATGCTGATCGAACGCGGCTATCTGATCCTCGACAGCTGCCCGCGCTTCCGGCGTCCGGTCCGTCACGACGAAGTCCTGCCGCACGAAGGGCTCGGGCAGCATAGGCACAATCTGTGGACTGACCACCTGTTCCCCTGGCAGGCTCGATGGCGGCACCTCGACCTCTTCCAGCGGAAACAGCGCCTCACCCGTCTCCCGGTCCAGTACCCAGATATGGCCTGTCTTGGTAATCTGGATCAGCGCATCGACGCTTTGACCATCAATCGTCAGTGTGGCAAGCGTCGGGGGTGCCGGAATGTCCCGATCCCACAGATCATGCTTTACAAGCTGCCGATGCCAGACGCGCTTGCCGGTCTCGACATCCAGCGCGAGGATCGAATTGGCGAAGAGATTGTCGCCATGACGGTCGGCACCATAAAAGTCGGACGCCGCAGATCCGGTCCCGAGATAGACGATGCCCCGCGCCTCATCCAGCGCCATGCCGGACCAATTGTTCACACCGCCGGCATAGAGCCACGCATCCTCCGGCCACGTCTCATGGCCATATTCGCCGGGCTGCGGGATCGTATGGAATATCCATTTCATTTCGCCGGTGCGCACATCATAAGCGCGGATATGCCCCGGTGCCGTCGGCAGCTGCTCACCCATGCGCGTGCCCAACACCATGGTGTCGGCATGTATAACGCCGGGCGTTCCTAGCTCCGCATCCACCATGGCCGGGTCGCGGCCCAGCCCCTCGGCGAGATTGATCGCGCCGCCCTGCCCGAACGCGTCATCCAGCTCGCCGGTTTTCGCGTCGACGGAAAAAACATAGCGTCCGGCAATGCCGAACACCCGGGCCTCGCCGCCATCGCTCCAGTACATCAGCCCGCGCGGCGCACCCTTGAACCAGGTATTAGTCTCCTCAGGATACGGAAAGTTGAAGACCCAGCGCGGTTCACCCGTGACCGGATTGAGCGCATGAATGCCGCCTTCCGGCCCGGCGACATAGAGCATGTCGCCAGCGGCCAGCGGCGTCGAATGCATCGTGCCCGCCTGCCCGTCCTCGCCGGTATCATAGGTCCAGGCGACCTGCAGCAGACCGACCGTCTCGCGGTTGATCTCCTCGAATGGTGCATATTTCTGGTGAGCGTTTCCGCCACCATATAGCCACTGCGAAACCTCGACGGATTCTTCAACCACGTCAGGCGTGACGCTTTTCTCTTCCTCGCCTTGCGGCGCACCGCACGCGGCCAGCGACGCGACAAGCGCAGTGATGACAAAATATCTCATGGCCGTCCCTCCCGGCTCTGTTATAGGAGCATTGTTGCCTGTTTCGGCGCCTGCGCAAGTCGCCCCTTTGACGAAATGTCACAAAACATGGATATCAGGCATCCAAAGGAGACTTAACCATGCGCTTGATCACCACCGTTTGCCTGACAGCCCTCATCGCCGGGTGCGCCCAGATGCCATCCACCACAACGGATACATCCGCGCCGGAGGTGTCAGCCACTCTGAAAACGCCGCCAGCCATTCCGGCCCGCGTCGCAGGCAATGAGTGGTATGAAGGCGCACAGGAAACGCTGAAAGCCAACTTGGCGAAACGTCCGATCGACCGCCCGGCAAAGAACGTTATCCTGTTCATCGCCGATGGCATGGACCCGACGACGGTGACTGCAGCGCGCATCTTCGACGGCCAGCAGAAGGGCATGTCCGGCGAGGAGAACGTCCTCGCCTTCGAAACCTTGCCGCATCTGGCGCTCTCCAAGACCTACAATACCAACCAGCAGGTTGCCGACAGTGCCGGGACCGCCTCTGCCATGCTGACAGGCGTGAAGACCAAGGCTGGCATGATTTCCGTCAGTGACGAGGCCATGGTTGGCGATTGCCAGGGTGCGCTGGACAACCCGGTGATGACTGCCGGAGAACTCGCAAAGCAGGCTGGCATGGCCGTCGGCGTTGTCTCGACCGCCCGCCTCACCCATGCAACGCCTGCAACAGTCTATTCCCATTCCGCCGACCGCGACTGGGAAAGCGATGCCGACCTGCCGGAAGGTGCGGAAGGCTGCACCGACATCGCCAGCCAGCTCATCTCTTTCCCCTATGGCGATGGTATCGATGTCGCGCTCGGTGGCGGACGCGGCAATTTCATGCCAAAGGAGATGGCCGACCCCGAATATGAAAACCGCACCGGCCGCCGCACCGATGGCCGCGACCTGACGGCTGAATGGGAAGCGCAAGGTGGTACGTTCGTGTGGAACAAGGCAGGCCTCGCAAGCGCTTCAGGCAAGGTCCTCGGCCTGTTCGAGCCGTCTCACATGCAATATGACGCCGACCGCAGCGTGAACGACGAACCCTCGCTCTCAGACATGACGGCCACAGCCATTCATCTTCTGTCTGCTGACGAAGATGGCTTCTTCCTGATGGTCGAGGGTGGCCGCGTTGACCATGCCCATCATGGCGGGAATGCGTCCCGCGCCCTGAGCGATACCGTCGCCTTCGATGACGCTGTCGCCACGGCGCTCGCCATGGTCGACCTTGAAGACACACTGGTCATCGTCACCGCCGACCATGGGCACACCATGACCTTCGCGGGATATCCGAAACGCGGCAATCCGATGCTCGGTGTCGTCGTCTCGACAGAAGATGACGGTTCCCCCTCAACAGAGCCCTACCCGGCTGGCGACGGCAAACCTTACACAACGCTTGGCTATGCCAACGGTCCCGGCGCGGTGCTCATCGGCCATGACGAGGACGAGCATTTCGAACGCCCGGAAGTCTCCGACGAAGAAGCGCAAGGCCTGGACTACCAGCAGCAGGCGCTGGTGCCGGGCTATTCGGAAACCCATGGCGGCCAGGATGTGACGATCTTCGCCGGCGGGCCGCAGGCATATCTGTTCGATGGCACGGTGGAACAGAACTACATCTTCCACGTCATCGATTTTGCCCTCGGCCTTAACCAGCGGGCTGAAGCAGCGTCTGCGGAGTAATCAGGCTCAGGCGTAAAGCCAGGGGCGGGCCATCTTGTCCCGCTCCTCGAAAACCGTGATCGCCTTTTCGTCCTGCAGCGTCAGACCGATCTCGTCGAGCCCACCGAGCAGGCGCTCCTTGCGGAATGCATCGATCTCGAACTCCGTCACCTTGCCGTCAGGTGCTTTCACCGTCTGCGCCTCGAGGTCGACCGTGAACTCCCGGCCCGTCGCCTTCTTCAGCAGCTCCTGAATCTCCTTTTCCGGCATTGTGATCAGCAACAACCCGTTCTTGATCGCATTGCCGAAAAAGATATCGGCAAAACTTGGCGCGATGACGCAGCGATAACCGAGATCCATCAGCGCCCAGACGGCATGCTCGCGTGAAGACCCGCAGCCGAAATTCGGGCCAGCAATCAGGACCTTCCCCTTGTCATAGGGCGGCCTGTCGAAGGGCGATGAATTGCGCAGGTTCCCGTTCTCGTCATAGCGCACGGTCTTGAAGCAATATCTGCCGAGGCCGGTGCGGGAGATCGTTTTCAGATGCTCCGCCGGGATGATCACATCCGTATCGACATTGGAGCGGTAGAACGGCGTTGCGACAGCCGTCAGTGTCGTGAACGGTTCCATCAGGCAGGCTCCTTCGCCATCAATTCGCGTACATCGGTAAAGCGCCCGGCAATCGCCGCGGCTGCCGCCATGGCGGGCGAGACGAGATGGGTGCGGGCACCCGGCCCCTGCCGGCCGACGAAATTGCGGTTGGACGTCGAGGCACAGCGCCCCTGCGCCGGTACCTTGTCCGGGTTCATGCCGAGACACATGGAGCAGCCCGGTTCGCGCCATTCGAAGCCGGCATTGATGAAGATTTCATCGAGCCCCTCAGCCTCAGCCTGATCGCGTACTAGGCCGGATCCCGGCACCACCATCGCCAGCTTGATATTGGGCGCAATCGTCCGCCCGCGCAGCACATCGGCAGCGGCGCGCAGATCCTCGATCCGTGCATTGGTACATGAACCGATAAAGACATGATCGACACTGACATCGGCAATCTTCATACCCGGCCTCAGCCCCATATAGTCTAACGACTTTTCTGCCGCAGCCTGCTTCGCCTTGTCAGAGATAGTGGCAGGGTCCGGCACGACAGCGCTGATCGGCAGCACATCTTCCGGGCTCGTCCCCCAGGTCACCTGCGGCTCGATCTCGGCAGCCTGCAGCGTGATGTCGATATCGAACTCGGCATCCTCATCCGTGTAAAGTGTTTTCCAGTGATCGACGGCAACATCCCATTGCCCACCCTTCGGCGCAAACGGACGACCCTTGATATACTCGAAAGTCGTCTCGTCCGGCGCGACCAGGCCGGCACGGGCACCGGACTCGATCGCCATGTTGCACAGCGTCATGCGCCCTTCCATGCTCAGGGAACGGACGGCTTCGCCGGCATATTCGATGACGCAGCCCGTGCCGCCCGCCGTGCCGACCCGGCCGATGATCGCCAGCGCCATGTCCTTTGCCGTGATGCCCGGCGGCAGTTCACCTTCCACGGTCACGCGCATGTTCTTCGCGCGTTTGACGACCAGCGTCTGCGTCGCCATCACATGCTCGACTTCCGACGTGCCGATGCCGAAGGCCAGCGTCCCGAACGCGCCATGAGTGGAGGTATGACTGTCGCCACACACCATGGTCAGGCCCGGCTGGGTAAAGCCCTGCTCCGGCCCGACGACATGGACGATGCCCTGGCGCACATCCAGCATATCATAGAGCTGGACGCCGAATTCCTCCGCGTTTGCCATCAGCGCCTCGACCTGCTGTTTCGACATCGGGTCGGTGATCGGCTCGGTGCGCGGTGTCGTAGGCACGTTGTGGTCGAGCATGGCCAGCGTCGCATCGGTGCGGCGCATTCGACGCCCGGCGAGGCGCAGACCCTCGAAGGCCTGCGGGCTCGTCACTTCATGCACCAGCTGCCGGTCGATATAGAGAAGCGCATCGGCACCGCCACGGTCAGCAACGATGTGTGCGTCGTAAATCTTGTCGTACAAGGTCTTGCCAGCCATCACACCCTCCGTGCAATCGCGTCAGCAGCTTCGTCCGTAGACAACGTCCCGCCAAGATCGCCGGTCACATCCCCCGCATCGATTGCGCCATCTATGGCGGCATTGATCGCTGCAGCGGCCTCAGCCTCGCCCAAGCCTGTTTCGAGCATCATCGCGACGGACGCGATCATGCCAATGGGGTTGGCCTTGCCCTCGCCTGCAATATCCGGTGCAGAACCATGGATCGGCTCGAACACGCCCGGCCCGTCATCGCCCATGGAGGCAGACGGCAAGACGCCGATGGAGCCGGCTAGCATCGAGGCTTCGTCAGTCAGGATATCGCCGAACATGTTCTCGGTGACGATGACGTCGAAGTCAGCAGGCGAGGAAATCAGCTTCATCGCCATCGCATCGACCAGCATGTGGTCGAGCTTCACGTCAGCGTATTCCTCCGCCATCACGCGGGCCGTCACCTCGCGCCACAGCTTGGAGGTCATCAGCACGTTGGACTTGTCGACGGAGGTCACGCGGCCCTTGCGCTGGCGGGCCATGTCCCCTGCCCGGCGCACGATACGCTCGATCTCCGGCACCGTATATCGGCACTCGTCGCTCGCCCAGTCATCTCCGCGATCCTTCGCACCGAAATAGATCCCGCCGGTCAGCTCGCGCATGACGACGATATCGACGCCATCGAGATGCCCGTCACGAAAGGCCGTGCGCCCGGCCAGAGCAGGAATGTTCCGTACAGGACGGATATTGGCATAGACGCCCAGCGACTTGCGCATGGCGAGCAGGCCCTTTTCAGGGCGCTGCTCAGGCGGCAGGCCATCATATTGCGGCCCGCCGACGGCGCCCAGCAGGACCGCATCAGCCGCCTTGCAGGCAGCCTCGGTTTCCGCCGGGAACGGCGTGCCGGTTTCATCGACCGCCACGCCGCCGAAAAGGCAGTCCTGATAAGTCAGATCGAGCCTGAATTTTTCCGCTGCCGCGTCGAGCACCCTGCCCGCCGCTGTCATGATTTCAGGGCCGATGCCGTCGCCGGCCATCCGCACGATCTGTCTTGTCATTATTCGCCTCTTTAGATGCTATTTTTCGATGGGCTCCAGCCAGCCCCATTCGTCTTCGGTTTCTCCGGTGAAGAGACCGAAGAAGGTTTTCTGAATCTTGTCCGAGATCGGATAGTTGCCGTCACCGACCTGGTGATCGTCGACCGAAGCGACCTTGGTCACTTCCGCAGCCGTGCCGGTAAGGAAAATCTCGTCAGCCGCATACAGCATCTCGCGCGGGATATTCTGCTCTACGACTTCATAGCCGAGCTTGCGGGCCAGCGTGATCGCACTGTCGCGGGTGATGCCGCCGAGGATAGAAGCTGCGAAAGGCGGCGTGATGATCCGCCCGCCCTTTACGACGAACAGGTTCTCGCCGGCGCCTTCCGAAACGGTGCCGTCATGGGCAAGGCCGATACCTTCGGTATAGCCGCGCTTCTTGGCCTCGATGGTGATGAGCCGCGAGGACAGGTAATTGCCTGCCGCCTTAACGCCCGCCGGGATCGTGCCCGGGGCCGACCGCCGCCAGGACGAGACACCGACCTTGATGCCTTTTGCCATGGCTTCATCGCCCAGATACCGCCCCCAGGGGAAGCATACGATCGACACATCCGTCGGGCAGTCGAGCGAATACGGCCCGACCTCGCCATAACCGAGATTGGCGTTGATGCGAATATAGGCGGACTCAAGCCCGTTCACCCGCACCGTCTCGGCTGCGGCGTCGAGGATCTCCTGCTGTGTGAAGGGGATATCGATGTAATAGACCTTCGCCGAATAGAACAGCCGGTCGATATGGGCCTTGTTGCGGAAGATACAGGTGCCCTTGTGGTCGGTCTTGTAGGCGCGGATGCCTTCGAACGCGCAGGTGCCATAGAGCAGCGCGTGGGTCATCACATGGGTCGTCGCTTCCTTCCACGGAACGAGTTTGCCATTGTGCCAGATCTTGTCGACTTCCTGGATTGCCATGGGTCAGTGCCTTTCAAAGCTTTTCGCTACTATCATCAGGATTGCTGCGCACGGTTACGCACAATCCTGTTCATCGCGTCAAGATAGGCGATGACACTGGCAAACACGATATCGGTATGGACGCCCGAGCCATGGATGCGCGGGCGCCGGTCGACGCTCTCCTCGCCGCCGACGACCATCTCGTTTTCCGACGAGTTGTCGAGCAAGTGAACATCGGCCCAGCCCTGCGCATCGATGCCGGTACCGATAGACTTCACCGAGAAATCCTCCAGATGCACGTCGAGCCCGACGATCTCCTTGATCGAGGAGAATGCCGCGTCGAGCGGGCCGTTGCCCCGTGCCTCATGGGTATGAACCGTACCGTTCTGGTGGGTCAGGGTCACATGGGCCGTCGCATGTCCGTCACGTTCGGCCCCGGTTTTCAGCCCGGCGACCCGCCACGGGCCGCTGGCATTCAGCGACTGGCCCAAGATCAGCGACTTCAGGTCGTCATTGGTAACGTTCTTCTTGGAATCCGCCAGCTGCTTGAAGGCCTCGAAAACCTCGTTCAGTCGCTCGCCGGACAGATTGTGGCCCAGCTCCCGCGCCCGGTCGGCAAGCGCGTTACGACCGGAATGTTTGCCCAAGACCAGCAGCGATGTCGGCGCCCCGACATCGGAGGGCCGCATGATTTCGTATGTCTGCAGGTTCTTCAGCATACCGTCCTGATGGATGCCGCTTTCATGGGCGAAGGCGTTGTCGCCGACGATCGCCTTGTTGCGCGGCACGTCCTGGCCGGTCAGCCGGGCCAGCAGACGACTGGCGTTATAGAGCTTCGTCGTGTCGATCTGAGTCGACAGCTCGAAGAAGTCGGCGCGGGTGTTGATCGCCATCACCACCTCCTCCAGCGCGCAATTGCCTGCCCGTTCACCAATGCCGTTCAGGGCACATTCCACCTGCCGCGCCCCGCCGCGCACGGCGGCCAGCGAATTGGCGACAGCCATGCCCAGATCGTCATGGCAATGGGCCGAGAAGACGGCCTTTTCCGCGCCCGGCGTATTGGCGATGAGATAGCGGAACAGGTCCTCGATCTCCTGCGGCGTGGTATAACCGACCGTGTCAGGCACGTTGATTGTGGTTGCGCCTGCCTCGATCGCAGCACCGAATACCTGAACGAGGTAATCCCGCTCGGTCCGAATGGCGTCTTCGGCAGAAAACTCGACCTCGTCTGCCAGATCCTTCGCCTGACGTACCGAAGCGATTGTCTTTTCCAGCACTTGTTCCTTGCTCATACGCAGCTTGTGCTCGCGATGGATCGGGCTGGTCGCGATGAAGGTGTGGATGCGTTTCTTCGCAGCCGGTGCGATGGAATCGGCAACTGCCTGGATGTCCTTCTCGTTTGCCCGGGCGAGACCGCAGATGAACGTGTCGTGCATGTCCGACGCCTCGGTGGCGATGGCCTTCACCGCCGCGAAATCGCCCGGCGACGCCACGGGGAACCCGGCCTCTATGACATCGACCTTGAGTTCGAGCAGCGCCTTTGCCATGCGCACCTTTTGATCTAGGTCCATGGAGAACCCCGGTGCCTGTTCGCCGTCCCTCAATGTCGTATCAAAAATTCGAACCTGTTCCATTTGTCAGCTCAATGTCGCTTTGCTTGTCGTTTGCGTTAAAAAAAACCCCGTTTCGGCTGAAACGGGGCGGTGTCGACATCCTCTAGCGGATCGTCTACATCGCCCATCCCCTAAGAAGGAGCACGAGGCCCATGCCCGAAAGACCGGCCACGACCACGCCCAGAAAACGCACCTGCACTTCAGCATTGCGGGCAATCGCGATAGCTTTCGCTTTACGTCTCTGATAAGGGCTGCGGTAATGCATTACGGTCAAAATT
Organism: Aquisalinus luteolus; assembly: GCF_009712425.2. GTDB lineage: Bacteria > Pseudomonadota > Alphaproteobacteria > Caulobacterales > Parvularculaceae > Aquisalinus > Aquisalinus luteolus. Next base: position 1,487,756 of record NZ_VCJR02000001.1, read on the forward strand.
CCTTGTGGATTTAGCAGAAACTAGCTGTATTGGCGGGCCGACACAAGGGTAAAATGATACATCGAGTGAATCAGAGAGGATTATGAGCAACCAAGCTGCTGAAACGATCAAGAATGCCAAGAGGATAGTCATCAAAGTGGGTTCCGCCCTGTTGATTGATGAAAACGGCAATCTTCACGCTGGATGGCTATACAATCTGGTCAAGGATATCGCGTCATTGCGCAAGTCCGGCAAGGAAGTGATCATCGTGTCCTCCGGTGCCGTGGCGCTCGGTCGCCGTCGTCTCGGCATTGGCGCGGTGATGAACAAATACGAAAAGCACGCCGCCGCCGCTGCCGGCCAAGTGCATATCATCAATGCCTACGAGAATGCCTTCGCGGGCTATCAGACGGTGATTTCGCAGGTGCTGCTGACGCTGGACGTCACAGATGACCGGGTCAGCTATCTCAACGCCCGCGATACTCTTGATACGCTACTTGAACTTGGCAGCGTACCTGTCGTGAATGAAAACGATTCCGTGACCACGCGTGAGGGGCGCTATGGAGACAATGACCGCCTCGCCGCCTATGTCTCGCAGATGTCGGATTCAGACGCCCTTATCCTGCTGTCGGACATTGACGGGCTTTATACAGCCGATCCGCGCATGGAGCCTGATGCCGAATTCATCCCGGTCGTGACCGAGATCAGCGAAGATATCCGTGCCATGGCCGGCGGCACGGCCCGCAAGGGCGCCGGCACAGGCGGCATGCGTACCAAGATCCTCGCTGCCGAAATCGCTATGCAGGCTGGCGTGTCGACCATCATCGCCAAGGGCCGAACCAGGGAAGACATCGGCCCGATAACCCGTCTTCTCGGCGGTGGCCAGGCGACGCTATTCCAGGCCGAGGAAACAGATGAATCGGCCCGCCGGATCTGGATCGGTTCGCATTTTCAGTCCAAGGGCACTATCTACGTTGATGAAGGCGCCGAAAAAGCCATTCGTGGTGGTGCCAATTTGCTTGCCGCCGGCATCAGTCGGGTCGACGGGCAATTCGAGAAAGGCGATGCAGTCAGCGTCGCCAATCTGAAGGGCGAAGAAATCGCCAAGGGCCTCACCGGCTACAGCGCGTCGGAAATCCAGCTGCTGGCCGGGGCCAAGACCGCAGATATCGCAGAACGCGTCGGCTACAAGGGTCGCGCGGCCGTGGTCCACTACCAGGACCTCGTGTTTGATGACTAATAAAGAGGAAAAAGATGTTACAGAAGCCTGAGTTAGACAATGTTGATCAGATGATGCACGAAATGGGTGCCGAGGCCCGCAAGGCGTTCGGTGTGCTCTCTCAATCGTCTACAGAAAGCAAGAATAAGGCGATTCTGGCCGCCGCACGCCTGATTGGTGAGCGCGAAGACGCCATTCTCGAAGCTAATGCCAAGGATATGGCTGCAGCAAAGGACAAAGGCCTGACCGGTGCCATGCTCGACCGCCTTGAGCTGACGCCTGAGCGTCTCGCCGGCATCCGCGACAGCCTTCAGCAAATCGCAGACCTGAAAGACCCAGTCGGCGATGTCATCGCGGGATGGGATCGTCCCAACGGCCTGAAGATCGAGCGCGTTCGCACACCCCTTGGTGTCATTGGCGTCGTCTATGAAAGCCGCCCGAATGTCACCGTCGATGCCGGTGCCCTGTGCCTGAAATCGGGTAATGCTGTTATCCTGCGCGGTGGCTCTGAGAGCATCAACTCCTCTGTCGCCCTCCATGGCTGTCTTGCCGATGGCCTCGAAGAAGCCGGCCTGCCCGCAGCCGCCGTCAATTATGTCAACACGACCGATCGCGCTGCCGTTGGCGCCATGTTGTCAGGTCTCGACGGCAATCTCGACGTCATTATCCCGCGTGGCGGCAAGTCTCTCGTCGCCCGGGTTCAGGATGAAGCCCGTATCCCGGTCATCGGCCACCTTGACGGCCTCGTTCATGTCTATGTCGACGAGAACGCCGACCTTGAAAAGGCCGCCAAGATTATCGTTAACGCCAAGATGCGCCGCACCGGCATTTGCGGTGCCGCTGAAAAACTGCTGGTCGACAAGGCCATCGCCGACAAGGCAGTGCCTGAACTGACTACGGCCCTGACAGAAGCTGGCTGCGCCCTGCGCGGTGATGACGCCTCCCGCTCCCTTGATGACCGGGTCACCCCGGCCGAGACCGAGGACTGGGTCACCGAATATCTCGCGCCTGTCATCACGGTTGGCGTGGTCGATGGTGTCGAGGGCGCCATCAAGCACATAGCGGCCCATTCTTCAGGTCATACTGAAAGCATCATCACCGAGGATCAGGCAACCGCCGACCGCTTCATCCATGGCGTCGACAGTGCCATCGTCATGCATAATGCCTCGACCCAGTTCGCCGATGGCGGCGAGTTCGGCATGGGTGCCGAGATCGGAATCGCGACTGGCCGTATCCACGCTCGTGGTCCTGTCGGCGTCGAGCAGCTGACGACGTTCAAATATGTCGTTCGCGGCACCGGCCAGACACGCACCTGATCTAGCCATGAACTCCGAGTCTCGGGCATAAGGGTGGCTGATGCAGCCTGTACAGTCACTCCTAAAGCCACCTTCGAGACGTCCATGAGCTTTCAGCCCCCCAAAGATCGGCACGATATTACCGCCTTGCTGCAGATTATGCGCGACCTGCGCGACCCGGACGGTGGCTGCCCGTGGGATCTGGAGCAGGATTACCGCTCCATCGCCAAATACACGATCGAGGAAGCCTATGAAGTCGTCGACGCCATCGAGCGCGATGATCTCGGCGACCTGCAGGACGAGTTGGGCGATTTGCTGTTGCAGGTTGTCTTCCACAGCCAGATGGCGGCTGAGGACGGCAAGTTCACTTTCGGTGACGTGATCCAGTCGATTTGCGACAAGATGGTGCGTCGGCACCCCCACGTCTTCGACCAGGAAGGCAGCGACCTTGCCGAGGGGCGAGATGCCGACGGCGTGTTGAAAGCTTGGGAAGATATCAAGGCGGCAGAGCGTGCCGAGAAGGGTCAGGACAAGACCCGCATCCTGGATGACGTGCCGGTCGGCCTGCCAGCCCTTGCCCGGGCCGTGAAACTGCAAAAGCGCGCCGCTCGTGTCGGCTTCGATTGGCCGGAAGCAGAGCAGGTTCTCAACAAACTAACTGAGGAGATAGGCGAGCTGACCCACGCGCGGGCGGAAAAAGACGCTGAAGCGATCGAGGATGAGTTTGGCGATATTTTGTTCACTCTGGCTAACTTGTCTCGACATCTTGAAGTCGATCCTGAAAAGGCTCTGCGCCGAGCGAATACCAAGTTCACCCAGCGCTTCGCCAGTGTGGAAGACAGCGTCGAAGCCTCAAGCCGGGGCTTTGAAGAGCATTCTCTGGATGAACTGGAGACCTATTGGCAGAGCGCCAAGAAAGACTGATCACTCCAGTATCAGGTGGATATTGTCTTCTCGCTCTTCGCCATCGGGGCCGTGGGTGCGGAAAATCTCGATAAGCGTATTGAAGTCGGTCTCGCCCATTGCTTTGCGAGACTCCTCATGATCGCGCCAGATCAGACGAAAGCCTTCATCAGGTGTACCGAAACCACCTCGCAGGATATCATTCAGAGCATCAAGGTTTCTGCCCCATTTGCGACCGTTGATCAGCTTTTTCTCAATCTCTTCGTAGAAAGCATCGAGGCTGTCGATCCATGCGCCCTCAATGATGAAGCTCTTGAGCTGCGCGGGCATATCAGGGCTCGTATCCGCCACCGGCAGCCGGTGGCATGCGCGAACTGGCCCGGCCCTCGGCAAACAATTGTGAGTCAAACTGCTTCATGAACTGTCCGGCAGCTTTCTCCGACAGCTTGGTCGCAACCAGCGTCTTCCCGCCGGACTCACCCTGCTCCATCACCTCACCATGGGCATGGAGCCAGGCGATCGCCGCCCCGTCAGATGGCTCCAGCACGGCGTGATAAATGTGATGGTCGAGGGTCAGCACCCGGTCGATCTCGGCATAGAGCGCGTTCATGCCAAGCCCGGTCAGCGCCGAGGCCGGCACGATGAACGGATTGGCGAGCGTACCTTCTCCCTTGGCCGATTTCACCGCGCTCAGCTCCAGCGTCTCGTCCATCTCTTCCCTGGTCATCAGGTCGATCTTGTTCCAGACCTCAATCACCAGCCGCTCGCTGTTGTCGCCCTCGATGCCGAGTTCCCGCAGTACTGAAAGGACATCGGCACGCTGGGCTTCTGTTTCCTTATGATGCGCATCGCGCACATGCAGGATCACATCCGCTTCAAGTACTTCCTCAAGAGTCGCCCGGAAGGCCGCGACAAGCTGGGTCGGCAGGTTGGAGATGAACCCGACCGTGTCGGAGAAAATGACCCGTGTCGCGCCCGGCAGGTCGACCGCCCGCATGGTCGGGTCGAGGGTCGCGAACAAGAGATCCTTGGCCATGACATGGGCGTCGGTCAGCCGGTTGAACAGAGTCGACTTGCCGGCGTTGGTATAGCCGACCAGCGCGACGACCGGATGCGGTGCCCGCTTGCGCCGGGCCCGTTGCAGCGTGCGTGTGCGTCGCACTTCCTCGATCCGTTCTTTCAGCTTGTCGATCTTGTCGGCGAGCTGGCGGCGGTCGCTCTCGATCTGCCGCTCGCCCGGCCCGCCGAGGAAGCCTGCCCCGCCTCGCTGGCGCTCAAGGTGGGTCCATGAGCGCACGAGGCGCGAGCGCTGATAGGTCAGATGCGCGAGGTCGACCTGCAGCCGGCCTTCCTTGGTTTGCGCCCGCTCGCCGAAGATCTCCAGGATCAGTGCGGTGCGATCCAGCACCTTCGCATCCCAGGCTTTTTCAAGGTTGCGGTGCTGCACCGGCGTGAGGTCGGCATCGATGATGATCAGCTCAGGCTTGGGGTCATGGCGCTCGCGCATGGCGGTCACCTCGTCGACCTTGCCCTGCCCGAACAGGGTCGCGGGCTTGGGCCGGTTGATGACGACCTTTTCCTGATGGACGACATCGAGATCGATGGCTGCGGCAAGACCTACCGCTTCCTGCAGCAACTCTTCGGGTTCACGCAGGCTATAATCGGTCTCTTGCAGGACCGGATGGATGACGATGGCACTGGTTCTGGTCAAGTGACGGGGTGTCTACTCAGTCTCGAGCTCGTCGTCCTCGAACATCTTCACGGGGGCAGACGGCATGATTGTGGAAATGGCGTGCTTGTAAACAAGCTGCGCATGACCGTCTCTTTTCAGCAGAACGCAGAAATTGTCAAACCAGGTGACAATGCCCTGCAGCTTGACCCCGTTGACCAGAAAGATGGTAACCGGCGTCTTTGTCTTGCGAAGCTGGTTTAGGAATACATCCTGAAGGTTTTGTTTTTTATCGCTCATTTTTATTAGTCTCTGTCGCGTGTCGGACCAGCATTTTTGCACTGCACACAAACAGTCTCCCCCAGACCGGTTTAGCTTTCAAGTGGTTTTGCGCCCCATCGGTGAAAATATCATCCACGCCAGAAAGCGCGGTTGAGAATGGAAAGGGCGACGACCATCTCGATCCTGCCGACAATCATGCCTAATGCAAGCAGTACCCGCAACAGTGGGTCGAACGTATTATAATCGGTGATCCCCCCCGGCGCGGCCGCGATCATCGGCCCTGCATTGCTGATCACGGAAACGGCGGTCGTCACGCTCAGTTCCAGAGGTGTGCCGTAAATGGTGATGACCAGAACCAACACACTGAGAATGATGGTGAAGGCGACAAAGTGTACCCAGACGCCCAGTTCGTTCACTGCCCTCGCCTTGCCCAGAACACCGCTCGGATGAATCAGCTTCCAGATTTCTTCCCCGGCCCGCTCGAAGGTGACGAGCCAGCGCACCAGTTTTATCCCGCCTGCGGCCGAGATTGACGCCCCGCCGATAATCGCCGTCACCAACACAGGCGTCAGCGCAGGTTGCTCCCCGGTCAGGATGCCGTTGGTCGACAACAGGGACGCGGCGTTGAGAAGCTGATCTGTGATCCCGGCGATGCCCGTTCCCACAGAGAGCGCGAAGATAAGTGTAATCGCGACGACCAGGGTCAGGAACACAGGCGTCTCCCGGTCATCCCGGAATCTCAGAGAAGTGTCATAAGGCGCCAACAGCCTCGCCACGGACACAAAACTGATGCCCCCGAGGATCATCGCGACCAGACCGGCAACCGGCACGAACGCGCCATAACTCGCAAACCCCTCGGCGTCAGGCACGAACCCGCCTGACGCGGTGAAGGACAGCGCCATGATCACGGCGGAGCTTGGCGGTGCGCCGGTGACGACGAACAGGATGAAGATGACGAGGGCGATCAGCGAGTAGATCGGCAGGAAGACAGAGACCGCCTTGCGGAAGGCGCGCAGGAAGCTTTCCTGCTCGCCGCGGGCAAACGGCGTGTTGACGACATCGATCCCGATAAATTGCGGTCGGATGAATACCGCGGCTGCCGAGGAAATCGACACCAGCCCGCCGAGCCATTGCAGCTGTGCCCGCCACAGCATCTGGGCATAGTCTGCCCGCGCCGCCTCCTGCGACAGCCACGCGCCCGTAGTCGTCACGGCAGAGACGGACTCAAACCACGCATCGCCCAGTGAAAAGCCGGACAGCAGGAAAGGCAGCCCCCCGAGAACGGGGATCACTCCCCACCAGACCAGGAGAAACAGGGTGATCTCGCGAATGCCGGCCTTGGAATGGCTGGTCTCCACCCGGTTACGGCTGATCAGCATGAACCCGCCGCCAATCGTGCCGCAGGTAATCAGGGACAGGGCAAAGACGGACAGCCCCTCATAATCACCGCTGGCGATACAGCTGATCGCCGGGATGACCATCGCTCCGGCCAGGACTGCTATGGCGGCCCCGATCCACCACAGGAGGGCGAGCGCATTCATGTCCTAGAAATATTCCAAGCTGACGCGGAACATCTGTTCGACGTCCTTGACGTGATCGCGCAGGGCGAGAAGCACGACGCGGTCGCCGGCATTGATGATGGTTTCCGCGTTGGGCAGGATGACCTCGTCATCGCGCATGATCGCGCCGATGACGACACCGGATGGCAGTGCCACGGTGCGCAAGGGTTCGCCGACGAGGCTCGATGTTTCCAGCGCGATGGCATCGATCAGTTCGGCCTGGCCATCGAGCAGCGAGAAGACGCCCTTGATCCGCCCACGCCTGACATGCTGCAGGATTGTCGAAACGGTTGTCGCCCGCGGATCGATATAACGATCGACACCGACAGACTGGGCGAGCGGGCCGTAATCCGGCTCATTGATCAGCACCATGGCGCGGCGGGTCCCTTCCCGCTTGGCAACAAGTGCACTGAGCACATTGACCTGGTCGGAGTTGGTCAGCGATACGACAGTCTCTGCGTCCTCGGCCCCGGCTTCCCTCAGAATCTCGGCATCCAGCCCATTGCCGTTGAGCACGACGGTGCGTTCAAGTTTCTCCGCAACCACGGCGGCGCGCTCGGCATCGCTCTCGATCAGGCGGATCTTCATCGAACCCAGCTTCTCCAGCGACCGGGCAACGTGATAGCCGATATTGCCGCCACCGATGATGATCACGCGACGCGCCTGTGCCGCGCTCTGGCCGAGGATCTGCAAGGCCCGGTCGACCTTCGTCCGGTCGGCAACGAAGTAAATATCGTCGCCTTCCTGTAATTGATCGTCCGCATGCGGCCTGAATATCTTCTTCTTCCGCTTCACGCCGACAATGGTGATCCTGAGATCGGGAAACAGTTCGGCAACCTGACGCAACGGCGTATTCAGGATCGGGCATTCCGGCGACAGTCGTACGCCCAGAGCCCAGATACGCCCATCGGCGAAAGGCTTGATCTCGAACGCGCCCGGTGTCGAAAGCCGCTGTAGCACGGCCTCGGCGACTTCTTCCTCCGGCGAGATGATGACGTCGATCGGGATATTCGTGCGCGAGAACATGTCGGCATATTTCGGATCGAGATAGCTCTGCGACCTGATCCGCGCGATCTTCGTCGGCACATCGAACAGCGTATGCGCGATCTGGCAGGCAACAATGTTGACTTCATCGGAATAGGTCACGGCGATCAGCATGTCCGCTTCCTTGGCACCAGCCTCGACCAGCGTATCAGGATAAGACCCGTTGCCGACGACACCACGCACGTCGAGACGCTCGGTAACGCCGCGAACAAGCTCCTTGTCCTGATCGATGATCGTGACGTTGAACTTTTCCCGCGCCAGTCGTGTCGCGATCCCGTAGCCGACCCGGCCTGCCCCGCAAACGATGACTCTCATAAATCAGTCCTGTTCCTGTAAAGTGTTCTCGTGGCTTCGGCGTTACTTATTGCGCAGGCGTGTCCGGGCGAACATGTGGGGTGATCCCCAGCGCCTTCAGCTTCCTGTGAAGGGCAGAGCGCTCCATGCAGATGAAACTCGCCGTGCGGGAGATATTGCCGCCGAACCTGTTTATCTGGGCAAGCAGGTATTCGCGCTCGAATTTCTCCCGGGCTTCACGCAGTGGCAGGGCGATGATCTGCTGCAGATTGTCGCTCGTCGGCAGGCTGGGCCCCGAATTGACGATGTCTATCGGCAGCTTGTCGACGGTGATTTCCGCCTCCCCTCCTCGGCCCATAAGGATCAGCGTCTGTTCGATCACATTGCGAAGCTGGCGCACATTACCCGGCCAGTGATACGCCTGCAGCGCGGCGAGCGCTTCCTGTGACAGTGTCCGCTTCTGGATACCACCCTGACGCGAGATCGCATTGATGAAATATTCCGCAAGCTGCTGAATATCCTCGCGCCGTGCAGCCAGCGATGGCGCGGTGATCGAGACCACATTAAGCCGATGATAAAGGTCAGAGCGGAACTTGTTGTTCTCTGCCTCCGCAAGCAGGTCCTTCGCCGTTGTCGTGACGATCCGCACATCGACCTCGACTGGCGAATGTCCGCCGACACGCGTGAACCGCTGATCGACCAGCACGCGCAAAACCTTGCCCTGCGTCTCCAGCGGCATGTCGCCGATTTCATCGAACAGCAAAGTGCCGCCATGAGCCTCTTCCATCAGGCCGACCTTGGCCGGTTTACCATCGTTGCCTTCGATGCCGAACAGCTCCTCTTCCATCTTGTCCGGTGAGATGGAAGCGGCACTCGCCACCACAAAGGGCATGTCCGCCCGATTGGACTGTGCATGGATTGTCCGGGCAATGATCTCCTTGCCCGACCCGTCAGGGCCTGAAATGAGAACGCGTGAGCGGGAATCGGCGATCCGTTCGATCAGTGACCGCAACTGCGTCATCAGGGTCGACTTGCCGACGAGACCCAGCTCGCTCGTGCGGCTGCGAAGATGCGTGTTCTCACGGCGCAGGCGTGCCGTTTCCAGCGCACGCTGAACTGTCAGCAGCAACTTGTCGGAATTGAACGGCTTCTCGATAAAGTCATAGGCCCCGCGCTTGATCGCCGCGACCGCCGTCTCGACATTGCCATGACCGGAAATTATCAGGATCGGCAGGCTGGGATGCAGTTTCTTCAATTCCTCGAGAATTTCCAGCCCGTCAAGCTTTGACCCCTGCAGCCAGATATCGAGAATGACCAGCGCCGGAACACGGTTGGTCAGGGCACGGAAGACTGAGTCGCTGTCACCCGCCGTGCGTGGCGAATATCCTTCATCCTCGAGAATCCCCGAAATAAGCTCGCGGATATCCTGCTCGTCATCGACCACCAATACGTCAATCGCCATTACACCTGCTCCTGAACCTGTTCAGTATCTTCCGGGTCACTACCCACATCCCGGCCGTCTTCATCATCACTCTCACTACCGGATATTTCTCGCGGCAGCGTCATTGTCATACGGGCGCCGGTTTCGCCGAGGCTCGTATCATTCTCGAAGGTCAGCGTACCGCCATGTTCCTCGATCACTTTGCGCACGATGGCAAGGCCAAGGCCTGTGCCTTTCTTGCGTGTCGTCATGTAAGGTTCCGTCAGGCGGTGGCTGACCTGTTGCGGCAGGCCGACGCCGTTGTCGATGACGTTGATCGTCACTGTTCTGGCATCGTGCTCGACCGTAATCCGGATGTGACCATGGGACGGGTCGACACCCTTCTGCTGACGCTCTTCGATTGCTTCGACGGCATTTTTGACAAGGTTCGTACACGCCTGAACCAGCAGCCGACCGTCGCAATAGGCCGTGACCTCGCCGTTGGGAAACTTCGTCTCGAAATCGACATCGCCATGGGCAACCTGGAACGGGAAGACCGCATTGCGCACGATTTCCTTGATGTTCTCCTTCGCCATTACCGGCTCCGGCATCCGGGCAAAGGATGAGAACTCGTTCACCATGCGGCCGATATCGCCGACATGGCGGATAATAGTTTCCGTGCAGCGCTCGAAGATCTCGGGGCTTGATGTAATCTCGTCCCGATATTTCCGGCGCAGTCGTTCGGCCGACAGCTGGATCGGCGTCAGCGGATTCTTGATCTCGTGGGCGATCCGGCGTGCGACATCGCCCCAGGCCGCATTGCGCTGGGCAGAGATCAGCTCGGTAATGTCATCGAAGGTGATGACGTAGGTCAGTGTCTCGCCGGAGGATGTGTTCCCGATGCGGACGTTCAGGATGCGTGTCTGTGCACCACGCGCGATCTCGACCTGCCTGCTCAGCTCCTCGCCGCCGGCTTCCGCCTCCGTGAACAGTTCTGCCAGTTCCGGTGAGACATCCTGCAGCTGCATGCCCCTGATCTTGCCGGAGCTGACCTGGAGCAATTCGGTTGCCGTGCGGTTTGCAATCGTCAGCCTGCCTTCGGCCGAGACGCCGATCACCCCTGCCGAAACGCCGGACAGGACCGCCTCTGTAAACTGACGTCGGTCATCGGACTGGCGGTTCGCTTCGATCAGGTCGTCGCGCTGGGTCTGCAATTGCAGCGACATCCGGTTGAATGTTGCTGCGAATTCGCCCAGTTCACCGTCACTCTTGCGGATATCGACCTGCTGGCCGAGATCGCCTTGCGAGATTTTCTCCGCCGCAGTACCAAGCCGCCCGATCGGCGAGACGATCGCCGTCGCCGCCATCATCCCGCTCCAGACCGCACCAAGCAGGATAATAAGTGCCAGCAGTGCATAGCCGATGCCGAACATCTCGCGCAGATCGCTGAGGCGCGACTTGAAAGATGCCGTGCTGTCGCGGAACTCGCGTACCTTCAACAGCTCATTGGTCATGATCGGGCTCTCACCCAGATACGCGATGAGATAGCCGCCATCATAGGCACGGATCTTCAGCGTACCGCGGTACAGGTCCAGCCTGTCCGGGTTCTGGGGCACGAAGTTGAACCGGCCGGAAATGTCGTTGGCGACATCGACCTGCTGGAAGGTCTGTGCATTCGGCAGCCGGTAATCGACCCCCGGCACAGTCTCGACCCTGGCGATGATCTGCTTGTTGCCGTCGACCAGATAGATCGCTGCCCAGTCGCGCAGGATTGCCTGGCCATAAAGATATTGCCGGAACCCGATCGGGTTGACCTCGATCCCGCGCCCGCTCTGCTCGAGAATGGTCAGGTCGACGGCAACCCGGGCCATCTCATTGCCCATCTTGTCGGCGACGGAGCCGAAATAGCTGTTCGCAACGCCCCGCGCCGTATCCGCGGCATAATCGATCCGGTCCACGAAGAATTCATCGGACACAGTCGACAGGATGAAAGCCGAGAACATGAAGGCGATGATCGTCGGCAGGATCGCGACGGTGGACAGCAGCGCCACAAGGCGCAGGTGCAGCCGTGAACCAGCTTTTGCCGTGCGGCGGTCGCGCCAGACACCATAAAGCCTGCCGAACACGCGCAGCGAGAGCAGCCCGACCAGCACGACGCAGGCAGCGAACATCACCGCCAGCATGGTCGGCAGCCCTTCGATCAGGGTGGTGAAAGAAATCATGGTGATCAGGAAGATGACGAGGGCCGCGCCGATCAGGCTGACAGTTACCCAGTTCGTCGGGAATATCTGCGTCATCCGGCGCAGGTCAGTCCGTAGTTCCTGTAGAAAATTGCGCCTGTCGGCCATCGGCTGAAAACTCTTTCTTCCTGCCGGGATGAAAGCAAAGAACGTGACAAAGTAACTAATGGATGCTGCGCTTAATGTTGTAAAAAATCAACAACAATGTGACCAAAAAACCGCAGTTCGGATCAGGCCGCAAGGGGGCCCAGGCGGGAAATGTCATCCACGAAGAGCTGTTCGAGCCGCTCCGCGACTTCGTCAGGATCATGAGAACTGCACAGGCTGGCACGCAGCTGGCGGCGCTGGCTCGGCTCCAGCGGTCGATCAAGCTTGTCGACATACGCTGCGACATGCTTGCGTGCCATGCGTACGCCGAGGCGCTGGCCGAGTTCCTTACCGCCGCCATGCCCCTCAGTGTAAAGGGCCACGGTTGCCCGATAGTGACTCAGGGCGATTTCCGCCTGACGCTTCAGCGAAGGTGCTTGGCCCTGCCCGCCAGCCAAAGCATCGGCGATCATGCCCGGCAGCCAGGGTTGGCCCTCGGCGGCTCTGCCGATCATGACGCCATCGGCGCCGGAGGCTTTCAGTGCGGCATGGGCATCTGAGAGCGTGCGAATATCGCCATTGACGATCACCGGCAGGCTGACCGCCTCGACCGTGGCGCGGACCGCACCCCAGTCGGCATCGCCCTTGTAGAACTGGCAGCGCGTGCGGCCATGGACGGTGATCAGCTTGATGCCTGCCGCCTCTGCCCGCGCGGCAATCTCCGGCGCATTCAGGCTGTCATGGTCCCAGCCAAGCCGCATTTTCAGGATCACCGGCACGGAAACGGCCTTTACCGTCGCCTCGATCAGCTCTAGCGCATGGTCGGCATTGCGCATCAGGGCAGAGCCTGACAACGCCCCGGTCACCTGCCGCGCCGGGCAGCCCATGTTTATGTCGATGATATCGGCACCGAGCCCCTCGGCGATGCGTGCGCCCTCGGCCATCCACTGCGCCTCGCGGCCCGCCAGCTGGATCACGCTTGGGGAAATAGCCTTGTCGCCCGCTGTGCGTAGCACCACGTCCGGCCGCGCCCGCACAAGCTCTTCGCTCGCCACCATTTCGGACACGACGAGCCCCGCCCCGCATTCCCACGCCGCCTGCCGGAATGGCAGGTCGGAGACGCCGGACATGGGCGCGAGGAAGACATTGTTCCGCGTGGTGACAGGACCGATTGAAATCATTGGCCGTTTTTATCGTGCGAGGGACAAATCGCAAGGATGATTTTGCCTTCGAAGCGGGCTAGAGAAGGCCCATGAAAACAGCCGCCATCATAGTCGCTGCAGGCAAGGGCATTCGCGCCGGCTCACCAACGCCGAAGCAATACCAGTCGATCGCCGGTCGCCCGGTGCTCGCCTGGTCGGTCGAGCGATTCCTGGCGCGGAGCGATATCGATGCGGTCCTTTGCGTCATCGCCGATGGTGCCGAGGCTTTATACAGGACGGCTGTCAGCGACCTGAAAAACAAGAAACTGCTCCCGCCATGCACCGGCGGCGCGACGCGGCAGGCCTCCGTCCATAATGGGCTCAAGGCTCTCGCCGGACAGGGCTTTACCCACGTCTTGGTCCACGACGCTGCCCGCCCGGGTCTCGACGACGATACCCTCGACCGGCTGACGGCGGCGCTGGAAACACAAGACGGTGCCCTCGCCGCCCTGCCCGTCAATGACACACTGAAGGCTGGCGACGAAGCCGACCAAATCACAAAAACCGTCGACCGCACTGGCCTGTGGGCCGCGCAGACACCGCAGGCCTTCGCCTTTGATCGTCTGCTGGCCGCGCACAAGCAATTCGCGAATACCGAAGTCACCGACGATGCCGCCCTCGCAGAACTCGCCGGGATCGAGGTCAGGCTCGTCCCCGGCACCGTGCGCAACATGAAGATCACGAGGCCGGAGGATTTCGCCATCGTGGAGAGACTGCTGATGGAAACCACTTACGAATTCCGCACCGGCCATGGCTATGACGTTCATGCCTTCGAGCCAGGCGACCATGTCATCCTCTGCGGCGTGAAAATTCCGCATACGGCAAAGCTGAAGGGCCATTCCGATGCCGATGCCGGCATGCATGCTCTGACCGATGCGCTGTTCGGCGCCATCGGCCTCGGCGATATCGGCGATCACTTCCCGCCCTCCGACCCACAATGGAAAGGCGCTGCCTCGGAAGTGTTCCTGAAAAAAGCCGTCAGCGAAGTCATCGCCCGTGGCGGTACGATCACCCATTGCGACATCACCCTGATTTGCGAGAACCCGAAGATCGGACCTCATCGCAACGCCATGCGCAACGCCCTAGCAGAGATCATGAACGTCGCACCCGACAGAATTTCCGTAAAAGCGACGACCACGGAAAAACTGGGCTTCACCGGTCGCGAGGAAGGCCTTGCCGCCATGGCGACGGCAACGGTCCGCCTGCCGGAGACCCTCTGATGGCAACCGCGAAAGCCATGAGGCTTGCTCAAAAAGTCATCGCAACGGCCAGCGCCAAAGGAGTTCATCTCGTCACGGCAGAATCCTGCACAGGCGGCCTCATCGCCGGATGCCTGACGGAGATCGCCGGGTCCTCGTCTGTAGTTGAAGGTGGGCTAGTGACGTACTCGAATGAAGCCAAACAGATGTTGCTCGGTGTCTCGCCCGCTACGCTCACCGCCCATGGTGCCGTCAGCGGGCAGACCGCGCGGGAAATGGCGGCAGGCGCCCTCACCGCCTTCACGGGCCGCGCCCAACTCTCCGTCGCTGTTACAGGTATTGCCGGCCCCGGCGGCGGCTCGCCGGACAAGCCAGTCGGCCTCGTCTGGTTCGGTGTCGCGGCACCGGACGGGGTGACTGTCGAAAAGAGGGTATTCCCGAAGGGCTCGCGCCAGTTCGTCCGGGAGCGGACGGTGGAGACAGCTCTAGGCCTTCTGCTGCTGGCCCTGGGCCGGGTATAGCTCAGCCGCCCGGCCGATAAAGGCGTCGGACATGTATTTGAACGCCTTGTCGAAGACCTGCATCGCCGCCGTCTGAAGCAGGATGTTCTTGAACTCGAACTCGATCTTGAAATCGACGATGCAGCCACCATTCTCCTGCGGCTCGAAATGCCAGATATTCACCAGTTTCCTGAACGGGCCTTCGATATAATCGACCGTGATGCAATGGTTTTCGCGGTCGAGGGTGACCTTTGACCGGAACCGTTCACGAAAGATCTTGTAACGGACGATCATATCGGCGATCAACTCGCCTTGCCCGTTCTCGGCATCATCGCTGCGCATCCTTATGCCTTCACACCACGGGATGAATTCCGGATACTCCTCCACATTTGCGACCAGGTCGAACATCTGGTCGGCGCTAT
This sequence comes from Aquisalinus luteolus, assembly GCF_009712425.2. Lineage (GTDB taxonomy): Bacteria > Pseudomonadota > Alphaproteobacteria > Caulobacterales > Parvularculaceae > Aquisalinus > Aquisalinus luteolus. The sequence continues at coordinate 1,503,070 of NZ_VCJR02000001.1, forward strand.
AGGGAACCTTGCGTCTGTCGTGATGGCTCGGCATGGCGGCGTCTCTATTGCTTTGCCTGACGCGCCGCGCGTAGCTTCGCAAAGTCTGCATCGGCGTGATAGGACGAGCGTGTCAGCGGCGTCGCCGAGACCATCAGAAAACCCTTGGCGCGCGCGATGCTCTCATAGGACTTGAATTCCTCCGGCGTCACGAACCGGTCGACAGCGGCGTGCTTGCGCGTCGGCTGCAGGTACTGGCCGATGGTGATGAAGTCGATCCCGGCGGAGCGCATATCGTCCATCACCTGCATCACTTCGTCCCGGCTCTCGCCGAGGCCGACCATGATGCCTGATTTGGTGAATTGCTGCGGGTCCCGTTCCTTGACCTTTTCCAGCAGGCGCAGCGAATGGAAATAGCGCGAGCCCGGACGGACGGTCCGGTAAAGCCGCGGCACGGTTTCGAGGTTGTGGTTGAAAACGTCCGGCTGCGCATCGATCACGCGCTCTGCCGCGCCCGGCTTGCGCAGGAAGTCAGGCGTCAGGATCTCGATCGTTGTGCCCGGCGCCCGCGCACGGATCGCCTTGATCACCTTCTCGAAATGCTCCGCCCCGCCATCGGCGAGGTCATCGCGGTCGACTGAAGTGATGACGACGTGGTTCAGGCCCATCTCCTCGACGGCGAGCGCGACATTCTCCGGCTCCTTCTCGTCGAGGGCCGCCGGCATACCGGTTCGGATGTTGCAGAAGGCGCAGGCACGGGTGCAGGTATCGCCCATGATCATCATGGTCGCGTGCTTCTTCTCCCAGCACTCGCCGATATTCGGGCAGGCCGCCTCTTCGCAGACGGTGACCAGCCCCTTGGAGCGGACGATCTCGCGCGTCTCCTTGAAGCCGTGGGAGACAGGCGCCTTCACCCGGATCCAGTCCGGCTTGCGCAGCACGGGTGCGTCAGGGTTCTTTTGCTTTTCCGGATGGCGCAGCTTCGGCTTTTCAGGACTGCCGGGCGCCGTCGTGTCGATCAATGTAACCATGGACGGGATTTAGCAATGCTTGCAGGGTTTTAACAGCCCCCCGAGACCGAATATCGCGTCACACCTTCACGTGCTCTGACCAGTCCAACCAATGAAAAAGGGCCGGCATGGCGACCGGCCCTCTCAAATCCGCGAAATGCGAACAATCTTACGCTGGCGTACCTTCGAAATCGGCACTGCCGAACGCGCCGAGGGCGACCTTGCCGTTCAGGTTGTCACCAGCCTTGGAGCCGGTGAAGCTCAGGGTCAGCGGCATCGGCTTGGAGACGTCGACATCCCACTTTGCCGTGTCGCCATCGACCTTGCCATTCTTGACCTGGGCCGTGTCGCCCTGGGCAGACATGGTGCCGGTCAGCTCGCTGCCGTCTTGGTTGAGAACGAGCGTGCCTTCCTGCTTGCCCATCGGCGTATTGATGATGACGTTCCAGGTACCGTTGAAATCAGCCATATTTTTCCTCCAGATGAAATGATGCTGTTACCCGAATAGATAGGCAGCTATGCCGTCCCTGTCCACGCATGGCTGCAGTTATGGATCGCGAGAGAAAATGGCCAAAGACCGGCATGACCAGACCCGCGCGGTTTATGAGCGCCATGCGGCGGGGTTCGACACTTCGCGCAGCAAGAGCCTGTTCGAAAAGCCATGGCTCGACCGGCTCTGCGCGCTGATTCGCGATAGAGGCAGTATTCTCGACATTGGCTGCGGCAGCGGAGAACCCATCGCGGAATACCTCATCGGCAAGGGATATGCCGTCACCGGCGCGGATTACGCCCAGCCGATGCTGGATATCGCGGCGGCGCGCTTTCCGGACGCTGACTGGATCCACGCCGACATGCGCGATTTGTCACTGGAGCGCACATTCGACGCCGTCATCGCGTGGCACAGCGTCTTTCACCTCACCCCGGATGAGCAGCGCCACTGCCTGCCGGTGCTGGCAGACCATGTAGCCGCCGGCGGCGCGCTAATGATGACCATAGGCCCGGATGAGGAAGGCGAAGCGTCCGGCACCATAGAAGGTCAGCCGGTCTATCACGCCAGCCTGCCAGAGGCAGACTACAGGCGCTTACTGGCTGAAAACGGCATGGACATCGTCTCGATAGACCGCGACCGGGACGATTGCGGCGGGGCAACTATCCTTATTGCGAGAAAGACTGCCTGATGCCGTATCAGGTGTGGATCACCTTGCCATAAGCGTCGAGCGCACTCTCATGCATCATCTCAGACAGTGTCGGGTGCGGGAAGATGGTGTGGAACAGGTCCTCTTCCGTTGCCTCCAGCGTCTTGGCGATGCCAAAGCCCTGGATCAGCTCGGTCACTTCGGCACCGACCATGTGTGCGCCCAGCAGTTCGCCGGTCTTCTCGTCAAATACGGTCTTCACGAGGCCTTCCGGCTCGCCCAAGGCAACAGCCTTGCCATTGCCCTGAAACGGGAAACGGCCAACCTTGACCTTGTAGCCCTTGTCCTTGGCTTGCGCCTCTGTCAGGCCGACGGAAGCTATCTGCGGCTGGCAGTAAGTGCAGCCCGGAATCATATCCACATCAAGGGGATGCACGTCATTCTTGCCGGCGATCTTCTCCACGCAGATGACGCCTTCATGGGACGCCTTGTGCGCCAGCCACGGCGCGCCGACGACATCGCCAATGGCATAGACGCCCTTAACGCCGGTCTCCAGCCACTCATTGACGACGATATGACCGCGATCGACCTTCACGCCGATATCCTCAAGGCCCAGATTTTCGGTGTTGCCGGTGATGCCGATGGCGAGGACGACGCGCTCGACCTCGATCTCCTGTGTCTTGCCGTCCTTGCCCTTGATCGTCGCTTTCACCTTGTCCTTGCCCTTGTCGAGCTTCTCGACCGAGGCGGAGGTGATGATGTTCATCCCCTGCTTCTTGAAGGACTTGTGCGCGAAATCGGAGATCTCCTTGTCTTCCGCCGGCAGGATGCGGTCGATCATCTCGACTACGGTCACATCGGCGCCCATGGCGTTGTAGAAAGACGCGAACTCGATGCCGATGGCACCGGAGCCGATGACCAGCATGGATTTCGGCATCATGTCGGGCACCATCGCCTCACGCGCCGTCCAGATGAACTTGCCATCCGGCTCCAGCCCTGCCGCCGGGATCGTGCGGGCGCGGGCACCGGTCGCGATGATGACATGCTTGGCGGTGACTTTCTCCTCGCCCTTGTCGGACTTCACGACGATGGTCGGGGTCTCGCCCTTTTTGCCTGTCAGCCTGGCCGTGCCCATGATCGTCTCGATCTTGTTCTTTTTCATCAGGAAGCCGATGCCCTTTTCCATCCGGCCGGCAACGCCGCGCGAGCGCTTGACGATGGCCTCGATGTCGAAGGAGATCTTTTCGGCCTTCAGGCCGAATTCCTCGGCATGCTTCATGTTGGTATAGACCTCGGACGTCCTCAGCAGCGCCTTGGTCGGGATACAGCCCCAGTTCAGGCAAACGCCGCCGAGCTTGTCGCGCTCGATGATCGCGACCTTCATGCCCAGCTGGGCGGCGCGGATCGCAGCGACATAGCCACCCGGCCCTGACCCGATGACGACGAGATCGAATGATTTATCGGCCATAATTCTTCACCTTTGTCCGGCTCTAGCTGTTCAGGTTCGCCCGCGCTGGAGTCGCACGGGTCCGGGAGGGATCGCTTCCCTACAGAAGCATGGAAGTCGGCTCTTCGATCATCTTCTTGAAGACCGACAGATATTCCGCCCCGACAGCGCCATCGACCACGCGGTGGTCGCAGGTCAGCGTTACGGTCATCTGGTTGGCGATGACGATCTGGCCATTGCGCACGACCGCCCGCTCCTCCGCCGCACCGACCGACATGATCGCGCCATGGGGCTGGGATACGATGGACGAGAACGACTTGATGCCGAACATGCCGAGGTTGGAGACAGCAAACGTGCCGCCCATATATTCCTCAGGCTTCAGCTTCTTCTGGCGGGCACGGCCTGCAAGGTCGCGAACCTCTGCAGAAATCTGCAACAGGCCTTTCGTCTCGGCCTTCCAGATGATCGGCGTGATCAGGCCGCCATCAATGGCGACGGCGACGCCGACATCCGCATGCTTGTGGCGCAGGATCGCGTCATCGGTATAGGTCGCGTTCGCCGCCGGCACTTTCTTCAACGCCATGGCGGAGGCCTTGATGACGAAGTCGTTGACGGAGACCTTGTAGAAGCCTTCCTCGCCCTTGGGCGGCGACATGGCGTTGATGCGCTCGCGCGCTTCCAGCAGCGTGTCGAGATCGATGTCGATATTCAGCGGGAAGTGCGGGACCTCGCCGTTGAAGCTCTGCGACAGGCGCTTGGCGATGGTCTTGCGCATGCCGTCATTCTTGATCGCCTCATAGCTGTCCGCCGGATAGAGGCGCTCGTCGATACCAGCTGCGGGCGGCTGGTAAGCCTTGCCAGCGGCGGCGGGTGCAGCGGCGCCAGCCTTGCCGGTGCCATCCTTCATCGCTTTTTCGATGTCGCGCTTGACGATCCGGCCATGCGGGCCGGAGCCTTTCAGCGCGGTCAGCTCAATGCCTTCATTCTTGGCCATGCGCTTTGCCAGCGGCGAGGCATGAACGCGGCCATTATGTTTCGGCGCGTCTTTCGACGGGGTAGCAGGAGCCGTGGACGGCGTCGCCGCAGCGGCCTCTTCCTTCTTCGGCTCTTCCTTGGGTTCTTCTTCTTTCTTCTCGGCTTTGTCCCCGCCACCGGAGGCCGCGCCGCCCTTCATCGACGCTTCGTCGATGTCGTCGGCGCTTTCGCCTTCTTCCAGCAATACGGCGATGGTCTCGTTGACCTTCACGCCTTCGGAGCCTTCTTCGATCAGGATCTTGCCGATCGTGCCCTCGTCGACGGCCTCGACTTCCATCGTCGCCTTGTCGGTCTCGATCTCGGCGATCACGTCACCGGAGGAGACCGTGTCCCCTTCCTTGACCAGCCATTTGGCGAGCGTGCCCTCTTCCATCGTGGGCGACAAAGCGGGCATGAGAATAGGAACCGGCATTGATTTGTGCTCCGTTTATTGTGTTGAGGAAAATCGTCTAAAGAACTGATATTCCTACTTATCCAGATACATTACTTTCTTGACGGCGGCGACGACCTTGTCGGCGTTCGGCAGGCTCAGCGCTTCCAGGTTGGCCGCATATGGCAACGGCGCATCTTCCTGGGTCACGCGGGCGGGCGGCGCATCGAGATAGTCAAAGGCTTCCTGCACAACGCGCCAGGCAACCTCTGCCCCGACGCCCATGGGCGCCCATGCCTCCTCGACGGTGACGAGGCGGTTGGTCTTCTTGACCGACTGGACGACCGTATGGTGGTCGAGCGGGCGCAGGGTGCGCAGGTCGATGACCTCGGCCGAGATGCCCTCTTCGGCCAGCATGTCGGCAGCAGCGAGCGCAAACATCACGCCGCGCGAATGGGAGGAAATGGTGACATCCGTGCCTTCGCGCACTATCTTCGCCTTGCCGATCGGCAGGACGAAATCTTCCATGTCCGGCACTTCGCCCTTGTCGCCGTAAAGCAGCTCGTGCTCGAGGAATACGACCGGGTTCGGGTCGCGGATTGCCGCTTTCAGCAGGCCCTTGGCATCGGCAGCCGAATACGGCGCGATGACGATCAGGCCGGGCACGCTTGCATACCACGGCGAATAATCCTGAGAGTGCTGGGCAGCAACGCGCGCGGCAGCGGCGTTCGGCCCGCGGAAAACGATCGGGCAGCCCATCTGGCCACCGGACATGTAACGGGTCTTGGCGGCGGAGTTGATGATGTGGTCGATCGCCTGCATGGCGAAGTTCCAGGTCATGAACTCGACAATCGGCTTCAGGCCGGCGAAGGCGGCACCGACACCGAGACCGGCAAAGCCGTATTCGGTGATGGGGGTGTCGACCACTCGGCGGTCGCCGAATTCCTGCAGCAATTCGCGGGTAACCTTGTAGGCACCCTGATATTCGGCGACCTCCTCGCCCATGACGAAGACCGCCTCGTCGCGGCGCATCTCCTCGGCCATGGCGTCGCGCAGCGCATCGCGCACGACGGTCTCGATCATCTTGGTCCCTTCAGGGATTTCGATATCTGCGCTGGCGGTAAAGTCCGGACGGGTCGGCAGATCGCCTGTTTCAGCAGAGCCGTTGTCGTCTTCGCCCTCGTCTTCATCGCTATCATCGGACTGGCTTTCGGCTTCTTGCTTGGCAGGGGCTTCTCCGCCGCCGAGCGCGTCCATGTCGATATCGTCGGCGCTTTCGCCATCTTCCAGGATCACCGCAATCGGCTGGTTCACCTTGACGTTCTCGGTGCCTTCCTGGACCAGGATCTTGCCAATCTTGCCTTCATCAACCGCTTCGACTTCCATTGTCGCCTTGTCGGTTTCGATCTCGGCGACGATGTCGCCTGAGGAGACCGTGTCTCCTTCCTTGACCAGCCATTTGGCGAGGGTGCCCTCTTCCATGGTTGGGGAAAGGGCGGGCATCAGAAGCGGTGTGGGCATATCGGCTCTTTCTGTTCTATCGCGCTGCGAATGGCGTTTTCACCGGTAACGAAAAGGGCTTCCGTTGGATGGAAGCCCTGATACCAGTTTGGTGAATTTGTGCAAGCGGAACAGAACGCCGAAACACCGAATATAGGTCAAAACTTATGCTGCACTGCGAAGGGCTAGGCCCCTGTTATTGCGCGTTTTTTCCCGTTATTCCCCGTCAGCCCAGCCGTTCAGGCTGCTGCGCATCTCGGCAAGATTGAGACGGATCAGCTCGGACTCATTTTCGTAGGCTGAACGAATAACCTCAGTCTGGATACGAATGTCGGACTCTGCCTCGCGGCGGATACAGGTCTGATACGTGTTCACCTGCGCAACAAGCGCATTGTAATCGTCGATCGCCTTCAGATAGCTATCGCGATCATAGATAGGCGGATTGGCTATTTGCGGCCGCTCACACTCTATGAATTCATAGGTCACGCTCGGCGTCACTTGCTGGCCGGCGAGGATGCCGGCGCTAACCTGCGCCTGGCCAAGCATGTACATGGACGCGCCCACAAACACGACCAGAGCGATATAGACTTTCTTCATCGGACTTCTCCCGAGTTATTCACCACTACCCCTGCAGTGCCCATCCCTGCATCGATTGTGCCACAGCGGCAGGAAAAGCCCCATAAAAAGCTGAAAAACCTACGAAATTCCCGTCGTGCGTGCAGTGACGGCATCGACGAGTGGCGCCGGGAGAAAATTGCGCGCGAAGATCAGCCACAGGTTCTTCTTCGGGGCGGTATAACGGGTCCGGGGGCTGGCATCTGTCAGCGCCCGCTCGACCTCGACCGCCACACAATGGGGCGGCGGCGCTGCCTTGTGGCCCTTGTCATGGTGCCACTTGGCAAATTTTTCGAGCGAGTCCCGATAGGGCTCACCCTCCTTCATGTAAGGCTCCAGCCCCGCCTGCTCCTGATCACCGAACCCGGTATTGACGAAACCTGGCCTTATCACGCTGACCTTGATGCCGAACTGTTTCACCTCCCGGCGCAGCGCATCGCTCAGCCCCTCGACGGCGTGTTTGGACGCAGCGTAGACGCCCATGAAAGGCGGCGCGAGCCGACCGGTGACCGAAGAGATGTTGACGATTCGCCCCTCGCCCGTCGCCCGCATCTGCGGCAGCACGGCGCGGGTGACATTCATCACCCCAAAGACATTGGTCTCGAACTGGGCCCGCCAGTCGGCATCCGGCACGCGCTCAATCGGCCCGGTCACCGAGATACCGGCATTGTTGACCACGGCAAACAGGCTGGCGCCGTCAAGATGACTGGCGATGGTCTCCATCCCTTTGGCTACCGAAGCTTCGTCGGTCACATCCATGGTTACCGAAATGATCCGCTCGCCGCCTTCCTGCGCCAGCGCCCCTAAGGTCGACAGCGTGCGCCCGGCGGCAAAGACGGTGAATCCCTGCGCAGCAAGATGCAGGGCGATGGCCTTGCCGATCCCGGTGCCTGCGCCGGTGACGAGAACTGCTTTTCTTCCAACCATTACAGCTTCATAGAGCCGGAGGCATCGCCGAGCGACGTGCCGCCTTCGACCTCGAGGATCGTGCCAGTCACATAGGACGCCGCCGATGAACACAGCCACAGCGCTGCATCGGCGATGTTATCCTTCGAGCCGAAATCCTTCAGCGCCAGCGCCGACTTGTATTTCTCCGCCGCTTCCGGCGTGCCAGCCAGACGGCGCATGCCTTCGGTGTCGGCAATAGGCCCGGGTGAGATCGCGTTGACGCGTATCCCGCTCGCGCCCCATTCCATGGCGAGACATTTGACCAGCATGTTCACGCCCGCCTTCGCCGCGCAGACATGGGACTGGTAGAGCCAGGGATGGGTAGCCTGAGGAGCAGTGATCGCGATCAGGCTGGCGCCCGGCTTTTTCACGTGATGCACCGTTGCCCGGAAGATGTTGAACGAGCCGAGCAGGTCGATATCGACCACGGACTTGAAGGCATTGGCCGACATCTGCGCAGCGCCCGCCGGGAAATTCCCCGCCTGCCCGGCCAGCACCATGTCGATCTCGCCGAAGGTCCCGACGCAGGTTTTCACCGCGGCCTCGACCGCATCCCAGTTGCGCACATCGACAGCGGCGCCGGCAGCCTCGGCCCCCAGGCCATGCAACTCGGCAACGGTATCATCGACCTTGTCCTGCGAGCGGGATATGACGAAAACCTTCGCCCCCTCCATCGCGAATCGCACGGCGATCTGCCGGTTGATGCCGCTGGTCGCCCCGGACATGAAGCACACCTTCCCGGACATCAGATTTTCCTTGTAGCTATCGTTGCGTTCGCTCATCCCATTCTCCCTTTCAAGGGTGACTCCCTTTTGGTGCGGGAGTTTCGGGAGCGGCGGGACCTGCGTCAACAAGGAAGGACAGTCACTTCAGTCGCGATCTCGAAAGTGCTTCCGTGATCGTGCGCCCGAGATTGGCTTCCGTGTATGGCTTTGAAAGGATAATCGCGTCAATGTCGCGATGGCCATGTCCGGTGGCGAATATGTAAGGGATTGCGTCCTCGCGCAGTCTGTCTGCCACGGCATCGCTTGTTCCGTGCTTCAGGTTCACATCGAGCACGGCGCAATCGATCTCGGCATCCTCAAGGAGTTTCAGTGCTGCGTCGACAGTCGCTTCGGGACCAATCACCTCGGCGCCGAGGGTTCGCAGCATGTCCTCTGCCATCATGGCGATGAGATACTCATCCTCCACCAACAGGATCTTCTTGCCTTCCAGATGGCGCATCAGCTGTCAGTTTCGCTGATGAGGGGGGCCGTGACCACGCAACCGAGGCCAGCGGGCGAAAATGTCACGACGACATCCCCCTGCAATTCATTGGCAAGCGCCTTGCGGACCATGGTCATCCCGAAACCCTGATAGTCAGGCTCGCTGATCGGTGGTCCCCCTTGCTCCTGCCACTGAAGTTCGAATGCTTTCCCCTCATCTTTCAGCGCCCAGACGATGGATATCGTTCCTACATCATTGGACAACGCCCCGAACTTCATCGCATTCGTGGCCAACTCGTGCAGTGCCATCGACATGGAAACGGCCTGCTCGGGCCCGAGGATGACCCCCTTATCCCCCTGAGCCGTCACCCGATCAGAGGATATACCTGCACCGGCCATCGTCGCGCTTATGACCTGTTCGATGTCCGTATATTCCCAGTGCGTGTTCGATAGCATGTCGTGGGCCGAAGCGAGATTGCTCAGCCGCGCCTCGAACCGTTCACGCTCGGCGCGATGTTCCTTGCCAGTGAATGTCTGGCGTGCCATTGCCATGCACCATGGCGAGCGTGTTCTTTACCCGGTGGTTCAGCTCCCTGATCAGAAGCTCCCGATGATTCTCCGCCCTTACCTGGGCGGTCACATCGCTGATGATATGCGCCGCGCCAACAATGGTCTCGCCATCCCTGATGGGGGCAAACCGCAAGGCATAATAGCGCATCTCGGCCGGAGACGGCCCGAATTCCATAGTGATGGTATAGGCTTCGCCATTCAGGGCCCGCTGCCAGACCGCGCGTGCCTTGTCACGCTCTTCCGGCCAGCCCGACATGCCGTCGAGCAGGCTCGTACCGATCTGGATTTCAAGCGACCAGAGCTGCTGATATTCCTGACGATATGAGTCGTTAAAAAACGTAAAGTGAAAGTCCGAATCGATTGCAGCGATCATGTCACCGCTGACATTCGCGATGCCACGCAGTATGACCGCGCTCATCTGATCTTCGGATACTTCCTTCATACATGCCCTTTTGTGGCAAACGGGAGTCCCCAAAATGCCTGATTGCGACGCTAACACCATTGCCGGGCAAGGGTTCGCCGCACCTTAAATCATTTTAAAATAAACTTCTGATTGTCTGCCAAATCACAGCCACAAGCCTTTGAATCAAAAAGCCGCTCGCTGGATGGCAGAGCGGCTTAGAGAAATTGAGAATTCGGATCAGGCCAGAATATCGGTGAAGAGTTCCTTGGGATCGGGCTCCGGGCTCTCCAGAGAGAAATCCGCTGCCTCTTTCACGACCTGCTTGATCTCCTTGTCGATCTCTTTCAGGTCATCTTCCGAAGCATGCTTGCCGCTGAGGATGTAATTCTCGCACTTCTTGATCGGGTCGGAATTGGTGCGGATATCGTCGACCTCGTCCCGTGTGCGGTATTTCGCCGGGTCGGACATGGAATGCCCGCGATAGCGATAGGTCTTCATCTCCAGCACATAAGGTCCCTTGCCGGTGCGCGCATGCTCCATGGCCTCGCGGCCCGCCTCGCGCACGGCGAGCACGTCCATGCCATCGACTTCCGTGCCCGGAATGCCGAAGGATGCGCCGCGGCGATACAGATGCGTCTCGGCGTGGGAGCGCTTGATCGACGTACCCATGGCATACTGGTTGTTCTCGATGATGAAGATCACCGGCAGCTTCCACAGCTGCGCCATGTTCATCGCCTCGAAGACCTGGCCCTGGTTGGCCGCGCCGTCCCCGAAATAGGTCAGAGACACGCTGTCATTGCCATTGTAGCGGTTGGCGAAGGCGAGACCCGTGCCGAGCGGGATTTGCGCACCGACGATGCCATGGCCGCCATAGAACTTCTTCTCTGTGGAAAACATATGCATGGAGCCGCCCTTGCCCTTGGAATAGCCGCCTTCGCGACCGGTCAGCTCCGCCATCACGCCTTTCGGGTCCATGCCGCAGGCCAGCATGTGGCCGTGGTCGCGATAACCGGTGATGACCTGGTCGCCCTCTTTCTTCAGCGCTTCCATGCCAACGACAACGGCTTCCTGGCCGATATAGAGGTGGCAGAAACCGCCAATGTGCCCCATGCCATACAGCTGGCCGGCCTTCTCCTCGAAGCGGCGGATCAGCAGCATGTCCTTGTAATATTTAAGGAGTTCGTCCTTGGTGGCGTTGTAGTTGCTCTTCGGGGAGCTGGCGTCAGCCTGGGCCATAAACGGGTCACCTTTTGGTCGGTTGTTCTACTTGAGAGGGGATATAGCGCATCTTCGCCCCGGAGCGAAAGGCGTAATCGCTATTTTCAGGAGACTTTTCGACTCGCACCGTCGACGGGAAAATGCCAACGAGATCAGCGGGTTTGCTGTTCCAAACGCTTGATCAGCTGGTCGAATTCAGCCGCCGGCATCACATATTCGCCGTCGGCGGCATAGCCCAGGACCCGGCGGGCGCTTTCATCGAGCATGTCATCGTCGAGTGTCTTCACCGACAGCATGTCCGCTTTGCGCGCCAGCCATTCGCGATGCTCTTCCAGCTCGCGCAATTCCTGCTGCTTTTCGCTCAGGTCGTCGCGCACCAGCTTGTGCGCCCGCACGCCCTCCTCGCCGTTCAGGGCGATCAGGAAGTTATAGGCGATGCCGATCACACAGAATGCGGGCAGGAAAGCATCGAAAAAGAAGCGGCGGAAACTGAACATGGCACCCCGAGAAGCCTGAATTCTGACTCTCCATCAATGCCGCAAACACGGTTACTGAAGCGTTAAGTGCATCACCATATTGCACCGCTGGACGGTGTTCGGATGCTCAATCTGCACGAAGCCATGGCGGCGGTAGAGCTGCACCGCTTCCTTGAGGCTGGTATCGGTCTCCAGCTCCATCAACCGATAGCCGCGCGTCCTCGCCTCCTGCAACACGGCAAATAGCAAGGCCCGGCCCAGACCCTTGCCACGCGCAGCGGGAGCCAGGAACATTTTCGTCAGTTCACAGATTTTATCCGAGACGGCGACCAGTCCGACCGTGCCGACCAGCGCGTCCCCATCGAGCACCAGCCAAAGACCACCACCCTCGAAGGAGGTATCGATATGATCGAGACCGCGGTCGGCATGGGCCGGGTCCAGCTCCATGCCATATTCGCGCAACACCTGCCATACGAGCGCCTTGACGCTGTCGCTGTCGGCATTGGTGGCCCGGCGGAGCGTCAGCCCCGCCGGTAATTCGGCCTGCATTACTTCTTCAGGACCGCGCGGCCATTATAAATGGCCACGGGACCCAGCTCTTCCTCGATGCGCAGCAGTTGATTGTATTTCGCCAGCCGGTCGGAGCGCGACAGCGAGCCGGTCTTGATCTGCCCGCAATTGGTCGCAACGGCGAGGTCGGCAATCGTGTTGTCTTCCGTCTCGCCGGAACGGTGCGACATGACTGAGGTAAAGCCGGCACGGTGGGCCATGTTCACGGCGCTCAGCGTTTCCGTCAGTGTACCGATCTGGTTGACCTTGATCAGGATCGAGTTGGCAGAGCCCTTCTCGATGCCTGTCGCCAGGCGTTTGGTGTTGGTCACGAACAGATCGTCACCCACCAGCTGGCACTTGTCGCCGATCAGGTCCGTCAACGCTTTCCAGCCATCCCAGTCGTCCTCGGCCATGCCGTCCTCAATGGAGACGATCGGGTACTGGCCGACGAGGTCGGCGAGGTATTGCGCCATTTCCTGCGAGGACAGCGACTTGCCCTCGCCCTTCATCTCGTATTTGCCGTCGACATAGAATTCGGTAGAGGCGGCATCGAGGGCGATATAGATCTCCTCGCCAGCCTTGTAGCCGGCCTTGTCGATCGACTTCATGATGAAATCGAGCGCCTCATTGGTGGACGACAGGTTCGGGGCGAAACCGCCCTCGTCGCCAACATTCGTGCCGTGACCGGCGGCAGACAGCTCTTTCTTCAGCGTATGGAAGATTTCAGCGCCCGCGCGCAGCGCATCGGAGAAAGTCTCGACGCCAAGCGGCATGATCATGAATTCCTGGATGTCGATCGGGTTGTCGGCGTGCTCGCCGCCATTGATGATGTTCATCATCGGCGCCGGCAGGACGCGGGCCGCGGTGCCGCCGACATAGCGGTAGAGCGGCTGGTTCGTCGCTTCGGCACCGGCCTTGGCGACGGCGAGCGAAACGCCGAGGATCGCGTTGGCACCGAGGCGCGATTTGTTCTCGGTCCCGTCGAGCTCGATCAGCGCCTCGTCGATCAGGACCTGGTCCGTCGCATCGGCGCCGACTAGCGCCTCCATGATCTCGCCATTGATCGCGGCGACAGCTTTCGTCACGCCCTTGCCCATATAGCGGCCCTTGTCGCCATCGCGCAGTTCGTGGGCTTCGTGGGCGCCGGTGGACGCGCCGGACGGCACGGCGGCACGGCCCATGGAGCCGTCTTCCAGCACCACATCGACCTCGACGGTGGGGTTGCCACGGCTGTCCAGAATTTCCCGGCCAATAATGTCAATGATAGCGGTCATGGAAGTCTCTCCTGATGATGATCTCGCAAAGGGTTCAACGTCAGGCATGTTCTTGGCGCGGGTGGTAAAAATACGCAACCACCCCGCACAAAAATAACGCCGCCCGGTTACACGGGCGGCGTCTTTTGTCATTGATGAGTGTCAGGCCTAGTCGTCGCTCTTTTTCCTCAGGCCGGGTTTGGTCACTTTTTGCGGCGGAGGCGAACTCTTGCGGGTCTCCGGTGCCGTCGGCGCATCCAGGCTACGGCTGCGCTGCGTCGGCTCGGAGCGCTGGCGGGTATCGATATCAGACTGACGGGCGGCAACGCCGGGCTTCACGACCTTGCCATTATAGAAGCGGTCACCGCTGTCATTGCGATCATCATAGTTCGGCTGGTCATTTCCGCCACGGTCACGGCCATCACCCCTGCCGTCCCCCCTACGGCGGTCATAGTCGCGGCGGCGATAATAATCGTCATAGCGACCACGGTCGTAATAGCCATAGTCGCTGTAACTGTAGAAATACGGATAGGTCCTGCGGCGCTGGCTGTAATAACCATAAGGCGCATCATACGGTCCATAATAATAGCCATAGCCCGGGCGGTAATAACCATAAGCTCCGTAATACGGCATCGGGCTGTAGGCATAGCGCTGGTCATTGTCCGACTGGATGCGGGCAGAGATGTCGCCAAAACACTGGTCTACCTGTGCGGTACACGCGTTCTGGCATTCGGTCTTTGACGTACCCTCAGGGAAGTCGCTGCAATTTGCATAGCAGATCCCCGCGCGCTGGTCGCAGGCGTCGTAATAGCGGGCATAGCGATTTTCATACAGGCTGGATGTTTCGCACGCCGAAAGGCCGACAAGCGCGATGACGCCGCCAATGGCGATCCTGAGCGGCGTTAAAAAACGTGATTGAGAAAATTCCATACCTGCCTGCCTGTAAATTTTTTCGTCGGCGTCTTCCCATATTAACCTTGCGAAGGCCGAAAGGGTTAATTCCCTTTTTCGTTAACATAAGGATAGACGCTAAAAAGGCGAAAAAAGGGCACACATGCAATCAGCCCGGCCACCATGGTGACCGGGCTGAAATTGCAAAGCCGGAATGGCCGGACGCATCTGCGTCCCTTAAGCCTATTCGTCAGTCGGCTCGAGGACCTGACGGCCGTTATAAGTGCCGGACTTCAGGTCGATATGGTGGTTACGGCGCAGGTTCCCGCTTTTCTTGTCTTCGATAAAAGACGGTGCTGCCAGCTTGTCGTGCGAACGGCGCATGCCGCGGCGCGACCGGGTAATCTTGCTCTTGGGTACTGCCATGAGTTTCTCTTCAAAATTGTCTCGGCGCCGTGGCGCGAATGGATCTGAGCGCGCGTGATTACCGCACCCCGCCCCACAATGCAAGCCCGCATTTGGGGCGCTGAATTTATTACTTGCAGCGCCCGCCATGGTTAACGCGATCCGCTCAAATTGCAGGTTTTCGGTTCAACGGGTTTCAATTCCTGCCTGATAGTGTGGGGGCAGTATCAGGAGTTGTGTAGTAATGATATTGCGTCGTCCTTTGTTTCTTGGACTTGTAATCGGTTTCGTCAGCGTCTTTTCCTTCTCGGGCTCGGTCAATGCCCAGGAATCGCAATCAGTGGCTCAGTCTGTCGCCCTGCCTGTCGGCAAGGTCGAACAGATGTGGCCGTCACTTGATGCCTCACAGCGTTCGATGGTTGACCTGCTGGCCGCCGACTTCTTCCAGAATGACCTGTCGGAAGCCCAGCGCGAACGCATCTTCTCGGCCCGTGCCGACCAGTATCGCGAAGCCGCTGGCGAAGATCGTGATGCCTATCGCGCCGAACGCCGCCGCGAATGGCAGGCTCGCAAGGGCCCTGACGCCCAGACCGGCACGTCCTACGATCTCCTCACGGATGAACAGAAGGCTCCGTTCCGCCGCTATGCCATCGACCAGCTCGACCTCGGCATGCCGACGGTCTCCCCTGGTGCCGCCGGCCGCAACAGCGTCTAGGCTGAACATCATGGGTTTTTTTGTTGAGGCAATGGATGTAAGTTGACCTCATGGGAGACAACTTCAAGCCTCACGATAGTGTACATTGTCAGTACGAAATCGACGGGCAAAGGCTCGACACCAGCCTGTCACTCGAGCAGTCTATATTAAAAGTGAAACTCATTTTTCGCCCCTCTGACCAAGACGAATATTTCGCTGTAGCCGGAGATTATTTTGCTGCATTTCAGTCGATACGAATAGACACGGCTCCCTTGGGCATTAAGTTCTTGTGTCAGGGGGCAAGAAAAAACGTCTATCCGACAGGCATGGCCCGCGACATGGGACTTGGCCTTTCTGCTTACCAACTCGAATTGGGAAAAAAGGCAGACAAATCTAAGCTCGTCCGCATTTTCGATGCCGCGCCATCTTCAGAAATAGATACTGTAGAAAATCAGGATGACTTCTGGAGACAGTGGCTGGCATCGCTAGGCCTCGAATTTTGATCGTATCGGGCCGCAACAGCGTGTGAGAATCAGCGGGGACGATGGCTCGTCCCTTCGCCAGCCGTCACGAATAACGCCTCGCCCGGCTCGATGACATCGGCTGTGTGCCAGATACCCTTCGGCACGACGGCAAACTCGCCCTGCGCCAGCGTCACGCTTGTCTCCCCGTCCGGCATGTCGAGGATCAGGGTCATCGACCCGGACAGCTGCAGGATCCATTCATCTCCGTGCGGATGCATCTCCCATACTGTCCAGTCCTCAGCGCTGTGAAACATGCTGATCAGCCTGCCCGGCGGCAATGATCCGATCTGCGATTGCCAGAATTCCGGCCCGACAGCGATCGGCATGACCGATCCATCATCACACAGGTGCGCGTAATTATCGCCTAACCGATGAGCCTTGATCTTCTGCTCTCCGGCGGGCTTTTCCATGACCTAGACCAACCGCGAGCGAATCAGCGCCGCCTCGATAAAGGACGCGAACAGCGGGTGCGGATCGAAAGGCCGCGACTTCAGCTCGGGATGATACTGCACGCCGATGAACCACGGATGGTTGGTGTTCTCCATGATTTCCGGCAAGCGGCCATCGGCCGACGTACCGGAAAAGACGATACCATGCTCGGCAAGCGCATCGGCGATCTTGATATCGACCTCATAGCGGTGGCGGTGGCGTTCCTGGACCGTTTCCGATCCATAGATCTCCCGCACCTTGCTGCCCTCTTTCAGATGCGCCTCATAGGCGCCGAGGCGCATCGTGCCGCCAAGATCAGAATTCGCGTCGCGTTCCTGCTTAAGCCCATCCTTTTGCCATTCGGTCATCAGCCCGACGATTGACGGGCCCTGCCCCTCGAACTCGGACGATGATGCCCCGGCTATACCGAGCAGGTTGCGGGCCGCTTCCAGCACCGCCATCTGCATGCCGAAGCAGATGCCGAAATACGGCACATTGCGCTCCCGCGCGAATTGCGCCGCCATGATCTTGCCGCGCGAGCCGCGCTCGCCGAAGCCGCCAGGCACCAGGATGCCATGGACATTCTCTAGCCGCGACAGCGCCTCTTCTTCCTTCTCGAAGACGGCGCTATCGACCCATTCGATCCCGACACGGACATTATTGGCGATGCCGCCATGGGCCAGCGCCTCGATCAGCGACTTGTACGCATCCTTCAGCACGGTGTATTTGCCGACGATGGCGATATTGACCTCACCACCCTCTGGGGAGGTCGTGCGGCGCACGATCTCGCGCCATTTGTCGAGCTTTGGCTCCGGTGCATCGGTGATACCGAAAGCATGCAGCACTTCGGTATCGAACCCTTCGCCGTGATAGGCGAGCGGCACCTCATAGATCGTGCGGCAGTCCATTGCCTGCACGACCGCGCTCTGACGCACGTTACAGAACAACGCGACCTTGCGCTTCTCGCTTTCGGGGATGTCGCGGTCGGCCCGGATAAGCAGGATATCCGGCTGGATACCGATCGAGCGCAGTTCCTTGACCGAGTGCTGGGTCGGCTTGGTCTTCATTTCGCCGGCCGACGGGATGAATGGCATCAGCGTCAGGTGGATGAACACCGCCTGCCCGCGCGGCAATTCGTTCCCCAGCTGACGGATCGCCTCGAAGAATGGCAAGCCTTCGATATCGCCGACCGTGCCGCCAATCTCGCACAGCACGAAATCAGCGCCGCCATGGTCCGACAGCACGAATTCCTTGATCGCGTCAGTGACGTGCGGAATGACCTGCACCGTCGCGCCCAGATAATCGCCGCGGCGCTCTTTCTCCAGAATGCTCGAATAGATCTGGCCGGTGGTGACATTGTCGTTCTTCGACGCCGACACGCCGGTGAAGCGCTCATAGTGACCGAGGTCTAGGTCGGTCTCCGCACCATCGTCAGTGACGAATACCTCGCCATGCTGATACGGGCTCATCGTGCCCGGATCGACATTGAGATAGGGGTCGAGTTTCCTCAACCGCACCTTGTAACCACGTGCCTGCAACAGCGCGCCGAGAGCCGCTGCCGCAACACCTTTACCGAGGGAGGAAACCACGCCGCCCGTAATGAAAATATACCGCGTCATGGAAGTCCCTCTTACGACTGTTTACGCACAGGTCAAAGGGGCATTCTCACCTGTGGACAAAAAACTTTGCCGCGCCGTTTGTGGGCGGCGCGGCATTGTTGTCCGGTAGAATGCCGGATGAAAATTATGGCTGTTCGGGTGTTTCTTCGTCGGCAGAGTCAGCAGCCGGGTCGCCGGAGCTCTCTTCCGTCGCCGGGGCAGTCTCTACCGGAGCAATCTCTTCCAGCAGTGGCTCATCGGTGACTGGCTCCTCCGCCGGCTCATCGGTCGTGCCGAAGCCATCCAGCAGGTCATCGCCGGTTACCTCGCCCGGGGTCAGCTGACGGCTTGGCGCGGCCGGATCATTGCCGAGGATCTCGTTGAAGTCCTGGTTCGGGTTCTCTTCCTTGGCGATCACCGCAAGAAACAGGCAGATGCCCATATAAGCCGCTGCAAGCAGGCTGGTCGTGCGCGTCAGGGCGCTGGCCGCGCCGCGGCCGGACATGACACCGCCGCCACCGCCGCCCATGCCGAGCGCGCCGCCTTCGGAGCGCTGCATCAGCACGACGCCGACAAGCGCAATCACGATGAAGCAATAGATGATGAGGATGATCGTTTCCATGCGGGTAACTTTTCTCGCAACGCCCGCTCTGGCGGGCACTCAATAACGCTGTGAACGCTGCATATAAACAATGGCACTGGCCGTGCCAAGGTCAAAACCTGCAGCAAAAGAGCGCGATAGCCCCGTCAGCCCTGTACGTCAACATTCGCGTCAAGGCTAGAGAGAAGCTTATCAACCTCATCGCCGCAGGCGTGATGGATCGTGTGGCCGACATTGTCGAAAAATTGCAGGCTGGTATCGGCGACTTTTGCCTTCAGCCCAAAACAATGAATCGTCGACAGCACGGTTGTGTCGTGGGTCCCCGCCAGCATGTGCACCGGCTGGCGGATCGATCCGTAATGCGGCTCCATATTGGTGATCTCGTCATAAAGACCGACCAGGTCCTCACCGGTCGAGCGAAACGCCGTCGGGCGGAAGATCAGCGCCATCCCGGCCTTCTCGTAATATCCGGCGGGCTGCGCCTGCGGCCAGAACGCCTGTTTTACGGCTTTCTTCCCAGCCAAGCGGCCATAAAGCGCTGGCACGGTATAGCTGAATAAGGGGCCGATACCCGGCGTCGTCGCCGCGTGATTGTGCCAGTCGACACCGCCGGGCCAGCGATGGCTGACCGGCGCCAGCAGGATCAGCGCCTGCGCCCTGCCGGGAAAATCCAGCGTATGGCGCAGCGCAAGGGCACCGCCATAGCTGTGGGCGATAATGACAGGCTTCTCGACGCCCAGCTCCGCCATAAGCGTCTCGATGATTTTAGCCTGTCGGCCCATATCGACCTCGCCCGGCGGCCGCTCGGAATAGCCGAAGCCCGGGCGGTCGAGCATGATAACCCGGCGCCTTTCAGCCAGCCGGTCCCCCAGCGCCAGCTTCATGTCGAGCATGTTGGAGCTGACGCCGTGGATCAGCACGACCGGCGCCTGGAGACTGTCTCTAGGCCCGGCATCGAGGTAATGCAGCTTGATCCCGTCAATGATACGAAACTCGCCTGCCGGTGGCACGCCCTGCTCGGCTTCACGCACGTAAATACGCGCATGCACTAACGCGATGACAACCAGAATGACAAGCAGGATCAACAGCATAAGGCGACTCCCTGAACACTGGCCTCAGGCCGCCTTGATGATACCGTAGAAGTCGTCAGCCTTCAGGCTGGCCCCGCCGACCAGTGCGCCGTTGACATTGGCGATGGACAGCAGCCGTTCGGCATTATCCGGCTTCACCGACCCGCCATACAGGATCGGGATATCTCCCCCGACACGCTGGCGTATCGCCATATGGATTTCGGCAATCTCTCCAGGGCTCGGCACCAGACCGGTCCCGATCGCCCAGAGCGGTTCATAGGAAACGACGAAATCCTCGATCTCGTCGGGGATCGACCCGGCAAGGAATTGCGAGACGACCGCCACGGCCTGGCCTGAATCGCGCTCCATGCGCGTCTCGCCGATGCAGATGATCGGGATGAGCCCGACCTCGATGGCGGCCTCGGCCTTGGCCTTCACCTGCTCATTGGTCTCGCCATTATAGAGACGGCGCTCCGAATGGCCGAGAATCACATGGGTCGCACCGGCATCCTTCAGCATCTCTGCGCTGATCTCGCCAGTATAGGCGCCTTTCAGCTTGTGATGGCAGGTCTGCCCACCGACCAGAAAACCGGCATCGGCGCACGGCTTGGCCATCTCGGACAGCAGCGTCGCCGGTGGGCAGATCAGGATATCCGCTTTCGGCTCACCCCTGCTGCACAGCTCCGCCAGCCTGTCGACTTCATCAAGGGCAGATTTCAGGCCATGCATCTTCCAGTTGCCGACGATCAGCTTGCGAATGTCTTCCATGCGGGTTCCTCGTCCGGTTTTGTCTTGTCATGATCGGGCGTTATCACTGATCACGGTGAATAAACGCCGTTGAAAGCCCATAACACTTGCCAATATCGGGCGCGATGGCTTATCGCTGCAAGCCACACTTACAGTCAAGGAATGTGCAGGAGCGGAGTTCATGCTTTCGACGATCAGAAATGCGGCCACCGGGTTCGCCGGTCTCTTTATTCTTGTGCTTGCAATTTTGGCGTTCGCTTTTGTTGGCGTGCCGAGCCTGAGCAATTTTACCAAGCGCGCAGCCCTGACCGTTGGCGACGACAAGTTCGAAGCGACCGATGTTCGTGACGAGTTTACCCGGCAGGTCGATTATTACCGCCGCCAGACCGGCGAGAGCCTGACCAATGACGAAGCCGTTTCGGCTGGCCTGCTCGACGCGACGATCCAGACCCTCACCGCCCGCTCTGTGATCCAGCAGGAGGCACAGCGCCTGAACATGACCGCCACCAACGAAATGGTCGGCGATTACCTGCGTGCCGAGCCTGCCTTCGAGAACCCCAATTCGGGCGAGTTCGACCAGGAAGTGCTGATTGCCATCCTGCAGAACAACCGGATCACCCTCGACCAGTTCCGTGAGGAGATCGCGTTCGAAATCCTGCGTGACCACCTGCTCGGCTCCATCGGCGTGACGACACCCGCGCCGACCCCGTGGCTAGACCTGCAACTGAAGCGCCAGGGCGAAACACGTCAGGTCAGCTTCGTGTCGCTGACGACCCCGGCGGATGCCATTACTGCCCCGACCGAAGAAGAGCTGCGCGGCTTTTACGAAGCCAATTCCGACGATTACATGGCCCCGGAATATCGCACTTTCAGCGCCGTCATCCTGCGCAATGCTGATTTCGCCCAGGGTCTCGAACGCTCCGACGACGAATTGCGCCAGCTGTTCGAGTCCCGCAAGGCCTTGCTGTCGACACCCGAGACCCGCACCATCCGCCAACTGACCTATCAGACGCAAGAAGAAGCCAACGCAGCCTTCTCCCGCCTGGCCGGAGGCACGCCGTTCGAGCAACTGGCCGAGGAACAGGGCTTCCCGCTGGAACGCGTCACCTATGAAGGCGTAAGCGAAGACGATCTCAGCGACCCGACACTGGCGCGCGCCATCTTCTCCGAGACCGACCTCGGCGAGCCGATCGGCCCCATCGATGGCCTGCTCGGCTATACCGTCGCCGAAGTGATGGAGATCACGCCGGGTCAGGAAGCCGTTTTCGAGGAAGAGCGTGACGCCCTTGAAGCCGAACTGACGGAGAATGAAACCTCCCGCCGCCTGTTCGATGCGGTAGAGACGATCGAGCTCGCCCGCGACCAGGGCGCGACCCTGCAGGAAGCCGTCGCCGACCTGCCGAATGTCGAGCTCGTCACCTACGGCCCGGTCGACCGGAACCTGTTCACACCGGACAATGCGACGCTGGAAGACCTGCCGGTCGAAATCCTCAACGAGGCTTTCCTGCTGCAGGAAGGCGATGAGAGCCAGGTCATCGATCTGTCTGACGACACCGGCTATTTCACTGTCGCCGTCGATCAGGTCCGCGCCCCGCAGCTGCAGCCCTTCGAAGAAGTTCAGGCCGCCGTGCGCTCTGCCTACATGACCGAGCGTCGTCGCATCCAGACCGAGAAAAAACTGGCCAACCTTCGCAATGCCGTCTCCGGCGGTGCAAGCCTGACCGATGCTGCGCAGGAAGTCGGCGCTTCGGTGATCGACACGCGCGTCTCCTCCCAGGTCAATCCGCAGAACCTGCCACGGCCTTTCGTCACTACGCTGTTCGAGGCCGATCTCGGCAATCTCGTCAGCGCCTGGGCCGATGACGAGGTCACCGCCTATGCCGGCATCGTGCGCGACGCGACCTTCCCGGCCATGCCGCAGCAGGAACAGCTGATCGAGCTCTACAAGGAGGCGACCGGCCAGCAGATCGCCGTGGAGCTGCAACAGGCCTATCTTGCCGAACTGCAGAACGAGCTGACCGTCAGCCAGAACCCGGCGGAGATGGACCGCCTGTTCAGCTTCGGCACGGAATAGACAGTGTACGCCGTCACGCCCGAGTTCAGCGCCTTCGAGCAGGCTTACCGTGACGGTGAGGCGCAGGTCTTGTGCCGGAAAGCTGTCAGCGATCTCGACACGCCAGTCTCTGCATATCTCAAACTCGTCGGCGGGCGGAAGAATGCCTTCCTGCTGGAATCCGTCGAGGGCGGCGACCAGCTCGGTCGCTATTCGATCATCGGCCTGAAGCCGGACCTGATCTGGCGCGCCAAGGGTGATGACGTAGAAGTCAACGAAAAGGCTGCATCCGACCCGTCCGCGTTTAAACCCGCGAAAGGTCCGGTGCTCGACAGCCTGCGCGCCCTGCTCGACGCCTCCCATATCGACCTGCCGGAAAACATGGCGGCGAAGCTGCCGCCGATGTTTGCAGGCGTGTTTGGTTTTTTCGGCTATGACACGATCCGCCAGATAGAGCGCCTGCCGCAGCCGGAGGACAACGGCATCGGCCTGCCCGATGCGATCTTCATCCGCCCGACCATTCTCGCCGTCTTCGACAATGTGAAGCAGGAAATCACCTTTATCACGCCGGTGCGCCCGCAATCGGGCACCGATGCCCGCGCCGCCTATGCCCGCGCGTCGGAACGCCTCGCCGATATCATCGAAGACCTGCGCCGCTCCGTCCCGGCGGAAAGTCATCACACGGATGGCTACCCCGCGCCGGACTTCGTCTCCAACACGAGTGACGAGCGCTATACGCAGATGGTCGACATCGCGAAGGAATACATCAATGCCGGCGATATCTTCCAGGTCGTCCTGTCCCAGCGTTATGCCGCCGACTTCACCGCGCCGCCCTTCGAGCTATACCGCACCCTGCGCCGCCTGAACCCGTCGCCCTTCCTGTTCTTCCTCGATTTCGACGAATGCACGCTGGTCGGCTCAAGCCCGGAAATTCTCGTGCGCGTACGCGATAACGAGGTGACGATCCGCCCCATCGCGGGCACGAGACCACGTGGCGCGACACCGGACGAGGACCGCGCGCTCGAGGCCGAACTTCTCGCCGACCCCAAGGAGTGCGCCGAGCACCTGATGCTGCTCGACCTTGGTCGCAACGATGTCGGCCGCGCCGCGAAGATCGGCAGTGTTCAGGTTACGGACCAGTTCACCGTCGAGCGCTATTCCCACGTCATGCACATCGTCTCCAACGTCACCGGTCAGCTCTCGCCGGACTATGATGCGGTCGATGCGCTGATGGCGGGCTTTCCCGCCGGTACCGTTTCCGGCGCACCGAAGATCCGCGCGATGGAGATCATCACCGAGCTCGAAAAAGTCTCGCGCGGGCCATACGCGGGCTGCATCGGCTACTTCTCCGCCAACGGCAATGTCGACACCTGCATCGCGCTCAGAACCGCCGTGATCAAGGACGGGAAAATGTACGTCCAGGCCGGTGCCGGGATCGTCGCTGACTCCGTGCCGGAGATGGAAATCAATGAATGCCGTAACAAGGCCGGTGCCCTTATCCAGGCGGCGAAAGAGGCCTGCGCCCCCAAAGGTCAGTGAAACCTACCGCAGCCGCGCCATCGCTTTAGGCTCTTCCACCTCTTCCTCAACAGGCGTCTCAAGCCACTCCACCAGCGCACTCGCGGTAATAACCTCAAAGCCGCGCGCCCCAGCCGTCGCCGACCAGTCCTGCAATGCCGCCACGGTCGAGTTATACGGATGCCCGATGCCGATGGCGTACCCCTTGCTGCGGGCGACGCTTTCCAGCAGGCGCAGCTGCGCGGCGACCGTCTCCTCCGTCACTTCCTCATAGTCGGAATCGAGGAACACGTCACGATGGATATAGGCGGTACCGGTCTGGCCCGCCGCCGCCTCGACCGCTGTCGCGCCGGAGGTCACGCTGTCGATGAAATAGACGCCGTCCCGCTCGATCCGCTCAAGGACGATTTCCATGCGAAACGGATCGGCCGTCAGCCCCGAGCCCATATGATTATTTATGCCGCTATAGCCGGAAAACTTGCCCAAATTCAGCGCCAGCTTGCGGCGCAGTTCCGCCGGTGAGTCGGCAAGGCGCAGCGTGTCCGGCCCGGCGCTCGACACCCCATCCGCCCCGGCGGGCGCCATCGGCAGGTGCAGCATCACGTCATGGCCGGTCCGCCGCGCAAGATCGGCATAGAGCTGGGCGTCGCTCGCGTAAGGCAGGATGGAGAAGGTCATCGCCTCCGGCAGCAGCACCAGCTTGTCGAAAGCCCGCCGGTTCATGCCGATATCGTCGATGATGATGACGATCTTCGGCCTGTCGCCAGTGCCTGCCGTCGCAGCAGGCACCTCACGCCGCGTCGCCAGCAGCTTCTCGCTGCCCGTGTCGAAAAACGCCGCGCGCGTCGCAGCAGGCAAGACCGGCGCCGACTCCGCCTCGCCCGTTTCGACGACAGCCATTTCCCGCGAATCGACCGCCACGCCGCTGCCGATGCCATAGGCGATCGTGCCGCCGACCAGCACGCCCAGCGCCAGCAGCACCGCCATCTGCACGCTGCGGATAATACGCCGCGACACGGTCTGTTTTTCGGGGAAGAATTTCATACCGGTTCGGCGGCCTGTTCCCTGGGCGCTCCTTGGCAGACCCTCAGTAAAATCATGGACTTGTGTTGCATCGCGTCGCGCCATAGGTAAAGTGGCGAGGCTGGAGACTTCCATGATTCTGCTCATCGATAATTACGACAGTTTTACCTACAACCTCGTCCACCTCGTCGGCGGGCTGGAGCGGGAAATCGTCGTGCGCCGCAATGATGCGCTGTCGACCGCCGAGGCGCTGGCCATGAACCCCGAAGTCATCATCCTGTCCCCCGGCCCGTGCAGCCCGTCGGAGGCCGGCATCTGCGTGGAGACCGTCACTGCAGCTGCGGAAAAAAACATTCCTCTCATGGGCGTCTGCCTCGGCCACCAATCCATCGGCCAGGCCTTCGGCGCGACCATCTCCCGCGCGGGCCGCATGATGCATGGCAAGACCTCGACCATCAGTCACACTGCCGACCCGCTGTTCGACGGCATCCCCTCGCCCTTCACCGCAACGCGCTATCACTCGCTGGTCATCAGGCCCGACACCGTGCCCGACACGCTGGAGGTGCTGGCCAGCGCCGATGACGATGGCGAGATCATGGCCGTCCGTGTCCGGAACAAGCCGGTCTATGGCGTCCAGTTTCACCCGGAAAGCATCGCGTCGGAGCACGGCCTTGCCCTGTTCCGCAACTTCCTCGCCCTGACCGGCCAGAAACAGGCCGCCTGAGCCAGCCTCCCGAGAAAGCCGTCACATGACCTCTCCCGCCTTCGCCCCGATCCTGAAAAAGGCCGCTGACGGCCATATGCTGAGCGCTGACGAGGTCGGCACGGCCATGGGCATCATGCTATCGGGCGAGGCCAGCCCGGTGCAGATCGCGACCTTTCTCACCGCCCTGAAAGTGCGCGGCGAAACGCCGGAAGAGATCGCCGCCGCCGCAACCGCCATGCGCGAAAAGGCCGACCGGTTCGAGGGGCCGGCGGGCGCGATCGACACCTGCGGCACCGGCGGCGATGGCTCCAACACCTGGAATATCTCGACCGCCGTCGCCTTCGTGCTTGCCGCCTGCGGCGTGCCGGTCGCCAAGCATGGCAATAAGGCCGTCTCCTCCGCGTCCGGCTCGTCTGACGTGCTCACCGCCCTCGGCGTCAACATCATGGCCGACATGGATGTGGTCAAATCGGCCCTGAGCGATATCGGCGTCACCTTCCTGTTCGCCCAGCGCCATCACCCCGCCGTGCGCCATGTCGCCCCCGTGCGCGGCGAGATGGGAATGCGCACGCTGTTCAACATGCTCGGGCCCCTGACCAACCCGGCAGGCGCCGAATTCCAGCTGCTCGGCGTCTATGACAAGGCGCTGACCGAGCCGATGGCGAAGGTGCTGAAATCCCTCGGCGCGACATCCGCCTGGGTCGTCCATGGCTCCGACGGGCTCGACGAACTGACCACCACCGGCCCCAGCAATGTCACCGCGCTCGGCCGCGACGGCTCGATCTCTTCCTTCGAGGTCACGCCCGAGGAAGCCGGCCTCGAGACCACCGACCCCGCCGCCCTTGTCGGCGGCACACCGGAAGAGAACGCCGCCGCCCTGCGCCGCCTCTTGGAAGGCGAGCACGGCGCCTATCGCGACATCGTCTTGATGAACGCCGCCGCCGGCCTCGTCGTCGCCGGCAAGGCGGTGATGCTCTCCGATGGCGTCAAGCATGCGGCAAAGGCGATCGACGACGGCAAGGCCCTTGAAAAGCTGACCGCCCTCGTGCAACGGACCAATTCATGACAACAATTCTCGACCGCATCATCGACTACAAGCGCGACGAGGTCGCCGCCGCCAGGGCGCTGAAACCCCGTGCGCAGATCGAGGAAGAGGCCGCAGCCGCGCCGGAGATCCGCCCCTTCGCCCCGGCGCTCTCCCGCGCCGCGCAGTCGGGCTACGGCCTGATCGCGGAGGTGAAGAAGGCAAGCCCCTCGAAAGGCCTGATCCGTGCCGATTTCGACCCGCCCGCCCTCGCCAAGGCCTACGAGGCCGGCGGCGCCACCTGCCTCTCCGTCCTCACCGACGGGCCGAGCTTTCAGGGCGCACCGGATTACCTCCGCGCCGCCCGCGCCGCGACATCGCTGCCAGCCCTGCGCAAGGATTTCATGATCGACACCTATCAGGTGGCAGAGGCGCGCAGCTGGGGCGCCGACTGCATCCTGCTGATCATGGCCTGTCTTTCCGATACGCAGGCCGCAGAGCTGGAACACGCCGCCCACACGCTGAACATGGATGTGCTCATCGAGGTCCATGACGAGGAAGAGACCGAACGCGCCCTCGACCTCGCCTCGCCCCTCATTGGCATCAACAACCGAAACCTGAAGACCTTCGAGACGTCATTGTCCGTGTCCGAACGGCTGGCGAAAATGGTGCCCGAAGGCAAGATCCTCATCGGCGAAAGCGGCATCACCGAAAACGCCGACCTGCAACGCCTCGCAAAATCAGACATCCGCTGCTTCCTGGTCGGCGAAAGCCTGATGCGTCAGGAGGATGTGACACAAGCGACGAAGGCGTTGTTGGGGAAGTGAGCTCAATAAGAAGATATGACTGATAAAGATGATTTCATTAGATTGTTTCGATTCCGGTCGGTTAATGAATATTTGTGGCAGGAGTTAAGTTTTAGCGCTTTATTCGCAGGAAAACCCGAAAACTTGAATGACCCTTTCGATTGTCAGATTAACCCCTTCCATTCTCTCGATCGTGCAATAAAAAAAGGTGACACACAGAGGACGGAATATTTCAATAAAATAAAAAGCGTCTTTAAAAACCACAATCCCATGGAAAAAGAACCTGGGGTATGTTGCTTTTCATGCACGATGGAAGAGCCTCTTTTATGGTCTCATTATGCCGACGCACATAAGGGTGTTTGCTTAATGTATGACATACCTACTGATTACATTTCTCAGAAGTACAGCCCCACGAAAAGTAAAGATTTCTATTTTGTCGGAAGTACTAGCATCAATTATGGTGACAATGGCTATTATGAATGGCTTATTAACGGTGATTTAAATGAACCTATGGATGACGTCATACTAAATGCTAGCGTAAAACTTTTGAGCTACAAATCCAAAAAATGGGATTATGAACAGGAGTACAGGATTTTGATGAGCGATGCGGGGTTCATCGAGCTCGAACCGTCATTCCTCAAACAAGTTACATTCGGCTTACGAACACCCTCACGCCATAAGCAACTCTTACGCAAAACTGTTGGATCTGATGTGGAGTATGTCAGAACACTCAGAGACCCTGAAAGCGATTTCGGGCTCAAGTTTGAGGGCATCAGCTAACTCAATACTTATCCCCGCTCATCCACCACCCTTTATAACAATTCCCAGCCCCGGTGAGGACCGGGGCAAGGGATGGCGCTGCCCTTACCTGCGGGCGGCATCATCCAGCAGGCATCCCTGTCGCCTCTCCACAAGAGAGGGAGGAGCGGGCGCACGTCGGCGTTCGTGACAGGGATCGGCATTTCACTCAGGCGAGTGAACGCGAGAGCTCCCTCAGGGCCGCGCACCAGAATGCCGCCGTGGCGGGCGATATGCGCTTCAACGCTTGTCGCTATCGCGCTCAACGCTTCAGAAGAATGTCCGTCACGGGCCTTCCTCATTCTTTATATGCTCGCAGCTTCACAGCTGGCGGCGATATCAGTGCAGTTTAGTCTCGCCGAAGCCTGTAAGGCGGATTCCGCCTTACAGGCTTGGCTGCCAATCGTTTTACCGGTCAGGATTTGTCAAGGACGCGCCAAAGGCGCGCCGCGAAGCGGGCTACGCTCCTTGACTAATCCTGATCCGGTGAAACACCCCCGAATGGTAAACACAATTGATTCGCTTGACTCTTTTCCGTTTTCCCCATTGACGGGTGTTTGGAACATCAGTAGAACGTATATGATTTGTTCTACCGGTGAGTCGGCGCCTCTTTCACGGCCCGGCACGGAAAGGGAAAAGCCCATGTTGACCGCCAAGCAGCGCGAACTGCTCGTTTTCATCAACCAGCGCATCCGCGAGACCGGGGTCTCCCCCTCCTTCGACGAGATGAAAGAGGCGCTGGACCTGAAATCCAAGTCGGGCATTCACCGGCTGATCACTGCGCTGGAGGAGCGCGGCTTCATCCGCCGACTGCCGCATCGCGCCCGGGCGCTGGAAATCCTGCGCCTGCCTGATGATGTCAGCCAGCACGATATCCGCGCCCGCGGCTTCTCGCCGGAGGTGATTGAGGGCTCAGCCGGCCAGATGAAGGCGAAAACCGCCAGGCCGGGCAATGTCTCGACCGTCGCCCCCGCTGCCAACGACGCGGTGGAAGAGATCTCAGTCCTCGGCCGCATCGCCGCCGGCACGCCGATCACCGCCATCCAGGAAGAGCAGGACAGGTTCACCGTCCCTCGCTCCATGCTGCGCTCGGGCGAACATTTCGCCCTCGAGGTCCAGGGCGATTCCATGATCGACGCCGGCATCCATGATGGCGACATCGTTCTCATTCAGCGGGCGGATGATGCCATGTCCGGCGATATCGTCGTCGCCCTTGTCGATGACGAGGAAGCGACCCTGAAGCGCCTGCGCAAGAAAGGTGCGTCCATCGCGCTGGAAGCGGCCAATCCGCTCTACGAGACCCGCATTTTCGGCCCGAACCGGGTCAAGGTTCAGGGCAAGCTCGTCGGCCTGCTGCGGCAATACTAAGGACCGTACTGCTCAGCCGACGCCGCCAGCCGTCCACGGCCTGCTACCCCGCGCCGCGCGGTTGGTGCGTACCGAGATAGCGCCATCGCGCTCGATGGTAATGGCCAGCGTGCCGTCCCGAGCCAGCTGATCCGTCTCGATCAGTTGCGCACCGCATCTGTCAGCCCGCTCCGGCGCCACCGGATACCGCGCGATCACCAGCCGAGCCATGGCGCAATCCTCGGCAAGGCTCAGCGGGGTGTCGGATATGGCGATGCGCTGACCTTCGATGCTCAGTACACAGCCGGTCTCGTCGCAGGCAGCGCTCTCCCCCTCCCGGGCCAGTTCCGGCACCGTCATCGCATCCCGCAGGTAATCGCTCTGCCCGGCCTTGGTCAGCCAGACACCGGCGGCGAAGCGTTCGCGGTTGCGGTTGAGCAGCACGATCTCCTCGCCCATCCTGAAGGCGATATTCGCCGCCTCCGGCGCGACCACCAGATGCGGCTGCGGGTTATGCCCGCCGAGCATGAATCCGGCCAGCACCAGCACGAAACCGCCATAGCGCAGCGCGGTCTTCATCAGGCACAGCACCAGCCCACCCGCGAGAATCGTCAGGAACCCCGTCGAGCTCATCTGCGCCACATGCACCAGCGCCCCCGGCCAGCCGGAGACCATGGTCGCGATATCTATGACAAGGCCGACACCGAACGCCATCACCTGCCACGCGAACCCGTCGAGCCCGACTGGCATCAGCACCAGCCCCATGATCGCCGCGGGCATGATGACGAAGCCCATGATCGGCATCGCCAGCAAGTTCCCGGCAAGGCCATAGGCCGCAATGCGGTTGAAGTGGAACATGGCGAACGGCCCCGTCGCCCAGCCGGCAAGGATACTGGTCATTGCCAGCCCCGCCGTATACCGCCACACGCTGCCGACAGGCCCGCCCAGCTTGTTCTCCGCCAGCGGATCAAAGGGCTTGTCCAGTTCTCGTTTCTGCCACCATTCATAGGCAGCGATCAGCACGGTCACCGCCGCAAAAGACATCTGGAAACCCGCCTGGAACAGCGCTTCGGGCCTTATCACCAGTATCAGCGTCGCGGCAATCGCGACATTGCGCAGCGACAGCGCCCGCCGATCCATCAGGATCGCGATGAAGAAAATCCCGGCCATGATATAGGCCCGCTGCGTCGACCATGCCGCGCCGGAGATCGTCAGGTAAGCCGTCGCCCCCAGCAGCGCCGCTGCAGCCGCCCATTTCTTCACCGGATAATGCAGCGCCAGATATTCGCTCTGCACCAGGAGGAAGCGAATGACGAAAAACAACAGCCCGGCGGCAAGCCCCATATGCAGGCCGGATATGGCCAGCAGATGCGCCAGCCCGGCATCGCGCAGCGCCGCCTCGGTTTCAGGCGGCACCGCATCGCGCTTGCCGGTGATGAGCGCCACGCACACGGCAGCGACAGCCGGGCGGTCCGGCCCGATCGCATCAGTCACCCGCCGCCCCAGCGCTAACCTCAACGCCTCGATCCGATGGGCCATGGTGCGCTCGCCCTTCTCAAGAACGCGCGGTGCCGACACGGCAAAGCCAACAGCCCCGATCCGCTCGAAATAGAGCTGCCGGGCAAAGTCATAGGCTCCCGGCGCGACAGGCGCAGGCGGCGGTGACAGATTGCCCCTCAGCGAGATGACATCGCCCGGCGCCGCATCGAACCCGTCACCGCGCCAATTGAGCCGTATCTTCGCAGGTATCTTCTCTTCATCCATGTCGCCCAGCCGCGACGGCACGATCACCATCCGCCGCCCAGCCGGCCCCTCCTCGACCTCCAGCAGCAGCCCTTCTACTTCGACAAAACCGGTATCCGCCGTCAGTACAGGCGCAGCTACAATGTGGGTACGGACCATCGCCAGCACGAAGCCGGCGGCAATGGCCATGGCGACACCCAGTAAGGGTCTTGCCTGAAGTGGCAGGCTTGGCATGTACCCTGACACCACGCCCAGACCAGACAGGCACCCCGCCCCTGCCATCACCGTCCAGAACGGCGGCTCAGACGGCAAGCCAAAATAGAGCCCGATCCCGACGGCCAGAAACACCGGCAGCCACAGGAACCGGTTTGCCCGCTCCGCCCGCACCATGGTGGAAGCACGCGACAGCACCGCCTGCCCGAAGGCCTGCCAATCTGCCTGCCTGCCTCTTTTCCGGCTGGCGGCTTGAGTTTCCTGAATGAACGCCGTAGCTCTTGCCCCCTCAGGGTGTTAATGCCCCCACAAACCACGCAACGCCCGCCCGCAATCGCTCCAGGAAGGACAGGTACCAGACCGATGAGCCGACAGATCATCACCCGCTTTGCGCCATCACCGACCGGATATTTGCATATCGGCGGCGCCAGGACAGCCCTTTTCAACTGGCTTTATGCCCGGGGCAAGATCGCCGACGGCAACGGCAAGTTCCTGCTGCGCATCGAGGATACCGACCGCAGCCGTCACAATGAAGGTGCTGTCGCGGCCATTCTGGACGGCCTGTCATGGCTCGGCCTCGACTGGGATGGCGAGCCGATTTCCCAGTTCGAGCGCGCCCCGCGCCATGCCGAGGTCGCCAGCCAGCTGCTGGAACAGGGCCGCGCCTATCGCTGCTGGCTTGCCGGGGACGAGCTCAATGCCGCCCGCGAAGAAGCCAAGGCAGCCGGCAAGCGCTTCGAGAGCCCATGGCGTGACGCGACCGGCGGCTTCCCCGATGGCCCCTCTTCGATCCGCCTGAAGGCCCCGCGCACCGGCGAAACACTGGTAGAGGACCTGATTCAGGGCGATGTCCGCTTTCCGGCGGAGGCGCTGGACGATATGGTCCTCCTGCGCTCAGACGGCACTCCGACCTATATGCTCGCCGTTGTCGTCGACGACCATGACATGGACATCACCCATGTGATCCGCGGCGACGACCACCTCGTCAATGCCGGCCGCCAGCAGCAGCTCTATCAGGCGCTGGACTGGGACATTCCGGCCTTTGCCCATGTGCCGCTGATCCATGGCCAGGACGGGGCCAAGCTGTCCAAGCGCCATGGTGCGCTTGGCGTCGAGGCCTATCGCGATCTCGGCTACACGGCTGCCGGCCTGTCCAACTACCTGCTGCGCCTCGGCTGGTCCCATGGCGATGACGAGATTATCCCGGTCGACAAGGCAAAGGAATGGTTCGATGTCACCGGCATCAACAAGGCGCCGTCCCGACTCGACATCGACAAGCTGAACTATGTCAACGCGCATTACCTGCACCAGATGGATGATGCAGCGATGATCGCTGCGGCACAGCCCTTCCTCGCCGGCGTTGCGGTAACGGATACCCTCAAACAGCGCCTCGAGCGCGCCGCCCCCTTCCTGAAGGAGCGGATGCAGACCTTCGCCGACATTGCCGAAGTTGCGCAATTCGTGACGATCGAGCGACCGCTGGACGTGTCAGGGAAAGCAGCCAAGCCCCTGAAAAAAGAGGGTGTTTCTGATACTCTTCAGGAAATTGCGGAGCGTCTTGTCGCCATCAGTGACTGGCAAGAGGAAGCTCTTGAACAGTCCCTGAAGGACTATGCAGAGGAGAAAGGCGTCGGCTTCGGTCAGGTCGGCCCGCCTCTTCGCGCGGCCCTGACTGCCGGGCATCCTTCACCGTCTCTGGGGCAGGTGCTCTACGCCCTCGGAAAGGAAGAATCGCTCGCCCGGATCAGGGACCAGATCGAGACTTAGAGCGACATCTCAGACAACTGCGGCAAATCTCATCACCGGGCTGGATATATTTGTAACAGGCCCTATTATCCGGCCAACATTCCCGGAATTTTGCATCGCACAACGGAGTAGACCATGGATAGCAATATGAAGCCCAATGGCGACGTTATTTTCAAGATTGATGACAAGGAATTGACACTACCTGTCTACAGCGGCACCCACGGCCCGGATGTCGTCGACATCAGCAAGTTCTACAAAGAGAGCGGCATGTTCACGCTCGACCCGGGCTTCACCTCCACGGCGAGCTGCGAGTCCCACATCACCTTTATCGATGGCGACGAAGGCACGCTTCTCTATCGCGGCTATCCGATCGACGAGCTGGCAGAGAATTCCGATTTCATCGAGGTCGCCTACCTGCTGCTATCCGGCGAATTGCCCGATGAAGACCAGTATGCCGGTTTCAAGGACGACATCACCTATCACACCATGGTGCATGAGCACTTCAAGCAGTTCTATGATGGCTTTCGCCGCGATGCCCATCCGATGGCGATCATGTGTGGCGTCGTCGGTGCCCTGTCGGCTTTCTATCACGACTCCACTGACATTCATGACCCGGAGCAGCGCAAGATCGCCTCGCACCGCATGATCGCGAAGATGCCGACGATTGCCGCCATGGCCCACAAATACTGCGTCGGCCAGCCTTTCGTCTCGCCGCGCAACGAGCTGAGCTATACCGAGAACTTCCTGCGCATGTGCTTCTCCGTTCCGGCTGAGGACTACGAGGTCAACAAGACCCTTGCCAAGGCGCTGGACAAGATCTTCATCCTTCATATGGACCACGAGCAGAACGCCTCGACCTCGACAGTTCGCCTTGCCGGTTCCTCCGGCGCGAATCCGTTTGCCTGTATCGCTGCCGGCATTGCCTGCCTGTGGGGCCCGGCCCATGGCGGCGCCAACGAGGCAGCCCTGAAAATGCTGCAGGAGATCGGCACCAAGGACCGTATCCCGGAGTATATAGCGAAGGCGAAAGACAAGTCCGATCCGTTCCGCCTGATGGGCTTTGGTCACCGCGTCTACAAGAACTACGACCCGCGCGCCCAGGTCATGCAGAAGGCCTGCCACGAGGTTCTTGACGCCCTCGACATCAAGGATGACCCGCTGCTTGAAGTTGCAATGGAACTGGAGAAGATCGCCCTCGAGGACGAGTACTTCATCGAGAAGAAGCTCTATCCGAATATCGACTTCTATTCCGGCATCACGCTGAAGGCGATGGGCTTCCCGACCTCCATGTTCACCGTACTTTTCGCCGTCGCCCGTACTGTCGGCTGGATCGCGCAGTGGCAGGAAATGCTGGAAGATCCAAACCAGCGCATCGGCCGTCCGCGCCAGATCTATACCGGCGCGGCCAAGCGCAGCTTCGTTGCCCGCGACAAGCGCTAGGGTTTGCTGGCTGCCAAGCGCAGGACTGCCTCAGCAGCCCGCGCCGCCGCAGGCTCATCGCCGAGACCCAGTTTCGGCAGGAAATCATCGAAAGCCGTCAGCTGCAGTTGGCGGCTTTCTTCATGGTTCAGTATCCGGGTCACTTCCTCTGCCAGCATCGCCCCTGTGCAGTCTTTCTGCAGCAGTTCGGGGATAATCTCACGCTGGGCTGCGATATTCAGGATAGAGACGAAATCCGCCGTCATGACGCGCTGGGCCCAGTAATAGGTCAGCTCGTCGACGCGATAAGCGACGACCATCGGCGTACGGGCGATGGCAAGTTCCGTCGAGACGGTGCCGGACGCTGCCATCGCCGCATCGGCCGCTCGAAAGACGCTGAATCTATCCTCGGGTGACGCATATAGAATTAGATCATCGAGCGGCGCGAACAGCTCTCGCGTCATCGGCTCCACTGCTGCTGATGGCGTCATCACGAATTTCAGGTCCGGCATCTGCGCATGTAACAGGCGGATTGCGTCGCTGAAGGGGTCGGCGAGACGGGAGACTTCGCCGCGGCGGCTGCCGGGCAGCACAAGCAGGATCTGGTCATCCACCAATCCATTGGCCTCCCGCCAACCCTGCGGGTCAGCTTCCTGGCGGGCGGCGCGTTCGAAATTCGGATTACCGACGAATTCTGCCGCCACGCCCTCGCGCTCGAAATAGGCCGGCTCGAATGGCAGAAGTGTCAGTACCGCATCAAAATACTCTTTCACGAAATCGACCCGCTGCGGGCGCGATGCCCAGACCTGCGGCGCGGCATATTTCACGACCTGAGTATCCGGCGAATATTTCTTCATCCGCTTGGCGCCGATGCGACTGAAGGTCCATCCATCGATGAAGATGGCGATATCGGCTTTCTCTCTTGCAGCCAGTTCCGCCAGTTCTTTCGCCCGCTTCATGCCTTCGGGAATCGCTCCGATCACATCGGTAAAGCCGACGACAGAAAAGGCATCGATGGAAAACGCGGTCTCGAAACCGGCCTTGGCCATTTGCTCGCCACCACAGCCGAAGAAGCGCGTCCCTTCAGGGGCTCGCTGTTTCAGCTCAGTATAAAGTGCCGCCCCTAGACCATCACCGGATGGCTCTACGGCGGCGAGCATGATCGTCAGCGGTCTGTCGGATGTGCTCATCCGGCCCTCATCGCGGTTGCAGGTCTTCGCCGGTAAATCCGTAGACGAACAGGCCGCTTTCATCGGCGGCCGCGGCGACATCTTCGCGGTCGATAATCAGTCCTGCCTCTGCCTCAATGGCGATCCCGGCAAGTCCTGCAGCGGCGGCATTGCGCACCGTCTCGATGCCGATGGTCGGCAGGTCTACGCGTAATTCCTGGCCGGGTTTGGGGCGTTTCAGCAGCACGCCACGGCGACCGATTTCCTCATCAGGCTCATAGCCGCGCATATCCTCCGGCAGGGATGCGCAGCGCTTGAGCATGGCATCGGTTCCCTCTGCCGCCTCGATCGCCAGTACATGGCCATTGCGCACCACAGCCGCCTGCCCGACATCGAAACTGCCCAGCGCCTTGACGACCTCAGCCGCCTTGGCCAGGTCCGCGAGGTCGCGGTCGGACGGCGCAAGTTGACCGATTGCGCCTGCAGGAGCGAACAGATTGTCCGCCACCTCCTCTGCGCCGACAACCAGAAATCCTTCAGCCTCGAACAGTTCGACCAGCGTGTTGAGCAGCGCCCCGTCACCGCGCCGGGCGGCAGCGATGACCTTGGGCAGCAATGCCGCCGCCCGCCAGTCGGGCTTCAGTTGCGCAAAATTCGGCCGGGAAACAATGCCCGCCATGACGACGGCATCGCAGCCCTGTTCCTTCAGCACCCGGACGAGCTTGCCAAATTCAGCGATATAAACGACCTCGCCGTCATAGGCATTCAGCGCCTCGTCGGTATAGCCTTTCAGCCGGATGACGTAATACGGGCTGTTCGTCGTGTCGCATGATCGCGCCAGCCTGATCGGCAGATTGCCGCCGCCTGCGATGATGCCGAGTTTCGTCCAGCGCTTCATCGCCTTATCCTCTTGGCGTGCAAAGCGCGCGCGAGGAATCCGCTTTCATGAACTCGATGATCGTCATGACTTCCTTCGAGTGCGAGAACATGGACGTCACATCCTCAATGCGCTCCTGCAACGTGCCTTCTCTGGCAAACAGCAGGCGATATGCCGCGCGGATATCGTGGATGACCTGGCGGGACGTGCCGCGCCGCTTCATGCCGACGATATTCAGCCCTTCAAGGCGCGCATGGTTGCCGATGACCGAGCCGTACGGAATGACATCCATGGTCACCAGCGCGGCGGCACCGACAAAGGAATAGATCCCGACCCGGCAATACTGGTGGACGGCGGAAAGTCCGCCCATGAACACGAAATCGCTGACGATGACATGCCCGCCCAGCGTCGCATTGTTCGCCATGATGACATTGTTGCCGACGATGCAGTCATGGGCGACATGAGTCGCTGCCATGAACAGGCAATTATCACCGATCACCGTCTGCCCGCGCCCTGATACGGTGCCAGGGTTCATCGTGACATGTTCGCGAATGGTGTTGTTCTTGCCGATGATCAGCTTTGTGTCCTCACCCTTGTAGCCAAGATGCTGCGGCGGTCCACCCAGCACGGCAAAGGCGTGAACGACTGTGTTCTCCCCCAGATGGGTATGCCCGGTCAGCACGACATTGCCGAGCAGCTTGACGCCCTTGTCCAGGACAACATCGGGGCCGACCTGACAGAACGGTCCGATTTCGACATCATCCGCAATGCTTGCTGCCGGATCGACAAGGGCAGTCTGATGAATGCTGGCCATGGGTATCACTTTCGGGAACAACCGGTCGGCACCGGCAATTGTCAGTAGACGTTATACGGGCGCCGTCAGCATGGCAGCAAAGCTTGCTTCGCACACAACCTTGCCATCGACTTCGACCTTGCTTTCGAATTTCCAGACCGGCGGGCGCTTCTGGGCGACACGCACATGGATATGCAGCTGGTCGCCGGGCACGACCGGACGGCGGAATTTCGCCTTGTCGACGCCCATGAACAAAACGATGCGCTCGCTAGTATCGAGGTTCTCGACATGTGCGGTATAGGCCGCCGCCGTCTGGGCCATTGCCTCGATAATCAGCACACCGGGCATCACTGGCTTGGCAGGAAAATGCCCTTCGAAAAACGGCTCGTTGATGGTGACATTCTTGATGCCGGTGCCGCCATTATCCTTTGTGATGTTGATGATCCGATCGACCATCAGCATCGGATAGCGATGCGGCAGGATCTTCATGATCTCGGCGATCTGAAGCGGTTCCAGATATTCTTGTGTGTCCGTATCCGACATGTTGTTCCTACTCTTCACCATTCTTGTCGGAGCCCGCTTTTTTGGGGCTCGGCTTAGCCAGTTTCGCCAGAGTCGCGATTTCCTTGAAATACTGCCGCGCCGGTTTTGCGGGCATCCCGGCCCAGGACTCTCCTGGCGGCACATCGCGCATCAGCGCAGACCGGGCATAAATCATGGCACCGGCGCCGATATTGACGTGATCGCTCAACACGACCTGCCCGCCCAGCATGGCCCCGTCGCCAATGGTACAGCTACCCGAAATGCCGCACATGCCGGCAAGCGCGCAGTTCTTACCGATGACAACATTATGGGCGATCTGCGAAAGGTTATCGATCTTGGTGAAGTCGCCGATCATGGTATCGGCCAACGCGCCGCGATCGACCGTTGTATTCGCCCCGATCTCGACCTCGTCTCCCAGGATGACCCGGCCAAGCTGCGGCACGCGTAACTGCCGCCCCTCATGGACGACGAAACCAAAGCCAAGCTCCCCGATACGGGCGCCGGCAAGGATACGGCAACGCTCGCCGATCAACGAATGACTGATCGAGACATGCGCACCAACCCAGCAGCCCTTGCCCAGAACGACGCCCTGCCCGATTACCGCATTCGGCCCGATCGTACAGTCATCGCCGATCTCAGCGCCATCACCAATAATGGCGGAAGGATGAATATTACAGCCAGTGCCAATCCTGGCATCTCCAGTACCCGTCGGCAGGACAGTCGTTTCGGTTATCGACGTATGCATGCTGCCGGCCAGAACGGCAAAGGATGCACGCACATTGGCGCAGGCGATCAACCCTGTCTTTTCATGCAGCCCAGCCTCGCGCGCAGCGTCCAGAAGACGCTCCGGAATCAGACACGCTGCCGGCGGATTATCGGCGACGCCTGAAAGCAACTTTGCATCGCGCACGAACATGGCCGCGCCCGCGCGATCCGCGCTTTCGGTACCGCACACATGGCTTATTTTCGCATCCGTCAGGCTGTCATCAACCACAACGCCTTCGCACATCGCCGCCGCCTGGGCGAGATCAACAGGATCGGCAGTGGTGAAGAAGCGTGAATCTGGCATGGAATATCCGTTGTTGCAGGAATTTTGATGAACGCCTGCGCGGTTCGTGTCAACCGTGACAGCCTGGGGTGACCATAAAGAAAAAGCCTGCCAAAAGGCAGGCTTTTCGGGTTCCTGGCGTCAGATACAAACGCCGGTATTCAGAATTTGCAGGCTAATTATTGCTGTTGAGCCTGCTGGGCGGCCTGCGCCTGGCGGGCAGCTTCCTGCAGGTCAACTTTCTCGACCTTGACCGTCGTCAGCTTGGCGTCGAGGCGTTTCAGCGCTTCATCCGTAATGTCAGTCGATTTGGCCGCGTAGAGCACATCGCTACGTTCCAGAAGAAGCGTCGCGCCACGCTCGTTTACGATCGCTTCTAGGATCGGGCCAGCTGCTTCATTGATCTGGGAAATAGCCTTCTGCTCGGCGAGATTCAGTTCGCGAACCTTTACTTCCCGCAGGACTGGAATGTTCTGACGACGCACCGCAAGCTTGCGGGCTTCCTCGGTAAAGGCCTCCTCAGTCATGGTGTCCTGCTTGCCCTGAAGCTCCTCGGCGGAAGAGACCAGCTCGTTCACAGTCGTCTCGAGTTCGCTGTTCGCAGAGTTCTGCAGCGTTTCCATCTGGTTGGCTATGGACTCGCCGGCCTTGGACAGGCCGATAAGGCGCGCCTGGTCCACGATCAGGATAACCGGGGCGTTGGCAGAAGACTGTGCCTCGGCGGAGGGCATGATCTGGCTGACGCCAACCGAAGCGGCGAGAATGCCTGCCGCAGCAAGGGCGATAAACGATTTCGATTTCATAAACATGGTCTTGCCTGTTGTTTGAGTACTGGTCACTTTGCCCCCCGGATCAGAAATTCATGCCATCACAGCC
This sequence comes from Aquisalinus luteolus, assembly GCF_009712425.2. GTDB lineage: Bacteria > Pseudomonadota > Alphaproteobacteria > Caulobacterales > Parvularculaceae > Aquisalinus > Aquisalinus luteolus. Next base: position 1,543,448 of record NZ_VCJR02000001.1, read on the forward strand.
TAGAACTGTCCACCGGCACTGAAGCGGAAGGATTCCGTCTCGTCATAGTCCTCGCGAAGGATAGCCTCAGCGATATCGATACGAACCGGGCCGAACGGCGAGTTCCAGTCGATAGAGATACCAGCCGAAGCACGCAGAGACAGATCGTCCTGGATCGGTTCATCAAAGATGCCATCGCCATTGTAATCGACATAATTGGCGATGTCGTCGTTCAGGCGCTTGTCATCCTCATCTACGATACCGGCAGTACCGACATCGGTAAAGAGCGACGCCCGGATGCCGTATTCCTCCGGGAATGGCAGCGGCAGCAGCATTTCAGCCGTACCGACGACGAAGGCCTTGGCACCGATGGCGCGATCGCGCTGGCCCTGCGGACGCACTTGACGTGGACCGATACCGGCGATCTCGAAGCCCCGGAAGGTCGAGCCGCCGCGATAGAAACGGTCCGTCAGGCGGATCTTGTCACCACCCCAGCCATCGACATAGCCGACATTCAGCTTCAGCGAGCCGACGAAGTCAAACGGCAGCGACTTGTAGTGAGCCGATGCAAACTGCGTCTTCAGGTACTGAACGTCGCCACCGACACCGGCGAATGTCTGCGACAGGCTTGCCCGCCAGCCATTCGTCGGACGATACGGATTGTCCAGACGGTTGAAGTTCAGCGAATAGCCCAGCGCCGATGTCAGGAAGTCCCCGCGGGATTCACAGGTCGGTTGCAGCTGGTTGGCGATGAAGTCACAGAATTCACCCGACACCGCAAAACCGCCCTGGGACGGGCTCGTGGTGAAATCCGCGCCCGGCAATACGAGCGTAGAAGCATCGTCCTCGTCCTCGACAAAGCCGGTGAAGTTGGATTCGATCAGGACGCTGTCGCGACGCAGAAGGTAGTTCAGGTTCAGGCGGGCCGATTCAGAGACCGGGAAGCCGACATTGAGGCCGCCGCCGAGACTGTCCTGCACGAAGCCGGCTTCTTCGTAATCAAGCCGCGTGTTGTAGACATCGAAACCGGCAGCCAGGTTACGGTCGAGGAAATATGGCTCCCTGAAGCTCAGCTGGGCGGAACGCGTCCGCGAGCTGGCCCGCAGGTCGAGCTGCAGCAGCTGGCCGCGGCCAAGCAGGTTACGTTGCTCGATCGACATGTTGGCGATGAAATTGTCCGTGGACGACACACCGGCACCGACGGAGAACGAACCGGTCGACTGTTCGGTGACCTTCAGGTCCAGAATGGTCCGGTCCGGTGCGGAGCCCGGGGATTCGGAAATCTCGACATCGGAGAAGTAACCGAGCCCCTGAACACGACGCTCGGACCGCTCGACAAGGATCTTGTTGAAAGCGTCGCCTTCGATCAGGCTCATTTCACGGCGGATGACGCGATCGAGCGTGTTGGTGTTACCGCCGATATTGATCCGTTCGATATAGACGCGCGGGCCTTCGTTCACACGGAAGGTAACATCGACCGTGCGCGCTTCGGTATTGCGGGTCAGCTGCGGGTTCACATCGACGAAGGCATAGCCGGAGATACCCGTTGAGTAGGTTATCGCCTCTGTCGCGCTTTCGATCAGCTCGCTGTTGAAGGTCGTCCCGCTGCGGATCGGCACCGTACGGCGCAGCAGGTCTTCATTGACCCTTTCCAGGGTCGTCTGGACATCGATATTGCCAAACTCGTATTTGGGGCCTTCATCAACCTGGAAGGTGATGAAGAATTCCTCGCGGTCCGGCGTCAGCTCGGCAACGGCGGAAACCACCTGGAAGTCGGCATAACCGCTCTGCGTATAGTGCTTGCGCAGCAGCTCGCGGTCATATTCCAGACGATCCGGATCGTAGTTGTCATTGCTCTCGAAGATGTTCCACCAGCGGCTTTCCGCGGTCAGGACGACATCGCGAAGCTCCGCATCCGTGTACACATCATTGCCGATGAAATTGATCTTGGAGACGCCGGTCACCGGGCCCTCATCGATCTCGAAGATGACATCGACGCGGTTCTGCGGCAGTTCGGTGATCTTCGGCGTCACTGTCGCAGCAAAGCGCCCGGACCGGCGATAGACCTCGATGATTCGCTGTACGTCAGACTGCACCTTGGACTGCGTGTAGATGACACGCGGCGCCAGCTGCACTTCTTCGGCGAACTTGTCTTCCTTGGTGCGGCGATTGCCTTCGTAGATAATGCGGTTGACGATCGGGTTTTCCTCGACCTCGACAACCAGCACGTTATCGACGAGAGCGATGTTCACGTCGCTGAACAGGCCCGTGCCGAACAGTGTTTTCAGCGCCGTATCGAGGCTCTGCTGGTCGACCTGCTGGCCGGCACCGATGGTCAGGTAGGAGCGGACAGTGTCCGCCTCGATGCGCTGGTTACCCTGCACGACAACCTGGCGGACGAGCGCCGTCTGTTCCTGCTGAGCGGTTGGCGCAGGGGCATCCGGCACCGGTTGCGTCTGCGCTGCAGCCTGTCCTGAGATGATCAGGGCTGCAGCAACCGGCAGCACGCTGACAGATTTCAGTACCGCGCGCCGCAGCCGCGAAAACACAATAAAAGGTGCTCGATGCATCCCTGCACTCATCCTATACCCTCTCCGCCCAGTCCTGTATCCTGTATTGGTTGATTATGAGGTGAACAGCTGGGTCACGTCATTCCACGAAACGAATACCATTAACGATAACAAAATAACAATCCCGATTTTGAAACTGACTGCCTGTACCGCCTCGCTGACGGGGCGACCGGCAATGGCTTCATACCCGTAAAACACGAGGTGTCCGCCATCCAGAACCGGTACCGGGAGAAGGTTCAGGAAGCCGACGCTGATCGAGATCATCGCAGCCATGTTCAGGAAGTTGAAGAAGCTGACTTCCAGGCGGCGCATGAGCGAAACTTCCATCTCGCCGCCATCGGAGAAGCCCGCCATGGCCGACTGGCCTGCATATTTCGCGATTTTCACCGGCCCGCCGAGCTGTTCGATGCCTTCCTTGCCGAGGATGATTCGCCCGATGAACCGCACGGTAACCGCCAGTACTTCATAGACCTGCCCCACAGCAGCCTTTACCGAACTGATCGGCCCGTACCGCACCATACGATAAGCTTCGGGATCTGAATCTATACCCAGAATACCGGCACGCACCTTGTTGCCATAAGCATCGGTCGTTTCTGTTCGCTGGGGGGTCGCAGTTAGCGTAAGCAACTCGCCGCCACGATCGACAAGTATTTCCAACTCCTCACCGCTGGAAAGCTTCACCATGTTCGACATCTGCTGGAAACTGGCAATCTTGCGGCCATTGATTTCAAGGATCCGGTCTCCTGCTTGAAAACCGGCCTCCTCCGCCGCTGTGTCAGCCCGCACTGCCCCTACCTGGGCCTCATGAACCGGGGCCTCGCCGGCCAGCATGAACAGGCCGGTCAGGATGACGATCGCAAGGACGAAATTGGCGAACGGCCCGGCGGCAACGATCAGGGCCTTCTGCCAGAGCGGCTTGAAATGGAAGCAGACGCGGCGCTCTTCCGCGGTCAGGCTTTCGGCAAGGCGCGCTTTTTCACTGCCTGCCGGAAACTGGGTCATCATCGCCTTGGGCTCGTCATCGCCCTGCTCTTCTTGTACCTGGTCCGTCTTCTGGACCTTTCGTGAAGGGTCCGAGGCAGGCCCGGCATCGCCGAAGAACTTCACGAAGCCACCAAGCGGCAGCATGGCCACCCGCCATTCAGTGCCATGCTTGTCCTTGCGGCTGAACAGCGGCTTGCCGAAGCCGATGGAGAACACATCGATCTTCACCCCGCACCAGCGCGCGGTCTGGAAGTGCCCGAGCTCGTGAAAGAACACGATGAAGGACAGCAACACCACGAAGGAAACCAGCGTGATGCCGAGAGTGAATAGATTTTCCAGTATTAGCTGCATAACCCAGGATACATTCTATAAGCGTCGATGATCAGCAATTCAGGCCGGCAACGACGGCCTGCGCTTCGGCACGGGCCATACTGTCTGCCGCGAGAAGATTTTCAAGGGAAAGACCCTCCCTGCCAGAGGCCCCGATCCGGGCTGTACAAGTCGCCAAAACTTGCTCTGTGACGCGGGTGATGTCCAGAAATTTTAGATGACCATTCAGAAAGGCCGCCACGGCCACCTCATTGGCTGCATTCAGCACTGCAGGGCAATAGCCATCGGCGTCCAGAGCCTCGCGGGCCAGCCTCAGCGCGGGGAATCGCTCCGTGTCTGGCGCCTCGAATTCGAGCGCGCCCATGGCCATCAAGTCGAGTTTCGGGCTCGGCGAATCGAGCCGGTCCGGCCACGCCATGGCACAGGCAATCGGCGTGCGCATGTCGGGCGAGCCTAGCTGCGCGAGGATCGAGCCATCGACATACTCGACCATGGAATGGATGACCGATTGCGGGTGGACGATGATCTCGATCTTTTCATGAGGTGTCGGAAAAAGCCGAGCCGCTTCAATCAGTTCCAGCCCCTTGTTCATCATGGTCGCTGAATCGACGGAGATCTTCGCGCCCATGGTCCAGTTCGGATGCGCGACAGCCTCTTCCGGTGTCACCGACGCCATCTCTTCCAGAGACTGCGTACGGAACGGACCGCCGGAGGCCGTCAGGATCAGCCGGGTGATGCGGTGCGGACGGTCGAAATCATAGACCTGGAAAATGGCATTGTGCTCGGAATCGACCGGCAGCAGCTGCCCGCCGCCCTTGGCCATCGCGTCCATGAACAACTCGCCGGCGCAGACCAGGCATTCCTTGTTGGCAAAAGCGATATCGGCCCCGCGCCTTGCGGCGGCCAGGGTCGGTTCCAGCCCGCCTGCCCCGACGATGGCCGCCATGACCCAGTCGGCATCGCGACTGGCAGCCTCGATCAGGCCGCTCATACCGGCGCCTGTCGCGATCCCGGTACCGGCAAGGCGCTGTTTCAGCTCTTCGTGACGGCTCTCATCGGCGACAGCGACGAACTCGGCATGATAGCGGACCGCCTGTTCGGCCAGCATGTCGACCTTGCTGTGAGCCGTCAGGGCGACGACTGTGATTTCCGCCTCGTTCCGGGCCGTCGCATGATCGATCAGGTCCAGCGTATTGGTCCCGACCGATCCGGTGGAACCCAGTATGGTCACACGCCGTTTCAGGCCGCGCGGCAGGCTGGCTGACTTGGTGGATTGCAGGGATATGGCGTGGTCAGTTGCGCTCACGAAGGGCCTTTTTGGAATGCTCGTCCGGGAATCGTTTCCTTGTCAGAGCAGACTATACACAAACAGCACGATTGCCAGTGCAACCGTTGCGAAAATCATCCCGTCGAGGCGATCCAGAATACCGCCATGACCAGGGATGTAACCGCCGGAATCCTTCACGCCGAAATAGCGCTTGAAGGCGGATTCAGCCAGATCGCCGATGATCGTGGCGACCGACAGCCCCGCGCCGATCAGGGCCAGCACCCATTCGGCACCGTCGCCTATGCCGAAAAGGCCGAGAAGTGCGCAGACAACCGTGCCACAGACGACACCGCCGATCGTACCGGACCACGTCTTTCCCGGCGAGATGGCAGGGGCCAGCTTCGGCCCGCCCAGCGCCTTGCCGATCAGGAACGCGCCGATATCCGTCGACCAGACAGCAGCCATCAGGAAAATGACGAGCGATCGGCCATCGTCCGGTTCAGCCCTGATCCATACCAGCGCAACACACGGCATGATGACGTAGAAAACGCCGATCAACGGCCACATCGAGGCGCGGTTGGCGGTGTACTCCATCGCCACGGCAAAAAGTCCCCCGCCAAGCGCACAGAGATAGGCATAGGTATACAAGCCGCTGGCTGCGAGAAAGACCGACGAAATCGCCGTGAAGGAGAGGATGTAGAATCCACTGGAGAACTCCGCCTTCTCGACAAGGCGCGTCCATTCGAACACCAGCATGATGCAGAGGAAGGCGATCAGCGCCGAAAACGGCCTGTCCCCCAGCCAGACGATGCCAAGGGCGACGGGTGCCATGATCGCACCGGCAATGATGCGGCGTGCCAGCTGGCGAACTTCGCTCACCTTGGCAGGTGAAGTGCCTGGACTGTTATCCCCGGCCTCCATAGCGCCGCTCCCGTCCATAAAATTGCCGCACGGCATCGAGGAACTCATCCCTGCCGAAATCCGGCCAGTAGGCATCGAGGAAGACATATTCAGCGTAGGCCGCCTGCCACAGCAGGAAATTGCTGACGCGATGTTCGCCCGATGTGCGGATCACCAGGTCCGGGTCCGGCATGCCTGACGTATCGAGCGCCCGGCTTAGATGGGTCTCGGTAATTTCTTCCGGCTTGATGACGCCTTCGGCGACCTTGCGGGCGATAAGACTGACGGCCCGGCGCAGCTCGTCCCTGCCGCCGTAATTGAAGGCGATCTGCAGGACATGGCCGTCATTGCCAGCTGTCTCGCGCTCGGCCCGTTCGACCAGCTTGCGGATATCGGTCGGCAGCGTTTCCTTGTCGCCGATAATGCGCACGCGGATATTCTCCCGCACCATCTTGTCGAGATCGGATTCGATGAATTGCTTCATCAACTCCATCAGCGAGCGCACTTCCGTTTCCGGACGGCGCCAGTTCTCGGTGGAGAAACTGTAGAGGGTCAGATGCGACAGGCCCAGTTCCCGGGCAGTCTCGATAGCCCGGCGGGCGGCGGCGACACCTTCGCGGTGACCGGCCACGCGCGGCAGTCCGCGCTCCTTGGCCCAACGGCCATTGCCATCCATGATGATGGCGACGTGACGGATACGGTGACCGGGGTCTGCAGGTTGCGGCAGGTCGCTGCGCGCCTCGGCGGCGTCGCGTGCCGGGTCAGCCAGCGCTGCGCTGCCATTGCCCGTCAAGGCACCGGCGATGCCGCCGGCCATCTTGCCTGCCTTGCTGATTACTGACACCTGATCACGCGCCTTTCCGGTGAACCACCCTTTGCAGGACGGGGACCTAACTCCCTCAGACCTGCATGATTTCCTTTTCTTTAGTCGCCAGCATGTCGTCGACCTGCTTGACGAAATCGTCCGTCAGCTTCTGGATCTGGTCGGACGTTTTCTTCTGCTCGTCTTCCGGCATTCCGTCAGCCTTCTTGACCGCTTCCATGCCGTCGCGGCGGATATTGCGGATCGCAACACGGGTTTGCTCGGCATATTTTGCTGCGACCTTGGTCAGCTCCTGGCGGCGCTCCTCGTTCAGCGGCGGGATCGGCACGCGAACGCTCTGGCCGTCAGTGACCGGGTTGACGCCAAGCCCGCTGTCGCGGATCGCCTTTTCAACCGCACCGACCATCGACTTGTCCCAGACCTGAACCGACAGCATGCGCGGTTCGGGGACGTTTACCGTGCCGACCTGGTTCAGCGGCATTTCCGAGCCATACGCCTTGACCACCACCGGATCGAGCAGGCTGGATGTTGCACGGCCGGTGCGCAGACCCCCGAATTCCGATTTCAGTGACGCGACAGCGCCTTCCATACGGCGCTTCAGCTCGCCCAGATCAGGGCCGGTTGAATCCTTGCTCATTGTTGTTCTTCCTTGCTTCTTCTCTAATCGTTCAATCTTTAATAATCGTATACTTGCCGCGCCCTGTCAGCGCCCCGACAACGCCATCCTCGCTGCCCAGCGAAAAGACCACGATCGGGATATGGTTTTCCCGGGTCAGCGAAATCGCCGCCTGATCCATGACACGCAGATCGCGCTTTAGCACATCCATATAGGAAAGCTCGTCAAAGCGTTGAGCGGACGGGTCTTTTTTGGGATCTGCTGAGTAAACGCCATCGACCTGCGTGCCCTTCATCACGGCATCGCAACCCATCTCGGCTGCCCTCAGGGCGGCTGTCGTATCCGTGGTGAAGAACGGGTTGCCGGTACCGGCAGCGAATATCACCACCCGGCCCTTTTCCATATGGCGCAGCGCCCGGCGGCGGATATAGGGCTCGCAAACGGAAGTCATCTCGATCGCCGACATGACCCGTGTATGCACACCGATGCTTTCCAGTGCGTTCTGCATGGCCAGCGCGTTCATCACCGTTGCCAGCATGCCCATATAGTCGGCGCTTGCCCGCTCCATGCCGTTTTCGGCCATGGACAGGCCCCGGAAAATGTTGCCGCCACCAATGACGAGGCTGAGCTCGACCCCCAGGGCCAGGCCCTCCTTGATCTGGTCGGCGATCCGGTCGACCGTCTCCTGATGAATACCAAACTGGCCGGGCCCCATCAGCGCTTCGCCGGAGATCTTCAACAGGACCCGTTTGTACAGCAGATTATCCGCCTGCGCTGAGGTTTTCGCGGCGTGTTCACCCATGATCGTGCTCCCGTTCTGCAAATCGCTACCCCGCATATCACCGCCTGCCGATTCCAGCCAGTCCGTCCTTGTCACATGCACGGCTCATCTGACGAAAAAACGGCGCTGACAAGGCTTTTTGCCAGCTGCGGGTTGCTGGCGCGGCAGACAGGCACCCGTACTGCGACAGCGCCCATAAAAAAGGCGCACCAACCGGTGCGCCCTCTCATAACATGTATTCGAAAGATCAGTTACCGCTCATCGAGGCAACTTCAGCCGCAAAGTCGGCTTCTTCCTTTTCGACGCCTTCACCAAGCTCGAGGCGGGCAAAACCGGTCAGCTCGATCGGCGCGCCGGCATCCTTGGCGGCGTTGGCGACAACGTCGGCAATGCGGGTCTCGCCGTCGATCATGGAGATCTGCTCAAGAAGAACGGATTCCTCATAGAACTTGCGCATGCGGCCTTCGACCATCTTCTCGATGATCTGCTCCGGCTTGCCGGAAGCGCGGGCTTGGTCGGACAGGACGTCCTTCTCGCGCTTGACGACATCGGCGTCGAGTTCCTCGACCTTCAGCGCCAGCGGACGGGCAGCGGCGACATGCATCGCAATCTGCTTGCCGACATTGGCGAGGACTTCCTTGTCGCCGGTCGATTTCAGCGCAACGATGACGCCGATCTTGCCTGCGTTTTCCGTCACGACCGTGTGGATGTAAGGCACGACGGCACCATCCTCGACGCTCAGCATGACAGCACGGCGCAGGGCCATGTTCTCGCCGATCTGGCCGACCATCTCGGTGACGAATTCTTCGACTGTCTTGTCGGAACCCGGATATTTGGCAGCCTTCACAGCCTCGGTCGTACCGTCCGTCGTAAGGGCAACCTGGGCGATGTTCGCGACCATCTTCTGGAAGGTCTCGTTGCGGGCCACGAAGTCGGTTTCGGCATTGACCTCGACGAGGATGCCTGTGGTGCCATCAACGGCAGCAGCGACGAGACCGTCAGCAGCCGCGCGGCCGGCTTTTTTGGCGGCCTTGGACAGGCCTTTCTTGCGCAGCCAGTCGACAGCGGCTTCGACGTCGCCGTCGGTTTCTTTCAGGGCGGCTTTGCAGTCCATCATGCCTGCGCCGGTTTTATCACGCAGGTCCTTGACCATTGCAGCGGTAATGGCAGCCATTTTAATGCTCCTTGATCTGGTTTCGGGCCGGCCCGCATAGACCGGGCCGCAACATACTGAATTGGGTCAGGCAGCTAGCCTGAAATTGTGACAGGGCGATGACGCCCTGCCCTCATGCTCTGGCGCACACTGGCGCCGAACGCAGATCAGGCAGAAGCCTGCTGCTCGTCCGTTTTCTCGCCTTCAGCATCAGACGCTTCGGCGGCAGGCTCTTCCAGAGCCGGCTCTGCCGGTGCCTCTTCCAGTTCGCCAAGATCGACGCCCATATCGGCGGCGCTGGCGGACAGGCCGTCGAGAACGGCGTCGGCAACGAGATTGGTGTACAGCGCGATGGCGCGGGACGCATCGTCATTACCCGGAATGATCAGGTCGATATTGTCCGGCGAGCAGTTGGTGTCGACGACAGCGACGACCGGGATGCCGAGTTTCTTGGCTTCCTGGATGGCGATCGCTTCTTTCTTCACGTCGATCACGAACATCAGGTCCGGCAGGCCGCCCATGTCGCGAATACCGCCGAGGGAAGCTTCCAGCTTTTCCTTGTCGCGCGACATGGTCAGCTGTTCTTTCTTGGTCAGGCCGACGCCGCCATTGGCGAGGGTCTCTTCCATCGCCTTCAGGCGCTTGATGGAGTTGGAGATCGTTTCCCAGTTGGTCAGCGTGCCACCGAGCCAGCGCACATTCATGTAGTATTGTGCGCAGCGCTGGGCTGCTTCCGCGATCGGCTGCTGTGCCTGGCGCTTGGTGCCGACGAACAGGACGCGGCCGCCACCGGCGACAACTTCCCGCACCTTGACAAGAGCCTGGTGCAGCATGGGAACGGTCTGGGAAAGGTCGATGATATGGACCCCGTTGCGGTCGCCGAAAATGTATTCTTTCATTTTCGGGTTCCAGCGATGGGTCTGGTGACCAAAGTGTACGCCAGCTTCCAGCAGCTGGCGCATTGAAAATTCTGGCAGCGCCATGAGTATTACTCCTCGGTTATGTCCTCCGCGGGAATGTGGAAGCCGACGGCCACCGAAGATCATGTCCCGCGTGTGTGATGGGGCGCGGCATAAGCCCAAACGCCGCTGAATTCAACCGAAAAATCGCCTGTTTTCGATGCTACTGGCCGTCCGGACACAATATACAGGCCAAGAGCATCAGACGAGCTCGACGTCAGCGACGCCTTCAATCGTCTTGATTGCGCCTTTCATGGCCACGGTCGCTGCGACCTCGCCCGGCAGCTTCATTTCGACCTCGCAGCCGGTTTCAGGCAGGTAAAGCAGGATTGAGGCCGTCCCCGTTGCTTCTGCAGGCTTGCCGCTGTCGAACAGGCGCCGGCGGATCGACGGCAGCGCCTCGGGCGTCATCACCGATATGCGCAACTCGGCCTTGGTCGTGGCAGCAGCCCGTTCCAGCAATTGCACGCCCTCCCCGGTCAGGCGGATCTCGCCATCCCGGTCCTCGGCGGTGACCGACATCAGCACCAGCTTGCCGGGCTGGAGATGGTCCCGCGCGGCATCGAGCAGTTCAGAGAACACCGTGACCTCGAACTCGCCCGTCTGGTCCGACAGGGCGACCCAAGCGAAGGGCTTGCCGGTCTTGGACCGGCGCGGCGTGAAGGCGCGGATCACCCCGGCAATCGACAAACTGATGCGCGTATCGGCCGCGCGCTGGGCGACCTCGGTGAACGGCACGACATTCAGCTTACGCAGGGCAGATGCATAGTCATCGAGCGGATGGCCCGAGAAATAGAAACCGATGGCGGCGCGCTCGTTGTCGAGCCTCTCCAGTGGTGGCCAGTCATCGGCCTTTTTCAACGCCGGCCGGGCGAGCGCAGGCGCTTCCGCCGCGCCAAACAGGCCACCCTGGTCGGAATTGCGCTCTTCTGCGACAGCCGAGGAATACCGCACAAGGAAGTCGGCATTGGCAAAGATCTGCGCCCGGTTCGGATGGATGGAATCAAACGCCCCGGCCTTGGCGAGGTTTTCAAAGCCGCGCTTGCCGATCATGCGCCCGTCGACGCGCTCGACGAAATCGAAGATGTCAGCAAAAGACCCGCCCTCGCGTCGTTTCTGGGCGATGTGGGCCATGGCTGCCTCGCCGACATTCTTGATCGCGCCTAGGGCATAGACGACAGCACCCTTGTCGCCGTCACCATCCGGGTCGGCCTTCACAGTAAAATCGGCCTCCGAGGCATTAACATCAGGCGCCAGTACGGTGATGCCGCTGGAACGCGCCTCCTTCATGAAAATGGCGAGCTTGTCGGTGTTGGCGCGATCGAGCGACATGGACGCGGCGAGGAATTCAGGCCCGTGATTGGCCTTCAGCCATGCTGTCTGGTAAGCGATCCAGGCATAGGCGGCGGCGTGTGACTTGTTGAAACCGTAGCCCGCGAATTTCGCGACCATCTCGAAGATTGATTCAGCCTTGGCGCGGTCGACATTGTTTTCCTCCGCGCCTTCGACGAACCGGATCTTCTGCTTGTCCATCTCCTCTTTCTTCTTCTTGCCCATGGCGCGGCGCAGAAGGTCGGCTTCACCGAGGGAATAGCCTGACAGGACCTGCGCGATCTGCATGACCTGCTCCTGATAGATGATGACCCCGTAGGTCTCCTTCAGGATGTTCTCCAGGAGCGGATGGAAATAATCGGGATCCTCGCGCCCGAACTTGCGCTCGATATAGGTCGGGATGTTTTCCATCGGCCCCGGACGATAGAGCGAGACAAGCGCGATGATGTCTTCGAGAGTGTCAGGCTTCAGGCCGCGCAGGGTCGAGCGCATGCCGGTACTTTCAAGCTGGAACACGCCGACCGCCTGTCCCTCGCCCAGCATGTCGTATGTCTTGCGATCATTGGTCGGGATATGGTCGATGTCGATCGTGACCTTGCGCTTGGCCAGTAATTCGACAGCGCGGCGGATGACGGTCAGCGTCTTCAGGCCGAGGAAGTCGAACTTCACGAGCCCTGCCGGCTCGACCCATTTCATGTTGAACTGCGTCGCCGGCATGTCGGAGCGCGGATCGCGATAGAGCGGCACCAGCTCGTCCAGCGGGCGGTCGCCAATCACCACACCGGCGGCGTGGGTCGATGCGTGGCGGTAGAGGCCCTCGAGCTTCTGAGCTTTGACCAGCAGGTCGGCGACCTGACTGTCCTTGTCACGCTCCTCGCGCAGGCGCGGCTCGGTGTTGATCGCCTCGCGCAGGGTGACCGGGTTTGCCGGATTGTTGGGCACCAGCTTGCAGAGCCGGTCAACCTGCATGAACGGCATGTTCAGCACACGGCCGACATCGCGCAGCACCGCGCGGGCCTGCAGTTTACCGAAGGTGATGATCTGCGCGACCCGGTCGCGACCGTATTTCTCCTGCACATAGGAGATAACCTCGTCCCGCCGGTCCTGGCAGAAGTCGATATCGAAGTCGGGCATGGAGACCCGTTCGGGATTGAGGAAGCGCTCGAACAGCAGCCCGAAGCGCAACGGGTCGAGATCGGTGATCGTCAGCGACCAGGCAACGAGAGAGCCTGCACCCGACCCCCGTCCCGGCCCGACCGGCACGCCATGGGACTTTGCCCATTTGATGAAGTCGGCGACGATCAGGAAGTAACCCGGAAACCCCATGCCGCGGATGATTTCCAGCTCTTTCTCGAGCCGAGCCCAGTAATCCTCGACAGGGGCGGCAGGGTCGCCGTCAGCAAGGCGCCGCTCCAGCCCTTCACGGGCCTGGCGGGCAAGCTCCGCTGCCTCCCCGTCCACATCATCGGCAAAGCGCGGCAGGATCGGCTTGTGCAGGCGCGGGCGAAAGGCGCAGCGCCGGGCAATCAGCACCGTGTTCTCAACCGCCTCCGGCAAGTCCTCGAAAAGTTGCGCCATTTCCGCCGGCGACCTGAAATAATGGTCGGCGGCAAGCTGGCGGCGGTCATCCATATGCACATAGGCGCCCTCTGCGATGCACAGGAAAGCGTCATGAGCCTCATGGTCGTCAGGGGACGGAAAATAAGGCTCGGCGGTTGCGACCAGCGGCAGCTCGCGGTCATAGGCCAGCCCGAGCAACTGGTTCTCATAGGGCTGGCGGAAGCCGCCACGCCCATCGGAGTGGCGCTGTAGCTCAATATAAAGCCGGTCGCCAAAGATCGCCTGCAGGCGCGTGACCAGATCGGCCGCCTCTGCCTGACGGTCGAGGGCAAGGAACCGATCGACCGGCCCGTTCGGTCCGCCGGTCAGGCAGATCAGCCCGTCGGCATAGCCCTCTATCCGCTCGAGCGAGGAAGCAATCGCCGTCTCATTGGCCGACGAGAGGAACGCGTCACTGGTCAGTTTGAGGAGGTTGCGATAGCCGGCTTCATTCGTGGCAAGGAGAACGAGGGACGGCAGCGGCCCGGTCGAGGGCTCGGGCTGGCCAAGCGATCCGGGATCGAGCGCCAGTTGCAGGCCGGTGATCGGCTGAATACCGGCGGCAGACAGGACCTCGGAAGCTTCCAGCGCTCCGAAGAGGTTGTTCGTGTCCGTTACCGCGACGGCGGGCATCTCATGTTCAAGGCACAGCTCTTTCAGCCGGCCGATATGGATGGCCCCTTCGGCCAGCGAATAAGAAGAATGGAGATGAAGATGGATGAACGGCTGCATGATCTCTCCTTAGCCCGATTTGCCCGCCTTTCATGCCGCCGAGTTTTCCCCAATCACACTCGCTTTACCCGGCGAGCAAACCACTCCAGAGATAGACTGCCGCCACCAGCCCGAGCATGACGCCGAGGCCGAGACCATCGCGGATAAGATGTGCATTCATGGGAACCTCCTTAACCTTGTTCACATTATGTTCTTAATATCAATATTCCCTTTTTGTTCTCATGTCCAGCAGTTTCCTCCGGAAATTGTACCGGCCAGAATTCCACAGCAAGATGAAGAAGTTAGTGCCTATTCGCCGAGAATGGTGACGGTGCTTTCGTCGATCTCGACCTGTACGAGACGGCGATCCTTGATCGCAACGACGCGGTCCATGCGGGCGGCCAGCGCCCTGTCATGGGTGGCGATCAGGGCGGCAAGCCCCCGCTCCTGCACGATGTCCAGCAGCGCATCGAAGACACGACCCGATGTTTCGACATCGAGATTGCCTGTGGGCTCATCGGCCAGCAAAAGGGACGGTTCATTGGCCAAGGCCCGGGCTATGGCGACGCGCTGTTTCTCACCGCCGGAGAGCTGGGCCGGCTGGTGCTGCAGGCGCTCGGCGAGGCCGAGATTGGTAAGGATATTGGTCGAGCGGATATCTGCCTGCTTGTGGCTGCGCCCGGCGATCAGCTGTGGCAGGGAGACATTGCCTAGCGCCGTGAATTCCGGCTGCAGGTGGTGAAACTGATAGACGAAACCAAGCGTGTCGCGGCGCAGGCGGGTGCGCTCTGCATCGTTCATCATCGAGGTTGCCCGGCCGTTGATATAGACTTCGCCACTGGTTGGCGGCTCGAGCAGGCCGGCGACATGCAGCAGTGATGACTTGCCCGAGCCAGACGGCCCAAGCAGTGCGACGATCTCGCCCTTGCTGATGGTGAAATCAACGCCTTCCAGAACCTTCAGCTCGCCGTAAAAACGGTCAAGTTTTTCAAGGTGTAATACTGTTTCTCTCGTATCGCTCATGACCTCTCCCCCTACTCGTAACGCAGCGCTTCGACGGGATCGAGACTGGCAGCGCGCCAGGCCGGATAGAGCGTCGACAGGAAGGACATGACCAGCGCAAAGGAGACAACCGAAATCACTTCGGCGAACTGCACCCGCGCCGGCATCTGGTCGAACAGATAGACCTCTGACGGGAACAGGCGGAAGCCGAACCAGTCGGACAGCGCCATCTCGATTGGCCCGACATTCAGGCTGATCAGGACACCGAGAACAAGGCCTGTCAGCGTGCCAAGGAAGCCGATCATCATGCCAGACAGGAAAAAGATGCGCATGACAGAGCCACGCGTCGCGCCCAGCGTGCGCATAACGGCGATGTCCGACATCTTGTCCTTCACCAGCATGACAAGTCCGGTGATGATGTTGAGGACGGCGACAGCAAGGATCAGCGACAGGATGATCCGCATCAGCGCCCGCTCCGTCTGCAGCGCATTGAAATAGGACTGGTGCAGGTTCTGCCAGTTATAGGCGTAAAGCGTGTCACTTAGTTGGGCGAGGATGCGTTCCTGATAGGGCCGGATATCTTGCGGCGCGTCGACCCGCACCTCGATCTTGTCCACCGCCTCGCCACGGCGGAAGAACAGCTGCGCCTGCTGCAGCGGCATGTAGATAAAGCCGCTGTCATATTCGGACATGCCGATGGAATAGATGGCGCCGACATAATAGGTCTTGTCGCGGATCGGCGATGTCCCCATCGGCGTCTCTGCCCCGCCTGCCGTGATAACCGTCACCGGGCTGCCGATACCGACACCCAGATTGGCGGCGAGACGACGTCCCATGACGATCTCATTGCCACCATTGCGCCCCTCGCCGAAGGTCTCGAGAGAGCCCTCGATCAGATGGTCTTCGCCGGCGATCAATTCAATACTCCTGAGGTCCTCCGGCTCTATGCCATAGGCGATGGCAGCGGTCTGGCCACCTGCGGTCAGATAGACATAGTCCTGAACGATGGGGATCGCCGATTCCACCCCGGCGATCTGACGCAGGTCTTCGCTCAGACCAGCATAGTTCGTCAGCTCCGCATCCTGCGTTGCCTGAACATAGATGTGGCCGTTCACGCCCAGCAACTGGTCAAGCAGCTTGGCACGAAAGCCCTCCATCACCGACATGACAACGATCAGCACGG
Organism: Aquisalinus luteolus; assembly: GCF_009712425.2. GTDB lineage: Bacteria > Pseudomonadota > Alphaproteobacteria > Caulobacterales > Parvularculaceae > Aquisalinus > Aquisalinus luteolus. Next base: position 1,559,637 of record NZ_VCJR02000001.1, read on the forward strand.
TGACAGCGAGCGCAATGCCAATGAAGGCGATGATCGAGATCAGGGAGACACCCGATCCCTTCTTGGTCGCCGAGATATAGCGACGCGCCACGGTCCATTCGAACAGGCCGAAAGGCCGTGTTGCCGAGCCTTCCGGCGTGGCTTTCTCTGTCGATGCGGTCATGGTCTCGCCCGGCGCCCTGAAATTGATATCCGGCAGACCATGGGCGGCTTCTTGCCGTCCGGCAAGTGTCGTCTGCTTAATCTTTCACCTGAAGAAAGACCGGCACTGACAGGCTTTTGGTCTTCAAACATAAAGAAGAGACGGCTCACGCCCTGCCCTCCATCCATTTGTATTTCTCCCCGGCCCGGAAGCGGGACAGGCCATTGCGCAGGACGGCCTCCAGATCATCGACGCGGGCAGCGATCTCGCGGCGATCATCTTCACTGACCATCGCCGTCATGGCCGCTTTTTCCAGCGCCTGTGCGTGATGGAGCACCACCGCCTTGCGGGCGGGGTCGTCGACATCGAACAGGACATTGGCGAGCACCGACAGGGTGGACAGGCTGGCATTCCGGTCCGGTGCCACATAGGGCCGGATGCGGTCGAAGATCAGGCTGGCGATCTCCTCGAAATTCAGCGGCCGGGCGATCACGCGGATATGGCCATCCTTGTCACGGCGTACCGCCGCGGGTGACGATCCGCGACCGGCAGCCGACAGGGCCGCCCCCATCCAGTGGATCGTATCCGTTGCTGTGTAGGGGTCGTTGATGCCGGGCGACAGGGCGCGGGCAGTGATACCGGTCATCTGGTCGATCAGAAAGCCGATATCCTGGTCCTGCGTCTTCGCCGCGCCCCAGGCATAGCAGGCGCGAACGGCACTCAACGCTTCCGTGGAGGCATTCTCGGGTGGCCAGATCCATGCCAGCGGCCGGTCGTCGGTAACGAAGTCGCCCGGGCGGCGCGTGACGCGTACGATCAACCCCTTGTCCCGCGCCACATTGAAGATCTCTTCCGCCGACAGGGTGTAGATATATCCCGTGCCATTGGCGAGAACCGGCACGGCATCCTGCAGGAAGCCTTCGGGCATATCAGGTGAATCGCTGCCGCCATTACCCTCCCCCAGCTCCTGCGGAAAGCGGTTGCGAATGTCGCGCAGGAGATCGTTTCCCAGACGCGCGATCACGTTGGAGACGTGGAGCGTCTCCAGGATATGGTGGATGAAATAGATGAAGGTGATCAGGCTGGCGCCGGCAAAGAACAGCGCGATGATGACCGTCAGGTGCGGCACGAACGTGGTCTCGCCCGCATGCACCCGATACAGCGCCAGCAGGCAATAGACGAAGGTTGCGATGAAGATGCCGAGAACCGCCTGGTTCGACTTGTCGCGCATGAATTCCGGGATGATGTGCGGCCCGTACTGGCCTGACGCGAAAACGATGGCGGCGATGGTGATGGAAAAGACGATACCGGCGACAGAGATCATGGACCCGCCGACCATGCTCAGGATCGTGCGCGCGCCTTCCGGACTGCTGGAACCGAACCAGCTGATCTGCATGAAGAATTCTTCTTCAAGGATCACGTCGAGCTGGAGAGAGCCGAAGGCCAGCAATATCGCGCCCAGAACGATAACGCCCGGCACGAACCAGTAACTTGCCTTGATCCGGCGATAGAGCGCCAGCGCTTTCGTCTTCATGAGGTCCCTCGCATACAATCCCCTTTATACGATTTCCGTATCGAACAGCGGATCGCTGCCGAGCTGCTTTTCAAGGGACTGGATATCCTCGTCGATGGCCCCGGGGTCGAACACCTTGGCGATATGAAAGATTGCATCGCCCTGGTTCACCGCCGGCATGTTTGACCGCCCGATGACGATGCCGCTGATCGGTGCACGCAGTTCCTTTTCCTCGTATCCGAGCGGGTCGGAGACGATGGAAAGCACTTCCCCCTTCTCGACCGCATCGCCAAGCCCCTTGAGCAGGCGCATCAGCCCGCCGGATGGCGCACGGACCCAGACGCTGAGTTTGGACATGACCGGTTCCTTCGAGCCTTGTGCGAAACCGCGACGATGCAGCATGCCGAGATATTGCATGACCCGCATCACGCCCTTCACGCCGATGCGCACGGCGAACTCGTTGAAGCGCAACGCCTCACCCGCCTCATAGAGCAGCGTGTTCACGCCCACCGCCTGGGATGCTTCACGCAGCGAACCGTCGCGGATATCCGCTTTCAGGATGATCGGCGCACCGAAGGCTGCGGCCATATCCCTGACGGCGTCACTTGCGAGATCAGCCCTGATCTGGGGCAGGTTTTCCCGGTGGATCGCGGCGGTGTGCAGGTCGATGCCATAGTCAGCGCGCGAGACGATCTCTTCCATGAACTTGTAGGCGAGCTGCCCGGCAAGCGATCCGGTCTTCGAGCCCGGGAAAGACCGGTTCAGGTCGCGGCGATCCGGCAGGTAGCGCGAATTGGCGATAAAGCCATAAGTGTTGACGATCGGGATCAGCAACAGCGTGCCACGCACTTTCTCGACCGTCAGCTTGCTGACCAGCCGCCGGATGATCTCCGCACCGAGGATCTCGTCGCCATGGATAGCGGCAGACACGAACAGCACCGGCCCTGGCTTCCTGCCGTGCATGACATGCACCGGCATCGACACCTGGGTGTGATCGGACAGGACACTGAGGGGCAATTCGACAGTCTTTTGCGTACCCGGTTCGATGGCCTGCCCACCGATCGTGAATGGCTCTCGCATCAGGCAGTCTTATCCCTTGCCCTTGGTCTTCGTCTTGCCCGGCACCGCTGCCTTCTCGATGTGCTCGATGATCTTGCCTGCAACGTCGATGCCGGTCGCGGTTTCGACGCCTTCCAGGCCGGGCGAGGAGTTCACCTCCATCACTACTGGCCCATGGTTGGAGCGAAGCAAGTCGACACCGCATACATTCAGGCCCATGGCCTTGGCCGCGGCGACAGCAGTGGAGCGTTCGGTTGGCGTGATCTTCACCGCGCTGGCAGACCCGCCGCGATGCAGGTTGGAGCGGAAATCCCCCTCCTTTCCCTTGCGCATCATCGAGGCAACGACCTTGTCGCCGACCACGAGACAGCGGATATCCTCACCATTGGCTTCCTTGACGAATTCCTGGACCAGAATATCGGTCGAGACCGAAGAGAATGCCTGGATGACGGATTCAGCCGACTTGTTGGTTTCGGCGAGCACGACACCCAGACCCTGCGTACCCTCCAGCAGCTTTATGACGACCGGCGCACCGCCCATCAGGTCGAGCATCTTTTCAGCATCGGACGTGCGGTGGGCGAAGATGGTTACAGGCAGGCCGATACCCTTGCGCGCCAGAAGCTGCAGCGAGCGCAGCTTGTCACGCGAACGGGAGATCGCAACCGATTCATTGACCGGATAGACGCCCATCATCTCGAACTGGCGCAGGATGGCAGTACCGAAAAACGTCACCGACGCCCCGATACGCGGGATGACCGCGTCATACTTGCCCAGCTTCTCCCCACCATAAATGATCTCGGGCTTGTGGGCAGCGATGTTGATATAGCAGCGCAGGTGATTGATCACGTCGATTTCGTGACCGCGCGCTTCTGCGGCTTCCACCAGCCTTTTGTGAGAGTAAAGATTGGCGTTGCGGCACATCAGTGCAAGTTTCATAACGAACCTTTGTTGGTTACTTTTCTGTCTTTTGTTTCTGTACGAACGATCGCGATGGATCGATGAGATAGCGCTTGCGCAGGGCCTCGCGCCCGACAAGTGCCCGGAACCCCATCTGGTCCCGGTTGGTCAGGGTGAATTCCGCCGGCCATACATCGCTGCCGATCTGCAGCTCTGTACGGATAACATAGCGGATCTCCTCCTTGCCGTTTGAGCTCCTGACCGCGCGCCGGTCGGCCACTGGCGCTTCGCAGTAAATCTCCGGCTTTTTCTTGCGTTGTACCGGATGGATATAGAACGAAACGAACATCGCGCCATCGCGGTCAAATTCACGCACTTTGTAGGCATGAATGGCCGACGTCTTGGCGCCGGTGTCGATTTTGGCCTTCATGCTCTCCAGTCCGAAGGCAGGCAGACCGATCCATTCGCGCCATCCCAGCGTTTTGGGGGGCGTTTTGGCCGACGCCTTCTTCACGCCGGAACGAGAGCCGAGATAATCTTGCCCGACACATGATCCAGCGCTTCATCGGGCGTCAGTTCGATGCGCTCACCGCTATGGCGCTCCTTGACCTCGACATGGCCGGTGGCAAGGCCACGCGGGCCGACGACCATTTGATATGGCAAGCCGATCAGGTCCATCCGGGCGAACTTCTCACCCGGGCGCGCCGGTGTGTCGTCATACAGGACCTCGATACCCGCGCCTTCCAGCTTGGCATAGAATTCCTGGCACAGGCGGTCGCTTTCCTCATCGCCTGGCTTCAGGTTGATGAGACCTACATGGAACGGCGCGACGGGCACCGGCCAGCGGCAGCCATTCTCGTCATGATAGGCCTCGATCAGAGCCCCCATCAGGCGGGAAACACCGATCCCGTAGGAGCCCATCTGCACCGGCACATTGCGACCGTCATGACCGGAGACCACGCAGTTCATCGGCGCTGAGTATTTCGTACCGAAGAAGAAGATGTGACCGACCTCGATACCGCGCGCGGTTATGCGGTCATCCTCCGGCACCTTCTCGAATTCCTTCTCGTCGTACATTTCGTCGGTCGCGGCATAGAGCGATGTGCGCTCCTGCACGATCGGTTCAAGGTCGCCATCGAAATCGACATCTGGCCCTGGCACGGCCATGTCGATCAGCTCTCGATGGCAATAGACCTGACTTTCACCAGTTTCCGCCAGCACGATGAATTCGTGGGACAGGTCGCCGCCGATTGGGCCGGTGTCGGCTTTCATCGGTACCGATTTCAGGCCCAGCCTGTTGAAGGTGCGCAGGTAAGCCACGAACATCTTGTAATAGGACTTGCGTGAGGCTTCCTCTGTCAGGTCGAAGGAATAGGTATCCTTCATCAGGAATTCGCGGCCGCGCATGACACCAAAGCGCGGACGGATCTCGTCGCGGAACTTCCACTGGATGTGATAGAGCATCTTCGGCAGGTCCTTGTAGGACCGTGTGCCGGCGCGGAAAATCTCGGTGATCAGTTCCTCATTGGTCGGGCCGTAGAGCATCTCGCGGTCATGACGGTCAGTGATGCGCAGCATCTCCTTGCCGTAGGCCTCATAGCGCCCGCTTTCACGCCACAGCTCGGCCGACTGGATGGTCGGCATCAGCATCTCCACGGCGCCGGCGCGGTTCTGTTCCTCGCGCACGATCTGCTCGATCTTCTGCAGGACGCGAAAACCGAGCGGCAGCCAGGAATAGATGCCCGCAGCGCCCTGTCGAATCATGCCGGCGCGCAGCATCAGCTGGTGAGAGATGATCTGGGCATCCGCCGGCGTTTCCTTCATCAGCGGCAGATAAAAGCGGGATAGGTACATGTGTTTTCGGTCCTGTCAGAATTTCAGGCCTCTTTAGGTACGCCCGGGCCTGTTGTCCATATCTGTCCTGATGCCTGCGCACAGCGCAGAACGCAAGAAAAGCATACCTTTACGAAGGCTGCCAACAGGAATTGATCAGGTTGAAGCGTCAGCAGTTCTGACAGCGGCAAAGACTGCGGCGGTCAGGCCGACTTGTTGCAGCAGTAACCAGTGACTTCGATTCGCAGCCGATCAACGTAGAACCCGTTTTCCAGGGCACTTTCACGGGCTGCCTCTTCCAGCTTCTCGCTGCCGATCATCCGGCTGTTGCCGCAGGTGTCACAGACAAGAAAGACCGGGATATCGGATGCCGACGGGCTGGTCACCGAATAGGCCTTTGTGGTGTCGAGCTTGTAGACAAGCCCCATATCCATCAGGTCAGACAGGGCACGGTAGACGGTCATCGGCGCGCGTACGCCTTCGTCTTTCACACGCTCGAGCAGTGCATAGGCTTTCATCGGGTTGCCCTCACGCTTCAGGGCGTCGAAAACGATAGCCTGGTTGCGGCTGAGGCTGTTGGACCCCTTTTCCCGCTGCGCGGCGCCAGCTGCCTTGTTCATATAGTCCACCATAACACCCCTATCGTGTCTGACGGGCCCGGCAGAAGCTATTACACCCACTGCGTCCGCTCGGCGACCCATTTTGCGAGACATTCAGGTTGCATGACACGATACAAGCAATGATTGAACCTGATGACCCGTTCTCAATGGTTAAAGGGTATTATTTCCGGACCTGAATCACAACCGGTTTTTATATCGGCTGTGATATCAGGCCCGGAATTCCGGATCAGAATCCGGCTTCGAAAGAGACCCGGAAGTTGCGCCCTGGCAAAGGCACTTCGTCCTTCAGGAAGGACGTATGCTGGCGTGCTTCCTCGTCTGTGAGGTTGTTTGCGGCGACCCGAAGGGCAATTTTCTCGTTCTCCGGGAAAGGCCGATATGTCACGTAGAGGTTGAGTAGCGTGTAGCTTTCTGTTTCCAGCTCGAACTCTGCGATCTCATCCTGATCGGCGGCATGATCAACTTCTCCGCGAATCGATACCCGGTCCCAGTCGGCATTCAGGCCTGCCAAGGCACCAAAAGGCGGGATGCGTGGCAGGTTACCATTGCCGCCATCGATTTGGGCGCGGACATATTCTACAGACCCATCCGCAACGAACTCTGCTCCGAAAGCCGACCCCAGCAACAGGTCAGCCTCTGCCTCGAAACCGCTGAAGGTCGCATCGGCGGCAGTATAGGCAAAAACCGGCAGGCCGTCCTCCTCGCCGCCCGTTTCGGCCTGATAGATATAGTCGCTATAGTCAGTATAGAAACCGTTCAGGGTGAAGTTCAGCCGGTCATACCGGCCACGCAGGACCAGCTCGCCGCCGGTGCTGATCTCCTTGTCCAGCGAAGTATCGCCAAGCTCGAACGCATCGGTCGCAAGATGCGGTCCGTTGGAGAACAGCTCTTCGGTGGTCGGTGCCCGCTCGGTACGGAAGACCGTGCCGCCGAGCTTGAAGTTTTCCGTCAGCTCATAGCCCGTGCCGCCCGAAATGCTGAAACCGTCAAACGACAGGCTGGTGCCCATGTCATCTTCGTGCTCGGTGCGCTCATAACGCGCCGCGCCTTCGAAGTGCCACGGCCCTGTTTCATAGTCCTGGAACGTGAAGATACCGACCTGGCTGGTCTCGGTCGGCGGCACGAAGGCTTCCTCGCCGATGGCAGAGAACTCGCGCTGGCGCACCTGCACGCCGCTCGCTCCGCGCCAGCCGCCCTGCGGACGCTGGACCAGCTCGAGGCGGCCTTCCCAGCCCTGATTGGCGAAGATCGTGCCGACCTCACCTGACGGCTCTATCTCGCGATGCTCATAATCCGAAATGCCGAGGGCGACACGAACGGTCTCGAATGGCGTTGAGTCGAGCCGATATTCGCCGCGCAGGTCATAGCGAAGCTGTTCGAGATTGATGCGGACACCACCCTCTTCCTCGCCGTGCTCGTGTTCGTGTTCATGCTCGTGATCTTCGTCATGTTCGTCATCGTGATCATCGTCGTGATCTTCTTCCTCGTGCGCATGATCATGCCCCGCCGGAATACCGTAGTCGGAATTAGTCTGCTTGACGGCGGCTCCAAAAGTGAAGCGGTCATTGATGAAGGACGTGCCGAAGGAAACGGCACTGGTCTCGAAACCGGAGTTTTCCAGTGTGCCAAATGCCTCTTCCTCTTCTTCATGCTCGTGGTCATGATCATCGTCATGATCCTCTTCGTCATGATCGTGCCCTTCTTCCTCCAGCGCCCGGAAAGCGGCAGATTCGGCAAAGCCGGGTATGTCGTAATCATGAGCTTCGCGTAGTGCAGCGTCGAAGTGAATGACGAGAGATGTGTCGCCGAATTTTGCCGCTTCGAAATCCGTTGCAAAGGCAACATCCCGGCCCTCATCGACACTGGACGCGCCGGCCCGCATGCTGGCCTCCAGCCCGTTTTCAGGGACGGAAGTCGGAATTCGTCCGTCGATGACGTTCACCACGCCACCTGACCCCGAAGAGCCATAGCGCAGCAGGCCGGTACCGCGGATGATCTCGGCCTGCTCAGCCTGTGCCGGTTCCACGGCGACGGCGTGGTCGGCACTGGACGAGGAGGCGTCGATGGAGCCGATACCGTTGTCGAGCACCTGGATACGGTCCCCGCCCTGCCCGCGGATGATCGGGCGGCTGGAACCGGGACCGAAGAAGGATGACGATACGCCGGGTTCAGCCTTCAGCATCTCCCCGATCGTATTGCTCATCCGTTTCTGGATTTCCTCGCGGGTGACGACCGAGGCGCCGATAAGCAGGTCATCCTGCTCCTTGGCGATAGGTGATGCGGTAACGACGATCGTGTCCTCGGCAACCTCGTCCTGTGACTGATCCTGCGCCGTGTCCTGTGCGAACGCAGTTGAAAGGCCCGCCAGACAGATGGCGGAAATGGCGCCTGACAGGCGCAGCTGTTGCTTGAGCATGAAAATAGTCTCCAATAATCGCGATAGAGCCCGTGCGCTCGGGGCACACAGGCGGTGTCAGTTCGTGTCGTGATTACTGGAAAAGAGGTGGGCCGCGCTGGCGCGGCGTATCCGGCGCGAAAGAGGCCAGCGAGACCGAGACAGCAAGAGGAACTTCGGCAATCTCACCGACCGGCTGTGGCAGTACCGGCAGCTCGGGTACATCGACGTCGCCATCGCGCTGGGCCGCATGGCCGAGGAGACAGACTTCGCCGCCATGGGTGTGATCGAGATCGCCGTACTGGACGGCGTGGGCGGAAGCCGCGCCCTGCAACAGCACATAGAAGACAGCAAAAATGGCCAGAAGCATCCTGCTCCTGCCAGCCATATCCCGGATACGGTCAAATGCTGTCATGCTGCGCATGCTAGTGTGATATCATATCACATCTCGACCGGCAAAGCCTTTCGGGCAGGCGCAGACTGTAAAAATCGAAGGATTGACGCTGCCCGAAAATTCAGGGATACACACCCACCTTGCCCCTATAGCTCAGCTGGTAGAGCAACTGATTTGTAATCAGTAGGTCGTTCGTTCGAGTCGGACTGGGGGCACCACCACACCTCTGTCGTCTCAATTTGCCGCATCACTGACCCATGCTCGCCTCGTGACGATGATGGCGTTACGGCCTATAGAACTTTCCAACGAAGGTAATGGCGATGCGAAATACACTCCTGTCAGCAATCATGATCCCGACTGCGATGCTGCTATCCAGCTGCGGCAATGGCGAACCGGCACAGCCGCAGCTCAGCGACGAGGAACGCCTCGCCATGGCGCCGAGCGTCAAGAACGGCGAACGCCAGTTCCTGCAATGCGCTGTCTGCCATGATCGGGTCGAAGGTACCGGGCATCGTGTCGGCCCGAATCTGTGGGGCATCGTCGGCGCGCCTGCCGCCCGACATGAGGATTTCACCTATTCCAAGGCGCTGGAGCGCTCAGGTCTCGTTTGGGATACGGCAACGCTCGATGCCTATATCCAGGATCCCAAGGAGGTCGTTCCCGGCGGCCGCATGGCCTATGCCGGCCTCGACAACGAAGCCGATCGCCGGGATCTCGTAGCCTATCTGGAAACGCTGAAATAGGCGGCCTGACTCAGACGCCCTTTTTCCAGTCGATCGAGTAGAGATCGAACCGGCGGTCGCGCAAATTGCGCACCGTGCCCTGTGCCCTCGCCCAGGTGATATCGGTGAAGTCGAGATCGGCGACAGCGACCGTCTCGACATTCTCGCTTGTCTCAGCTGCTATCCCGTCACGCGCGAAGGGATAATCGCACGGCGTCAGGATGCAGGATTGCGCATACTGAATATCCATGTTCTCGACATTGGGCATGTTGCCGACATTGCCTGACATGACGACATAACACTGGTTCTCGATCGCCCGCGCCTGGGCGCAATATCGCACGCGCAGATAGCTTTGGCGCGTATCGGTACAGAACGGGATGAACAGGATGCGGGCGCCCTCATCCGCCAGCCTTCGAGCGAGTTCGGGAAATTCCGAGTCGTAACAGATCAGCACGCCAATGGGCCCGCAATCTGTCTGGATAACGCCGATTTCGTCCCCGCCCTGAATATTCCACCAATAGCGCTCGTTCGGTGTCGGGTGGATCTTCTCCTGCGCATGGACGGAGCCGTCGCGGAGGAACACATAAGCCACATTCTGGATCTCGCCATCATCCGTGCGCGTCGGGTGAGACCCGCCGATAATGTTTATATTGTAGCCGATCGCCATTTCCCGCATCTTTTCGATGAAACGCGGCGTATAGCGCGTCAGCTGCTCGATCGATTCAGCCGGCGACAGCTTTTTCTGCTCCAGTGCCAGCAATTGCAGGGTGAACAGCTCCGGGAAGACGACGAAATCCGAGCGGTAATCCGCCGTCACATCGACGAAATATTCAACATTGGCCATGAACTCGTCGAACGAACCGACCATGCGTGCCGAGAACTGCACTGTCGCAACACGGACATCTTCTTTCTGGCCATGGGGCAGTTCCGTCTCGCCTGGCATCTCCTTGGCATAGGGGTTGCGCCAGATCATGTGACTGGCATAGCCGCCGGATGCCTTGTCCGAGGCAAGGTAATCCTTCAGTACCCCGATGGGCTCGAACCCCTGACGCAGCTGGAAGCTGATGACCTGGTCGGATGTCTTGCGGTTGACGACAGCGTTCAGATATTCCTGCGGTGTGGGATAGGTCTTCTTGCGCCGCTGCCAGCCGGGCATGCGCCCGCCGAAGACGATCCCCTTCAATTCTTTCGCTTCGGCAAGTCCCTGCCGGGCATCATAAAGGCGCTGGCCGATGCGCAGGCGTCGGCGCGTCGGGTCGACCAGCACTTCCATGCCATAAAGCCAGTCACCGGCCGGGTCGTGCCGGGAGGCATAGCCACCGCCGGTGATCTCCATCCAGGTATGGTCGCCCATGGCGGTCTTCTCATCGATCCGGAAGCTTGCCGCATAGCCGACCACATCGTCATCATACTCGACAACGAACTGGCCCTCCGGGAAGGCAGCGATCTGACCGCGGATCATGCCGGCGGTGCAGGAATTGCCCTCGCCATAGACGCGAATGCTCAGCTCATGGATGGCTTGCACGTCTTGCGGGGTGGCGACACGGATATTGAGAGAGGCGGAAGTGCGTTTGTTTGGCATGCCCCTATAAATGGACGCATCGCGCCACCTGTCAAACAGCGGCTCCTGAAACCTGTTGACCGCAATCTGGCACAGGCGGATATTTGTGCTCCGGGAGGCTCTCACCATGATCAGGAAAACTCTTGCTGCTGCGGCATCTGCAGCACTTCTCTCCGCCTGTGTAACCGAGGCGGTTGATCCTTATGACAGCGACCCGCCGGGCCTCGAGCGTGCCATGGCGCAGCTGATGGCCGGGCCGGCCTGCCTCGACAGCGATTTTATTGTTGGCGACCTTCACGGCGAGGATCATCCACATCTGGAATATACCGAGCAGTGCGTTGCCCCTTTTCCGGCATCCCTCGAGCGCGCGGGCATTTCCGGCCGGTGCGAGGTGGGTTTTGATATCGACCCGGAAGGCGTGCCGGTGGATGTCGCGCCATCCTGCACCGCCTGGACCAATCTGCCAGACTGGAAACCATTTGCCGAAGCGATGTTTGCAGCGTCCGCCACCCGGGCGATGGAGCATAGCCGCTTTCAGCGCCCAGCCGACTTTCCCCAAAAGACATCGACAGGGCTGGTCCAGCCTGTAAGATTTGAATTTGCCGAATAAAAGGGAGGCAGTCATGCCCGGAAAACACGTGGGACAGATTCTCTGGACGGATCTGACGGTATCCAATTGTGAAGAAGTCCGGGCCTTCTACGAAGCGGTCATCGGCTGGTCTTCGACCGGACTGGAGATGGAAGGACGTACCGATTACCTGATGGCCGCGCCCGACCCCCGACCTGCCCCGCAGGAAGGCATGGAGAAAACAGCCGCTGGCATCTGTCATGCCATGGGCGACAATGCCGGCCTTCCGCCGCAATGGTTGATCTACTGGGGCGTAGCCGACCTCGATGCCTCAATGACAGCTTGCGAGAAGCTGGGCGGCAAACTGATCTCAGGCATCAAGGGATATGGCAATAACCGCTATTGTGTCATCTCGGACCCCGCGGGGGCAGTATGCGCGATCTTCGAGCAGAATGACTGACATTGCCAACAGGCTGGCGCGAGACCTTGAGCAGTATGATGGCAGGGCCATTACGCTGCTGTCCGAATGCTATGCCCGGCATGCAAGCAAGCCCGGCTTCGTCGACGGCCTGATTGTGCTGATCGGTCACGACCGCGACGAGACATCCGACGGCGCGACATGGATGCTGAAATATCACTGCGAACAGTCCAGCCCTTTGGCCAAGGGCTACACAAAGCAGCTCATCGAAAAGCTCGGCTCAATCCACTCATGGCAGTCCTGCCTGCATGTTTGTCAATGTGCTGATTATTTTGAAGTATCTATAGAAGATGCACAGATTTACGCCGAATGGCTGGCACCGCTTACAATTCACCAGCGTCCCTTTATCCGCGCATGGTCGATGCACGCCCTCTGCAGGCTGGCCGAGCAGCACGATCAGTTCAGTTCACTCGCCACCAAGGCAAAACAAAACGCGCTGAATGACCCTGCCTCGTCAGTGAGGGCGCGGGCTCGAAATATCTGAACCGTGTGACCATGACTGTGTTGCCTTTCTGAAACGAGGGAGGTCCCATGGACGCTATCGCTAACTGGCTGAACGACAATGCTGGCTATTTCGCCAGCTACCCGGCGCTATGCGATTCAGTCGGCACCTATTATGTTTTCTGGTTCGCCCTGATCTCACCGGTAGTTATTTATCTAGCGGGTAATCTATGGGGTGTTCTGACGGATTCCAGACCCGGCAACACGCTGATTCCCCTACTGGTCAGTGTTCTGCTGGGTATCCTGCAATTCGCTTTCATCCAAGGCTGCGCCGATCCGCTGACGGCAGGTGGTTATACCGATGAACTCATTCGCACGACCATCACCGTTATCCTGAATTATTTCGTGGCTTTCTCTGGCCAGAACCTTTTGTTCGGTCGCAACCGTGAAAAGCCGTCCAGCGAGACAGGTTCCAAACGTCGCGGCTGGATCGACCCGTGGTAAGATAAGGCGCTCTAGTGGTCGAAGCCCGGGTTCTGGCGCTTCAGCTTGCGCATCAGGCCCGGCCAGGTGAGGTTGTCGCCCAGACCTTTCGCAAAGCCCGGTGCGCCCTGCTGGCGGACCAGATTGCCCATCTCTTCAGGCTCCTCGATCAGGTTCTCCGTTCCCGCCGCCTGCGCCAGGATCTGCGTCTTGCAGGCCTGTTCCAGGAAATACATCCGCAGGAAGGCGATGGCGCAATTCTCGCCCATGGTCAGCGTGCCATGATTGCGCAGCATCAACAGGTTTTTCTCGCCGATATCCTTCACCAAGCGCTCGCGTTCCGAGAGATCCAGCGCGATACCTTCATAGTCGTGATAGGCCAGATCGTCATGCACGATCATGGAGAACTGGGTATAGCGCCTCAGCCCGCCCTTCTGGGCCGAAACGGCAACGCCATAGGGCGAATGCAAATGCAAGACGCAGTTGGCGTCGTGCCGGTTCATGTGCACCGCAGAATGGATGGTGAAGCCGGCCGGGTTGGGGAAATAGGGTGTCGAACCGACAAGATTGCCGTCCACATCGATCTTGATCAGGCTCGACGCCGTCATCTCGTCGAACAGCACGCCATAAGGGTTCATCAGGAAACGGGCCTTGCCGTCTTCGTCGGGCAGGCGCAGCGAGATATGGGTAAAGACGAGATCGTCCCAGCCATAGAGCGCGGCGAGCCTGTATGTCGCCGCCAGGTCGCAGCGTAGCGCCCATTCCACATCGGAGACCTGGCCCTTCAGGCTGTCTATGGTCGTGGGGTCGGGTATATCGAAGCCTTTCACGACACCGATGGCCTCGACCTGATCCATGCCTGCCTTCTGCTGGATATTCATGACGGCGCTCCTTCCACTGGCTTTATCTGGCTTTTCGTTTGGAAATAGTTTGCCGGATCATGGTATGCGTGTTCAAGAGCTTGTGGCAGTACCACGCGATATGGGGTAGCAGGAAGCCAGCAGGAACAAGGACTTATGGATTCGACCCGGATAGCCTTTCTGGCCAGCGACAAGCCCGAAGCGCAAGAAGCGCTTCAGGGGCTCGCCCATCGCTATGGCAATCTGCCGGTCGAGGAGGCTGACGTCATCGCGCCCATCGGCGGGGACGGCTTCATGCTGGAAACCCTGAAGGCCTATATGAGCGCGGACAAGCCGATCTATGGCATCAACCGCGGCACGGTCGGCTTCCTGATGAATTCCTTTTCCATCGAGAACCTGCCCAAACGCATTGCCAATGCCGAGGCGGCCCGCATCCGCCCGCTGGAGATGACCGCGACGGATCGTGACGGTGCCGTGCAGACAGCCATCGCCTTTAACGAGATTTCCCTCTTGCGCGAGACGCGCCAGACCGCTCGCATCGCCATCCACGTGAACGGCAAGACGCGGATGGACATGCTGATCTGCGACGGCATCCTCCTTGCCTCGCCCATCGGCTCGACCGCGTATAATCTTTCCGCCCATGGCCCGATCATCCCCATCGGCGCGAAATTGCTAGCCCTGACACCGATCAGCGCGTTCCGCCCACGGCGCTGGCGCGGCGCCCTGCTGCCCCATGATGCAGAGGTTTCCTTCGAGATTCTCGAGCCTTCCCTGCGGCCTGTTTCAGCCGTTGCGGACAATTACGAAGTACGCCGTGTCTCGAAGGTCACGGCGTTGGAGAGCCGTGAACATGTGGTGACGATGCTCTATGACAACGATCACTCCCTCGAGGAGCGGATCGTGCGCGAGCAATTTTCCTATTAGGCCAACAGAAACAAGGCCTTCCAGCGTGTGTAACATCATGGCAACCATCGCGGCAGTGTGATGGTTTGGGGAGAGAATTCCCTTGCCCGGCACCCCGCAAAGTTGTCAAATTAGGTGGGGAGAAAATCGAACAATTTGTTGCGTTGCCCTGTTCTTCTACCTGAGGAGCATCTTGGCATGAATGACCAGTATTCGGGCCGCTTTATGAGCGTGAGCGGCCCACGTAATCCCGACATCAGGAAGGCGCTGGGCAGACTCCTGCGTCGGGCATATATATTTGCCGGTTTTGCGTTGCTGGCCGCCCTTTTCCTGGTTCCTGCCATTACCGGCCTCATGGCTTGGCACAAGCTGACCAATGGCACCCTGCCCGATCGCAATGCAGAAGCCGAGCGCGCAACCTATGTTTTCCTCGACGAAAGCGGAAGGGAAATCGGTGTCCGTGGACCTAACCGCAAGCCTGTCTCGTTTGCGAACATCCCTGCCCATACCGTTCAGGCCTTCCTGTCTATCGAAGACCGCCGTTTCTATGATCACGGCGGTGTCGACCCCATCGGCATCGCCCGGGCGGCAATAAGCAATTACGAGGCCGGCCGCATCGTAGAGGGTGGCAGCACGATCACCCAGCAGCTGGTCAAGAATATCTACCTGACATCCGAACAGACGCTTGATCGCAAGATGCAGGAAGCAGTCTATGCCATGCGTCTGGAAAACCGGCTGACGAAACAGGAAATCCTCGAGGATTATCTCCACACTGTCTATTTTGGTTCCAATGCCTATGGCATCGAGGCGGCGGCAGAGATTTATTTCGGCAAGAACGCCAATAAACTGTCGCTGGCCGAGAGCGCGATGCTGGCAGGCCTGATCAAGGCGCCGAGCAATTATAACCCCTTCCAGCGCGAGGAACTCGCACGTGAACGCGCCCGCCTCGTGCTCGGCTCCATGAAGCGCGACAAGACCATCACGCCGATCCAGGAACAGCTCGCGCTCTACGACCTTGAGCAGATTTCCTTCAAGAAAAAGCCAGCAGAGCCCAATGGCTATTTCCTCGACCTCGCAGCAACGCAAGCGGAAGAACGGGGGACATCGACTTATAACACGCTGGAGACCACGCTCGATCGGCCGTTTCAGACCATTGCGGAAAACACGATCCGCGAGATCATGACGGAGGAGATGAAGACCTCCTACAATGTCAGCGAAGCGGCCATGGTGGTCATGCGCCCGACGGGCGAAGTGCTCGCCATTGTTGGCGGCACGGATTATGGCCGCAGCCAGTTCAACAGGGCGACGTCCGCCCAGCGCCAGCCCGGCTCGTTGTTCAAGGCCTTCGTTTATGACGCCGCCATGAAGAAAGGCTGGCGTCCTGACGATTATGTCGTCGACGTACCGATGACGCTGCCGGTTCCCGACAAAAAGGGCGAATATTACAAGCCGGCCAATTACGACGACCGCTATTACGGCATCCTCGAAACGAAGTCCGCCTTTGCCTATTCGCTGAACTCCGTCGCCCTTCGCCTGCAGGAATATGCCGGTCGCGAACAGGTCATCGCAGACGCCCGCGCTGCAGGCCTCGATGCGAACCCCGACCCGTGGCCGAGCCTCGCCCTCGGCGTGTTCGAGACCAACCTGCTCGACATCACGGCTGCCTATGCCTCGCTGGTCAGGAACCAGAAGGTCGAACCGACCGTCTTCGAGCCGGAGCGTCGCCTGATGCCGGTGGCGCCCGACCGCATCAACAAGGACCTCCTGACACTGATGCAGGAGAGCGTCCAGTCCGGCACCAGCCGCACGACGCAGATCAGCGTGCCGTCTTTCGGCAAGACCGGCACGACGCAGGACTATCGCGACGCCTGGTTCATCGGCATGACCGACAACCTGATCGTCGGCGTATGGGTCGGCAATGACGACTATACGCCGATGAAAAAGATCACCGGTGCCGCCCTGCCCGGCCTGATCTGGAAAACCTATATGGAACAGGCGTTGCCGCATCTGGCGCTGGAAAAGAACGCACCGACCTTTTCGACCAAGCCACTGGCCGAGATCGTCAATCCGCCGGAAGGCGAGGAGGACGAGTCCCGCTACATCTCGCCGCCGCGCAAGCGCATCCTTGGCCCGGCTCGGGTCAATGCCGATGGCTCGCTGAACTTTTATGGCAGAACCTATTATCTCGCCGGAATCGATCGCGGCGCGTATCAGTCCTACACGCTGCTGGCCGACAAGCTGCCGCAGATCGCCAATCGCCGCGAGATGATGTGCGAAATCTATCGCGGTGCGGCCAAATGCGAGCTGAATGGTCGTGACCTGGCGACGACCATCGCCGCCAGCGGATGGGCGCCGATTTCGACCGATGCCGAAAGCGATCTGTGGTATGCGGAACAATCTGCCCGTGATGCCGGCAAGGGCATATGGGGCGATGCCTATCAGTATGGTTCATGGGGCACATACTCGGCGTCTTACAGTGTCGATGAACCGATGAATGACCGCTATGGCGCAAGCTCGCCTGACAAGTACCGGCCTCAATCCTCCCGCCTCATCGTCGGGGAAGCTGCGGCCAGTGCCGCCGCCAGCGTTGCCGAAGCCGCCACAGAGGCCAGTGAAGAAGCGGTGGCTGCGACGGCTGGCACCGGCGCTGTCGCTGGCCTGGATTAGGCAGGCCCGATCACGCTTCTTTCATCGTCGCCGAAATCTTTTCCGCCATCATCATGACCGGCGCATTTGTATTGCCGCCGATAATGCTCGGCATGAGCGACGCATCGACAACCCGCAGGCCCGTCGCGCCATATACCGATCCCCCGCTATCCGTCACCGCCATCTCATCGTCTTTCCGGCCCATCCGGCAGGTGCCAACCGGATGATAGATCGTCTCCGCCCGCGCCCGGATGAATGACGCCCATTGCTCGTCCGTCCTGTCGAGATTGTCCGGATACAGCCATTTATCGACATAACCCGCCAGCGCCGGTTGCCGGGCAATTTCAGCGATCAGCTTCGCAGCCGCTATCAGGGCTTCCAGATCGCCCTCGCCTGACAGATAGGCCGGATCGATGACCGGATGCTCTGCCGGATTGGCGGAGCCGAGCCTGACCCGACCTCGCGAGGCAGGATAAAGATGGCAGGCATGCAGGGTGATGCCATTGGAGCCGATGAATTTCTCCTCGCCATGACGGTCGGAATAGCCGGGCAGGAAATGCAGCTGGATGTCGGGTTTCTCCAGTCCCTCTTGAGACTTCGCAAAGCCGCAGCCTTCGGCGAGGTTCGATGTCATCAACCCCTTGCGGCTAATAGCATATTCGCCAAGCGCCAGCGCCATCTGGCCCATGCTCTGCAGGGAATAGCCGATGGTCTTGCCGGGCTCGGATTGTGCCAGCAGCGAGATATCGAGATGGTCTTGCAGGTTCTCGCCGACGCCCGGCAGGTCAATGACGGAAGATATGCCGTAAACTGACAGATGACCCGCCGGCCCCACGCCAGACAGCATCAGCAGCTGCGGCGTGTTGATCGCCCCGGCACACAGGATCACTTCCCGCTTGGCGAGCAGCTCCTTCGCCTCGCCGTCGACAATGGCATCAATACCTTTCACCGACGTGCCATCAACAAGCACACGTCGCACCATCGCCCCGCTGAGGATCGTCAGGTTCGACCGATCCCGGACGGATGGACCAAGATAGCCGGTGTAAGCCGAGCATCGCTTGCCATCGCGGGTCGTAGTGTCGAACACGCCGATACCTTCGCGACTCCCTGCGTGAAAATCGTCGATCCGACGCAGGCCCGCCTCGATGCCTGCCTTCACGAATTGATCGGTTGCCGGATGGCCCTTGAAGACTTTCGTCACACCGAGCGGCCCGCCCTGGCCGTGCCACTGGTCCTCGCCTGCTGAGTAGTCTTCAGACTTCTTGAACCAGTGCAGCGCCTCCATCGCCGACCAGCCCTCGGCCCCCGCCTCTGCCCAGTCGTCATAATCGCCTAGGTCGCCACGGCTGTAGCACATTGCATTGATGGCCGATGATCCGCCCAGAACCTTGCCGCGCGGCCAGTAAAGGCGGCGGTTGTCGAGATGAAGCTGGGGTGCCGTGTAGTAATTCCAGTTATTACCGCGTGAGCCGAGGATTTCGCCCAGCATGCCTGGCACATGGATACGCAAATCGCGGTCTCGGCCACCGGCTTCCAACAGACACACGGATACGGACGGGTCCTCGCTCAACCGGCTCGCCATCACACAGCCCGCGGACCCTGCCCCGACAATCACATAATCGAACTCTGTGCGCATAAAAATGCCTGCCTCCCGGTTCCGGAAGGCAAGCATGAATCAGTTCAGTCGCAAAGCGCGGTATACAGCGGAGAAACTAGCTCGCCAGTTCCTTGGCACGCTTGATAGCGGCCTTCACCGCCTCTTCCATCAACGGGCGCATACCATCCTCGCGGTCAAGCACACCGACGGCCTGTGCCGTCGTGCCGCCCGGCGATTGCACCGCTTTGGACAGTTCCGGCGCTGAACGCGGATCGGCTTCCATCAGGTAACCGGCGCCGATCACCGTCTCGCGGGAGATCCGCTCCGACAGTTCGCGGTCAAGACCGACGGCGACACCGGCATCGGTCATCGCTTCGACCAGCAGGAAGGCATAGGCCGGCGCGCAGCCGGAAATCGCCATGGCGCGGTCAAGCTCGTCTTCGGAGTTCATCCAGACGGCAGAGCCGGTCGCAGAGATCAGCCGGTCGGCAGCGGCCCGCTGTTCCTCGCTGACATTATCACCAGCATAAAGCAGGGTGCAGCCCTTGCGCACTGCGGTCGGCAGGTTCGGCATCACGCGCACGATGGGGGCATTGCCTGCGCCCGCGCCTTTCAGATGATTGCGGATCGTCTCGATGGAGACACCGGCGGCGACGGACATGAACATGGTCTTGTCAATGTCGGGCCAGTCAAGGTCAGGCAGGACGGAGGGGAACATTTGCGGCTTTACGGCAAGCACGCAGATATCCCAGGCCTGATCGTTTTCGGGGTTTACCGGCACGCCGCGCGTCTCGCACATCTCAACGACGTTGGGACGACCAGACGGCGAGATGACGCCGGAACGCGCCGGATCGAGCAGGTCTTCCTCGATCCAGCCTTTGAGCATTGAGCCGCCCATGGAGCCGGCGCCAAGCAGGAGTACGGATAATTTCTCGGTGTTTATATCAGTCATGAGACCGATATATTACGCCGTGCCCTCGGTTTCAAACAAAGAAGCCGCAATTGCCTCATCGGCCGTCTTTCCGCCCCACAGGACGTAGTTGAACGCCGGGTAGAAGCGCTCGAACGCCTCGGCCGCGCCGCGGATGAGGATTTCGGCCTGAACCTCGTCAAAATCCGCCATTTCAGACAGGACCGTGCCGTTGCGATAGACGATGCCATTATCGTCCGACCACAGATCGAAATGGCCGAGCCAGACACGTTCATTAATGCGAGCAAGCAACTTGCAGACCTCGCCTAGCTTTTCCTGAGGCACTTTCAGTTCCAGCGGCGCGCCCAGCTGCAGGACACGCATGTTCTCCCGCCAGGCAAACCAGACGGCGATATCGCGCCACATGCCACCGACATTGATATGCAGCTCGGTCGCATCGACCCGCTCCGCATTCATTTCCGACTGGCTGGCTACCTGCTCGATGATATCGAGCGGATCGTTCAACTGAGGATCATCGTGGTGAAGGTCAAATGCCATTCGCTGTTCCCGTACCTTGCAACGAGCGGAAAACGCCGCCCCGCAGTTAACCATTGCGGGGCGAGTCGGGAGGTCCATCAATGATTCGTCTGGCGTGTTGAAAATCAGCAGGCGGACGCGGCTTTCCGGCAACTATGGTGGAAAACCGCCTAATCCAGAGCGGGCATCTCAAGAATCCGGGTTTCGCCACCCTTCTCAACCGCGATTCCCCGCACCGGCAAAGTCTCCCCTGTGGATAATCCACTACCGGGTAACAGGCGGGGCTCATTGGCAAAATTCACCGTCAGGGCCGTGCCATCGGCAAACTCCGTGCGCTGAACCAGCCGGTCCTCGCTGAGGAACTCAAAGCCCGTCATCTGCTGGTCCCAAAGCTCGGCGTGCAGCGGGCCCCAGACCTCGTGATAGGCTTGGATAAGCGGCATATCGCGTTTCAGGACGCTGTCATGCAGGTGGTAAAGCGGCGGGACCATATGGAGGATCTGCGTCAGGCCGATGCGGTCGCGCTGACCGACAGGCTTGAGCGAGCCGTATTCCCAGTGATGGCTGGTGATGATGCTGTCATGCAGGGCGATCTGGAACAGCGGCAGGCGGTGCCGGGGGGCATACATGGCATCCGCCACGGGTTCAGGCAGGGGCGTTGACTTGAAATAGATGTCGGGCCGCTCCGGTGGCCAGTATGTGCCGCGATAATATTCCGAGCCACGCTCGCGCATGCGCGGGTCCATCCACCCGACGGGCGGCGTCGTGATGCCATGGCCGATCACCAGGTCGCGCGAGAACAGCCAGGTGCCGTTTTCCGACGCCGTGACGAGCCCCAGATCGTTGGCGATGTACCCTATCCGGTCACGCAGCTCTGCAATGATCTCGGCCCGCCCCGTCGGGTGATCCTCGCTGTAGTCGTTATAGGACAAGCCCGTCGCATCGACATCGATGAAGTAGCTGTTGAAGCGAGCCGCGTCGGACACCGCTTTCATCCGTGTGCGCGCATAGTCGCGAACTTCGAGCGGGTTCACATAAACACCACGCCCGGCAAAGCCCGTGACTTTCCGGCCATCTTCCCGTGTATAGGCAGCAGCCTCATAAATTTCCTGACCCTGTTGCGCCGTCTGCCATGTGTCGACCAAGTCTTCAGGATGCGCGCTTGCATAGCTGTCATAGGTACCGACGAGATAGCCGGCGTCCTTCGCAACCTTGACGGCTTCCGGATGCCACAGCGCCTCCAGCCAGTTTGCCGTACCGATCCAGGCGGTATCGATCCCCGCCCCTTGCAATTCTTCGACCAAGCCAGAGGACAGCCCACCGCCCCAGCTGGCCGGATCAGCCATCATACCCGGGAACTCGCCCGTCAGCGCCGAGCGGGCCGCGTTGATCCACGCTTCCTGCGCAGCCGGGTCATGGCCACCGGGCAGCGAGGCTACCGGCGGTGCGATAAGCACTTCCGGCAGTACGAGATTGATGAACCGCGTCATCGTCGTCCGGCCATAGCCGGAGACATAGCCCTGCGGGCCGCGCGCTTCCTCGATCAGATCGTTGATTTCCTTTCGGTTTTCGGCAGGCACCGCGTCCCAGAGCACGGCAGAGAATGTTCCGCTTTCATCGCGCCGCGCAGCGAAGCGCTGCACGAAGCCTTTCCAGTCGGTGATGTCACCCGGCGAAAGCGGCCCTGAGTCATGGACATAGAGATGCGGCGCCCCGGCTAGCTTCGCTATGTCCGGGTTGTCAGCCGCTTTCTGCGCCAGCGTGCGGAAATGGTTCGTGCCCTCGAGATAGTCGCGAAAATATTTAGCGCCGATTACCGGATCGGCTGGCCCAAGCGCGATGCGAACGGTGTAGGGCTCATCGAGGTTGAACCGGGTGAAAGTCTGTCGTGCACCGACACTCAGCCGCCCGTCTTCATTGGCAAGGATCAGGTTGGCATCGAGCGGCGTCTGCAGGATATAGCTGGCAGAGATATCGCCTGCCAATGCCGTCCAGAAAGGCAGGGAGAGTTCCGAGCCGTCCATCTGTCCACGACGCGAGATCAGGAAATCAGCCCACTGAGCGTCATCGGCCTCAACCAGACGCCCCTCACCGAAAACCGGCAGGGCATAAGACTGGCCCAAATCTGCCGGGCTCCGCGGCCAGTCAAGGGCACTCGTCTCGCTAGCCGAGATGGATACCAGCAGGACATCCCCGTCGAGAGATGCTGTTACCTGATAGGCCTGCCCTTCAATTGAGAGACGCCAATGATAACCGCTGGCGCTCTCTTCCATCCTGAAAACCTGGCCATCTGGAAAGGCGGCTTCGGCAACATCGAACAAGTCGCTAGCCTGAATTGCCCCTTTGACGGCGAGGGTTTCAGTATCGATTTCAAACCGGGCGTCGGGGCTGACGAGACCTACAGTCTCGGCGCTTGCTGTCGTCAAGGACAGCAGGACCGCAACCAACCCGGCCAGAAAATGTGGCGCTATTACTCTCCCTGCGCCAGCCATCACTTGGCGTCGAGCTTGGCTTCCAGTGTCTCGATGCGCTGTTTGAGATTAGCGTTCTCTTCCATCGCCTTTACTGCCATCTCGCGCACGGCCTCGAATTCCTCGCGCTGGACGAGATCACTGTCGGCGAGGAATTTCTGCACCTGGCTGCGGAACATGGTCTCCGCTTCCTGGCGCATGCCGTCCGCGGCACCGGCGGCCTCGGTCATGGCTTTGGCGAAATGTTCGAAAAACGGGTTCGACGTCTGCATGGCAATCTCCTTTTGCAGGGAAAGTAGGCCGATACGCCGCTATCTGCAAACCTCCCTGCTACTGTGCCGCAGCAAGCTCCGGGCGCCCTTCCAGCCATTGCACGTCCTGGCCGTACATGGTCACCGTCGAAATCGCCATCTTGGCAGAGCCGTCGACCGGCTTCCTCGAATAGGCCACATAGAGCAGCGTGTCATTCACCGGGTCATAGATTCGGCGCACCGAGATGACCTTGAAGATCAGGCTAGCCTTCTGGTCGAAAACACGCTCGCCATGCTTGCCCATGTCGATATCGCCGATGACCAGCGGCCCGGTCTGGCGGCAGGCGATGGAGGCGTTCGACGGGTCCTCGAACCAGTTACCCTTGGAAACACGGTCCCAGAAACCACGGTCGAAATGGCTCAAATGGCAGGTTACGCCCTCGACCTTGGGGTCTTTCAGCGCCTCGACCTTGATCTCGTTGCCGAGCCAGTCATTCTTGAATTCGCCGACCTCCTGCTCACCGCCGCCACAGGCGGCCAAGAGAAAGCAGACAGCTAAAACGCACGAGAATCTTGTCATAAATCTTTTCCTGAACGGGGCTAAGGCCTAACAGTCCTGTAATTGGGTAAGTTCGCAGTCTGCGCAAGGGTGACAGGGCGATCAGGCGGGATTAGAAGGAATGATGATGAGCTTGCTGGCAGCGTTCGCGCTTGAAATTCCCTATCCGGACATCGATCCGGTGTTCTTCAGCATCGGCCCCCTGCCGATCCGCTGGTACGCGCTGGCCTATATCACCGGCATCGTGCTCGGCTGGATCTATGCCGTGCGCCTGTTGAAACGCGACACACTCTGGCAAGGGCCGCACGCGCAGAGCGCGCCGATGAGCCGGGAAATGCTCGACGATCTCATCTTCTGGGTCACGATCGGCATCATCCTCGGCGGTCGCCTCGGCTATGTCCTGTTCTACAAGCCGGCCTTGATCATCGCGCCGTGGGAACAGATCATAGGGTTCATCTACCTCCCGCCGGCGATCATGCTGTGGCAGGGCGGCATGTCCTTCCATGGCGGCATGCTGGGCGTCACCATTGCAGGCTTCTTCTTTGCCCGACGCCACGGCCTGAAATTTTTCTCCGTTGCCGACCTTTTTGCGGTTGCCGCACCTCTCGGTCTGTTCTTCGGGCGCATCGCCAACTTCATCAATGGCGAGCTTTATGGCCGTCCGACCGATGCGCCCTGGGCCATGGTCTTTCCGACTGACCCGCTGCAGGCCGCGAGGCACCCGAGCCAACTCTATGAAGCGTTCCTCGAAGGCATCGTCCTTTTTGCCATTCTTGCCGTCGGCATCTGGACCTTCCGCATCCTGCGCAAGCCGGGCGTGGCGACCGGCATCTTCCTCGCGGGCTATGGCCTGTCACGCATCATCGTGGAGTTCTTCCGCGAGCCCGATGCCCACATGCCTGACTTTCCACTTGGCATCACCATGGGGATGATCCTGTCCCTGCCGATGGTCATGCTCGGCGCATGGCTGATCTGGCAAGGCTGGAACGGCAAGCTTGCCGGAACGCTCGGCAAACACACATCCTCCAAGACGCAGCAGTCGAAATCCGCCTCGGCAAGCTTGAATGACAAGCCTGCAGAAAAGGCACCGGCTGCAGATACCGACACGCCGAAAACCGACCAGCCAATTAGCAAGGCCTGATGACAGACCCGAAAAAACAGGAAGACCGGGGCCCGACCCCGCTTGAAGAGATTCTTGTGCGCCTGATCGAGGATCACGGCCCCATCCGCGTCAGCGACTACATGGCCGATGTTCTCGGCCATCCGCAGCATGGCTATTACATGACCCAGACCGCCTTTGGGCAAGATGGCGACTACATAACTGCCCCTGAAATCAACCAGGTTTTCGGCGAGCTGATCGGCGCATGGCTGGTACAGGCCTGGGAAGATATCGGCGCGCCGTCCTTCTTCAACCTGATCGAACTGGGCCCGGGCCGCGGCACGCTGATGGCCGATATTCTGCGCACGGCGAAAAAAGTGAAGCCGAAGTTCCTCGATGCTGCCGGCATCTACATGGTCGAAACGTCGGGCCGCCAGCGCTATCAGCAGCAGCGCAAGCTGCATGAAACCGGTCTCGACATCACCTGGGCGGCGGACATTTCGGATATCCCCCTCGCCCCGACTCTGATCGTCGCCAACGAGTTCTTCGATTGCATGCCGATCCGGCAATTCGTGCGCACAGCCACCCAGAATGAGTCCTGCTGGCGCGAACGGCTGGTCGATGTCAGCCGTGACGACAACAATCGCCCACGCCTGCATTTCACCCTGTCAAAGGAACTACACGAGACGCCCCGCGGCGCGCCGGACTTCTCCAAGCCAGAGGATATTTTCGAGATCAGTGACGACGCTCGCGATGTGATCGAGGATATTGCCGGGCGCTTCGCCAATCACAAGGGCCGTGCCCTGATCATCGACTATGGCCATACACGCAGCGGCTTTGGCGATACGCTGCAGGCAATGCAGGCCCATCACTACTGGCCGGTCCTGAGTTCTCCGGGAGAGGCCGATGTGACCGCCCATGTCGATTTCGAGGCGCTCTCGCGCGAAGGGCTTGCCCGAGGGCTGGAGGCACACGGCACAATTGAACAGGGCCTGTTCCTTGGCCGTCTTGGCATCGAACAGCGCGCCCGCAAATTGCTGGAAAATATTATCGAGATCGAACGACCAGCCTTCGAAAATGGTGTACGTCGTCTCGTCGAGCCGGACCAGATGGGCACGATGTTCAAGGTGCTCTGCCTGTCCTCGCCCGGGCTGACGACGCCCGCGGGCTTTGAATAGCGGTCGCGCAATGGCACCGCCCTTCCTGACCTCTCCGCACATGAATGCCCGCCACGGGTTTTTCGGACGCGCAGGGGGCGTTTCCACTGGCATTTTCGAAAGCCTGAATTGTGGCCCCGGCTCCTCCGATGATTCTGCCAATGTCAGCGAAAACCGCCGACTGTGCGCCGCTGCGCTGGAAGCCGATGCCCTGTTCACAGGCTATCAGATCCATTCTGCCGAGGCGGTCTTTGTCGAGAAGGCCGACCAGTCACAGCCCAAAGCCGATGCACTCGTCACGACGACACCCGGCCTTGCCCTTGGCATCCTGACCGCCGATTGCATCCCTGTCCTGTTTCATGACCAGCGAGCTGGCGTCATCGGGGCCGCCCATGCCGGCTGGCGCGGAGCTCTCGGCGGGATCCTCGAGTCATGTGTCAGCCTGATGCAGCTGCACGGCGCGACGCCGGCAAACATTCGTGCCGCTATCGGACCGTGCCTGCGCCCGCCGCATTTTCAGGTCGGCGATGACCTTGTTAGCGCTTTCATCGAGAAATATCCCGTCAGCACACGGTTTTTTACCCCTGAAGAAAATAACGGAAAATACCAGTGCGACCTGACGGCATTTGCCACATGGCGTCTGTGCGAGCAGGGGCTCGAAGCCGCAAACATCGTCGATACCGGCGACAATACACTGGCCGACCCTGAAAGATATTTCAGCTATCGCCATTCCAGACAGGCTGGTCATGCGGACTATGGACGGAACCTGTCTGCAATCGTGCTTTGAAAACCACCCGCCAAAATATTTTAAGGAACTGCGGCTATCAGTGGTTGCCTCGGGTTTAAAAAAACGTCACAAACCCGGTGACGACGAAAGAACGGGATCAGGCGTGCATGGGGCGACGCCGCTTGGACCGTCCAGCGGGACGGTCGGACTGATATTTCCACACCCAGCGGGACACGGGTAACGTCATGAAAATTCTCTCCGGCAATGGCAATCTGACCCTGGCGAAAGACATTGCGAAAGTCCTTCACGTCAACCTGACCGAAGCCGAGATAAAGACCTTCGCTGATGGCGAAGTTTTCGTGGAAATTCATGAAAACGTGCGCGGCGAAGACGTCTTCGTTATCCAATCGACTTCCAAGCCCGCGAACGACAACCTGATGGAACTGCTGATCACCATCGATGCCCTGTCGCGCGCCTCGGCGAGCCGGGTGACGGCGGTACTGCCATATTTCGGATATGCCCGCCAAGACCGCAAGGCCGGTCCGCGCACGCCGATCTCGGCCAAGCTGGTAGCAAACCTCATCACCACGGCAGGTGCCGACCGTGTACTGACGGTCGATCTCCACGCAGGCCAGATCCAGGGCTTCTTCGACATCCCGACCGACAACCTCTATGCGGTCAAGGAAATGGAAAACCATATCCGCGCGAACTATCCGGTCGATTCAGACAGGGTCTGCGTCGTCTCGCCGGATGTCGGCGGCGTCGTGCGCGCCCGCAGCCTTGCCAAGCGCCTCGGCAATGTGCCGCTCGCCATCGTCGACAAGCGCCGCCAGCGTGCCGGTGTTTCCGAAGTCATGCACATCATCGGTGAAGTGAAGGGCATGCACTGCATCCTGTTCGACGACATCGTCGATTCAGGCGGTACACTCGTCAACGCGGCCGAAAAGCTGATGGAAGAAGGTGCCAGCTCCGTTGCTGCCTATGTCACTCACGGCGTGCTCTCCGGTGAAGCCGTGTCCCGTATCGAGAACGCCAAAGGTCTTGAGCGGCTGGTCGTCAGCGACTCGATCGAAGCGACAGAGGCTGTCCGGAACAGCAAGAAGGTCGAACAGGTCTCGATCAACAAGCTGCTTGGCGAAGCCATCCGCCGCATCGCCAACGAGGAAAGCGTCTCCAGCCTGTTCGACTGATCGGCGCTGTGAACAAACCAGAATCAAAAAGCCCGGCCATTGAGCCGGGCTTTTCAGTATCAGTAATTGAGTGATCTGTCGTGCGACCTACTCGGCAGCAACTTCGGCCACCTTGCCTTCGTCACCGGACTGATCATTGCCATTGTCGTCGCTGTCCGAAGACGATTTGCGCGATGTCCGGCGAGTACGGCGGCGGCGCGGTTTTTCTTCGCCCTCACCTTCACCGCTATCGCTATCGGCGCTCTGGTCGCTCTTGTCCTCTCCAGAATCCTCTGAAGACTTGTCCTCGGCAGTCTTGTCGCTGGAATGGTCGTTCTCGGACTTGTCCCTGCGCGAAGACCTGCTTGATCTCTTGGCCTTGCTTTCACCATCATCGCTATCATCGTCATTGCTGACGGATGGCTGAGGCTCGTCGGACGGGTCATTCTGCTGGTTCTGTTGCTGCGGAGGCTGCATTGCCTTCATCACACGGAAGTAATGCTCTGCATGCTGAAGCAAGCTTTCCGCGCGCACCCGGTCGCCGGCGGATGCCGCGTCGCGGGCCAGTGTCTGGTACTTGTCGTGGATCTGGAGAGCCGTCCCGCGAATCTTGACTTCAGGTCCGGTGGAATCAAGAGCCCGGTTTACGTTGGGGCTCTGACGGCGCCGCTGGTTACGGCCGCGCTTCATGTTCTGCGCCATAAGGTAGTATCACCCTTTTTTACTGATCTTGTTTGAATAATGTTAGCTGCTTTCGCTTGCCGGGATACGCAAGCACAGCGGCTTGGATCCTCGTCTGGCCAAAAGGATTATGTCCCCGCGCGGATCGTATCCGCCATTTTCTCAGGCTATGCCCCTTACGGTCTTACCGTGCTGATTGATCTTGTCCTGTTGTCATCGCTCGGTTCAGCAAATGACGATAAAGTTGTGGGATCTGAGATCAAAAAGCAGTCTGAAAAACCCGTTTTCAGTTCTGTTACTTAGCATAATAACGATGTTATTCGTTAATTCAAACCCTTTTTTCGCGCCAATCGGCCCGGTTCTGGCCTTATGCCTGGCTTATGACGCCATAAAGTTCGGGCCTGCGGTCGCGGAAAAAGCCGAAAGCAGCTCTCGCACGCTCCATTTCGTCGAAATCGACCTCAGCCATGGTGAAACCCGTCTCGGTGCGGTTCAGTTCCGCCATGATGTCACCACGGTGATTCGCGATGAAGGATGTGCCGTAGAAAACCTGGCCCTCTTCGTCGCCGACCCGGTTCGCCGCCGCGACCGGCACGACGTTGGAGACCGCATGACCGATCATCGCCCGGCGCCATGGCGCGGAAGTGTCGAGATCCGGCTCCTCCGGCTCGGTGCCGATGGCGGTCGGATAGAGCAGCACCTGGGCGCCCATCAGCATCATCGCGCGGGCTGTCTCCGGAAACCACTGGTCCCAGCAGATGCCGACGCCGAGGCGGCCATGGCGCGTGTTCCATACCTTGAAACCGGTATTGCCCGGGCGGAAATAGAATTTCTCCTCATAGCCCGGCCCGTCGGGAATATGGCTCTTGCGGTAAATACCGGGGGTAGACCCGTCCGCATCCGCCATGACGAGAGAATTGTAGTAATGCGGCCCGTCCTTCTCATAAATCGACAGAGGCAGCGCCACGCCCAGTTCACCGGCGAGCGGGGCCAGCTGCGTGACCACGGGATGCTCCTGCCACGGATAGGCGGAGGCGAAGAACTCGTCCTTTTCTACCTTGCAAAAGTACGGCCCCTGAAACAGTTCCGGCGGCAGGATGATCTCCGCCCCGGCATCGGCAGCCTGTTTCACCAAATCGGCCACGAGGTCGATATTGGCCTGCATGTCATCGCCGAACGGCGCCTGGAGAACGGCAATCTTCTTTACGGTCATCCGTGTACCTCTTTATCTATCTGGGCTGCTGCTGCGTGATGCAGTGGAACGATCCACCGCCGGTCAGCACATGGGTCGCATCGATGGCATGGACATGTTCGCGGCCGACGGCATCGGCGAGCAGTTCCACCGCCTCCATCGCATAGCTTTCCTGTTTCTCAGTCGTGGCATAGACCGGCACGACCAGCGACTTGTTGGCGATATAGAAATTCATGTGGCTCGCCGGTACGATCTCGCCATCCTCGTTCAGGATGCGGCCCGGCGACGGGATCTCGATCACCTCCAGCTTGCGGCCGGTGGCGTCCCGCGCCCCTGCCAGCGCATCGCGGATCGCGCGGTAAGCGTCCCTGTTCGGATCATCCTCGCCGGACGGCGCCATGCACACGACCTTCCCCGGCGCGACGAAGCGGGCGATATTATCGACATGGCCGTCCGTGTGGTCGTTCAGCAGACCGTCATCGAGCCAGACGACTTTCTCGATACCAAGAGCCTCAGCCATCAGCGCCTCGAACCGCGCCTCCGTCATGCCCTTGTTGCGGTTCGGGTTCAGCACGCACTGGCGCGTGGTCAGGATCGTGCCCTGCCCGTCCGTGTCAATGGCTCCGCCCTCAAGAATAAAATCGTGTGCGGACAATTTGGTGTCCGCCATCTTGGCAACGATCGGCGCGATCTCGTCATCGGATTCCAGCAAATACTTTCCGCCCCAGCCATTAAAGCCGAAGCGAGACGCAGTCAGCCCGCTACCGGCCTTTACGAAGATCGGCCCGGTATCGCGCAACCAGATATCGCCAATGGGCGCCTCATGCAGGAACAGCCGGCCCGTCTGGATCAGATCATCCAGCATCGCCTCGGCGCTGTTGCGGGCTTCCTCGCCGCGCAAGAGGATATGCACGGTCTCGCCCGCGACGCTGTCATTTTCGGGGTCCGGCATGGCGATCGCCTCGAACAGGGCGGCGACTTCCTCGCGCGCGGGGGCGAGATTGTCTTCCCACAGATCGGCTGCGCTCGGCCAGGCAGACCAGACCGCTTCGTGCTCATCCCATTCTGCAGGGAAATGAATGTCGGCCATGAATGGCTCCTCGTCTTATTGGGCCGGCAAGAGCGCGACGGCGCGCGCATGCCCGGCTAGGTCGTTTCTGGTGATAACAGATATCTCACGGCCTTGTGCCGCAAATCCAGCCTTCATCAGGCTTTCTATATCGCTGGCCTGTCCGGCGCCCGCCTCGATGATGACGATCCCGTTTTCGGCCAGCTGTTTCGGCAGCATATGGGACAGGATGAGATAGGCATCAAGTCCCTTTTCTCCGGCAAACAACGCCATGGCCGGTTCGTAATCTTTCACCTCGACTGACAGGCTGTCGCGATCGCCGTCCGGTATATAGGGCGGGTTTGAGATGATCAGGTCAAACTTGCCGGAGACCGGCTCGGCGAAATCATGCTCCTGTACCTCGACGCGCTCGCCCAGTCCCAGCGCCTCGAAATTGCGCGAGGCGATAGCCAGTGCCGCCGGGCTGAGGTCGACTGCAACGCCTCTCGCCTGGGGAAATTCCGTCAGCAATGCAGCGAGCAAGCATCCGCTGCCGGTACCAAGGTCGAGGATCGTTTCCGGCGGGCGGGCGAGGCACAATTCGCGCGCCAGTTCGATCAACGTTTCACTGTCCGGTCGCGGCGACAGCACATCACCCGAAACCTGAAAACTCAGGCCCCAGAATTCCTTCTCGCCGGTGATCTGCGCCAGCGGTTCCCCGGCGGCGCGGCGGGCTACCAGTGACTCGTAATGGGCTGCCTCTTCCGCCCCCAGCCTGTGATCAGGCCAGCCGATGAGGTCGGCATGGGACAGGCCGGTGACATGCTGCAAGAGAAGACGGCTGTCGAGCCGCGCAGTCTGGCTGGTGCCTGCAAGCGACACGACGCCAGCCTTCAGCGCGTCGGCGACGGTCGTGCCGGGCGCTAGGGCCATCTTATGCGTCTTCGCTTTCCATGGCCGCCAAGCGGTCAGCCTGGTCCTGCTCGGTCAGCGCGTCGATCAGTTCGTCCAGCGCCTCGCCGGCGATCACCTTGTCGAGCTTGTAGAGCGTCAGGTTGATGCGGTGGTCGGTCACCCGGCTTTGCGGGAAATTATAGGTGCGAATGCGTTCGGACCTATCACCGGAGCCGATCTGGCCCTTGCGCTCAGCCGCGCGTTCCGCATCGGCGCGGGCGCGTTCAGCATCGTAAAGGCGCGCCATGAGAACCTTCATAGCCTTGGCGCGGTTCTTGTGCTGGGATTTCTCGTCCTGCTGGATGACGACGACGCCAGTCGGCAGGTGAGTAATGCGAACCGCAGAGTCCGTCGTGTTCACCGACTGGCCACCCGGGCCGGAGGCGCGGAACACGTCGATCCGCAAGTCGTTTTCGTTGATCTGGATGTCGACATCTTCCGGTTCCGGCAGCACGGCGACGGTCGCGGCGGAGGTGTGAACACGGCCCTGCGTCTCCGTTTCCGGCACGCGCTGGACCCGGTGAACGCCGGACTCATATTTCAACCGGGCAAAGACGTTATCGCCGCTGATCGAGGCCTGGATTTCCTTGTAGCCGCCCATGTCGGATTCCGAAGCGGACAATACCTCGACCCGCCAGCCGACGATCTGGGCGTGGCGCTGATACATGCGGAACAGGTCGCCCGCGAACAGCGCCGCCTCGTCGCCACCTGTGCCGGCACGGACCTCGAGGATGACGCTGGCATTGTCGGCCTTGTCCTTGGGCAGCAGCATGATCTGCAGCTGTTTTTCCAGTTGCGGCATGCGTTCCTTCAGTGCTTCCAGCTCTTCCCATGCGAGTGCCGCCATCTCCTTGTCATCGGAATAGGCCATCTCGTTGAGGTCATCGATCTGGTTGCGGGCATCCAGCAGTTCGCGCCCGGCCTCGGCAACGGGCCGCAATTCCGCATGCTCCTTTGACAGGCGGACGATATCATCCGGATTGGTCACGACGGACATCTTTTCTTCGACAGCCTTGAACCGGCTGATCAGAGCGTCCAGTTTTTCACTCGGTATCACGCGTATTATCCTTAACAAAAACGGGATAACTCTCCCCAGAGCTATCCCGCATATCGCGGTATTCTAGCAATTGCGCAAGATCACTGCAAATCGTCACGGCAATGCGAAGGCTGCCAAACGGCTTCCCGTTCCGTCAGCAGCAGTTATTCAGCCGCATCAAGGCTTCTTGCTGCCTCGATCTCTTCGGCTTTTTTCTCAACCAATTCAACAAGATGGTCAATCATTTTGTCGTTTGACATCTTGTGGTCGGGCAGCCCAGCCAGATAGACCATGCCGGACTGGGCACCGCCGCCGGTAAAGCCGATATCCGTCTCTCGTGCCTCGCCCGGCCCGTTTACCACGCACCCGATCACCGACAGGGTCATCGGCGTCGTGATATGCGCGAGGCGCTGTTCGAGAATTTCCACTGTCTTGATCACGTCGAAGCCCTGGCGGGCGCAGGACGGGCAGGAAATCACGTTCACGCCGCGATGGCGCAAATTGAGGCTCTTCAGGATATCGAAGCCGACCTTCACCTCTTCCACCGGGTCGGCGGAAAGGGACACGCGGATCGTGTCGCCGATGCCGGCCCAGAGCAGCGAGCCAAGACCAATGGCGGACTTCACCGAGCCAATGCGCAGGCCTCCGGCCTCTGTCACGCCCAGATGCAACGGCGCGTCTGTCGCTTCGGCCAGCGCGTGATAGGCGGCAACGGTCAGGAAGACGTCGGACGCCTTCACCGAGATCTTGTACTCATGGAAGTCATTGTCATCGAGGATGCGGGCGTGATCGAGGGCGCTTTCCACCATCGCTTCGGGGCATGGCTCGCCATATTTTTCCAGCAGGTGCTTTTCCAGCGAGCCACCATTTACGCCGATACGCATGGAGCAGCCATTGTTGCGGGCGGCGGAGATCACCTCCCTTACCCGGTCTGCCTTACCGATATTGCCCGGATTGATGCGCAGGCAGGCAGCACCGGCCTCGGCGGCCTCGATCCCGCGTTTATAGTGGAAGTGAATATCAGCCACGATCGGCACGGGCGAGAACTTGCAGATCTCCTTCATTGCCGCGGTGGACGGCTCGTCCGGGCAGGAAACGCGCACGATATCCGCACCGGCCTCAGCCGCCTGCTCGATCTGCTGCAGGGTCGCCTTTGCGTCGGCGGTGGAGGTATTGGTCATCGTCTGCACGGCGATCGGCGCGTCGCCGCCGACCGGCACATTGCCGACCATGATCTGACGGCTCTTGCGCCGTTCGATATCCCGCCATGGACGTACACTCATGAGATTTGCCTTCTTGTCGCGCGAACACCTGCTCTTGGCTGGCCGAATGCTCCATGTGAGCAATCCGAAGCCCGGGTCAAGGCCCGGTCAGGTCGGCATGATTATGCCAGTGCGCTGTCTATCAGCACAATGGCCTGTTTTTGCGAAATTATTGTGGCAATTCGAAGCGGAAGCGTGTCGAGCGGGTATAAACCGGGATCGGGTTGCCATTGCGTGTCGCGGGATCGAAGCTCCAGCGCGAGACGGCAGAAATTGCTGCGGCATTGAAGCAT
Source organism: Aquisalinus luteolus (assembly GCF_009712425.2). GTDB lineage: Bacteria > Pseudomonadota > Alphaproteobacteria > Caulobacterales > Parvularculaceae > Aquisalinus > Aquisalinus luteolus. The sequence continues at coordinate 1,594,095 of NZ_VCJR02000001.1, forward strand.
TCATTCGTGGTCTCGGTCACGCGAACATTGACCGGCGCACCACGGCTGGAAATGTCATAGGTCACGACAACCGCCTCAGTACCGGTCGAAAGGCGCTCGCAGCGGCGCGGATAGATCGGGGAGACCCGGGCGGTACTGACAGGTTCGGTATAGACTGCCTCTGTCACTTCGTTCGTCTCGACAGTCTCTGCGCCCTCTTCATCAAGCGCTTCCGGCGCAGCCTGACCGACAATCGCCTGTGGCGTCTGATCGATTACATCGGTCGCACTGGCAAGGCCGGTGTCCGAGGCCTCGAGTTCGTCTTCTGCCTCAGTCGCGGCGGGTTCTGTTGCCGTAACTTCAGGTTCTACCGGCTGCTCGACAGGGGCAATCTGCTCGGCATTGAGCTGTTCTGCGGCAGAAATATCTGACAGCGCCTCCTCGCCAGACGCAATCGCCGCAGCATCTTGCTCGGACAGGGCCGGATCAACGGTTTCGCCCAGCAGCACTGCAGCGGCGTCTGTCGGAATTTCTACAGGTACATCACCATCTGCGGGCATGGTAGGATCGGTAACTGCCTCGCCGTTCTCCGCAGCAAGATCGACTGCTGTGGCGTCGAGCCCTGTCGGCTCCTGCGTTTCATTGGTCGGCATTCCGGGGATCGGTTCGACATTGGTGTTGGGTTGCGGACGGGCGACCGGGACTTCATTCGCGCCGCCATTGCTGGCCGTTCGCGCGTCGATCGGACGCTCCTGCAGCGGCGTGCCGGCGATTTGGACCGGGCCATCCGTCTCCGGCTCGCGCAGCACCTGCCAGGCGACCCAGATGATGAAGGCAAGAATGGCGACAACGGCGAGCAGCGACAATTCCTTGCCACCGGAAAGCTCGCGCCGGGCCGGCATGTTCACCTGCGGCGCGATCGAAGACCGCGCATAACCCGCCTCTTCCCTGAAGCGATTGACCAGTGCGTCAGCAGGCAGCTCCAGCAACTGGGCATAAGCCTTGACGAAACCGGTCGTGTAGGCAGCAACCGGCAGCTTGCCGATCTCCATCGCCTCGATCGCTTCGATATGGACTTCACGGATATTGGTCGCTTCGGAGACATCCTCGATCGATAGCTTGCGTGACTCCCGCGCCGCGCAAAGCATGGCCCCGGCGGACTGGAAGCTGTCATCCTTGACGGAGCCGCGTTTTACGCGCTCCTCATCAAGCTCTACGACATCTGCGACACTAGACATGACTATCCCCAACTCCGTATCCGGCAGTGCCAGAACGATACTGGCAGTATGGCCGTGGTCGGCCCCGAAATTCAATCAGGTTGTATGATGCGAATCCGATGCCAACACACCTTTGGCCTGAGGAAAATAAATATTTTGCTGCGATGCAAAGGCAGTGGGTGCGAAATAGTTCACAACCCCCTCAAAAACCTGCCTAAAGCGCCACTCCATGGCGATAGGCATATTCCAGCAGCTCATCGCGCAAGGTCTGTTTGCTGGACTGTAGGCGGGGCTCAAGCCACGCAACGAGGTCGTTCAGGTCGATAGAACGAATCATTTTCTTCAACGGACCGATGGAGGATGCAGGCACGGACAGGCGCTGGATATCCAGCGCCATCAGGGCCATCGCCATCAATGGATCGGCTGCCTGCTCCCCGCAATAGCAGATCGGCTTGTCGGCCAGATTGGCCTTGTCGGCGATCATTTTCAGGAAGCTGAGAAAGGCCGGGTGCAGAGGATCATACCGTCCTGTCAGCTTGTCGGACTCCCGGTCGGCGGCGAAGAAAAACTGCGCCAGGTCATTGCCACCAAGCGACAGGAAGTCGACCAGCGGTGCGATGTGCTCCACACGCCACGCAGCCGACGGGATTTCTATCATCGCACCCAGCTTGATCGAAGCTGGCAGCGGCTTGTCCTGCCGTTTGCGCCGCTCGATTTCCTTATCGATGATGGCACGGGCCTGCACGATCTCGTCACTCGTCGTGACCAGCGGCAGCAGGATACTCAGTTCACGGCCTTCCGCCGCAGCGATCAGCGCGCGCAGCTGCGGGCGGAGCAGGCCTTCGCGGTCAATCGACATGCGCAGGCCGCGCCAGCCCATGGCCGGGTTCGCCTCGTGGGACATCTTCATGTAGGTCGCGGCCTTGTCGCTGCCGAGATCGGCGGTACGGAACACGATGGGTTTGTCATGCGCCGCATCAAGGATAGAGCGGTACAGCGTCTCCTGTTCCTGCGCCGTCGGTAGTTGCGGCCCGATCAGGAATTGCAGCTCTGTGCGGAAAAGGCCAATCCCCTCCGCCCCGGTCGCATCCAGATGCGGCATGTCGATGGCAAGACCGGCATTCAGGAATAATTCGATATTCGTCCCGTCCTTCGTTACTGCCGGCAGGTCGCGAAGGGCGGCATAAGCCTTCTGCTCTTCGGAATAGATCGCCAGCTTGTCTTCATAGGACGAGATAATGTCCGAGCCCGGACGAAGGTGGATCTCGCCCGTGCCGCCATCGACAATGATGCGGTCGCCGATCTCTGCCTTGTCGATCACTGACGGGCACTTGCCCAGCAGCGGGATACCTAGAGAACGGGCAACGATCGCCGCGTGGGAGGTATCGGACCCCTCACCCAGCACGATCCCCTTCAGCTTGTTGCGGTCGAGTTCGAGAATTTCAGCCGGCCCGAGAGAGCGTGCGAGCAGCACGGCATCCTGCGGCAATTCCAGCTGCGCCTGATAGGCATCGCCGCCCAGCGCCCTGAGCAGCCGACGCGACAGGTCGTCGAGGTCGTGCATGCGCTCGCGGATATAGGGGTCCTTGGCCTGGCGCATGCGCTTGCGGTTCTCGCCCTGCACCTGCTCCACGGCGCTTTCCGCCGTCAGGCCGGACTGGACCGCATCTTCCAGCCGCCGTGCCCAACCCTTGTCATAGGCAAACAGGCGATAGACCTCCAGCACCTCACGCGAGACGGTGGCAAGGTCCTGGTTGGCGGCAATCATCTCGTCGATGGACTTGCGCAGGGAAGCGAGCCCGGTTTGCAGGCGCTCGATCTCCTCGGCGACGTTATCGGCGAACACGCGGTGCTTGGGCGCCGGCGGCTCATGCAGCGCAACCGTGCCGATGGCGATACCGGCAACGATGGGCGCACCCATGAGATGCTCATGACGATGCAGGACGCGGTCGACTTCCTGCGCATCGGCCTCCTCCAGCAGGTCGCCGGCGGCGACGATTTCGGCCAGCACGGTCGCGACGATCTGTGCGGCTTCGACCTCTTCCTCCGTATACTCACGGACAGCCTTGTTCTGGATGACGAGAACGCCCAGCACCTGGCCGGTGCGGATGATCGGCACGCCCAGGAATGCGTTCAGCAATTCCTCGCCGACTTCAGGCCGGAACGAGAAAGACGGGTGCTTGGGCGCATCGCGCAGGTTGATCGGCTCCGCCGTGCGGGCAACATACCCAACAAGGCCCTCGCTCCACTGCATGCGCGTATTGTGCACGGCATCAGGGTTCAGGCCCTGCGTGGAGAACAGCTCCAGCATGTCATCGGCGCGGCGCAGATAGATCGAGCAGACATCGGCCACCATGTTGTTGGCGATAGCGCTGGTCAGGTGATCGAGCCGCTGCTGCGCCCCCTCCTCGACAGCCATGACCTCGCGCAGGCGCTTTAGCAGCACGCGCGGCGAGCTCGTCTGGGTGCCGAGGCGTATGGAGCTGTCTATGGGCATGTTACGGGATCAGGATGCCTCAGCCAGGTTATGGAGACCATAGGCCTGATGCAGCGCCCTGACGGCCAGCTCTGTATATTCGGAATGGATCAGCACGCTGATCTTGATCTCCGACGTCGAGATATTCAGGATATTGATGCCGCGATCAGCCAGCGTCTTGAACATTGTCGCGGCGACACCGGCATGGCTTTTCATCCCGACACCAATGACCGAAACTTTCGACACATTGCGGTCGGCGACGACATCCGTATAGCCGATCTCGTCCTTCAACCCGGCCAGCAGGTCCTGCGCCCTGGACAGGTCTGTCTCGTCAAGCGAGAAGGAAATGTTTGCCGCCTTGCCGGTCTTGGCCGGTGACTGGACGATCATGTCGACATTGATATTGGCCTTGGCCAGTTCGTTGAATATTCGTGCTGCACGGCCCGGCTCATCCGGAACCGTCATCAGGCTGATCTTCGCTTCGGACCGGCTGGGCGTAACGCCGCTGACTATATGTTTTTCCACGATCTCTTCCTCATCGCAAATTACGGTGCACGGATGCATCTTGCCGTCCCGGGCTTCTGCCGGATCGGCGAAGCTCGACAGAACCCGCAGCCGAACATGATACGCCATGGCAAGTTCCACCGAGCGGGTCTGCAAAACCTTCGCGCCCAGGGACGCCATTTCCAGCATTTCCTCATAGGAAACACGGGAAAGCCGGCGCGCATCCTGGGTGATGCGTGGATCGGTCGTATAGACACCGTCCACATCAGTATAAATGTCGCAGCGCTCCGCGCCAAGGGCGGCGGCAAGCGCGACGGCAGTGGTGTCAGACCCGCCACGGCCGAGCGTTGCGATACGCCCGTCCGGCGCGATGCCCTGGAAACCGGCGACGATGGCGATCTCGCCGCTGTCGATTGCCGGGGCGAGATTATCCGCCGGAATATCGAGAATACGCGCCTTGCCATGGGCTTCGCTCGTTTTCAGCGGGATCTGCCAGCCCTGCCACGACCGTGCCTTGTAGCCATGGGATTGCAGCATGACGGCGAGCAGCCCCGAAGTCACCTGCTCACCGGAGGAGACGACGGCGTCATATTCAAGGTTGTCCGAGACGCGTGAATTGCCGCGTGTACTTGCCTTCTTGACGTAATCAACGAGCTTGTTCGTCTCGCCTGCCATGGCCGAAACCACGACGACCACTGCATTGCCGGCATCGGCTTCGAGCTTCACGAATTCAGCGACCCGCGCGATACGCTCGATATCGGCGACGGACGTGCCGCCGAATTTCATTACGATCCGTGAGCCGGTGCTCTGGCCGGGCGCGCCTATTGCCGCATTCTCGTCGGTTGGGGAAGACATCTCAATTCCATCAACTATATGAATTCCAACAAGGAAGTGCCATTGCCAGACGATGGGGTTTGGGCCCAGAATCCGGCGCCGGTCTTCCAAGAGCGCATGTCTAAGGGCGTCGCCCCTTCAGTGCAAGCAAGAGGTTAGGAAATTATCGTGTCAGAAACGGCAAATAAGGCAGAATCCACTAGGCAAGCACCTGTGTGCTCGCCCTCCGGCACCACTGTGGATGCGGGTGAGATCGACAAGTTTTCAGCCATGGCCGCCGACTGGTGGGACCCGACCGGCAAGTTCAAGCCGCTGCACAAGTTCAACCCGATCCGCCTGACCCATATCCGTAACGAGATTTGCGCCCATTTCGGCCGTGACCCGAATGCCCCGCGCCCACTGGAAGGCTTGCGTCTTCTCGACATCGGTTGCGGCGGTGGCCTTGTGTCTGAGCCGATGGCGCGTCTGGGCGCCGAGGTGACCGGCATCGATGCCGCCGAAAAGAACGTGAAGACCGCCCTCACCCATGCCGCAGAACAGGGCGTGACCGTCGATTATCGCGCAACAACTGCCGAGGACCTGCTGGCCAGCGATATCGAGCCCTTCGATGTCGTCCTGAACCTCGAAGTCGTCGAGCATGTCGCCGATGTCGACCTGTTCCTGAAGACCTCGGCCAATCTGGTGCGCCCCGGCGGCATCATGTTCGTTGCGACGATCAACCGTACGCTGAAGGCCTTCGCCACGGCGAAATTCGCGGCGGAATATATCCTGCGCTGGCTGCCCATCGGCACCCATGACCAGAACAAGTTCGTCAAGCCCGAGGAAGCCCGCCACGCTCTCGAGGGCGCCGGCATGGTGGTCGAACCACCTGTCGGCATGACCTACCAGCCCCTGTCGGACAAGTGGCACGTCACCGGCGATGCATCGGTCAACTACATGATCACCGCGACCAAGCCGCAGCTGTCCTGACAGGCGCCTAGTCGCCGTTGCGGCCCATGACCTCGTGCTCCTGTTCGAGGATATTTCCCTCCGTGAACAGATAGTCCTTCATTTCCTTGGCGAAGGTCTCGTCGTTGCGGCGCAGCCATTCCAGCGTCATCATGGCGTGCTCGACTTCCTCACGCATATTGTGCAGCAGGATTTCGCGCAACTCGGCGTCGTCGCAATCATCGGCGCGCTGGGCATACCAGTCGACCGCCTCCAGCTCCTCCATCAGCGAGGAAATTGCATAGTGCATCTTCAGCGTCTTCGCGGACAGTTTTCCGTACGGAACGTGAAACCCTTCAGCCATATCGTCATCACCCTCAATGTCAGTTGATCGGTCCCCGCCCCCACGGCCCGAACCGGTATCGAGAAACCGTCTTTTTGTATCCGGCGTCGACCGCCGGTTGCGTCTGAAAGTCGGAAATTTCATGGACACCCTCTCTCGGAAAGGATGCTATTTCGGCGCTGCAACATCGGCAATCGAATTGTTTCGATGGGCGCTATTTGCCGAACCGATACCCCCTGTTCGGGGAATTGCGCTCCGGCAAGACGCGGCGCATTATCCGGCAAAAGATGGGGAGAATTCATGCGCAAGATCATCCTGCTCGCCGCCAGCCTTATGCTGGCCGTTTCATCCGCCCAGTCCCTGGCACTGGCGCAGGACCCGAACAATGCGACCGAGCAGCTGCGGGCCCTTATTGTCATGTCAAAAATGGGCAATGACTGTTACCTCGCCACAAAGCCGGAAGCCGCGCTAGCAGGCTTCGAGGCGAACGCACGCGCTGAAAGCTATAAGCAGAACGGTGTAGCAGGTGTTGATGAGTTCATTGCCAATCTGAATTCCAGCATTGAATCCGCCCCCTGCAATGCCGAGAACCTGGAGGCCCTGATCGATATCGCGCACACCCAGATCAAACCGAAAATGCAGGGCTATACCCTCGCTGCCATGGACCATGGCATCTGCCCCGCATCCGCCGTCATGGTGTCCCTGCGTCTGTATGGCGTTGTCAGTACACGCAACATGACGGCTGCGGAGCTGGAAGCCGCGGCTCCCTATCGCAAGCAGATGCTCGATCACCTGACCACCGCCTGCGCCGATGCCAGCATTTCCGGCTACAAGACCCTCGGTTTTGCCTATACGCTCGGCAGCAACGCCCTGTCCGACCTGCGCGATGACGAGCGCCGCGACTGCGATCAGGATGTCGAGGATCAGGACAGCGTCTTCGACTGCAGCTACGGGATGGACCTGCGCGGCGGCTACCAGGACGATGACAAGAAAATCGCGCGCTTCCGCAACAGGGCAGCGCTTGCCAAGGCTACCGCCCTGTCGATAGAGCGGCGGCTGTCCTGCGGTGTGATGTCGCCGGTAGAACAGGCGGTGGCAGCTGATCAATTCAAGATGGATGCGCGTCTTGCCCCTGTGAATATCGACCTCGCTCCCTGGGAAGATGACAACGAACCATTGCTGCGGAAAGAGGAGGAAATTCTCGAGCAGGCAGAGAAGAATGCAGCCGGAATGACCTGCGCAGACCTGACAGCGCCTATCCCGGCTCGCGACGCACCACGGACCGATGGCGGACCTGCGGGCGAAGCCGATACGCCTGCTGCTGGCGTCCTGAGGACACGCCAGACTGTTTCCCGCCTCGCCGCGACCTTCGCCGTGTTTAACGAATGCGCGGCCTTCCCGAATTTCGAGGTTACCAAATCCGCCTCACAGGAATGGCTTGCCGGTCTCTCCAATGAAGAACTGCGCATGGCCATCGTCGAAGCGCGCCTTATCGGCGAAAAGGTCGCCCAGTCCAATTGCGGCCAGAAATTCCCGATCACCTACAAACAGAACCCCATGGCCAGCATGGATGCGCTCGCCGGGAACTGGTAAATCCAGATACAGCCAACAAAAAGCCCGGCACAATGGCCGGGCTTTTTTCATTCAGTAGGCTGAAAGCCTAGACAGCAGCGGCTGCCGTTTCGACATCGTCATCCGGGTCTTCCATCAGCTCGTCCTTGGAGACTTTCTTCTCCTCGATCTTTGCTTCGCCGATGATGTAATCGATGACCTTGTCCTCGAAGATCGGCGCGCGCAGCTGCTGGATTGCCTGCGGGTTCTGCTGGTAGAAATCAGCCAGTTGCTTCGCCGGGATGCCGTATTGCTGGGCCTGCTGCTGGAAGGCGCGGTTCATGTCTTCCTGCGGCACTTCCACTTTCTGGGCCTTGCCGATTTCGGCGAGCACGAGGCCGAGGCGCACGCGGCGCTCCGCGATCTTGCGGTACTCTTCCTTCAGTTCATCCTCTGACTTGGACTTGTCTTCATCGTCCAGCTCGGTCTGCTGGACCTGACGCCAGATCTGGTCGAACTCGGCATCGACCATGCCCTGCGGCAGGTCGAAGTCGTGATTCTCGTCCAGCTTGTCGAGGATGGCGCGTTTCAGGTGCAGGCGCGACTGGCTGTCGAGCTCTGCCTGCAGGCGCTCCTTGATGGTAGTCTTCAGGGCTTCCAGATCGTCAAAGCCGAGATTTTTCGCCATCTCGTCATTGATCTCTGAGTCCTGCGGCGCCTGAACCTCTTTGACCGTCACATCGAAGGTCACGGCCTTACCGGCCAGATGCTCAGCCTGGTACTCTTCCGGGAAGGTCACTTCGATGGTTTTCTCTTCGCCGGTCTTCACGCCGACAAGTTGCTCTTCGAAGCCGGGGATGAAGCGGCCGGACCCCAGTTCCAGCGGCTGGTCCTCGCCCTTGCCGCCCTCGAACTCTTCGCCTTCCAGCTTGCCGACGAAGTCGATGATCAGGCGGTCGCCGTCTTTTGCCTTGGCTGTCTTGCCGCGCGGTTTGAAGTCGCGGTTCTGCTTGGCGATATTGTCCAGCGTTTCCTGGATTTCATCGTCGCCCGGCTCGGCGACCAGCTTGGTCAGGTCCATGCCGGTAACGTCCATCGGCTCGAAGGTCGGCAGGACCTCGACATGGATATCGTATTCGAGGTCGGCCTTGCCTTCGATGACGTCCTTGATCTTGGATTCATCGATATGCGGATGCGGGGCCATGGCCGGCTGCAGCTTGTTCTCGTCAAGCGCCTTGGCCTGGGCTTCCTGCATCGTCTCCTGGATCAGCTCGCCCATCATGGACTTGCCATACATCTTCTTCAGGAAGGAGACCGGCGCCTTGCCCGGGCGGAAGCCTTTCAGGTGAACCTGACCCTTCATCTCTTCCAGCTTGGCGGTCAGCTTTGCGTCAAGCTCCTTGGCCGGCACCTTGACGGTGAACTCGCGCGACAGGCCTTCGGTTGATTTTTCAATTACTTCCATTTGGTTGGCTTCCTGATCTTCCTTGGTCTTCTTGCTCTAACGGGACAGCTTCCGGCATGCCCCGCAAATCTCGTTTCGCTTCAGCCCCGTAGGAGGGCATTTTCTGTGTCGGGCAGCCGTTGCTACCAGTCCTCCTGCGCCAAGGCTTCGGAGGACACTCCGCCGCCTATATCGGCTTCGATCGGCTGCGCCACCCGAAGCCGAAGGCGGAGGGTGGTGCGGATGGGGAGACTCGAACTCCCACACCTTGCGGCGCCAGAACCTAAATCTGGTGCGTCTACCAATTCCGCCACATCCGCAATAATTCATTGGCCGTGCCAGCGTTGGGCCGGTATCCTGAGTACGGGCAATCCCCGCCCGGACCGGCACGTCCGTTCGAACCGGTGTCATAGCAGGATTGGCGGCGATGTCGAGGGCGATTTGCCGCTATTTTACGGTGCTTTCGGCCCAGCCAGCAGAGCTTCTACAAGCGGAGATTTCTGAGGTAGTGAACAGAACCTTCAAGAGTGACATGACCGTAGTCGAAGACGAAGGGATGGCCTTCTCGATCGAACAGGTCACACTCCCGGTCGCAGTTGTTCTCGAAAATAGAGTAATAACGCACATTCTCCGGCAGGTTTTCCCTGTAGTAGGTTTCCTTGGTCATGGTGCGAGCCTGCTGGCCCTCATTTACAAGGCTCTGAATCTCTCTCAGGCGCTTGTCCGTGTTGGCCATGAATACCTCGTTGAGAGGCGGCGAGTATTCAGGGAACGGGCCGATAACCACAACGTCGCCCACCCTTTGCGTGAAAAATGGCAGTTTCTCGACCAGCAAGGCAGCGGAATCAGCGTGTGAACGGAAGGAAACGATCACCGTATCGATCTCGTCCCAGGCATCGAACTCCTCAAAAACATACTGAGCCATTTGCCGGCAGTCATCTTTCAACTGATCCCCGAGCTGCGGCAACGGCCTGCAGGAGCCGATGGTGAACAGTACGAAATTCACATCCGGGAAATGTGTTTTAAGGCCCGGATACAGATGTTGCGCGTGGCTATCGCCGATCAGCATGACGTTCTTCTTGTCCGGTTCTGTCGCGATGCAGATCGATTTATAGTTGGGCAAGCTAGGCATCCTTTGTGCGCATTCCAGCTTTTCCCATTGGGCCACCGTCCTGTCCCGTGACAGGAAGAAAGCCGTATTGACGACCTCCTGATCGAACCGCGCCGGAATGCCCTTCATGGCGATACCCGTACCGCCCAGAACGACCAACACACCGGTGCTGGCCAGCATGAAACGATAGATGGCCTGCCGCGAAACCATCACCTTCCTGCGACGGAATGGCTGCTCGAGAACATAGTAAGAAAGAATGCTCAGAACGGTCGCGGCGGCAATAGATGCCCATAGAGCCAGGCTGCTGCCGGGCGCGAGCAATCTGGCAAGAATCAACAATGGCCAGTGCCAGAGATAAAGCGCATAGGAAATCTTGCCGATGAAGACGACCGGCGCAGCGGCAAAGAAGCCATAGACCGGGTCTTTGCGCAGCAATCCGCCCGCAGCGATGAACGCAGCAGCCCCTGCAGTCGGCAGCAGCGCAGACAAGCCCGGAAAGGCCGTATTTTCCGTGTAAAGAAAGACCGGACACAGCATGGCGGCGGCACCGACAACCCGCAGCGCAATGGCCTGCCAGTTCTTGCGCGCCTCCGGGATCACCCCTACGGCCAGCAAAGCCCCCAGCATCAGCTCCCAGAACCGCAGGAACGAGTTGTAGAATGCCTGCACTTCCATGCCATTCTGCACCACCCAGACAGAGGCACCGAAGGACAGGACGAACACGCCAATAAGCACGTTCCTGACCAGACCTACGCCCCTAGCACGCATCATCAGCAGCGCGGCGACTGGAAAAATCAGATAGAATTGTTCTTCGACCGCCAGAGACCAGGTGTGCAGCAGGAGCTTGATTTCTGCCGCCTCGGCGAAATAGTCGGCTTCAGCGAGAAACAGCCAGTTAGAGACAAAGGCGGCGGCCGCAATCAGGCTTCTGGAGAATTCCTCGAACTGTTCCGGCTGATAGAGAAACAGCGCAGTTACAAGGCAGAACAGGAAAACCGGTATCGCAGGCGGCAACAGGCGCCTGATCCGCCTCTCATAGAAACTGGCGAAGGTAAACTCACCAGCCACCATCTCTCCAAGGATGATTTTCGTGATGAGAAACCCGGAGATGACGAAGAAGATATCAACCCCGACGTAACCGCCGGAAAAGAAGCTGGTATCGGCGTGAAAGAGTACAACTGAGGTTACGGCAAGCGCGCGTAACCCATCGATTTCCGGACGATATTGCATCGAGACGAAACAACCTCAAAAAACTGACACACTGCGCTTCCCGTCCAAACAGCCAGCGCGCGACACAACTATGGCGTTACACAGTTTTTGCGTGGAGTCATTATTACAGATTATGGATTCGCGCTTTTTTCGAGGCTGACAAGAACGCCCGGCAATTGCCGGTGAATATCCGACGCGATGAGGCCCGGGCCGAAGCTTGCTGCCGCCTGCGCATGCAGCCAGACACCGGCGCAGGCGGCCTCGAAGCCGGCCATGCCCTGCGCCATCAACCCGGTCACGATCCCGGCGAGCACATCGCCCGATCCTGCAGTTGCCAGAAAGGGTGTCGCATTCGCATTGATGGCGGCCCGGCCGTCTGGCGCGGCGATGACAGTGTCAGACCCTTTCAGGATGACGGAGCAGCCCGCAATCTCGGCGGCCATGCGCGCAGCGGCAAGTTTTGACTGCCCTTCTGCAAGGTCACCGAACAACCGCGCAAACTCGCCGGCATGAGGCGTGATCACATCCTTTTCCCGCAGCGCCTGGAACAGTGTCTCCGGATTGTCCTCGAAACTCGTCAGCGCATCGGCGTCGAGCACCGCGCCTGCGTCGCTGAACAGCAGGGCCGCTACCCGGTCCTTCGTCTGTACGCCGCGCCCGGCACCCGGGCCGATCAGCCCGGCCCTGACCTTCCGTTCGACGATGAACTGGCTGATCGTCTCGCCATCGGCCGCTTCGGTCAGCATCACCTCTTCCAGATGCCCGGCATTGATGTCCATGGCGTCCTGCGTAGACAGCATCGTTACGGCCCCGGCCCCGGCCCGCGCCGCACCCATTGCGGCAAGACGCGCCGCCCCGCTGGTATAGCGCCCGCCTGACATGACGACAGCATGGCCCCTGCTGTATTTATGGCTATTGGTTTCTGGCCACGGGAAATCGTCTCGCCAAAGATCTGGCCCGTTGATAAATGCCTTCGGCTCGATCTTGTTCAGCACGTCGGCATGGATGCCGATATCGGCAAGGATCACATCGCCGCAATGGCCTTTGCCGGGATACAGCATGTGCCCGGGCTTCAGCCGGAAGAAGGTGACAGTCTTGTCGGCCCTGATCGCGGTGCCGAGTGCCTGTCCTGTCGTCCCGTCGATCCCGCTCGGCACGTCAATGGCGATCACGGGTGCTTCGGCTTTGTTGACCCGTTCGACAAGGTCGGCGACCTCCCCCTCTATCGGGCGCGACAGCCCGGCCCCGAACAGCGCATCGACGATTACTGCCGCTTTATGCGGCTCAGCCCTACTCAGAGGCTCGATCCCGCCATGCCAGTGCTCGGCCATCAGCGCGGCATCGCCCGAAAGCTTTTCCTTCTCCCCCAGCAGGGCCAGCGTTACAGGCCAGCCGGCATCCTTCAGCAGCCGTGCAACGACGAAACCATCGCCGCCATTGTTGCCCGGCCCGCAGAGGATCAGCACCGGCCTTGGCAGCCATGCCTGGCGCAGGCAGGCAGCGACGGCGGCCCCTGCCGCCTCCATCAGCGTTGCGCCGGCAGTGCCTGACTCTATTGTCAGCGCATCGGCGCGGGCCATCTCCTCGGTAGTCAGTAATTCTGTGGGGCGGTGTTTCATCATGCTCAGCGCTTCAGGGATTGATATGTTTAAAGAAAATGTCTTTGTTGATAGTCTCCGAGTCAGTAGAACACTTCAGGTGTAACACGAGTGCCGCAAGGCTACCGCCATCAAGGGGCAGCTAATGAAAAAAATCGAAGCCATCATCAAACCCTTCAAGCTCGACGAGGTGAAGGAAGCACTGCAGGATATCGGTTTGCAGGGCATGACAGTGTATGAGGCACGCGGCTTCGGTCGCCAGAAAGGCCATACGGAATTGTATCGCGGGGCCGAGTATGTCGTCGATTTCCTGCCCAAGCTGAAAGTCGAGCTTATCGTCGACGATTCTGTCGCCGACGCCGCTGTCGAGGCGATTACCAAGGCAGCGCATTCCGGCCGGATCGGCGACGGGAAGATTTTCATCTCCGCTGTCGAGGAAGCTGTGCGTATCAGGACTGGTGAAAAGGGTCGCGAAGCCCTTTAACCGCGACATTGCGATAAAATCTGGCACAAACCTGTCAGCCGACACGGTTTTCCGCTAGGAATTGCGCAAAATCTGGCCTAAAACTGCTCCGATGTGTTGCATTGCGAAAATCAGGACTTGAAAACAGGTCCTGTTATCGCGCATGGTGCACACACTCACTGCCTTGCAAGGGGCGTATCGCCAACAACAAGAAATTCAGGGGGTTTGACCCGATGTCTGCCGACAAAATTCTTAAATATATCAAGGATAACGACGTAAAATACGTGGATCTGCGCTTTACCGATCCGAAGGGTAAATGGCAGCACGTCACGTTCGACCTGTCGATGGTTGACGAAGACTTCTTCACCGATGGACAGATGTTTGACGGTTCGTCTATCCAGGGCTGGAAAGCGATCAACGAGTCCGACATGATCCTCATGCCGGATACCTCGACCGCCGTCATGGACCCCTTCTTTGCCCAGCCGACGCTCGCTGTCTTCTGCGACGTTCTCGAGCCGTCCACTGGCCAGCCTTACAATCGCGACCCGCGCACGACTGCCAAGGCCGCTGAAGCCTATCTGAAATCCACCGGCATCGGCGACACTGCCTTCTTCGGCCCGGAAGCCGAATTCTTCGTCTTCGACGACGTCCGCTGGACTGTCGAACAGAACATGACCGGCTTTGCCATCGACTCTCTCGAAGGCCCCTATAACTCCGGTACCGATTATGGCAGCGGCAACCTTGGCCACCGTCCGGGCCCCAAGGGCGGCTATTTCCCTGTTCCGCCGGTAGATGCCGAACAGGACCTTCGTTCCGAAATGCTGACCGTTATGAGCGAAATGGGCCTCGAGCCTGAAAAGCACCACCACGAGGTTGCACCGTCACAACACGAGCTGGGCATGAAATTCTCCACGCTGGTGAAGATGGCCGACCGCATGCAGATGTACAAATACGTCGTGCACCAGGTTGCAGCTGCTTATGGCAAGACGGCAACCTTCATGCCGAAGCCTGTCTATGGCGATAACGGTTCGGGCATGCACGTCCACCAGTCGATCTGGAAAGACGGCAAGCCGATGTTCGCCGGCGACCGCTATGCCGACCTGTCGGAAACCTGCCTCCACTATATCGGCGGCATCATCAAGCACGCCCGCGCGATCAACGCCTTCACCAACTCGCTGACCAACTCCTACAAGCGTCTGGTCCCGGGCTTCGAAGCGCCGATCATGCTGGCCTACTCCGCCCGTAACCGGTCCGCTTCCATCCGTATCCCTTGGGTATCTTCGCCGAAGGCAAAACGCCTCGAGGTCCGCTTCCCGGATCCGGGCTCCAACCCCTATCTCGCCTTCTCTGCCCTGCTCATGGCCGGCCTTGACGGTATCGAGAACAAGATCGATCCGGGCGATGCCATGGACAAGGACCTCTACGACCTTCCGGCCGAAGAGGTTGCAGACATCCCGACTGTCTGCGGCAACCTGCGCGAAGCACTGGCTGCGCTCGATGCAGACCGCGAGTTCCTGAAGAAAGGCAACGTCTTCACGGACGACCAGATCGATGCCTACATAGAGCTGAAGATGGCAGACGTCATCCGCTACGAAACGACGCCGCACCCGGTCGAGTTCGCAATGTACTATTCCGTATAAGTTCTTTCGGAGATAGGCTCTCGACCGAATGGTCGATGCCTATGTTGCAGGAAAGGCGGCTTCCGGAGAGGGGGCCGCCTTTCTTTTCGTCTTGTGTACGCTACCAGCGGATCGGGTCGACATCGTCGGGATCGTTGGGCGGCTCGGGATCGGTTTCCGGAACGGCACCCGGATCATTGCGTTCGTCCGGCAGGTTATCGACCGGCTCCGGCGCCTCTTCTGCCGGGCCGCAGGCCGCTGCCAGCATCAAAGCCAGCGTGGCAATGCTCCATTTCATCCGGGTTTTCATATCCTCTCTCCTTTCAAAAAAGCGCCTATCGCGCAGGGATTCCGTCTACCGTCTTCAACGCGCTGCGGTCTGCGGCTTTTACCTCCGTGCGCGGAATGATACTGAAAGATGCATCGCTTTCCAGAATCACCCATTTGGCATCGTGGATCGACCGCAAGCCCTCTTCACGCAGCGCTGCGAGCACTTCCTGCTCGGTCACCCGCTCGCGCCGCATCGCCTCTGACATCAGCTTGCCGTTTTCTACCAGCAGGCGCGGCTGCGCTTTGATTGCGTTATCCACCGTATCGCTGCGCACGGCGAAAAATGTCAGGCAGTATTGAAGCGCCAGCAGCAGGCCGATCGCGAACAGGCTCTCCAGGATCGATACATCCTTGAGCAGTATGCCCGACGCCATGAGCGAGCCGAGCGCGACGGTGACGATCCAGTCGAAATTGTTCATCTGCGACGTCGCCCGCTTGCCGACCAGACGCACGAAGCCGATGATCGCGAAATACAGGATCGGCGCAGTGACAAGGATGCGCCACAGCGTGTCCTGATCGTCGATGAAGAGTTTTATTTCATTCACGGTCGACCCCCGTCAGTTAACCGTATCGTGAGAGGAAACAGGCCGATGGCCGGCTCGGTTCCCCGCCTGAACATGCCTTGCCCCTAACCCATGATAGGGAAAGGTTTACCTTGTTCTGCTAGCCTCGGTGCATGGTCAGATATTCCCGATTGCTCGTCATCGCCGCCCTCACCGGTCTCGTTGCCGCCTGCGCCACGACCCCGCCCGCGCAACAGGAAAACGCCTGCAAGATCTTCGAGGACAAGCGCTCCTGGTATTCGGCGACCCGCAAGGTCGAGAAGAAATACGGCGTGCCGATCTCCCTGCAGCTCGCCATCGTCAAGCAGGAAAGCGCCTTCCGCAGCCATGCAAAACCGGAACGCGGCAAGTTCCTGTTCATCTTCCCCGGCGCCCGCCCCTCGAGCGCCACCGGCTATGCCCAAGCGCTCGATACCACATGGGAAACCTACAAGGCCGATACCGGCCGCCGCTTTGCCGACCGCAACGATTTCGACGACGCCGTCGACTTCATCGGCTGGTATGCAGACTTGTCGCGCCAGCGCTCCGGCATCCGCCCCGGCGATGCCTATAACCAGTATCTCGCCTATCACGAGGGCCAAGGCGGCTATAATCGCGGCTCATATCGCGGTAAGCCCGGCGTCCAGACCATCGCCCGGCAGGTCGCTCACAATGCCCAGACCTATGAAAGCCAGTTGAACCGGTGCGAGAAGAAATTCCGCCGCGGCATCCCGCTGATCCCGTTTATATAAGAAAACGCCTGACTTAGGTGCCCTTCTTAAGGCCGGCTTTGATGCCCTCATCATGGCTCAGCGCCTCGATCTCCTTGCCGAGGAACCAGCTGACGACCGTGCGCACGGCGGCCACGATCGCGAGCACAATCACATCGTCCAGCGTCCGGTGCACGACGGTAAAGATGATATCGGCGACGATCAGGAATTCCAGCGCAGCGAGAATATAGACACCAAGCCCGATCCGCGCCCGCTGCAGCGCCTGCGGCACGGTCACATCGGCCTTCACCACGCCGCCGACGACGTTCATTACGAAGCGCACCGACCCGACGATCAGGATGACCACGGAGATCATCTCGATGCCATAGGACAGGCCCTCCAGCACCCGGTTCACACTTGCTTCCAGGGCGAAATCCATCTCGTTTCCCCTCTTTGCGCCGCCTTAGCTGTCAGATGACTGCATGTTGCGCTCGGGCGTCGTTTTTTCCTTCTCGTCGCTCTTGCGCACGCGAGTAACGCCGGCCGGACGCTCCCTGGCCCGCTTCTCCTCGTCCTTCGTGCCTTTCTTCTTCTGCAGCGTGCCGCCGGCACGGCCGCCATCGGTCGGCTCGCCCTCTTCGCCGAGGCCTTCGCGGCTCTCAAGCTGACCCTGGCGGGTTGTGGGCTCGCGTTCGAAATCTTCTGGTTTATCAGCCATGTCAGGTCTCCTTTTCGTTTCCTGACAGGCCAACGCCCAGCCACCGGCGCCCGTTCCGGTTAAATTCCCCACACGGCGCCCTTCAGGCTTGCCCGGTGCGGCCGAAAGCCTGTAGCTATCAGTGTTTCATGAAAGTTCTCTAGCGCATCCACAAAAGTGGAAACCGGTTTTGTGAAAAGATGCGCGCAGACAGGAATGTGTAGTACCGATGGCCCGCAAATCCGCCAAAGCCGCTGTTGAAGATGACCTGTTTTCCGGGGGTGACTACACCGCCAAGGATATCGAGGTGCTGGAGGGGCTGGAGCCTGTCCGCAAGCGGCCGGGCATGTATATCGGCGGCACCGATGAAAAGGCGCTGCACCACCTCTTCGCCGAAGTGCTCGACAACTCCATGGACGAGGCCGTCGCCGGGCACGCCAGCCGCATCGAGGTCGAACTACACGAGAACGGCGCGCTGACCGTCTCAGACAATGGCCGCGGCATGCCGATCGACCCGCACCCAAAATTCAAGAACAAGTCGGCGCTGGAAGTGATCATGACGACGCTGCACGCGGGCGGCAAGTTCTCCAACAAGGCCTATGCCACCTCCGGCGGCCTGCACGGCGTCGGCGCCTCGGTCGTCAACGCGCTGTCGGACGAGCTGACTGTCGAGGTCGCGCGGGGCCGCAAGCTCTATCGCCAGACCTTCTCCAAGGGCATCCCCACATCCAAGCTGAAGACCGTGGGCGATGCCCCCAACCGGCGCGGCACGTCCACCACCTTCCACCCGGACCCGGAGATTTTCGGCGAGAAGGCAAAGTTCAAGCCCGCCCGCCTGTTCCGCATGACGCGGTCCAAGGCCTATCTGTTCGGCGGGGTCGAAATCCGCTGGAAATGCGCAGCCAGCCTGATCAAGGACGAGACTCCGGCGCAGGAAGTGCTGAAATTCGACAACGGCCTGCGCGACTATCTCCAGTCCGTCGTCGACAAGAAACCGACGGTCACCGACGATATCTTCTCCGGCAAGGTCGAGCGCGAGGGCGGCCACGGCACGGTCGAATGGGCCGTGTGCTGGGGCCAGGCCGGGTTCGCCATGGAAGGCGGCCAGACCGCCGACGGCTTCTCACACTCATACTGCAACACCATCCCGACACCGGAGGGCGGCACCCATGAACAGGGCTTGCGCTCCGCCCTCACCCGTGGCCTGAAGGCCTATGCGGAGCTGGCGGGCGTCAAGAAAGGCGCCAACGTCACGGCGGAAGACGTGATGGGCACCGCCGGCGCGATGCTGTCGGTCTTCATTTCCAACCCGGAATTCCAGGGCCAGACGAAGGACAAGCTCGCCACCAACGAGGCGCAGAAGCTGACAGAGACCGCCGTCAGGGCGGAGTTCGACCACTGGCTCGCCGGGCACCGCAAGCAGGCCGACCAGCTGCTCGAATGGGTCATCGACCGCGCGGATGAGCGCCAGCGCCGCCGCAAGGAAAAGGAAGTCTCCCGCGCCAGCGCCATGCGCAAGCTGCGCCTGCCGGGCAAGCTCGCCGACTGCTCGCAACAGGCTGCCGACGGCACGGAGATTTTCCTCGTCGAGGGAGACTCCGCCGGTGGCTCGGCCAAGCAGGCGCGCGACCGCAAGACACAGGCGATCCTGCCCTTGCGCGGCAAGATCCTCAACGTCGCCTCGGCAACGCGCGACAAGATCGCCGCGAACCAGGAAATCAACGACATCATCCAGGCGCTCGGCAGCGGCATCGGCTCGAAATTCGATATCGAGGAGCTGCGCTACGAGAAGGTCATCATCATGACCGACGCCGATGTCGACGGCGCCCACATCGCCGCCCTGCTCATCACCTTCTTCCATCGCTCGATGCCGGAGCTGATCACTGCCGGCCGGCTCTACCTCGCCCAGCCGCCGCTCTATAAAGTCTCGCAGGGCGGAAAGTCAGCATACGCCATTGACGAGGGCCATCGTGACAAGCTGATCGAGACGGAATTCAAAAAGGGCCAGAAGGTCGACGTCTCCCGCTTCAAGGGCCTCGGCGAGATGATGCCGGCGCAGCTGAAAGAAACGACCATGAACCCGGCCACGCGCACCCTCGCCCGCGTCGTCATCCCCGAAGACAAGGCCCCCGAAGTCATGGACCTCGTCGAACGCCTGATGGGCAAAAAGGCCGAAGCGCGGTACAACTTCATCCAGGAGAATGCGGCGTTTGTCGCGGAGGAACTGGATATTTAGGGTGTTTTTACTTCAAAGATGTTTTCGCGATGCCAAGCAAAGGCATCTTGTGAGGGATGTTTCGAGACATCATTAGGAAGGGATATTCTTTTCCCATCGAGGTCATAGAGATACTGATTAAATCTTTCCACAGACGTATTTTTCTTAACGCTGATCGTAAAATCATCTTTCACACACCACAATCCGCAATCAAATGCCCAGTGAAGGCGACGATTTAGAGAAATTCCATTCTGAATTACATTTGATCCGTTATATTCTCGTGGAATAATGTGGGCAGCCTCTACTTCATTATTAGACAGGTCAATTGTTTTCATCTGATCAGCGGTAACGGCGCATTTCCCCCCGTAAGATTCTAATACTTCCAATCTGAATAACGAACTCCTTTGCTTTCTCCTTATCAGGTTTTCTTGAAACTGCGCGTCAGGATCGATTAAGAGTTCAGACCTTATCCGAGGATATTCTTCCTTATAGGCATCAGGATACCTAAACTCTTCTCCAAAATAACCGCTTGGAAATTTTGTCTTTGAGGGAGCGATAATACCCGATGAAAGTTTTCGATCAATATCATCTGCCATAGCTCTCCAAAGAGGCGATCCTTTAGACAACAATTCAAAGCGATATCTAAATGCTGCTTTATCTGTGGAATGAATAAGTAGAAGGTCTTCTTCCTGACAGTTCTCTAATAAACCTTTCAAATTCCCGGTAACCCGGTACTCCGGTTTTCTTGTGCCACCCCAAGTTTGATACTGAAATCGTGTAACAAAAGAACCTATAAACAATCCATTCTTATACCCAGCCACACGAATACTTATGCTATTAGTAGGCTCAGAAGGAGAAATTGTATCGGTGGCAAGTAGGGGGAAATACCAAATCAAACTCAATGGTATTACTGGCCCTGCTTGGTGGCCGCTTTGACTCAAATCATTCTTTGTCAAATATTTGAAAATAGGTGTTTCTAGCTCATTACCCATGTCAGCTGCCTAACTGCAAAATCCGATGATTTTCCATATTGATAAGCCAATTTTCTAGCTTATTTAAAATTTCATTTATTTCGTCAGCACTCCTATTTTTCAGACCACATTCCCATATTACCGCAACCCTTATTCCATGTCGTTCAATCATTGATGTATGTTTTTCATCGCGAACGATATTTGATCCTATTTTTTCGCGCCAAAAGTCTATTCGAGTCTTCGGCCACTTGAATAGGTGACAGTCATGCCCATGCCAGAAACAGCCATGAACAAATATCACGGCGTTATATTTCGGCAGTACGAGATCAGGCTTTCCCGGCAGTGACTTATCATAAAGTTTATACCGAAACCCCCGCGCATGAAGTCCCTTGCGGATGATCATCTCGGGCTTGGTATCTTTGCCCTTGATGCCCGACATCATCCGGCTTCGGACTTCCTTTGAAACAACATCAGCCATCAGGCTACAGCTGCAACTTTTTCCTCTACGGTCAAGGCCTTCTTGATATGCGGCTCCATCAACTCCGCAATCGCCTCGATGACCGGAACAACAACCGCGTTGCCAAACTGACGATAGGCCTGTGTGTCAGAGACCGGAATCCTCCATGATCGCCCCTTTGCGTCATACTCAAAGCCCATCAGTCGAGCGCATTCCGTGGGTGTGAGACGCCTTGGTCTTTGCCTGCCTCGCTGCTTCACAAGGATTTCGGAACCGTCCTTGTAGTATCTCGCTGACAGGGTGCGCGTGACATCGTCCGGCCCGCAAAGTCCAAAGCCAAAACCGTTGCCCTGCCCCGCATGCTTCTCCTTGTAAGCTTGGAGATACTCCCAGAGCCGCGGTGTCAGCGTGTACTTACTATCGATTTCATTGTGTCCCTGAAGGATGTCCCCCAGAACAGGCCATTCATTTTGCGGCGGTATCAGCGCATCAAACTGGCTGAAATCAAAATCAGTGTCATCACGGAAACCAACGATAAAAATACGTTCCCGCTTTTGCGGAACCCACGGATTGGATGCAATCACGCGATGCTGGATACGATATCCAAGCTCTTTCTCGAGAACACTGGAGATCACCTTGAACGTATTTCCCTTGTCGTGGCGCTGAAGGTTTTTCACGTTCTCCAGTAGGAATGCTTTAGGCCGGTGATAGGCAATAATTTTCTGGATATCGAAAAACAAGGTTCCCTGAGTTTCGTCGGAAAACCCGTGAGGGCGACCAAGGGCATTCTTCTTGGAAACACCGGCTATTGAGAATGGCTGACAGGGGAAACCCGCAAGCAAAACATCGTGCTCGGGAATCAATGAAGGATCAGCCCCATACGGACGAATATCGCCCGCAAAGACATGATCATCACCATCCTGAAAATTGGCCCGGTATGTTTGCTGGCTGAACTTGTCCCATTCGCTTGTAAAGACACATTTGCCGCCAATACCCTCAAAACCAATGCGCAACCCACCGATACCCGCAAAAAGATCAATGAACCTGAAGTCGGCGGCAGGCTTCAGCGGCAATTGCGGCTTCATGTCCGCTTCTACCTTCAGGACACGCATATCCGGCAATGGAGCCTTTTGTTCGCCCAGATCATATCGTCTGATCTGACGCTCGGATTTGTCGAGCAACACAGCCGTTTCGGCAATGGTCAGTTCGGCTTGCTCACGCAAACGGCGAAAGTCGGAGATGTCATTTGTTCTCATCTTGTTCTCATAACCTCTGGGAAGATTTATGACAAGATGTCCTGATTTGTCCCGCCTGCAAAAGATTCTTGTAGGGAAGTTATCCCCGCCCCTCGCACCGCCACCATACTCCCGTCCACGCGCCGGTGAGGATCGGCGCTGAGGGGATGGCTCCCGCCGGTGACCTGCCGGCGGCCCGTCCCATCAGGTTCCGGATCGCATGAGAGGGTGTGCGCAAGCTTCGCATCGTCGGTCCGGGCGGTGTTCCGTGGTTTAGCACTGCGGACCGGAGAGCCGCGTATCGGCCCGGCACCAGATCACCGCCGTGGGAGTGGGCTCTGCCCATACCTCTAGATATTCTGAAGGGCACCGCCCCGCTTCCACGGGCCCCCTTTCATCGCGCTGGAGCGTTAGCGAAGGCGGATCGGTTAAACGCTCGCAGCCCATCGGCTGGCGGCGTATTCAGTGCTTGCCCTTCGTGGGCCGCTGCGCGGCCACCTCAGGGTGAGGAGGAAAAAGCCTCATCCTGAGGTGCTCCGCAGGAGCCACGAAGGACGAGGCGAGGCCAGAAAAAGAAAAGTCTCGCCAAGTGCCTGTATGGCACATTGTGCCTTACAGGCTTGGTGAGCAATCGTTTTACAGCCGCGAATTTGTCAAGGCTATAACCGCTTCGCGGCGCGGGCGCAGCCCGCGGCCTTGACTAACTCGTGGCTGTGAAACACCCCGCAGCTCTCACCTACCGCACCCGCGCCGGGGCCAGCACTACGGCGTTGGCGAGCAAGAGGTTCAGGCCGTTGAGATAGGCGCGGGTCGTCGGGCTCTGGGTGAAGCCGATGACGAGGCCGTCGCCCTGACGCTGCGCCATCACAAACGGCTTGTAGGCGAGCTGCGCGCGGTTCTCTTCCCACAGATAGCCGCTGAGCAGCATGTCGTCGGCCTGCGCGAAACGGAACACGTTCGTGCCGTCGCCATCGTTCAGCGGGCGGTAAATGTCGGCGCCGGTCACCAGCACGTTGGCGCCGTCATAGCCCGCCGCCAGCCAGTGATCGGTGTTGGCGACGGCGCGCAGGATGACGCCCGGCACGTCCTCCGGCCGCTCCTGCGTGTTCCTGATCTGCGCCTCATAGGCTTCGTCGGAGTCGAGGATCGTGCCCGGGGCGCGGCTGCCTTCCGCGTCTTCCTTGCGCTTCTCTTCGTCCTCGGTTGCGGCATATTCCAGCTTGGTCGAGAGCAGGCCGTAATCCTCGCTCGCCAGCATGCTGACGCTGCCGGAGATAGCAACGAGCACGCCGCCATTGCGCACAAAGGTCTTGATCGCATCGGCCCGGCCTATCTCACCGGCAAGGCCGCCATAATTGTCCGGCAGGATCAATACATCGTACTCGGACAGATCGGCCCGCGCCAGGCTCGACGCCCTGATCGGCGTCACCGGCAGGCCGAGGTCGCGCTCCAGCACGAAGCGGGTGTTCCCGGCGGAGGTGGCGTCGGTCCCCTCGCCCCACGCCATCGCGATGCGCGGCGCTGTCATCGTGGCGAAGGCAGAGCTGCCGAAGTTCGGGCCGTCCTCGACCCAGCTGTCGTTCATCGGCACCAGTTCCGCGCCGATGCGCTCGGCCATGCCGCGCAGCTTTGCTGCCATGTCGCCGGGATTGCCCGCTGCCGGGAACACGACCGTGCCAGCAGGGAAAACGCGCCCGTCCTTGGTGAACGGCTCGTCCGTCGTCCGGCCTTGCAGCCCAGCCCTGAGCGCGGCGATGACCAGCCGTGCCTGCCCGCTATCGGTCCACGGCACGATCTGGCCGTAGGAGCCGCCGGGTGTGGTCATCGCAGGGATCGGATCGTCCGCCGAAACCGCCGTCGCCGACCCCAGCGCCACCGTCGCGCACTGGCGCGCCTCGACGCCGTCCATCAGCGGCAGCGACCATGCGGTAACATCGTAGAGCTCGTGCCCGAGGTCCCGCTCGCGGCGGCTTTCCTGCTCCTCGACAAAGTCAGGCGGCAGGTCCGTCGACGGGCTGAGCAGCGTACGGATCAGGCGGCCCTGTGGCTGGGCGCCATCGACGATCAGCGCGCCCGCGTCATAGGCTGCGCCACAATGGCGGCTGCCCGCCGGTGCCCGCTGCACCTCGATGCCCTGCGCCACCAGCCGCCTGGCAAGGCTTTCGGCCTCATACCGCCCGCTCGACAGATCGAAGACATAATAGCGCTCGGCCCCCGAGGCCTCGCTGATCGCGGAGCGGCGATAGGCCCCGTAATCGCGCAGGAAGTCTTCCTTGTTGCGCGCCACGGTTTCCAGTGTCGCCAGTGAGGAGAGAACATTGTTCCGTACACCCTCAGCATAGGTCAGCTCGGTCCCGTCCCGCCGCTGCCAGACGAGGCCGCGCGGCGATGCCTGCTCGAAGGTCATGGCGACTGCGCCGTTCAGCGTCGGCCACATATCCCCGTACCCGGGATAGAAGGCATCATAGACCTCCCGGGTGAAATAAGGCACGCCGAACTCATCGAAGTAGCGGGCCATGTTCTGGCCGAGGCGAACCTGCGTCGCGCGCTGGTCATCGGTGATGTTGGGGTTGAACGGGTCAGCCGACGGCGGGAAGAAGTAGGTCGAATCCCCGCTCATCTCGTGGCTGTCGACATAGACGACCGGATGCCATTCCAGCACCGCGGCGACCTTGCCCTTCGTTTCCGGCTGGGTCATCGCGAACCAGTCGCGGTTGAGATCGAACATGTAGTGATTATAGCGCCCGCGCGGCCATGGCTGGTCATGCTCCGCCGCATAGCGGTCGCCCTGCGCTTCAAGGCCTCGGGTGGAGATGAAGCTCTGCACAAAGCGATTGCGCCCGTCCGGGTTCTGGGCCGGGTCGATGATCACGATCGTGTTGTCAAGAATGGTATCGACCAGCGCGTTCCCTTCGGCGGCAAGCAGGTGATAGGCCATGAAGACGCCGCTGTCGGGCGGCGTGATCTCGTCGCCATGGACACCATAGGACAGCCAGACGACGGCTGGCGTCTCGTCCAGTTGCGAGTCCGACAGCGCTTCACCGGACGCCAGTGTCGACAGGTCAGCCTGGATATCCTCGAGCCGCTGCATGTTCTCCGGCGAGGAAATGATCGCATAGGTCAGATCGCGGCCCTGCCAGGTCTCGCCATAGGATCGGACCTGCATGCGGGTTGGATCGGCTGCCGCCAGCGCCTCGAAATACTCCACGATCTCGGACGGCGTGGTAAGCTCCTCGCCATGGTCATGACCGATGACCGCTTCCAGGGTAGGAATGTTGTCGCTGTAGTCAGCCGAAGGGTAGGTCTGCGCTGCAGCTGTGGTGGCAAGACTTGTTGAGAGGCTGGCGGCGCAAGCCATGCCAGCGAAAAATCTGATCAGGTGCATAGATACTCCAAGCTGTTCCAACGGCTAATCCTGAGAAACGGTCCGCATGACCCGGACCGATACGCCGCCACCCCGTAAAGGAATCACCCTGTTTTTATGGAGTTTTTCGGTGACACGATAAAGAAAAACATGAAAACGCGCCTGAGGCCAAACGGTATTTCACGAATCTTCGCATCCCTTGTGGCGACCGAAAATCGCGCCTTTGTTCCCCGCCGTGGCACAAATTGGCGTCCTTCCGCTGGCCGCTTGCGCGAACTTCCCCGTGTGTTACGCCATTCCCATCACAAAGCCACAAAGGAAGGTCCTCGCGATGACGGAAACGGAATTCGGCCCGGTCTATGACAACGTGCTCGAAGGCATCGGCAAGACGCCGCTGGTCAAGGTCTCCGCCATCGATACCGGCCCGTGCGAGCTTTACCTGAAGCTGGAGAGCCAGAACCCGGGCGGATCGATCAAGGACAGGATCGGCATCGCGATGATCGAGGCGGCGGAGGCCGATGGCCGGCTGAAGCCCGGCGGCGCGATCGTCGAGGCGACCGCGGGCAATACCGGCCTCGCCCTTGCACTGGTGGCAGCCCGCAAGGGGTATTCCCTGACCATCGTCGTGCCCGACAAGATGGCGCAGGAAAAGATCTTCCACCTCAAGGCTCTCGGCGCGAAAGTGCAGCTGACCCGTTCCGATGTCGGCAAGGGGCACCCGGACTATTATCAGGATGTCGCCGCCCGTATCGCGGAGGAGACCGGCGCCTTTTACGTCAACCAGTTCGCCAATGCGGCAAACCCGAAAGCCCATGAGGAACTGACCGGACCGGAAATCTGGGGCCAGATGAATCACGATGTCGATGCGGTCATCGCCGGTGTGGGTTCCGGTGGCACCATCACCGGCCTGTCGCGATACTTCGCCCGTGTCTCGCCAGATACGGAATGCATTCTCGCCGACCCAAAAGGCTCCATACTGACGGATTACGTCAATACAGGACAGATCCCGAACGAGGTCGGCTCCTGGCTTGTCGAAGGCATCGGCGAGGATTTCATCCCTGATACCTGCGACCTGTCCAAGGTACACAAAGCCTATTCGATTACCGACGTGGAGAGCTTCGAGGCAGCGCGGGAGCTGCTGCGCAAGGAGGGCATCCTCGGCGGATCATCGTCGGGCACGCTGTTCGCGACTGCGCTGAAATATTGCCGTGAGCAAACCGAGAAGAAGCGCATCGTCGCCTTCGTCTGCGACCGCGGCGACAAGTACCTGTCGAAGATGTTCAACGACCACTGGATGTACGACAATGGTTTCATCAAGCGCCCACCGGCAAATGACCTGACCGACCTCATCTCCCGCCGCCATTCAGAACAGGCGACGATCACCTGCAAGCCGGGCGACACGCTGATGCAGGCCTATGGCCGGATGAAGCTTTATGATATTTCGCAGCTGCCAGTGCTGGAGGATGGCCAGATTGTCGGCCTGCTCGACGAGGAAGACCTGCTGTTCTCCGTCGTCCGCGACAAGGACCGGTTCCGCTATCCGGTCTCCTCGGCCATGACCGACCGTGTAGAGACGATTGATGCCAAGGCATCGCAGGAGGACCTGTTGCCGATCTTCGCCAAGGGCCGCGTCGCGGTCGTGTGTAAGAATGGCACATTCGAGGGGCTGATCACCCGGTCAGATCTCCTCTCCTATCTCCGCCTGCAGATTTCCTGATTGGGAGCCAACCATGTCCGAGAAGAAAAACCGCCCGTCCTTTGCCACCCGCGTCATCCATGGCGGCCAGCAGCACGACCCGACGACCGGCGCCGTGATGCAGCCGATCTACCAGACCTCGACCTACGCGCAGGAAAGCCCGGGCAAGCACAAGGGTTTCGTCTATGCCCGCGGTCACAACCCGACACGATTTGCCTATGAACGCTGCATCGCCGACCTCGAAAACGGCACGCGCGGCTTTGCCTTCGCCTCCGGCATGGGCGCAATCTCGACCATGCTGGAAATGTTCCCGGCAGGCAGCCACATCATCGCCACGGACGATGTCTATGGCGGTACATTCCGCCTGTTCGAGCGTGTGCGGAAGGACTCTGCCAATACATCCTTCTCCTATGTCGATTTGACCAATCCGGAAAGTCTTCGCGATGCGATCAGGCCGGAAACGAAGCTGATCTGGATCGAGACACCGACCAATCCGCTTCTGAAGGTCATCGACATCGAGGCCGTGGTGAAGATCGCGCATGAGGCGGGCGTGACCGTCGGTGTCGACAACACCTTCGCCTCGCCCTATTGCCAACGCCCGCTCGACCTTGGCGCGGATATTGTCATGCATTCGGCGACCAAGTTCCTCAACGGCCATTCCGATGTCGTCGCCGGCGTGCTGGTGGTCAAGGATGACGAGCGCGCCGAAAAGCTCGCTTTTCTGCAAAACTCCGTCGGCGCGCAGCTCGGCCCGCAGGACTCCTTCCTGGCTCTGCGCGGGGTCAAGACGCTGGCCCTTCGCATGGAACGCCACTGCCAGTCTGGCCTTCGTATCGCCGAATGGCTGGAGGCGCACCCGGCGGTCGAGCAAGTGCTGCATCCGGGCCTGGAAAGCCACCCACAACACGCCATCGCCACGAAACAGATGGATGGCTTCGGCGGCATGATCACGATCTACCTGAAAGGCGGGCTCGAGGCGTCACGTACCTTCCTTGAGCGTGTACGGATTTTCACTCTTGCCGAAAGCCTTGGCGGGGTGGAAAGCCTGATCGAGCATCCGGCGATCATGACCCATGCATCGATCCCGAAGGAACGGCGCGAGGAAATGGGCATCGCCGATGGCCTCGTACGCATCTCCGTCGGAGTCGAGGATTGCGACGACCTGATTGGTGATCTCGAACAGGCACTTGAAGGCCTCTGAGAGCACCACATCACGAAAGTGGCAGAAATTATCGCCATGAACGAAACCCGACCTAAGTGTCTTGCGTAGATACAACAAGCAACCAGGTGGGGAACGTCGTGAAACCATTATTTTTGTCAGCCAGCCTGACGACGCTTTTCCTTGCCATGCCTGCATTTGCGCAAGGAACGACACAGGAAACACAAGAGAAGACTGAGCCACATCGCGACGAAATCTTTGTCTGGGGCCGCGATATCGACCTGATCGGCGAGGCCGGCGCCGCCTCGGAGGGTGTTGTCGGGTATGATGATTTCTCGACCCGCCCGCTGTCCCGTCCAGGAGAACTGGTCGAAGTCATACCCGGCATGATCGCGACACAACATTCCGGCACGGGCAAGGCGAACCAGTATTTCCTGCGCGGTTTCAATCTCGATCACGGTACGGACTTTTCCGCCAGCGTCGATGGTGTGCCGGTCAACATGCGCACCCATGGCCACGGCCAGGGATATCTCGACCTCAACTTCATCATCCCGGAAATCATCGAGCGGGTCGAATATTCAAAGGGTCCCTATTTCGCCGACAAGGGCGACTTCTCCGCAGCCGGGTCGGCAGCGTTTTCAACCTATGACGTCCTGCCGCAAAATTTTGCTGAGCTACAGCTTGGTGAATTCGGCTTTGTGCGCGGGGTTGGCGGCGCTTCCTATGACCTCGGTGGTAAGGACCTGACCCTCGCTGCTGAAATCGAGACCTATGAAGGCCCGTGGGTGAAGGACGAGAACCTCGAAAAAATTAACCTGCTGGCAAAGCTCGGCTGGGGTTCGCCATCCGCCGCGTATGAAATCACCCTGATGGGCTATGACGCCAGCTGGGATTCGACCGATCAGATCCCGTCCCGCGCCGTGGAAAGCGGCATGATCGACCAGCTAGGTTTCCTGGAACCGGATGCAGGCGGCTCGACAAGCCGCTATGGCATCACCGGTGCCGCCGAATGGGCCCATGACGGCAACCGGACGACCAACGCCAATCTCTATGCGCTCAGCTATGACCTGGAGCTGTTCTCCAACTTCACCTATTTCCTCGACGATCCGGTCAATGGTGACGAATTCGAACAGCTGGACGAACGCACTGTCTATGGCGGCAGCATCGAACATGCCATCCCCACCCGTCTCGGCGACATGCCGGTCACGGTCCGCCTTGGCGCACAGACCCGTTATGACGATATCGGCGACGTCGGCCTGTTCAGGACCGCCATGCGCGAGCGCCTGTCGACCGTCAGGCGCGATAGCGTCGAGGAAATGAGTGCTGCCCTGTATGGCGAGGCGGAAATACAGCTCACCCCGCGCCTGCGCGCCATAGGCGGCCTGCGCGGCGACTATTACGATGTGTCGGTCGATGCCCGCAGCGAACCGCAAAACAGTGGCGATGCTGACGATTCCCTGTTCTCGCCCAGTATTGCCCTCGCTTGGCGGGCAACCGATGTGCTGGAGCTCTATGCCAATTACGGCGAAGGGTTTCACTCCAATGATGCCCGCGGCGCAACGATCAGCGTCGATCCCAATGACGGCATGGCCGTCGATCCCGTTCAGCTGCTGGTTCCCGCGCAAGGCAGCGAGATTGGTGCCCGGTTCGAGAACGGTCCGATCAAGGCAACGCTGGTCTTTTTCCAGCTCGATCTCGACAGCGAGCTCGTCTTTGTCGGCGATGCAGGCACGACAGAACCGAACGGCGCAACGGAGCGCACAGGGGTTGAGGCGACACTGTTCTGGGAAGCGACGGACTGGCTCGTTTTTGATGCCTCAGCCGCCTACACAGATGCGTCCTACAGGGATGAGCCCGGCGATGCCGATGAAATTCCCGGTGCAGTCGAGAGTGTCATCGGGGGCGGCGCCGTCGCGACATGGGGTGACCTGACCGCCAGCCTGCGCGTGCGCCATTTCGGTGAGGCACCGCTCACGGAAGACGGATCGGTTACCAGCGACGCAACAACACTGGTCAATCTGGGCACGTCCTATGATTTCGGCAGGGTCAGTGTCGGTCTCGATATCCTCAACCTGTTCGACAGTGAGGATAACGACATCACCTATTTTTATGAATCGCAGTTGGCGGGAGAAGCATCCCCCGTCGCCGATATTCACTATCATCCGGTCGAACCGCGCCAGGCGCGGCTCGTCCTGAAAACCAGTTTCTAGAAACCGGCGCTGCCGGGCGTCTTATTCCAGCCCCAGCGCCGCCTTCACGTCACGCCAGTCTACGATCTTGAAGTTCTGGGTCGCGCCGCGGTTGAACCCGTCCTGCGCGACCAGCACGCCTTCCGGATAGTCCGGACCCAGCGGTGCGGAGCTGACCGCAATACCGTCCGTCTCCTGCGCACCATCAATGCCGGTTGCCTCGCTGGCGGCAATGCGGAACCGCCCACGGAATTTGTTATCCCCGTCAAGGTCATAGACCGCATAAGAGTCATTGCCCTGTGAAGAGATGACGAGATAGCTCGCCGCATCGCTCTTGTAGAGCGCGACACCCTCGACATCGCCGGTGATGCCCGACGCGCCATC
The DNA here is from genome assembly GCF_009712425.2 of Aquisalinus luteolus. Lineage (GTDB taxonomy): Bacteria > Pseudomonadota > Alphaproteobacteria > Caulobacterales > Parvularculaceae > Aquisalinus > Aquisalinus luteolus. The sequence continues at coordinate 1,625,319 of NZ_VCJR02000001.1, forward strand.
GATCTCGTCGATCAGCTCCGGCGGCGTATGTTTCAGGCCCTCGGAGGAAGACGCAACCGCCGTTTTCCAGACGCCACGCATTTCCTCGCCAATATAGAGCGTGCCCGTGGCATCATCAACGACACAGCCTTCCAGCTGGGTGTCCAGCTTGATGCGGCCGATCCGCTCCTGCAGCGTTTCCACGCCATTGGAGGAGATCAGCTTGTGGGCATCGACCTCGCCGGTCTTGTAGGTGATGAAGACGATCAGGTCCGTGCCAACCTGCCCCATGCACATGCCATAGGGCTCCGGCAGGTCAGCCGGGAAGGACCCGAACACGTCACCGCCATCCAGGTCGATCTTGAACAGGGTCACCGTATCATCCGTACGGTTGGTGGCGGCGCCAAGATCGCCTTCCCACAGGCCGACCGTCACGCCCTGGCGCAGATCGACATTATTCAGCCGACCCGCTGGGATGAATTGCTGGATCGCGCCGGACAGGGTGTAGATGCCGAGGCCAGCCTGCTTGTCCGTGCCCAGAATATAGCTGGACGCGGGATCAGCGGCATTGACCCAGATCGCCGGATCATCCGCCGCATCATCGGTCGATTCTACCGGCACGGTCTCCGCCTTGGCATAGACGACCGGAACGTTTGGAGCGTCATCATAGACCAGCGCGTCGCGGTCGGTGGCGCAGGCTGCAAGAAGCGCAATTGCGCTGATCCCGAAAAACTTCTTCATTCTCATCTCTCCAGAAATGTCAGGGCGCGTCCCATGGTGGTGACGCGCCCCGCTTGAAAAGTAAAGGGCCGGAGGGAGGCCCGGCCCCTACCCCATTAGTAAGTGAATGTGAAACCGGTCTGGACCGACCAGCCATACTCTTCATATTGCGACAGGTAATCGCCATCTTCGGCCCGGAACACCGCCTTGAACGGTTCGTCGGTGATGTTCTTCAGGTCGAGATAGTATTTGAACTGATCGTTGATCCGCACCTTGCCCGAGAAGTCGAGCTGGGTGTGGTCGAGGATGACCCGGTTCGGATCGCCATCGAGGCCATACTCGTCGATATATTCGTCGCGATAGGACATGGCGAGACGCAGGTCGAAGATGCCCTTGTCATAGCCAAAGATCAGGTTACCGACATTCTCGGACTGCTGCGGCAGCGGCTGGTCACGACCATCGACAGTCGTTTCCCCGTCGACATAGGTGTAGTTGGCACCGATGATAAAGCCATCGAATGGAGCCGGCAGCATGTCCAGTGCCTGCTGGTAGTTCAACTCGATCCCGAACAGCGTCGCCTCGTCCACGTTCATCGCATAGGTGAACTGGAACTCCTCGACGGCGGAAAGGTCGTAATTGTCCACGAAGGGCACACCGTTCAGGCGATCCGCATCATCCGGCAGGTCGCCATCGACATAGACCGGTACGATATAGTCTTCGATGGTCTTGTAGAAGATACCACCGGAAATGACCGACTTGTTGCCTGGATAATATTCGAGGGTGAAGTCGAAGTTATCCGCTTTCTGGCGGTCGAGATCCGGATTGCCCAGCTCGGCTTCGACTTCGTTGTCGTCATTCTGTTCAATCGCAACAGACGGTACGACACTGCCGATATTCGGGCGAACGATAGAGGCGTAGTAGCCAGCACGGGAGATGAAATCAGGAGTGATTTCATAGCGTGCATTAAAGCTCGGAAGGAAGTCTGTGTAGGAATCTTCGCTGCTCAGCTCTTCAATGATGACAGTGTCTTCTGTCTGAACTACGCCATTCACTTCCGAATCTTCCTCGGCGAGGAACACCGAATTGCCCGTTGCATCGAATTCGGTCTGTTCGACACGCACGCCACCGATCAGCCGCAACTTGTCGATATCAACCTTGCCCATAACATAGGCAGCGTAGATATCTTCGTTGGCAGAGTAATCACTGACATTGGAATTGATCGCCGTGTCGATCTCGTTCAGTTCCCACTCATCGATCCTGTCGAAGAAAAGGTCACGCAGGCCTGTCGGATTTACCGCCGGACCGAAATTGTCGAGGCCGTAATCAACCATGGTCGTTGCATCGGCCAGGGTCACGTCGAAGTCCGGTTCCCAGACTTCCAGATCCAGCTCATAGCCCTTATCACGCTGGCTCATCTTCGCGCCAAATTTGACATAGCCCGGATATCGGCCGAAATCGACATCGCGACGCAAATTGGCCTGCAGCGTGAACTCTTCGTCCTCGGTGATACCGTTGGTGCGCTCCAGTTCATCGAGCTCGTAATTGCTCGCATCATAGAAGGCGGTTTCTGTCGCCGCATCGCCAAAAGCGAGAACCGGGAAGGACGGGTCGGTTACATCGACGGCCCAGATCAGGTCCTCGTCGAACTCCGCCCGGAAGCTGGTGTCGAGACGCTCCGGCTCTTTTTCCTCAGCATGGGAATAGGATGCCGACCAGTCGAAGACCATGCGGTCGAACAGGTGTTCACCACCGGCGACAATCGCATAGATATTTTGCTTTTCCTTGCGGTCTTTCAGGTCGCGGTCGACCTCGAATTCATCCTGCTCAAAATAAGCAACGCCGCCTTCGGCACGGTCGAAGTCGAGATCGTCATAAGGCACCTCGATACGCGAACGGAATTCCTGGTCCTGAAACTCGGAATAGACCGTGTGCAGGTAGACAAGGTTCCGATCATCGAGCTGATAATCAAGGTTCAGGGCAGCGGACAGGCGCTTGCGGGTGACCTGATAGTCGCGAAGCTCGAACTCTTCGGGATAGGCAAGACCGCCCTCCTCGATCGCTTCGCCGTCATTTTCCTTGTTCTCGGACCCGAACGGACGGTTCTGCCAGGAGATGGAACCGGCAACGCCGAATTTGCCATCCATGTAGTTGTTGGCAAAGGTCGCGGAAGCCTTCTCGCCATATTCTTCCTGGATATTGGAGTAGACCGTGCCGAGCTTTGTCTTGAACAGCATGTCGTTCTGGTCGAGGCCGGACAGTGTCTCGATTTCGATGTTGCCGCCGATGGAGTCGCCATCCATGTCCGGCGTCAGCGTCTTGGTGATGATGATGTTCTTCAGGAGGTCGGAATCGATGACATCGAGTGGCACCTGGCGGGCATCTGCTTCCGGCGACGGCACGCGCACGCCGTTCAGGGATGTGGAGTTCAGGCTTGGATCGAGACCGCGAATGGAGATGAAACGCCCCTCGCCCTGGTCGTTCAACACGTTGACACCGGCTGCACGGCGGGCGGCCTCGGCAACGTTTTCGTCCGGCAGCTGACCAACGGCGTCTGAGGAAAGCACGGTGATAACGCCGTCTGCATTTTTCTGCTGGTTCAGGGCGCTGTTCAGGGCACCGCGCTGGCCGATGACGACGATCTGGTCTTCGGTCTCGAAATCAGCGCCATAAGCGATAACGAGGTTTTCCGTGTCCGCATCGCTGTCCAAAGTGACGCTGACCATCTCGTTCGCGCCGCCGACATAGGAAATCATCAGCGTATACTCGCCGGCAGGCAGGCCGGTCAGGCGGAAGGAACCATCGCGCTGCGTCGTAACCTTGCGGCCGGTTTCCTGAACGGTGACCTCGGCATCGGCAAGCGGATAGTCGCCATTGGCGTTGGTGACGGTGCCGTTGATCGTGCCGGCATAGGCGGTCGACAAGGCAAAAACGGAGGCAGCCCCCAGAAAGGCGAGAGTCTTTTTCATCAATATCCCCTGCGGTTAAACTCTAACGCGGGGCTATTGCGCCGGTATTGTTACACCGGATTGACACTTGCGTGACGCTTTCGTTTCAAAAGCGTACACTGTGCCACTAGTGCGCACACGGTGCGATTGGCGGTGGAAAATTTTTTAGGCGTCGGCGACTTCCTGTTTAACCGGAACGATCGTCACGCTCTCGCCGCAACCACAGGCATCGGTCTGATTCGGGTTGTTGAAGACGAATTTCGCCGACAGTTTTTCGACCTGATAGTCGATCTCGGTGCCGAGCAGGAAAAGGATCGCCTTCGGATCGATATAGATGGTGATGCCGTTTTCCTCGACCACCTCTTCTAGGGGCTCCGGTGCCTCGGCATAGTCCATCGTATATTCCATACCGGCGCAGCCGCCGTTTTTCACGCCGATGCGCACGCCGGTATAATTCTCCGCAGCTTGGTCCATGATCTCGCGCATGCGCCCGGCGGCGGCATCTGTCAGCGTGACGGCTTTTTTCTTTACTCGTGCCATTACATGAATCCCAGTTCCAGCTTCGCTTCGTCCGACATGCGGTCCGGTGTCCAGGGCGGGTCGAACACCATGTTGACCTTCGTCTTGTTCACGCCCTCCACATCGGTGACGGCGTTCTCGACCCAGATCGGCATTTCGCCCGCCACGGGGCAACCCGGCGCGGTCAAGGTCATCTCGACCTCAACATAGCCGTCGTCGAAATCTACCTTATAGATGAGACCGAGTTCATAGATATCAACCGGTATCTCCGGATCGTAGACGGTCTTCAGCGCCTTGACGATCTCGGTCGTGATCTTGTCGATCTCTTCCTGGCTCATCTCCTTGCCCGAGCCTGACAGGGCCGCGCCTTCCGTCGGAATATCCGAGGCAGCTGGCTCGGCCGGTTTCTTCAGGTCGATCATGTCGTGCGTGTCGCTCATGCGAATAACTCCTGCGCCTTGTGCAGCGCCTTGACGAATTGGTCGATATCTTCGTGTGTGTTGTAGGCGGCAAAGCTCGCCCGGCCTGTCGCCGTGACGCCGAGGCGGCGCATCAGCGGCTGGCAGCAATGATGCCCGGCGCGAATGGCGACGCCCTGCCGGTCGAGTACGGTGGAAACATCATGCGGATGCGCGCCGTTCAGGTTGAAGGCGATCACCGGGCCTTTGTCTGCCGCGCTGCCATAAAGGTCGATCCAGTTGAGACCGGTCAGCGCTTCCATCGCGTGGTCGGTCAGCGCCCGCTCATGGGCGCGCAGGCCGTCAATGTCCTGCTCCATCATCCAGTCGAGCGCGGCGCCCAGCGCGATCGCCTCGGTGATCGGCGGCGTGCCCGCCTCGAACCGGTGCGGGGGATCGTTATAGGTGACCTCTTCCATGCTGACTGTGTCGATCATCTCGCCGCCGCCACGGAAAGGCGGCATGGTCGCGAGAACCTCCTTGCGGCCATACAGCGCGCCGATGCCATTGGGCCCATAGATCTTGTGCCCGGTCAGGACATAGAAATCGATGCCCTGCGCCTGCACGTCCACCGGTCCGTGTACGGCATGCTGGCAGCCATCGGTCATGAACAGCGCATCATGCTCATGGGCGATGGCGGCCATCTCTTTAATAGGCGGCGTTGCACCCAGCACGTTGGACAGGCCGGTGATGGACGCGATCTTGGTACGCTCGGTGAAGTGTGCCCTGAACGCCTCAAGGTCGATATTGCCGTCATCGTCGACATCGACCCATTTGATCACCGCACCCTTGCGCTCGCGCAAGAGGTGCCAAGGCACGATGTTGGAATGATGCTCCATGACGGAGAGGATGATCTCGTCGCCCTCGCCTATATGCCATTTACTGTCAGAGGGGGCACCCAGCGACTGCGCGACGAGGTTCATCGCGTCCGTGCCGCCGGCGGTGAAGACGATTTCGTCACGGTCAGCGGCGTTGACGTATTTAGCAACGCTGTCGCGCGCCTTTTCGTAATCCGCCGTCGCCTTGTTCGACAGGTAATGCAGCCCGCGATGGACATTGGCGTAGCCACCGGTCAGCACCTCATTGATCCGGTCAATGACGATCTGCGGCTTTTGTACCGAGGCTGCATTGTCGAGATAGGCCAGCGGCTTACCGTAAATCTCGGTCTTCAGGATCGGGAACTGCGCGCGGAAGGATGTGACGTCGAAGCTCATCGCGTTCCTCCATCAGTCTGCTGATCCAGCCACGTCTCGATCAGCGCCGTCAGGCGGGCTTTCACGTCGTCGTCAGAGATATGCTCGAACGCCTCAGCGACGAAAGCCTGCACCAGCATGGCGCGGGCCTGTGCCTCGGTCAGGCCACGCTGGCGCATATAGAACAGCGCCTCTGTGTCGAGCGCCCCGGCGGTATTGCCATGGGCACACTGAACATCATCCGCATAGATCATCAGCTCCGGCTTGGCGTCGACCTCCGCCTCGTCGGACAGGAGCAGCGCGTTATGCGCCATGCGGGCATCGGTTTGTTGCGCATCTTTGGCGACATAGAACCGGCCCTGGAACACGCCGCGCCCCTTGTCGGCGAGCACACCCTTGTACAGCTCCTCGGTCACGCAGCCGGGCACCGTGTGGCCGACATCGGTGGTGTTATCGAGATGGCGGCGTCCGGAAAGCAGGTAAGCCCCGTTGAGCACGGCCCGGGCGCCCTCGCCCTCATGCAGCACCTGCGTCTCCAGCCGGCACAGTTTCGAGCCGAAGCCGAGCGTACCTTGCGTGAAGTTCGCCTCAGCGGCCAGATTGGCCATGGCGAAGTGCACCTGCACGGCGTCATCATTCGCCTGCTGAAGGATCAGCCGTTCAAGGCTCGCGCCCTTGGCCAGAGTAAAGCGCATGACACCATTGGCGAACCACGCGTCCTCGCCGCCTTCGAGGCTTTCCACGACACTCGCCTCGGCGCCCTCCTCCAGCACGACCTGCACGCTGGTATGGTGCATGCCGCTGCCCTCGGACAGGAAGCGCAGATGGATCGGGCGGTCGAGCTTGCCCGACACAGTCAGCACATAAGTCGCCTCGGCCTTTTCCGTCGCGATATTCGGCAGGTTTTCCCGGAACAGTGGATAGCCGCCGCCGCGCGACAGCGTCACGCCGTCGGGCAGGCTTGCAGGAGCCTGGGACAGATGGCCATTGGCGAACAGGAATTCGATCGGCTGGTCAAGCGCCAGCAGCGGCGCGCGGGACGAGACGGACTGCACTGAAGGCTGCTTTTCCTCGCGCAGGGCGGCGCGCACATCGGTCCATTTCCAGCGCTCGTCGCGGCGCGACGGCAGGCCGGTATCGGACAGGATAGTGCCCACCTCGCTGCCTTCTGCAGGCATCGAGGCAATCAGCGCTTTCTCGAATTCCGTGAACTGGTGGTTTGGTCTCATGATTTATGCGGCACTCTGAATATATTTGTCATAACCATGCTCTTCGAGCTCGCGGGCGATCTCCGGCCCGCCGCTCTCCACGATGCGGCCACCGGCGAGCACATGCACGCGGTCCGGCTTCACATAGTCGAGCAGGCGTTGATAGTGGGTGATGACGAGGAACCCGCGCGAGCCATCGCGCATCTCGTTGACGACCTCGCCGACCATTTTCAGCGCGTCGATATCGAGGCCGGAATCCGTCTCGTCGAGAATGCCGAAGCGCGGCTCCAGCATCGCCATCTGCAGCATTTCCATGCGCTTCTTCTCGCCGCCGGAAAAGCCGACATTGAACGGGCGCTTCAATTTCTCGTCCGACAGGCCGACGATCTTCGCCTTCTCGCGGATCGCGCGCAGGAAGTCGGCGGCGGTTACTTCGTTCTCGCCCCGCGCCTTGCGCTGGGCGTTGAGGGCAGTGCGGATGAAATTCATCGTCGCGACACCCGGGATTTCCAGCGGATGCTGGAACGACAGGAACAGGCCCTTGGCCGCCCGTTCGTTCGGGTCCATCTCCAGCAGGCTTTCGCCGTCGAGGGTAATGTCGCCATGGGTGACCTCGTAATCCTCGCGCCCGGTAATGGCATAGGACAGGGTCGACTTGCCGGAACCGTTCGGCCCCATGATGGCATGAACCTCACCCGCCGGAACCTCCAGCGACAGCCCTTTGAGAATTTCCGTCTCATCGACGGTGATGTGCAGGTTTTCGATTTTCAGCATAGTCTTGCACCTTCGATATTAAAAACTGGAACTGGCGGACCCAAAGCATCTTTCTCATTCAACCATTTACATTGCCACTGTGAACTTACATCAAATGGCGTCCAGCGCTTACCTATAAACTCTCGATACTGAGAACTTGGAAGTCCATTAAACTCCCATCTACGCCGATTATTTTCAGACTGAACTTGATGCCAATTAGTGATTTCGTAAATTTCACGGATGACCCCATTGGCAAAACTCACAGCAAACTGAATGTTTCTTCTATTTTCTTTGGTTGGATCACAAACCCAAGAAGAACGGGACACTTCATATAACTTATCCGCATCAATAAGACTGAACTTAGTAGGCCTAGCTTCGGCAAAACGGGCACGCGGATAAACAACGATACATGGGAAGTCGATTTTAATCTCTTCCGGTGACAAGGCTGCGTTTAGCTCTCCCACATCACTTGCGCCATATTTGCGATCGCGATCACCTTTCCGCTCGTTCATGGCCAAAGGATATAAATCAATAAGAGCCGTCTCGACTGCTCGCGCCTCATTATCCGAAAGCGAATGCTGTTGTATTACGATGTGTACGTTTTTGCCTGATGCCCAAACATCCGAAATGGCTTGTTCTTTTCTGGTCAAAGTTTTGCCAAGCCGCATAGCTTTTTCAGTATCGGCAAGATGCTGGAATACTCTATCGTGTTGCCCTCTACCGATATAAAAAGTATCACCGCTTTCAGGGTGTACGTACCGATAAACATAGCAGCCTAATTTCTCTGCGACGCCACAATCAAATTTTCTTAGCGGGTTCAGCATCACCCGACGCTCCCCTCGAGGCTGACCTCGAGCAATTTCTGGGCTTCGACGGCAAATTCCATCGGCAGCTGCTGCAGAACGTCCTTGCAGAAACCGTTTACCAGAAGCGACACCGCTTCTTCCTCGTTCAGGCCGCGCTGCATGCAGTAGAACAGCTGGTCCTCCGACAGGCGCGAGGTCGTCGCCTCGTGCTCCAGCACGGCGCTGGAGTTTTTCGCCTCAATGTAAGGCACGGTGTGGGCGCCGCACTGGTCGCCGATCAGCAGCGAGTCGCATTGCGTGAAATTGCGCACGCCCGATGCCTTGCGGTGCACCGAGACGAGCCCGCGATAGGTCTGGTCGGAGAAGCCGGCGGCGATCCCTTTGGAGATGATCCGACTCGTCGTGTTCTTGCCCAGATGGATCATCTTGGTGCCGGTATCGGCCTGCTGATGATTGTTGGTGATGGCGATCGAATAGAACTCGCCGACCGAGTTGTCGCCGCGCAGGATGCAGGACGGGTATTTCCAGGTCACGGCGGAGCCGGTCTCGACCTGCGTCCACGAAATCTTGGATCGCGCCTCGCGGCAGTCGCCGCGCTTGGTCACGAAATTATAGATACCGCCCTTGCCGTCCTTGTCGCCGGGATACCAGTTCTGGACGGTGGAATATTTGATCTCGGCATCCTCCAGCGCGACCAGTTCCACGACGGCAGCGTGCAGCTGGTTCTCGTCGCGCATCGGCGCGGTGCAGCCTTCGAGGTAGGAGACGTAAGCGCCCTTGTCGGCGACGATCAGCGTGCGCTCGAACTGGCCGGTATTGGCCTCGTTGATGCGGAAATAGGTCGACAGTTCCATCGGGCAGCGCACGCCGGGCGGGACGTATACAAAAGTGCCGTCGGAGAAGACCGCCGAGTTCAGCGTCGCGAAGAAATTATCCGACGTTGGCACGACCGAGCCGATATATTTCTTCACCAGCTCGGGGTGCTCGCGGATAGCCTCGGAAATCGACATGAAGATGACGCCCGCCTTCTCCAGCTCCTTCTTGAAGGTGGTGGCGACGGACACGCTATCGAACACCGCATCGACGGCGACCTTCTGTTTGGCGGTGCCTTCGCCGCCAACACCTGCATCGGTGCGTGCCTCGCCCGGTGTCTGGCCAGCGCCCTCGACGCCGAGCAGCACTTCGGCTTCCTTCAGCGGAATGCCGAGCTTCTCGAAATCGGCGAGGATTTCCGGCGGCACGTCGTCGATGGACTCATATTTCGAGCCGGTCTTCGGCGCGGCGTAGTAATAATGGTCCTGATAGTCGATGGCCGGATATTTGACGTGGGCCCAGGTCGGCTCCTCCATCTCCTGCCAGCGCTTGAACGCCTCCAGCCGCCAGTCGAGCATCCATTGCGGCTCTTCCTTCTTGGCGGAGATGAAGCGCACCGTGTCCTCGTTCAGGCCCTTTGGCGCCTTCTCGGTCTCGATATCGGTAATGAAGCCGTGCTTGTAGGTCTCCAGCTCTCGGGTCACGTCGACCGTGGCCTGGTCGATCCCTTCCTTCACGACTGTTTCTTTTACCTGTGACATCTCAATCGTCCTTTACGCTGCCGTTGTGGCCGAGACGGCCGTGGCGCGTTTTGTGGCGCGGGCATAAGCCGCGCTCCATTCCTTCAGAAATATTTCTGCCGCATCGTCCGGCGTATCAAATCCCAGCGAGACCCGGATCGAGCATTCCGCTTCCTGTGGGCTCGCGCCCATGGCGGTCGTGACATGGCTCGCCGTCACCTTGCCGGAGGAACAGGCAGAGCCTGCCGAGATCGCGATCCCGGCGAGGTCGAGGGCCATGATCTGGGTCTCGGCCCGGAAGCCCGGTCCGGCGAAACAGGTCGTGTTCGGCACACGCGGCGCGTTCTCGCCGAAGATCTTCAGCCCCGGAATATCCATCTGCTTAAGCCCGGCCTCGATCCTGTCGCGGATCGCTTCGAGGCGCTTGGCGCCATCGATATCGATCTCCCGCGCCGCGGCGGCAAACCCGGCAATGGTGATGATGCCCTCTGTCCCGGCCCGGCGGCTCATCTCCTGCCCGCCGCCACGCACCAGCGGCGCGAGAGGCACGGCGGGCTTGGTCAGCAGCGCGCCGGCGCCTTTCGGGCCGTTGATCTTGTGCGCCGAGACGGACAGAAGATCAGCTTGCAAGTTATTGAAACTGATCGGCATTTTACCAAATGCCTGCACCGCATCGACGAACAGGTAACCGCCCTTGGCAAAGATAGCCGAGGTGACGCCGGAAACGTCCTGAATGACGCCGGTTTCATTGTTCGCCAGCATCAGGCAAACCATGAAAACGCCTTCCTTTTCAGGGTCATAGTCCGCGAGGCGGGATTTCAGCCAGTCCGTATCGGAACGGCCATCGGCGAGCGTTGGTATAATTTCCAGAGCGAGGCCTTCCGCTTCCAGCGCGCGGGCGCAGCGCAGGGTCGCGTTATGTTCGATGCCGGACACGATCAGCCGGGTCACCGGCTCCTTCTCGCGACGGGCCATGCCATAAAGCGCCATGTTGATCGCCTCGGTGCCGCCGGAGGTGAAAATGATCCCCTCCTTCGGCGCATCGCAGGCAGCGGCGATATCGGCGCGGGCCGCCTCGACCAGCGCCTTGGCCTTGCGGCCCTCTTCATGGACGGAGGACGGGTTGCCGGCGTCCATGGCCGCGATCATCGCCTCTTTCACGGCAGGCTTGATCGGCGTTGTTGCATTATGGTCGAGGAAAAGTCGGCTCATTTCACCACCTCCAGCGCCTCGATCGGCTCACCCACCATGGCCCGGCCCAGCACCTTTTTGTCGGTGATATCAGCCAGCGTGACCGAGGACAGGAAGACGTCGATATGGCGGCCCAGTTCGTCCCACAGGTCATGGGTCAGGCAGCGGGCTGTCGTCCCCGCGCAGCCGATATGCTCGCCCGGCTGACAGGCGGTGGTGCGGATCGGCTCGTCGACCGCGCGGACAATATCCGACACGCGGATCTCCGCGGGCGCGGCAGTCAGTACGTAACCGCCAGTCGCACCGCGGCGGCTCTCGACCAGTCCGGCCTTGCGAAGCTTGGCGAACAGCTGCTCCAGGAAGGTCGCCGAGATTACCTGACGCGCCGCGATATCGGACAGCGCCACCGGCCCGTCATCGCCAAAGGCGGCGATATCGGCCAAGGCCGTCACGGCATAGCGCGCTTTCGCGGTCAGTTTCATCTGCTGGACACTCCTTTAATGTGCGTCTTGTCCGTCTTTTGTGGAAATCGGGAAAAAACGTGGTATAGCACCAGCTTCACCCTGCTCTTCCTTGATCGGGATGTAGGAAACCTGACCAGAACAGTCAACATTAACCAGCGGCTTATGAGCGAGTTTTCGGGCTATGTCACCCCCAATCCTGACCGGGTCAGTCAGGCTATCGCCTCTCACCAGCCGCGCAGGTAAGTTTCAATCATGCCAGAAGTAATTTTTGCCGGTCCGGAAGGCCGCCTTGAAGGCCGTTATCAGAAGGGAAAAGGGGAAAATGCGCCGATCGCACTGATCCTGCATCCCCACCCCCAGTTCGGCGGCACCATGAACAACAAGCTGTGCTACGAGATGTATCACATGTTCGCCCGCCGCGGGTTTGCCGTACTGCGCTTCAATTTCCGCGGCGTTGGCCGTTCCCAGGGCGAATATGATCAGGGCCAAGGCGAGCTGTCCGATGCCGCAACCGCGCTCGATTACCTGCAGTCACTGAACCCGAACGCGCCCTTCGTCTGGGTCGCCGGTTTCTCTTTCGGCTCGTGGATCGGCATGCAGCTGTTGATGCGTCGGCCGGAGATCGTCGGCTTCATCTCGGCTTCGGCCTGCGCCAATCTCTACGACTTCACCTTCCTTGCGCCCTGCCCGTCATCCGGCATCGTCATCCATGGCGAGAATGACCGGATCTGCCCATGGCAGGAGACAGAAGACATGGTCGCCAAGACCCGCACCCAGAAAGGCCGCAAGGTCGAATTTGCCATGGTGCCCGGCGCGGACCATTTCTTCGAGGCTAATCTGGAGGACTACATGAAAGTCGCCGAGGGCTATCTCGACAGGCGTCTGCAGCAACCGCCCGAGGGAGAATATTTCGACTAGATCAAACTGCGCCCGGGTCTTCCGGTCCGGGCGCAAACCGGTTCATTCTGGGGGGAAGGTTTTAGTGACGGAGACGACATGAAGACGCATTTCCTGGCGGGCGCTGCCCTGATGATGCTGGCTGCCTGCAGCCAACCCACTGCGAAGGAACAACCGGCGCAGGAGACGCCGCCAGCCGGCCAGCAGCAAATGTGGAGCGAGCAACTGGACGCAGACCTCGTCGTTTTCCTCGATAACGCCTGGGAAGAACAGCTCGCCCTGTCGCCGGAAAGCCAGACCTATTACGGCCGCAAGACGATGATGGACCAGTGGGACGAGCGCACGCCCGCCGCCGCCAATCGCCGCCGCGACCTGCTAGAACGCCAGATGCTGGAGCTGACATCAGAGTTCCAGCGCGATGCCCTGAGCGAAGAAGGCAAGCTCAACTACGACCTCTTCCTCTATGACCTGCAACAGGAACTGGCGCTCGACGATTTCCGCAAGCACCGCTTCCCGCTGTCGCAGTTCCGCGGCATTCATTCCTCGATCCCCGTCTTCCTTGCCAACTACCACAAGATCGAAACGGTCGAGGATGCCCGCAACTACATCCTGCGCGTCTCCAATATCGATACCGTGCTCGATCAGGCTGGGAGCCAGGTCGAGGCCGGCGGCAAGAACGGCTACACCCTGCCGGAATTTTCCTATCCGCTGATCGCCGAGGCGGCCCGCAACGTCATCACCGGAGCGCCCTTCGACAATGGCGATGACTCGCCGATCCTCGCCGCCTTCAAGTCGAAGCTGGAAGATCTCGACGCCAGCGACGAGGTGAAGACCCAGCTGATGGAAGACCTGCTCGGCACATTGCCGGAGGTCGAGACCGCGTATCAGGACTTCATCGCCCGCGTGAATGCCGTTGGCGAGACTGTCGAGGGCAATTACGGCGTTGGCGGACCGAATGGCGGCAAAAACGGCGATGCCTATTACGCAGTCCTGCTGGAGAACTACACCACCACTGAAATGACGGCAGACGAGGTCCACGAGCTTGGCCTGTCGGAGGTCGCCCGCATCCATGAAGAGATGCGCGCGATCATGGCCGAGGTCGGCTTCGACGGCACGCTGCAGGACTTCTTCGACTATATGCGCACAGCCGAGCAATTCTACCTGCCGAACACGGATGAAGGCCGCGAAGCGTATCTGGAACTTGCCCGAGGCTATACGGACAATATCCGCCCGCGCCTGCCCGATCTCTTCGTCACCCTGCCGGAAGCCCCGGTCGAGGTGCGCCGGGTCGAGCCGTTCCGCGAGCGTGCCGCCGGCAAGGCGTTCTATAACCAGCCTGCGCCCGATGGCTCCCGCCCCGGCATTTTCTACGCCAACCTCGCCGATATGGGCCAGATGCCGACCTACCAGTTGGAGGCGCTCGTTTATCATGAAGCGATCCCGGGGCACCACATGCAGCGGGCGATCCAGATCGAGATGGAAGGCCTGCCGAAGTTCCGCCAGTTCGGCGGCTTCACGGCGTATACGGAAGGCTGGGGACTATACTCCGAATATCTAGGCAAGGATCTCGGTTTCTACGAAGACCCCTATTCGGATTTCGGCCGCCTAGCCATGGAGCTGTGGCGTGCTGCCCGCCTCGTCGTCGATACAGGCCTGCACTCCAAAGGCTGGGAGATGCAGGAAGCGATCGACTATCTGATCGAAAACACGCCGAACCCTGAGGGTGACTGCGTCAAGGCGATCGAGCGCTATATCGTCTATCCGGGCCAGGCCACCGCCTACAAAATCGGCATGAACAAGCTGCTGGAACTGCGTGGCCGCGCTCAGAATGCCCTCGGCGAGGATTTCGACATTGCCGAATTCCATGACCGCATCCTCACCGCTGGGCCTGTTCCGCTGGAAATCCTCGAGCGCCGTGTCGATGAGTGGATCGCCGAAAAGCAGGACGCATAAAAAGCATCTTGCCGGACAGGTGCACTTCGGACACTATCCGCCATTGCCCGTATAAAGGGCTTTGGCGGAGATGTTATGAAGCGTTTACTCACCACACTGACAGCTTGCTGTGCCGGCCTCACCACCCTGCCGGCTGGAGCCGTGACGCAGGAAATTCAGGACGCCTACAATACCTTTAGCGCCTGCTCTGGCACTCTCGATGCCAGCATCAATCTCGGTCTTCAAATTTTTACAGATGCGATCAGGTCGGACAATACGGAAATCTCTGATAAAGCCGACACGATGCTTCAGGCGCTTTATGCCAATCAGGATAGGTTCAGCGATGGCTATGAACTGTTCGAGCTGGCTTTCCCTGACATTGACATGGAATTGGCGGACGCATTTTACGACGAGCAGATCACCAAGTTTGATTACCTGTATGAGGTGGAGATCACCGAGCGGGTTACGCAATGGTCCGAAGTCGGTGGCTTGAACCCCGAGGCCTGCGCCCCGCCCTTCAATTTCCTCGTCGAAAAGGCAGAGGAAATCCTGTACTAGCTCATCTCAACCAAGGTCTTGAACGCCAACTAGCCTGAAGTTCGCCTGACTTTCCGTGCCTACGCTCATGCCCTGAACAGGGGATTGGGCGTCGGGGCCTATGACCTTTAATATGCCGACGGGAGGTTATCATGATCAGATTATTCAAATGTGCCGTCCTTGCAGCAAGCCTGCTTGCCAGTCAGGCATTCGCAGCCCCGGCAGAGATCCAGACTGCCTACAACACCATGCGCGGCTGTGAGGGCACCGTGGATGGCAGTATAGCGCTTGCCAACCGCATCCTGACGACGGCGCGGTCGCAGGGCAAGGCCACCACGGTGAGCGCCCTGGAGAATTCCATCGCGAGCGGACAAAAGCTGAAGGACACGATCGAGGCCGGCAAACCGGCCATCAACTGGGCCAATCCGAATATAGATGTCGTCGCCGGAAATACGGCTTACAACACGGCCTATGCCCGCTTCTCAGCCTATTTCTCGCAGGATACATCGACCCAGTATTATTTCTGGCGAGCCAACGGCGCGGCTGATACGGCCCGATGCACAGCGGCCTACAAAGTTCTGTATGACGATTTTCAGGCCAAAAAGGCGGCTGCGGAATCAAGACAGTGACAGAGCATCCCGATAGCGGCGGCTGACCGGCACTTCCTCACCGAATTGCAGGATAGCGATCTGGTCGCCATCGCCGGTCGGCCTGACTTCCCGCAGGCGAGCCTTGTTCACCAGCCATGACCGGTGGGTACGGACGATGTCCGCGCCTGACGCCTGCAATTGTTCATCGAGCGCCGTCAGGGTGATGCGGGCCAGATGCATCTTCCCGCCGGCGCTGATCTCGACGTAATTTCCCGCTGCCCGGGCCCAGTCGACCGCATGGGCATCGAGAAAGATCATGCTGCCACCGCTTTTCAGCGTGATGCGGCTCGACCGGCCCGCCTCTGCCCGCGCCGTCTCCACCTCACGGCGCAGCTCGGCCATGTGGCGGAAGGCATAGATGACGGCAAGATAGAGGATGAAGGTCAGCAGGTCCTTGCGATACTCATACAGCAGTTCCAGCCAGAACCCGCCTGCGCGGCTGAAGCTGTACTGGCCTTCGAACAGGACCGGATAGAGCACCTTCCGGATCGTGACCATGCCCGCAATATGCAACCCCGACCAGCCGACGGATGCCAGCGCATAGATCGGCAGGACAGACTTCCACTCCTGCAGCGACAGCGGCCAGCGCCGGGTCAGCCACAGCAGGACTGGAAAAAGAGCGAACAGGACAACGATGCTGGAGCCGTCGAAGAACACGAACTGGTGCCAGCGCGCCGGGTCGCCGGCATAGGTGCCGTCAGTCATTTCCGAGACGATATCGACGAGGAAGAACCCCAGCGTGATGATAATCACCGCGAGCCACGCCCACATGTCCGTGCGCCGGTCACGCGCCTGCTCGGCCTCTAGCTGGGGATGATGTCTCTGCTCACTCATTGTCCGGATAATCGCGCGGGTTGGCTGGATTGGGCAAGAAAAAGCAGGAGAATTTCGCCCCACGAGACCTGTCATTCGTCCCATGAGCCCCAAAATCCGCCCCTGACGAGCGGCATCGACCGCTTGTCGCCCCTGCGGCCCGTTTCCTGCCCCGGAGGGAATGACAGGAAAAATGCGCCGGGATGAGATAGGCCAAAAGGAGAAGCCTGATGTCCCTCACCAACCCGTCCACCACTGCCCCTGACGGCAGCAGTCGCCGCTACGATCTTGACTGGCTGCGCGTCATCGCGTTTGCCATCCTCATCTTTTATCACATCGGCATGTTCTACGTGACGTGGGACTGGCATGTGAAAAGCCCCCATGCCGGCACCGCGCCGGAATTTATAATGCAATTGGTCAATGCGTGGCGGCTGGCGCTTCTCTTTCTTATTTCCGGCATCGCCCTTAGATACGTGACCGACAGGGGCACCCTTGGCCGCTTCACGGGCAAGCGCACCCTCCGCCTGATCCTGCCGATCCTCTTCGGCATGGCTGTGGTCGTCGCGCCGCAGAGCTATTTTCAGCTGCGTCAGGCCGGCGTTATAGAGGCAGGCTTCGGCGCCTTCTATGCCGACTATCTCAGTTTCGATCCGGCGGTGATGGAGCGCTGGCAGCTGATCGTGCCGACCTGGAACCATCTCTGGTATGTCGTCTATCTGATGGTCTACACATGGATCGTGGTCTTGCTGATCAAGCCACTCAGGGCTCTCTCCCTGCTGATTGAGCGCTTGCCCCGAAAGGCATGGCCGCTCCTCCTCATCGTTCCGGCCCTGCCCTTCATTCTCTATCGCTTCACCTTGGTCACCCGGTTCGAGACGACCCACGACCTCATCTGGGACTGGGCCAATCACGCCAATTCGCTGACCATCCTGCTGCTCGGCTTCGTTCTGGCGAAGAATGAGGGCTTCTGGCGTGCCGTGCGCAAGGCGCTGCCGGTCACGCTGGGCCTTGTCCTCATCAGTGCCCTGATCTTCAGCCATTTCTGGCAGGACGACGTGTTTGAGACACTGCTCGACCAGCCGGTAGCACTCGCTGCAATCCGCACCCTGCGCGTTCTCTATGCCTGGTGGGCGATCCTCGCCATTCTCGGCCTCGGGCAGCGCTTTCTCAATCACGACAGCCCGGCGCGGGCGTATATGACCAACATGATTTTCGGCTGGTATATTCTGCACCAGACGATCACCGTCGCTGCCGGATATTATCTGGCAGAGATGTCACTGCCTGCCGGGCTGGAATTCCTGCTGGTATCAGTCGCCACCATTCTCGGCTGCCTGATCGGGGCAGAAGCGATCCGCCGTTCCGTCATCCTGCGCCCCTTCTTCGGCATGCAGTCAAAGAGGGCTATTTCCAAGGCGCGTGATGGTGATGCCCGCCGGTCAGGGCGTGGGGCACCCGCGTCGTCTTCGGCCAGCTGAGCGGTAGTTTCTTCAGGGAGCGCACGGCGAGATAGGCGAAGCATTCCGCTTCCAGATGATCGCCGCGCCAGCCGACATCCTCTGCTGGCCGGACCGGCGCATCCAGCCGCTCGGCCAGCATCTCCATGAGAACCGGGTTGTGCCGTCCGCCACCGACAACGATCCACTCGGCGGGTTCCGCGGGCAGCAGGGCAACGGAGCGCTTGATGCATTCCGCGGTGAACGCCGTCAGCGTCGCCGCGCCATCTTCGACGCTCATCTCTTTCACGGCGTCATATTTGAAATCATAGCGGTCGAGGGATTTCGGTGGCTTGCGGCGCAGATACGGGTTCAGCGCCATCAGACGGACGGTATCTTCATCGACCGTTCCTGCGGCGGCCAGAGCCCCGTCCGTGTCCATCGCCTCGCCGGTCTTAAGGTCGACCCACTGGTCGACGAGGCCATTACCCGGTCCACAATCGAACGCGACCATGTCGGCCGGGTTTGCGCCCGCCGGAATGAAAGTCAGGTTCGATACGCCACCTAGATTCAGTACACAGAGCGGCTGGTCGTGCTCAAGGCTCTTGGCCAGAGCCGCATGATAGGCCGGTGCCAGCGGCGCGCCTTCACCGCCTGCAGCCATGTCTGCCATGCGGAACTGGTCGACGACGTCGATGCGCAATTCCTTCGCCATCACATCGCCAGAGCCGATCTGCCATGTCCGGCCCTTGCTGGCACTGTCCAGCGGCGGCCGGTGCAGGATCGTCTGGCCGTGAAAACCGATCACGTCGATCTCGTCGCGGGACAGATGGTTCTGTTCCATCAACTTCTGAACGGCTTTGATATGGGACGTCGTCACTTCGCTGACGGCCTTGGCGATTTCCTCGCCGCCTTCCCGCCCCTCCAAAGCAGCCTTGATCGCCCGGCGCACCCAGATCTTGGTATCGCGCTCATAGGGGTAACTCAGCACCGGACCCCAGTCGTGGATCTTGTGCCCGTCAGTCCTGAGCACGGCCACATCGATCCCGTCGAGCGATGTACCGCTCATCAGGCCGATCGCTGTCATGATGCGTTCTGTCAGGCTCATATCGATTGCTGGTCCCTGCGGAAGTGATAGAATGACTGTAAAATGTTCCGCGGGAGGAAGACAATGAGAGCGTGCCTGATATCAGCTGTTATCACAGCCATTATCCCCTTCCATATGCCTGCCAATGCCCAGAGCGATGAGATCGTCGTGACCGGCACCCGCCTGTCGCGCTACGAGGCCGACATCATTCCGGCAGTGACCCTGACCCGGGATGCGGACTTCGTCCTGAAAACCTATTCCATCGTCTGCGACACCCGCGACAGGGCAACCCGCCTGCGTGAATTGACCGGCACACTGGAAGACCTCATCGCCAAGGCTGACCGGCGCTCCGATATCGAGCTCTCCATCATCGAAGAATATGACGACAATTACGACACGCTCTATTTCCCGCGGCCATTCGACAAGGTCGATCCGGACAATTTCACGTCCCAGTATGGCCGGACGGACACCAGCATGCTCTCTGTCACCATCAAGACGCCGGTGACGGACAGTTTCTCCACTCTCGATCAGGCGGAAGAACTCATCGAAGATTTCGTCGATACGATCAGGCTGCAGGGCCGGACGGAGTTCCTGTCGGGTGAAGAAGTCCAGCTCTCCGTGCGCAATGTCGAGCGCTACCGGCCGGAATTGCTCGCCGCCATTCTCGCCTATGCCCGTCAGACCGCCGGTACGCTGGAAGGCACGGAGACGGAGATCGCAGGCCTCGAACAGGTTGTCCGCTGGGAGCGCGCCGGGCCAATGGAGCTGACGCTCTACCTGCCCTACAAGCTGTCGGTCTCTCTGGAGAACTGACAGGCTTGTTCAACGGCAACACACGTTCTGGACCTGCCAGCCGGTATCGCCTATAGCCATCCGGATCATTCCGGAAGGCAAGATAATGAGCGAGTTCAAATCCGATTTCCTGCGCATCCTGAGCGAGCGCGGCTTCATCCACCAAGGTACCAACCTTGAGGCGCTGGACGCCCTTGCGGCGAAGGAATCGATCACCGGCTATATCGGCTTCGATGCGACGGCAACGAGCCTTCATGCCGGCTCGCTTGTCCAGATCATGCTGCTCTACTGGCTGCAACAGACCGGTCACCGGCCGATCGCCCTGATGGGCGGCGGCACGACCAAGGTCGGCGACCCGACTGGCAAGGACGAACAGCGCAAGCTGCTGACCGATGCCGATATCGAGCGCAACATCACCGGCATCAAGCAGGTCTTCAAGAAATTCCTGACCTTTGGAGACGGCAACGGTGAAGCCGTCATGGTCAATAATGACGACTGGCTGTCGCAGCTCGGCTATGTCGAGTTCCTGCGCGATTACGGCGTGCACTTCACGATCAACCGTATGCTGGCCTTCGATAGCGTCAAGCTGCGGCTGGAGCGTGAAAGCCCGATGACGTTCCTGGAATTCAACTACATGCTGATGCAGGCCTATGACTTCCTGGAGCTGCAGAAACGCTATGGCTGCGTCCTGCAGATGGGCGGTTCGGACCAGTGGGGCAATATCGTCAACGGTGTCGAGCTATGCCGCCGTGTCGCCGCTGCCGCCGGCGATGATTCCGAGCAGGTCTTCGGCGTCACCACGCCGCTATTGACCACCGCCTCAGGCAAGAAAATGGGCAAGACAGAGGGCGGTGCCATCTGGCTGAACGCGGACATGCTCTCGCCTTACGATTACTGGCAATACTGGCGCAACACGGAAGATGCCGATGTCGGGCGCATGCTGGCGCTCTTCACCGCCATGCCGATGGACGAGGTCCGCCGCCTTGCCGCACTCGAAGGGGCCGAGATCAACGAGGCCAAGAAGGTGCTGGCAACGGAGGTCACCGCCATGCTGCACGGGCGCGAGGCTGCGGAAGACGCCGCCGAGACCGCCCGGCGCACCTTCGAGGAGGGCTCGTCCGCCGGCAATTTGCCATCTGTCAATGTCGCTGCCTCTGCGCTGGCCGAAGGCCTGCCCCTGCTCGATCCATTCCTGGAAACGGGCCTCATCGCCTCCAAGGGCGAAGGCCGTCGTCACATCAAGGGCGGTGCCCTGAAGGTCAATGACGAAGCCCTGTCGGAGGAGCGCCCTCTGGGTACGGATGATGTCAGGGATGGTGCGATCAAGCTTTCCATCGGCAAGAAGAAGCACGCGCTCGTCAAGGTCGCGAGTTAGAAACCCCGGACCGGCAGGGGTCAGTACTCGCCGGTCTGTTCCAGTTGCTCCCGGAAGACCGAGAGATTGTCGCGCAGCAGCTTCATCTGCTCTGCACTGGCCGTGTATTGTCTTTTCGCGCCCGCATTCGCGGCCTGCTCTTCAGCGGCCAGCACAGCCTCTTCCAGCAATTCAGCCGTCGATGGCTGCCCCCCTCGGATTGGCTCGAAAATGCGCCGGAAGATTCCGGGGGTGAACAGGGACAGCGCGTTCACCGTGACCGTCGGGCCCGCGACCGGCCCATCGATCATGTAGGAGAACGCAACGACGCCTTCGCCCTTGCGCGAAACCAGCAATTCACCGAAGCCCGGAATGTTCCCGAGCATGGAATTGACCCCATAGGCTGGCGCGACCGCACCATTGATATCGAAAGAGTCATCGGCAAAATCGACATTGCCGCCAACAGACACGCCGAGCGACGGGCCGGTGGCGCGGGCATCGATGATACTCATCTCGCCTTCATCATACTGAACGTCGGCGATGACTTCGGTAAACTCGATACCTTCACCCGACAGAATATCCGACAACCCGGTCAGCGACCCGGCGGAGAGAAGCCGCGCGATCAGCGGCGCATTGGCGACGCGGAAATCCTGTGCCGTCAGTGTACCGGCGACCGGCCCATCAGTCAGCAGGGTCGCACGATAGGCCGCTGTACCGCCTTTTATCGAGGAGATGTCGAACAGCCCGCCTGCAACAGCGCCGAGATTGTCCGTCTCCACCACAAGCTCGCGGCCGATATTCTGTTCGCTGTTTTCCAGCGTTACGACGAAGGCGCCCTGCTCCTCGAAATCGCCTGACATTGCCACATCACGCAAGCTGCCGCCGGAACGAGACAGTAGCGCATCATAGCCATTGACGACGACCCCCTTGTTCAGCTCCAGCCGGTCGAGCTTGACCGACAGGCGCACATCCTCGGGCATCATGGAGCCACTGTCATCACCGCCACCGCTGCCAGTGAACAGATTGTCGCCGAACAGGTCGATATTGGCATAGCCCCCCTGGATATTCGCGGCGATCGTGTCCCCTTGGCGGGCAAGTCCGATCCGCAGGTCCGCGCGGTCCCGGATAAACAGGCGCTGAACCGATGCCTCGACCAGCTCGCCATCGGGCTGCAGCTCGGCGCTTGCGAAGATGTCGAGGTCTTCCGTATCGAGACTGACCTTTTCAATATCCCAGTTGCTGCCCTCCACACCCTCGACCGGCGGCACCAGCGCGATGTCCAGCGCCCCGCGCGCACCGGCAAGCTTGTTATAGTTCAGCATATCGAGGCTGATCTGCGCGCCCGTCAGATCCGCGTTCAGGGAGATGTCGTCATAGACGTCACCGGTCTGATGCGCCGTCAGACGGAAGGGCACCTGCCCGCGCAGGTACTGGCGCACTGACATGCCCAGATCGTCAGCATTTTGAGAATCGAGGGTCCCATTCGCAACCAGGTTGATATCCGGCACTTCCTCGAAGGTCCGTGTCCACACATAATCTACCGGCAAGCCGACAAGGGACGCGTTGCCGGCAACTCGCATGCCAGCCTCGTCAAGCTCCAGCGTGCCATCGGCATTCTCGACATCATAGGCGCCGACAATGTCTTCTATGAATACTTCAGTAAATGTACCGGAGCCGGAGAATTCGTAATCCTCCTCCGGCACATAGGTCAGCTGCGGCCGCATCAGCTCGAAATCGAACGTCGCGTTCCCCGCGAACCGGTCGGGCGAAAAGCCAGCCTGTTCAAGGAAGCGCAACGGCTCCTCGTCAATGATCGACAGGATATCCTGCAGGCCGCCATCGAGACTGGCGCGGAAATAGGCAGGCGCTCCTGCGGGCATGAATGCCGGTATGTCGACCTCCCCTTTCGGCACGGCCACGGAACCGATCCGGGCCGTGTCAGTCGACAGGTAGAAGGAATTCCCTTTGAGTGTACCAGTGCCCCGCGCATCCGTGATCGGCGTCATGCCCGGCACGTAATAGGCCGTTGCCCGGTCAAAGGCGAAGGACAGGGTCATCATCTCCTCGCCCAGCGCCGTTGCGGGCCTGATTGCGCCGCGCGGCATATCCATCACAAAATTAATCTTGCTGATGCGGGCCGACGGCAATTGCTCATCAATCCATAAGCGCGCATCGGGCGCAAGGATCAGCGGCCAGCCACGTAGCACTTCCTGCGGCGAAAGCGTGCCCGTGATCGTGGCATCGGCGATCACACCGGTTGACTGGCCCTCTTCCTGAGGCAGCAAAACCTGCAGCGAACCGTCAATCGTCTCGCCGAAATAGCTGGCCGTCAGTTCATCGAAGGTCAGATGCAGTCCCGGCACATCATATCGTCCGGCGAATTCACTCTCGCTGATCGCCAACGGTTCGGCCGTAATGCCCGGTAAGTCGATGACGAGGTTCTGTGCGGCAAGGTGGAATTCAATCACCTCAGGCTCGAGGCCTGCCCCTTCCGCCACCGCGCCGAGGCTGACAAACCCGCGCAGATTTCCTTCATTGCCGCTGATTGCGTAATCGAGCTCGTCGATGGAAAAGGTCCGCCGCTCCGGCAGGTAATCCGCCTTCAGCATGACCTGCGAAATCGGTATTGCCATCTCGCCAATACGCAAGTCGCCGTCGATCATGGTCAGGTCGATGCGGCTGGACTGGATCTCGCCGGTAAAGTCGGCTGTAGCCTCAAGACTGCCGGACAGGGTCGCGCTGATCCGCTCACCAGCGCTGCGTCCGGCAATCATGCTGACAAGATTGGAGACCGGTGCCGACTGGGTCGTTACTTTCAGCGTCATCTGCTCGCGGCGTTCGTTCAGGGCCCCATTCAACCGTAGCCACGCTTCCTCGCCTTCGACACGAAACGGGGCATCGAGGGACATCTCGAACCCGCTCGTCGTCTTCCATACCTCGGCCTTGGCACCGCTCGTGCGCCAGACCTGCCCGGTCATGTTATCGGTGAAGGTAACCGTCGTATCGCTGAGCACGGCACCCTCGAACAATGTGTCGAGCGCGTAGCCGCCATCCTCACCGAACAGGCTCTCCATGAAATTGCCGCTCTCGGACAGATCCTCTTGCGATTGCTGGCGGATGATGCCGAAATCGATCCGGCCTTCCTCTGTGCGTGTTACCGAAAGGACAGCGCCGGAGATATCGACATAGCGCGGCATGGCCCGCCCCCGGATCAGGTCGCCCGTGCGCAGGCGGAAAGCTACCTGCGGCAGCTGGACAAGGTCCTGCCCGTCCGGGGCGGAGACCATCAGGTCCTCGACCACGATCCGCAATGGCCCGGCCTTGCCTTCACCATCCTCGATATCCCGCTGCAGGCGCAGGGTCCCGATCGCGACATCGCTGCCATCGCTCAGGCGTTTCTCGAATGCATAGGCAAGCGGCGTAGACATGAGATTCAGCGACAGGCCACCATGGGAAATCTTCCAGTGAGCGAAAAAGGCGAGCCCCGCCAGCAAGGCGATGCACACTGCCAGACCCTCGAAAAAGAGGAGACAAGCTTTGCCCAGTTTCGCTTTCATTCGTTTCCGCCCAATGTGCTGCAAGATGTGCCGCAGCACGTAACTGTGTGATACTAAAACAGTCTTGGCGAAATGCCGCAACTGCCGAAAAATCGCCCTGACGCCCGGTGACGCCGCTTTCAATAGCTGGTCACGAAAAATGACCCGCTTATATCCTCACCATCGATCAACCATGTTGTGGAGGATGATGCATGACCAAACCGGAAACCGGCGACAAGGCACCTGAATTTACCCTTGCAAGGGATGACGGCGAAACTGTGACATTATCCGACTATGCCGGTCGCACGCTGGTCTTGTACTTCTACCCGAAAGACGACACGCCGGGCTGCACCAGGCAGGCGATCGGCTTTACCGAGCATGCGAAAGACTTCGAAAAAGCCGGCGCGGCGATACTCGGCGTCTCGAAAGACACCGTCGCAAAGCACGAAAAATTCAAGCAAAAGCATGAGTTGGGGATCGATCTTGCCTCCGATCCGGAGGGTGAAACGATCGAGGCCTATGGCACATGGGTCGAGAAGAACATGTATGGCAAGAAATACATGGGTATTGACCGATCGACGTTCCTCATCGACGGCAAGGGGGTCGTGCGCGAGGCGTGGCGCAAGGTTCGTGTACCCGGCCATGTCGAGGCCGTTCTCGATGCAGCAAAAAAGCTGTCCTGATCGCGATCGCCATCTGACAAGAGCCATAGACAGGGATTGGAGGATATCCAGCAGTGACCAGTATCTTCGATGCCGCGACAAGCGTCCTCCGGGCATCCGATGCCAGCGAGAAAGCCCGCGCCGGCCGCGAAGTCCACGACAGCTGGGCAGCGGGCGATATCGATATGAATCCGGGTACCAGTTCCCTGCCCGAGCGGCCAGGCCGGCCGGAAAGCCCCGTACTTGTACCGCCTGCGCATGTGCCCAAACGCAAGGTTGGCACCCCGGAAGGCCGCATCGCCCTGCTCCATGCCCTGACCCATATCGAGCTGAATGCCATCGACCTTGCTTTCGACATGATCGCCCGCTTCGGGCCTGGCGTGCCTGACGATATCCGCCATGAGTTCATTACCGACTGGCTGACGGTCGGTGACGATGAATGCCGGCACTTTCTCATGCTGTCAGACCATCTGCAGGCGCTGGGTTCATCCTATGGTGCGCTTCCCGCCCATGACGGCCTGTGGGAAGCTGCGCTGAAGACAACCGACGACGTCATGGCCCGTCTCGCCATCGCCCCGCTGGTGCTCGAAGCCCGCGGTCTCGATGTCACGCCCCAGATGATAGACAGTCTGCGTCATGCCGGTGATGCAACCAGTGCCCAGATCCTCTCTGTCATCTATGAAGACGAGATTTCCCACGTCGCCATTGGCGCGCGCTGGCTAAAGGAGCTATGCAGCCGGGCCGGATTCGACCCTCGTGAGCGCTTTCAGGACTATGTCCGTGAACGCTTCCCCGGCGGGCTGAAATCGCCCTTCAACCACGAAGCCCGCGAAATGGCCGGTCTGGAACGAAATTTTTACCTTAATCTGACAGAATAAATTTGTTGTAAGTTGCGTATAACGCCTCGCTGTGGCCTCTATGCCGCAGGCAGATATTACTTTTCGCACAGAAAAATAGTTAATGGCGTCATATCCCTGTTGCGCTTTTTCGCCATATTTGTTGCAATGTAACAACTGGGTGAGTGGTTCGCCTTTTGCAACGGGGACCCGAGAGCGTTGCAAAGGCAGCAGTAAAGGGCACAAGAACGAATGAGCCGACAAACTGGCAAGGTGATGAGGGTCCTGGGGCGTCTCTTTAGAGAACGCCAGATTTATCACCGCAGCGACGGCGTTGTCCGTTTTATCAAGCTATCCATGCGCACCCAGATTGCGCTTGCTGCCGTGCTCGGCGTTGCCCTGTGCTGGGTCGCCTACTCTTCCGTCAACGTGGTCTTCAAGGAACAGATCATCCTCGCCAAGGACAAGGAGCGCCGCTCCATGGACACGGCCTACCGCCGCAAGCTGTCCGATGCGCAACAGGCCTATGACGAGATCAACACGCTGAACGTCATCTTCTCCCAGGAATTCGACGCAGCCATTTCCCAACTCGAGAACCGGCACGAAACCCTGCGCGCCATCGTCAACAACAAGCGGACGCTGGACCAGGAGATAGAGACCCTGTCGCGCACGCTGTCGACGATCGGCGACCCCAGCGGCAATGTCATGCCGAACGGCAACCGCGTCATGGTCGATGCCGTCGGCCGCGAGCCGACACCGCGCCAGTCACGCGAAGCGCGCATCAGCGAGCAGGCCCTGCGCGAGGTGATGTCCCACGAAATCGTCACCGGTCTCGAGAATACAGTGCTCGCCGACATGCGCGTCCAGACCGCAGAGCTATCTGCCCGCCAGATGGTGCTGATGGCCTCCGTTGAAGAAGAGGTTCGCGCCAAGAGCGCGGAGATTGCCCGCATCCTTGACTACACTGGCGTCAATTCCGGTTACATCCTTGCCCGCGCCAATATCAGCGGGGACAAGGTACAGCTCGCCGAGGTCGATTTCCTCAATGGCAAGGGCGGTCCAGATATCAGCCCCGACAATCCCAGCGGCCTGCCATCCGTCTATTATCAGAGTGCCAACCGCATTTCCCAGAGCATGCAGGAACTGAATGTCCTCGCCAGTGCCCTGAAATCGGTGCCCCTCTCCACTCCAGTCATCAAGCCTCATCGCAAGACCAGCCAGTTTGGCCTGCGCTCAGACCCTGTGAACCGATCCCGCATGCAACAGCATCTCGGGCTCGATATCGCCGCGGCCTGGCGCTCGCCGATCGTCGCCACAGCACCGGGAGTAGTCAAATATGCGGGGAACCGCTATAACGGCTTCGGGAACTATGTGGAAATCGATCACGGCAACGGTTTTGTAACGCGCTACGCGCATATGGATTCGTTGAAGGTCCGAACAGGGCAAAAAGTCGGTCTTCACGATGTAATAGGGTATCTGGGGAATACAGGGCGGAGCACGGGGCCGCACTGTCACTACGAAATTCTCTACCAGGACAAACAAATCGACCCCATGCGTTTTATTGAGGCAGGTAGATATGTTTTCGAAAGCTAAGAACGAGGCCGACAATCAAGGGCTAGTAGAGATTGGTGACGCGCCCGACGCGCCGCAACCGAAGAAGCCTGCCAAGCAGGAACGGAACAACCGCCTTGCCGGTAACAATCGCCGCAATACCGGCAATGCACCGAGTGTCCCATCCCTCATCTCCAGCGACGTCGTCATCAAGGGCTCTATCGAGGCCGAGGGCGAGGTCCAGTTCGATGGCGTGATCGAAGGCAATATCGGTGCAAAGGGCCTCGTGATCGGCGAAGGGGCTGTCGTCAATGGCGAGGTCATCGCTGACAAGGTCAAGGTTTCCGGCACGGTCGAGGGCACGATCCGCGCCAACCTGGTCGAGCTGGCCATGTCCGCCATCGTCAAGGGCGACATCATCCATACCGCGTTGTCGATCGAAAGCGGTGCCCGTTTCGAAGGCTCCTGCCGTCACTCCGACAACCCGCAGGAAGATGAAGGCGGCGAACAGACGTCAGGCCTGAAGCGCAGCCAGCCACGCACCGTTGCCGCAGTCGAAGAGCCGGCTCCGGTCGAGGTCAGCGCTGATGCTGAGGAGGAGGTCGTCTCGGTCGAAGCCGAAACCGAGGAGGCTCCGCGTCCGCCGGTACTGAAGTCCCTGCAAGGCTCCGGCGGTCAGCGCCCGGCTTCACCGTTCCTCAACCGGGGTGGCAAGCCGGACCTGCGCTAAGGCGTATTTCAAACTCAGAGTTCAAGCAGAAGGCCCTGATATTTCAGGGCCTTTTTCATTTCTCATATATCCGCCTTGCAGATGGATGGCGCCGTATAGTCCATGTTCAGGATCGAGAAATAGCTCCCACCAAGGGCAATGTTTCGGAAAGCCTCATCATCGACATCCTTAAGGATATCGCTGGTCACATCCAGTTCCTCGGCATAGATGTCACCATTCTTTACATGAGCGGCAACGAAATCCGTACCCGGCAAGATGCGCTCGCCATAGCGGTTGAAAAAGTCGACATAGGTCGCGCGCGTATCCGCCTCGACGAAATAATTGTCGTAGACAACGCGCCAGGAGATATCGAGCCAGAGGTTGGCGTTGTCAGCCATCATGCCTTCAAGGATCTCGATATGGCGCGACGCCGACAGTGTCGTCAGCTCCTTTGACAGGCCCAGATGCATCCAGACGATCTTGTTATCTGGATAGCTCTCAAGCACATACTCCATCAGCTCCAGATACTTCTCCGGCTCGACATCATTGCCGAGGTCGGAATGGATGGCGATGGGAATATCGCGTTCGCGCAGCGTCGCCATGAAGGGTGCCCAGTTGTCGATATCATCTCTTGTCGCCGGCTCATGGTCATTGCCCATCAAGGCGTGCTTGACGAGGTTCACCTCCCCCATCCAACCGAACATGTCCGGGTATTCCCTGTCGAGGAACGCGATCTGTTCGGGCACTTCCTCCGGGTTGGCAAGGTCAGGGAACGTCATGGACAGGGTGACGACAACCCCTTCCGGGTCGTAGTCGAGCAGGTTCTGGGCATTGGCAAAATCGTTCTTCATGCTCGGCAACGCCGGCGTGCCAACGCAATCGAGATAGTATTCACAGGATGAATCGACCGGCAGCGACTGGCCGATCCCGTAGGCATTGACGAACAGAACGCCATTGTCGCGGAAGTACCCCATCAGCTCCTCGAACGGTACCGGGGCGCCGCCAAAGGGGCGGAAATGGTTATGGGTATCGACCACCGCCGTATAGGGCATCATCTCACGGTCATAGCAACCGTTATAGGCCGGATCGAACATTGCCAGTGTTGGCAATGACTTGGCTGCTTTTTCTGACACTGTTTGAGTCGCTGCAACAGCCTCCATACCTGAATCCACAGACTGGCCTTTGCTGTCGACAGCAGCACAGGCAGAGGCCAGCACGAGCATGCTGGCGGTCGCGAGATAATTGATTTTCATGTGTAGTCCTCCCCTCATCCAGCCTCGATCTTACGAAGCACCGGAGGGCAGGACAACCACCTGTTCAGGGGAAGAGCTCAGCGTTGGGCTATCAGGACTCGCCCGTCACCCGGTGGGCGAGGCCCGCCGCGAGGAATTCATCGAGGTCGCCGCCCAGCACCTGGTCCGGGCTGCCGCTTTCGACATTGGTGCGCAGGTCCTTGACCATCTGATAGGGCTGCAGCACGTAAGAGCGTATCTGGTGGCCCCAGCCGATATCGGTCTTGGAATCTGCCTCGGCCTGAGCCGCCTCCTCGCGCTTTTGCAGCTCACGCTCATAGAGCCGCGCTTTCAGCATATTCCACGCGGTCGCCCGGTTCTTGTGCTGGGAGCGTTCGGACTGGCATTGCACGACGATACCGGTCGGGTTGTGGGTGATGCGCACCGCGCTGTCCGTTGTGTTGACGTGCTGGCCGCCGGCACCGGAGGCGCGATAGGTATCGACCCGGCAATCGCTTTCATTGATCTCTATCTCGATGCGATCGTCGATTTCCGGATAGACCCAGATTGAAGCAAAGGAGGTATGCCGACGGTCAGCAGAATCGAATGGCGAAATCCGAACGAGGCGATGCACGCCGGATTCGGTCTTCAGCCAGCCATAGGCATTCTCGCCCTTGATCAGCAGGGTTGCAGACTTGATGCCCGCTTCGTCACCGGCCTGCTCCTCGATCACATCGACCTTGTGGCCGTGCTGCTGGGCCCAGCGCATATACATGCGCATCAGCATGGAAGCCCAGTCATTGCTCTCCGTACCGCCGGCACCGGGATGGATTTCTACATAGGCGTTGTTAGCGTCGGCCTCGCCGGACAGCAGCGCTTCGAGCTCGGCCTGGCCTGCCCGCTTGCGCAGGCTTGCGAGGATATCCTGCGCCTCGTCAAGGGCGTCATTGTCACCCTCCTCTTCCGACATCTCGGCCAGCGCCAGCGTGTCATCGAGCTCGGTCTGGATCTCGGTCAACGCGGTGATGGCATTGTCGAGGCGCGTGCGCTCGCGCATCAGTACCTGTGCATTGTCAGGATCGTCCCAGAGGGTCGGGTCCTCTGCCTTGGCGTTCAGTTCGTCGAGACGGGCTTTTGCGACATCCCAGTCAAAGACGCCTCCTCAGCAGATCCAGGGACGCCCTGATCTGCTCGGCATGATTGAGTATTTCCGCACGCATGGGGCCTTGTAGCTCCTCGTTTCAGGTTACCGCGAAGGGCCGTCAGTAAAGGCCGCCGAGATCGTCGTCAACGGTTTCCTCGGCATTGCTCTCATCCACATAAGTGCCGCTCATATTGCCACTGTAGGAGCCATCGATATTGTCCTCGGCCTTGAAGGCTTCGAGAATCACATCGGACTGGCCGGGCCGTGCCGGACGGCCTGTCTTGGCGTCGACACGCACGAGGCGGATGCCGGAGGGAACGCGGAACGGCAGGGCCGGTTCGTCCTTCAGCGCCTCGGCCATGAACTCGCCGAAGATCGGCGCGGCGACAATACCACCGCCCTCGCCCTGCCCCATGGAAGCCGGCAGGTCGAAGCCGACATAGATGCCGGCAGCAAGGTCGGGCGAGAAGCCGACGAACCAGGCGTCTTTATAGTCGTCCGTCGTACCGGTCTTGCCGGCGATCGGCTTGTTCGGCACAGCTTCCAGTATCCTTGTGCCAGTGCCGCGCTGAATGACGCCTTCCAGGATAGAGACCATCTGATAGGCCGTGCGAGGATCAATGACCTGGTCGCGCAAGTCAGCGACATAAGGCTCGTTCTGGCCGTCCCACTCTTCGACATTGCACTCGCCGCAGGCGCGGGTGTCGCGCTTGTAGATCGTCTCGCCATAGCGGTTCTGGATGCGGTCGATCAGCACCGGCTCGATCCGGCGCCCGCCATTGACGAACATGGAATAGGCGGATGTCAGGCGCGGCAGGCTTGTCTCGCCCGCCCCCAGCGAAATCGCCAGTTCCCGCGGCAGCGTGTCTGATACGCCGAAGCGCTCGGCATACTCGATGATCGTATCGATGCCGACGTCCTGCGCCAGACGCGCGGTCATGGTGTTGCGCGACTTCTCGATGCCGAGGCGCAGGGTCGATTCGCCATAGAATCGCCCGGCGATGTAGTTGCCCGGCTTCCACCAGTCATTGCCAAGGCTCGGCGCCACGAATGGCGCATCGAGAACGATCGAGGATGGCGTATAGCCATTGTCGATCGCGGCGGCATAGACGAACGGCTTGAAGGTCGAGCCCGGCTGACGGTTGGCCTGCGTCGCGCGGTTGAACTCCGACAGGCCAAAGGAAAAACCGCCGACCATGGCGAGCACTCGGCCCGTATGCGGGTCCATCACCAGCATGCCGCCATTGACGGCCGGCACCTGGCGCAGGGCAAACTGGCCATCGACCGTTTCCCCGGCATCGTTCACGAACGGCTCGACATAGACGACATCACCGGTTTCAAGAACCTGGCTGAGGTTGGTTACCTGTGGGCCAAGCGCATCGACATTGACGTAGGAGCGCGCCCACGTCGCCGCTGCGAGCGGGATCGTCGCGCGCGTTCCGTCAGCCATGCCGATCGTTGCGGAACGCTGGCTGACGTCCAGCACCAGCACCAGCTGCCAGGGCGCGAGGTCTTCGGCAAACTTGTTGGCGTCGGCAAGGCGCTGGATTTCATCCTTCAGTGCCCTCTGCCATACGAAGGGGACTTCCTCGCCCTCTCGCACCTCGACATCGGCACGTTCCTCCAGGTCGGCAGGCAGGTCGAGCGTCGAGACCTCACCACGCCAGCCGTGGCGTTGGTCATAGACGACCAGCCATTTGCGGAAGGCTCGGTTGGCCGCGCGCTGCAGGCGCGGATCGAGGGTAGACCGGACTGATAACCCGCCATCGTAAAGCGCCTCGACGGAATAGCGCTCACCGACCTGGCGGCGCACTTCCTCGGCAAAATATTCCATGTCGGACGAGCGCGCGCCGAGCGGCGGTGCGATGACGGCGCCGAGCGGCTCGGCCTGCGAGGCGTCCCGCTCCTCCTTCGTAATATGCCCATCCTCATACATCCGGTTGATGATCCAGTTGCGGCGGGCAATGGCTCGGTCTTCATTATAGACCGGGTGATAGTTACTCGGCGCCTTGGCCAGAGTGGCCAGATAGGCAGCCTCGGCAATATCCAGTTCTTCCAATGACTTACCGAAATAATTTAGGGCAGCTGCAGCCACCCCGTAAGAGCGGTTGCCGAGATAGATTTCGTTCAGATAGAGCTCGAGTATCCGGTCCTTGGTAAAGGCTTTTTCCATGCGCCGCGCGATCAGCATCTCCTTCACCTTGCGCTCGATCTTCTGCTCGGAGGTCAGCAGAAAGTTCTTTGCGACCTGCTGGGTGATGGTCGAGCCCCCCTCAAGCGGGCGGTCGTTCAGGATGTTGGAAATGTTGTTGATGTTGGCGCGGACGATGCCGACATAGTCGAGTCCGGAATGGTCATAGAAGCCCTTGTCCTCGGCTGAGATGAAGGCGTACTTGACCGCCGGCGACATCACTTCGACCGGTACAAACAGGCGCCGTTCGCGCGCAAATTCGGCAACCAGCGTACCGTCGCCCGCGTGGACACGGGTCGTGACTGGCGGCTCGTACTCCTCCAGCTGCTCATAGGGCGGCAGGTCGAGGCCGGAAACATAGATAAAGGCATAGATCAGGACAGCGACACCGGCGACGGCACCAACGGCGGCAAGACCACCGATGATCTTGAGGGTCACACGTGCCCAGCCAGGCAGCGCGGGTAGCGAAAAGCCGAAGCCGCGCTTCTCTTTCGACGCTGGCTCCTCTACAGGCCTGCTCGCGCGCAGCGGCTTGTCCGGGTCATCATAGGACGCTTGTCGTGTCTGTCCGGAAGAGATCGGAGGATTCTTTTTGTCAGTCATGCCCTGTCTACACCAGCAAGTATCGGCTTAATCAATCATGGCCAGCTCTATCTGAACTGGCGCAAGGGTGGCAGCAGCCGTCTGCGAATACCAGTCCCCAACACTTCCTCTAGCCGAAAAAAACGGCATGAGCGAGGCTGAACACACCGGATGAGGAAAGCGTAAGAAAAACAGGACTTCAGCGAGCGCCATCGACCAGAGACGCATGACGCACAGGGGGCAAGGTCGCCATGTAGTCGTCTATCGCATCGGCGACATAGGTCATAGCGCCCTTGCGCCACTCTTCCCTGATCAGGTTGGCTTCATCATGGATATTGCTCATGAAGCCCAGCTCCAGCAGCACAGCCGGTACGTCAGGCGCCAGAAGAACCTTCAGATTATCCTGGCGATGGGTGTTGTTGACCATCGGCACCCGACCGTTCAGATGCTCGATCAGGTGATTGGCAAGCATCGCCGACTGTTCCTGCACACGCGACATGGACAGATCGGCAACGATCTGGCCGATATCGGAATCAAGGGTCGAGAGGTCGACATTGGCGACGACCGATTCGCCATTTCTGACGCCCTGAGTGATCTGGTTGGCGAGGCGAAGGTCGCCCTTCTTGGACAGGGTATAGACCGAGGCACCGCGCACACCGGCATTGGCAATCGAATCGGCATGGATGGAGATGAAGAGGTCTGCCGCTTCCTTGGACAAGCGCGGCATACGGTCTTCCAGTTCGATTTTCACATCCGTGTCGCGGGTCATGACGACCTGATAACCGCGCGCGGTAAGAATGTTCTTGAGCTGCTGGGCCGCAGCAAGGGTTACGGTCTTCTCGTAATTGCCGTTCTGGCCGATGGCACCCGGGTCCCTGCCACCATGGCCGGCATCGATGATCACCTTGCGGCCATTACCGCCGTTCCGCATGCTGGCGGTTCGAGTTTCTTTTTGGGCGCTGTTGGGAGCCGGCTTTTGTGCCAGCACGCTCGGCTTGATACGTGGGACGGGCAGATTGTCGAGCGCGGTAAAACTCTGGGCACTGGCCAGAGCGGCCTTTGCTATTTGCTCGTCATCGCTCTGATTGTGCTGTATTTTTTCTTGTTCTTCAGGTAGCTTCACAGCCTCATCGACTTTCGCCATCACAGCCGGCTCACCTTCTATGACAGGGTCCAGTCGCACACCGCCACGCATGGGTCCATATTCCATAGACAGCTTGGTGGAAAAAGCCGATTCAGACGCATTCGTCATGTCGATGACCAGTCGGTAGTGGCCTGTATCGCCCTTCGGATCGATCAGGAAAACCGCATGGGGCACAGATGTGCGGGTGAGATCGAAAGACAGGGTCGCGAGGCCGTCTTCGCTGCCGCTATAGGCATAGGTGCCGATATGGCCGATCCCCTCGCCCGCGCCAGCCTCGAAGCCGCCAATGTCGAACGCGGCCTGATCGATTTCCAGCGCCAGCTGCTTGCCGCCCTCAGGCGTGCGGCGCAGGAAGGCACGGTAATGGGGATCTGTCGTGATATCGAGTACGATACGGGTGCGCCCGTTTTCGCCGAGGCCGAAGCGCACATCGAACACTTCCGGGCCGTTTGCGGCCTGTGCCAGGGTGAAAACCATCGAGGATACGACACCGGCAACCGCCGCCATCAGTAACACGATGGCACGGGCCAGCCCTTGCGGGAGCCGTATGGTAGAAGCAATCATCATTAACGCCGGGACCATGTTTACTAGCTGAATCCTGAATTTGCTAGGCGCACAATGCCCTGAGTCTCATTCACAGGACCCGAAAATTAACGATAGTGGAAACTTCGTTAACACCGCCTTAACACCTTGCAAACGGGTCGATGATAATGTCAGGACAGGATAAAATTGTTCTATTGTGCTTTAGGGCGATGTAGGGCAATTTGTCGAGATGAGTTTCCAAGCTGGGCGCAAACGATGAGTTGCTCCCTGCACGGGATGAACGGTCGCAGGTTCCGACGGCCGCGCGGCGCTCTTAAGCGCGCGAACAGGACACACAGAATCCAACCGGGGCCGGTCCATCTCGGTCAGGCTCCCACAGGGAATAGCTTTAGACCCGCCATGATTTCTCCCGCCACAGACATGCTGCAGACCGAGGCCCCGCTGATGCGGAGCGCTGCTGCGCATGCGCTTTTGCGCCCTGTGTTCCGGAGCCATGGCCATAACACGACCAGCCGCGAGCCGGAGCCGGCCGCGCGCTGCGGAGCTCAATTACATGCCCAAGAAAATGCTTATCGATGCGAGCCACCGGGAAGAGACCCGTGTGGCGGTCATCTCCAACGGAAAAGTCGAAGACTTTGATTTTGAATCTGAATCAAGAAAGCCGCTAAGAGGAAACATCTATCTCGCCCGGGTTACCCGGGTCGAACCGTCGCTCCAGGCCGCCTTTGTCGAATATGGCGGCAACCGGCACGGCTTCCTCGCCTTCTCCGAAATCCATTCTGACTACTACCAGATCCCGGTTTCCGACCGCGACATCCTGCGCAAGGCTGAGGAACTGGAGGCCGAACTCGCCGCACAGATGGTCGCCGAGGAACAGGAAGACCTCGATCTCGATGACGATAGCTTCGACGACGAGGATTCTGGCGACACATCTTCCGGCAAGGCCGACAAGTCAGGCGATGCCGAGGACGCATCTGACGATGACGATGATGATTCGGATGCCGATATCGAACTAGTCGACACCTCGAACGAAGAAGTCGAGAGCCTCGGTGACGACGACGAAGACGGCTATAACGACGATGACAGCTACAAGGACCGCGCCGCCCTGATCGCCGATGCGACCAGCGAGGAAGCCAGCGAAGCTGTCGATGATGAAAACGACGACAGTGATTCCGTCAAAGGAAAATCTAAGGCGAAGCCGGAGAAAAGCCTCGAGGAGCGCTATCGCGAAGCCCGCCGTGAGCGCGTCAGGCTCTTGCGCAACTATCGCATCCAGGAAGTCATCAAGCGTCGCCAGATCCTGCTCGTTCAGGTCGTCAAGGAAGAGCGCGGCAACAAGGGTGCGGCGCTGACCACCTATCTGTCGCTCGCTGGCCGCTATTGCGTGCTGATGCCGAACACCTCCCGCGGTGGCGGCATCTCCCGCAAGATCACCAATGGCGCCGACCGCAAGCGCCTGCGCAAGACCATGAGCGAGCTGGAGATCCCGCCTGGCCTCGGGCTGATCATCCGCACCGCCGGGTCGAAGCGCACGAAATCCGAGATCAAGCGCGATTACGACTACCTTCTCAGGCTGTGGGAGAACATCCGCGACCTGACACTGCGCTCCATCGCGCCGTGCCTCATCTATGAGGAAGCGAGCCTGATCAAGCGCGCGATTCGCGATCTCTATGACAAGGACATCTCTTCGATCCTGGTCCAGGGCGAAGCGGGCTATCGCGAGGCCAAGGACTTCATGAAGATGCTCATGCCGTCCCACGCCAAGAACGTGCAGCCCTATCGCGACCAGGTGCCCATGTTCCTGGCGACAAAGACCGAGCAGCAGCTCGATGAAATGTACCAGCCGGTCGTGAAGCTGAAATCGGGCGGCTATCTCGTCATCCAGCAGACCGAGGCGCTGATCTCCATCGACGTCAACTCGGGCAAGGCCACGAAGGAGCGCAATATCGAGGCGACGGCGCTGAAGACGAACTGCGAGGCTGCTGTCGAGGTTGCCCGCCAGTGCCGCCTGCGCGACCTTGCCGGTCTCGTCGTGGTCGACTTCATCGACATGGAGGAGAACCGCAACAACCGTACGGTCGAGAAAAAGCTGAAAGACGCGATGAAAACCGACAGGGCCCGGATCCAGCTCGGTCGTATATCGACCTTCGGCCTTCTGGAAATGTCGCGCCAGCGCCGCCGCTCCGGCATTGTTGACGGTACGACACGCCAGTGCCCGACCTGTCATGGCGCCGGGGCGATCCGCTCCCATGAAATGGCGGCCCTGCGCATCCTGCGCTCGATCGAGGAAGAGGCCCTTGCCGGTCGTGCCGGTGTCATCGCCGCATCGACCTCGACCGAAGTCGCCCTCTATATCCTCAACAACAAGCGCGAATGGCTGAACCGGATCGAGGAAACCTATGCCCTTACGATCGAGATCAATGCCGATCCGGACAAGGCGGGCGATACCTACGAGATCGAGAAGCGCGGCCCTGCCCGCGAGATGCCGGCTCGCGCCGCTGTGGTCACTGCGGACCTTGCAGAGATGGACGAGCCTGAGGCAGATGCCGTGGACGAGGAGGAAGACGACACCTCCTCCGATGATAGTGACGAAGACAGTGGCGATGAAAAACCGCGCCGTCGCCGTCGCCGTCGCGGACGCGGAAAATCCTCCGGCGACAATGCCGAGGCTCGTGGCGACAAGCCATCTTCCGACTCTGACAGCGATGAGGAAGAAGAAGAAAAATCCAGCAAAAACAATGGCTCATCGGACGATGATAATGAGGATGGTGGCGGTCGCCGTCGTCGTCGCAGGGGTCGTCGTGGCGGTCGCCGCAACCGCAAACGGAACAGCGACACCGAGGCTGGGTCTGATGACAAGACTGACAATGACGGCCAGAAAGATGCCGCATCGGAAGACACGGCCGAAAAGGCAGCCGTGACGGAACCAGCTGAAGCATCCTCCGATGATGACCCTGCCAGCAAGCCGGCCAATGATGCCAATGGTGATGCCAGCGGTCATGAAGAGAGCGTTGAAAAGGCGGCTGTAGCGGAAGAGCAAAAGCCGGAGCCGACAGCAGAACCGGAAGACAAGGCCCCGGTAACAAATCCGGATGCCGAGCCTGAACAGGCCGCGGCAGCCTCAACCGAGGACGATGTCTCTCCAGCGGGTTCTGAGCCGGAAGAAAAGAGCGAAGAAAAGAGCACTGCCAGCCCGACAGCCGGTAATGACGACGACGACGACCGTCCAAAACGGACCGGTTGGTGGCAGCGCGCGCTTGGCAAGGACTGATATTTCCTTGACCGGACGAATTCATGCGAAAGGCCTTCCCCCACCGGGAAGGCCTTTTTCATTGCAGCAGTTTAACCTGACGACTTTAGGCAAATGTTCGATTTTCGACACAATCGGGCCTAGACTGGCCTGAAGCAGCAAGGGCAAGACCACCGCATGATAGCTTCCAGACTCGCGAAACTTTTGAAGATCACCGCCGCAGCGGGGATGGCGCAATTGATGCTGATGGCATCGGCCCATGCGCAGTCGGCCCTTCGCGATGCCGAGATAGAGCAATTCCTGTCCGACTATTCCCTGCCCCTGTTCGAGGCCGCGGGCCTGCCTGCGGAGCAGATCGAGATCCACATCATCGGCAGCCCCGACCTGAACGCCGCTGCAGGCAACCTCCACATGTTCGTGTTTACCGGCCTGATCACGGAGGCCGACGTACCTAACCAGATCGAAGGCGTCATCGCCCACGAGGCCGGCCACATCGCCGGCGGGCACAGCCAGCGCACCCAGGAAGCGATCCAGAGTGCAACGCGACCCATGATGATGTCGCTGGTGCTCGGTACCGTCGCGATCCTCGCCGGCGCGCCCGATGCCGGCATGGGGCTGATCGGCCTCGGCCAGCAGGTCGGCACGTCAAATTTCCTGCGCTATTCGCGCGGCCAGGAATCAAGCGCCGACCAGGCCGGGCTTGCCTATCTCGAGGCCACCGGCACGTCCGGCAAGGGCCTGATCGATTTCTTCCGCAAGCTGCGCAACCAGCAGCTCATCTCGTCCTATTACGATCGCGCCCAGTACTATTCGACCCACCCGATGGCCAATGACCGGATGAGCATCTTGGAGCGCAAGGTGAAGGAGTCGCCCTATTACGAGGTCGAGGACACCGAGGAAGAAATCCAGCGCCTGCGCATGATCCAGGCCAAGATCAACGGCTTCATGCTCGATCCTCAGGCGACGATGCGCAAATACCCGCTTTCGGATCAGTCCAGGCCGGCCCGCTACGCCCGTGCCGTTGCCTATTACCGCGATGCGCAGCTGGACAAGGCGCTGACCGAGATCGACCGCCTGCTGGAAGAGGAGCCGGAGAACCCGTTCTTCTTCGAGCTCAAAGGCCAGATGCTGTTCGAGCACGGCAGGATCAGCGAATCCATCGAGCCGCACCGCAAGTCGACCGAACTGGCGCCGCAATATGCCCTGCTGAAGATCAACCTCGCCCGCGCCCTGGTCGCGACGGAAAACCGCGAACTCAACGGGCAGGCCATCGACATTCTCAAACTGGCGCTCAACATGGAGAAGGACAATTACTTCGGCTGGACCGAGCTTGCCCGCGCCTACAGCAACCAAGGCGATGACACCATGGCCTCGCTGGCAACGGCGGAGGCCTATTTCCATGTCGGCGCCCCGCATCTGGCCCATCGCTTTGCCACCCGCGCACTCGACAAGCTGCCCGAGCAGACGGTCGAATGGCGCCAGGCCAGCGACATCGTCAATGCAACGCGTGACGACGCCCTGCGCTACCAGCGCAACAATCCGGACAGCAATCGCCCGGGCCGTTTCAGCATTTCCGGTGACACCTCCCTGCCCGCCTATCGCCGCTAGATTTCGAGAAGACGTTTCGCGCTGCCGCTATGCGCCTGACTTCTCCGTGAATGGCGCAAAGAAGGCTTTCCTTTATCCGGCAAGCCGGTACACACTGCCTGCCTGATCCCGAATTCCAGAGAGTTTCGATGACCTACAAGACCGCCCTTCTTACCGCTGCCGCCATTGTTGCCGCTGGTGCCCTTGGCTATTCGCTCATGTCCTCCGGCACGGCGCAACAGGACATTGCGGGCAAGGACCGCGAGGCGATCGAACAGATCATCCGGGAGTATCTTGTCGAGAACCCACAGGTGGTGATCGATGCACTCGACCGCTACAACGAGCTTGAGGCCCTGCGCGCCGAGGCCGAAGCGATGGCCGGTCTCGACGTCCACCTCGCAACGCTTATCAGCAGCGAGGATGCCTATGCCGATGGCGCCTCCGTCGAGGACGCAAAAGTCTATGTCGTAGAGCTCTTCGACTATCATTGCGGCTTCTGCAAACAGGCCACGGACTATGTCTATGACCTGCTGGCCGAGGAGGATGACGTTCGCGTTGTCTTCCGCGAACTGCCGATCCTGCGCGAGGAATCCGACTATGCCGCAATGGCCGCCCTCGCTGCCCGTGACCAGGGCAAATATCGCGACTTGCACTTCGCCATGATGAACGCCTCCGGCATCCTGACCAGGGAGCGTATCGCAAAGATCGCAGCCGATAACGGCATCGACGTCGAGGCGATGGAAGACAGGATAGACGAAGCTGAATACACAGATGTTCTCGGCCGAACCCGGAATATCGCGATCGATATCGGCGTGACCGGCACTCCGGCTTTCGTCGTTGCTTCTGCAGACGGAAGCTATTCGCGCATGATCGGCGGATGGCAGCCTGAGACGCTTTCAGAAAGTATCGAGGAAGCCCGCAAGGCAGGCATCTGAAGCCTGTTAGCTGACTGGCATTATCTTTCAATTTCATCGACTGAATTGACGTATAAGGACGGTTCGTCACAGCATTTGTGCGTTCGTCGCTTTCTCCATACCGCTTATCGTTCTTCTGCGGACTTCATGGAACTGTCATGATGACTTAACTGTCATGGAACCTTAGGGGGCAACACCGGTCGTCAGGCCGGACGCCAACGGATATTCCGCATGCCAACGATCATGCGGGGACCGTCTTTTATTCTATTCTTCAACATGAGGGTTTGTATGAACTTTTCCTTTACCAAGAAATCGCTTTTGGCAACCAGCGTCCTTGCTGGACTTTCAGCGATGATGATCACGCCGGCCACGGCACAGGATAATGACGATAACGGCGAACAGGCCGATGGCGCGCAAAGCGATGTCATCGTTATCACCGGTTCGCGCATCCGCCGCCCGGACTATGAATTCTCCAATCCGGTCACATCAATCGACGAAGGCACGATCGAACGTTCCGGCGCCACGAACATGACTGATTTCGTCCAGGAAGTTCCGGCCCTGGTCAACTCGATCGACAGCGAGGACTATGCGTCGACCGCAGACCAGGCTGGCGTCGGTCTGAACCTTCTTGACCTGCGCAATCTTGGCCCGGAGCGCACCCTGGTGCTGGTTGACGGCCGTCGTCATGTTTCCTCCGAACCCGGTACAGCAGCGGTTGACATCAACACCATTCCCGTCGGCCTGATCGAGCGCATCGAAGTGCTGACCGGTGGTGCATCCGCCGTATACGGCGCAGATGGCGTGACTGGCGTTGTCAACTTCATCCTGAAAGACGACTATGAAGGTTTCAGCGCCCGTGCCCAGACCGGTACGTCGCAACAAGGCGGTGGCGAGAACTCCTTCATCAGCATGGTGGGTGGCAAGAACTTCATGGATGGCCGCCTGAACATTACCGGTGCGCTGGAAATGTCCCTGACGGAGTCCGTCAACCAGAACGACCGACGCTATGCCCAGTTCGGCCGTCGCGAAATCCTGATCAGCAATCCGGATGAGCCGAGCACCTTCGGTGGCGCGAACGATCCGAACATCCTCGACAACATTTTTGCAACCGGCGTCACCTATATCGACACATCACCCATCGGCGGTGTTTATACAGACCCCGACTTCGGCGATGCGCTGGCTGGCAATGATTTCACCGGCAATGGTGATCCGTGGCAGGACGGTGTCTATGCCGGCGGCTTCCTGGCTGTTGGTGGCGACGGCTCCCTGCTGGATGGCTTTGTCGACCAGCTGCTGCCTGAGCTTGACCGGACAACGGCCTATGGCTCTTTCAACTACGAGGTAAACCCGACGCTGAACGTCTTCGGTGACCTGAAATATGTCAGAACCTCCACTCAGTTCATCGCTCAGCCAACCTTCGACTACTTCCTCGAAGTGCCGTTCGACAACCCTTTCATTCCAGATCCCATTCTTGCCGATGCCCTGCCAACCGGCGGTCCGTTCGGGGCAGACACCGTATACGTCGCAAGGGACAATTTCGACCTCGGCAATACCGGCCGGGATATCGAGCGCGATACATGGCGCGGCGTTCTGGGTGTAGAGGGTGAGTTCTGGTCAGACTGGTTCTATGAGGCGTCGTACACCTATGGCCAGACCAAGGAAACGAGCGAGTATTACAATGACCGCCAGGCCGACCGCTTCGCCGCGGCGATCGATGCCGTAAGGGATCCGTCTACGGGTGAAATCGTCTGCCGCTCCGACCTCGACCCGACGGCAATCCCGTCCGGCAATCTCGACGATGATTCCCTCTGGGGCACGACGTTCACGCCGGGTGCGAATTCGGGCTGTGTGCCGGCAGATATTTTCGGTGCCGACATTTCGCCGGAAGCCCGCGCATGGATCAACACGACCACCGTCAGCGACGCAACGATCAAGCAGGAAGTCTGGAACGCTTATGTGACAGGTGATTCCTCGCGCTGGTTCGAGCTGCCTGCCGGCCCTGTCGGCGTTGTCTTCGGTGTCGAGTATCGTGAGGAGCGCGCGGAAAACAACGCCGCCCCGATCGAAGAGGAATCGGCAGCACTTGGCTATGACATCACATGGTCAGGCCAGGCGACCGACACAGTCGGCGAATTCGATGTGTTCGAGTATTTTGCCG
Source organism: Aquisalinus luteolus (assembly GCF_009712425.2). Lineage (GTDB taxonomy): Bacteria > Pseudomonadota > Alphaproteobacteria > Caulobacterales > Parvularculaceae > Aquisalinus > Aquisalinus luteolus. Next base: position 1,668,642 of record NZ_VCJR02000001.1, read on the forward strand.
AGGTCGATGTACCGATCATCCGCGATGTTCCGTTCATCCAGGAATTGCGCCTTGATGCCGCCTATCGCGGTTCCGACTACTCCACGACTGGCCGGTCAGAAACATGGAAAGTCGGCGGTGTCTGGCAGGTGAATGACTTCATCCGCTTCCGCGGCACGACGGCCCAGGCGGTTCGTGCGCCGAACATCAACGAGCTGTTCCTGCCGCAGTCGCAGACTTTCGAACTGCTCGATGACCCCTGCACGGTCGTCAACCTGGACGCACCTGAAGATCCGGCAGTCGAGGCACTGCGCCTGCAGAACTGTACGGCTGATCTCGGCTTCAATCCGCAGGATACCGGCTTCAACCCGAACGTATCCTCCGCGATCGAAGGCCGTGTTGGCGGCAACCTGGATCTCGATGTCGAGACCGCGATGACCGACACCTATGGCTTTGTGCTGCAGCCGAGCTTCATCGACAACCTGACCATCTCTCTCGATTACTATGACATCGAGCTTGAGGATGCGATCCAGTTCTTCGAGGCTCAGACCATTGTCGACAAGTGCTATGACCTGCCGCGACCGAACCAGTTCTGCCCGCTCGTCACGCGCGACACCGCCGGCGATGGCCGCCTTTCCGGCTTCCAGCAGTTCGCCGTCAACGTCGCATCCTACACCACAAGCGGCTATGACCTGTCGGTGCGCTACAGCCTCGACCCGCAGGCAAAAGGCCTGACCGAGCGCAATATCGGCCAGTTCGATTTCGGGCTCATCGCCAACAAGCTGAATGACCTGACATTCGTCGAGCTTGAGGATGCCCCGAACGACCAGCTGGTCGGCGATCCGGGTGTACCGGAGTATCAGGCAACCTTCGACCTGCTCTGGACAAGCCCTGACGAAGTCCTGCAACTGAACTATGGCTACAGCTGGTTCGACGAGACCCAGCGTTTCGAGCCGGGCAATATCGAGGACAATCCCGATATCGTCGATTCGGACTACTACAACTTCTCTGCCCGCTCGGTGCACGATGTCCAGGCGCGGTTCAACCTGTCCGACCAGTTCTCGGTCTATGGCGGCGTGAACAACCTGCTCGACCAGGAGCCTGATCGCGGCAGCCTGAACTACCCGGTCAATCCGCTCGGCCGGTTCTACTATCTCGGCGTGCAGATCAACACGAACTAGGATCTGTGCCAGAACGACACCACGAGGGAGGGCCTGGGTCAGGCCCTCCCTTTTTTTCGATGAAAAAACCATATGAAAATATCGTTGGGAATGATGTTTTCAGCAGAAATATCTCTGATCTGCCCGTTTCACCCTCTTTAACACCCTGCCGAGTGTCGCTCGTGAACCACAGAGCTTTATAACACGCTCTCCAAAGCTGATGGAAATTAGCACAATATTGCGCTGCAGGTGCGAAATGCGGTGCTTTATTGCATCGCGGCATAGTCTTGTGTTTTCTCAGTAACACCTGCCTCGTGTTACGCAATCACACTTCACAAAACTGTTGTACACGCATCCCGACACAATTACGGTCGGTTAATGGTACGACCATGGGTTTCCAAGATTCAATCAAACCGTAAGAGGGTAAATATGGGTGCTTTAGACCTTAAAAAACTACTTCTCGGGTCCTCACTGCTGGTGAGCGCTGCTGCGTTCTCCACCATCCCGTCTGCCTACGCGCAGGACGACGATGACGTTGAGACCATTGAAGAAACTGAAGAAGAACAGGCGACTCCTAGTGGCGATCTGATCGTCGTCACCGGTTCGCGTCTTCGCCGTTCCGAGTATGACAGCCCGAAACCCCTGCGGGTTCTGCAGGCTGAAGAAGCTCGCGAAGAAGGCCTCTTCACGGCTGCCGACGTTCTGCAGTCTTCCTCGATCGCTTCCGGCGTTCAGTTCGACGCGACCTTCACCGGTCTCGTAACCGACTCCGGTCCGGGTTCCTCGACCATCAACCTGCGCGGCCTTGGTGCCGACCGCAACGTCGTTCTGCTGAACGGCCGTCGCCTGGCTCCGGCCGGTGTCGGTGGTGCGCCGACCCGTCCCGACCTGAACCTGCTGCCGTCCGGCATCATCTCCCAGTACGACGTACTGCTTGACGGTGCTTCCTCGGTTTACGGTTCCGACGCTGTTACCGGCGTTATCAACGCCATCATCCGCACGGACTTCGAAGGCGTCGAAATGCGCGCCAACATGTCCAAGCCGGAGCATGGCGGTGGTGAAGAGCTGCAGCTGACCTTCACGGCCGGCACGACCAGCGACCGCGGCAACATCCTGTTTGGTGCAGAGTACTATCAGCGCGACGTCGTCAAGCGCGGCCAGCGTGGTTTCACGCCTTGCGAACGCGACATCGAGATCAACCCGGAAACCGGCGAGACCAACAGCTACTGCCAACAGCAGTCCTTTGGCTCCATGGTTCTTGATCCTCTGAACGCTCTTTACGGCGACTTCCAGAACAATGGTATCGGCACCGGCTTCGGTCTGTACTACTTTGACTTCGCTGCTGGCGATGGCTACTTCTACGTCCCGAACAACAACCAGTTCGGCGGCCCGGGCAGCTTCGGCGGCGTAACCAACCTCGCCGATCCGACTGGTGATCCGGTCATCGGTATCAGCTCGCCGTTCGTATACGAGAACGCATACAACGCGAACCGTTTCTCCGATGACTTCGACCTGATCCAGGGCGTCGAAACATTCTCCGCTTACTCTGGCGGTGAATACGAGCTGACCGACAGCGTCACCTCCTACTTCGAGTTCCTGTATTCCAGCCGTAACTCGGAAATCGATCAGGGTGCCCAGCAGATCTTCCCGGCTGTGAGCTGTCTCAGCCCGAACATCGCGAACCATCCTGACCTGTCCCAGGCTCCGGTCTGTACGACTCCGGGTGTTCCGGACAGCCTGCGCGAGCTGGTCTTCACGTCCTTCATCGACGCGACCGGCAACACGGCCCAGGTCGAGGTTTCCCAGGCCCGCTTCGTCGGTGGCCTGAAAGGTGACCTTGAGTTCCTGATCCCGTCCGGCAAGTTCGTGTCCGATGGCAACTTCGGTGTTAACGTCGACAACTGGGTATGGGACGCTTACGCTTCCTATGACCGTTCCAACGGTAACCTGTCCGCTATCGCCGTCAACGAAGAGCGTATCGTTGCAGCAACGCGGAACCTGACCCAGAATTCCGACGGTTCGTATTCCTGTTCGCCGACAATCGATGGCGACCTCTTCGGCTTCATCTCGCCGGAGGATTGCGTTCCGCTCGACCTGACGGATCCGTCCATCTACATTAACGGCGCCCTGCCCCAGGACTTCCTGGACTACGCCGCTGGTAACGCGACCAACCGTACGGTCATCGACCAGCAGCTGGTCAACATCGCCCTCTCCGGTGATGTATTCCGCCTGCCGGACGGCGTTGTACCGTTCGTCTTCGGTATCGAATATCGCGAAGACCGCATCGAGTCCTACAACGACTACCTGACTTCTTCGGGTGCCGCTCCGTCGGTTGCTCGTGAAGGCAACACATTCGGTACGACCGACCTGATGGAATTCTTCATGGAAACCGAACTGCCGCTGCTTCGTGGCCGTCCGCTTGCTGAAGAACTCACCCTCAACCTGTCGGCCCGCTGGACTGAAGAGAAGAACTTCGGCGCCCTGTGGACCTACGCTGCGAACGTCAACTACCTGCCATACGACTGGCTGCGTTTCCGCGGTACCTATGGCACGACCTATAAAGCCCCGAACCTGCGTCAGCAGTTCCTGGCTGGTCAGACGGCTTTCGCCGGTGCCTTCGGTGACCCGTGTATCGCATCGACTTTCGACAACTATTCGCCGGAAGATCAGGCGATCATCCGTCCGAACTGTATCGCTCAGGGCGCTGACCCGGATACTCTCGGCCAGGGTGGTGCGACGTCCATTCCGTTCACACAGGGCGGTAACGGTCAGTCGCTGAACGCAGAAACGTCCGAAGGTTACACCCTTGGTGTTTCCATCGAGCAGCCCTGGTTCGACCGCTTCGACCTTCGTGGTTCGGCTACGTACTACTCGTACGAAATCGAAAACTCGATCGTGTCGCCGTCGGTTGGCTTCATCCTCAACGACTGTCTCGTCGAGTTTGAAAACCTGTCGAGTGCCTTCTGCTCGCGTATCCAACGCCTGAACACGGGTGATCCGAGCCGGAACTTCATCTCCGACATCGACGCTTCGTTCCTGAACTCCGGTTCTGAAACGGCTGTCGGCGTAGACTACTCGATCAACTTCGACATGGACTTCGTGTTCAACGAGAAGCCGCTGGACCTGAGCCTCAGTGCTCGCCTGAACAACACCCTGGAACGTGAAGAAGTCATCCTCGATGTCTTCCAGGACTACCTTGGTGAGTTCGGTACGCCGAAATGGCGTGGTGACTTCCGTGCTCGTGCGGATTACGGCGATTTCGCCCTGATCTGGACCACGGACTACATCGGCGAAGTCGAAGACAGCACGCTGGATCCGCTCCGTGAGGCTTCGGATGTTCAGTATGACTTCCGTACTTGCGGCACGATCACCAACGATCCGACGACTGGCCGGATCACCGGTGTCGATCCGAGCACCTGTCAGGCTGTGACTGCCGGTGTTGGCTTCCGCGACAAGGAAGAAGCTGGCGAATACTTCCTGCATGACCTTGCACTGAACTATTCGCTCGATACCTGGAGCATCACCGGTGGTGTCCGGAACATCTTCGACACCGAGCCGCCGCTGGTTGACGCCGCTTCCATCCCGTCGACGCTGGCCAACGTGCCGCTCGGCCGTGGTTACGACGTCTTCGGTCGCTCCTTCTTCCTGTCGATCGTCAAAGACTTCTAGGATCGTGAGAAGCTAGACTAACAATTGAGGGGGCCCGGATAATTCCGGGCCCTTTTCATTTCTCAACGTATTAATTAGTCGGGATAACCGACCCCACTGTCTGGAGTATGAAATGACCTTCAATCGTTTAATCGCGGCTGTCATGGTCTCGGCTGCCAGCCTCTTCGGCACTGCCCTGACGGCAAATGCCCAGGAAACGCTGCCTTACGAGGCTTTTGCACAGGACCCCACCATTACGAACGTAGAGGTTTCCCCTGACGGGCGCTGGCTGTCTGTCGTTCAGCGCAATTCCATCGACGGAGACCCGTTCCTCGGAATCTACGACGCTCAAGACCTGTCCAAGGGCCGCATTCGTACCTACGGTGCCCGCGGCATGAGCGTGAACAGCGCGCGATGGATCAATGACGACTTTCTGCTCGTCGTTTTCACCCAGCAATTCAGTGAGGGCGAAGACACATACCGTATTTCCAAGATCGCTTCGATCCACAGGGAGCGCGGCAGCTTTATCGATATCCCGAAACTCCAGTTCGACCGCCGGACCCAGGGTGCCGCCGCTGCTGAACTTGAAAAGCGCGCTGGTGCCGCTTCAGTTATCTCCACCCTGCCTGCGGACCCTGACCATGTCATGATCAGTTATGTTGCCAACGCCAATGGCGTGCGGGCAATCGCGAAGGTCAGGATCGATTCCGGTGTGATCGTGTCGGAAACGACCGGTAACACGCGCTATGGCGGTTATGGCGTCGATGCCGAAGGCGATATTCGTTTTGCCAGCTATACCGACCGCAGCACAGGTGAAGAGGTTTTTGTCGCTCGTATCAAAGGCGAAACCGAGTGGATCGAGATCGGCCGAAGTGGTTCCGGTGGCGATGCCATCAGCCAGGTCTTCAGCCCGCTAGGCTTCCTGAACGCCGACAACCCGAACGAGCTGTTCGTCGTCTCCAACCACGATGCCGATACAGCTGGCATTTTCGCTTTTGACCTTGCCAGCCAGGATTACACCGAGCTGTTATTCCGCCATCCCAAATATGATGCGGCAGGCATTGTCACGATCCGTGATCCGGAAGACCGGCTTCGCCAATACCTCACGGGCTTTGCCTATGACGGTCGTGGCGGCGAGGTTTACTGGATCGATCCGGCAGAAAAGGCATTCAACGAAAATCTCGATGAATTGCTGCCGAACGCCAATAACGACATGATCTCGGCCTCCCACGACCTGTCCGTCCGGGTTATCCGGTCCAACGGTCCGCGTACGCCGAGCACATATTACCTATATGACGAAGCAAAAGGCGGTCTCCAGCTGATCGGCAAATCCATGCCGGCCCTGACGGAGGAAGCCCTGTCGGACATGGAATTCGTCACCTACACGGCACGCGATGGCTATGAAATTCCCGCCCTCGTCACCGTACCGGATGGCGAAGGCCCATTCCCGTCAATCGTGATGCCTCATGGTGGTCCGACCGCTCGTGACTACTGGGGTTTCGACCTGTGGTCGCAGCTCTTTGCCCATCACGGCTATGCTGTCATCCAGCCGCAATACCGCATCTCCACGGGCTTCGGTAAGAAGCACCTGCAGGACGGTTTCGGCGAGTGGGGCATGCTGCAACAGGACGATATCGACGATGCCGGCCAGTACCTGGTCGATCAGGGCATCGCGGACCCGGATCGCCTTGCGATCATGGGCTGGTCTTATGGCGGCTACTCGTCCTTCATCGGCTCTGCCCGTGACCCGAACCCGTACAAATGTGCGATCCCTGGTGCTGGCGTAGGCGATATGGAACAGTTCCGCGCATGGCTCTATTCCGGCGGGTCGCGGAATGACCCCCTCACCCAGTACCGCAACACGGTAGAGGGCCTGAACCCGCTCGATCTGGTCTCCAGCGTCGATGTGCCGGTCCTCGTCATTCACGGTACGGAAGATGAGCGCGTGCCGATCAGTCACTCCGACAAGTTTGCCGCCGCCCTTCAGCGCGAAGGCAAGGAATACAAATATATCAAGCTGGACGGTGCCAACCATTTCTTCGGGACCATCTATTACGAACACTGGATGGAAATGTTCCCGGCGATGATCGACTGGCTAGACAACACTTGCGGCCTGAAAGAATAATCCGCATACACCAACACATAAAAACCCGGCTCATCGAGCCGGGTTTTTTGTTCGCATCAAGATAATCTCTTTATCCAGAAAAACACTGGCAAACAGCTAGATCAGCCCTGCCAATGGCGAGGACGGATCGGCATATTTCTTCCGGCCCATACGCCCGGCCAGATAGGCCTCGCGCCCGGAGATGACCGCATGCTTCATCGCGCGCGCCATCCTGATGGGATCCTTCGCCTCGGCAATCGCCGTGTTCAGCAACACGCCGTCACAGCCAAGCTCCATGGCAATCGCGGCATCCGATGCCGTGCCGACGCCCGCATCGACCAGCACCGGGACCTTGGCCTGTTCCACGATCAACCGGATATTGACCGGGTTTTGGATGCCGAGGCCCGAGCCGATCGGCGCGCCCAGCGGCATGATTGCGCAGCACCCAACCTCTTCCAGCTTGCGCGCATAGACCGGATCGTCGGTGCAATAGACCATCACCTGGAACCCGTCCTTGATCAGCAGCTCGGCTGCCTTCAGCGTCTCTGCCATATCCGGATACAGCGTCTTCTGGTCGGACAACACTTCCAGCTTCACAAGATCCCAGCCGCCGGCCTCACGCGCCAGCCGAAGTGTGCGGATTGCGTCCTCCGCCGTGAAGCACCCGGCCGTGTTCGGCAGATAGGTATATTTCTCCGGCGAGACATAATCGACCAGCATCGGCTTGTCGCGGTCGGTCAGATTCACGCGGCGCACGGCAACAGTCACGATCTCGGCGCCGGACGCCTCAGCCGCTGCCGCGTTTTCCGCGTAATCCTTGTACTTGCCGGTGCCGATAATCAGCCGGGAAGAGAATTTCCGTCCGGCAATTTCAAATGTGTCGTCTGTCATATCATCAAATTACCCGCCGCCTACGAATTGAACGATCTCGAGGCGGTCTCCATCGTTGAGTTCGGTCGAACCAAAGGCCGATTTCGGCACGATTTCAAGATTGCGCTCGACCGCGATTTTCCTTGGCTCAAGGCCGAGATCGGCCAGAAGCCCATCGACCGTTGCCGGCGCGGGCAGCTCCCGCACCTCTCCATTTACAGTTATTTTCATGAATGCACCCTATCCTGTTGAATTACGGCACAAATTCACGCAATGCTGCGTTATCGAAAACATGGTATAGACATAAGGATGAGCACACCGGAAGTCCATATCCTCAACGGCCCGAACCTTAACCTTCTGGGCACGAGAGAGCCTGAAATCTACGGCGCTGATACGCTGGCAGATATCGAACAGATGTGCCTGCAGGTCGCGGACGATCTGGGCCTCGCCCTCCTGTTCCGCCAGACCAATTCGGAAGGCATGCTCATCGACTGGGTGCAGGAGGCGGGCAAGAGCGCCGAGGTGCTGATTATCAACGCCGCCGGTTATACCCATACTTCTGTCGCCCTGCATGATGCGCTGAAGGCGCTGCAGATCCCGGCGATCGAACTGCACCTGTCCAATATCCATGCCCGTGAGCCGTTCCGCCGCCATTCCTATGTCAGCGCCGCTGTCGACGGGATCATTTGCGGTTTCGGTGCCGATGGCTATCTGTTGGCCCTTGACGCGGCTTCGCGGCTCATTGAAAAAGCCTGAACATCAACCAGAGAAAGCCGCTCATGCCCACAAAGAATGACATGACTATGAAGACGGAACTGGAGTGGATTCGCGCGTTGGCCGACGTCCTGACCGAGACCGGGCTGACCGAGATCGAAATCGAGAAAAACTCCGTGAAACTGCGCGTCGCCAAGGGCGGCATGATGGTCAGCGCTGCGCCTGCTGCCGCGGCACCGGCGCCTGCCGCAGCCCCTGCTGCCGCACCGGCCGAGGCCGCTGCGCCGGCGCCTGCAAATGCCGCCAGCCATCCGGGCGCCGTCAAATCGCCAATGGTCGGCACGGCCTATATGTCGCCGTCGCCGAATGCCGATCCGTTCGTTTCCGTCGGCTCAAAGGTCAAACAGGGCCAGACGCTGATGATCGTCGAGGCCATGAAAACGATGAATGAAATCAAGGCGCCGAAAGAAGGTACCGTGAAGGAAATTCTCGCCCAGGATGCCGAGCCCGTCGAATATGGCGAGCCGCTGATGATCATCGAATAGGCTTACCCTCGAACAGGCCCGCGCGCCCGGTGTGCCGCGGCCAACGGAAAGGTGCCGACCCGGCATGTTTGAAAAAGTCCTCATCGCCAACCGTGGCGAAATCGCCCTGCGTATCCATCGCGCGTGCAAGGAGCTTGGCCTGCAAACCGTAGCAGTCCATTCCACTGCCGATGCCAACGCCATGCATGTAACCCTCGCAGACGAGAGTGTCTGTATCGGCCCGCCAGCGGCGAAAGACAGCTATCTGAACGTCGCCGCGATCATTGCGGCTGCAGAGATCACAGGCGCGGATGCGATCCACCCGGGCTATGGCTTCCTGTCGGAGAACGCACGCTTCGCGGAGATCGTCGAGGCCCACGACATCACCTTTATTGGTCCCTCGCCCAGCCATATCCGTGTCATGGGCGACAAGATCGCCGCGAAAGACACGATGGGCAAGGCCGGCATCCCGCTGGTGCCGGGCTCCGATGGCGGCATCACCGATGCCGATCACGCGATGAAGATCGCACGGGAGATCGGCTTCCCGGTCCTGATCAAGGCTGCCTCAGGCGGCGGCGGGCGCGGCATGAAGCTGGCCCGCGAGGAAGGCGACCTCGCCAATGCCATTTTCACCGCCCAGTCGGAAGCAAAAGCCGCCTTTGGCGACGACGCTGTCTATCTTGAAAAATATCTCGAGCTGCCGCGCCATATCGAGATCCAGATCGCAGCCGACACCCACGGCAATGTCGTCCAGTTCGGCGAGCGCGACTGCTCGCTCCAGCGCCGTAACCAGAAGGTCCTCGAAGAGGCCCTGTCACCGGCCCTGACGCCGGAACAGCGCGCCGAGATCGGCGAGATCACCCGCGCCGCCATCGAGAAGCTCGGCTATCGCGGAGTCGGCACGATCGAATATCTCTACGAGAACGGCCAGTTCTATTTCATCGAGATGAACACCCGGATCCAGGTGGAGCATCCGATCACGGAACAGGTCACCAATACCGACCTGATCCGCGAGCAGATCCGCATCGCCGCCGGTGAAAAGCTGTCGATGAAGCAGGAAAACATCAAGTTCCAGGGCCACGCCATTGAATGCCGCATCAATGCCGAGGACCCGCGCACCTTCACGCCGTCGCCCGGCAAGATCACGGATTTCCATGCCCCTGGCGGCATCGGCGTGCGTTTCGATTCTGCTGTCTATACGGGCTATACGATCCCGCCCTATTACGACTCCATGATCGGCAAGCTGGTCGTCTTTGGCGACAGCCGCGAGCTGGTTCTGGCGCGCCTGCGCCGGGCCCTGTCTGAGACGGTGATTACCGGCATCAATACCACTATCCCGCTTTTCCTCGACCTGCTTGACGAACCTGCCTTCCAGAAGGGTGACTACAACATCCACTGGCTGGAACATTGGCTTGAGGAAAAGCACAAGTCGGACTGACCCGACGACTGACAGCTAACGGTTTTATCCACATTTTTCACCCGACTCACGGCAGGGTGGGTTGTTAACCATGTTTGAGGCACCACCTCAGCAATGTGTTAACCCGTAACGGGCATGATGCCCTTTCGAGCAAGCGCGGGAGCAGGCATGGATACGGGGTCGCAGGCCGTAAGGCTGACCAATGTCGACATTGATAATGCCCTGGATAACAACCACTTCCAGGTCATTTTTCAGCCGATCTTCGATCTCGCTGATGGCTCCCTCATGCGCGTTGAAAGCTTTGTGCGCTGGACCCATCCGGGCCTCGGCGTACTGCCGCCCGGTGCCTTCATCTCCTTCTTCGAATCACAGGGCCGGATGGGCGAACTGACCCGACACGTGGTCACGACCGCCCTCGACGATTACATCGCCTGGCGCGGCACGGACGGTCCGGGCCTCTCGATCAATCTTGCCCAGTCGGATGTGACCGAGCCGGACTTCGCCAAATGGTTCACCGCCACATTGAAAGACCGCAAGTTCCCGGCCCGCCTGATCACGCTGGAATGCCCGGCACTGCCCTCCACCATTTCCGTCAAGGACGCCGCCAAGCACTTCACCCGCCTGCGCAAGACCGGCGCAAGGCTTGCCATAGAGGTCCGCGGACGCGCCAACGACCTGTTGCGCACCATCGACCCGTTCCCGTTCGATGAACTGAAGACCGGCGGGTCAGCCATCCTGCGTTTTGCCCGCACCATGCGCGGCGGGCCCGGCCTGACCGCCATTTCGGAGCTGCTTGATCTGGCCAAGGCCAATAATGCCGGCATCATTGCCGTCGGGGTCGAGGACCAGCCGTCGCTCAAGGCCCTTGCCGGTCTCGGCTTTACCGGCGCTCAGGGCAATTATCTCGCCACCATCCGGGCGCTCGATTCCGTCGAGCCACGCCTTGTCAGCCATGCCCGCAGCGTGCTGTCGCTAGAGCCAGTGGGCGAGGAACAGCTGGAGCAGATGACGAGAGGCGTTTCGGTCGACACAGCACCGGCGGAAGCTATCAGCACGTCCGACGACGATACCGCCGAGGACAGCACTGACACATCAGAGGCTGCCGAAAAGAAAGCCAGAACGGCAAGAACCCGCAAGGCTATCGCCGAGGCGAAACTGACGCCTGAGAAGCTGGCCTTGTTGAAGAAAAAAGCCGCGGAAGTCGCCGCCCGCAAGCGCGCCGAGAAAAAGGCAGCCGAGGCCGAAGCTGCCGAGAGCGATGCGGTAGAAGAGGACACTCAAGAGACCACGGCTGATACTACAGACCTTACTGCATCCCCTGAGCAGGTCGCCGCCGATCTCAACGAAACGCACAACACTTTGCGCGAGGTCGCGGCCCGCAAGCAGGCAGAGGAAAACGCCCGGCGTCTCCAGTCGCGCCTGTCCCAGGCCTATGAGCTGCCCCATGAGAGCGAAATCAGGCACGCGACAGCTCAAAACGGAAATTCCGTATCGAAAAGCGCAAGCAAGACGATAGAGGGCGATGAGGTCGTGATGCCGACGATCACCCTGCCCGAACCTTATACGCAGGACGCTTTCAAAAAGGCAGAACCCGATCCCCAGGCGGGCATGGTGCTCGACGCGCCGAAGACCCGTGGCACCGAAAAATCCGTTGCCCGCACCACCGCTGACGAGGCCGATAGACCCACCGGATCTGGCAAGGCGTCGGAAGAGGCAGCTACCGCAGACACACCGGCAAGCAACCATTCCGATGGTCAGGACGTTTCCGGTAGCGTGAAAACAAGCTCCAGATCACGCCGCTCTAAGGCCACTCAAGAGACTGCTTCTGAAGCCGAGGCGCAGGTCGAAACGGATGTTGAGGATCAGGTGGAAGTGGCTGCCGAGGAGGCGAAATCTGCTGCCGTCCCCCAGACACCCGGCGAGTTCAAGCCCGGCACCTCGGCGTCTGCTGCCCAACCGGTTGAAGAAACGCCTGAAGAGCAGGATAAAACAACGGATATTACAGCCGCAGCGCCGGACCGCGAGAGCGAATGGTATCCGAAATTGCCGCATTTCCGCAGTGGCATCACCGGTTCTCTTCGTCTCACAGGCATATCGGAGACATCACCTGAAGATACAGGTGCAAACAAGGCTTCTGAACCGGCTAAAGCCGATCTGGATGAAGACATCTTCAACCAGGTTGTCGAGCCGGATAAGGCTACGGAAGGGTCTGCCGCAAAAGCACAGGCAGACACCAAGCCTGATCTGATCGCCGAAGAGCTGCCTGTCGAGCCGGTCGTCGTCAGCGCCGAGAGCGATGTCGTGCCGCCACCGCAGGTCGACGAGAACGAAGAGATTTACGCTGCCGCTGATGAGGAAATCTTCAAGTCGGAAGACGAGGTTCTCGACGAGGCTTTCGAGGGCGCAGCCGAACTCGACCCGACCAAGGTTCATGCCGACGATACCGAAGGCCCGATCGAGCTCGACAGCACGGAGCGTGAGATCGCCGGTCGCCTGCGCGGCCTGAGCCGTCCCAGGCGCAAGAGCTGGCTGATGCGTCGCCACCGCATCATGCCGACTCATTTCTGGCCGCGGGCGTGGAAACGCAAATGGGAAGAGCTTCGCGCCGACAATGATGCCGACAATGATGACGGCGATTACGAGCCGGAAGCCGAACCAGCTGCGAAGACAGGCTCCGAAAAAGCTTAGCCTGCAAACCTGTCCGGCGCCGTCAGTCCCGGATTGCCTGCCCCGCCGACAATCGCCGCCACCAGCCTTGCCGTCGCCGGAGCCAGCAGAATGCCATTGCGGTGATGACCGCTGGCATAGATCAGGTTTTCTACCCCACTTGACCGGCCAATTACCGGCAGGCGATCGGGTGTCGTCGGGCGCAACCCGGCCCAGGCATCGGTGACGGTACACCCCTTCAGCCCCGGCGCGACGGATGCGGCCCCCTCACTCAGACTGTCTATGCGGTCTTCATCTGTTGTAAGCGTTTCGATGTGCCGCTCCTCTGTTGCCCCGACAACGAGACGCCCGCCGGCTTTCGGGCACAGATAGGTGCCGCTGGTCCGGATCACGCAGGAAAGGCTGGCGGTCGCCGCATCGAGGCTCAGCGCCTGCCCTTTGATAGAGAAGAATGGCACCGGTCCCTTCTCAAGCCAGAAATCGCGTGAAGCGAGCCCGGCAGCAGCGATCACCTGCCCCGCCTCGATCCGCTCTCCGTTGCTGGTCTTCACCGCGCAGATCCTGTCTGCCTCTCTCTCGAGACTGGTGACAGCGACATCCTCTATCAGCTTCACGCCCATCGCCTTGCACGTCTTCGCTAACGCAGACGCAGCGAGGCGCGGATCGACCTGACCCTCGTCAGCCAGATAGAGAGCGGTTCCAAACCGTGCATGCAGGCCAGGCTGCAGCTGGTCGAGTTCACCGCGCGACAACATCACCGGTCGCCGCCCGAAGCCCGAAAGTCTCTCTGCAAGCGACTTCAAGCCCGCCGCCTCCCTGGCGGAGGCCGCCAGCCCGAGCGCACCTGTCATGCGCAGGTCGATATCGATACCGCTGGTCTCGACAAGCGCCTGTGCCAGCTCCCGCCAGCTGGCGAGCGAGGCCATGGCGAAACGGTGAAAGCTCTCCTGCCTGTCCTCATCGACATGGGCAAGTTCGAAACCCGGGCACAGCATACCCGCAGCCGCACTCGTGGTGCCCGCTCCCGGCTGCCCGGCCTCGATGAGGCACACATCAGCGCCCTCGCCCGCCAGCCGGTGCGCGATTGCAAGGCCGATCAGCCCGCCGCCGATGATGACGATGTCCGCTTGCATAGCGCGCCTGTCTAGACGAGGTCAGCCTTACTGTCACCTGTGCAAACCTGTCTCCACGAAGGGTTTTCCACAGGTTTTCTCCACCTCTTTTCCACATACAAGCTGGATAACCACAGCCTGGAGTGTCGGATGATCCGCCTTGTGGAAAACCGGTGGAAAAACTGTTGGAAAATGCTGTGGAAAACTCTCCGCGCTCCGCCCTGCAATGGACAAAGAATCATTGCGATAAGGGCCGCATCACTTCACCTTTCAACCTGCAGCGGAAAACGAGATTCCATGGCGTATTTTGTGGCGATAGCCGCGATGGTGCTTATTGCCGTCGCGCTGACCCGGCTTACCCGTTCAGGCCTGATGCAGCGCTTGTCGACCCGGCCAGCTGTCATCCTGTCCGTGGCAGTGGGGGTTGGCTGCCTCTACCAGCTGCTACGCCTGCCTGAACTGGAACATGACATCCTCAGCCGGCTCGCCGCTGGCGGTCTCGCCGCGCTTGCCTTCATCGCCGGACTGCAGTTCCGCGTCTCGAAACTGATGCGCCAGTCGCCTGCCGCGCTCCGGCTCGCGACCATCGCCGGCCCCCTCTTCCTGATTGCTGCGGCCATCTCCGCCTTTATCTTCATGCCCAGCCTGTCAATCTGGTCGGCGCTGCTCATTGGCGGAGCGCTGATGCTGAACGGCGCGGCCATCGACCGCCGGGCCATCACCGGGTCCTCAGCCCCCGGCGACGTGAAGACAACCGTAGAGCTGGAAAGCGCCGCCGCCCTCGTCATTGGCCTGCCCCTCGTCATCATTATCGAGCTTCTTTCAGACGCGCCTTTCTCCGCCGCCAATGGCGTGATCGAGACCGGCGTGTTCCGGGCGACCATCGGCTTCGGCATTGGCGGTGCCATCGGCCTGATCGGCGGTCGTCTTTCCAAGCGTTATGCCGGACCGCGCAAACAGGACGAAGGCGACTATCGCCGCCTCGCCTTCGCTTTTGGCAGCGGCATCGCTGCCTTCCTGCTTGCGCCTCTGTTACAGGGCGAAGCCATTATCGCTGCCGGGGCTGCCGGCCTGATCTGGTCGGAGGAAGGCTGCCTTTCCGCCACCCGCCGCCGCGACCTGCGCCAGAAATTCGACCATGCGATCAAGCCGGTCGCCTATGCCGTCTTCGGCTTCATCCTCGGTCCCAGCCTGTTGCAGGCGGATATTCTCATCATCCTGTTCTCCATTGGCGCGATCACCGTATTGCGCATCGGTCCGCGCCTCATCGCCCTGTCGTCGCTGGGCATGAACTCCCACCAGCAGGCTTTCCTTGCCTGGTTCGGCGGCGCGCCCGGTGCCGCCTCGGCTCTTTATCTCATCAAACTGATGGGCATCAGCGCCCTGATGGATCAGGAGATGGTACTGACCATTGGGACGACCTGCGTCTTCATCGCCATTATCGGCACGCGCCTTTCATCGAAACCCCTTGCGAGCTATTTCATCCGCCAGCACGCCCTCGCCCGCAAGCGCCGCTTCTACACCTCCTGACTGGTCTCAAGATTGCAGGGCTTTTCCTGCCGGACTATGATCCGGCATCAGGGAGCAAACGGACCATGAGCAATCGCATCATCAGTGAGACCAGCGACAAGGGGGTCGTAACCCTGCGCCTTAACCGTCCCGAAGCGCATAACGCCATCGACGACGCGACCATCGACGAGATGTCGGAGCTGATCGCCCATCTGCACACGTCCTCGACGGTGCGTGCCGTCGTCATTCGCGGCACGCCGGATTCATTCTGCTCCGGGGTCGATATCGCGTGGATGCAGCACATGGCAGAGGCCGGCACCGCCGATGACGCCCGCCGCGTCGCCCATATCCTGCTTGCGCTGCGCAATCTCAACAAGCCGACCATCGCCGTGTTGGAAGGTCCCTGCCTTGGCGGTGGGCTTGCCCTTGCTGCCTGCTGCGACATCACCATCGCTGCAGAAGATGCCTGGTTCGCCCTGCCCGCCGTGCATCTCGGCACGGTGCCGGCTGTGATTGCACCGTTTGTGATGGAGGCAATGGGTCAGGCAAATGCACGGCGCTACTTTCTCACCGGCGAGCAATTCTCGGCCAGCGAGGCGCGCCGGATGGGCCTTGTTCAGGCCGTTTGCATGCAGGCGCAGATAGAGGAAACGGTCGAAACCTTCGTCGGCCATCTGCTGAAAGGTGCGCCGCGCACCCTCGCGATCTGCAAGGAAATGCTGCACGTCTATGCCGACAAGCCAATCGGACCGTCGCTGATCAATGACATGGCAGAACGCGTCGTGCGCAACCGCAAGAGCGCCGAAGCGCAGGAGGGGCTGGAGGCATTCCTGGAAAAACGCCAGCCCAACTGGCAGAAGGGCTGACAGGCAAGCTGCCTAGTCAGGCTTTTCCTCAGGCGCCCGCCCCCGCGCCTCAATCGTCTCGACCAGCGCCGTCAGCGTCCTGATTTCCTTGCGCAGGGCCTGAACTTCCAGCTGGACCTCGTCGGTCTCCTTCACCAGAAGGTCTTCGGTATGCTCTGAATCCTCCTCGACCACGCGCACGACGATGGCAACGAAAAGGTTCAGCATGGTGAAGGTGCCGATCAGCACGAAGGTGATGAAGAATATCCATGAATTAGGATGAGTGCGCGCGACCGTGTTGGCGATCTCGGCCCAGCCCTCCAGCGTCATCACCTGGAACAGCGTGTACATCGACACGAACACGTCGCCGAACAATACCGGATGCGCCGCGCCATAGAGGT
Organism: Aquisalinus luteolus; assembly: GCF_009712425.2. GTDB lineage: Bacteria > Pseudomonadota > Alphaproteobacteria > Caulobacterales > Parvularculaceae > Aquisalinus > Aquisalinus luteolus. The sequence goes on from NZ_VCJR02000001.1 coordinate 1,685,592, forward strand.
TAGAGGCAATGACCGCGAATACATAGACGATCAGCACAACTATGACCCCGACAGAGAGGATGCCGGGAATTGAGTCGATCAGCGAGCGCACCACCGTGCGCATGCGCGGTATCATCGTGACCACATGCAACACCCGCAACACGCGGAACGCACGCAAGGCGGCAAACAGGTTCGACGTCGCCAGCGCGGAGATCAGGATGATGATGAAATCGAAGACATTCCAGCCATCGCGAAAGAACCGTTTTCGCCAGGCATAGATGCGCAGGGCCAATTCAATCAGGAATACGACAAGGAAGCCACGATCGATCGTCAGGAAAAGCGCGAGGTGGTTTTCCTTTATATGCGGCATCGTTTCCAGGCCCAGCAACGCCGCATTGGCGAAGATCAGGATCAGGATCGCATACTGAAACGGTCGCGAATTGATGAAATTGCGCAGGCGCAGGATATGGCGCGGCGGCGCAGTCTCTTCCGGCGCAAGGTCCAGCCGCGCCTGTTGCCGATTTCCCCCGGTATTCACTGACATCCCTGTTCCGTGTAGCGGTGCGATCTGGCACCATTCCATAGTTGTTTTACCAGATGTCCGCGAAGTGATAAGACATTGCTTGGCAGGAAGCTGAATCTTATAACATTTTTAAGTGGTTCGATAGATATCGTTAACCAGAATACCCGATTTGGGTGCAGCATGGCCGATATCTCGGCGTCTTGGCGGAAACTCGATGGCTCATACGCATGACATGGATGACAAGGATGACGAGCGCCCTGCCGGCGCATCCGTGTCCCGGCTGCCCTATCCACCTGTCGAGGCAGATACGGATTATGGTGACGAGGATTACGAGCCGCCGCTGCGCCGCGATCCGTCTGCGTGGGAACGTGCCTCTTCCCAGGTGAAGTTCTGGTTCCGCACGGCCGCGATCATCTTTATCTGCTGTTTCGTCGTTGGCTGGCCAGTCGGCATGTCGCTGTCGGCCTATAACCGCACCGGGCTGTTCTCGATCGAGTTCGGGCTGACCTTCCCGATTCTCGCCATCGTCATCGCGCTTGCCGCCCTCATCTATATTATTGGCCATATGCTTTCGCTCTCCTTCCGCATGATCGCCAAGGCGGAAGAGCTGGAGATGTCGTCATCGCGCTTCACCATGCCTGAGACCCATGCCGTTACCAATGTCCGCTCGGTCGGCAAGGCGGTGCGCTCCGAGATCACGGCGCTGAACAGTTATCTGGACGATGCGCTGGTCAAGCTCGCCTCGGCGGAAAGCATGATCCGCCAGCAGGTCCAGGCGATCGACACGGTCGGTTCCTCCCTGCGCGGCGGCAATGACGACCTCGTCGGCTCCGTCGCCCGCGAGCGCGAAAAGCTGATCGAACTGACCGAGATGATGAACGCCCAGGCCGATGCCTTTGCCGAAGCGATTGCCGAAAAGGCCAAGCTGGGCGAGGAGCATTCCCGCGCGGCGAGCGAGCGCGTCAGCGGCGCCGAGGCCGAGCTGGAAGCGCGACTCAGTCGGCTTGAAGAAACCGCCGAAAAGGCCCTGACCGCGTTCGAGACACTGGCAACCTCGTTCGAGGAGCGACGCCACAAGGTAGAGGAATCAGGCTCTGCCTTTGAAAACCTTTCAAAGGAAGCCGCCGACAAATCTGCCAGCGTTACCAGGGCTTTCCAGGAGAATACTGAAGCGATTTCCGCGGCGCAGGCCCGCCTGCACGAAGAAAGCGAACGCCTCGAACAATTGATCACCCAGCAGCGCGAACGCGCCGACAAGCTGGCCGAGGCGATCTCTCAACAGACCGAAAAACTCAGCTCCCTGTCGGAGAAAAGACTGCAGGCCGAGAAGCTGGAAGCGGCAAGAGCGGAGAGTGCCCGCAACCTCACGCCAAAGGCGCCCAAGCGACCCATCTCGATCATGCGTATCGATGAAGACGAGAAGGAGGAGCTGCCACGCCTGTCGCTGCGCCCTGCGTCATCCTCTCCCGATATCTCTACAAAGCCTGAAGAAAAACCGGCACCGGATAAATCACTGATTGCCGAGCGCCCCACACTGTCATCATCGCGCGGACCGGTTTTCGGGTCTGGCACCAGCATCCAGAAATCTGGCGAACGCCGTGAACCGACCTTGACCCGGCCGGACATGCCCGCTTCGCGCGAGGAGCGCCAGTCGACATCGTGGCGGGATATCCTCGCTGCCGCAGACGATCCTGAGACAACGAGTGAGCCACGCGGCCAGTCCCAGCTACGCCTGCAACAGGTCACGCCCGCTGCGCCGACCTCGCCCCCGCTCACGCGTCAGGAGCCAGATCCGGCGGACAATGACATCGTATGGCTGATCCGCCAGATGCAGTCCTTCATGGTGGAGATCGAAACACGCCTCTATGGCCGTCCCGATACGGACAAGCTGATGCGTTACAAGAATGGCGAGCGCAACATCTTCGCCAACGAGATCCTGCGCCGGGATGACATGGAATTCCGCCGCAAGCTGAAGGCCGAAGTCGACCGCAATGAAGTTTTCGAACGCGCCGTCTTCGACTTCCTCGCCAATTTCGATGCGTTGCTGGAGCCTGATGAGGATGGCGACGACGCCGATGGCCTCATCGACGACTATCTCGGCTCACCCCTCGGCCAGGTTTACGTACTGGTCGGTGGTGCGCTCGATTATTTCGGTTGAAACCTGACCTTAATTGGTCGGGACCGGGTTTGCCCGCATCAGTTCCAGCGTCCAGTCTACAGTCTCTACCGCGCTGCGCCGTGCGGCCCGGTTCAGGGCTTCGACAGAGCCATCGAGCCCCGGGCCCGGCACAGGTTCACTGGTCGAGAAGATGCGTGTGGCTATCGCCTCGTTGCGGCTGTTGAACAGCTTTGCCGAATAGCTGACGAGCGCAGTGCGGTCATCGCCCCGGCGCTGGATGTGGAAGGCCCTGATATCGGTCCGCAGGACATAGTCGCCGAGAGGCACGGAAACGCGGTCGCCGACAGTACCGACGCGACCATCATTCTCGAAATTACGCTGCAGGAAGATGCCGAACAGCAACGGCAGCTGGTCGGTCCATTCACCCTCGACATAATACTCGAACCGCAACGGTTCCGGCGAGAAGCTGATCCGCGAGGTATCGAAGGCAGCTTCGGATTGCGGATCGGTGACGACAAGGCGAACCCGCAGCGGGTCCACTGTCTCCGTCGAAATCGCGATTGGCTGAAGCGTATAGCGCGGCGGCACTTCACCATCGCCGAGGATCAGGGAGGCGCAACCAGTCAGTGACGCCATGGCAAGGCCGGCGACAGCCAGTTTCAGGATCGAGAAGAAAGTTGTTCTTGTCATTGTATTATCCATTTTTTCCTGATCAGTTTGATTGAGCCTGCGGGCGGGTCTCGCCGAACAGGAAGCGGGCCGGATCGCGCTCAACCTCGCGCAGGATCTGGTCCATGGTACGGATGAGGCGGCGGCTCTCGGCGATGGCAGCAGCGGCCTCGCCAAGGCCCTGCTGGGCAAAGGCGTCGATGGCGGCGCGGTTATCGCCAAGGGTAGAGCGCAGTTCCTCGGCAAAGGCACGAGCCTCTTTCACGACACCGTCGATTTCATCCAGCGAAGCCTGCAAATCTTCGTTCACGAAGCTGTCGGCCCCCTGCAGGATGCTCTCAAGCTCGGCGGAGCGCTCGTCGAGCGTATCGGCGAAAGCAGCCAGCTGGTCGCTGGCCGTCGCAAGGTTGTCGATCGTGCGGACGATCTCTTCATCCTTCTGGGCCAGCGCATCGGTCAGTGTCTCTACATCGGCGAGGATGCGGGCGACCGTGTCGGTATTTTCCTGGGTCAGCAGGCGCTGGACACTGGCGACGATGTTACCGCCGCCTTCGAGCAGCCTCGTGATTGGCGACAGGGAGGCCTGAATCTGCGGCGGTCTGCGGCGGGAGACTTCTTTCAGCATCGGGCTTGCCGGCGAGCCGCCGGAGAACTGGATCACGGCAAGGCCGGTAACGCCCTGCAATTCCAGTTCGGCTTTGGTGTCGAGCTTGATCGGCGTATCCTGGTTGACGCGTACCCGGGCGATAACCCGCTCAGGATTATCCTCATCGAGCTTCAGGTCGCGCACTTCGCCGACATCGATACCGTTGAACAACACCGCCGCGCCTTCAGACAGGCCGGAGACGCGCTCGTTGAAGACGACGTCATATTCGTCGAACTCGCGCTCGACGGAGCCGAGCCACAGGGCGAATAGCACGGCCATGAAGATGGCCAGCAGCATGAAGGCGCCAATCAGAATGTAATGTGCCCGTGTTTCCATCGGTTTACTCTACTCTTGCTTCTTTATCGCCCGAACTGTCCTGTTCTTGCACAGATGAGGCCAACGCAGCCCGGCCGCGCGGGCCGGAAAAATATTCCTGTATCCAGGGGTGATCGGTCTTGCGGACTTCTTCCAATGGCCCGATCGCCCGGACTTTCTTCTCCGCCAGCACGGCGATGCGGTCGCAGGCGCGGTGCAGGCTGTCGAGGTCGTGGGTAACCATAAACACGGTTAACCCTAAGGATTCTTTGAGATTTATGATCAAATCGTCGAATTTCGCCGCCCCGATGGGGTCGAGACCAGCCGTCGGCTCGTCGAGGAAGACAATATCAGGGTCCATGGCGAGCGCCCTTGCGAGGCCTGCACGCTTGCGCATGCCCCCTGATAGCTCAGAAGGATATTTGGTCGCCGCATCGAGCGGCAGGCCCGACAGGGTGATCTTCATTGAGGCGATTTCCTGCTGCAGTTCAGGGCTGAGATGCAAATGCTCCCGCAACGGAGCGATGACGTTCTGGGCCACCGTCATGGCAGAAAACAGCGCACCGTCCTGAAACAGCACACCGAGGCGGCGGTCGATTGCCCGGTGCTCGCGGTCGCTCATCTGCAGCACATCTTCGCCGAAAATACGGATCGACCCCGCCCGCGGCTTGACGAGGCCGATGATTGCCTTCAGCAGTACCGACTTGCCGGTGCCGGACCCGCCGACAATGCCGATGATCTCGCCACGCTTGATGGTAAGGTCGAGATCCTTGTGGATGATCTGCGAGCCGAAGCCGGTCGTCAGCTTCTCGATCTCGATGATCGGCTCGCCCTTTTCTCCTCTCTGGGTCATATGTTCAGCTCCATGAAGAAGATGGCGAACGCCGCGTCCAGCAGGATGACGATAAACAGCGACTGAACCACGGAAATGGTTGTATGGCGCCCTAGTTCCTCAGCCGAGCCCTCGACCCGCATGCCCTGGTAACAGCCGATGACGGAGATAGCGAAGGCAAAGAACGGCGCCTTGACCATACCGACCATGAAGTTTTCGACGACGATGATGTCTTGCGTACGCGTCAGGAACATGGCCGGGGAGATATCCATCTGCAGCCAGGCGACAAGCCCGCCGCCGATGAGGCCCATCATGGTGGCGATGAAGGTCAGCGCCGGCAGCACGAAAACCATGGCGATCAGCCGCGGCAGCACCAGCGCCTCCAGCGGGTCAATGCCCATGGCCTCCATCGCGTCGACTTCCTCGCGCAGCTTCATAGAGCCGATGGCGGCGGTAAAGGCACTGCCAGAACGGCCGGCGATGAGGATCGCCGTCAAAAGCACGCCGAATTCCCTGAGCACGGTAATGCCTATCAGTTCGACGACAAATATCTGCGCCCCGAACTGGGCAAGAACCGTTGCGCCCATGAAGGCGATCACGGCACCGATGAGGAACGACATCAGGCCGACAATCAGCGTGGCGTTGAGACCGGATTCCTCCATGTGGTGCACGATGGAAGTCATGCGCAGGCGCTTCGGGCGGGAGAGTACGGTGTAAAGACCGACAAGAACCTCACCTAAATAGCTGACAAGCCTCAATATCTCATACATCAGCTCTTCAGTGCCGCGCCCGACGCGCTCCAGCATCAACACGAACGCGCTGCCCTGTTTCACATCGATTTCGCAGGGCGACAGGTGGTTGGCGGCGGCAGCCAGAAGGGACTTGTAGCCCTCCTTCACATGCTCGAAGCCGAACAGGGCGTTGTCTTCGGCCATTTCCTCGCGCTGGGAACAGGCCCGCATGGTCCGCTGCAGCATCATCGCGCCGGCAGTATCCATGGTCTCGACGCCTGAGAGGTCGATCTTCAGCGACTTGCTCATCGTCTTGTCGGAGAAGCGGCGCAGCTTGCCGTCTATGTCGCCGAGACCGGCGCCGAGGGACCATGTCCCTTTCGCCTCAAGGCGCCACCCGTCCCCCGTTTCCTGTAACTCAAAAGCCGCGACAGACATCTTTTACCCTTACTCGACGCAGTTTATTCTTTTTGGCAATAAACGGCATTCACCATGGCGTGTTATGACACAAGATCCTGAACTTGGTCTAAACGCCGGGTTTACCAAATATTACGATGAAAATTGGGCACGAAACCTGCTTGACCGGCGGCATGTTGAGTGAGATTCCCGCGACCAGACAGCGCCCTCTCCTGCGAGAGATGGGGCCAGTGAGAGAGAGACGAAACCCTTGTTCGAGAAAAAACTGACGCCCCAGCATCACTGGCTGTCGATCCTGCCTATCTTGATTATCATGACCGTGGTTGGCTTGACGCTCGGCACATCGGTGAATACTGGCGTCCAGCCACGCGAAACGTTTTTTGACCTGTTCATGCGCCTCGATCCGCGCGATGTGAATTCGGATGATGGATTCACGCCGGCGATCGTCATGATCGACGAGGAAAGCATCGAGCGCGTCGGCCCGTGGCCATGGCCCCGGACGGCGCTTGCAGAACTGGTCGGCTCGGTTCGCCAGGCTGGTGCCCGCGCCGTGGTCATCACTGTGCCTGTCGAAGGCCCGGACCCGCTGTCGCCGGAGGTCGTCGGCCAGTACTGGTTCAATCGTCAGGGACCGACGAGCGGCGCGGTTGCCGAAGCCGTCGCGCGCCTGCCGAGCAACGATGTCAGCCTCGGCAATGCCCTGTCGACCATTCCCTCCGCCGTTGCCATTGCACCGGAAGCTTATGCCGAGCTTTCCAGCGGTCAGGCATGGATCCGGACGGAAGCGGTCTCATCCCCATGGCTCAACCTGGAAATAGAGGAAGGCGCGAGCACGGACTTCCTCGCCCTGCCCCTCAGCCGTCCACAGGGGCAGCTCGCCAGCAATATCGCCGCCAATGCGCGCTCTTCCGTCAGCGCCCTGCCTGCAGACAGTGACGGCACGGTGCGGCGGGTACCATTGGCGTGGAATGCCTATGGAACGCCGATGCCGAGCACTGCGCTTGCATCTGTCATCCTTCAGGATGGTACGGCCACTGCCGTGCCCCATCGCAGTGTCGTGCGCTCTTCGGGTCGCACCTTCACGCAGATGATCATCGATGGCGAGACTATCGCTCTTGACCGGCAGAACGCGGCAACGCTGTACCTGCCGAGCGATGTCTCCATCCCGACCATCTCCGCCTGGCGGGTCCTGTCCGGCAGTGACAGCTGGACCAGCGCGCTGCAGGGCAATGTCGTCTTCATCGGCGAGAATGTGAACGCCTCTTCCATCGTCGAGACCGCCCGTGGCGAGATGTCGAAAACACAGGTTCATGCGCTTATGGCCGACCAGCTGGCTGATGGCGTCAGCCTCAATCGCCCGGAATGGGCTGGCTTTCTGGAGGCCGGTCTCGCCCTCCTCCTCGGTGTCGGCGCTGTCATCTGCGCCCTCGTCCTCGCACCGGTTCTGGCAGCGAGCTATACGCTCGTGCTCTCCATCGCGATGTTCATCCTCTCCTGGGTGATCTTCTCGAACTCTTCGATGCTGATCGATCCATCACCAGCGATCTCGGCGATGATCGGCGGGCAGATCGGGGTCGTGCTCAGCCGCCTTGCCGGTTCCGTCTTGCGGGACGACGCCGTACGCGGAGCATTCCACGGTGCCCTGCCACCCTCGACAATGGCCAAGCTGCAGCGTGGCCGCGCCGCCCACCTGCTGGACGGCACGCGCCGCCAGGTCACGGTCCTGTCCTGCAATGTCCGCCTGCCGGATGCGATCCGTGCTGAGTTCCTGAAGGACCCCGCCGCCTACATGGCCTTCAAAGCCCAGACGAACGACCGCCTGCGCCAGACGATCCTCAATCTCGGCGGCACCGTCGACTATGGCGAGGATGGCCGCCTGCTCGGCTACTGGAACGTGCCGGAGGAAGAAGCCGACCATATCGAGGATGCCTGTTCCTGTGCCCTGCAGATGATCGAGGATATCAATCAGCTGGCGGAAGATACGGAGCTTGCCCAGTCGGTCAGGCCTGCGCGCCTGCTTGGCAAGGAGATCCCGTCCCCCTTCGGTCAGGGACGCCTTGAGGTTGGCATCTCCAGCGATGTCTGCTTCTCAGGCCCGGTCGGGCGGGGCAACCGTAACCGTTATTCGGTTATCGGCCCGGCTGTCGCCTTCGCCAATCTGCTGCGCAACCGTTCGCGCCTCTATGGCCCGGCGATCATCTGCGACGAGACGGTCTTTACCGCCCTGCGCCATCACTTCGCTTTCCTCGATCTCGACGTGCTGAAGGTGAATGACGACACGACGCCGCGCCCGGTCTATGGCCTTGTCGGCAATCCGTTCCTGAAAGCCTCGAAGGCCTTCCGCAACATGTCCGATACACAGCGTGCGCTCGTCGTGTCATGGCGGGAAGGTTCAATCGCAGCGGCAGAAGCTTATCTGAAGCAGCTGGAAGAACTGCCCGGCACGCATGAGGCCTATGTCGGCCTGTTCCGTGAACGGATCGAGCATGCCCGCAAGGAAGGCGCCACAGAGGTCAAGGCACCGCTATGGGACGGCAGCCAGCAGGTCTATCTGTAAGTCACGACTTTCCCGGTTATGGCCTGTCAGGCACGGGCACAGGTTCCTTTGTGATGTCACCATCCGGATCGCCATCTGGGTCACTGGTGGCGTCATCCTCATTGCCGCGCTCGGAGCGGATGATGCCGCCATCCCAGTGCCGCCACAGGCCAAGCGTGGCGAGCACCGCGACGCCGCCCATCGCCCCCATCATCGCGTAAGCCGGGAACGGGTTGGCGGCAGTGAAGAACAACCCTGAAATAATCGTCGCCACACCGGTCAACGCCCCGATCCCGATCGTCGACACCAGCGTCATGCCGGTATTTTCCAGATTGCGCGGTACGGCACGGGAGATGAATTCAACCGTACCGAGATAAACGGTGGCAAATGTAAAGGCGTGCAGCGTCTGTAGCAGGACCACGACCGGCAATGGCGGTGACAGGCCGATCAGCGGCCAGCGGATGAAGGCGGCCAGCGCACCGGCGCCGATGAACAGGACCGGCCCGAACCGCTTCAACAGGGGCCGCCCGAAGAACAGGATCATGATTTCCGCGACAACGCCGATGGTCCACAACACACCGATAAGATCACTGCCATAACCGAGCGATGACCAGTGCAGCTTGGAGAAGGCGTAATAGACCGCATGGGCGCCTTGGGTGAGTCCGGCCGCGGTCAGCATCAGCAGGAACGATTTCGAGCGGAACAGGCGTATGGCATCCGACAGCTTCGGCGGTGCCAGTCGGCTTGCTGCCTCGCCTTCCGCCCGCTTTGCGCCCTTGGGCAGTCCGATGATGACGACGAGAGACAACAGCGCAGCGCCCGCCATCCACACAACGCTTGCCGCATCGCCGGTACGGGCGATCAGCACCCCGCCCGCCAGGTTGGCGAAAACGAAGGCACCGGAACCGAACGCACGCGTGCGCCCGTAATTGAGCGTCCCTGCCCGGTCTTCCCGCATCACGGCTGTATCCGTCAGCGGCACCAGGCAGCCGAAACTCCACATCATGGTGATCGTCAACAGAGCTATGGACCACCCCGGCTGGCCCAGCAGCAATAGCGAGGCGGAAACGAACATCAGCGCGCTGATGATACCGAGGATGATCCGCTGGTCGCGCTGGCCCTCGGCCCAGTAGGCAACGACCGGTCCCAGCAGCAGGCGCAGGATCAGCGAGCCGCCGGTAACAAGACCGATCGCCTTTTCCGAGAATCCGGTTTCATACAGCCAGCCCGGAAAGAACGGCAGTTGCACACCGAGAAAAAGGAACTGGGCGATGTAAAGCAGCGTGAAGCCGCGGGCGGGGGTCAGCAGCATGGGCCGCCTCTTGCGTTACGACAGAGGTCATGGCTTAGCCTGTTCGGGACCAGAATGTCGAGACAGGGAATGTCTCGAGAACTATTGGTTGGAGGTTTCGCTGGATGCGAGTTCGGAAGCCTGATGCCTGTCCATGCTGCGTGCTGCAACCATGTCGGCAGTCGAACCGATATCGCGGATGGTCTGGGAAAACGCCGCCTGCAGCTCAGCCACGTCGCCATCGGGCACGATGTGCCCGTCGGATTTCAGCCGCTTCAGGGCTGCGATATACATGTCGCGACTGGCGCGCACATCGCCGATCGCTTCCTCCAGCACGGCGATATCATCTGCACTCGGATTGATTGCTGTCGCCGCCATGCGCCCGCGCTCGGCCACCTTTCGGGCGGCGCGCAACGTATTGTCGGCGTGGCGCATCAGGGTCGATGGCGCGTTGCTCGGTGACGCGTTCAGCGAGGCGAGATAGATATCCAGCGCTTCTTCCCGGCTGGTGCCCTCGGAAACCTCCTCGCGCCCGAACAGGACGGAGACCATGCGGTTGGTCAGCGAGGCTTCCGTCACCTCCGGCCACGGCGTGCTTTCCAGCTGGCGCGCAGCCTGCACCAGTTCCTGACGCTCGGAATAGCCGGATGAGGCTGGCTGATGAGAGCTTGCGACGGAGGTTTCAGGCGGCAGGATCTTGACGCTCGCACAGGCAGAGAGTCCGCCTGCGACTAAAAAAATCGTAAGAGAATGAAGTATGAAACGGGAGCGCTGTGTTTTTGTCCGGTCTGATGAGGAGAAAAACGGAATGCTCATTACGCCCGCCACCTTTGATTTACTGCCCAATACTTACCCACACCATCGGTGCAGACGCCTGTTTCACTCTCCCCCGCGGAAACTGGCCCCTGAAACTGCCATAAACCGGCTTGTTTCTTACCCAATGGTTGTTAAACACATACCATCGAACAGGGACGCAAGACAATAATATGATAAAGAAATACGGCCTTTTTCCGGCAATTGAGCCTTTTCAGTCCGGTCACCTGAAAGTCTCCCCCCTGCACGAGATATATTATGAGGTTTCCGGTGCGCCGGATGGCAAACCTGTGGTTGTCTGCCACGGGGGCCCCGGTGGCGGCACGACGCCGTCCATGCGGCGCTATTTCGATCCGCGTACATACAAGATCATCCTGTTCGACCAGCGCGGCTGCGGCCGCTCTACGCCCCATGCGGAACTGCGCGAGAACACGACTTGGACCCTGATCGAGGACATGGAGGTCCTTCGCGAACATCTGGGTGTCGAGCAATGGCAGGTCTTCGGTGGCTCATGGGGCTCGACCCTGTCGCTTGCCTATGCCCAGACCCATCCGGAGCGCGTGACCGAGCTTGTCCTGCGCGGCATCTTCACCCTGCGCCGGGCAGAGCTTGAATGGTTCTATCAGGAAGGTGCCAACTGGCTTTACCCGGACCAGTGGGAGAAGTTCATCGAACCGATCCCCGAGGACGAGCGCGGCGACATGATGGCCGCCTATTACAAGCGGCTGACCGGCGACAATGCCACCGAACAGGTCACATGCGCCAAGGCATGGAGCGTGTGGGAAGGATCGACCGTTTCCCTTTATCCGTCGATGGAGCGGATGACGAGCTTCGCGTCGGACTATTTCGCCCTCGCCTTCGCCCGGATCGAATGCCACTACTTCGTCAATGGCGGCTTCTTCGATGCCGATGACAAGCTGCTGCGCGACATGGACAGGATCGCCCATATTCCGGGCACGATCGTACAGGGCCGCTACGATGTCGTCACGCCAATGAAATCCGCTTGGGAACTGCACAAGGCCTGGCCGCAATCAGACCTCATCGTCGTGCCGGATTCAGGTCATGCGGCGAGCGAGCCCGGCATCATCGCTGGCCTTGTCGGCGCAACCGAGAAATACAAGCGGCTCTGAGCGAGATGCAGAATCAAAAAAGCCGGCCTCGAAGGCCGGCTTTTTGCGTTCATGAAGGCTGGCGCCCCACTCTTACGGGATCAATCCGTAGACCATCACCGCGCCGACGGCGATCGGGCAGACATAGCGCACCAGTACATGCCAGATCTTGAACATGCGCTCTGACTTGAAGCCAATCTCCTCGCGTGCGGAGGATGACGTCACCACCCAGCCCGCAAAGACCGAAATCAGCAATCCGCCCAGCGGCAACATCACGTTGGATGTCAGCTTGTCAGCAAAATCGAAAATCGTCGAACCGGCGAAGATGCCGAAATCCAGAGGTACCCACTGGTTAAAGAAATTCGGCGTTTCAGTCGGCACCATCGAGTAGATATGGGCAATGCCGAACAGGAAGCAGGCAAAGCCGATGATCACGGCGCCATAGAGCCGGCGTGATTTCTTCTTCTCCGGCGACAGGTCACGGTCGCCATCGGCAAACGCGGTCGACACTTCAAGGAGTGCGATAGACGAGGTCAGCGCTGCGAACGTCGCCATCAGGAAGAAGGCAATGCCGAACAACGCCCCGAATGGCATCTGCTGGAAGGCGAGCGGCAGCGTGTTGAAGATCAGCGCCGGACCGGCCGCTGGCTCCATGCCGAACTGGAAGACGATGGGGAACATGGCAAGACCGGCGATCAGGGCAACGCCCGTGTCGGCGACGACGACAGTGCGCGCCGATGACGGGATGCTCTGGTCCTTGCCCATATAGATGCCGTAGGTGACCATCATCACCGAGCCGAGGGAGATCGAGAAGAACGCCTGCCCCAGCGCATTGGTCAGCATCGACCCATCCGTCAGCCGCTGGCCGAGGATCTCGAAATTCGGCTTGAACAGATAGTCGAGCGCCATCAGCGCTTCGCCTTGCACGAGAGAGAAGACAACCAGCACCATCAGCATGATGAAGAAAGCCGGCATCAGGATCGTCACGGCGGATTCGATCCCGCCCTTCACGCCCCGGGCGACGATGAACACCGTCACGCCCATGAAGATCGCGTGATAGACCATGACCATCGCCGGGTTCTGGAACAGGCCGCGCAGCTTGTTGTTGATGTCAGCTTCCGTTTCTCCGGCAAAGCCGCCACCGAAGATCGCGCCTAGGCCCTGCTGGTCGATGCCGGTAAACAGGTCACGCACCATCTCGACGAGATAGAAGATCACCCAGCCGGCGATCATCGAGTAGAAGGACAGGATCAGGAAACAGGCAATCATGCCGACCCATGACAGGACGGACCAGGCGACTGTATTGCCGGAGTTGCGCGCCAGGCGTGCCACGGCGGAAACGGCAGAACCGCCGCCGCGCCGGCCGACCATCAGTTCGGCAACCAGAACCGGCAGGCCGATAACGGCAACGCACAGAATATAGACGAGAACGAAGGCCCCGCCCCCGTTCTCCCCGGCCACATAGGGAAAGCGCCAGAGGTTGCCGAGGCCGACTGCAGAGCCGATAGCCGCGAGCGTAAACGCCGCCTTGCCGGACCAGTGTTCCTCGTTATTCACCTGCGTCGGTCCAGCCATACTCCTAACCCCTCTTGGTTAATTCGAATTTCACAGTGTCTTTTAGACAAATTTTCACTTTTCATAGCAATATTATCGACTTGGAGACAGGGGGTTTTGTGCTGAAAGCCACTCGAACGGGGCAAGGCGCAGCGCAGAACGACAGAGAAGGTAAAGATTATGGATTATTCCTCCCAAATGGACGTCATCAATGGCGAGCAGATGGAGATGCTTATCGCCTCTGCCGGTGTCGACACCGCCAAGATGATTCTGGATGCGTTCTGGAAATCGAATAACGAGATCGTTGCGGCAATGACCGCACATCTGGATAACGAGAATTTCGTTGAAGCCAGCGCCAGCGCCCACGCGCTGAAAGGCTCGGCTGCAAACCTCGGTGCCACGCAAGTAGCCGACAGGGCAAAGACGATCGAAACCGCATGCCGCGCCCAAGATATTGCTGCTGCCCGTGCCGCGTTCGAAAAGGTCGATGCCGACATTCAGGCAACGCGCCAAGCATTCGACAGCCTGCTCGTCAGCAAGGCCGCCTGACCCACCTCCCTACCAAGACGAGACAGCCCCGCTTCAGGGGCTTTTTGTTATCCGCTAAAAGAGATCACGTCGCTCTAGTTGATGCGCCCGTAATAGGACATCGAGGTGCGCAGCGTGTCCTGATCACGGTTGATCCATGTGCTCATGACGAGGCCGAAGGCTGCCATCATGGTCAGCATCACCGTCCCCCCATAAGAAACGAGCGGCAGTGGCACGCCGACGACGGGGGCCAGTCCCATCACCATGCCGGTATTGATCAGTACATAGCTGATGAAGGTGATGCAAATGCCCATCGTCACCAGCCGCCCGTAATGGGACTTCGCCTTCATCGCGATGTTGGTGCCTATGAGGAAGACCGCCAGATACAGCCCCAGCAGTGCGACGGTGCCGAAAAACCCGAACTCCTCACCGAAGATCGTGAAGATGAAGTCGGTATGCATTTCCGGCAGGAAGTCGAGCTGGCTCTGGGTGCCGTTCATGTAGCCCTTGCCCGTCACCCCGCCCGATCCGATGGCGATCTTCGACTGCGCAAGGTGATAGCCCGCCCCCAGTGGATCGGCATCGGGGTTGGTGAAGGACGTGATGCGCTCGATCTGGTATGGCTTGATCAGGTCCATCTGGATGACTGTCACCACGCCCATCAGCCCGAGGATCGCGCCGACAATGACAATCCGCCAGCTAAGGCCAGCCAGCAGGATGACCACGACGCCTGACAGGCCGAGCAGGATCGCCGTGCCAAGATCAGGCTGCAGGAAGACAAGCCCGACCGGCAGACCGATCATCGCCAGCGGAATGATGAGATAGAACGGGTTTGACACCCGTTTGAAGTCGAGCCCGTGATAATAGCGAGCCAGCCCCATGACGAGAGCGATCTTCATGATTTCCGACGGCTGCAGCTGGAAACCGCCAATGACGATCCAGCGCTGGGCGCCCATGTTCACTTCGCCGATAAAGGGCACCAGTGCCAACAGGCCCAGTGAGAAGAAATAGGCCGGATAGGAAAGCGACAGCCAGAAGCGCAGCGGGATGAAAGCAGCGATCATCAGGATCACGAGACCCAGCGCATAGCGCATTATGTGGTTTGCCGCCCATGGCGTCCAGGAACCGTCAGCAACGGAATAGAGCGTCGCAACGCCCGTGGCAGCAAGCAGGCTCAAAAAGATCACCAGCCACCAGTTCACTGCAGCAAGGTTCTTGCGCAAGCCCCCGCGCCGGTCCGGCAAAACGAGCGTATTCATCGCGACCCGCCCCCCGGATTGGTGCTGGCCGGCAGCTCATAGGCGAGCGATGCCATCTTGACCGGTTCATCCGTGGCCGGATTGAACCCGGGCAATGCAGACGGGTTTTTCGCTGTCACCGCCTTCATGATGTCCCGCGCCTTTGGCCCGGCAGCGCCGGAACCGGACGAGCCATGCTCGACCACGACGGAGATCGCGTATTTCGGGTTCTCATAAGGTGCGAAGGCAACGAACAGGGCATGGTCGCGCAGGTGTCGCGGCAGGTCCTCGTTCTTGATGCGGTTGCCGCGGGCATCATATTGCAGGCTGGCGACCTGGCTGGTGCCGGTCTTGCCGGCCATCTGCCAGTCAGGATCTTCCAGACGGGACCGCGCGGCCGTGCCCCACTCATTGGTCACGGCATTCATGCCATCTCGCACGGCAATAAGGTCGTCGAGCTTGATGTTGATATCCGGGCTCGCCGGCGGCGGAACCACACCGTCCGCATGCGCCCTGATCAGGCGCGGCTGAACCTGCTTGCCTGTCGCAATCCGTGCCGTCATGACCGCCAGTTGCAACGGCGTCGCCGTGACATAGCCCTGCCCGATGGCAACGGACAGCGTTTCGCCAGGGAACCATGTCTGGCGCTCCGGCGTGGAGGCGAAATAGTTCTTCTTCCATTCGCGGCTCGGCACGACGCCAGCGCTCTGGTTGCCGATGCCGAGATCATAGGTCTCGCCAAGGCCGAAACGATGGGCGACTTCGGCGATCTTGTCGATGTCCACGCGCTGGGCGAGGTCCCAGTAATAGACGTCGCAGGAATGCTTGATCGAGCCCTTCATGTCGAGCGTGCCATGGCCGCCCCGCTTCCAGCAGTTGAAGTAGCGGTTGCCATACCAGATGCGCCCGCCGCAATGGACGCGGTGCGACGGCTTGATGCCGGCTTCCTGCGCGGCAATTGCCGTGATCAGCTTGAAGGTCGAGCCCGGCGGATAGTTACCGGCGAGCGGTTTGTTGATCAGAGGCTTCAGCGGGTCCTTGTTGAGGGATTCCCACAGCGACTGGCGTATACCGACGTTGAACTCGTTCGGATCATAAGCGGGCGTCGAGGCCATGACGATGACATCACCGGTCTCCACATCCATGACGACGGCAGAGGCGCTGATCTTTTCCGGCTCCTCGCCTTCCTTCGGCTCGATGACGGGGCGTGCAAGCACTTCCATCGCCGCCATCTGCAGCTCGGCGTCGATCGTCAGGCCGAGCGTGCCGCCCTGGATCGACTTGTCGCTTTCGTTTGGATATTCCTCGATGACCCGGCCATGGGCGTTGACCTGCACGATGGTCGAGCCTGCCTTGCCGCGCAATTCCTCGTCATGGGACCGTTCCAGCCCGGCCTTGCCGATGCGGAAGCCCGGCTGGCGCAGCAATCGTTCTGTCTTCTCGTCATCGCCGACAGCATCGATATCAACATCCGAAGGCGCACCGACATAGCCGACGACGAAGGCCGTCTGATCCTTGAACGGATAATCGCGCGTATAGCCGACTTCGGTATGGATACCGCGCAGCTTCGGGCCCTGGAAATTGACCTTGGCGAAGTCTTCCCAGCTCAGATTGTCGGCGACCTCGATCGGGGTGAAGGCTCGCTTGCGCTGGACCTCGCGCAGCACTCTCTCCTGTTCCTGCGGGGTCAGGTCGACGATCTTGGAAACCTCCGCCAGCGTACCGGCGATGTCCTTGACCTCCTCGGCGACCAGCAGCACCCGGAAGTTCTGGCGGTTCGTCGCTAGTGGCACGCCGAACCGGTCATAGATCTCCCCGCGCAGCGGTACGATCACCCGCTGGTTGAAGCGGTTATTGTCGGCGCGAACCTGATAGTCCTCGTGATCCCGGACCTGCAGCTGCCACAACCGATACCCGATACCGCCGAAAAGCAGCATCGATCCGCCGCTGAACAGGGCAGCCCGGCGGGAAAAGACCATGTGTCGTTGGGTATCAAATGGTTCTACGCGCATTTACTGTTCTATTATAACACGACGATGGAGTTGCGAAAAGGCGATGGCGATAATCGGATAGCAGGCAATCGTGACAAGCATCTGCATGGTCAGCGGTATGGCCGGCACCCAGGTTCCCGCCAGCACACTGTGCTGGAGCCAGACCAGAAGCCCGCCACCGGCGCTGCAGATGGCAAAACCCAGCCAGACCACATGCTGGTCCCGGCCGAGGAAATAATCCCTCTGGGTAATGACCAGATATTGCACCAGCAGGTAGACCACCATCCAGATGCCGATCGGTCCCCCCAGTATCAGATCCTGAAACAGGCCGATCAGGAAGGTTGAAATCGACGGCACATAACCGGGGCCATAGATCGACCAGAAAAAGATCACCACCAGCGGGAACAGCGGCGTCGGCACGCCGCCTTCAAACAGCCGGACTGGCGTTACCAGAAACAGGACACCGATAAAGCCAAGGAAGGTCGGGGTGATGGCCCGCGCCACCGATGTGAAAAGCGGGCGATCCTCAACCATTGACGTCTCCGCTGTCTGCAATGGCCTCGGCGACCGGCGTATTTGGGGCCGGCGTATTCTGGAGCGGCGTGGATGCGGTGGTGCTTGGTACAGTCGAAGCAGCTTCCTGCGTCGTGCCCGGCTCAGTCGGGCTATCACCGACGGGCGCATCCTGCCTACCGGATTGCGGCGTACCGGCTCCCGCCGGACCGCCAGCCGGGGCCGTCTCGCCCGCTGGTGCATCACCGGTCTCCCCGGCCTCAGCCTCAAGGCTTTCTTCCTGCTCGGGGTCGGCTTCGGCAAAGGTATAGTCGACGATGCGCACAAAATCAGTGTCGTTATACTGGGCAAACAGCCTGACGGTGATCATGTCATCAGTGCTCTGCGCAATCTCCCCCACGGCAAGGCCGCGTGGCAGGTTACCGCCAGTGCCGGACGTGATGACCCTCATGCCCGGGCGAATACCGGCGCGGTCCCGTACGGCAAGGAATTTCAGTTCCGGGTCGTCCTGGAAGCGGCCGGCCAGGATGGCCTCGACCTCGACGCCCTCTATGAAGACCGGTGTGCGGTTGTTGAAGTCCGTCAGCATCAGCACGCGGGAGGATGACTTGCCCGCCGTCACGATGTGACCTACCAGCCCGCTTGTGCCGATCACGCCATCGCCGACCTCTACCCCGTCAGCCGTACCGGCATTGACGATCAGCGAGCGCTGGTAAGGACCGCCGGACTCACCGATGACCTGCGCATCGACAAAGCTCGCCTCATCAGCGACCTTCACATCCATCATCTGCTTGAAGTAGTCGACCTGCTGGCGCAGCGTCAGCGCTTCCTGCATCCAGGCGCGAAGCTCTTCGTTCTCTGCACGCAGCTGCTCGTTCTGGTCCAGCACGTTGAAATAGTCGCCGACATCGCCGACCCGGTTATCGACCCAGTTGATCGGCATACTGAAAACCGTCAGCACCGGCTCGAACAGGTCGAGCACCATCGCCCGCGCCTTTTCGAACGCGGAGGCACGTGCCCCGTACATGCTGACGACCAGCATCAGCACGGAGACGGTGAGAAGAAATATCAGACTGAGACGTCGGCTGCCCTGCTTGCCAGGCCTTTGCCGGCGTTGCTGTCCGAAGTCGTTCATCGACTACCAATCCCGGGCAGCACCAGCCACCCGCCCTGTAAAGTTACATGGCAGAGGAAAGTACACTGCGCATGGATTTTTCGTTTTCCAGTGCTGCGCCTGTGCCGATCGCGACGCAGGACAGCGGGTCGTCCGCGATCGATACCGGCAGGCCGGTCTCGTCACGCAACACCCTATCGAGATTCTTCAGAAGTGCCCCGCCCCCGGTCAGCATGATGCCCGTATCGACAATGTCTGCGGCCAGTTCCGGCGGCGTCGCTTCGAGGGCGACTTTCACCGCCTCGACGATCTGCTGCACCGGTTCGCGCAGCGCTTCGACGACGCGCTCCTGGGAGATCTTCACTTCCTTGGGCACGCCATGCATCAGGTCGCGGCCCTTGATGGTGATCATCTTGATCTCTTCACCATCGACGATCATCGCCGCGCCGACTTCCTTCTTGATCCGCTCGGCCGAAGCCTCGCCGATCAGCAGGTTATGTTCGCGGCGGATATAGCTGATGATGCTCTCATCCATCTTGTCACCACCAACGCGCACCGAGCGGGAATAGACGATACCGCCAAGCGACAGCACGGCGACCTCTGTCGTGCCGCCGCCGATGTCAACGACCATCGAACCGGTCGCCTCTGTGACTGGCAGGTTGGCGCCAATCGCGGCGGCCATCGGCTCCTCGATAAGGTCAGCCTTGCGGGCACCGGCTGTCAGGGCCGATTCCTGGATCGCGCGGCGCTCGACCGCCGTCGCGCCCGACGGCACGCAGACGACGATGCGCGGGCTGGCGAAGGAGCGGCGATTGTGAACCTTGCGGATGAAGTGCTTGATCATCGCCTCGGCAACCTCGAAGTCCGCAATCACGCCATCGCGCATCGGGCGGATCGCCTTGATATCGCCAGGCGTGCGGCCCAGCATCTCCTTGGCTTCGTTGCCGACGGCCAGAACGATCTTGCGGCCGTTGCGGGTCTCAATGGCGACGACAGACGGCTCGTTCAGGACCACGCCCCGCCCCTTGACGTAGACAAGGGTGTTGGCTGTGCCCAGATCGATCGCCATATCGGCGGACATCATTCCAAAAAGGGTCGAGAGCATCTTTTATCCTTTATGCGGGATGGCGGCAGAGAATACCTGCAATCTGGGTTCCCTGACCTGAACCATGTGAGCCTGCATCGTATCAAGCCCCAATTAACCTTAGATAAATGAGTCAAGGCTTGTTTTGTAGAAAATGCCTGAAATTGCTGAAAACAGCAATCACGATGACCTTAAACTCGTGTCATAAGGCGAAAAAATATAGGTATTTCTACACCTTGCAAATCCGACATGGCCGCCGGGCGCTGATTCGCCGCCCTATAGGTTCTGGCCGGTGCCAGTACCGGGCCGTGTAGCCCCCGCAGCCTCGGCAGCGTTGCGGCGGCGCATGCGCATGTATAGCCAGCGCACGAACAGGAGGAAGCCAAGCCAGCCAACGATCAGCACGGCGAGGATGACGAGATGCTGCGGATCGCGATTGGTGAAGAACTTCATCAGTTCGTCGACCTGGCCCGTAAAGGCGGCAATGAAAACGATCTTCGGTATGATCCCGAGGCCCGTGCCGATCCAGAATTTCACGATCGATATGCGCGCCGCACCTGCGATGGAGTTGATGACGATAAACGGGGCCGACGGCGTCCAGCGCACGATCATCGTCGTCATGATGCCATGGTCTCGCATCATGCCGACCATCTTGTTCATCCGACCGGCGGACAGCTTCTTGACGAAGGACCCGCCAAAGACGTGCCCTATGGCAAAGGTCAGCGTCGCCGAGGCCATGGTCGCGATCCATGAATAGATCCCGCCCTGCTGCGCGCCAAACACCGCCACGGTGCCCGCGATCAGCAGCATCTGGGGAAAGCCTGTCAGCGCCAGCAACGCGAAGACCGAAATCACGCCGACAATCGCGAAGGGCGATTCGGAGATACGGATCATCATGTCCTGGACACGGACTTGCGATAGGCCAAGCCATTCGCGACCATACAGCGCCATGATCAGGATGAACCCGAGAAGGGAAAGAGAAACCAGCAGGGACGTCCACGCGCGGGCGTCCATATTGTTGATGAACCGGCCGATCATTTTGAAAAGACTGATCATCAGCGCCTTGCCCTAAAAACCCTACACTACCTTTGAGGCGCGCTGCTGCCCGGAAGAGACCCCCGCGATGACAAACATGGACACCGAAATCAAGCCTCCCCGACCTGCTGGCGAAAAGGTGGCCCGCTGGTGAACAGGTATTCACCAAGGTGTAACAGATAGCAGAACTAGAATCCCAAAAGCAATGATGCTTTCAGCATGGTGTCCTTGTTCTTGCGCCCGTCTGGTGGATCGGTCTCGTATTTGACCTGATAGGAGACTTTCGATGACAGGGTCTCGGTCAGCTTGGTCTTCAGGCCGACCGCCGTGTCATATGTGGTGTTGGAGTCCGCATAGGTGACGTTCGCATTCTGCTCCAGGGAAACATTCTCGCGCAACTGAACGTTGAGGTCGCTGTCCGCATACGCCGCAAACTCGTGGCGCGCCCTCGCCGCACCCGGCGCAGACGGTGTTTCTGCCAGCTCGGACCAGCGATAGCCCGGGCCACCTTCGACGGACCAGGTGACCTGCTCGCCGGCGATAACGTCATGACCGAGACCGACGCCAACAAACCAGCGCTTGTTGAAGCCCGAGAACTGGTCTTCGTCATACTGTCCCCGGACATAGCCATGGGTGCGGTCACGCAGCTGGGCATCGATCTGATAGGAAACCATCCAGCGGTCCTGGGTGATCTTGGAGAATTCTTCGCCCTCTTCGTCATGGGCGACCTGTTCGGCGTAATTGACATTGCCGGACAGCACATGAATGAACCGGCCAACCTCGCGCTTGAATTTTGCCTTGAGACCCAGCTGGGTGTTCTCGGTATTCCCGGTTGTCTGGGATGCGGAGGCCTCAACCTCCCCGCTCCACTTGACGGCGTCTTCGCCATCACCTTCATCCGTAGCCAGAGCGTTCCCCGCCCCGAAAAGTATCAGCGCTGCACACACAAACGCAGCGGAATCACTACCCCGCACTTCAACGGCCCTCCGTTTTGATCGTTGCCCTTATTCTGCCACATTTGATTTGTGACAGGCTCGCTGTCAGGAAGGAAGTGGAAATTTTATAAAATAACGTAATGAAACTTCGGTAAGTTTGAGTGAAATGATCATCAGCCCGCTGATGACCACTCCCACATGCCCCTACACTTCTCTAGAAGCCAAACAGAATCGAGGCTTTCAGCAAGGTGTCCGTGTTCTCGTTGCCCGCAGGCGGATCGGTTTCATAGCGCACTTCATAGGAAACCTTGGACGAGAGACTGTCCGTCAGCTTCGTCGTCAGTGCCGCAACCGTCTTCACGCTGGTGTTGGATTGTGTCCATGTCGACTCAAGCAGATGAGTGAACTGTACGCCCTCGCGGATCAGACGCTCATATTCGCTGGAGGCATAGACAGCGAATTCGCTCTCGGACTCCTCGAAATCCATGGGCACAGGGTCCGGCTCTTCAAGCTTCGAATAGCGATAGCCAGGCCCGCCTTCGATCTTCCAGGTGGAGCCCTCTTCCTCGATCAGGTAATGGCCGAGACCGCCACCGACGAAAATGCGGTTCTCGAAGCCGGAGAATTCGTCCTGGTCATATTGCACGCGGCCATAGGCATATGTCCGGTCGCGCAGCTGCACATCGAGATCGTAGGAGAGCTGCAGATTGTTCTGCGTCTCGATCTCTTCGGCCTCGGCATAGTTGAACGCGCCCTTGAAAAGATGGGTATAGCGACCGACCTCGTTCTTCACTTCAGTGGCGAGACCGACATTCAACGTTTCCGAGTTTCCGGTGGCGCTGGCGGCGGAAAATTCGACAGAGCCGCTCCAGCCTTCGGATTCCTCATCCTGCGCCATCGCCGACCCCGCGCCTGCAGACAGAACAAGCATTGTAGACGCACACAGCACCCGGCTGATCGCTGAACGGGTCATGATCTTCTCCACGACAAACTCCCTTGGCAAAACAGTTTAAAGCCTTAAGGGGATTCTCTGTCAGGTCACATTGAAGCCGGCCGCCAGCGCCATGCACACGACCACACCGACAATGATGTTCATCGGCACACCGACACGCAGGAAGTCCACGAACCGGTAATTACCGGCGGCATAGATGATCGTGTTGGTCTGGTAGCCGACTGGTGTGGCGAAACTGGCGCTCGCCCCGAACATCACGGCGATGACCAGCGCCCGCGGCTCGATCCCGAGTTCCGCTGCGAGCGCGATTGCCAGTGGCGTGATGATGACGGCGACCGCGTTGTTGGTCACCGTTTCGGTCAGGATAGAAGTCAGGAAATAGATCGCCAGCAGCACCATGAAGGGCGAGGCATCGGCAATCAGCGGGCTGACGGCCGAGACGATCAGGTCTACCGATCCAGCCTGCTGAAGTGCCGTGCCGATGGCGAGCATGCCGACGATCAGCACAAGGACATCGCCATCAATGGTGCTCCAGGCCTCGCGCGCATCGAGGCAGTGGGTGATGAGAATCACCGCGACGGCGATCAGCGCCAGCCCCGCAATCGGCATCACGTTCAGCGCCGCCAGCCCGACGACGCCGGCAATCGCCGCTGCCGCAATCGGCGCCCTGCCCCGGCGATAGGCGCGCGCGGCGGGCTCTGACACGTTGACGACTTCCGACCCGTCGACGATCTCGGCGATTGCCTCTGGCTGGCCCTCGATCAGCAGGCGGTCGCCCGGCTTCAGTTGCAATGTCTCAAGGTCCGGCCCCGGCGCGGCACCGAATCGGCCAACCCCCAGCACCCGCACCCTGAGGCGCGAGAGCAGCGGCAGGCCGCGCACGATCCGCCCTGTGGAGACCCGGTTTGCCGGCACGATGGCCTCGATGACGATGGTATCCTCCCCATCCAGCGGCCGCCCGGTGATGCCAACCTGGAATGTCTTGCTGCCACGCAGGGTCAGGAGTTCGTCCGTCGTCACGGCAACGCTCAGCCGGTCACCGGCCTGCAGCACGATCTCCTCAACCGGGATGTCCCTGATCGGCTGGCCCTTGCGGCGCACGGCCTTCACCGTCAGCCCGCGCGGCATCAGCTCCTTCACCTCGGCGACTGGCTTGTCGATGGCGGAGGAGTTCTGCCGCACGCGCAGGTCGGTTAGCAGGGCAAGATCATCTTTTTCGGCCCCCAGCGCGGGCATGCGCTGGTCCTTTGGTAGCAGGAACTGCATGGCAGCCAGGGAGATGATGCCGACGACTGCCGCAGCAATGCCATAGAGAGATATCTCGAAAATCCCAAACGGCTCCATGCCGTTTTCCCGGGCGACACCGTCGACCAGCAGATTGGTGGAGGTACCGATCAGCGTGCACGACCCGCCGAGGATAGCCACATAAGACAGCGGGATGAGCAGTTTCTTGGCCGGTGTCTTCGTCGCGGCGGCAAGCTGGATGACGATCGGCACCAGCACCAGCACGACCGGCGTGTTGTTCATGAATGCAGACGCGACCAGCGCCGCGAGGAAGACACCTGCGATGGCAATCCGTGGATGTGGTCCTGCCACCTGCAGCACCTGCCGCGCGGCAGCTTCCAGCAGGCCGGTCCGCACCAGCGCACCGGACAGGATGAACATCGCCCCGATGGTGATCGGCGCGGCGTTGGAAAAGACGCCGAGGAAGTCTTCAATGGGCAGATAGCCGAGCAGCGCAAAGACAGCCGCGCCGGCCACGGCGACAACGGCCGGTGCATATCGCTCGGTCACGAACCCGGCAAACACAATGCCGAGAATGATCAGCCCCAGCCACGCGCTGTTGCTATCGATGAATATCTGGATTTGTGTCATGTCCGCCCTGTCTGCCGGACCAGCCTAGCCCGGTCCGGCATCAGGTCAAACACTTCTGCCGCGCTCTAGTTGCGCGACTTGTCGACGATCCGCTTGCCCTGCATCAGCATCGGCATCATGGAGCGCAGCTTCTCGCCGGTTTCCTCGATCGGGTGTTCGGAATCGATCTGGCGCTTGGCCTTGAAGTTCGGCTGGCCGGCCTGGCATTCCAGCATCCAGTCGCGCACGAACTTGCCTTCCTGGATATCCTTCAGCACCCGCTTCATCTCGGCTTTCGTTTCTTCGGTGATCAGGCGCGGACCGGTCTTGTACTCGCCATACTCCGCCGTGTTGGAGATGGAATAGTTCATGTTGGAAATGCCACCCTCATAGATAAGGTCGACGATCAGCTTCACCTCGTGCAGGCACTCGAAATACGCCATCTCGCGGGAATAGCCCGCCTCGGTCAGCGTCTCGAACCCGGCGCGGATCAGCTCGACGAGGCCGCCGCACAGGACCGCCTGCTCGCCGAACAGGTCGGTTTCGCATTCCTCGCGGAAATTGGTCTCGATGATCCCGGCACGGCCGCCGCCAATGGCCCCTGCATAGGACAGGGCAAGGTCCTTGGCAGAGCCCGACGCATCCTGATGCACTGCGATCAGGCAAGGCAGGCCATTGCCCGCCTCGTATTGCGAGCGCAGCGTATGGCCCGGGCCTTTCGGCGCGATCATGATGACGTCGATATCCTTCGGCACTTCAATGAGCTTGAAATGGATGTTGAGGCCGTGGGCGAAGGCCAGCGTCTTGCCCGGCTTCATGTGCTGCTCGATATGATCCCTGTAGATATCTTTCTGCAGCTCGTCCGGCGTCAGCATCATGATGACGTCTGCCCATTCGGCGGCTTCTGCGACGTTCATCACGTCGACGCCATCGGCCTCGCATTTCTTGCGCGTGGATGAGCCTTCCTTCAGGGCCACGACGATATTCTTCACGCCGGACTCCTTCAGGTTCAGCGTGTGCCCGCGCCCTTGCGAGCCATAGCCGACAATCGCGACCTTCTTGTTCGCGATCAGCGTTACGTCGGTATCGTCGTCATAGAAAACTTTCATTGGTCTTTACCTCTGTCTGCGCCCTGCCCCGTCGCGCGGTGCTTCAGGCAATTTCAAAAAATAGTTGAGCTTAGTCCCCAGTCCGCCGGCGGTCGCCGATGCCCTCTTCCGGGCCGCGATTGATCGACAACACGCCGGTGCGGGAAATGTCGGTCAGGCCGAGCGGTTTCATCAGCTCACGGAAGGCGTCGATTTTCTCGCGCGTGCCGGTCAGCTCGAAGATGAAGGATGTGTTCGACACGTCGACCACCTTGGCGCGGAAGATATCGGCAAGGCGCGCCGCCTCGACGCGCTTCTCGCCCTCGGCGACCACTTTAAAGAGCGCCATTTCGCGCTCCAGCGCCTGCGGGTGGCCAGTGACCACCCCGACCCGGCGCACCGGCACCAGCCGGGCGAGCTGCAGCACGATCTGCTCCAGGATCGACGGCGTGCCGTCAGTAACGATGGTGATGCGCGAGCGGTGCTTGGCCTCGTCTGTCTCGGCGACGGTCAGGCTCTCGATGTTGTAGCCACGGGCGGAAAACAGCCCGACGACCCGCGCCAGAACCCCCGGCTCGTTGTCGACGATACAGGCGATGGTCCGGCTCTCGATTGCTTCCTGCTTGGCTGATGGCGCGTATACGGATGTGTTGCTCACTTGCTCATTCTCCAACCATCTCGACCATCGTGCCGTCCGGCAGGTCCTTTATCTTCTGATAGATGCGGCCCATCTTCTGGTGATAATCGGCGAGCTTCGTCACATAGATATTGTTGAGGTCGATCTTGCCGCCGAGGAATGGCGGGACCTTGTAGCCATAGCACTCGCCCTGCCCCAGCGTCATGCCGGCATCGACACAGGCATTCGTCGCATTGACCATCAGCCAGTTGCCGAAATGCTCGTTCAGCAGCGCCACGAACTGGTCCTTGTTACCCGCAACCTTCTTGCAATTGCACGCGCCGATATCGAGCATGTGCACCGCCCCGTCGAGATCGACGAGAAACGCATCGCCGAACCGGTTGATGAGGTAGATGGTAAACGCCTCCGGCGTCAGCCCTTCCCAGTTGTTCATCACCTTCGCCCAGTCGAGCGAGTTGTCGACAAACAGATAATCGCCAGTATCAGCCATTACACCAGAACCTTCCCGTCATCATTGATCTCGTCGCCGCGGATCGCACCGGGCAGGATCATTTCGTTATGTGCCTTGCCCGACGGGATCATCGGGAAGCAGTTCTCTTCTTTCGTTACGCGGCAGTCAAACAGGACCGGGCCGTCATAGTCGATCATCGCCCTGATCTTGTCGTCGAGCTCGTCCGGCTTTTCGGCGCGCAGGCCGAGGCACCCGAACGCCTCCGCCATCTTCACGAAGTCCGGCAGCGCATCGGAATAGGAATGGGAATAACGCCCGCCATGCAGCAATTGCTGCCACTGGCGCACCATGCCCATATATTCATTGTTCAGGATAAAGATCTTGATCGGCATGCGGTGCTGCACGGCCGCAGACATTTCCTGCATCGTCATCTGCACCGATGCCTCGCCGGCGATATCGATGACGAGCGCGCCGGGATGGGCCGCCTGAACGCCGAACGCTGCCGGCAGGCCGTAGCCCATCGTGCCGAGCCCGCCGGAGGTCATCCACCGGTTCGGCTCCTCGAAATGGAAATGCTGGGCCGCCCACATCTGGTGCTGGCCAACCTCGGTCGTGATGTAGGTCTCGCGATCCTTCGTCAGCTGGTACAGACGCTCGATCGCATATTGCGGCTTGATCGCATCGTCGGACTTTTCATAGCTGAAGCTTTTGACCGCCCGCCATTTGTCGATCTCGCCATACCATCCGGACAGGTCCGGACGAGCATCAGCATCGCCAAGTCCGTTCCACGCCTCAACCATATCTTCCAGTACATGGGCGCAATCACCGATCAGGGCGAGGTCGACCTTCACGTTCTTGTTGATCGAGGACGGATCGATATCGATGTGGATCTTTCGGCTGTTCGGCGAAAACGCATCGAGCCTCCCGGTGACCCGGTCATCGAAACGCGCACCGACGCAGATCATCAGGTCGCAATCATGCATGGCGTTATTGGCTTCATAGCTGCCATGCATGCCCAGCATGCCCAGCCATTGCCTGTCGGAGGCCGGATAGGAGCCGAGCCCCATCAGCGTCGAGGTAATCGGGAAGCCCGTCGCGCGGACCAGCTCCCTCAACAGGCGGACGGCTTCCGGCCCGGAATTGATGACGCCCCCACCGGTATAGAAAACCGGTTTCGACGCGCTCGCCATCATGCGGATCGCATCGGCAACCGCCTCCGGGCTGGCATCGACCTTCGGGTGATAGGTCCGGTGCTCCGCAGTCGGACCCGGCTTTTCATATTTCGCGGCGGCGAACTGGACGTCCTTGGGGATGTCGATAACGACCGGGCCGGGCCGGCCATTGGTCGCGACATAGAACGCCTCATGGATGATATGCGCCAGCTTGTCCGGATCATCGACCAGATAATTGTGCTTGCAGCAGGCCCGGGTGATTCCGACCGTATCGCATTCCTGGAACGCGTCTGACCCGATCAGCGCCCGCGGCACCTGGCCGGTCAGGACGACCAGCGGGATCGAATCCAGCATCGCATCGGCAATCGCGGTAACCGCATTCGTCGCGCCGGGGCCAGAGGTAACAAGAACGACGCCCGGCTTGCCGGTGGAGCGGGCATAGCCCTCCGCCGCATGGCCGGCCCCCTGCTCGTGGCGCATCAGCAGATGGCGGATTTTGTCCTGCTGGTGAATGGCATCATAGATGGGCAGGACAGCGCCGCCCGGATAGCCGAAAATCGTATCCACACCCTGATCGACAAGCGCACGAAGCACCACCTCGGCACCCGTCATGATTTCCGGGGTCTCGGTCTCGGTCGTTTGCTTCTCAGCTTCTTTCAGGGCGCTGCTCGCATCAGCCATTGTCGTTTCTCCTGCCTGGTAAGGGCTCATCATGGTCAACAGAAGTGATCTTCCGGTTCCGGGTAATAAAAAAGGGCCTCGATTGAGACCCTTGCACGCGCTGGATTGAGGACCTGTCTTCTAGGACAGCCCGCCACCAGCGCTCATCACCACGAGAATAGAAAATTTCACGTTTTTCACTCCTGTTAGCCAAACGTGCTAATAAGAGCGGCAAGATAAGTCAAGCCACTATTTCATGACAAAATGGGATACGAGTTTTTCCGGCGTTTCGAAGACCGGCCAGTCCAGAGCCTGCCCGCGGAACCAGGTCATCTGGCGCTTGGCGAACCGGCGGGTGTTCTGCTGTGCCAATGCCAGCGCCTCGTCCAGCGGCAGCTCACCAGCCAGATGCGCCGCGAATTCCGGCACGCCGAGAGATTTCATCACCGGCAGGGACGGATCGAGCTTGCGCGCCAGCAAGTCCCGAACCTCCTTCAACGCATCACGCTCCAGCATCAAATCCAGCCGCCTGTCGCAGTTTGCATAGAGCGCTTCGCGCGGCGGCTGCAGCACGGCGGGCCGGAAGTCGCCTGACACGACAGCCTCGCGCGGTTGCTTCTGCCAATCCGACAGCGGCGTGCCCGTTCCCTCATGCACCTCCCACGCCCGGATCAGGCGCTGGCGGTCATTCTCTTTCAGGTGCGCCATGCCCGGATCGCGGGACAGAACTTCTTTCCGGAACGCTGCCGCGCCGACACCATCGAACAGCCGGTTGCCCTGCTCGCGGACCTCTTCCGGCACGTCCGGCATGGGTGAAAGGCCATCGGTCAGTGCCTTGAAGTACAGCCCTGTGCCGCCGACCACGATCGGCACGCGCCCCCTGCCCCTGATCTCGCCGATCGCCTTTGCCGCCATTCGCGCCCAGCGCCCGGCGGAGCATCGCTCGGCCCCGTCCAGCACGCCGTAAAGGTGGTGGGGTGCCTGCGCCTCTTCTGCCGCATCAGGCCGCGCCGTCAGTATGCGGAGGTCGCGATAGACCTGCATCGCATCGGCGTTGACGATTTCGCCGTCCAGCGCCTTTGCAATCTCCAGCGCAGCAGCGGACTTGCCGCTCGCCGTCGGGCCTGCAATAAGCACGATGAGTTCCAAAGGGGTATGAGCCATGGCCCATGTCATGACAGTTATCTGCGATCCGCAAAAGCCCGAATTGACCGGCACGGCCATAGACGAGTTCTGGGCGGCGCTGGAAATGGCCGATGCCCGGCCCGACGAGGTCGATGTGCTGGCCGAGGGCATCGCCGCCGACATCTTCTTTGAGCTCAATGAAGACGAGACCCTGCCCGTGATCCGCAAGCAATGCCGGGGCCCGTTCGACATCAACATCCAGCCGGTCAAGGGCCGTGCCCGCCGGCTTCTGATTGCCGACATGGATTCGACCATCATCCAGCAGGAATGCCTAGACGAGTTGGCCGCCTATGCCGGCAAGAAGGACGAGATCTCCGCGATCACCGCCCGCGCCATGCGCGGCGAACTGGACTTCGAGGGTGCCCTGCGCGAGCGCGTCTCGATGCTGAAAGGCCTGTTCGTCGATGCGCTGGAAGCCACGTTGTCAGAGAAGATCACCCTGATGCCCGGCGCGCTAGAGCTGGTCGCCACGATGAAAGCCCGGGGCGCGGTCACTGCCCTCGTCTCCGGCGGTTTCACCTTCTTTACCGCCCGCATTGCCGAACGGGTGGGGTTCGACACCAATCAGGGCAATCGCCTCGTCATCGAGGATGGCAAGCTGACCGGCGAGGTGGAGGACCCGATCCTCGGCAAGGAAGCCAAGCTGGAGGCACTGAATGCGCTGTGTGCGGAGCATGGCATCGAGCCCGACCGTGCAATGGCCGTCGGCGACGGCGCCAACGACCTTGCCATGCTCAACGCTGCCGGTGCCGGTGTCGCCCTCCACGCCAAGCCGGTCGTCGCCGAGGCCGCGCGTTATCGCATCGACCATGGCAACCTGACGGCCTTGCTGTATCTTCAGGGAATCAGGAAAGAGCAATTCGCCGGATAGGGAAATTCTATCCGCTTACGGATTGATCAGCTCGATAAAGGTGATATTCCCGCGCTTGACCTCGATCTGAAGCGGGCCTGAATTCAGGTTGCGCAGCTTTTCCATGCGGTCTGCCATCTCCTTTGGCGTGCCGACATTGTTATAGCCAAGCTCCGTGATCACATCGCCGATCTGCAGGATACCGCTCATAGGGCTGTCGCTTTCGATCGCCGTCACCACCACGCCCTCGACATCATCGGCAAGGCCATAGGCCTCGCGCACTTGCGCGGTCGGCTGCTGCAGGATCAGGCCGGAAAGCACCACCGCA
This sequence comes from Aquisalinus luteolus, assembly GCF_009712425.2. Lineage (GTDB taxonomy): Bacteria > Pseudomonadota > Alphaproteobacteria > Caulobacterales > Parvularculaceae > Aquisalinus > Aquisalinus luteolus. The sequence goes on from NZ_VCJR02000001.1 coordinate 1,716,741, forward strand.
TCATCCGGCAGGTCCTCGGCCAGCAGCGGCGCACTACCGAAATTGCTGGCAAGGTTCGTCTCGCGCCGGTCGACGGTCACCTGCACAGTGATCAGGCGGCCTTCGCGATAGAGTTTTACCGGCACGGTCGAACCGACCGGCGTATCAGCAACGGCGCGGGTCAGGTCGCGCATTTCGGAGATCTTGCGGCCGTTGAACTCCACGATGAAATCGTCGCGCCTCAGACCGGCCTTGGACGCCGGGCTGTCACCGCGCACAACCATGACCAACGCGCCGTCATTATTCGGCAGCCCTGCGGTGCTTGCCCGCTGGTCGCTGATATCGTCGAGGGTTACACCCAGCCAGCCGCGGCGGGTTTCGCCATATTCCAGCAGCTGGTCGATCACACTTGAGGCGAGGTCGGAGGGCACGGCAAAGCCGACCCCGACCGATCCGCCGGTCTGAGAGAAGATCACCGTGTTGATGCCTATCACTTCACCATCCATGTTGAACAGCGGGCCGCCGGAATTGCCCCGGTTGATGGCCGCGTCAGTCTGGATGAAGTCGTCATAGAGACCAGCGCGGATATCCCGGTTGCGGGCGGAGATGATGCCAACGGACACCGAGCCGCCAAGGCCGAACGGGTTGCCGATGGCAACCACCCACTCCCCCACACGGGCACCGTCGGAGCTGCCGAAATCGACAAAAGGCATGCGATCATCGGTCTCCATGCGCAGCACGGCAAGATCCGTCTCGCGGTCCATTGCGACGATTTCTGCCTGGTATTCATCGCCATTGGAGAGCGTCACGGTGATCTCGTCGGCCTTCTCGACGACATGTTTGTTGGTGACGACCACCCCATCGGCGGAAATGATGAAGCCTGACCCGAGCGAGGTTGCCTGCGAGCCAAATTTTTCCTCGAACTGCTCCAGCTGCGAGTTATTACCGAAATCGGCATTTACCCGCTGTGCGGAAGAGATGTTCACCACCGCCGGCGTCAGTTCCTCGACAAGGTCCGCAAAGTCCGTCGGCGTGCGCTGGGCCATTGCCGGGCCGGTCACGGCCAGCATCAGGGCTGTGGCAAGGGAAACGATGAAACCGTAAACGCTGGCGCGCATAAATAACCTCTTTATCGATCAGTCTGGCTGATATGGTTACCCACAACGCAAAAGCGGGCAAGCCCTTCAATGGCTCGCCCGCTTTGATTGGTCGCAAAATCAGGTGTTTGCGGCGCTTATCTGCCGTTCACATTCTCGAAATAACGGAAGAATTCGGAATCCGGCGACAGGATGATCGTCGTCTGGCCATCCTGCAGCGCCTGCTCGTAAGAGGTCAGGGAGCGATAGAAGGCAAAGAACTCAGGATCGCGGTTGTACGCCTCGTTATAGATGGCGTTGCGCTGGCGGTCGGCCCGGCCCCGGATACGCTGGGACTGCTCCTCGGCTTCGGCGAGGATCTGCGTGCGTTCCTTCTGGGCCGTCGCTTCGATGCGGGCTGCCTGCTCGCGGCCTTCGGCACGGATGCGCTGGGCCTGCTGCTGACGTTCGGAGCGCATGCGCTCATAGACGCGCTCGGCGTTCTGGTCCGGGAAGTCGGCCCGGCGGATGCGCACATCGACGATCTCGACACCGAAGCGGCGGGCTTCTTCTGCGACCTGCCGCTGGATCTGCTGCATCAGCTCGACCCGCTTGGTGGTGATGATCTCGTTGATCGTAACCTCACCCAGCGTGTTCCGCAGGGCACCGTTCAGGACGGAACCCAGACGAGCATCACCAGTGTCTTTCAGCGTACGCCAGCTATCGGCGCCAGACTTGAACGCCTCGTAATACATCAGCGGCTCTACGATGCGATAGCGCACATAGGCGTCGATGATCAGCCGCTCTTCATTGGCGGCGATGATCTCCAGCTCCTGACCCTGACGGATGTCATATTCCAGGTTCCAGCTGTCGAGCATGACGACGTCATACCAGGGCAGTTTCACATGCAGGCCCGGATCGTCGATCAGCACTTCCTGCGGATTACCGAAGGCAATGACGAGAGCATGCTGGCGTTCGCTGACGGTGAAGAAAACTGTGCGAGCGACGATGAAGATGGCGACGAGTGCGACGCCGATCATGATGAGAAGTCCGTTTTTCACTGTCCGGCCCTCCTAGTTCTGTGTCTGACGACGTTGCGTCAGTTCATTGAGATTGAGGAACGGCACTGTGCCGCCGGCGTCCTGGTCGACGACAATCTTGTCCATGTCGCCGAGCACGCGTTCCATTGTTTCCAGATACATGCGCTGGCGCGTCACATTCGGTGCCTTGGCATATTCCTCGTAGATATCGACGAAGCGGGCCGCCTGACCGCGCGCTTCCGCGACCACCTGTGCCTCATAGGCTTCGGCGTCGAGGATCACCCTGTCCGCCTGACCACGGGCAAGAGGAACGATCTCGTTGGCCGTACGCTGGGCGTTGTTGATGGTCGTTTCCGCATCCGAGCGGGCGTCAATGACGTCCCGGAAAGCCTGAATGACCTCTGTCGGCGGATCGGACCGCTGGAAGGTGATCCGGATGATCTCGATCCCGCTGTTATAGGCATCAAGCGTGCGCTGCATCACGTCGAGCGTGTTCTGAGGCACGATCGCACGGCCGTTGGAGATGATCGGGTCGAGTTCATTGCCGCCGACGACCTCGCGCAACGCCGACTCCGCAACAGCGCGGACCATGTTCTCGGGATCTTCGTTGTTGAAGACGAATTTTGCCGGTCCCGGCAGTTCGCCATCCTCAACCGGTCCGACCTTGATGCGCCAGTTCACCTCGATCGATACATCGACGATGTTCAGGTCGCTGGTCAGCATGGTGCTTTCGTTCTGATTGCCCCTGCTTGTACCGATCTGCGTGACGCGTTCATTCGTCACCAATACGACATCCACATTCTGCACCGGCCACGGGACATGGAACTGCAGGCCCGGTCCGGTCATGGTCGTATATTTTCCAAAGGTCGTCACGACGCCGCGCTCGCCCGGTCCGACCGTGTATACACCGGAGGCAGCCCAAAGGCCGACGAGCAGGATGAGCACGACCGTGATGATTCCCTTGCCGGGCAGCTTCACGCCGCCACCGCCACCGGAGCCGCCACGTCCACCGCGCCCGCCCATGGAGCGCTTGAACCGTTCCCGGCCAGAGCGCAGAAGCTCTTCCAGGTCAGGCGACTGATTGTTGTTACCGCCGCCGCGATTGCCGCTGCCGTTATTATTGCCGTTGCCGCCGTTCGGGGGTTGCCCCCACGGCCCTCGGCCGCCGCCAGACCCGTTGCCGCCCTGCCCCGAGCCGCCGCCGGGCTTGTCTGTCCATGGCATAGATTTTTCCTAACTGTTTCCTGCGTTTAGTTATGGCGATAGCCTGTATCGGTTATATATGTCACCCGAAAACGCAACCGCAACTGTGGTGCGGCGCTTTTGGCAGCGCCGAGGATGGAATTTGTGCAAGAGCCCCCCAAAAGTCCCGATGAGGCACAGAAAAGAGCGCTGGAGACGCGCCTGCGCGCCGCTTTGTCCGGCATCATCGATCCGCGCACCGGCAAGGACGTTCTGACCGGCGGCCTCGTCACCGGCCATGCTGTCCGCATGACGGATACTGGCGCAAAGGCGACGATCACGCTGGAGTTGCCCGGCGGGCCGGGTCAGCAGAATGACCGGCTGAGTGCAGAGATCGAAGAAGTCGTGCGCGGAATTGACGGCATCGCCGATGTCTCCATCGTCCAGACGTCCCACCGCGCTGCGCCCAAATCGCCAGCACCGAAACCAGCTGGTGGTCACTCAAATCCGCTCGGTCTGGGGGGTAAAACAGCCGAAGAGGAAAGGCCCATTCCCGGCGTCAAGCACGTCATCGCCATCGCCTCCGGCAAGGGCGGCGTCGGCAAGTCGACGCTGGCCGCCAATCTCGCCGCCGCCTTCGCACAAGCCGGATTCCGCACAGGCATCGTCGATGCCGATATTTCCGGCCCGTCTCTGCCCGTCCTCTTCGGACTGAAAGGCCGGGGCGAGTTCCGTGACGGCAAGATCCAGCCGATGGAGGCCCATGGCGTCAAGGCGATGTCGATCGGGCTTCTGGTCTCTGAGGAAAAGGCCGTCGCCTGGCGCGGGCCGATGGTGATGGGCGCGGTGCGCCAGCTCTTCACCGACGTGCACTGGGGCGATCTCGACATCCTCTTCGTCGATACCCCGCCCGGCACCGGCGATGCCCATCTCACGCTCCTCCAGAAAATCCCCGTCTCCGGCGCGGTCATCATCTCGACCCCGCAGGAGATGGCCTTGGCAGATGTCCGCCGCGGGGCTGCCCTGTTCACGTCCATGGACACGCCCGTGCTCGGCATCGTGGAGAACATGGCCTGGCTTACCCTGCCCGATGGCAGCCGCCAGAAGCTGTTCGGCGAAGGCGGCGTTGCCCGTACCGCGGAGGCGCTCGGCCTCGACATGCTCGCGACCCTGCCGCTGGAACCGGCCATCGCCACCGCCTCCGATGCCGGCCGGCCTTACGTGCTCGAAGCCCCCCACAGCGACAGTGCCGGCGTGATCCGCGACATCGCCGTCCAGATTGCCGCCAAACTTGCGCTTGTTCCGGGTGGCGGAGATGCGTAAGACTCCAGATGAAGCCACCTATCATGCGGATTGATGACTGATAACGACATAGAACTCGATTATGCCTTCCTGACCCAGCAGGCGCTGCGCGGTGTCATCCGCGACGTGCTGGAGATCACACGCGACCTTGGCGATGTGCCGGGCGACCATCATTTCTATATCGAGTTCCTGACCCAGGCCCCGGGCGTGACGATATCGCCGGACCTGATCGAGGCCTATCCCGAACGCATGACCATCGTCCTGCAGAAGAAGTTCGAGAACCTCGTCGTCGAGGACGATCATTTCGAGGTAACCCTGCATTTCAAGGGCATCCCCGATCATCTCATCATTCCCTATGCGGCAATCACGGCTTTCGTCGATCCATCAGTGGAATTCAAGCTGCGCTTCGAGCCGGTACCTTACGATCCATCGCATACGGAAGAAGAGGAAACGCCTGCCGATGAGCCGCAGGAGGCTTCAGCCGAGGATGATGGCGACAATGACGATGACCCGTCAGGCGGCGCGCCCGATGGCGGGGCCGATGTCATAAGCCTGGACTCATTCCGGAAAAAATAGGTCGAGAAAAAGCCGGCTCTGACCGGCTATTTCTTGCGCTTGTTGAAATAGGTATCCGACCCTTCGTCATATTCGAATACTTCTGTCAGCGGCACACCGAACACGGCAGCGATCCGGAATGCAGCTTCCAGCGACGGGGAATATTTCCCCTTTTCGATAGAGGCGATCGTCTGGCGGGTCACGCCGATCCGCTCGGCCAGGTCGCCTTGAGTCATCTCGTCATGGGTGAACCGCAACAGGCGGATCTTGTTGCTGAACGCGGTACTGGACTTTTTATTGACCATCGGGCGGCCTCAAGCGGAAAGCCGGTAAAGCACGACCTGCCAGGCGTTCTTGACGATCTCGGAAACAACCATCGCCATGAACAGCATGCTGGCGATCATATATTGTTCGGCTATCAGGCAGAAAGCGAGTGCTGCCAGCACGGCAAAGCCAAGTATGAAGCCGCCTGCCCGCTCCGCCTGCAACTCTATCGCCCGGTCACGCTCATCGCTTGAATCATCGATATCGTCCTTGCCCGTCGCAATGGCCTGCAGGATCGCAACGACGATATGACCGATCACGACGAGAATGATGAACGCAATCATGCCGCCCAGGATGACCCCGCGCGTAGCGGCGCCGAACCCGCCGGTCACGTAGAAATTCCAGCCATACCAGCCGAACAGGGCGAGCATGCCGAGCAGGACAATCCAGCTGCTTTTTTCCTTGAAACTCATAAAACCTCCCAATGCCAAATGGTAATCTTGATCAACTTTATGTATATATTTTTTAACATGATGTCAATGCCGCTTTCCGCTCGTCATGGAATTCGTTCGGCACGGCCCAATTCCGTCGCATTTGAATGCCAACTCAACGATGCTTATAGTCAGGGGGATTGCAGGAGATTTTTGATGACCCGTTCGACCAGATTCACCCTAGGCGCTGCGACACTCGGTATGGTCTTCCTGACCCTTGGCAGTGCAGCTGCGCAGGACAACCTGCCACCTGACGCCCGGCCCCGCCCAACGCAGCCCCAGAACCCGGTCGCCGTCCAGGAACAGGAGCTTGAATCGGTCGATGACATCGTCACCGAAGAGGAAGCCGTTCTCACCAGCGTAAACTACAAGGCTCCGCCCGAGGACGAGACAGCCGAGCCGCTCGTCGAGTTCTCCCAGCTGCGCTATGCTTCAGAGATCGACTTGAACCGCGCCCTGTCGGCGGTCGAGGAAGGGCTGAAAGGCTGCATCGCCCTGCGCCACGATATCGAGGCCCGCATTGGCGATACTTACGGCTCCTATTCTGTCCATTCCGGCTGGCTGCGCGCCTACAACGCCTGCATGCTCCAGCGGCACAAGGATATCCGCACTGTCGGTAACGCGATCGAGGCACGCCGCCGCGACATCATCTCCGGCGGTGCCGATGAAGGGGCGACGACGATGCTGGGCATGGTCGACCGCCTGATCGCCCGCCAGTCGGCGATCAAGCTCGCCATTTCCGAGGAGATGAACATGGTCCCCCCGTTATTTGAGTATTACAATACGGGTGTGCGATCCTATCCGTCAGACCAAGGCGATCAATAGGCTGATTGCCACCGCGGCAGTCAGATACTGAACAGCGCCTCGTCCATCGGCACTGGCTCCAACTCATTGTCCAGCGGGCGTACGCGGATGCAGATCTCGTTGGCATCGCCCGTGAACCGCTCTGATATCAGCCGCACCACCTGTCGGTCATCGCGCCAGAACACGCCGGTCAGCGCGTCGAGACAGGCCTTGGCGACATTATCGACATCGTGGGCACCGCGCATATCCGGCAGTTTGGACGTCCAGATGCGCACCTCGAACGGCCCGAAATATGGCCGGTTCACCGCAACCTCCTTGCGGCAGAATTCCGCGACCAGCCCTTTCAGCTTCCGGGTCTGGGTCGAGACATGGCGCACGCGCAGCAAGACCGTATCGCCGTTATAGGCGACCTGAACCTTGCCCTTGCCGATGAACCCGCCCCCCTTCATTCGATGTTATCGCGTTCGCTTCTCGACAAAGCTGACATCACCGCCGGAAACCTTCCAGACCAGGTCGTTCTCCATGGTCACGACGATCACATCCGTATCATAGAGCAGGCTCATGAAGACGTGGTGCTCCTGCGGATAAGGCGTCAGCGAATGCGACAGGATCAGGCCTTCATCTTCATTGCCGCTCTTTTCCACGTCGAGGCAGTTGGTGTTGAACGGCATCTCGCCCTTCATCGTCTGTCCGTCGGCTGAATAATCGAACAGTTGATAACCCCCGGCCTTGATCAGGCCAGCCTCGATGCTCGCCGGGATCAGATAGACGAACAGCCCGCCCTCGGCACCCTCGCGACCCTTGTAGGGCATGATGACGGGGTTGTACTGGGTCGAGCATTCCTGCGTGTCGCGATCCAGCGCATCCTGCCTCGCAACCCAATAGCCCCGCTCGGCCCGGGACAGGCCCATGCCGCCCGGCGGGGCGAAACGGTCATAGATTTCGCCATTGCGGGCAAAGGCGATGAAATGGGCACGCGGTTCGCCGTTTTCCTCGCCGATGAACATCACCTTCAGCTCTTCGCCTTCCTTGACGCTGATCCAGCCATCGAGCCAGCCAAGCTCATCGTCGCCAAACTGATCCTGCAGATCCATCGCGGCCAGATAAGCCGCCGTGTCCCGCTCATAGATCGCCCGGCCCAGATTTTCCGTCAGCGCGATGTCCTGATCGAAAGCCGCAGCCTCCCCGGCGCCCGGCACCGGCGCGGTCTGGGCACTGGCTGCACCAAATACCAATCCCGCCGACAGTATCGCTGCCGCAAATTTTTTGCCGATATCCGTTCCAAAAGCCATTACGCATCCTCTTCCGGCCAGATCGGCCTTTTCCGATATGATTTCATTGCCCTACAGCTTTGGCAACAAACCTGTTCCGCCGTCCGCTCCGATCAATTCGTCTTGAAGAGCGCACCATTTGTCGCTCGCTTGGGGGACGGAGATCTGTTTTTGCGTTAATATGCATGAAAGAGGGCTGGAAAAGGGCAGACAAGACCACAGAAAACGTCCGGTCCGGGAAGGAAAGGCCTGAACATGCAGGTCCGGGGATGGAGAGCGTTCAGCAGGATGCCGTTCGCGGCAATACCCAACCTTTTGCTTCTTGTCGCCGTGGTCTGCCTGACAGGCTGCCAGACCCATCGCATCCAGGACAATTTCATCGAACTGCGTGAGGACGGCGCCATCGTGATGCCCGTTACCTTTACCGATGACGGCGGCATGCTCATCGATGTGCTGGTAGACGGTCAGGGTCCCTACCCGTTTCTCGTCGATACCGGCTCGACCACGTCAGCCATTTTCAACGATGCCCGCGCGACACTGAACCTTGATGTCGTGCCAAACCGGCAGGTGCAGGTCAGGGGCATCGTCGGCACTGCCATGCGCCCGGTCGTGCGGATTGCCTCCATGGATATCGGCACCATTCGCGAGGAGGACAAGGTGCTCGTCGTCCTCGACAGCCGCCGCCAGAATGCCGGCGCTACCGCCTGGGGTCTTCTCGGCCTCGATATCCTCCACGATTTCGCCCTCGCCTGGTACCCGGAGGAGCAATCATTTTATTTCATCCCGCAGAAAAGCCTCGAGCCCTACGTCGAGACCGGCTGGATCGAGGTGCCCCTGCAGCGCGACCCCTATGCCACCGGGCTTGAAGAGCTGTATTTCGCCGATATCTCAATAGACGAAAGGGTCATCCCCGGCCTCGTCGATCTCGGGTCTGCCTATACGCTGATGAACTGGGAAGACATTCAGCACCCGAACCTTCGCAAGTCACGCCAGAACATGCGACGCGAATGGCAGATGCAGGGCGCGGTGGAGGAATTCCTGCCAACCGTTGCCAGCATCTATCCGGTGCTGCGGATCGGCGATTACGCCTATTACGATCATATGGTTCTGGTGCATGAATTCGATTCTGAGAACATCTCCGGCGCCCCGGGCCAGCCGCTGTTCATCGCCGGGGCCAGCATGTTCGCGCAGCATGATTTCATCATGGACTTCGCAAACCGCAAGCTCTACCTGTCCCGCGCCTCCATGGACCGGCCCAAGCGTGGCGCGACGGGCACCAGGCTGCGCAGCTATGCGACAGGCACCTTCAACGTTCAGTCTTTCTACTGGAACGACTGAACCGTTTTTGTGGGATTACTTCCGTGTACGCCATTCCCGCGCATAGGATGAAACCTCGTTATATTTCATCCTGTTGGCTTCATCCTGCTCGGCCATTTCTGCATCACTGGCGGCCCGTGCTTCATGGTCCCTCAGCAACGCGTCCCGCTTGATCGGCACAAGCTGCGCGATCGGCATGCCCGCAGGCAGGGTAAAGTCGCCTACTGGCCCGGTCCACTGGAACGGGAAATTCACCGTCGTGTGGAAACGGTCGCAATCGACGAAGCCGGTGAAACAGGAAAACGGCAATTCGGCATGGTTGAACGGCTGGGTGAAGAGAACCGAATAGCCCTCCGGTACCCTGATGCGCCACGGATTGATGAACTTCAGCGGCATCACCTGCTGGAATGGCGGCTCCGGCGCGCCGATCTGGCCGGGGTGATGTTGCTCGACCGGCTGGAACGGGGCATCCGCCGCCCAGCCCATCTGGATATTGATCCTGTCTTCCGGCACCAGCAGGCGCACGGACATCGGCAACGGGATCACATAGCCAAGGCCGAAGGCATCGGCCATCGGCAGGCAGGCTTTCGCGGTCAGCCCCGGCAGGCCTTCCTTCGTCGGCATGCCCATCTCCCGCTCCAGGCTGCGGTACCAGTCAGGGATGAACTTGCCGGCACGCTCCGGCGCTGGGATCACGCCTGCCAGATCGGGATTGCACAGGAACTCGATCTTGCCGCCGCTATCTTCCCTGCTCTCTTCCATCTGGGGCCCCTTCCTCTCCAGCCATACTGAGAATGCTCTGAATGCTCTATGGCATTCATCATCATGACAGGATATACCGCGCCGGAATAACTGCAATCGAGGAGCCCATCATGAGCGATCATCGTACCGAAACCGACAGCTTCGGCCCGCTGGAAGTCCCTGCCGACAGATATTACGGCGCCCAGTCGGCCCGCTCCCTTATCAACTTCCCGATCGGCACAGAGACGATGCCGTCGCCGCTGATCCGTGCGCTCGGCATCATCAAGCGCTCCGCCGCCAATGTGAACATGGCGCAGGACAATCTCGAAGCGAAGGTCGGCAAGGCGATCGTAGATGCCGCGACCGAAGTCGCCGAAGGCAAGCTCGACGACCACTTTCCGCTGTCAGTCTGGCAGACCGGGTCCGGAACCCAGTCGAACATGAACACCAACGAGGTCGTCGCCAACCGCGCCATCGAGATCCTCGGCGGCGAGATCGGCTCGAAATCGCCGGTCCACCCGAACGACCACGTCAACCGCTCACAGTCCTCCAACGATACCTTCCCGACGGCCATGCACATCGCTGCCGCCGAGGAGATCGTCCACCGCCTCGTCCCGGCGCTGCAGACCCTGCGCAACGCCCTGAATGACAAGGCCAACAAGTTCGACGACATCATCAAGATCGGCCGCACCCATCTGCAGGACGCGACCCCGCTGACCCTCGGCCAGGAGTTCTCCGGCTACACCGCCATGGTCGAATACGGCATCGAGCGGGTCGAGGGCGTGTTGCCGCGTCTCTATGCGCTCGCTCAGGGCGGCACCGCGGTCGGCACCGGCATCAATTCAAAGAAGGGCTTCGCCGAGAAGTTTGCGGAAGAAGTCGCCAGCTTCACCAAGCTGCCTTTCGTCACCGCCCCGAACAAGTTCGAGGCACTCGCCACGCACGACGCGATGGTCGAAGCCCATGGTGCCCTGAACGAAGTCGCCGTCTCCCTGTTCAAGATCGCCAACGACATCCGCCTGCTTGGTTCCGGCCCGCGTTCGGGCATTGCCGAGATTTCCCTGCCGGAAAACGAGCCCGGCTCGTCGATCATGCCGGGCAAGGTCAACCCGACCCAGTGCGAGGCGATGACCATGGTCTGCGCCCAGGTCATGGGCAATAACACCACCGTCTCATTCGCCGGGTCGCAGGGTCATTTCGAGCTGAACGTGTTCAAGCCTGTCATCGCCTACAACACGCTGCAGTCGATCCGCCTGCTGAGTGATGCGGCCAATTCCTTCACCGACAAATGCGTCATCGGCATCAAGGCCAATACCGATCGCATCAAAGACCTGATGGAACGCTCGCTTATGCTGGTTACGGCGCTGGCGCCGACCATTGGCTATGACAATGCCACGAAGATCGCCAAGGAAGCGCACAAGAACGGCACGACCCTGCGCGAGGAAGCCGTCAAGCTCGGCTATGTCTCGGAAGAGGATTATGACGATATCGTCAAGCCGGAGCACATGATCTCGCCGCGCTAGGGCGTGTCTTCCTCTTCGTCATCCTCTTGGGGGCGCAGCTTGTTGAGGGGAACACGGATGATGCAGGAAAACCCTTCCGGTGCGAATGTCCGCTTGACGTTCGCACCGATGGCGGCGCCCAGATAGGTCTCGACGATCTGGGTGCCGAACCCGGTGCGGGTCGGCTCGGTAACGGCAGGCCCGCCACTCTCCTTCCATCGCAGGATCAGGAAGCCGCCAGAACCATCTTCGGCGCTATCCGGCGGCAGGATATCCCACGTCACATTGAGTTTACCGCTGGGTACGGACAGGGCACCGTATTTGGCAGCATTCGTCGCCAGTTCATGCAAGGCGAGGCCCAGCGCCTGTGCCGCAGTCGGGCTGACTTCATAATCCGGCCCCTTCAATTCTGCCTGCCCGGCCCGCTCAGTCAGGAAGGAATCGAGCTGGATTTCGACAAGTGCTCTCAGCTCCGCCGCATTGAGGCGCGTACCGACGAGGCGGTCCAGTGACAGGGACAGGGCATTGATACGTTCCAGCAAGGCATCGGAAACGGTCGGATCAGCGCCCGAGCTGCGCAGGCTCTGCCGGGCAATGGAGCCGACAACGGTCAGCTGGTTCTTTGCCCGGTGCGAGACTTCCTTGAGCAGGAACCGGATTTCCTCTTCCTTCTGAACCCGTTCACGGGATGCAGAGGCAAGCTGCTCTGAAACGATGTCGATTTCCGCGATACCTGTCTTGCGGGCGGCGACTAATTCCCCGGCACCAAGCGCATGGGCATCACGCGCCAGCTGTTTCATCGGGCGCGCCAGCACCCACGCTCCGCCCGCCGCCGCACCGATCGAGATCAGCAGCAGCAGGAAGCCAGTCAACACCACCAGAAACCATGCCCGTCGCAACGGCGCCTCGACAACTTCCGCCGGCACCCATACAACGGCCAGCCATCCCTCCGGCTGGACCGACCGCACGGAGACGAGATAGCGCACGCCATCGCGTTCAACGAAGGTATGATCGTCCGGCTCCATCGCCTCGAGCATGTCGTGTTCAAACAGGAAGGTCTGGCCGGTGGCGATATCGGCAGTGCCTGCCGCATACTGATTGTTCGGGTCGACAATCGCAAAATCCCAGCCTTGCGCCATTGGCAGGTCCACAGCGCGAACGAGGTCTCTGGCATTCTGCGTCAGCGCGAGGTTGATGGGCGCCATGCCTTCCCGAGGCAGGTGATAGGCCATGTTGAACACGATCTCGCCCGATGTCCGGCCGAAGAACAGGCTCGACATTTCGATCTGACCGGATTCCCTCGACGCATCGATCGCCTCCGTCGAGGAGCCCTTGCCCAGAGGGCTGCCATAGGCAACACGGGTGTTCAGGATCTGGTTGTACTCTTCATCGAGCACGAGGAAATACGTGCTGGAGCCAGCCAGTGCCGTCTGGGCATCCTGGTGAATCCGGCTGAAATCATCAGTCAGCAATGCGCCCTTGGTCGACAGCAGCTGCAGCATATAGCGCATGCGCGCAGTCTCCCGCCTGAAACCGTCTGCAACGGTCGTCACCGCCGCTTCCGCCTGGGCATAGACCGCATCCCTGCGCGCATCGTCGTTGCGGTGGATCAGCGCTATGGAAAAAAGCAGGCTCGGCAGAAGGACGGCGAGAACGAGGAAAAACAGGACAAGGGCCAGCGGACGGCCCGGCCGGTCAGCATTCCCGGCATCGTTCTGTGTAGCGGGGCGAAAAATCATTGCATGCCTTCTTCAGCCGTCCCTCGGAAGGCTCGCTAATAATCACAGCACGCAACCCTGCCCGAGGCGCACAAACTCTTGATATTAAGGCATATATCACCCGGCGCATAAATCTAGGATAATTTTGAGGTGACTTTTTCAAAGGTCTCTGATATCCGGGCCGGCTGGCGACCGGGCTGGCGCACACTGGAGAGAGATCATGTGGTTCCGCTGGTTCGAAAAAGCCGTCTCGCCCTTCCCTGACGAGCATCAGGACATGCCGCCAAAGGACCTTCTGGCCTTCACGTGGCATTATACCAAGCCATTCCGCTGGCTCCTTGTCGGCCTCGCCCTGTTCTCAGCGGGCGCTGCGGTCGTCGAGGTCGCGATCTTCAACTTTCTGGGCTCGATCGTCGACTGGCTGGCCGGCACCGACCCCTCCGCCCTGTTCGCCGAACGCGGCACGGAACTGGTCCTGATCGGCCTCGTCACGTTGATCGTCTGGCCGCTTTTCGGGCTGATCAGCGACACGATCCTGCATAATGGCCTGCTCGGGAACTATGCCATGCAGATCCGCTGGCGCGCCCACCGATTCATGCTGCGCCAATCAACCCAGTTCTTCACGGATGACTTCGCCGGGCGCCTGACGACGAAGGTCATGCAGACCGCCCTTGGCGTGCGCGATGCGGTTGTGAAGGTGACGAACCTGTTTGTCTATGTCGCCGTGTATTTCATCGGTGCCGTCATCCTGTTCGCCAGTGCCGACCCGCGCCTTGCCGCACCGATCCTGATCTGGCTCGTCGCCTACTTCGCGACCATGCGTCATTTCCTGCCGCAACTGCGCGATGTCGCCAAGGAACAGGCCGATGCCCGCTCCGCCCTCGTCGGGCGCATCGTCGATGCCTACACCAACATCCAGACGGTCAAGATGTTCTCCTCCGGCCGTAACGAGGAAGCCTATGCCCGCGACGGCATGGAGATCATGCTGGACACGGTCTACCGCCAGATGCGGCAGGTGACCGGCCTGTCGGTGACACTCGCGGTGATCAACGCCGCGCTGATCGCGGGCACGCTCGGTCTCGGCCTGTGGCTGTGGTCGCAGGGTCTGGTGCAGGCCGGTGCGCTCGCCGTCGCAGGGGCGCTTCTCATGCGTATCCAGGGCATGAGCCACTGGTTCATCTTCGAGGTCGCTGGCCTGTTTGAATCCATCGGCTCGGTGCAGGACGGCATCGAGACCGTCGCCCGTCCCATCAAGGTGGCTGACGTCGCCGAGCCGAAACCCTTCGCCATCAAGGGCGGCGCCATCGCCTTCGACAAGGTCGGCTTCCACTATGGCAAGGGCTCAGGCATCATCGAGAACCTGTCCCTCGACATCGCCCCGGGCGAGAAGGTCGGCCTCGTCGGCCGCTCCGGCGCGGGCAAGTCGACCCTCGTCTCCCTGCTCTTGCGTCTCTACGATGTCGAAAAAGGCCGTATCCTGATCGACGGACAGGACATCTCGCAAGTCAGGCAGGACGAGTTGCGCCGCGCCATCGCCGTCGTCTCGCAGGACACCTCCCTGCTCCACCGCTCGATCTACGACAACATCGCCTATGGCCGCGAAGATGCGACGATGGAGATGGTCGAAAACGCTGCCCGCCTCGCCGAGGCAGCCGACTTCATCCCCGATCTCGTCGATGGCAAGGGCCGCAAGGGCTATGACGCCCATGTCGGCGAGCGCGGGGTAAAACTCTCCGGCGGCCAGCGCCAGCGCATCGCCATCGCAAGGCTGATCCTGAAAAACGCACCGATCCTCATCCTCGACGAGGCAACCTCGGCGCTCGACTCCGAAGTTGAACTGGCGATCCAGACACAGCTGCAGCAGCTCATGGCCGGCAAGACGGTGCTCGCCATCGCCCACCGCCTGTCCACTATCGCGGCAATGGACCGGCTGATCGTGATCGACCGTGGACGGATCGTCGAACAGGGCAGCCACCGCGAACTGGTCGAACGCGGCGGCATCTATGCCGATCTCTGGGCCCACCAGTCCGGCGGCTTCATCGGCGCGGATGAGGAAACTGAGTCAGCAGCAGAGTAATCATTCAAGGTACGGATAGTACCTCATGATAAGCTTTATCGTGTCGAACATCGAAATGAATTTGAACTGTTTGAAGTAGAGGTTTCTCAATTGCATCGCTGAAATAATAACCGAACTAGCGCTATCTGGTGCAGGGTTCATGTCGAACAGCACCTGGGCATGGTCGAGCGACTGCTTGAATATACCGATCGCTACCGAGCTGTTGCCCTGCGCCGCTTCGAGTGACGCTGTCTGCTGTAATGCAATAACCAGATCTCGCCTTGCACCCGCATCTCCAACCCAGTCATACAGCCTCTGGGCAATGCGCAGATTGTCATCAAACAGTTCACGCGCGACGTCGAAAGCCCTGTCTTCGAGCGCTATTCTGCCCAGTCGACCGAGGGCAGCAACCGGCATCCTTTGAGCAATTGGTGTCACTCTTTTCTCGGCAATGAACCGTGAGTGAGCCAACGATTCTTCAAAATGTCCTTTTGCAAGTTCTCTTTTACCAACTGCCAAATAGTAGTCTCCGGCACGCTCAAGGGCGGCGGATAGATTCTGCCTGTCCGTCATATCTTGCGTTTGCTCAAACAGCTCCCCTGCATGGGTCATCAATTCAGGAATCAGCGTCCCGACGCCCTCATGATTGTGCTTGGAGTTTTCAATATCACAAAGAATGCCAATCGCTTCGAGTAATCCCCGGCGATTGGAAAAGGTCCCTTTTTCTTTATAATATTCTCTTGAATAGGACAGCGCCTCTCTGGCAAATTGCTCAGCCCCTGTGATTTCTCCTTTCTGGAAAAGCAGCTTCGTCATCTCCTTGCAGGAGATAATGATTTTGTGATTGAATGCCGCTTCGGGCAGCCCAGCCATTTCAGTTCTTGCCAACTGTATAGACTGCTTCAGCACTGTCTCGGCTTCATCGAGCTGGCCTGCTTTCATCAGCGCCGTGCCGTACCTTTGCAGATAGTGGGCACGATCAAAATGATTCATGAAAACGTCCGCACCAGGGTCTTCTTTCAAAATCTGAGGCATCATCGCGCGGTACCAGCCAATGGCGTAACCAGCTCTCCCCATCCCCAGGATCACACCCAGCATCTTGTCGAGTCCATAGATCGAGTGCGGATCGATCACTACTTTTTCGGGATCGAATTGATCCAGAACGCTTCTCGCCAAGGCGTCACTTTCTCTGTATGCGTCCCTGTGCTCAAGCCTCAAGACAGCCATGTGTGCCACCTCGATAACGTCCCGAAAAGCCTCGCCGCCCTCGGCAATTGCCAAGTCCAGCAGCACTTCCAGCTCTGCATCCTCGGCAGTTTCAGTGGATATGCCCATCGCGGCTTCGCGAACTGCGCGCAACGCCTCCTGTGCCTGCGCTTCATCTACGAGATCCTGTAGTCTCTGGCGTGCCGCTTCCTGATAAAGGCGCGTGCGAAACTCCTGCTTATCCATTAGCGAGGAAGAAACAAAAGCGTAGGGATTTTCGGCGGCATCCAGACCTGCGTCCGGTTCCGGCAAGGCCAGTTTTTCCGCAACAGCCAAAGCGAGCTTGCGGGAGAACTTGACCCCCTGCAGGCTGGCCGCTGCCAGCGAACCCTGTACGCTCTGTGATGTTTCACACAGGCGCTCATAGATCAGGTCAATCAGATCGCATTCCATGACATAGCGCTCACCCTCTTCCGTCAGGGGGTTGAGCTGATCTCTTCCCGTGAAATAACGCGGTTTGGCGGCAAATTCCGCAACCAGCTCATCCATGAAAAGTGGATTGCCATCAGCCCGTTCCGCGAACAGCGTGACCTGTGCATCGCTCAAGCCCGGGAAAGCCGCTCTGACCATCGCCTCCAGACCGGAAAGACGGTCAAGTTCCAGCGTCGTCATACAGTCACCATGCGCAACGCTCAGGCTGGCCAAATGTTGCTGTTCACCACCGGAGGACCATTGTGCCCACTCACGCTGCCACGAAGTAATGACCACCATGATGGACCAGTTCTCCGTTCTGGCCTTCTGAAGCAGGTCCTCGACAAAGGCCGTGATCGACGCATCCTTGTCACTCCATTGTGCATCGTCGATCAGCAGGACCACAGGTTTCGGCTCAATGCCGGGAGGGGGTTTATGGACGACCGCCCGCAACAGAAGCGCAATCTGTTCAGTCAGGTCCAATTCTGCGCGTTTGGCTGTCTCGTCGCCACTATGGCTGCGGATCTCATCTTCTTCGCGCGCGGCCTGTCTTTCATCATAAGCCGCCTTGCCGATATCATAAGCGGTCATGCCGAGACCTATAAACGTGCCAAAGACCGGAATGGCCGTAAGCAACGTGCCACCGGCAGCCATTGCCAATGTCTGGTTACGGGCATCCCGTCGGCTCTTGCCCTGAAACGAGGCTTCGAGCGAAGCCAGATGCGGCTTCAGTACCTGCAGCCCAGACCATAGGCACCCACCCGCATTGATGTTCCGTCGACCGGGATCGGAGATTCGCAATCCCCACCATAGAAAGGACGGATCGGTATCAGCTTGACCGCAATCACGCGGATCTGGATTGACCTCAAGATTTTTCCGATCCCGCGCAAGGCGGTCAGGCCAGTAGCCTCCCTGGTCTTCACTCAGGGAAAGCCAGTTATAGAACTCCTGGGCAAGGCGTGTCTTGCCAAACCCGCTCTCGGCCAAAAGCACCGCGACTTGGGGAGAACCAGCTTTCGCCTTCTCCCAGAGCTGTTGCAACGTATTCAGCTCACCTTTCCGGCCTATGAACATTCGCCTCCCCCGTGATATGAACCAACCATTTCCTGACAGAAACTTGGTTTATAGTCTGAAGATCACGGCATCAACAAATAGCGCTGCGTCGAATCCTGGAGGGTGGCTTCGCCAGGTAACGCTGCTATTGGCGAGATATCAATCAGATGGCTCAGTCGCTACACCATCAGGCCCGCTAGAGACCACACCTTGAGTACTTCCCTCAGCTGAGTAACGGGCCGGGCATGCTGCATTATTATTCCGCTTCCTGCCAGACGCGCACATAGTCGACTTCCATCCGTACCGGGAAGTCGGCCTTGTCGATCTGGTCCGGCTCGCCGCCCCAGCCGCCGACGGCGACGTTCAACAGCAGATAATGCGGGTCGTCGAACGGCCAGGAGCCATAGCCCTCGCCATTGTTCTTGAGCTCGAAATACATCTCGTCATCCATGCCGATGGCGATTTTTTCCGGCGTCCAGTGCAGCTGGTAGCGATGGAAGGCCTCGCACACATCCTCGACATAGATCTGGTTGGCGCGCTGGGTGTTGATGGTGTGGTTGAAGTCCTTGGTGTGCAGCGTGCCATGCACCGTGCCCGGGTCGCGACCGACATGTTCCATGATGTCGATCTCGCCGATCTCCGGCCAGTTCTTGTCCTCGGCCGTGCCCAGCGTCCAGATCGCCGGCCATGAACCATAGGCGCAGGGCAGCTTGGCGCTGATCTCGTAAAACCCATAAGTCCAGGTCTGCTTGCCGTTGGTGATCAGTCGGGCGGAGGTGAACTCCTGCCCGCCCCAATCGTCCATGTCGTCCAGCTCTTCGGCATGGGCCTCGATGATCAGTACGCCATCTTCCTGGCGGGAGTTTTTAAGCCGCGCATCGGAATAATATTGCAGCTCGTTATTATACCACCCGCCCTTGTTGGCATGGGTGTCGTAGGCCCACTTGGAACTGTCAGGCAGGCCGTCGCCATTGAACTCGTCAGCCCACACCAGGTCGTAACCGGCAGGCGGGGACTGCTCCAGCTTGTAGCTGACCTTGGATGCCTCTTTCGCGCCGAGATTCATGTCATCGTCAGCGGTGGCGCAGCCAACAATGGCAAACCCACTGGCCATGGCCAGCAGAGATGCCTTGAACATGTGCGAACGGTGTAGGGATAGTGCCATTCCAGTTTCCTCTTGTTGTCTTTTCCCAGCTTATCTGTAATCGGCGCCTGCTCAAACCCGGTTGCGGTGAACCGGCTTGCTGGGCAAGCTGAAATGGACAAACGCTCCTTTGCTGCAGCGCAAAATCAAGACTGGCTATCGCCGCCCAACGCTGCTAAGCCCTGCCCATCAACCAGACAGAACAGCATTATTGTACGCTCCCAGCCCCGTTGGAGACGATCATTGACTACTGACTTTATCGCCCGCATGCAGCGCGAATGGCTCGGCAATATCCGCGCCGACCTCCTTGCCGGTCTCGTTGTCGCCCTGGCGCTGATCCCGGAGGCGATCGCCTTCTCGATCATCGCCGGTGTCGATCCCAAGGTCGGGCTATACGCCTCCTTCTCCATCGCCGTCCTCGTCGCGATAACCGGTGGGCGTCCGGGCATGATCTCCGCCGCCACTGCCGCCACCGCCGTGCTCATGGGCTCGCTTGTGCGCGATCATGGGCTAGACTACCTGCTCGCCGCCACGGTGCTCGCCGGTCTCATACAGATCGGCTGCGGTCTCTTGAAACTTGGCTATGTCATGCGCTTCGTCTCGCGCTCGGTGCTCACCGGCTTCGTCAACGCGCTGGCCATCCTCATCTTCATGGCGCAGCTGCCGGAGCTGATCGGCGTGCCATGGCTGACCTATCCAATGGTCGCGGGCGGGCTTGCCATCATCTATCTCTTCCCGATGCTGACGAAGGCGATCCCGTCGCCGCTCGTCTGCATCGTCGTGCTCACCGGCATCGCGCTGTTCTTCGGCTTCGACCTGCGCACGGTTGGCGATATGGGCGAGTTGCCGGACACGCTGCCTGTTTTCCTCCTGCCGGATATCCCGCTCACATGGGAAACGCTGCAGATCATCCTGCCGTACTCAGCCGCCGTCGCCGTGGTCGGCCTGCTGGAATCCCTCCTCACCGCCTCCATCGTCGACGAGCTGACCGACACGCCCTCCGACAAGAACCAGGAATGTATCGGCCAGGGCATCGCCAACACCGCAACCGGCTTTATCGGCGGCATGGCAGGTTGCGCCATGATCGGCCAGTCGATCATCAACGTGAAATCCGGCGGCCGCGGACGGCTCTCCTGTTTCGCCGCCGGTATCATCCTGCTGATACTCGTGGTCTTCCTCGGCGATCTCGTCTCGATGATTCCCATGGCAGCCCTCGTCGCGATCATGATCATGGTCTCCATCGGCACCTTCTCGTGGTCGTCGATCCGGAACCTGCGCGATCATCCGCGCTCCTCGTCCCTCGTCATGATCGCGACCGTCGTCACCGTAATCTTCACCCACAACCTCGCCATCGGCGTGCTGATCGGCGTGCTGCTCTCTGGCATTTTCTTCGCCTGGAAGATCGCCCAGCTGTTCGGTGTGAACTCGACCCTGTCGGAGGACGGCACCACCCGCACTTATCGCGTCACCGGCCAGCTGTTCTTTGCCTCAGTCGAAGACTTCAACGCCGCCTTCGATTTCAAGGAAGCGCTCGACAAGGTCGTCATCGATGTTTCACAAGCCCATATCTGGGACATCTCCTCGGTCACGGCCATCGACATGACGGTCTTGAAATTCCGCCGCGAAGGCGCTGAGGTCGAGATCGTCGGCATGAACAAGGCA
Organism: Aquisalinus luteolus; assembly: GCF_009712425.2. Lineage (GTDB taxonomy): Bacteria > Pseudomonadota > Alphaproteobacteria > Caulobacterales > Parvularculaceae > Aquisalinus > Aquisalinus luteolus. The sequence continues at coordinate 1,737,575 of NZ_VCJR02000001.1, forward strand.
AGCGAGACCCTGGTCGACCGGCTGGCAGAACATGACAAGCCCGGCGCGATGGACCGGCTGCTGAACCATTAGGGAGACAAGAATGAGAAAAATCACCGCCCTGATCGATGGCTCCGCCTACTCGCACAGCGTCTGCGATCACGCCGCCTGGGTCGCCGGCCGCACGGACCGCTCCATCGAGATCCTGCACGTGCTCGGCCGCCGTCACCTGTCCAGTTCAACCCAGAACCTGTCGGGCCAGATCGGCCTCGGCGCTCGCACCGCTCTCTTGAATGAATTATCCGAGCATGACGCCCAGCGCGCCAAGCTCGCCAAGGTGCGTGGCCGCGCCATCCTCGAGGATGCCCGCACGCACCTGACCGAAGCGGGCATCGCGAAAGTCGAGACACATCTGCGCCATGGCGGCGTTGTCGAGAATGTCCACGAGCTGGAAGACGGCACCGACCTCATCGTCATCGGCAAGCGCGGCGAGGCCGCCGATTTCGACAAGGGCCATATCGGCTCGAACCTGGAACGCGTCGTCCGCGCCACCAAGAAGCCAGTGCTCGTCGCCTCCCGCGCCTTCAGACCGGTGGGACGTGTACTGATCGCCTTCGATGGCGGCAAGAGCGCCTTGAAAGCGGTCGAACACCTCGCCGCCAGCAAGCTGCTGCAGGGCACCCACATCACCCTGCTCACCGTCGGCGAGCCGAAGGAAGAGACCCGCCGCCAGCTCGACGGCGCTGCCGCCCTCCTGAAGGAAGCCGGTTTCAGTGTCGAGAGCAACGTCAAACCCGGCCAGCCGGAAACGGTCATCGCCTCGACCGTCGAAGCCGACAAGCACGACCTCCTCGTCATCGGCGCCTATGGCCATTCGCGCATCCGCACCATGATCATCGGCTCGACGACAACGGAGATGATCCGCTCCTGCAAGGTGCCGGTCATGCTGTTCCGGTAAGATGCTTTTCATGACGCCGGTTCGTGATACCATCGGTTTATGCAAAGTGATTCTGTCCGCGGCTCAGCCCTGTCGACCGAAGACCTGTTGAAGGCCTACACCCTCGGTTATTTCCCGATGTCGGAGGCCCATGACGACCCGGACGTGTTCTGGGTGTTGCCGGAATATCGCGGCGTGCTCAGGATCGGCGAGTTTCACATTCCCAAATCGCTGAAGAAAGCCGTGCGGCAGGACCGGGTGGAAATCCGTGTGGATACCGCTTTTCGCGAAACGATGATCGGCTGTGCCGCGCCCGCGACGGGCCGGGAAGAGACCTGGATCAACGAGCGCATCCTTGAGACCTATTGCGCCCTGCACCGCCAAGGCCATGCCCATTCGGTCGAAGCGTGGCTGGATGGCGAGCTTGTCGGCGGGCTTTATGGTGTCTCGATCAATGGCGCGTTCTTCGGCGAAAGCATGTTTTCCCGCGTCACGGATGCGTCAAAGATCGCCCTTGTCCATCTCGTCGGTCGGCTGACGGCGGGCGGTTACACCCTGCTCGACACGCAGTTCTACACACCGCATCTCGGCCAGTTCGGCATCAGCGAGGTCCCGAAAGCACGCTATCAGAAATTGCTTGATGAAGCGCTCAGTACGCGGGGCAATTTCTTTGCCCTGCCCCGTCAGATCGCCGGATCGACCATCTTGCAATCGACAACCCAGACGTCATAGACGGGATGTTCGAGCGCATTCAACGCAGGGCTTGAGGCGAACATCCAGCCATTGAACAGCGTCTTGTCGCCATCATCGTCCTCTGCAGTAATGCCACCTTCGGTCGTTTCGACTTCGGCATAGCTTACCTGTGTCGGGTCGAGATCGTCTTCGACGGCGCCTGCAGCAACGGTGTTGTCGACCTTCGACTCACCGGCGACCAAGGGCTCTTCCTCGACATAATCGCGATCCAGCGCGTCTGTCCCGTCACTCGTCGGCAGGCGGACGAAATCGTCCGTTGCCTCGATCTCGAGGAAGGCGGTGATTTCCGGCACCTCCTCCGGCGGGCGCTTGTCGCAGGTGCGCGGCACGATGGCAAGCGTCCCGAATTTCGCTTCGGCACCGATATCGATGACCAGGTCCGTATAGCGCGCGGTGATCTTGTCGAGCGCCCGCAGCGTTACCGACACCGGCTCGAGCGGGTTGTCTGAGCGGGGATTGTAGGCATCGCCACCAAAGCTCAAGCCCGATTCGGAAATCGACAACCGCTCCAGCTCCGTCAGCGGGCGATCTACTTGTTCCGGGTCAATACTTTCCGGAGTCTTCTGCCAGCCGAATTCCTGCTCCGGCATCTGTGCTCGCCCCGCCCGAGACTGCTCGGACTGGGCATAGGCAACGGCAAGCCCTGTAACGGCAGCAAAGGAAGCAGTGATCAGCAACAGGCGCTTCATGAAAGTCCCTAACTCGCGACGGACCCTTCGATCCGCTTGACGTCTTTCGATTCCAGCTCGCCCTCGATGCCTTCCGGCGTCCATGGCTGGTAGTCCTGCCATGGCTCCTGCCCCTTGCCGGCGAGATAGAGCGATCCTGCCGGGTGATAGGCGAGCGGCGTACCGGTCATGTTCGGCAGGTGCGGCTTTTCCCACGGCTTGGGCACATATTGTTCTTTCGTCGGTGGTACATCGACCGTGTGGTGCAGCCAGCCATGCCATTCGGTCGGCACTCGAGAAGCCTCGGCAACGCCATGATAGACGACCCAACGGCGGGTGCGCCCGTCGGCATAGTCATGCTTGCCGGCGGCTTCGTAATATTTGTTGCCTTGCGCGTCCTCGCCGATCAGCTTGGCGCCAGTGCGCCACATTGTGAAGGAAAGGCCTATCGTTGCGCTGTCCCACCAGGCAAAAATACGTTTCAGCATCGTGTCTCGCTCTTGGATCTAGTATGGGCACGTTTAGCCCGTGATTTTGGCGCGACTATGGCGCAGTGCGCCCGACACGTCCAGTGACGAGATGGCGCGTCTCGGGGAATTTCCGTGTCAACTTGGTAAGCTGGCACCTTTGCGGGCAAATACGCCCCTTCTTGTGGTTCATGCCGCATTTCCTACATGATATGGTGCCATTTCACTGTGGAAAACCCGCGCGAACAAGCTGACAAACAGGGTGAATTCCCATGTTAGTATGAGCTGCCTTCAAGCAGGACGCCCAGCAGGACATCAGACCCCATGAAGATCGACCGTTATTACACCACCAAAGACACAGGCGCCTATGGCGACATGGCTTTCCGCGAGGCCTCCAGCGAACTGCGCAATCTGGACGGTGGCGGCACCAACCGGCTGGACGGCATCACCGTGCCGGAAGCCTGGTCACAGACTGCTGTCGATATCCTCGCCCAGAAATATCTGCGCAAGGCCGGTGTGCCAGCAGCGACGAAACCTGTCGACGAAAAGGGCGTCCCCTCATTCCTCGCCCGCCACGTCGCCGACGATAAGGCGCTGGAAGCGCTCCCGGAGGACCAACGGTACGGCCCGGAACGCGACGCGACGAAGGTTTTCGACCGCATGGCCGGCGCCTGGGCCTGGTGGGGCTGGAAAGGCGGCTATTTCGATTCAGAGGAAGACGCGCGCGCCTATTACGACGAAATGCGGCACATGATCGCCGCCCAGGTCGCTGCGCCCAACTCACCGCAATGGTTCAACACCGGGCTGCACTGGGCCTATGGCATAGACGGCCCGGCGCAAGGCCATTTCTTTGCCGACCACAAGTCTGGCGAGGTCAGCCTCGCCACCTCCGCCTATGAGCGGCCCCAGCCCCATGCCTGCTTCATCCAGTCGGTGAAGGACGATCTCGTCGGGGATGGCGGCATCCTCTCCCTGTGGCGGGACGAGGCGCGGCTGTTCAAGTTCGGCTCCGGGACCGGCTCCAACTTCTCGACCATTCGCGGCACGGGCGAGCCACTATCCGGTGGTGGCACCTCCTCCGGCCTCATTTCCTTCTTGAAGATGGGCGATGTCTCCGCCGGGTCGATCAAGTCCGGCGGCGTTACTCGCCGGGCGGCCAAGATGGTTATCGTCGATATCGACCACCCCGATGTCGAAGACTTCATCGAGTGGAAATCCCGCGAGGAACAGAAAGTCGCCGCCCTCGTCGTCGGCTCCAAGGCGCTGCAAAAGCATTTCAATGCGATCCTCAAGGCCACGCAGGTCGAGGGCGAGAAAGGCAAGCTCGCCGATCCGTTCAACCCGAAGAAGAACGAGACGCTGAAAGCTGCCGTGAAAGCCGCCCGCCGCGATGCCGTGCCCGACACAGCAATAAAGCGCGCGATCCAGTGGGCCAGCCAGGGCTACAAGGAAATCACCGTCGACCAGTTCTCGACCGACTGGGATGGCGAGGGCTATCGTTCTGTCTTCGGCCAGAATGCCAACAACTCCGTCCGCGTCACTAACGACTTCATCCGGGCTGTCGAGGAAAACCGCGACTGGGACCTGATCCGCCGTACCGATGGCAAAGTCCATCACACGGTCAAGGCGCGCGAGCTGTGGCGCAAGATCGGCGAGGCCGCCTGGGCCAGCGCCGATCCCGGCCTGCAATTCCACGACACGATCAATGAATGGCATACCTGCCCGGCCGGCGGGGATATCAAGGGCTCCAATCCGTGTTCGGAATATATGTTCCTCGACAACACGGCCTGCAACCTTGCCTCGATCAACCTGAAGAAATTCCTGACAGCCGATGGCGGCTTCGACATGGACGGCTTCATCCATGCCTGCCGGTTGTGGACGATCACGCTGGAAATCTCCGTCATGATGGCGGCCTATCCCACCCGCGAGGTGGCGAAGCTCTCCCACGCTTATCGCACGCTGGGCCTCGGCTTTGCCAATCTTGGCGGCCTGCTCATGTCCTCCGGCCTGCCGTATGATTCAGAGGAAGGGCGCACCGTCGCCGGGGCGATCAGTGCCTTGATGACCGGCACCGCCTACCGCACCTCGGCGGAGCTTGCCGCCGATATGGGCGCGTTTGCCCGCTACAGCGAAAACTCCAACGCCATGATGCGCGTCATGCGCAACCACGCCGCTGCAGCCGGTGCCATACATGAATATGAAGGCGTCACCCACAAGCCGCGTGCCCTGCCGGAAAGCAAGACCTTCTCCGGCCTCGGGCTGAAGCTCGCCGATGTCTGGCATCAGGCGCTGGAGCTCGGCGGCAAGCACGGCTTCCGCAATGCGCAGGTCTCCGTCGTTGCCCCCACGGGCACGATCGGCCTTGTCATGGATTGCGACACGACCGGCATCGAGCCGGACTTTGCGCTGGTCAAATTCAAGAAGCTCGCCGGTGGCGGCCATTTCAAGATCATCAACCGCGCTGTCCCGTCCGCGCTTGCCAAGCTCGGCTACAGCGAAAAGGAGATCGAGGCGATCAGCCATTACGCTGTCGGTCGCGGCACGCTGGAAGGCGCGCCCGGAATCTCCTTCGATGATCTGCGGGCGGAAGGCTTCGGCGAGAAGCAGATCGACGCCCTGAAAGCGGCCCTGCCCGGCGCGTTCGACATCACCTATGTCTTCAACGCCCATACGCTGGGCGAGGCCTTCATCCGCGGCACGCTCGGCCTGCAGGAAGACGAGACCTTCAAGTCCGGTTACCAGCTCCTGCGCGATATCGGTTTCTCCGATCAGGATATCCACCAGGCGAACCTGTGGTGCTGTGGCACGATGTGCCTCGAAGGCGCGCCGGGCCTGAAGGACGAGCACCTGGCCGTCTTTGACTGCGCGACGCCCTGCGGCCGCATCGGCACCCGCGCCCTGTCCGTCTCCGCCCATATCGAGATGATGGCCGCCGTCCAGCCCTTCATCTCCGGCGCGATTTCCAAGACCGTGAACCTGCCGAACAGCGCCACGGTCGACGATTGCGCGCGTACCTATCGCACGGCGTGGACGCGCGGCCTCAAATCCATCGCGCTTTATCGCGATGGCTCAAAACTGTCCCAGCCCCTCGCCTCGGCGCTCCTGTCCGCCGACGACATGGAAGACGATCTGGAAGACGCGCCGGCCGCCGAAAAGGCCCGCATCGTCGCCGAGCGCGTCGTCGAAAAGATCGTCGAGCGTGCCCCGGGCCGCAAGCGCCTGCCAGACCGACGCAAGGGCTATATCCAGAAAGCCATCGTCGGCGGCCACAAGGTATACCTTCATACCGGCGAATTCGACGATGGCGAGCTCGGCGAGATCTTCATCGACATGCACAAGGAGGGTGCCGCCTTCCGTTCGCTGATGAACAATTTCGCCATCGCCATCTCTCTCGGCCTGCAATATGGCGTGCCGCTGGAAGAATATGTCGACGCCTATCTGTTCACCCGGTTCGAGCCGGCAGGCCCTGTTCAAGGCAATGACAAGATCAAGAACGCCAACTCGATCCTCGACTATATCTTCCGCGAACTGGCCATCTCTTACCTCGGCCGCGACGACCTCGCCCACACGCCGGGCAATGAAAGCTTCGACTCCCTCGGCAAGGGCGTTGACGAAGAGAAGGTTCAGGAAGAGGCTTCCCGCCTCATCTCCAAGGGCTTCTCGCGCTCATCCGGCATGGACAATCTCGTCGTCCTGCGCGGTGGCGAGTTCGACCGCCTGCGCCAGGAAGCCTCCGGTCGCGAAAAATCCGCTCGCGGTGCGAATGACACTGAGATCGTGGAACCAGACGACATCGAAGCGGGCCTTGAAGAGATCAAGGAGCGCCAAACCAACGCCCGTGGCTCTTCACCAGCCAAAGGCTCGATCCCGTCCGGCAAACTCTCCTCTCCGCGCGGCGAGCGAGAGGAAGCAATCGTGAAGGGCTATGAGGGCGATGCCTGCCCCGATTGCGGCCAGTTCACGCTTGTGCGTTCCGGCACCTGCCTGAAATGCGAAAGCTGCGGCTCCTCGACCGGCTGCTCGTAAGCGCACTCGTCGCTTTCGTTCAAAAAATTTCGCGGTTAACAAGGCGCTCGACAGAGCGCCTTTTAATCATTCCAGTTTTAGTCATTCTGAAAACCATCCGCTCACCAACGAATACCGCGCAAACACTGGCGTTTGTTGGCAATGCTCGCCGTAGTTGGGCAAAGATGGCCGAAAAATGGCGACGCCCTTTAGTCGAAATTTTCGCAAACCCTAATAATGGATTTAAGCGATCGGATACGCGCTGGCGCTAGCCTTCAGGGGCACATTCACTCCCCGGAGACAGACAATGATCAAGATCGTCATCCTGACCGTCGCCGTCATCTTCAACACGATGCTCTACAGCTATGCCAATGCGAGCCTGCAGGAACAACAGCGCTTCCCGAGGCCAATTCGCAGTGTTCTCGACACGACCATCGATACGGTCGTCACCGGCAGCATCGAGTTGAACCGCGTCACCAAAGGGCGCGGCCTCGCCAGTGTCTGGGACGCCCTTACAGGCAAGGAGGTCGAACAGGCACCTGTTACGGCTCTCAACGCAGACCTGACCGGCAGCCGCTTTTCACGCGAACTCATGCCCAAGTCGAGCTTCGTCAAGGCAACGCTCGACCGCAGCACCTTCTCTCACACTATCATGGACGGCTCCATGCTCGACAGCGCCTTCATCCGCCAGGCGAGTTTCGTCCAGACCGACCTGAAGGAGACGACCGCCCGCGGCAGCGATTTTTCCGGCAGTGTGTTCGAAAGGGCCGACCTCGGCGGTTCGCTGATGCAATCTGCGATCTTCGACAATGCCGAGTTCCGCGACACCAGCATGACCGCCGTCCAGTTCTCCGGTGCGTCCTTCCGCGAAGCACGGCTGACGGACACGATGGCGATGCGCAGCGTATTTTACCGCGCCGATCTCATCGGCGTGGTCGCCGAGCGGGTCAGCTTCCGCAGGGCCCGCTTCGACGAGGCGCTGCTGATCGGGGCGGTGCTGCACGAGACGGACGTGACGAGCGCGACCTTCACCAATGCCGACCTGACGGGCGCTGACCTGACCACCGTCACCGGGCTGATGCAGGAACAGCTCAATTCCGCCTGTGGCAATGCCATGACAAAACTGCCCGCCGGGCTTAAGGTGCAGGAATGCTCGATACTGAGCATGGCCCGAAGCGACACCCAATGAAGCGACGCAAAACTCGACCTTGTACTGATCGCCAAGCCGCATCCCTCCGACAGGCAAGGCTCGAACGCCCGAATGGCAGGGTTACCCTCCCCCGCCATTCGGGCTCTTTCGATTAAAGAGTCCTCATCCTGAGGTGGCGACAGCATCGCCCACGAAGGACGAGGACTTAGCCGCATCCTCCGCCTGCTGACGGCGTTTCATTTCGCGCAGATGCCCATGCAGCGCCTCCGCATCATAGCCATGCATCATCAGCCGAAACCCAGCCTGGAAGGTCGACAGCGGCACCATGGGGTGGTGGTTGTTGATCAGGCTCATGTGATAGTCAGAGCCGAGGATTCGGGCGAGATAGATGCCGATGGTTTCGTCCAGCTGCAAAGAATTCGCCGCCCGCACGAAGTCATGATCCGACAGGAACAGCGCATAGATCGGGGTGTAGAATTCAACTGCCGTCTGCACGTCGACGAAATTGTGCCACTTGTCCGGAAAGGCTTCCAGGTCAAACCCGCCATCGCTGATCGGGCTGAAATCGATTCGCGCTGGCGTCTCGATTTCCCGTCCCTGCGCCCGCAGCCCCCGGTTCAGTTCGATGATGAAATTATAGATATTGAGGTCGTGCTGAAGAAACGTGTTGTCTTTCAAATCCGCCAGCGTCATCGGCCGCAGCGGATGGGAATTGATCTCCACCCCCGGCACATTTGCCTTGATGAAGGCGAGGATTTCCGTGCCGATATTGAAGTGGCGCAGGATCAGCAGGTTCGCCTCGGGCCGCGCAAACGTCTTCAGCCCCCAATAGATCAGCCTGTGCAGCGTCTTGGGCGCATGCGGCCATTTGCGGAAGAAGCGCCGGAAGATCTTTACCAGGACGAAGAAGAGAAAGATGAAAGGCCGTGATGCCGGCAGCAGGAACCGCCGCGCATATGAACGGTTGCCTTCCAGCAGCGCCGCCTTCGCCTTGTCATCGAAGGGTAGCGAGTCGTCGAGATACAGCGCCAGCCACGGATCCGGATCCTTCGGATCGAAACTGGCGGGATCGAACGGTCTGGCTGTCATGACGCAAACCCTCGTTCTTCGTGGCTGCCCTCACCCTGAGGAACCGCCGTAGGCGGCTTCTCGAAGGGCAGCACCTCAGAATGAGGGTTTGCCGCAACTGCCCTCATCCTGAGGTGCCCGGCATAGCCGGGCCACGAAGGACGAGGGCGAATTAGCAAGCAAGCATCAGACATGATTCAGTTCCTCTAGCTGCAGGGCATAAAGCCGCCCGACGATCCGCGCCGTGCGCACGACCTCCTGCACATCATCCTCGTCATGCACGGTCATCGCCAGATGCGTCTCCAGCTCTTCCAGATGATCGTCGTCGTGTTCGCCGTGATAGAGCATGAAGCTGACCTGGTGGTCTTCCAGCCCCAGCTGTTCCTTGATGGCCGCACCCCACTCTACCGCCTTGCGCGAGCCGAGCCCCTCGATCATGAACATCGCGCCCAAGAGACCGAACGGGTTCGGCTGCGACGCCTTGTGGAACATGAAGGCAGACAGCGCCTCGGAGCCCATATTCTTCGACGCCGACCTGATTTCCTCCAGCGTGCCGCCACAGGCAATGAAGTTCGCCTCCAGCATCTGGAAATCGCGATGCTCCGTCACCGCATGCTTCATGAAGTGGGAGCGGATCTCGAAATGCTCCGCATCCACATGGCTTGCCGCTCTGGCGATCCAGCAGCCGCCATCGACCACCTGCTGGCGCAAATTCTTCAGCAGCGCCCGGTAATCCTCGATCTGCAGCTGCCCGCGATTGAGCTTGCGGATGACCGGCACCTGCTCCAGCTGGCCCTCGAAATCGGTCCACGCCATGGCGAGCCCGCGAAATGTCGCCTCGACCAGTTCCTGCCTGCGTTTTGAAATGTCCTGTAACATACTCAAGCCTCCTCGACTGTCAGCATCATGAACGATATCACCGCCCTGCCGCTTTCCGGCACGACGCACAGAATTTTTTCACCGGGCCGATACCCGCCCCGCGCCATGAACTCCTCCAGCATGATGAAGAAGGCGGCGGAGCCGGTATTGCCCTTGGTATAGAGGTTCGTGAACCACTTTTCCTCGTCGATCATCGCCCCTGCGGCGGTCATCAGTTTGATGATTTCCTCGCGCAGGGAATGGGCGGAATAATGGCACAGCACATGGTCGACATCGCCGGGCACGATCGCGCCCCTGTCGATCAGGGCGAGATATTCGCCGACCCAGCCGCGGATGATCCGTTTCAGGAGCATCATGTCCTGCATCAGCATGATCGCGCCATCGGCCGCCGCGCCCTGCGGGCCGGCTTCATTATGGCTCCAGCAGCGCACCGGCTCGTGCCGGTCCTCATGGGCGATGCCGGCATGCATGCACACATCGAAGCGATCGGCGAGGGAGACAAGCTTGATCCAGTCGACCCTGAAGCTCGGACCCCGTCGCCGCGGGCGCGGCTGCATGACAAGCGCACCACCGCCATCGGACAGGGTCCAGCGCAGGAATTCCGCCGCCATGCGCGTATCCCGGTTCCCCAGCCTGTCCAGCGCCGGGCGATAGAAGCCGGGTCGGAACCAGCGGCTCGACATCTCGCTGCCGGTGACGAGCGCCGCTTCGGCCTCGCCGCATTTCAGCGCCATCCAGGCGCTCTTTGCCGCCATCATGGAAGACGCGCAGACGCTCTGGAATGACGCGATCTCCAATGGCCCGGTACCGAGCGCCCCATGCACCGCGCTGGCATGACCCGGCACCAGCAGGTCGCCCTGTGTCGTGCCGGTGGCGAGATAATCGATGTCGGAAAGGTCCAGTTCAGACGTGTCGACCGCCGCCCGGGCCGCCTTTGCCGCCATCCCGGCATTGGTGTCGAGCGCCTCGCCGCGATAGTTCATCGCGTAATAGCGCTGCTCGATCCGGTTCTGGCGCAGGATCAGCCGGCCGAGCCGTTGCGACTGGTCGTCGATCTCGCCGAGGATCGCCGCCATCCGGTCATTGCCGACCGCCTCGCCGGGCAAATGAGCCCCCGCCGCATTGATATAGACGTCACGCATAATCCACTCTCCAAATCATGCTGCCTGCTCTAATCTGGGCTGAAACTGTGCTGGCGCGGTTAACGGTTCATACCATGTCAGCTGCCCGAACAGGCCTCCTTCATTCACAAACATCCCACGAAATGAACATTGTTCATAATTACAGTTCAGACAGAAAATGAGTGAACGCTCACTTTTTATGTTTGTTATCGGATATAAAGAAGGGCAGCTAAGTCAGGAAAATACGGCTACTTTTTGCGATCCAGACCATCTTCGAGCTTCTTCAGCCCGACAAGAATGATGAGGGCCAGCAGCGTCACCAGCGCAGCGATGGCCTCGAACCCGGCGCCGCAGGCAAGGCCGATGGCCCCGGCGAGCCACATCCCGGCCCCTGTCGTCAGCCCCTCAAGCCGCCGACCGTGGCGGATGATAGACCCGGCGGCGAGAAAAGCGACCCCGGCAGTGATCGCCTCGATAATGCGCAACGGGTCGGGTCTGATCGAGGTTTCGTCCTCGCTGCCATCGAGGGCAAGGCTCAGTTCGATGGCGATGATCGTGAACAGGCAGGCGGCGAGCGAGACCATGATGAAAGTCCTCAGCCCCGCCGGACGGTCGCGGATTTCCCGGTCGATGCCGAGAATCGCCCCGAACAGACAGGCCAGTGCCAAGCGCAGCAGGATTACCCCTGCCCCGATCTGCGTGGAGAATATCTGGTCCAGCTGCTCCATGCCCCGCAAACGCACAGGGTATGGTGACTGTTCCAGCCTTCCAAAGTAACAGGGGGGGGTTACGCCAGCTCTAGCTCATCAGAGCGTATTCACCGCCCTTCTCGAGGGCCGCCTTGTAGGTGTCTCGGCCATGGACCTTCTCCAGCCAAGCCTTCAAATTCGGATGATCCGACCCGAGACCGGTGCGGGCGGCGACAGCCTCGACCGGAAAACTCATCATGATATCGGCGGCGCTCAGCTCAGTGCCCGCGAACCAGCCCGTCGCGGCGAGAGAGTCTTCCCAGTACGCCATGTGGTTCTTCACCTGCGGATTGACGAAATTCGACAGCACCTTGTCGGCGATGCCCTTGGCGACCGGCTTGACGAAGAACGGCATGTCCGCCTCTTTCACCCGGTTGAACACCAGCTTCATCAGTAGCGGCGGCATGGCAGAGCCCTCGGCATAATGCAGCCAGAACCGCGCCTGCCAGTAATCGGCGCTGTCCTTGCCCGGCATCAGGCGACCCAACCCGTATTTCTCCAGCAGGTACTCCACGATGGTGCCGGACTCCGCGATGGTCGTCTCGCCATCGGTGATCACCGGCGACTTGCCCAGCGGGTGCACATCCTTCAGCGATTGCGGCGCCAGCATGGTCTCGGCATCGCGCTCATAGCGCACGATCTCGTATGGCAGCTCCAGCTCCTCGAGCAGCCAGAGAATACGTTGCGAGCGGGAATTGTTGAGATGGTGGACAGTGATCATGACGGGTCTTTCGATTTGCTCACCCGCAGCCTATCGCGCTGCTCCCTCACCGCCAAGCGCGCAACACAGATCAAGGCCTCTCGCCGATCACCCAGCGTTCCTCGTCGATCCAGAAGCGGCCTTCCTCGTCGGTCCGCACGCCATTGATGTCGTCGAAATCGACCTGGAATGGCACGATATAACCGCACACTTCGAAACCGTCCGGAATGGTCACATCGAAACTTTCGGTCAGCACCTTTGAGTCGAGCATGCGGTCGCTGCGCCAGAAGCTGCGATAGTATTCCTCGTCGTAAAACGCCGTGACCTCGCTATGGAACATGTCCGGCAGTCCCATCAGCACGCATGCGCGATAATACGGCACGCGCTCGCAAACCGGCGAGCGGGAGAGATAGTCCGCCGCCTTGATCAGCGCAGCCAGCGCCTTTTCCTGGATCGCCGCTGTCGTCGTCGGCGGGTTCACAAGTCGGTCGAGCACGGGGATCTTGTGGTTCATATAGCGCTCGTCGATGTAAGGCTCGTATCCGGCAAAACCGTCCGCCCACCGGTCAAGCGCCCGCAGGCGGCGGTCGACACCCCTCACCTTCGCCGTTGGCCTGTGGATGGAAAGCCGCCTGCCCATTATCGCTGCCCCCTCATGGTCTCTGCCCAATCACCCAGCGCTCTTCATCGAACCAGCGCTTGCCGTCTTCATCAATGCGCATGCCCTCGACCACGTCTTCATCGTCCAGCGGATGGGCGACGATGGTGCCGTGCAGCTCGAAGCCTTCAGGGATGTTCAGGTCATACTTTTCCGTCACCCGCTCCACCGGCAGCGGCTCGCCGCTCCAGAACCGCAGCGCATAGTCGCGATCATAAAACGCCGTCACCTCGCTCATGAACAGGTCGCCCATGGGCAGCAGCACGGCTGCTCGGAAATACGGAAACTCGACGGCATATGGCGTGCGCGACAGATGCCCCGCCGCCGTCAACAGCGCATTGATCGCCCGCTCCTCGATCTCGCGGGTCACTACCGGCGGCTGGAACATGCCGCTGGAACAGGAGATTTTCCAGTTCCAGTAATGCGGGTCTTCCAGCGGCGGGTCGATCCCCTCGAACCCCGCCGCCCATTTGTCGAGATGGGCTAGCTGTTCGGCCGGCGGCACCATTTTCGGCTTGCGCCGGAACCGGTCTGTCAGCCAGCCGAACAAGCCGCCTCAGCCCTTCTTCTCTTCGATCGGTTTCGACACGCGGATATGCAGCTCCTTGAGCTGCTTGTCCGATGCCTCGACCGGTGCGCCGAGAAGCAGGTCCTCGCCCTGCTGGTTCAGCGGGAACATCGTCACCTCACGGATGTTCTGCTCGCCAGCCAGCAGCATGACGATGCGGTCGACGCCGAAGGCCGCGCCGCCGTGCGGCGGGGCACCATAGCGGAAAGCGTTCAGCATGCCGCCGAATTTCTCCTCGACGACTTCCGCGCCATAGCCGGCGAGATCGAACGCCTTGTACATGATCTCTTCCTTGTGGTTACGGATACCACCGGAGCCCAGCTCATAGCCGTTGCAGACGAGATCATACTGGCGTGCCTTGATCGCCAGGATCTTCTCCGGGTCGTCGCCAGCCTCTTCCAGCGCTTCGAGGCCACCGGCGGGCATGGAGAACGGGTTGTGGCCGAACTCGACCTTCTTGTTCTCCTCGTCCCACTCATACATGGGGAAGTCGACAATCCACGCGAACTCGAACGAGTCCTTGTTGGCCAGTTCCAGCTCGTCGGCAACGACATTACGCGCCTTGCCGGCGATGTCGACGAACTCGGCCGGCTTCCCGGCGAGGAAGAAGGCTGCATCGCCCTCTTTCAGGCCCAGCTGCTCGCGGATCGCATGGGTGCGCTCCGGGCCGATATTCTTGGCCAGCGGCCCCTTGCCGTCGCCCTCATCGAACATGATATAGCCCATGCCCGGCAGGCCCTGTTTCTGCGCCCAGGAATTCATCCGGTCACAGAAGGCACGGCTGCCACCACCCGGCGCCGGAATGGCGCGGATCTCGTTGGCGGGATCGGCCGCGATCTGGGCGAAGATCTTGAACCCTGAATCGACGAAATGCTCCGTCACCACCTGCATTTCAAGCGGGTTGCGCAGGTCCGGCTTGTCGGAGCCGTATTTCAGCATCGCTTCCGCATACGGAATTTCGCGGAACGGATAGGCCGACACCGGCTTGCCCTCGGCGAACTGCTCGAACGTGTCGCGGATCACCGGCCCCACCGCGTCGAAGACATCCTGCTGCTCGATGAAGCTCATCTCCAGGTCGAGCTGGTAGAAGTCGCCGGCGGACCGGTCCGCGCGGGCATCCTCGTCGCGGAAGCACGGCGCGATCTGGTAGTAGCGGTCAAAGCCAGACACCATGATCAGCTGCTTGAAAATCTGCGGCGCCTGCGGCAGCGCATAGAACTTGCCGGGGTGAAGCCGCGACGGCACCAGGAAGTCCCGCGCGCCTTCCGGCGAGGACGCCGTCAGGATCGGCGTCTGGAAGTCGTTGAAGCCCTTGTCTTCCATCCGGTTGCGCAAGCTGCGGATGATCCTGGAACGCAGCATCATGTTCGCGTGCAGCGTCTCCCGGCGCAGGTCGAGATAGCGGTGCTTCATCCGGATCTCTTCCGGATAGTCCGGCTCGCCGAAAACCGGCAGCGGCAGTTCCTGCGCCGCGCCAAGCACGGAAATCTCGTCGGCATAAAGCTCGATCTCGCCGGTCGGCAGGTTGGCGTTGACGAGGCTGTCATCGCGCGCCTTCACCCGCCCGTCGATGCGGATGCACCATTCGCTGCGCACCTGCTCGGCCGCCTTGAACGCCGGGGAATCCGGGTCGGCGACGACCTGCGTCATGCCGTAATGGTCGCGCAGGTCGATGAACAGCACCCCGCCATGGTCGCGCACACGGTGCACCCAGCCGGACAGGCGAACGCTCTCGCCGACATCGGATTTACGAAGTTCGCCACAGGTATGGCTGCGATAGATATGCATGTCGTACTCCTGATGGCCCGCAACCGCGCGAAAAGACGGCCACAGGCAGAAATTCTGTCTGTAGCGGCGGTTGTTAGCGGGTTTTCCGGCGGGGGGAAAGGGGTGGCGGGGACCCGGACACGCTTTCACCTGGAGAACGTCATATTTTCCATCTTGAATCCTGTTAACTCACTGTTGCGACCATCGGGTGAGACGAAAACATGTTCTGGATCATCAATTTCATTCTCGCAGTGCTTGTCCTTGCAGGCTTCGCCGGGCGTTTTGGCTGGCCCTTCGAGATATTCACGAGCCTGAGGCCGCAACTGGCTCTCCTGATGCTGGCGATGGCATTTTACATGATCATGATCGGCCGTCCCGCTTCCTGTCTGTTTTCACTGGGATTTGCCGCCATCGCGATTATCGGGATGAGCGCCCAATTCAGAACGTCGCCAGCATCTGTAGAACAACCCGACATGCGGATCGTGTGGGCCAACGTGTTTCACAAACCCTCTGCGCTGAAGAGAGTTATCCAGCTTGCGGAGAAGGAAAATGCCGATCTCGTTCTGCTGGCAGAATATGACGGGATTGAAATGACCTTGCCGGATAACTGGCAATATCGTCTTCTTCCAGACGAAACCACTCTCACGAAGGTTGTCATTCTCAGCCGAGGATCGGTCGACAATATGGCTGTTATGGATGCTCCTTTTCGACCGGTAAGCAAGGTCACCATCGAAACGCCAGCGGGGGTCATTACAGTGGGTGGCATCCATCCACACACGCCCATGTATCCCTCCTGGAATCGTCATCGGAACGCAGACATTACCGCGGCCATGAAAACGCTGGGCGAGCATAAGCACGCTGTACTGGTCGGAGACTTCAATACAGTGCCTTGGTCGCAAGCGATGATCGATGCTGAGCGGGAAAGCGCCATGCGCCGCGTTCCCTATGGTCCATGGTCAAGCTGGATGGGCCCCCTGCCATTTTTCGGCCTGCCCATCGACCACACCTTTGTAACAAACGATCTTGAAGCGCATGTCCGCGTCGGGCGCGGCACCGGTTCTGATCATCTTCCCCTGATCATCGATGTAAGGATTTTGAAGTAGATATCGTTACGGCAAGGAAATGCCGGTTACGCGCTCATGATAGGCATCGTGACCGAAACTCTCCCACAACTCGACGACCATGCAGTGTTCTGTTGAATAGTTCAGCGTCCAGCGCCCCGGCTCGATGCCGGGCGATTCCGATGCGCCGAGCAAGGGCATGATCGTGGTTTTACCATCAGCATCGGGAAACGGCTGCTCGCTGGCCTCACCCACGGTCCACCTGACGTAATCGCCTGCCGCATCCGGTATCATCGCGGCCGTCTTGCCCGCCTCCAGTGGCCATAGCTGGTCCAGCGCCGCGATATCGTCTGTGAACCGGGTGCGCAGGTCGATGATGATGGCCGCAGGGAGTTTCCGGGTGCCATCTTCCTCTACGGAAAAAATAACATCCTCCACACCCAGACGGTCTGCCGCGAACTCGGTCAGGAACTCGTGCTTGTAGAAGACGAGATAGGTCTGGAAGTCCTCGTAATCAGCAAGGGTGACGACGAAACCCTCCTGCACGACCATGACCGTTTCATCGAAGGTGTCGCCGTCATCATCTTCCCAGGTCAGCACCATGTCCTGCTTCGGTATGCCGACCCCGTCTTCACTGATCCCCGCGCAGCCAGTCTCCTGCGCCATAACAGGCAAAGCCCAAAGCGCCGCTGCGATTGCCGTTCCGGCCACCAGATTTTTCAGCATGAAATCCCCCTGATACGATCCTCTGCCGCGATCCTATCCTAAAATCCGCCATCGCCTACCGCTTTTTACTCCCTGCTCCGAATCGGAACCACGCCCGCCAAACCCCTGTTTACCCCCATGAATTCGCAACTTCAGGGGAAGACTATGGCCGCGCGCGCATACTGGAAAGGCTATCTGAAACTTTCGCTCGTCTCGATCGGGATCGAGCTGTTCTCGGCGACGAAATCCGCCGCCCGGCCCTCCCTGAACCAGATCCACGAGCCGTCGGGCAAGCGCGTGCGCTACCAGAAAATCGTCGAGGGCGTCGGTCCCATCGACACCGACGAGATCGTCAAGGGCTATCAGGTCTCCAAGGACAATTACGTCATCCTCTCCAATGAGGAGCTGGACGAGATCAGGCTGGAGACGAAGGAGACCATCGAGCTCGTCCAGTTCGTCGACCATTGCGAGATCGACCCGCGCTATTTCGAGAAGCCCTATTACGTCGTGCCGAAGGACGACATTTCCAATGAAGGCTTCATCGTCATCCGCGAGGCGCTGCGCGACGCCAAGAAAGTCGCCCTCGGGCAGATGGCCGTGCGCGGGCGCGACTATGTCGTCGCGATCAAGCCCTGCGGCGATGGCCTGTTGCTGGAGACCCTGCGCTATGCCGAGGAGATCAAGCAGAGCGACGGCATCTTCGACGATATTCCGGACATGAAGCTCGACAAGGAGCTCCTGGAGCTTGCCGGTGAGCTGATCGAGAAGAAATCGAAGCCTTTCAACGCGGAGAATTTCGAGGCGCAATATGCGACTGCCCTGCGCGAGCTGATCAAGGAGAAAGAGAAGAAGGGCAAGGTCAGCCACGATGACTCTGAAAGCTCCACGAAAAGCGAGAGCAATGTCATCGACCTGATGGACGCACTGAAGAAATCCGTCTCCGGATCGAAATCGTCTTCGAAGAAATCCACAAAGAAGACGACGAAGAAGAGCACGAAGAAGAAAGCGAGCTAACCCATGGCCGGCTCGCTCCAGACCTATCACGACAAACGCGACTTCGGGAAGACACCCGAACCGAAGGGCAAGGTCAGCCGCAAGAAGGGCAATCTCTACATGGTGCAGAAGCATGACGCGACGCGCCTGCATTTCGATTTCCGGCTGGAGCTGGACGGCGTCCTGAAAAGCTGGGCCGTTACGAAGGGGCCGAGCCTCGACCCTTCGGTCAAGCGTCTTGCCGTGCGCACTGAAGACCACCCGGTCGACTATGGCGATTTCGAAGGCGTGATCCCCTCCGGCTATGGTGCCGGTACGGTCATGCTGTGGGACACAGGCAGCTGGGAGCCACAGGAAGATCCCCATGAAGGGTTGAAGAAAGGCTCGCTCAAGGTCACCCTGAAGGGCGAGCGCCTCAAGGGTGGTTTCGCCCTCGTCCGCATGAAGAACAAGAAGGGTGAGAAACGCGAAAACTGGCTGCTGATCAAGGAGCGGGACGGCACCGAGAACGAAGACCTCGACCCGGTCAAGGAATGGCCGGACTCGGTCAAAACAGGCCGCGGCTTCGACGGCATCGAGAAAAAGGGCCCGACCCTGAAGGAGGCGCAGACCGAGACCAAGCGCCGGAAGGATGGCGAGAAGAAAACCGCGTCAAAGTCATCCCCAAAATCCTCTTCAAAATCTTCCGCCCGCCTGCCCGCCTTCATCGAGCCGCAACTGGCGACCCTCGATGACGAACCACCGCAGGGCGAGGAATGGCTGCACGAGATCAAATATGACGGCTACCGCCTCATCGCCTGCTGGGCTGAAGGACGCGCCAAACTATACACCCGCTCGGGCAAGGACTGGACGGATAAGTACCCGGCTATTGCCGAAGCCCTCGCCACCCTGCCCGGCACAGGCGTCATCGACGGCGAGCTCGTCGCCATCAACGATCAGGGCCACAGTGATTTCGGTGCCCTGCAACAGGCGACTAAATCCGGCGACCAGGCCCGCCTCATCTATTATGCCTTCGACCTGCTGAAACACGGCCGCAAGGACTGGCGCAAGCAAGCCCAGGACGCCCGCAAGGACGCCCTCGCCGACCTGCTCGACGGGGTGAAAGACCCGATCCGCTATTCCGACCACGTCGTCGGCAAGGGCGACGATGTCATCGGCAAGGCCTGCCAGATGGGCCTCGAAGGCATCATCTCCAAACGCGCCGATGCGAGATACCAGTCCAAACGTACCCGCGCGTGGATCAAGTCGAAATGTACCGGCAATGACGAGTTCGTCATCGGCGGCTATCGCAAATCCGACAAGAAGGGCCGCCCCTTCGCCTCGCTTCTCTTGGGCGAATATGTCGATGGCGATCTCGTCTATCGCGGCCGCGTCGGCACAGGCTTTTCCGAAGACCTGATGGCCAGCCTCTCGGCGAAGATGAAAAAGCTGGAGCGCAAGACACCGCCCTTTGCCGACATGCCCGCCGACGCGAAACGCGGCGCGGTGTTCCTGACGCCTGACCTCGTCGGCCAGATCGCCTATACCGAGGTCACGAGCGACGGCCATCTGCGTCATCCGTCCTTCCTGGGCCTGCGCGAGGACAAGCCGGCCAAAGAGGTCACGTCGGAGAAAGAGAAAATGAAAGAGGCAGAACCGGCAAAGTCATCCGCTGACAGATCATCCGGCGACACCGTCGCGGGCGTGAAGCTCTCCAGCCCCGACAAGGTCCTCTACCCGGACCAGGACGTCACCAAGCGCGACCTCGCGGAATACTACGCCGAGATCGCCGAACAGATGCTGCCCCACATCAAGGACCGGCCCGTGTCCCTCGTGCGCTGCCCGTCCGGGCGCACCGGCTCCTGCTTCTTCCAGAAACACCATAATGCCGGCACGCCGGACCACATGGGGTCAGTCACCATCACCGAGAAAGATGGCGACAAGGGCGACTATCTCCTGCTCGGCTCACAGAAAGCGCTCGTTTCCGCCGCGCAGATCGGTGCGCTCGAACTGCATATCTGGGGCGCGCGCAGGGACAATATCGAAAAGCCCGACCGCATCGTCTTCGACCTTGACCCGGATGAAGGCAAGGATTTCGAGGACGTCAAAAAAGCCGCCCGGGATATCCGCGACCTGCTCGCCGCCGCTGACCTTCAGTCCTTCCCCATACTCACCGGGGGCAAGGGCGTGCATGTGGTGATCCCGGTGGAGCGCCAGCATGACTGGGCGACGGTAAAGGGATTCGCGTCCGGCTTTGCCAAGCGGCTGGCGCAGGAAGACCCGTCCCGCTTTACCGCGACCATGTCCAAGGCCAAGCGCAAGGGCAAGATTTTCATCGACTGGCTGAGGAACGAGCGCGGCGCGACCGCAATCTGCCCTTACTCCACCCGCGCGCGCAAGGACGCGCCGGTCGCAACGCCGCTGACATGGGACGAGCTGTCCCGCGCCAGTTCAGGCGCCGACTACACGCTCGCCAATATCCGCCAGCGGCTGGCTCAGTTGAAATCAGACCCGTGGGCCGATTACGCCACCGTCCGGCAATCCCTACATAAAGGCCTGCTCGATGAGTTGCTCGACTAGATCACGCCGAAGACAGACAGCAACAACAGCGCAACGACGATAAGGCCGACGATAAAAATTAGGTTCCTGATCATGGTATGTCTCCTTCTTCCGGATGCTCTTCATATAACGCGTGATTATCTGGATGACGACCCGCACCAATCTTGCTAAGTCACTCATCCATGTTGATTATTACAGACACCGCCGCCCTCGCAGAGTTCTGTTCAGGCCTCCGGCAGCACCCATACGTCACCGTCGATACCGAATTCATGCGCGAAAAGACCTACTTTTCGCAGCTCTGCCTCATTCAGGCGGCCAGCCCGGCTGAGGCAGCGATCATCGACCCCCTCGCCGACGGCCTCGACCTGACGCCTTTCCTCGAGCTTCTCGCAGACCCGGCGGTGACCAAGGTCTTCCACGCCGCCCGTCAGGATATAGAGATCTTCTTCCAGATGATGCAGACGGTGCCGCAGCCGCTGTTCGACACCCAGATCGCGGCCATGGCCTGCGGCTATGGCGACCAGATCGGCTATGAGCCGCTGGTGCGCACCATTACCGGCAAGAGCCTCGACAAGGGCTCGCGCTTCACCGACTGGTCGCGCCGCCCGCTCACCGACCGGCAGCTGCAATATGCCATTGGCGACGTCACCCATCTGCGCGATGTCTATGACGCACTGTCGTCTGAGCTTGCCCGCACCAATCGCCTCTCCTGGGTGATCGAGGAAATGGAAGCGCTGCTCTCCCCCGGGCTGTATTTCACCCAGCCCGAAAACGCATGGAAGCGGCTCAAGCTGCGCAATACCAAGAGCAAGGAACTCGGCCCCCTGATGAAGATCGCCGAATGGCGGGAGGCAGAGGCCCAGAAGCGCGACGTGCCCCGCGCCCGCATTCTCAAGGACGACGCCCTGTTCGAGCTTGCCCGCCAGACGCCGGAAAGCCCGCAGGACCTCGCCCGCGCCCGTGGCATCCCCAACGGGTTCGAGCGCTCCAGCGCTGCCAAGGGGCTTCTGTCCGCCATCACGGAAGGCAAGGGTATCCCGAAAAACGACCTGCCGGACATCGACCGCCCGCGCAACCTGCCACAGGTGCCGGGGGATGTGCTCGACCTGCTGCGCGTGCTGCTCGCCCGTCAGTGCAAGGAATATGACGTCGCGCCGAAACTGATCGCCTCTGTCGCCGACCTCGAGGAAATCGCCCGCGATGACAATGCCGACGTACCAGCCATGAAAGGCTGGCGCCGCGAGGTTTTCGGCGAAGCCGCCCTGAAGCTGAAACACGGCAAGATCGCCATGAAGCTCACCAACGGCAATCTCGACCTGATCGAGAGCTAGACCTCAAACAAACTCCACCACCGCCTGCTTGCCCAAGAAATTGGCGAGGGTGTCGAGCCGCTTCGAGGCCAGCTCCCCCATCAGCCCGGCAAGCATTTCCGGGGCGGTGAAGACCAGCTTGTCGTCTACCTGCGCCAACGTGCAGCCTTCGATGCCTTCGGCGGATTTCGGCGAGAAGTCAGCGGCAAAGCGCAGCATCAGGCCAATGCCCGTCGCCCGCTTCTGGAGCTCTTCACCGACCAGCTGGATCGGCACATGCTCGTTCGGCGTCGACGGCTTGCTCTTGTGGCGCTGGTATAACGCCATGGCGAGCGCGACGCGGTACGGGTGATCAATGCCAATGAAAGGCGAGCGCAGTGCCATGTCGCAGGCCTGGTCGGCGCGCATGTCCGGGTGGTGCAGCGCCGCGACGTCCGACAACAGGCACGCCGCCTGTCGTAAGCGCCGCTCCTGCTCACTTTCATCCGGCCACAGATCGTTTGTCATCACGAACACCGTCTCGCCGAAGGCCGGGTCCGGGCAATAGCGCAGCGCATATTCCTCGGCGAGCTCGATCAGCGGGTCGCGGCGACGCACATCCATGGGCAGCTTGTCGAACAACACTCCCTCGCGCACACCGCTGGAGGAGACGATCAGCCGCTGCGCCCTGGTCATGTTGATCACGACTTTCATCACCATCGCCGCGTGGGGCAGGACGTCAATACGCTTCTTCTGGACACCCGGAATATTCTCCAGCGCCGCGGCGGACTGGTGCTCCAGCAGCTCGCAGATCTGGACCGCCTCGTCCTTGCTCATGACGTAGTGATGCAGCACCTGAAGGGGATAATTACGCCGTGCCATATGTACCTTGGCGATAGCCCGCCACGCACCGCCGACGGCATGCAGGTCACCGGTTTTCACCTCGGTCAGCCACGGGTTCTCCGCCAGCCGGTCCTCGGTAAAGCTGACCGCGTCGATCACTTTCGGACCGCATTCCGCCATCAGGCGCAGCGGCCCGAGCGGCAGGCTCACCCGCTCGCCCAGCGGCTCGTCGAAATTGTCCGTGAACCGTGTCAGCTCCAGGCTGCCGCCACCCATGTCGCCGCACAGATGCGGTCGGTCCGGCTCACACACCACAGCGCCGGGATCGCCGGACAGCACACCAAGCGCCGCAAACCGGGCTTCTTCCTCGCCGGAGATCACTTCCGGCTGGAAGCCCAGATCCTCGATCCGCGCGATGAAGTCCGGCCCGTTGGAGGCTTCGCGGCTCGCCGCCGTCGCGAACACCGTCAGGTCCGGGTCGCCATAGCGCGCCAGCACGGCCTTGAAGCGGGCGAGCGTCAGCAGCGCCTCTTCCATCGCATCGTCGCGCAGCGCGCCGGTGTCAGGATCGCGCCGCCCGAGGCCGCACAGCGTCTTTTCGTTGAAGATGGAAACAGGCGTGCGGTCAGGCCCGCCATAGACGACCATCCGTACCGAGTTCGACCCGATATCGATCACCGCCCGGCGATGCCAGTGCCGGAACTGCGTGCGGGTCTGTTCTGCGGCTTTCAGGATCACTCTTTACCTGCCTTGAGGCTAACCATGGCGTGATTCTTATTTCTTCTTCGGGCGCAGCTTGGTCGGCGCATTGCCCTTGATCGCCGCCCCCCGGCCCGACAGGCTCGGGTTGGTCATGCAATAGGAATGGATGTTGAACGGCTTCACGTTCTCCGGCGTCTGCAGGCGGCGGTAAGTGCCGTCCGGCATCATCCGCCAGCTCTGTGCCTCGTCGTTCAGGTTCGCGACCATGATCTGGTCCAGCACCTGGCGGTGCACGGTCGGGTTCTCCACCGGGCACAGCACTTCCACGCGACGGTTGAGGTTGCGCGGCATCAGGTCGGCAGAGCCGATATAGACCAGCGCGCTCTGGTTCGGCATCGGGTGGCCATTGCCGAAGCAATAGATGCGTGAATGCTCGAGGTACCGCCCGACGATTGAGCGCACACGGATATTCTCCGACAGCTCAGGCACGCCGGGCCGCAGGCAGCAGATGCCGCGCACGACGAGATCGATCTGCACGCCCGCCGCACTCGCCTTGTACAACCGGTCGATGATGTCGCCATCGACCAGCGAGTTCATCTTCATCCAGATGGAGGCAGGCCGCCCGGCCTTCGCGTGCTCGATCTCGGCATCGATATGGCTGTACAGCTTGTCGCGAATGTTCAGCGGCGCGACGGCCATCTTCTCGAACGCCTCGGGCTCGGCATAGCCGGTGACGAAATTGAACACCCGTGCCGCATCCCTCGCAATCGCCTCGTTAGTCGTGAACAGGGCAAGGTCGGTATAGATCTTCGCCGTGATCGGGTGATAGTTCCCGGTACCGATATGGACATAGGAGCGCGTGCCCTCGCCTTCCTTGCGCACGATCAGCGACAGCTTGGCGTGGGTCTTGTAGTCGACAAATCCGTACACGACGTTGACGCCTGCCCGCTCCAGCGCCCGTGCCCAGCGGATATTGGCTTCCTCGTCGAAACGCGCCTTCAGCTCGACGAGCGCCGTCACGTTCTTGCCGGCTTCTGCCGCCTCGATCAGCGCCTCAACGATGGGCGACTGTTTCGAGGTGCGGTACAGCGTCTGCTTGATCGCAACGACATCCGGGTCGGCGGCAGCCTGTTTGAGGAACTGCACGACGACATCGAAACTCTCATAGGGGTGATGGACGACGATGTCCTTGGCCTTGATCGCCGAGAAGCAATCCCCGCCATGCTCGCGGATTCGCTCCGGGAAGCGCGCCTCGAACGGCGTGAACGTCAGGTCCGGCCGGTCATCGGGGATCAGCTCGCCAGACTGGGCCAGCCCGAGGATACCATCGACCAGCACCACGTCGCGGCTTGTCACCTTCAGCTTCTGGGAGACCATGTCGATCAGCCGCTGCGGTGTTTCGGAATCCATCTTCAGGCGGATGACATCGCCACGGCGGCGGCGGCGCAGTAGGGTTTCGAACTGCTGCACCAGGTCTTCGGCCTCTTCTTCCAGCTCCACATCGCTGTCACGCACCAGCCGGAAAGAGCCCTGGCCGATATTCTGGTAGCGCGGGAAAACATAATGCAGGAAACGCGCGATCACTTTTTCCAGCAGCACATACCGCACCCGCGGCAGGCCGTTTTCCATCTTCTCGCCGGACGGCAGGCGGATGAACCGGCCGATCTTGGCCGGCACCGGCAACAACGCCGTCATCTGCTTGCCCGACTTGTCGGCCTTCAGGTCGAAGCAGAGAACGAAACCGAGATTGGGAATGAACGGGAACGGGTGCGCGGGATCAAGCGCCAGCGGCGTCAGTACCGGGAAGATATTGTTGAGGAACTCGTCCTCGAGCCAGTCCATCTCGTCGCCGGACAGGTCTTCGGGGCTCAGGATTTCCACGCCGGCCTCGGCCATCTCGCCGATCAGTTCACGCCAGCAGCGCTGCTGTTCCTCCATCAGCTCCGAGGCCTGCTCGTTGATCATGTCGAGCTGCTGTTTCGGGGTCAGCCCTTCCTGCGACAGGGCGGTGATGCCCTCGCGCACCTGGCCGACCAGCCCGGCAACCCGGACCATGAAGAACTCATCGAGATTGCTTGCCGAGATCGACAGGAAGCGCAGGCGCTCCAGCACGGGGTGCTTTTCGTTCGCGGCCTCTTCCAGCACGCGCATGTTGAATTCCAGCCAGGACAGTTCGCGGTTGAT
The DNA here is from genome assembly GCF_009712425.2 of Aquisalinus luteolus. GTDB lineage: Bacteria > Pseudomonadota > Alphaproteobacteria > Caulobacterales > Parvularculaceae > Aquisalinus > Aquisalinus luteolus. The sequence continues at coordinate 1,763,359 of NZ_VCJR02000001.1, forward strand.
GAACCTGTCGCTTGAGTCAGGCGATATCGGCACCAGCCCCTCGCCGACGCCTTCGGCCCGTTCGACCAGGTCACGCGTTTCGCGCCGTGCCCGCGAGGGGGGCCGCGTCTCGGCATCCATTTCCTGCAGGCTATCGGTCTTGCCGGCTTCAGACATGATCGCTGCTTTCCTCAGTTACTGGCTTTGCACTGCTGGCTCGATGGTGAGAGCCTATACCCCAACAGGCTTAATCTAGACCTAAAGGCGCGGGGATAAACCCGCACCTACAGAACAGCGTCGGGAATGGTCGCCAGCACCTGTTGAACCAGAGCCTTGTCGATCTTTTTCTGCCGTTCCATGGCCTCTGAGTCCAGCACTTCCACGAATTGCCGAACCGCGTGAAAAGAACGCTTCAACCGCATGGCGGCAGAGGCAGCCACATCCCACGCAATCTTAACCTGCCGGTCGGCGAGCATCTGCTGGATCGCCTCGGTCATCAGCGCCTCGTCAGGCTTCTCGAGGCTGGCGGTAGGTGTCGCAGAAAGCCGCGAGGCCAGGTCATCCAGCCGCCCGTCGCCCTCGCCGGCCCAGTCTTTCGGGTTGCCGGTCCCGGCGAAGACATAGATCCGCCCGCGCTCGATGCAGACATTGATCAACCGCATCACGTCGCTCGGTTCGCACAGATGGATATCGTCGACGAGGATCACCGGATCGTCCGGCAACGGATTTTGCCGGTTGCAGATATCATCACCTTCGTGAATGCGTACACCAGTGTCCCGGGCGACATAGGCGAGCAACAGGCTCTTGCCTGTCCCCGCCGGACCGGCAATCAGCATGGAATGGCTGCTGTTTGCATCGCCAAGACCCGCCTCCCACGACTGCAGCATCCGCCGCGCCTCCTCATTGGTGGCGGAGGGCAGGAATGGCGGCAGGTCATCATCAGGGCTGGGCGTTCCAAACGGAAGCGGCAGCTGGCGGCGATTTCCGTCGTCAGTTCGCATCGTCCTGGGGCTCATCCTCGTTTCCGGCGCTCTCGTCGGCCTGGCTACCCCCGACGAGGGAGCGCGGTCCATCGCGCAGGCGGCGCTCGCGGTCTGATGGGGCGGAGAATTCGCCAATCGCGTCTTCTGCCTGATCGACGAGGCCGGCACCCGGCAGGCCTCCCTCACCAAACTCGCCTTCAGCACGGCCATCGACAGGGCGCACGCGGTCGCGCACTTCATCGGCCTTTTCAGGCGTTGCCACGTTCCAGACGATATTGTCGACGGTCCACAGGATCACGTTTCTCTGGCGCATATCAGCGACCAGCTGGTCCATCGCACCAGCCACGGACACGGTGATCGTGCCGCCCTGCAGCGAGATCGGCCCGGTTTCGATACTCTCCACGATCGGCGAGTCTTCCAGCGCCCGGCGGATCAACGCGAAATCATCGAGCGAGTCGACCCACACATTCATGCGCACCTGGCGCACGACCGAGTGGTCGACCAGTGTCTGTGCCTTCCAGCCGGCCGCATAGCGGCTGACCATGTTTTCGACAGCCCGTTGGGCCAGCGCCGGGAAGTCACCGGTCTTGTCACGGAAGAAGTTCTCGAACAGCGCCCGGCCCGGCTGCTCGCCGGAAGTGCGCACCAGAACACCGGAAGAGCCGAAGCCCGCCGTGTCATCATAGAGCGCACCAGCGTTGTCGGCAGTGTAGTTCGCAGCGCTGCGACCGCTGGAGGCGAGATAGCCGTCGAGCAGGCGCCCGCGCATACGGTATTGGCCGTCTTCCTCATCCAGGAAGGCATGGGCGATCAGCACCTGCCGCACGCCATAGCGCTCGGCCATCTGGCGCAGCGCCTCCTGGTCAAAGGACAGGGCCGCCCCAACCGGCAGGATCTCCATGTCCGTCGCATCGCCGCGCGGCAGCAGCATGGGGGTCAGCTCATTGGTGAGGGACCGGGCCAGCCACGCCCGCGCCCACGGATTGTTCGTCTCCCACAGGTAATCGCCGTTCTGGGTCTCCAGCACGGGAATGACCAGCGCCATGCGCGTCTGCGATTCGCTATAGGGAATACCGGCCCGTTTCAACAGGTTACGAATATCTTCTGCCTTGAAGCGATAGCTGATCTTGGCCGAATACGTGCGGGCGGAGGATTTCTCGTCAAAGACTGAAAAGCCCTGCTCCATGGCAGGCAGCTGCGAGGCATCGAGCATCACTGCCTGTTTGCCACCGGAATAGCTGCGGTCATAAAGGCTCGGCTCTGCGCCGGGGGGGCCTGCGCCATCACCGATGCCACCATCGGGCTCGACCGGCTGAGGCCCTTCGGCGGCGGGCGCGACATTGCCTGCGGCAAGGCGCGGCAGGTAATCCCAGTCTTCCTCGGCGGTCAGCCGGCGCAACAGGATATCCATCGCCCGCCGGCGGCCCCGGTCACGGGCGATCGCCTGCGCATCCGATGCACTTTCCGCCTCGGCACTGACCGGCACCATCGGCACCTCGAACACGCTGCCTGCTCTCGCTTGAGCAACAGGCTGTGCAGTGGTGGCTGAGAGCTGGTTCCCGGTGCTGGCATCATCTGTCTGGGCGGCAACGGGGCCAGCCAGCACAATCGCCAGAGCCGAAACAATCAGGGCTAATCGCATGGTATACTTGTCCATTCTTCCTTCAGGCGCCCTTATACAGTGCTTGACCGGCCCTGACACCCTTAAAGTCCGGTCAGATTGCCCCCAAATTATGACCCGACACCATCATGGGAGCCGGGCAAAATTGCGGCACGCAAACCCTGCTTGCGTATGGGAAAACCAGCCCCTTTCCAATCGTGGCAAACCTGCTAAACACCCGTCATGAGCGATGCATATAAAAAGGCAGGCGTCGATATCGATGCCGGTGACAGGCTGGTAAAGGCCATCGGCCCGCTGGCCAAATCGACCATGCGCCCCGGCGTGATGGGCTCCATCGGCGGCTTTGGCGGCCTGTTCGACCTGAAGGATGCCGGGTTCACCGACCCGATCCTCGTTTCCGGTACGGATGGCGTCGGCACCAAGCTGAAAATCGCCTTCGACACCGGTCTGCACGACACGATCGGCATCGATCTTGTCGCCATGTGCGCCAATGACGTTCTCGCCCAGGGCGCGCTGCCGCTGTTCTTCCTCGACTACTTTGCCACGGGCAAGCTCGATACCGGCGTCGCCGAAACCGTCATCGCGGGCATCGCCGAGGGCTGCCGCCAGGCCGGCTGCGCGCTCATCGGCGGCGAAACGGCCGAGATGCCGGGCATGTACGGCCAGGGCGAATACGACCTGGCCGGTTTCTGCGTCGGCGCAGCCGAACGCGATGCCCTGCTACCGCTTCAGGCTGGACCCGGCGGGATGAAAGCGGGCGACGTGATGATCGGCCTGCCCTCCTCGGGCGCCCATTCCAACGGCTATTCCCTGATCCGCAAGATCGTCGCTGAATCCGGTCTCGGCTGGCAAGACGCCGCGCCCTTCGCCGAGGGCAAGACCGTCGGCGAGGCGCTCATCACCCCGACCAAACTCTACATCAATGCGCTCAAGCCTCTCCTCGCCGCCCGGCAGGTCAAGGGCTTTGCCCACATCACCGGCGGCGGGCTGACCGATAACGTCCCCCGCGTCCTGCCGGAAACGCTGACCCCGCGCTATGACGAGAGCGCCCTTTCCCTGCCACCGGTGTTCCAGTGGCTGCAGCAGCAAGGCAACCTCTCCCTTGCCGACATGCGCCGCACCTTCAACAGCGGCATTGGCGGCGTCCTCATTGTCGACCCGGCCCATGCGGGCGATGTCATCACCTCGCTTGAGACCGCCGGCGAAGAACCCGTCGTCATCGGCGACCTCGCCGGGACGTAGGGGCCCGTCGGCATGCAGAAAGTAAAGACCGCCGTCCTCATTTCCGGCTCCGGCTCGAACCTTCAGGCGCTGATTGACGCGGGCAAGGATGATGCCTGGCCGGTAGAGATCGCGCTCGTCATCTCCAACAAGCCTGACGCCTATGGCCTGACCCGCGCGCAGGATGCGGGCATCGAGACGCTGGTCATCAACCACCGCGACTATGACGGTCGCGAGGCGTTCGACACCGCCATCGACGATGCCCTGCAGCACCATGATATCGAGCTGGTCTGTCTGGCCGGGTTCATGCGCATCCTGACGGCTGACTTCACCACGAACTGGAAGGGGCGCATGCTGAACATTCACCCTTCCCTCCTGCCCTCCTTCCGCGGCATCAACGCCCAGAAACAGGCGCTCGACGCCGGCGTTAAAATCTCCGGCTGTACCGTCCACCTCGTCACCCCGGATCTCGATGACGGGCCCATCATCGGCCAGTCGGCGGTGCCGGTTAAGGATGGCGATACCGTCGAAACCCTGTCGCAGAGAATCCTGACGGCTGAACATGTCCTCTATCCAGAATGCGTCGGAAAATATGCAGGCTGGATGCGGCAATTCGGCGACTGATCCCGCCCCTACGCCATCTAAGATTGACATTCGCAACCACTGATCGGCATTTCCGGCTTGAACCGGGCTAACATGCTGAATGTTTTCCTAAAAATTGCGAAAAATCCGAGCGGCGTTTCTTCCGCGCTATTAACATTTTGGTATCACAATCGGCCTCGTTGCAAACCTAACGGGGCATCTGATGATGATCGTCGACAAGTTCAGAAAGTTTCTGTCCGGCAAGGATGATGGCACTTCCGCCGTCGAATTTGCCATCGTTGCGCCAGTGTTTTTCTTCATGGTGTTCAGCATCATCGAGTCTTCGCTTTTCATGCTGCACCGGCACTCGCTGCGTTATGTGGTTTTCGAATCGACCCGCGATATCCAGACGGGTGAGATCCAGCGGGCCGGAACGCCGGCAGAGGCGTTCAAGACCGCCTATTGTTCGCACACGCCATCCTTTGTCGACTGCAACTCCATCCAGTTCGATGTGCGTGCTTTCAATTCGCTCAGCGCGGTAACGTTCGAAAAGCCCGAATTCGATGACGAGGGCACGGCGACGAACTTCAATTTCAACCCCGGTCGCCAGGAACAGGTCACCATGGTCACTGCCGCCATGCGCTACAAGTTCAATACACCGGTGCTGAAGGAGGTGTTCCAGCCCGATGGCAAGCCGGTCCTGATGGTTGGCTACTCGATCGCCAAGAACGAGCCGTTCGGCTGTATCGACGAGTGCTGAGGGAACGGCCAGGGGCAATCGATGAAGGGCTTCTTCTCAGACAGGAAGGGTATCGCTGCGACAGAGTTTGCGCTGATCATGCCGCTGCTCGTCATGCTGTCCCTTTCTATCTTCGAGCTGACCTTCCGTGTCCAGGCAGCCGATGAGCTGGACCGCTATACGTTCCAGTTGGGTGATTTCCTGTCGCGTTTCGCAGAGCTTACTGACGATGACATCGACGAGTTTTACGACATGTCCGACCGCATCATGCCGGGGGTCGAATACGAGGAAAGCTCGCTCTCCGTCATCATCGTCAGCATCGGTTTCGAGGAGGATGGCGACCCGGTGCTGCTATGGACACGGTCGCGAGGACCCGACCAGCTTGTCTATGATATCGAGACCGCTCGCGGCCTCGCCCCGCCGGGCCAGAGCATCATGCTGATCCGCACAAAGCTTTCGACGACAACGATGTTTTCCGTTTTTGGCGGAACGACACTGACTCTGGCGTCTGATTCAGTCTTCAAACCGCGCACGACACGCGCCATCGCCATCGATGGCGACCTCACCGATGTCGGCGAAGTGATTGTGGGATACGAAAATGAATAGGATAAGTTCAACCCTGCGCCGCTTCAACAAGGCTTGCCGTGGCAACATCTCCGTACTGACGGCCTTCATGCTTCTGCCAATGTTTACTGCGGCAGGCCTCGCTGTGGACGGTGCCCGGGTCATGCTCCTGAAATACGAGCTTCAGGGAGCAGCAGACGCGGCAGCCCTCGCTGTCGGCACGACTTTCGACACGCAGGAGAAACTGGAGGCGCTTGCGACATCCTATGTCGCGCAGAACTTCCAGCTTTCGGGAGCGACCGTAAAATCGGTCAATGTTCAGTCGACAGCAGAGTCCGTAAAGATCACGGCGAATGCCGAAATGAAGACCTATTTCATGAAGCTCGTCCGCAGCGAGGATATTTCGATCACGGCAAAGACTTCCGTCAACCGTGCCGGCGGCGGCCTGATGGTTGCCTTCGTCCTCGACAATACCGGCTCCATGTGGGGGGCGCTGAACGGCACCACCCGCATCGAGGCGCTGCGCTCTGCATCGCTCAGCCTGACCAGTTCCATCTTCAACAAGGACGAAGAGACGGAACTGCGCGTCTCCGTCGTGCCCTATGCCTCGATGGTAAACCCTGGCAGTGTCGCCCCCTCCATCGTCGACACGACGATCACGGATAATTTTCGCATCAAGGACCCCCAGGACCGCACTGGCCTCGACGATGACGAACTGGAAGTGCTGTCCTATCACGCGACGGACAAGACCCAGTGGAAGGGCTGCGTCTATGAGCGGCTTGGCGACGCTTCCTTCGACGACACCCCGCCAGCGACAACGAAATGGGAACCGCTGATCTGGCCGATCTACAATGACAACCAGTATGAAGTCGAAACATCCGGCTCCGACCTCGGTGAAATCGACCCCGACACGGTCGACCCAGGCGGCGATCGCAACTCCAACCACTTCACCGGCCCGAATGTCGGTTGCCCGACGCCGATCACCCCGTTGACCGGCACTCGATCGGAAGTCGTCGGTGCCCTGAACGCGATGACCGCCTGGAACCGCGGTGGCACCTTCGCCGATATCGGCATGGCCTGGGGCATCCGCACCCTGTCGCCGGGCGAACCCTTCACCCAGTCGGCCAACTACAACGATCCCAAGACAGGTGTCGCCATCTGGGACTCCAACCGCTGGCGTCGGGCGATCGTGTTGATGACCGACGGCGACAACACAGTCTACAATGCAGGCAATGAAGGCAGCCGCGTTCAGGCAGGATCGGAAAGCTCCGACATTACCGGCTATGGTCGCCTCGGCGAGGCTCGCATGACCTCCATCCTCGGCACGTCGAACAGCACCACCGCCCGCAACGAGGTCGAGGACCGGCTGGAGGACCTGTGCGATGAGGCGAAATCGCAAGGCATCACGATCTATACGGTCGTCTTCGCCTCCAGCGCCAATACCGGCACGCGCCAGCTCTATGAGAGCTGCGCCTCCGACCCCGGCAAATACTGGTTCGCACCCTCGGCAGATTCCCTCGACAACGCTTTCGGCGCCATCGGCTCTGAGCTGAACAAGCTGCGCATTACGCGGTAAGTGAGGGACAGTTTGTGGTTAGAAGTTTTTAGTGGGCCGCAGCTTACCCCTCTTAAAACTCCTAACTAAAAACTCTCAACTACTCCCCAAACTTATCCCCGCCCCTCCGTACCCGTCTATTCTCTCCCCAAGCCCGGTGAGAACCGGGCGGAGGTCTCTGGCTTTCGGGCGATCTACCCGCCAGCCAAGGGCAACAGGCATTCCTGCCGCCGGGAGGGGCGAGCGCGCGTCGGCGCCCGTGGCAGGGATCGGCATTCCGCCCAGACGGGCGGACGCGAGAGCTCCCTCAGGGCCGCGCACCAGAATGCCGCCGTGGCGGGCGATCTGCGCTTCAACGCATATCGCACTCACGCAATAACGCATTGGAAAACGCCTTCCACGGGCCTTCCTCCTGTCTTCAACGCCGCCGGGAGAACCGGCGGTGCCCTTCCCGCTGTCCAGCTTTAAGGAGACAATGATGCCACGCCAGCGCACCGAACAATTCCGCAACCGCAAGCCATCCGATCACCGCCGTGCTTTCCTCGCCCGCCGCCTGCGCCGGGAGGTGAAAGCCGTCCGCGCATTGCGCGAACAACGCGCTGCATTGCGGGAGTAACCGCTAGACTGCCCGACATTTCCAGCATGATTGCCACGACGCTACGCTTTTCAAGCCATCGGGATGGTCCTCCTGCGAATCGACAAATTCAGTTTTCCATCAAAACGCTTCGTAGACTAGCGAATTTGATTTACTCGCAGCATTCGTTATAAATAGCACAGGGGGGATTGCGTCCAAGCAGTTCCATCGAGTGTCCAGTTTCATTCTGTGCAAGGATCTGTTTTGTCTTATAAGTCTTTTCTCGTTACCGCGTCGCTGTTCTTTTTCACCCTCACATCCTGCGCCACCGGCCCTGTCGAAATGTCAGATACGGTTTCCTCCTATGGCCCGGTCAGTGTTGATCGCGTTGCGAACCACCCTGAAACCGGCTTCTTTTATGCAAGATATCTGGGAGATACCTATAAGCCGTCCAAGTTATGGGGCGGTTACATCACCCCTGAACAGAAACTGTTTGTGGTCGATGCAGCGATAGAGGTGAAGACTGCCGGCACCGAGCCCTATTATCGTGTTCACTTCTATCCCCGGGATATAGACCAGTCGATTATCACTGGCTGGCCAGAATGGTTTTCGATCAAGATGAGCCCGGTACTGGGGGGGAAGCAAAAAATCACCCTCCACGCCCGCCTGCCTGAAGATCGTACACTGGATGCACAGGGCAAGCTGTCCACGGACTGGACCTATTGCAGCGCCTGCATCGCCTCGTTCGACAGCAAAACCGCGCGCTATTATCGCGGGATGCCGACAATGAGATCCAGCATCAGTGACGAAGGCAATATCCTGTTTTATGCCTCGCCGACGATCAGGCCCGACGCCTTCGGCCAGGCAGCGATCGAAAAAGCTGGCGCGGTCTACGCAGAGCGCGAACAGGACAGGCTGATCGCTGAAGAAAAAGCCAGACTGGCGGAAGAACAAGCGGCGGAAGAACAACGCCTCTACGGCGCTGCCCGAGCTGAATACGCGACCCTCGAAAAAGAATTCTTTGCCCTTTCCCTGACCGGTGGGCGGAAGGCATCGTGCGGTGACCTCGATCTGGAGGAGCCGCCCCACCCCGCTGATGCTTTTCCGGAGGAGTATGAATATATCGCCGAGGACAATGCCGAGGCCTTCGAGCGCCATATGAATTGTGTCATCGGCATGCTCACAGAGATCGATTTCGATATCTACCAACAGCAAATCGATGAATTGAACGAGATCGAGACATTGTTATGGCCAGCCGTCCACCTGCCGGAAGACCAGCGGCTCACCCCTCTCGACCTCGATACCATGCTGGCCGAACAGGAAGACTACCTCCAAGAGGTCGAAGCGCGATACGAAGAGAACGGCAAAGATCTTCAATATGCCTATAATGACTGGTTCGAGTATCAGGACGAACAGGCGGAATTGGCCCGCAAAGCCTGGATAGAAGAAGAAACTCAGGTCTGCCTGATGGGCTTGGCCGCCGCGGGCAACCTCACGCCCTATTCGCAGGGATATTGCCGCGGCCTAGCCGAACAGGGCTATAGCGGCTCCGACGCAGCCATGATGAATAACAGGCTGGCGATGCAAAACCGTCGGCGTCCCGGCGGTGGTGCTCAAGGAAACCTCCTCTATCAGCGCCCGGGTATGCAGACTTTCGACGTACAGGGAATGATGGACAACGCCCGTGCCGCGGCCAATGGCAACACCCAGGCCCTTTGGGATCGCAACGGCGCAATCAGGACTTCCCGCGCCCCCGGCGTACCCGTCGGTGGTGGTGTGCCCAACAAACGGCGTTCGCAGAGAAGTACTGCCGATGGCGGCCCCACGCCATCGACCCTAGCGACGGCAGACACGAATCTTCCCGATGCAACAGACCGGTCTCGGTCTGCCGGGACCAGCACGGCATCTTCCTCTGATGCGACCTCCGGTGAAGATGCTTTCCCGACCCGTCACTATGTTACCTTCATCATGGAAGAGGACATGCAGAATGGCGAGATAAAGAACTTCTCGGGTGCTCGCGTCAGTATTCCGGGCACCGGCGATACAGGCCGGATTGGACGGATCGAACCGTTCGTTACCAGCACCCGGACGTGCAGCGCCAATTCACCTATGCAAGCCACGCTGCGTGAAGTTGTATACGTGATCTGGGACGATGCGACCCATGAACAGGTCGCAGCTATGGAACAACGCGCCGCGAACGACCCGTTCCTGGAAATCGCGCCTTATGGGCTTTCCGGCTCGGCCAGCAATGACTTCGATACCGTCAAGGCGGCCATCGGATCGTCCTATCGTGGCCAACCGGTCTACTGGATGCCGAGTCATCGTTTTGTCGACCAGAATGGCGGCAGTGACTGCAGGACAGTGGTCTGGAACGGTGTGTACGAACAGCGCCTGCCGGTACGGTAAATCTGGCCGCAGGAATTTGATCGCCCTAACCGATAACCGGCGCATCGGGTCGGTTGCCGGCTGCCCAGTCGGTCAGGTGGTTCAGTTCCTCGATCCACGGCTCGACAGCCGGCCAATCGGCCTTCGTCGCATCGACAGCAGCCTGTTGGGCAGCATCCACCTCGCCCTGCATTGCCTCGGTGTCGTGCTCCAGCGTCACCCCCATCGCCTCTTCCATGGCAGCAATGGATTCCTCTTTCTGCTCAGGTGTCAGATACGGGCTCTCCTCGATATCCCTGATCATGGCTTTCAGCTCGGCGATCGCCGCTGAGTCTTTTTCTTCTTCGCTGGGCTCCGCAGCACGCTCAGCTCGTTCCTGTTCCAGCCGTTCCTGCTCTTCCATGGCATTGACCGCCGCATAGATGCGCTCTGCCCGTGCGTCATAAGCATCGTTGGAGGCATAGCTGCGATCCGTCACCAGATCCGCCTTGGCGGCGAAAAAGGCGGCGATGACATCCTCATATTCGGCAGCATTGGCCTTGTAGTCCATCTGCAGCTCGACCACCTCGATCTCGGTCTCGATCCAGTGTTTCACCTCGTCAGACGTCAACGGCTCGTCTGCCGCGAAAGCGGACCCGGCGAAAAGCAGGATGATCGAGAATAATGCAGCGCGAATAGCCATGGCCTGTCTCCCCTTTTAGGCTTATAAGCCCTCATAATTGAGGAAATCCCCTTCACCGTAAACCTCTTGCCACAGGCCCGATCCTCGGCTATAGCCCGCCGTTCACGAGCGACGGTCGTCAGCGCCAGTACTCCATAGTGGCTGGTAGTGCGGGATGGTCCCGCCAGTTGCCGAGCCGAAGGTCGCCAGGGCCCTCCGCCCTGCCGGTCTCCGTCGCCTCACAGGAGAAGGCCATAATGCCACTTTACGAACACGTGTTCATCGCACGTCAGGACATCTCCCCTGCACAGGTGGAATCCCTGACAGACAGCCTCCAATCCATCGTGAAAGAAAACGGCGGCAAGATCGCCAAGCACGAATATTGGGGCCTGCGCAACATGCAGTACAAGATCAAGAAAAACCGCAAGGGCCACTATACCCTCATGAACATTGAGGCCCCGGCTGCGGCGATCACCGAGCTTGAGCGCCAGATGAAGATCAACGAGGACATCCTCCGCTTCATGACCCTGCGCGTCGAAGAGCACGATACAGACCCGTCACCCGTCATGTCCCGCCGCAGCGATGACCGTGGCGATCGCGGCGACCGTGGGGATCGTGGCGAGCGCCGCGACAACCGCGACCGCGACCGTAACTAGGACCAGAGAAAGGAACAGGACCAATGGCAAAACCGTTTTTCCGTCGCCGCAAGACCTGCCCGTTCTCCGGCGAGAACGCCCCGAAAATCGACCACAAGGACCCGCGCCTGCTTCAGCGTTACATCTCTGAAAAAGGCAAGATCGTCCCGTCGCGCATTTCGGCGGTATCCCAGAAGAAACAGCGTGAGCTGGCCCGTGCGATCAAACGCGCGCGCTTCCTCGCCCTGCTGCCATTCGTAGGGGAGTAAGAACCATGGAAGTCATTCTGCTTGAACGCGTCGAGAATCTCGGCGGCATCGGCGACACCGTGTCCGTCAAGGCCGGCTTCGCCCGCAACTTCCTCCTGCCGCGCGGCAAGGCGCTGCGCGCCACGGTGAAGAACCAGAAGATCTTCGAAGCCCAGCGCGCCGAGATCGAAGCCCGCAACGAGGAAGCCAAGAAAGCTGCCTCCGGTGAAGCCGGCAAGCTGGACGGCACGTCCTACGTGCTTATCCGTCAGGCTTCTGACATGGGCATGCTGTACGGCTCCGTTTCCTCCCGCGACATCGCTGCCGCGATCGGGGAAGCAGGCTTCAATGTCAGCCGCAACCAGGTTGTCCTCGACAAGCCGCTGAAGACCCTTGGCATCACCGACATCCGCGTGTTCCTGCACCCGGAAGTCGCCGTCACGGTCTCCATCAACATCGCCCGCTCGCAGGAAGAGGCAGAAGCCCAGGCCCGCGGCGAGAATGTTCTGGCCCGCACCGATGACGAGATCGAGGAAGCCGCCGGCGACGCCGCCGTCGACAACGAGATCCTGGCCGACCAGGCTGTATCTCCGGAAGAAGTCCTCGACGAACCGGGTATCACCACCGCTGCCGATGCAGTCGAAAGCGACGCTGGCGAGGAAGAGAAAGACGCGTAAGCGCCTGCTCTCAAAGCCAGTAGAAATCAAGCCCCGGCTGCAGTTCAGCCGGGGCTTTTTTTATCCCTTTTGCGGCTTACAGGCTGTGGAAAAATCAGTACCGCGATATTTCAATGGCTTAGCGAATCAATAGAAAATTTTAGATGGTCCAAGCGCAATGTTTGCGTTAACCAAACATCATCATGGCAGACGGTAATATTCATAAGGCTCCTGATACGGAGCAAAAAGAGCCCTTCAATATCGACGCGGAGCAGGCAATTCTCGGCGCGATCCTGTTCGATAACGAGATTTTCTATCGTGTTTCCTCGTTCCTGAAGGGCGAGCACTTCTACGACCCCGTCCACCAGCTGATCTATGTCGCCTGCGAGAAGCTGATCTCTTCCGGCCGCCTCGCCTCACCCGTCACGCTCAACACTTACCTGGCCGACAATCCGGCGATGGGCGATATCGGCGGCTCTCGCTATCTCTCCGACCTCGCGATGAACGTCCCGTCCACCGCCGGCGCATGGGACTATGCCCGCGTGGTCTTTGACCTGTCCGTCTCGCGCGGCCTTGTCCGACTTGGCGGCGAGATGATTGATCGCGCCCGCTCCGCTGACATCGACGATGACCCGCAGACGCAGGTCCAGACGGCGGAGGCCGAACTCTACAAGCTCGCCGAGACCGGCAAATATGGCGGCGGCTTCGTCACCTTCGAGAGCGCGCTGGCCGAAGCGATCAACATCGCCAATGCCGCCTATGAACGCGGCGGCGGCCTTGCCGGTGTCTCGACCGGCCTTGTCGATGTCGACAAGCATATGGGCGGCCTGCACAAGTCCGACCTCATTATCCTCGCCGGGCGCCCGTCCATGGGCAAGACCGCGCTGGTCACCAACATCGCCGTCAACGCCGCCAAGGCCTATCGCCCGGAGCGGCAGGCCGACGGCTCGATCAAGGCAGCCGAAGGCGGCATTGTCGGCTTCTTCTCGCTGGAGATGTCCGCCGACCAGCTCGCCGGCCGTATCCTGTCGGAGTTTTCCGAAATCCCGTCGGACCGCATCCGCCGCGGCGATATCGACCAGTCCGACTTCGAGCGTATCTATGAAGCCGCGCAGACGCTGAATGATATCCCGCTCTACATCGACGACACCGGCGGTCTATCCATCGCCCAGCTCGCCGCCCGTGCCCGCCGCCTGAAGCGCCAGCACGGCCTGAACGTATTGATCATCGACTACCTCCAGCTCCTCTCCGGCTCCAAGAAATCCGGCGACAACCGCGTGCAGGAGATCACCGAGATCACCGTTGGCCTGAAAGCCTTGGCAAAAGAACTGGAAGTGCCGGTCATCGCCCTCTCCCAGCTCTCCCGCCAGGTTGAGCAGCGCGAGGACAAGCGCCCGCAGCTCTCAGACCTTCGCGAATCCGGCTCGATCGAGCAGGACGCCGACGTCGTCCTCTTCGTCTATCGCGAGGAATACTACCTCTCCCGCGCCGAACCGCGCGAGGGCACGCCGGAACATCTTCAGTGGCAGGAAGATTGCGACAAGGCCGCCGGCAAGGCGGAGGTCATCATCGGCAAGCAGCGTCACGGCCCCATCGGCAATATCAAGCTCGCCTTCGACGCCTCCATCGTCAAGTTCGGCAACCTCGCCCAGCCAGACCGCTACGAAGACGACCGGTTCTGATTACTGCAAGGCAGCAAAAGCCCTCACTCTGCCTCTTTCCCGGCGCAAAGGATTGGCATACTGCTGATATCATGAGTGTCATCATTACCAGCCACCGCCCGCGCCTGACCGTCGACCTTGCCGCCGTCGCGGAGAATTACCGCACTCTCGCCGCCATGCGCCCGAAGGCGGAGATGGCGGCCGTGGTGAAGGCAAACTGCTACGGCCTCGGCGTCGATCGCATCGCGCCAACGCTCTACGAGGCGGGCTGCCGCACTTTCTTCGTCGCCTATTCTTTCGAGGGCGTGCACCTGCGCTGGCTCTTGTCGGAGTACGACGAAAATGTCCGCATCTGCGTCTTCAACGGCCCGACGGACGATGTCGAGATCTACACAAGGCACCGCCTGACGCCCATCCTCAACACCATCGACCAGATGAGCATGTGGCGCACCCATGGCAACGAAGCGCCCTGCATGGTCCATCTCGACACCGGCATGAATCGCCTCGGCCTCAGCGAGGATGATTTCGACGCCATCTGCACGCCGGAGATGGCAGAACTGAACGTCACCCACCTCATCAGCCACTTCGCCCATGGCTCAGACCCGAAGTCCCCGCGCAACAGGATGCAGGCGGAGAAGTTCGCAACCCATTTCAACGCGCTCGCGGCTCTCTGGCCGGGCCTGAAGCCCAGCCTGTCGGCCTCCGCCGGGCTGTTCCTGCCGCTGGAAATCGACGAAGCGCTTGCCCGTCCGGGCGTCACACTTTACGGCGCCGGGCCGCAGGACCATCCTGAAAGCACACTGAAAACCGTCGCCAGCCTCCATGCGCCGATCCTGCAGATCCGCGACATCTCACCTGGCGAGACCTGCGGCTATTCCGGCACCTTTACGGCAAGGCACCCGACACGCCTTGCCACCATCGGCATCGGCTACGCCGACGGTTATTGCCGTGCGCTGTCCAACAAGGGGGTAGTACGGATCAACGGCCAGAATTGCTCCGTGGTCGGCAATGTTTCCATGGACCTGATCATTGCCGATATTTCCGACGTCGAGGACGACACGCAGGTCGGCGACATGGCGGAGTGTTTCGGGGAGAATATCAGGGTCGAAGACCACGCAGCCCGCGCCGGCACCATCGCCTATGAGATTTTCACCATGCTGGGAGGCCGCATCGACCGGGTCTACAGGTGACAGTCAGCCGGTAGCTCTCAGGCCCCGGCCACCTTCTTCACCACGTTGTCCTGCCCTCTGGTCCATTTCGCCAGCACGTCCAGAACGTCCTGCTGCTTGACCGGCTTGGTCAGGTAATCATCCATGTCGTGGTCGCGGCAGATCTGCTCCTGCCCTTTCAGCGCATGGGCTGTAAGGCAGATGATCGGCGTGCGCGCCCTGCCCGTCTCCTTCTCCAGCGAGCGGATAAACGTCGTTGCCTCATAGCCATCCATGACAGGCATGGACAGGTCCATCAGCACGGCATCGAAATCCATCTCGCGCACCATGTCGCAGGCAATCTGGCCGTTCTCGGCGAAGGTCAGCTCATAGGCCGTGCTCGCCAGGATCGACCCGACGACGAGACGGTTGACCTCATTATCCTCGACAATCAGGACACGCTTGCCCGCTCCGGCCTCACGGGCATTGCCCGGTGTGGCGTCCCTGGCAGTCAGATCGGGCATGGACTGGCTCTCTCCCAGCAGCAGGCGCGATATCTCGTTATAGAGCACGGCGGACTTGAACGGCTTGACCGCAAAGTGCCGCACGCCGGTATCGCGCAGTGTGCTGATATACTGATCGTCGTCCACGGCTGGCGTCACCACGATGCGGTTGGCATCGATAATACCATTCTCCAGCAGGGCGTTGACGCACTCAGCCGTTGCCATGTCCGGCAACCGGTCGTTCAGGATCACCGCATCGAATGGCATGCCATGCTGGCGGGCGTCAGAGGCCAGCCTGATCAGGTCATCTGCCACATCACAAGTCGCCACGGCGGCACCCCAATGCTCGCATAGTTCCCGTGTTGCCTGCAGGCTGATTGCGGGCGTATCGGCAATCAGCACACGATATCCATCCAGCCTGTCCTTGCGCTCACAGCGCGCGCCGGCACGGCGATCGACCGGCAGCGGCAGGGAAATCCAGAATGTCGAGCCCTTGCCATGCTCTGACGTCACGCCCAGCTCACCACCCATCAGGTCGACAAGACGGCGTGAGATTGCAAGGCCAAGGCCGGTACCGCCATATTTGCGTGTGGTCGATTGCTCGGCCTGTGCGAACTCATCGAAAATTTCGTGAACCTTGTCCTCGGCTATGCCGATGCCGGTATCCTCGATTTCGATATGACAGGAGACGACATCACCACTCATCCGGCCGCTGACATTGATCGCAACATAGCCTTCCTCGGTAAATTTGATTGCATTACCGACGAGATTGGTGATGACCTGGCGGATACGCCCGACATCGCCGATCATCGACATCGGCAGTTCCGGGTCGCAGCGCAGCACGATCTCCAGCCCTTTTTCCTGGGCCCGCATGCGCAACAGCGTCGCGACATCCTCGATCGCCATGCGCAGGTTGAACGGATAGGGATCGAGCTCCAGCTTGCCGGACTCGATCTTGGAGAAGTCGAGGATATCGTTGATCAGGACGAGGAGAGAGTTGCCCGACTTGTAGATCGTGTCCGCGAACATCTGCTGGCGATCGTTCAGCGGCGTATTCATCAGCTGTTCCGACATGCCCAGAACTCCGTTCATGGGTGTGCGGATTTCATGGCTCATATTGGCAAGGAATGCCGATTTCGCCTTGTTGGCGGCTTCAGCCTGGTCCAGTGCCTGCGCCAGTTCTTCGGTGCGCTCTTCCACCCGGCGCTCAAGGTCGTTGAACAGGCTTTTCAGCTGCAGCGCCATGGTCTGGAAGCTTTTCGCGAGGGACCCGAACTCGTCACTGCGGTTTGCGCCCGGCACCTTGTCAGGCCAATTGCGCCCGTCATAGGCGCGCACGGCGGCATCAAGGCGCGTCACCGGCCTGACGATCGACCAGATCGCCCAGCCCAGAACCGCACAGACCAGCAGCATGATGATCGCGATCCGCGTCAGAGACGTAATCAGTTCAGCCCGCAATTCCGCCGTGATACGGTCGGCACTGAACGCCACCTGCAGATTGCCCAGCACCTGTCCATTGGTCGCTAGGATGCTCGCTTCCTCTGTCATCCGCGTATCGACATCGACGTCCTCGCGGTTTTCCGTCAGGATCTTGCCATTGAATTCGATCAGGTCGACGGCAACCACATCCTGGTGATCCAGCAGCGCCTCGAGTATGTTTTCGATGACATCCACATCATACTCGTACAATGGCAGCGACAACGAATGAGCGGTCGTCTCCGTCAGGAACGATCGCTCGGCCTGGAATTTTTCCAGTTGCGTATCACGCGTGTAGTCGAAACGGCGCCATGCCTCGAATGACAGGATCGCCATGATCAGTGTCAGGGTTACAATACCGGTCTTGAGGGCGATCTTGTTGTTGATTTGTCTCAGCATGATTTACCCTCTCGACTGGTTTTTCATGTCGAAGAACATGTCGATGGAAATGGTTTCGAAGTCAGCGGACTGAAGCTTTTCGCAGGTGATCTGCGAGAAATCGAGGCTGCGCCAGTCGCGGTTCTCGATCAGCTCCTCATAAGCTTCCTTTTCCGGTGTCATGATACTGAGCACGGAATCGAGCGACGGGTCCTTGCCCGTACTCGCATAGTCACACCCCTCGTCATACCGCTTCACGATGGCCAGCGAGAAACCCATATCGAGGATATGCCCGCCCATCGAGGCACTCATTCGCCCTTCATTCAGGGCATCCAGCGCCTCCGGTGTCCAGTCCATGCCGCCAACGAGAACCTGCTCTGTCTGCGGATCGATTTCCTCCAGTATGGCGAGGGCCATGGAATCATTAGCAACCCAGACGATATCGAAATCGCCATAGCGGTTCTTCAGGAGGGAATATTTCTGACGGGCAATACTGGGTGTCCAGCGTGCGGTCACGACCTGCGCCAGCTCGACATTCTCGCTTTCGGCGACGGCGCGCTTCAGTCCCTCGACACGTTTGACAGCGGCGGTACTGGCATAGGAGCCGGAGATACCGATCATGCGCAGGGTCTTGCCTGGCTTCTGGCGCTGTGCCTCAGCGATCAGGTATTTCGCAAGGTCGTAGCCGGCACGCTCGTCATCAGGGATCAGGCGACCGATCCAGTTGGGCAGCGTCTCGCGCGGCCCGCCAATCAGCGCCTCGCCCTCTTCCGTCAGGTCCGCATTAAACAGGAAAGATTTGACCCCATGCTCATCAAGATATTGCAGCGCCTGTTCGGCACCCATGCGATAATTGACGATCAGGGCATAGTCGGGTTTATCACGCTGCTCGACCCGTGCACTGATGGCATCGAAGATTTCCTTGCGGCTCGATCCGGAATAGATGAGCTCAAAATCGATCTGAAGGTCTTCAGCAGCAGCGCGCGCCACATCGACGATGATCTGCGTCCACATATCTGCCGGCTCCCGCCCGGCATAAAAGAACACGACCGTCGGTCGGCTTGCCGGCGCAGTCAATCCGTATTTCGTTTGCGCAACAGACTGGCCGCCGCCTGCACCAAGCACAGCAAGCAACACCACAATCAGTCCGGCGATGTGATTTTTCTTTATCATTATACCACCCGAGCGAACTCCCCGGGCGGCACTCTACTTGAGATTGGTTAAGCGCTGGTTAGGGTAACCAGTGCTGGAGAAACCGCTCAAACAGGCGGTTTCCGACCAGAATCAGCGCGACAGCCAGCCGCCATCGACCGGCAGCGTGGTACCATGAACGTAGTCAGACGCGCTGGCAGAAAGAAATACCGCTGCCCCGCCAAGATCGGCTGGGTCGCCCCAGCGACCGGCCGGAATGCGGCCGAGGATCTCTGCATTGCGCGTCTTGTCCGCGCGCAACGCCTCTGTGTTATTTGTAGCGAAATAGCCGGGCGCGATGGCGTTTACGTTGATGCCCTTGCCTGCCCATTCATTGGCCAACAGACGGGTCAGGCCCATCACGCCGCTTTTTGATGATGTATATGACGCAACCCGGATACCACCCTGGTAGGACAGCATGGAAGCAATATTGATGATCTTGCCGGTCGCACCACGGCCTGTCACATGCCGCGCGAAAGCCTGGCACAGGAAGAAGACAGACCGGATATTGACGTTCATCACATCGTCCCAGTCGCTCTCGGTGAATTCCAGCGCGTCATTGCGGCGGATGATCCCGGCATTGTTGACGAGGATGTCGACCTGGCCTGCGGCGGAGACCGCATCGTCCATCGCCTTGGCCGGTGCGTCAGGCTCGCCGAAATCGGCGGTGACTTCGTGAAATGCCCGTCCTGCGTCAGTTACAGCCTTGCCTGTCTCCGCTGCACTGGACCGGCCGGCGGCCACGATATCGGCACCAGCACCGGCAAGAGCGATCGCGATAGCTTGACCAAGACCCGTATTGGCACCGGTGACGAGCGCTGTTTTACCTGTAAGATCGAAAGCGGACATGGGATTTTCCTGCATTTTGCGTCAGTTGCAGCCACAATGTAACCGGTAACATTTTCCAGTGCAACCGGCTGGGGAAGTTAATTACCCCAACCCTTACAATCACTTACGCGGAGCAGCTGTAGATTCACGCTCAATGAGCCACGGCGTGCATGTTTCATCTCCTCCAGCCAGCCCCTCCTGCTCCTTCAACAAGAGCAGCTTTTCGGCGGCCAGTTCGCCAAGGCGCGAGACCGGCGAATGGACGGTAGTGATACGCGGCCAGACGCTGATGGAGATCTGGAAATCGTCATAGCCCATGATGGACATGTCATCCGGCACCCTCAGTCCGGCGATGCTGAGGGCCTGCAACACGCCGACAGCCATTTCGTCATTAGCCGCGAAGATCGCGGTTGGACGCGGATCCATCTGCAGCAACTCCCTGCCGCGTTCGAGGCCGGACTGGAACGTGTATGCCCCGTCCCGCACCAGGGCCGGATCAAGCGTCAGGCCGCGCTCTGCCAGCGCCTCTTCAAAACCGGCCCGGCGCTCCCGCGACGAGCGGAACGACGGCTTGCCGGAAATGAACCCGATCCGTTCATGGCCGAGCCCCGCCAGATGCCGGCCCGCCTCGCGTCCACCGATCCGGTCGTTCGAAACGATCATGTTGTCATTGTCTTCCAGGGCGACAGAGGCAATGCGGATATAGGCGCAGCCGATCTCGCGCAGCATTTCGACGATGCGCTCGTCTTCCGAAACGGAGGGGGTCAGGATCACCCCGAACAGCTTCAGCCGTTCAATGAATTGCCGCACATCCTGCAGGAAAGTATCGCTCTCGCGGTCGCATGGATGCAGGACCAGCTCATGTCCGCTCTTGTTCAGCCCGGCCAGGATGCCCTGCTGCATGTTCACGACATATTGCGGGTTCGGATTATCGTAGATCATCCCGATCAGATAGGAATGGCGAAAGGCAAGGCCCCGCGCCTGCGGGTCAGGCGAAAACCCGACAATGTCGATGACCTTGCCGATCTCCGTGCGAGTCTTTTCCTTCACCAGCGGCGAATTGTTGATGACCCGGGAGACAGTCCGCTTGGACACACCGGCGATTCTCGCGACATCATTGATCGTCGGTTTCCTTGACGAACCATGACGCTCGCGCCATTCCTCGGCAGCCGCGACCGGCTCTATCGCCTCGTCTTCAGTGCTCACGCTCTGGCCTTCCCGGCTTGATAATCGGGCCTGCATACCAAATCAGGTAACAAATCAGCAGGTAATTCAATTTGTTACGCTGTTTGGCACGAGGCAGCAAGCACCGGCTCAGGCAGTCAATTGCGTCTCGATGAATTCACCGAAGGGCGCATAGTGCTCCTGGTAAACCTTGTCGTACCATGCAGCCCGCGCCGGATCGGGCGTGTATTCAGCTTCGAAGCCCTGCCCCATGGCCGACTGCGCCTCCTCGACCGATTTGTGCACGCCGCTGGCAATGGCCGCGAACATCGCCGCGCCGAGGGCACAGGTCTGTTCGGACCGGGCAACACGGATCGGCATGTTCAGGACGTCAGCCATGATCTGCATGACAAGGGGCGATTTCTGCGCGACGCCGCCCAGAGCGATGACATCGTCAATGGCGACACCCTCGCGGCGGAAGCGCTCGACGATGGCGCGGGAGCCGAAGCAGGTCGCCTCGACCAGCGCCCGGAAGATGCGCGGCGCATCGGAGCCGAGCGACAGCCCGGCAATCGCGCCCTTCACCGCCTGGCTCGCATCGGGCGTGCGGCGGCCATTCATCCAGTCAACGGCGACAATGGAGGATTCCTCCGGCGCGATCTTTTCGGCTTCCTTGCTCAGGGCAGGGATCAGTTTTGCGCGCACGGTCTCAGCACCCGCCTTGTCATCCATCAAATTCTTGAGCGGCCAGGCGAGTACATCAGCAAACCACGCATAAAGATCGCCGAAGGCCGACTGCCCGGCCTCCAGCCCGATATAGCCGGGCGCGACGGAGCCATCGACCTGCCCGCAGATGCCGGCGACGGTCTTGCCGCCAATCGCCTCTTCCGGCGCGATCATGATATCGCAGGTCGACGTGCCGATGACCCGGCTGAGGCTGCCCGGCCGCACTTCGCCACCGACCGCGCCCATGTGGCAGTCGAATGCGCCGATGCCGACGACAGCCTCGCGCGAAATGCCAAGCCTGTCGGCCCATTCCGGCAGGATCGTGCCGACCGCCTGATCGCTGGTGAACGTATCCGCAGAGAAGCGTTCGCGATAGCCCGCAAGGCGCGGCTCGATCGCCGTCAGGAAGCCTTCTTCCGGCAGGCCGCCCCATTCCTCCGACCACAACGCCTTGTGACCGGCGGCGCAGCGCCCGCGGCGTACCTCGCCCGGCTGAACCTTGCCTGTCAGCAGCGCCGGCATCCAGTCGCAATGCTCGATCCACGCACGCGCGACATCATGCACCTTGTCATTGCCCTTCAGCACATGGGCCATCTTCGCCAGCACCCATTCCGATGAATAGATGCCGCCGACATATTTCAGGTAATCCGTGTTCCACGTCTTCGACAGCGTATTGATGTGTTCGGCTTCCTTGATCGCTGTGTGGTCCTTCCACAGGACGAACATGGCGTCTGGCTCCTCAGCGAAATCATCGCGCAGGGCGAGCGGGATACCGTCCTCGTCGACAAGACACGGCGTCGAGCCGGTCGTGTCGAACGAAATCCCGACGACCTTCTCGCCTGCGCCCTCGCCTGCCTGCGCCAGTGCCTCGGCGACACTTGCCTCCAGTGCATCGATATAATCCTGCGGGTGCTGACGATACTGGTCCTTTGCAGGCTCGCAATACTGCCTGCGGCTCCAGCGCTCATAGGGCGCGACCGACATGCCGAGGGTTTCGCCGGTCAGCGCATCGGCCAGAAAGGCGCGCGCTGAATCCGTGCCGTAATCGAGGCCGAGGACAAGTTTCTGCTCGCTCACTTTAATCTGCTCCGTTTAGTCTAGCCCTGCCCGTAATAGGCATTCGGGCCATGCTTGCGCTCGAAATGCTTGCGGGTCAGGTGATCGTTCATGGTCAGGTTCGGGTTGAGGCTGTTGGCGATGGCGCCCATCTTGGCGACCTCCTCCAGCACGACGGAATTGCGTACCGCCTCCGCCGGGCTCTTGCCCCAGGTAAAAGGCGCGTGGTTTTTCACCAGCACGCCCGGAATATGCATCGGATTGCGATTGCCGAAGGTCTCGACGATTACATGGCCGGTCTCTTTCTCGAACTCGCCCTCGATCTCTGCCTGTGTCATGTCACGGGTGCAGGGGATGGCGTCGGAGAAATAGTCCGCATGGGTCGTGCCTGTCAGCGGGATCGACATGCCAGCCTGCGCCCACGCCGCGCCATGGGTCGAGTGGGTGTGCGCAACACCGCCGACATCCTTGAAGGCGTTGTAAAGGACAAGGTGCGTCGCCGTATCAGAGGACGGCTTCAGTTTGCCCTCGACCTTGTTGCCATCGAGATCGATGGCGACCATGTCCTCGGCCTTCATTTCGTCATAGGGTACGCCGGAGGGTTTGATCACGACGATCCCCTCCTCGCGCAATATGCCGCTGACATTGCCCCAGGTCAGGATGACGAGGCCATGGTCGACCAGCGCCATGTTTGCCTCGAACACCTGTTTCTTCATCTCTTCAAGAGAGCTCATGATCGCACTCCTTCGCGTTACCGCTCCACGTAACTTACATAGAGCGCATACGGCCTATTTGTAGTACGCCTCGTTGGCCCGGATCTCGGCCTTGAACTTGTCGATCGTCGTGTCACCGTCGATAACCAGCAGTTCGATGCCGACCATCTCGGCGAGATCGCGGATCTGGTGGGTCTTCAGCGACATGGAGAAGCATGAATGGTGCGCCCCGCCAGCCTGGATCCACGCGGCCGTGCCGGTGCCGAAGTCTGGCTTGGTGTTCCAGAACGCACTGGCGACGGGCAGTTTCGGCATGCTCTCGGTCCGGTGCAGCACGTCGAGCTCGCCGCAGACGAGGCGGAAGCGGTTGCCCATATCCATCATCGAGACGTTGATCGCCGGGCCTTCCGGCGTCGTGAAGATCAGGCGGACCGGATCTTCCTTGCCGCCGATTGCCAGCGGATGGACCGCCAGGCGCGGCTTGTCGGCGGCGATCGTCGGGCAGACCTCCAGCATGTGAGAACCGAGCACGCAGGTGCCGTTCTCATCAAGGTGATAGGTGTAATCCTCCATGAAGGACGTGCCGCCATCGAGGCCGACCGCCATCATCTTCATGGTGCGCACCAGCACCGCCGTCTTCCAGTCGCCCTCGGCGCCAAAGCCAAAGCCGTCGGCCATGATGCGCTGGGCGCCGATGCCCGGCAATTGTTTCAGGCCGTGCAGGATCTCGAAGGTCGTCGTGAAGCCCTGATAGTCATTATCCTGAAGGAAATCGCGAATACCGAGCTCGATCCGCAGGGCATCGACCAGCGACTGATGACGGTCACCGCCTTGGGCGAGTTCAGCCGGCACGGTGTACAGCTCGCTGACGCGCTCGATATCCTCGTTGACGCGGCCATCGCTGACGGCATCGACACGCTCTGCCAGGTCGCCGAGGCCATAGCCGTCGACGGTCGCACCCAGCTTCATTTCCGCTTCGACCTTGTCGCCCTCGGTTACGGCGACGCGGCGCATATTGTCGCCGAAGCGGGCAATGCGGGTCGTGCGCAGGGTATGACGGCCAATGGCAACACGGCTCCAGTCAGAAATCTGCTGCTGCACCGCCGGGTCCTTCCAGTGACCGGCGACGACGCGGCGGTCGATGCGCAGGCGCGAACAGATATAGCCGAACTCCCGGTCGCCATGGGCCGACTGGTTCAGGTTCATGAAATCCATGTCGATTTCAGACCACGGAATATCACGGTTGAACTGGGTGTTCAGATGCAGGAACGGCTTTTGCAGCTCCGTCAGTCCGGCGATCCACATTTTCGCCGGAGAGAAAGTGTGCATCCACAGGACGAGGCCGACGCACTCATCGGACTGGTTCGCTTCTTTCATCACCTGCAGCACTTCCGACGGCGTCGTCACCACCGCCTTGAACTCCAGGCTCGCCGGCATGGACTGCAGCTGGCCGAGCGCCCCTGCGATCTCGCGGGCATTCTGCTCCACCTGCTCCAGCACTTTCGGACCATACAGATGCTGGCTGCCGACGACGAACCAGAGTTTATGCGCTTTCAAATCAGACGGTAACATGACTAGCCTCTAAATATTACGGATGTCAGAAGGCAGGGACAGGCAAGTGATTTCACTTACCCTCCCCTACCAGAAGGTGATGTAGACTACGGCGATGATGCCGAGGATGATCGCGGAATTGATATAATCCCACTTGCTGACCGATGCTTTCACTTCGGCCTTTTGCTCAGGTGTGATCGACTTGTAGGTCAGTCCATCCAGCTCCGCATCACTGCGCGCTTTCGTCACGAGACTGATCAGCACCATGACGGTCACGGTGAATGCCAGCAAGACGCAGCAATAGTAGAGCCAGTTCATGTTGGCGACCCACGAGAACAGCGCGTTTGACTCAGCGACCGAGGGCACGAATTGCAGGAACAGGCCAAGCATGCCGGCGGCAAAACCCGCGACCAGTCCCCAGAAGCCGGCGGCCGGCGTGATGCGGTTGGTGAAAATGCCGAGGAAGAACACGGCAACGATGGCCGGGGCGATCAGCGACTGCACCCGTTGCAGGGCCTCATAGAGGTTGTCGCCGAGGAGACCCGAGCGCAGCACCGGTACCCAGAGAACGCCGAGCACGGTAACGACGATGGTCGCCCAGCGGCCGACTGTCAGGTAATGCTTTTTCGACTTGTCCTTGACCATGCGCTGGTAGAAATCGACCGTGAACAGCGTCGCCGAGGAGTTGAACAGCGAGGCGAGCGAGCTCATCAGCGCGGCGATGGCACCACCGAGGACGACGCCCTTGATACCGGCCGGCAGCATCTCCCGCACCATGACCGGGAACGCCGTGTCCGGACCGCCGGACAGGTCGAGCATGCCCTTCTGGGCCAGTGCATAGGCGATCATGCCCGGCACGAGGAAGATGAAGACCGGGAACAGTTTCAGGTAACCGCCGAAGATGGCGCCCTGGCGGGCCTGCTTCATGTCACGCGCGGACAGGACGCGCTGGACGATATACTGGTCCGTACACCAGTACCACAGACCGATGATCACCGACCCGCCAACGACAGCCGGCCACGGGAAGTCCGGATCGTCGATCGGCCGGAACAGGTGCATGTTCTCGCCGTTCAGGCGCTTCATCTCGGCAAAGCCCTCAAACAGGCCGGCACCGCCACCAAGCTGTGTCAGGCCAGCGAACAGGATGATGATCGAGCCCAGCAACAGAACCGGCGTCTGCAGCACGGAGGTCCACAGCACCGCCTTCATGCCACCGATCACCGTATAGGCACCGGTAATCACGATCAGCGAGATTGCGGCAATCCAGAAGAAGTCGACCCCGAACAGCGTGTCGATGCCGAAGATCTCCTGGATGGCGAGACCACCGGCATAGACCGTCACCGACACCTTGGTGATGACATAGGCAACGAGGGAGATGAACGAGAAGAATGTCCGCGTCTCGGAGGAGTAGCGTTTCTCGAGGAACTCGGGCGTCGTGAAAATCTGTGTACGCCAGTAAAACGGCACGAAGACCCAGGCGAGGATGATGATGATCCAGGAATGGAACTCCCAGTGGGCCTGCGCCATGCCCGTCTGCGCACCGGCGGATGCAAGGCCGACGAGGTGCTCGGAGCCAATGTTGGAGGCGAAGATCGATGCACCGATGGCAAGCCATGTCGCGTTACGCCCGGCGAGGAAGTAGTCTTCCGTATCCTCTTCCTTCTGCATCGCAACCCAAACCACGATGCCCAGCAAGGCCATCATGAAAAGGCCCAGTACGGCCCAGTCCAGCATCCCGAAACTCATTGTCCCATCCCTTCAACCTGAATGTACCCCGCCCTCAGGCGCAGGATTTGTTTCCCGAATTTTCTTAGTTTTTTCAGCTCTTTCGCTTGATTTCCTTTCTAACCGAAAGCGCTAACATGGTCTGCGATCAAAAATATGAAATCGTTTGCGAATTGTATGATTATTACGCGTCCTACTGGGCTACCGGCCACCCGCTTTCCGTCCACTCCAGAAGCTGGATGCGCAGGGTCGGCGCCCCGCCGTTTTCCGTGTCATAGGCATGATAAACGATCAAATAGGTGTCCTCGACTTGCAGGATTGCCGGATGCCCCGGGCCGACGAAGCGCCCTGAAGGATCAAGATCGGCGTGCAGCACCGGCAGGCCGCCGTCACGCATCAGGCTCCGCTCAGGCCCTTCATAGGGGCCGGTCGGGTTCTCCGAGCGGCCAACCACGGTGAAGTAGGTGCTGTCTGCGCGGCGGCAGCAAAAATCCTTGGAGACGAACATGTAATAATACGCACCACGCTTCACGATGAACGGCGCCTCGATGGCATTGGGCGGTGCCCCGCGGCTGGCAATGTCGTACACCTTAGGCCTGCTTGCCAACGGTTTGCCTGTCTTCGCATCGAGTTCGACCATCTTGATACCGGACCAGAAACTGCCGAAGGACATCCAGTGGCGGCCCTCGTCATCGATCACGATGTTCGGATCGATCGCGTTGTAGTCATCGGAAAACTTCGACGAGAAGACCATTCCCTGATCCTGCCAGACATTCTCCGCCTCCGGATCGAGTGTCGTTGCCGTCGCCAGGCCGATGGCGGATGTGTTCTTGCCAAAGGATGAGATAGAATAATACAGCCGGTACTCATCGCTTGCCTTGATGATATCCGGCGCCCAGATGCCACGTGTGTCCGGATTGAACTCCAGCGCCCAGGCCGGCATCTCCTTGAATACCGCGCCGCGCAACGACCAGTCCGTCAGGTCTGTGGAAGTGCGCCAGTGGATCAGGCCAGGTTCCTCCCCGACCTGGCTGGTCGAGAAAAGATGCGCACCGCGCTCATCCAGGATGATGGCCGGATCGTGGACGGGCACGACATTTCCGGAAACCGGCAGGCCTGAACTTTGCGCCGCCCCCTCCTCTGTCGCTGCAGATGGCACAAGCAAGAATACGGAGGCAAGGACAAGCAGGGCTGTCAGTGTGCTGTTCATTTTGGTGCGGAATTTCATGGCATGTTTCCCTTCGCCTTGTTTGCAGCAGAACCCACTCGCCCGGCAATGGAGACAAAAAAGGCCGGGAACATCGCCTCCCGTTCAAGGAGGGTCGTGCCCCCGGCCTGTAAGGTTGTCCGGCTGGAGGGCCGGGATGGAGGAGGAAAACGTCTCACCTCACACACTTCCGAGTGCCCGGGAATGGTAGGCACTCGGAAACTTTTTTGCGCCTCTAGTAGTTGAAGCGAAGCCCGACAGCGAAGCTCCGGCCGATCAGTACGTTGCCGAAGTTCATCGTCTCCGGCCCGCCGGCACCGTTATAGTCGTAATAAGACTGCTCCAGTTCGTCGGTCAGGTTGACCGCATCGAAGGAGATGCTGGCCCGATCGCTGATGTCGTAGTTCAGCTGCAGGTCGAGGCTCGATTCCGGGCGACGCCAGATGCCGATCGGGTTGGCGAAAATGCGTGCCTCGTTGTTGTTGAGGAAGTTCTCCCGCCAGACATAGGACAGGCGACCACCGATCGGACCGTTCTCGTAAGCCAGCGTCACGTTGTAGGACCAGTCGGAAACACCGAAGAAGGCGGTTTCTTCCTGCCCGATGATTTCGCCAACCGAGTTGGTCTGCGGAATATTCTGGCGCGAGTCGAGGTTCGTGATACTGCCCAGAACACCGAGCCCGTCGAGAGCCTCCGGCAGGAAGTCCGGGAAGTAGGTCAGGCCGATCTCGAAACCCTCCAGGACGCCGTCGGAAGCGTTGACCGGCTGGGTAACAACGAAGCTCGTGACAGGATCGCCATTTGAATCTTCGAGGCCCGTATTCGGCAGGGTGATCTGGCGCGTCAGCGGCACGACCAGGCCCTCGATCTCACGACGGAAGAAGGTCGTGTAGAACAGGCTGTCCGGGGCAAAGTACCATTCGACACCGAAATCGTAGTTTGTCGCCTGTACAGGCTCCAGATCCGGGTTACCGCCACTGCCGCTACCATAGCCAACGCCCGTCAGGTCGGTAGTCAGGCCGAAGTTCGGGTTCAGGTCAACGAAGTTCGGACGGCGCAGGGTCTGGCCATAGTTGAAACGCAGGCGCAAGTCGTCGCGAACATCGTAGAGAGCAGTGAAGGATGGCAACAGGTCGTCCACCTCCGCACTGTCCGTAGACCGAGTGTAGGGTGTGCCATTGGCAAGATCGGTAAACTCCATATCGGTCTCGACCTTGACGTAACGCAGGCCGAACTGGGTTTGCAGCGGACGACCGAACATCATCGATTCTGCATCCAGCTGGATGTACGCAGCCTGGGTCAGTTCCTGGATGTCGAAGCTTTGCTCCAGGCTGAGAGGATTGACGCCATACCAGCCGCGCACCTCGTCCGTATTGTTCTGCAGGTAGTAACCATTGGCCACGACCCACGATTCCGGCGTGTTGGCACGGCCATCGAAGAAGCCTTCATTATACCACTGGAAGTCCTCCGGCAGCGTGTCCATGTTGACGCCAAGGAATGGTGTCGGTCCAGGAGGCGGTGCGAATTCGGTTGCGCCGCGATCGTCATAGCGGAAACCGAACTTCAGCTCCTGGAAGAAAGTCTGGCCGTTCCAGCCGTCGAGATCGTATGTGCCATCGGCAGATACGGTAACCGCATCACCTTCGGCACGACCGGCGTTTTCATAGAACTGGGCAACAGTCCATGAGGACGGATCATTCAGTTCGGAGTTGTCATTGAACTCCCATGCCGGCAGGCCATCGTCTTCATTGAAGTCGAGGGTCAGCGAAGCAGGAACCCGCTCGGTACGTACGGCGAGGAACTGGGTTTCGAACTCGCTTTCCTGGAAGGAAACATCAGCCTCAAGATCGAAACGATCGCCAATATTCCACTGACCATTCAGCGCGTAGACAAAGCTGTCCGTCTGGGATTCGGTAATGTCGCCACTGTTGAAGCCGAATGGCGCCCCGACCGTCCGTGTCTTGATCAGGTTCGTTCCCGGATAATAGGTCACGGTCGATGCCGGGTCGGCACCAAGAGACCCCCACCAGTCTGCGAAGGTGAAGTGCAGATTGTTGAAGAAGTTCTCGCGATAGCCCTGATAGAAGAACTCCGCAGTGTAGACCGCATTTTCATTCGGCGACCACTGTGCCGCAGCAACGACAGCAGGACGCTCCCGCTCACCAAGGCCATCGGCCTGGAACAGCGCGTCGCGGGCGAGGACGTAAGGATAGTCAACGCCATTGAAGGACAGCGTCGACCCTGCAGCCGTTGGAAGGCCGCGATCGAGACCAGCCTGCCAGATCGGGTTTTCGGCAACACGGCCGTCCGTGTTGAAAATACGCTCAAGCGGCACAAAACCCGGAGGCGGGTTTTCAGCTGACACGAACGGGATAAGGGCGCCCGCCGTAATGCTTTGTGTGCGGAAATTGGTCTCGGAATAGCTGAGGTTCAGCAGTGCACCGAACTCACCCATGTCAGTATCCCACTTGTTACTGATCAGGGCACTCACGTTCGGATCGAACTCTTCGGACTGTTCCTGATAGATACCACGGGCGGAAAGAGAAAGCTCAAAGCCATCCAGATCGAGCGGGCGACGCGACATCACGTCGATCTGGCCGGCAATACCGGTTTCGATCTGTTCCGCAGCACGGGTCTTGTAAACATCAATCCGGCTGACGAGGTTGGATGGAATATCCTGCAAGGCCAAAGAACGGCCCGAGGCGGTAAAGACGTTGCGGCCATTCCAGGTGGTCGTCACGTCCGGCAGGCCACGAATGAACAGCGCCGATGATTCGCCGCTGCCACGGTTGGTGATCTGGATACCGGAGATACGCTGCAGCGCCTCGATAACGTTATTGTCCGGCAGCTTGCCGATGTCTTCGGCAACAACCGAATCGACGATCTGCACACTCTCGCGCTTGATGGCGATTGCTTCCTGGATTGCCTGCTTGATGCCCTGAATGACGATTACGTCTTCGGTTTCCTCGACTTCCTCATCCTGCGCAGAAGCACTGACAGCATAAGCCCCCAGCGCCATTACAGAAGCAGAAGCCAATACGAATTTCCTGATCATGATTATCCCTCCCTAGGAAAATACGGTTTGATTTGTAGTATTTTTACCGGACGGTATATCTAGTCAGAACGCTGATCAAGCACCTGAAACATGCAACCGTTTGTAATTGCATGACGTCGGAAAAGTGAGGCAAATCAGTCACAAAGCGCCCATATATCTTGCAATCGGTTTCAATGGAAATCAGCCGTAGCAGAAATGGAAATCCAGCTTCATTGCTGTATATTTTCAGATACGAAACACACATCCGATGTGTACAAGAACAAAGATGCTGCACCGCGGCATCCCAGGGAGGAAGGTAAGTGCCCTGCCCATGCTGGCAGTGCAAGAGGCTGTGTGCTGAGGGAAAGCACGCTCAGTCTCTCTGCTTTTATCTATAAATCCACCGGCTCGGAATCACCATTCCATCAGCCACATAGCTGGCTGACATCGCTTCAATATCTACTTCAATTTCTACAGGGAGGTTTGACATGAAAATCCTTAGCGGACTGGCCACAGGGATGCTGCTTGCATCTACAGCGCTTGGCAGCGCCTTTGCACAGACAGCAACTGTCTCAATCGATGCGGATAACCCGGGAGACACCATCGAACCGGAAATCTATGGCCATTTCGCCGAGCATCTTGGCCGGAGTATCTATGAAGGTATCTGGGTCGGTGAGGATTCCGATATCCCGAACACGGATGGTTTCCGCAATGATGTTTTATCCGCGCTGCAAGAACTGGAAGTACCGGTTATCCGATGGCCGGGCGGCTGTTTTGCCGACGAATATGACTGGCGCGACGGCATCGGCCCGCGCGAGGATCGTCCGCGCCGCATCAACACCCATTGGGGCTGGGTCATCGAGGATAACGCCTTCGGCACCCATGAATTCCTGAATTTCTCGGAAATGATCGGGGCCGACCCGTACGTCGCCGGGAACATGGGCTCCGGCTCGCCGCGCGAGATGAGCCGCTGGTTCGAATATATGACAACCGACATGGATTCGACCATGGGCCTCCTGCGCGCCGAGAATGGCCGCGAAGAGCCATGGGACGTACCCTATTTCGGTGTCGGCAATGAAAGCTGGGGCTGTGGCGGCAACATGCTGCCCGAATACTCCGCACAGGAGCATAATCGCTACGCCACCTTCATCGACACTGACTGGACCAAGGGACAGGAAGTCAAGCGCGTCGCCACCGGCGCCAATATCGATGACTATGCCTTCACCGAAGCCCTGATGGAGCTGGGTCGATATAATCTGATGGATGCCATCAGCTTGCATTATTACACCTTCACCACCGCTTGGGAGGACAAGGGCGATGCCATCGGCTTCTCGGATGAGGACTGGGCATCGGTTCTGAAAAACTCCCTGCGCATGAGCGAGCTGATCGACAAGCATACCGACATTATGGATGAATACGATCCTGACAACCGTGTCGATCTTTATGTTGATGAATGGGGCACATGGTACAATTCCACTGAAGGCTCCCCTGCGGGCTTCCTGGAACAGCAGAACTCGATCCGCGACGCGCTGGTCGGGGGGCTGACACTGAACATCTTCCACCGCAATACAGACCGGGTGAAGATGGCCAACATCGCCCAGATGGTGAACGTGCTGCAGGCCTCCATCCTGACCGATGGCGAGCGTATGCTGCGCA
The DNA here is from genome assembly GCF_009712425.2 of Aquisalinus luteolus. GTDB lineage: Bacteria > Pseudomonadota > Alphaproteobacteria > Caulobacterales > Parvularculaceae > Aquisalinus > Aquisalinus luteolus. The sequence continues at coordinate 1,795,779 of NZ_VCJR02000001.1, forward strand.
CGCCGACCTATCACCTGCTGAACATGTACAAACCATTCCGCAACGCGACACCATTGCCCGCAACGGTCGATGGCGATGACTTCACCATCGGTGAATTCACTCTGCCCTATGTCGACGTTTCCGTTGCCCGTGGCGAAGATGGCAAGCTTGTCATGGCCCTCGTCAACCTGTCACCGGAGGGTGCAGTCACGGTACGCACGGGTATCAATGGCACCGCATCCGGCAGCATCTTGACCGCCCCGGCGATGGACAGTCACAATACGTTCGACAATCCGGACAATGTCGTGCCGGCAGACTTTTCAAGCAGCAATTCGCGCGGGCGTTTGACGTTCGACCTGCCGCCGCGCTCTGTTGCTGTCGTCATCATTGAGGAGTAATCAGTGCTATCAAGACGCAGCTTTATTCTGGCCTCGACCAGCGCCATTGCGCTGGCGGGGTCTTTTGGGGCTTTCGCCTCCACGGATACACGAATCAAGGCCTCTCCCCTGCCGCTGCGGGATGTGAAGCTGACACCCTCGATTTATCTCAACTCGATCGAGCGAAACCGGGACTACCTGCTCTCGCTCGAGCCCGACCGCCTGCTGCATAATTTCCACTGGAGTGCCGGCCTGGAACCGAAGGCGCCTGTCTATGGCGGTTGGGAGAAACGCGGCATTGCCGGCCACTCTCTCGGCCATTACCTGTCAGGTCTGTCGATGCTCTGGGCACAGACGGGTGATGCCCGCGTCAAGGAGGCCATCGACTATACCGTGGCCGAACTTGCCCGATGCCAGTCGGCCCATGGCGACGGCTATGTCGGCGGCACGACGGTGGAGCGCGATGGCGAGGTCGTCGATGGCAAGATCGTCTTCGAGGAAATCCGTAATGGCGATATCCGCACCGGCGGCTTCGATATCAATGGCGGCTGGGTGCCGCTCTATACCTGGCACAAGATTCACGCCGGGCTCATCGATGCATGGCAGCTGGCCGAAAACGAACAGGCTGCACCGGTCATGCTCGGTCTTGCAGACTATCTCGCAACCATTCTCGAAGGCCTCGATGACGAACAGATGCAGCGCCTTCTCGCCGCAGAACATGGCGGCCTGAACGAGAGCTACGCCAACACCTATGCGCTGACAGGCGACGAGCGCTGGCTCGCCGTGGCGGAAAAGATCCGCCACAAATCGGTGCTCAATCCGCTGGCTGAAGGCGAAAATAATTTGCCTGGACTGCATGCCAATACGCAGATCCCGAAACTGATCGGCCTTGCCCGCATCTATGAACTGACTGGCGAGACGCAGAAGGCGGACACGTCGCGCTTCTTCTATCGCACCGTGCTCGACCACCATACCTATGCCATTGGCGGTAACTCCGAGCGCGAGCATTTCCCGCCACCCGATGTCATCGCTGGTGCGCTGACGGACCGAACCTGTGAGGCGTGTAACACCTACAACATGATGAAGCTCGGCCGGCATCTCTACAGCTGGTCGATGGACCCGGCGCTATTCGACGATTACGAGAACATGTATCTCAACCACATCATGTCGCACCAGCATCCCGAAACCGGCATGTTCGTCTATTTCATGCCGATGCGCAGCGGCTCGCGCCGGACCTATTCCGAACCGACGGAAAGTTTCTGGTGCTGTGTCGGGTCGGGCATGGAAAGCCATGCCAAACATGGTGATTCGGCCTATTGGCAGTCCGGCGATACGCTGTACACCAACCTCTACATGCCATCCGATGTCGATTGGAAGATGGGCGGCATGAGCCTGTCCGTGCGCACCGACTATCCGATGTCAGAGGACATTGCGTTTACGGTCAATGCGGCACCGTCCGAAGAACGCACCCTCGCCTTCCGCCTGCCCGGCTGGTGCGATGCTCCATCCCTCGCCGTGAACGGAGAGGCGATCGAGGTCAGTGCGGGTAGCGGCCATGCCAAGGTCACGCGGCGTTGGCAGGCAGGCGACAAGATCGCCCTCACCCTGCCTATGTCGCTCGCCGTAGAGCCATCCCCGGACGAGCCGAACACGGTCACCTTCCGTCACGGCCCGATGGTGCTAGCCGCCAATGTGGGGCCGGGCACGGAAGAAATGACGGCGCTGCCGCCTGCCCTCGTCGGCAATGATGTCAGCGCGTCAATCACACCGGTCGCAGGCGCCTTCGGCACCTATCGCATGGCCAATGCCAAGCCGTCCGCGGTGACCCTGACGCCTTTCTTCGATCAGTACGAGAACCGTACGGCGGTCTATTTCCCGACATTCTCCGAAGATGAATGGGCAACGAAGAGCGAAGAGTTCCGCGCCGAACAGGCTGCCAAGGCAGCGCTGGAAGCGCGTACCGCCGATGTCATCTATCTCGGCGAGATGCAGCCGGAGCGCGACCATGATTTCCGCACGAACCAGTCGGACGTCATCGCCTTCGGTGGCAAGAACGGTCGCACAGCCTGGTGGGGTGTCGGCAACTACATCGAGTTCGACATGGCCGTGCCCGATGGCCCGGCGATCCTGCAGGTCCTTTACTGGGGCGAGGAGACCAACAAGAACTTCGATGTCATCGTCGAGGGTGAACTGATCGCAAATGAACGCCGCGAAGGACCGGGCAAGCCGGAATTCGTTGCCGTCGATTACGTGCTGCCCCCTGAGCTGACCGCCGGCAAGGACAAGATCGCCGTACGGTTCGAGACCCGCGGCAGCGACGCGCCTGTCTATGAGGTCCGTATTCTCAGGGCCGAAGCGTAGTAACCGCACCGCACTCAAACAAAAAGGCCGCCCAACCGGGCGGCCTTTTCGATTCCATCAGGGCGTTCCCTTATTTGGCAACGCCGGTCTTGATCTTCATCACGTGTACATATTCCTCGCCCGGCTCCAGCCGCGCGGACGGGAAGTCTGGCTTGTTCGGCGCGTCGGGATAGACCTGCGGCTCAAGGCACAGCCCGTCGCCCTGGCGATAGAGCGTGCCGCCCTTGCCCGGCGTCGTGCCGTCGAGGAAGTTGCCGGAATAGAACTGCACCGCCGGCTTGTCGGTATAGATCTTGATCATCCGGCCGCTGACGGGGTCACTGAGTTTTGCTGCCAGCGCCATGTCATCATCGGCGGTATCGAGCACGAAATTGTGGTCATAGCCTAGGCCGAGCATGATCTGTTCGTCCGTGCTGTTGCGCACCCGTGCGCCAATGCGCATCGGCTCGCGGAAGTCGAACGGCGTCTCAGCCACGCTGCGCAGCTCGCCAGTCGGGATCAGCCCTGAATCGACCGGCGTGTAGGCACTCGCCGGGATCATCAGGTCATGTCCCAGGATCGGGCGCATGTCGGCATGGCCGGACAGGTTGAAATAGCTGTGATTGGTCATGTTGATGATGGTCGTCTTGTCCGTTGTCGCGCGGTGATCGATCGTCAGCGTACCGTCATCGTCAAGCATGTAGGTCACGCTTGCCTCGACAGTGCCGGGATAGCCGCCGGCCCCGTCAGGGCTCGTCAGGCTCAGGGTCACGCTGGCGCCATTCTCGTCCTCGCTGATATCGCTGATCGTCCAGACCAGCTTGTCGAAGCCGGTGACGCCGCCATGCAGGTGGTTGTCCCCGTCATTGGCTTCCAGCGTATACTCCGTGCCGTCGAGGGTGAAGGTCGCATTGCCGATGCGGTTGGCAAACCGGCCGATAGTGGCGCCCAGATATTGCGGCGTCGCCAGATATTCCGCCGGGGTGTCGTGGCCGAGCACGATATCGTCAAGCGTGCCGTCCTTGTCCGGTGTCTGGAGTGATTGCAGCGTCGCACCCAGCGTGATGATGCGGGCGGTGATGCCGTCTTCGGTGCTGAGGACAACGGCCTCGATTTCGGTGCCGTCTTCCAGCGTCCCGAATACTTCACGCTCGGCATCTGCGGCCATGGCGCCTGATACAGTCATGATGGCGGCTGCGCTGGTCAGCGCGATTGTACGAATAGTGGACACTGTTACCTCCCGATTGTTCTTGTCATCTGTCTTGGTCCGGAAACCAGCCTAGCCGATTACGCAATCGGTTGGAATGCGCATCTGGGCAAGGATGGGGTTACGCAAACGATCTCATTGGACTTGCATGGTCTGATTTATTGACAAGAATATGACCGCCACTACCCTGCGGCATCACGAAATACTCAATAATAACAGGCCAATAACGCCAGCCCGCAATCCGGGCAGAATATAAAGGCCAGCACTTAAAGGGAGGTGCGCTTGTCAGGGGTACGGCTTTCGCGCATCAGCAAACGCTTCGGCGATGTGACTGTCATCGACCAGGTCTCGCTCGATATCGAGGCGGGCGAATTCGTCGTGTTTCTCGGGCCGTCCGGCTGCGGCAAGTCGACTATCCTGCGCATGATCGCGGGTCTTGAGACTGTCGACGATGGCGAGATCCATATCGGTGAGCGCCGGGTCGATCATCTCAAACCGGGCGAGCGCGGCGTCGCCATGGTGTTCCAGAATTACGCCCTCTACCCGCACATGACCGTGCGCGACAACCTTGCCTTCGGGTTGAAGAATGTCGGTACCGACAAGCAGGTCATCAGCAAGCGGATCGATGAGGCGGCACAGAGCCTCGAGATCACCGCCCTGCTCGACCGGCGCCCGGGCCAGCTTTCCGGCGGCCAGCGCCAGCGTGTCGCCATCGCCCGCGCCATCGTGAAAGAACCTGCGCTCTTCCTGTTCGACGAGCCCCTCTCGAACCTCGACGCAGCCCTGCGCGGCCGCACGCGGCTGGAACTGGCGCAACTGCACCAGCGGCTCGGCGCGACCATGGTCTTCGTGACCCACGACCAGGTCGAGGCGATGACCCTTGCCGACCGCATCGTCGTGCTCAATGAGTGCAAGATCGAGCAGATCGGCTCGCCGATGGAGATCTATCGCCGGCCGGCGACGCAATTCGTCGCGACCTTCGTCGGCTCGCCGCGCATCAACCTGCTGCCCGTAACTGTTAATGCGGGCACGGACGACAAGGCCGCCATCGCCCTCCCCAATGGCGAGCAACTTCTAACAGCCATACCCATGGCCAAGCTGCCCGAGGGTGAGAGCTTCACCGTCGGCATCCGCCCGGAACATGCCCGCATCGCCGAAGATGGCGTCGGCGAGGTGACTGGCACGGCGGAGGTAGTCGAACGCCTCGGCGAACGCTGCCTGATCTATCTCGACCTTGGCAATGGCCACAAGCTGACGGCGGAAGACCGTGGCGGCTCCACCGTCAAGGCGGGCGATACCTGCACCGTGAAAGTCAAATCCAGCCGCGCCCACCTGTTCGATTCCACCGGCAAGGGCTGGCACGCGGAGGGCGAATGACCGATACGCTCTCCGTCGAGACGGCCAGCATACCCAAGGTCAAACGCCGCAAGGCGGTCGACTGGGACGGCTATCTATTCATCGCGCCCTATCTCGCCCTGTTCCTGTTGATGATCGTCACGCCACTTTTGATTGGCGTCTGGCTCTCCTTCACCAAGGGCGACCTGTTCGGCGTGGAGCGTTTCGTCGGGTTCGAGAATTTCGCCCGCCTCGCCGGTGATCCGATTTTTCGCGAGGTCGTGTGGAACACGCTCTATTTCGTTGTCCTGACCGTCCCAACCCTGACGATACTGGGCCTCGCCCTCGCCCTCGCCCTGAACTTCCAGACGCGCTGGGCGGCGGTGCTGCGCACGATATTCTTCTCCTCGACCGTCCTGTCCGTCACCGTTGTGACGCTCGTCTGGCGGCTGGTCTTCCTGCCTGATGGCGGCCTTTTGGGGGAGATCAGCGAAGCACTGGGCCAGACACCTGTCGCGTGGCTGAACGATCCACAGCTTGCCATGCCTGCCATCGCCATCACCACGATCTGGTGGTGCCTCGGCCTGCCCATGGTGCTCTATCTCGCCGCCCTGCAACAGGTGCCGCGCGAGCTTTATGAGGCCGCCGCCCTCGACGGCGCAGGGCGCTGGCGCACCCTTTGGAGCATCACCCTGCCCGCCGTGCGTCGCACGACCATGATCGTCATCGTCATCGAGATCATCCTGCAGTTCCAGCTGTTCGGCCAGCCGCAGCTGATGACCCTCGGCGGACCCAATAACGCGACGCGGCCCATCGTCCTCTTCATCTACGAGACCGGCTGGCGCCAATGGGAGCTCGGCTATGCCGCCGCCGCCGCGCAGGTGCTGTTCGCGATGATCATGGTCGCGGCCATGGCGCAGTATTTCGTCTCCTCACGGAAGGAGGAAGCGTAATGCGCGCGATGAGATTGCACCCGGCGGCCCTCACCCTTGTCATCATCGGCGCGGTGATCATGATGATCCCGCTCCTGTGGGTGCTCGGCCTGTCGTTCAAATCGAACGCCGAGCTGCTGGCCGACACAAGCCGCGTGTTCAGCCCGCCCTATACGCTGGAGAACTATCTCAACATCTTCGGCAATGGCGAGGTGTTCCGCTGGATTATCAACAGCCTGATCGTGTCGCTGGGCATGACCACGGGCGTGCTCGTTATCTCCTCGCTGGCGGGCTACGCCTTCGCCCGGCTCGATTTCCCGTTCCGCAACCTGATCTTCATCATCGTCCTGCTCGGTCTCGCCGTGCCGGAACAGGCGGTCATCATCGCCCGCCACCAGATGTTCTCCGCTGTCGAAATGCACAACACCTATTTCGCTCTGATCATCCCGGGCATGGCGACGCCCTTCGGCGTGTTCCTGATGACGCAATATTTCAAGGCGATCCCGAAAGACATCGACGAGGCCGCCCTGCTCGACGGTGCCTCGCGCTTTACCGTATTCTGGAAAGTCCTCCTGCCGCTGACAATCCCGGCGCAGGCGACGCTCGGCATCTTCGTCTTCCTGACCGCGTGGAACGATTACTGGTGGCCGCTCATCTCCGGCACGAACAAGGAGATGTTCACGCTTACGGTCGGCATCGCCTCGACCCAGCAGAATTTCGCCCAGACAGAGGGGCTCGGCTTCCTGATGTCTCAGGCCGTCTTTGCCGCCCTGCCGATCCTGATCGTCTATCTGATCTTCCAGAAATACATCATCCAGGCCGTTGCGGGGGCCGCCGGCCGATGAGACGCGCATTCCTCTTCCTCCTTCTGGTCATCGCTGCCTGCACGCCTTCTGACGAGCGCACCGAGCTGCGCATCCAGCGCTTCTTCGGCGCCTGCGATGCCGACTATGGCGGCAGGACCGACATCGCCGCCGCCGAGGGTGAATGCGGGATCATGACCTCTATCATCAACGCGTTCGAGGCAGAGAACCCCGACATTCGCGTGAACCGCAATGTCGTGTTCTGGCCCGGCTATGACCAGCTGACGGCGCAGCTCGCCGCCAATGACGCACCGGACCTCGTGACCATGCATGGCTCCGTCATCTCCGATTATCAGGCCCGCGACCTGCTACTGCCACTGGGCGATGCAATGGCCGAACAGGGTATCAATACGGCGGATTTCACCGATGCCGCCCGCCGCGCCGTGGAGATCGATGGCCAGCTCTGGGGCCTGCCCATCGATACATGGGCGCCGCTTTGGCATATCAACATGAACCTGTTCCGCGAGGCGGGCTTGGTCGAGGAAGGCGAACCGATCCTGCCGACCAACAAGGAAGAGCTGTTCGCGCAGGCAGAGCAGTTCCGCCAGCGCACGGGCAAGCCCTATTTCGTGCAGGCGACAGCGAATGAATACGCCTCCTTCACGCGCAATTTCTACACCTTCATCTACCAGCAGGGCAGCTCTCCCTATACGGAAGATGGCCGGGCGAACTTTACGACGCCGGAAGCCGCCGAAGCCCTCTCCCTGTTCCGCGAAATCTATGAACGCGACATGACCACCAAGAACCAGGACTACAGCGCATCTGTCTCCGGCTTCCTCAACGGTCAGGGCGGCGTCTATCTCGTCGGCACCTGGATGGTCGGCACGTTCGAGCAGGCCTCGAAGGAAACAGGCCACGCGCTGGAAAGTGGCTATACCGTCTATCCCTATCCGCAGCTCTATGGCCGCAACGTGACCTATGCCGATGGCCATAACTGGGTGATGCCGGCCGATCCGTCGCGCACGCCGGAAGAGCGCGAGGCGGCCCTGCGCTTCCTTGAGTTCTTCGCCGAGCAGAACGTCCACTGGTCGCGCACCGGGCACCTGCCGGTCTTTCAGGAAACGATCGACAGCGCCGACTGGCTCGCCCTGCCCCATCGCGAAAACCTCGCGCCGCTTGCCGCCAATGCGCAGCCGCTGCCGAAATCGATCCGCCGGCAATTCCCGATCGAGACCATCGTCGGGCAGGAATCCGCTGCCGCCGTCACCGGCGCCAAACCGGTCGACCAGACCCTTGCCGACATGGAACGGCGCATCAACACGATCCTCGACAATCTGTAAACGGAGACTGACCCCATGCTGAAATCCCGCCTCGTCGCCGACCGCGATTTTCCCGTCGCCCCGCTGGATCGGCGAGTCTTCGGCACCTTCGTTGAGCATATGGGCCGCAGCGTCTATGGCGGCATTTACGAGCCGGGCCATCCGACGGCGGATGAAAACGGCTTCCGCGGCGACGTCATGGAGCTGACCAAGGAGCTGGGGCCCACCATCGTGCGCTATCCGGGCGGCAATTTCCTGTCCGGCTATAACTGGGAAGACGGCGTCGGACCGAAGGACAAGCGCCCGGTCAAGAAAGACCTTGCCTGGGGTGAGATAGAGACCAACCAGTTCGGCACGAACGAGTTCATGAACTGGTGCAAGATCGCCGATGTCGAGCCAATGTTCGCCGTCAATCTCGGCACGCGCGGGCCGGACGAGGCTCGCAATCTGCTGGAATATTGCAATCATCCGGGTGGCACCTACTGGTCGGACCTGCGCCGCGAGCATGGCTATGAGGAGCCGCATGACATCAAGTTCTGGTGCCTCGGCAACGAGATGGATGGCCCGTGGCAGATCTGCCAGAAGACGGCCTATGAATATGGCCGCGCCGCCAAGGAAACGGCCAAGGTCATGCGCTGGGATTGTGATGGGCTGGAGCTTGCGGCCTGTGGCTCCTCCTTCCGCGACATGCCGACCTATGGCGCGTGGGAGTACGAGGTGCTCGACCTGACCTTCGATCAAGTCGACTACATCTCCCTGCACCAGTATTTCCGCAAGGAAGACACGGGCGATGACTGGCTGTCCTTCTCCACGACCATCGACAAGCTCGACAATTTCATCACTGAGGTAACTTCCATCGCCGATGCCGTTGCTGCCAAGCGCCGCTCAAAGAAGCGCATCATGCTGTCGCTTGACGAATGGAACGTCTGGTACAAGACCCATCACGGCGAGCATCTGCGCCGCCCCGGCTGGCCGACTGCGCCAAAGCTGATCGAGGAAGTCTATAATTTCGAGGATGCGCTGATCGTCGGCGGTGCGCTCATCACAATGATGAACCATGCCGACCGGCTGAAGGCCGGCTGCCTCGCACAGCTCGTCAACGTGATCGGCCCGATCATGACCGAGACCGGCGGCCCGGCGTGGCGCCAGACCATCTTCCACCCTTTCGCCCTGTCCTCACGCTTCGGCCACGGCACCGTGCTGCGCACGCAGGTCGAGACCGGCACGTTCGAAGCCTGCGGCGAGACAGCGCCCTATCTCGTCGCCTGCGTCATCTACGATGCCGAGACCGGCCAGTCAGCGATCTTCGCCCTGAACCGTCACGAGACGGAAGAGATGGAATTCGAGGCTGTGCTGAAGGGGCTGGGCAACCGCGAAATCATCGAGGCCCATGAGCTGCATCACGCGGACATGGAAGCGATCAACGACAAGGACACGCCGGATCGGGTACAGCCTGCTGCCCACTCTCACGTCAGCGTCGATGGCGAGGCCCTCAAAGCGACCCTGAAGCCGCTGTCGTGGAACGTGTTCGTCACCAGGACTGCCTGATCAGCTTCACCTGGCAACAACTCAGGGAGGCATATTCCAGCGCGCTGCACCGTATCGAATACGCCCGCCGAAATGTTGCAGCGCGAAGGATTATGGCCGATTTCTGCAAACTGAAAATCCACCATCAAAAGTATGGATTTTGGCAAATGAAATGGATTGCAAGATCATGCAATGACCTTGCAATTTCTTGCAATGCGGCGTGATATGCTTTCCATGTCAAAAACATTGCCCAGACCCGTTACGGCCGAAACGACCATGTTCGAGATTGCCCAGCTGGCTGGGGTCTCGGAATCGACCGTCTCTCGTGCCCTGTCCGGCTCGCCACTCGTCAACGAGAACACGCGCAACCGCATCCTCAAGATTGCCCGCAGCGCGAATTATACGGTCAACATCAACGCTCGCAATCTGCGCCAGAAGCGCACACGGACGATCGAGGTGCTGATCCCGCTAGCCGAATATGGCCGCCAGCACATGTCGGATCCGTTCTATCTCGACATGCTCGGCGTACTCGCCGATGCTTTGAGTGAACGCCATTACGACATGCTGCTGACCAAGCGCGCACCGTGGGCAAAGGGCGTGGAGACGAATTCGATCCAGTGCGGCCGGGCCGATGGCATCATCATCATGAGCCAGGGACAGGACCTTGAAGCGCTGCGCAGCTTCACCGATCTCTACCCTCAGGTCGTCGTCTGGGGCGGTCACCTGCGCGAAGACGATTACATCGTCGTCGGCACGGACAACGTCGCCGGCGGCAAGCTTGCCACCGAACACCTGATGAAAATCGGTCGTAAGCGGATCGCTTTCCTTGGCGACCCGGCTGAACCGGAAATCGCCCTGCGCCAGGAAGGTTATCGCAAGGCGTTCTCCGATAACGGGATAGCAGTTGATGAGTCTCTCATCTTCTCAGCGCCATTTGACGCGCGCGAAGCGCGTGCTTCGGCAGAAAAAATGCTGCAGTCCGGTGTGAAGTTCGACGCGATATTCTGTGCCAGCGACGTCATCGCCATGAGCGCGATCACCACCCTGCGCAATGCCGGACTGGAAGTACCACGGGATGTGTCCATCGTCGGTTATGACGACATCCTGATTGCTTCCTCCTTCGGCCCGTCGCTGACGACCGTCAGCCAGAGAATTCAGGATGGCGGCAAGACCATGGTCGATCTCCTGCTACAGCGGATCGAAGGAAAGAGTGTTGATACGACACTCCTGCCGGTCGAGCTGATCGTGCGCGAGAGTTGCGGCGCACAGTAATCGCCTCACCCTGATTTCCTGTTTCTGCAACGGTTTTCATCGGCTACAGCCCTTGCCCGGGCTGGTGGAGAGAATATTTTTATCCGCATAGCGACAGGGAACACCACAATGAAAAAATACCTGCTTCTGTCTGTGCTGCCCCTGGCTTTAGCGGCGGCCTGCAGCAATCAAGATTCCTCGCAGGAAGTCGCCTCTTCCACAGCGGAGACTGAGGAAATGAGCCAGCAAGCCGGCGACACCGATATTGAACAGACTGCGGAGGAAACAATGGCAGCCAGTGCAATCAATGATAGCCAGCCTTTTATCGAACAACGTGCAGACCCGTGGATCACCCAAGGCGAAGATGGCCGCTATTACTTCATCGCGACAGTACCCGACTATGACCAGCTGGAAATCCGTGCCTCGGACACACTTGCCGGGCTGAAGGATGCCGAGCCTAAGGTTATCTGGGAGAAGAAAGAGACCGGCCCGATGGGCCATCATATCTGGGCGCCGGAGCTGCACTGGGTTGACGGTGCCTGGCGCATCTATTTCGCTGCCGGCGAGGCGGAGAACATCTGGAACATCCGCATGTATGCGCTTTCCAATCCCTCTGCCAATCCGCTGGAGGGCGAATGGACTGAAAACGGTCGTGTGCTGAGTGACATGGATGATTTCTCCCTCGACGCTACCACTTTCGAGCATCGCGGCAAGCGCTATTATATCTGGGCCCAACGCCTGCCGCGCGAGCATCACAATACCGGCCTGGTTATGTCGGAAATGGCAAGCGCGACGGAGCTGACTGGCCCCGAGATCATCCTGACCGAGCCGACACTCGACTGGGAAATCCAGGGCCATTACGTCAATGAGGGCGCTGCCGTCATCAAGCATGGCGGCCGCATCTTCATTACCTATTCCGCGAGCGCCACCGATCACAATTATGCCGTAGGTCTTCTGTGGGCGGATGAAGATGCCGACCTGATGGATCCGGCCTCGTGGAACAAATCGCAGGAACCGGTCTTTGCCTCCAACCCGGATGTCAGCCGCTTCGGCCCGGGCCACAACTCCTTCACCAAGACGGCGGATGGACAGGACGTGCTCGTCTATCACGCGCGCACTTACAAGGAGATCGAGGGCAACCCGCTCGACAATCCGGACAGGCACACCTTCCTGCATCCGTTCACGTGGACGGAAGATGGTTTCCCCGATTTCGGCAAGCCCGGCGAATAGCAGTCCCCGGCTTTTCAAGAGTGCAAAGAAAGCCCTGCCAAAAGCGGGGCTTTTAACTTGAGCAGGAACCTCGCCGGTCAGATCATGGTAATCTGAGGAAACTCGTCTTTCATCGCTTCCTGCCAGCTGGCGAGCTTGTCTTCCGGCAGGAGGGAGACGAAGCAGCCGCCAAATCCACCACCGGTCATGCGTGAGCCCAGCGCCCCGTGATGACGGGCGCGGATGACCATCTCGTCGAGCACCGGATGGGTAATCTCGAAATCATCGCGCATGGAGATATGGCTCTCATCCATCAACCGGCCAAGCTCTCCAACATCACCCTTGAGGATAGCATCGACAGCAGCAAGGACACGTTTGTGCTCCGTGCACTGATGGCGCATGCGCCGGTTGATCGGCTCATCCAGTTTCAGGGCGCGCTCGAATGTTGCATCATCCATCAGGCAGGGGTTCGGCTCATCGAGGAGATTCTTGCCTTCCTCGCACTCTGCACGGCGCACGGCATAGCGCCCTTCGTCGAGGCGGCGCTGGACACCGGAATGGGCGACCGCCATGACATGGCCCTCGGGCAGCGTTACCTTTTCCGTCTCCAGCGTCAGAGTATTGAGGAACAGGGCCGTGCCGGGCTCGGCCAGCGCCACTGCCATCTGGTCCATGATACCGCACGGCACACCGAGGTAGTCGTTCTCGATCTTCTGGGCCCACAGGGCAATGGTCTTGTCGTCCTCGTCAAAGACGCCGATGGCGCGGGCGGCCTTCAGGCAGGCAACCAGCAGGGCAGCGGAGGAGGAAAGGCCCGTGCCTGCCGGAATATCGCTTTCCAGCGTGATGTCTGCACCGCCCCTGAACAGGCTCTTGTCACTCAGAAAGGCAAAGGCGGCCGCGGCATAATCCGACCAGTGGCCATCGCGGGCGAACACCACGGGGCGCTCCTTCATCTCGTCGAAACCCGGAGAATAGATACGCAGCGTATCACCATCGGTCGGCGCAAGCGACACGGTCATCGACCGGTCGACCAGCGCCGGCAGCACGGCCCCGCCATTGTAATCGGTATGCTCACCGATGATATTTACGCGGCCCGGCACGGTCTGCACCGTCTTCGGCGCATAGCCGAATGTTTCTTCGAATATACTCATCTGCCTACAAATCTTTCCCTGGATATCCTTGAGGGATGCCGCCGCCTGTTCCGGCATGTTGTCGACGGTAAACATGCCCGTCGACTGCTCGACGGAGGCAAGATACTTGGTCTTGTCGGTCGAGCGCAGGAGCAGGATAGACCTGCGCGGTGAAATTAAAGTACCCCTCCTCACGCTGCGGCGCGGCGTGAAGGCTCAGCATGCATGGCGTCGGCCGACCGAAAAGTTCGTCATAGCGCCGGCAAGTCGATTCCCCTATCCGAAGTTAAAATCGCTCACATCGATGTCCGATGTATCGACGTCGACCAGCCTGATCGAGTTGTAGGTATCGCCGGTGATGGACACGACTGTGTCGGCCCCGTCCTGCACGACACTCAGCTTGGCGAAGGCATCGGCTGCGGTCTCGACGCCTGTTCGCAGGCCCTGCGTCGACAGGTCGATGACATCGATCCCGTCTTCCCAGTCCATGATCCGGTCATGGCG